>CAWDIJ010000009.1:0-206836 GCA_963802375.1 uncultured Actinomycetes bacterium
CGGCTCGACCGACCTCGAGACGGCGACCATCCACTCGGACAACGCGGTCTACGCGCAGCTGACCGCGCTCGTCGGACCGAAGAACGTCCGGCGGGCGGCCCACGAGCTCGGCGTCACCAGCCGGTTGAACGACTACTTCGCGATCGGGCTCGGGGCCGAGGCCGTCAACCCGCTGGAGATGGCCCGAGCTTTCTCGACCTTCGCGAACCGCGGCCGCCGCGTCGACGGCTCGATCTTCGGTAACCGACCGCGGGCGATCCAGTGGATCCACCGCGTCGGCGAGAAGCGGCGCGCGAACGCACCGGTGCAGCGACCTGTCCTCGACGCTGAGAAGGCCGACCTGATGAACGACATCCTCCAGAAGGTCGTCCGCCAGGGCACGGGCACGAACGCCGCGCTCCGCGACGGGCGCCCGGCCGCCGGCAAGACCGGCACGACGGAGAACTACGGCGACGCGTGGTTCGTCGGCTACACGCCGCAGCTCGCAGTCGCCGTCTGGGTCGGGCACCCGAACAACCTCACGCCCATGCTCACCGAGTACGAGGGCGAGTCGGTCGCCGGCGGGACGTTCCCCGCCCTGATCTGGAAGTCGTTCATGGACTCGGCGCTGGATCACCTCGAGGAGGAGCCGGCCTACTTCGACCCCCCGAACCTCCCCTACTCGGTTCCGGTGAACGTCGTCCAGCGCTCGGGCAAGCTCTTCGTAAACAACGGTCTCTGCCGCGGGCCGAAGAGCGTCTGGTTCTTCTCCGGACAGAGCCCCAAACGAGAGGCGCCCTGCAGACCGAACGAGGTCGAGGTGCCGCGCGTGGTCGGTTCGACCGTCGCGGAGGCCAAGGCGCAGCTCGCCTCCCAGCCGCTGCAGTACGACCTCATTTACCGGCCGGCGAAGCCGGGCGAGCGGCTCGACGTCGTCCTTGGCCAAATCCCCCCGCGAGGGACGCTCTCCGCCTACGACCAGGTGACGCTGATCCTCGCCAAGCCGCGGTTCGGCGTCGTCCCGAGCGTGGTCGGGATGCCGGTGTCCAGGGCCGTCCAACGGCTGGAGAGGCTGAAGCTCCAGCCCGCTGTGGTGGGCGGCTCACAGGTCGGCAGGGTGGTCAGGCAGGTGCCGAAGGGCGGCCGCGTCGCCGCCGCCCCGGGGATGCCGATCCGCCTGATCGCATCGGCCGGCTGAGATACGGCGAGCCGGCCAGCGCGTAGCGCCACGGCTGGTCTGCGGCCTTCGTGATCCCGATCCTGGGGCCGACGGCGATCTCCGGCTCCCCGTCGTGCGGGAGGAGCGCGAACGGCGGGGCGTCTAGCGGAAGGCCGTCATGCTCCCGGGTGATGCCGAGCGCCTGGCAGAGCCGGCCGGGCCCCGCGCAGAGAAGACGTTGCTTGTCGAGGCCGCGGCGCTCTCTCATCGTCTCGATGCCGCTCGCCGGTTCCAGGGCACGGATCAGGACGGCGCTGGCGACGCCCTCGTCCTCACAGACGACGTTCAGGCACCAGTGAACGCCGTACGAGCGGTACACGTAGGCGTGGCCTGGCGGGCCGAACATGGAGGCGTTCCGGTCCGTCCGACCACCGTAGCCGTGAGCAGCCGGATCCTCGTGGTCGTATGCCTCGGCCTCGACGATCGGGCCGCCGACGCCGTCGACGAGCAGCGTGATGCCGATCAGGTCGGGCGTGACCTCATGCACGGAGCGCGCGAAGAAGTCCTTGCCGATGCTCATTCCGCCTGTGGCCGCCTCGCGTCGTAGCGGACGAGCGCCGGGATCAGCGCAGCGACGACTGCAGTGCCGACCACGGTGAGGATCCCGCCCGAGACGATCGACGCACGGACGCTCGTCAAGGACGCGACGATGCCGGCCTCCACGTTGCCGATCTCCGGAGCCCCCGCCACCTGGGCGAGCTCGATGCCGGACAGCCGGCCACGCATCGAATCCGGAGTGACGGTCAGCAGGATGTTCGAGCGGAGCAGGGCGCTGACGAAGTCCGCGGCGCCGGCGACGGCGAGGAACGCGAATGCGAACCACACTGTTTCCGCGAACCCGACGAACACGATCGCCACACCCCACGCCGCCGCAGCGATGCAGACCCAGAGCCCCTGCCGGCGCAACGTCATCATCCATCCGGAGGTCACCGATACGGCAAAGGCACCGAAGGACGTCCCGGCGTAGAGCAGGCCGAGCGTCCCGGCGCCGCCGCCGAGCTTCTCTGCAAGCGCGGGGAAGAGCGCCCGCGGCATCCCGAAGATCATGGCGTTCGTGTCGACCACGAATATCCCCAGCAACACCTTTCTCCGGCCGACGTAGCGAAACCCGTCGAGGATCGATTTGAGGCTCACCCGATCGGCGTCCTCCGCCGGCGGCACCGACGGAAGGAGCCAGATCGCGACGAGCGAGGCGACAAACGTGGCGATGTCGATTGCGTACGCCCCTCCCAACCCGACAATCGTGATCAGCCCGCCGGCCATGATGGGACCGGCGACGCGGGAGAGCGTGAAGATCACATCCTCGACGGCGATCGCCGCCAGCAGCTGGTCGTCCCGGACGAGTCGCGGCGTCAACGCGTTCCTGGCCGGGCGCTGGAAACCGTATGCCGCGGTCCCGAGGGCCTCGGCGACGAAGAGGAACCAGGAGCTGGGGTTCGGGAGCAGTGCGTTGACCAGGAGCCCGCCGGTGACCGCGAGCAGCGCGACGTCTGAGAGGAGGAGCATCCGGCGCCGGTCGACCGCGTCGGCCACGGCTCCGCCGTAGATCGGGACGATCAGCAGCGGCACGAGCGCTGCGACGCCGAGCATGCCCACGAGCAGCGTGGACCCGGTCTGCTCGTAGAGCTGGTACGGGATGGCGACCGTCGTGATCTGGCTGCCGACGGCCGAGATCCCGGTCCCGAACCAGAGCCGGCGGAAGTCGCGCGACTCCTGGAGCGGCCGGATGTCGACGGCGATGCGGGCGAACAGGCCGCGCTCGGGCGGCGGCTCTCGGCCTTCGGTCACCCGCTACGAGCTCGTCCCGGGATGTGACTCGCTCTCATTCTGGGATGAGCTCGTTAAAGAGCTTCTCGTCGTCCTCTGGCTTGGCGGTCGCTTCCAGCAGGCGGCGCGCGCGCCGGCCAAGATCGGCGAGGTCGACGCGGCCGCTCTCCGCGCCGCTGGCGATTCGCTCGGCGAGGTCGAGGGCGCTGTCGATGATCTGCGTGTTCACCGCGGCCTCCTGCCCCATCTCGTGGAGGATCGTTCGCTCGGTGCGGCCGGCGATGATCGGGTCGGGCACACCCTCGATCCACACGCGGGTTCTCCGCCCTCCCCCACGCTCGTCGCCTGTCAGGGGCTCGAGCGCGTAGATCTTGTCCGCGCGCGCGTACTTCCCAAAGCCGAGGAAGACCATGCGGTTGTCGGCCATCAGCGCGCCACCGCCTCCCTCAGGGCTTCCGCCACGTACTCCTGATCGTCCGCCTCGATCTGCGGGAAGAACGGCAGCGCCAGCGTCCGGCTGGCGATGTCCTCCGCCACCGGGCAGAGGCCCTCGCCGAAACCGAACTGCTCCCGCATGTAGGTCTGGAGGTGAATGCACGGCACGTACTCGGCGACGTCCACGCCGCCCTCCCGGAGATCCGCCATCACACGCGCGCGGTCGAGCTCCGGCGCAAGCGTGACGACGTAGACGAACCAGGACCGCCGCCGGTCGGCATCGTCTTCGGGCGCCAGCGCGACGCCGTCGACGTCGTCGAGCAGCTCCGCGTACCGCGCGGCCACATCCGAGCGAAGCTCCAGCGCCCGGTCGAGCTTCTCGAGCTGGGCGATGCCGATCGCGGCCTGCACGTCCGTCCAGCGGTAGTTGAACCCGAGCCTGACGTGGTTGAACCATCCGCCGCCCTCGTAGGAGCGGCCCTGGTTCCGGAGCGAGCGGAGCACCTTCCACGTCTCCTCGTCGTGCGTGACGACGACGCCGCCCTCACCCGTCGCAAGCTGCTTGTTCGGGTAGAAGCCGAAGACGGCCGGCGGGCCGTGTGAGCCGATCGGCTTCCCCTTGTACTCGGCGCCGAGCGCCTCCGCAGAATCCTCGATCAGGGCGACCCCATGCCTGTCAGCGATCTCCATCAAGGCGTCGAGGTCGCACGGGAGGCCGAACATGTCGACGGCGACGATTCCGCTCGTCCGCTCGGTGATCGCAGCCTCGACGGCCGCCGGATCGAGGTTCCAGGTGCGCGGGTCGACATCGACGAAGACCGGCGTTGCGCCCTCGAAGAGGAAGCAGTTCGCAGACGCAGCGAAGGAGAGCGTCGAGGTGATGACCTCGTCGCCCTCGCCGATCCCCGCCGCGCGAACCAGCATGTGCAGCCCCGCTGTCCCGCTCGACACGGCGGCCGCGTACGGTGCGCCCACGCGCTCGGCGATCAGCTCCTCGAAACGGTCGATCGTCGGCCCGAGCGAGAGCCGCCCCGAGCGCAGGACCTCGAGGACGAGCTCCTCCTCCCGCTCGTCGATCCAGGGCCGCGCGAGCGGCACCCGGCGGGTCGCCTGCGTCACGCGGCCGGCGTCGGAGCCGGCGACTGCGACGGGATGGCCGCGTACTCGAGCCAGTGCGACCAGCGCTCGCTTCCGCCGCGCACCGTGTCGAGATAGGCCTGCTGGAGCTTCAGCGTCACCTCACCGGGCGGCCCGACTTCCTGGTCGTCGACCGACCGGATCGGCGTCACCTCCGCCGCGGTCCCGGTCATGAAGATCTCGTCCGCGAGGTAGAGGTCGGTGCGGATCAGGTTTGCCTCCTCGACCGTGTACCCGAGGTCCTGCGCGATCTGGATGATCGAATTGCGGGTGATGCCCGGCAGGATCGACGTCGAGAGCGGCGGCGTCGTGATCTTCCCGTCCTTGACCACGAAGACGTTCTCGCCCGAGCCGTCCGCGATGTAGCCGTCGTCGGTGAGCAGGATCGCTTCGTCGTATCCGGCCCGGTTGGCCTCGATCACCGCGAGCATCGAGTTCAGGTAGATGCCGGTCGCCTTCGCGGCGTGCGGAATCGTGTTCGCGCCAACGCGCTTCCAGCTGGAGACCTTGCAGCGAATGCCGTTTTTCATCCCGTCGTCGCCGAGGTAGGCGCCCCACGGCCAGCTCATGATCACGACCTCCACCGGGTTGCCCGCGGTCGAGACGCCGAGCTCGCCGTAGCCGTAGAAGGCGAACGGCCGGAGGTAGCACTCGGGCAGGCCGTTGACGCCGATCACCTGGAGGCACGCGTCGCGGATCTCCTCGACCGAGTACGGGAGCTCCATGTAGAGGAGCTTGGCGGAGGCGTCGAGGCGCTTGATGTGGTCGGTCAGCCGGAAGACGGCCGGGCCTTTGGGCGTCTCGTAGCAGCGGATCCCCTCGAAGACACCCGTGCCGTAGTGCAGCCCGTGAGCCCCCACGTGAACCTTGGCGTCGCCCCAGTCCACGAGCTCGCCGTTCATCCAGATTTTGTCGGTTTCGATCATGCGCCTCCTCCGGATTTTTCTGGGCCGAATGTTAGGCGGCCTCCGCGACAGCGTCCATCTGCTGCGCTTTGGCGAGCCGAACGAGGTCTCCCGGCGACAGCGTGGCCATGTGCCTGGGCGAGCCGGCGCCGATCCAGACCCGCTCGTGGACGAGGAGCTGACGGTCGACGAAGACCCTCGAGACCTTCGGAAGGGGAAACGGCGCGACCGCCCCCGGCTCGAACCCGGTCGAGTCCCGAACCTGTGCCGCGTCCGCGATCTTGGCTCGCCGACATCCGGCCGCCTCCGCGACCTTCCGCGAGTCCGCACGGCGGTCGCCTGGGACCATCACGACGATCGGTGCGCCGTCGCAGTCGAACACGAGTGACTTGACGATCTGGGAGAGCTTGCACCCCACCGCCCGCGCCGCATCCTCGGCGGTCGGCGTGCCGGCCGCGAACTCCTCGATCCGGCCCTCGACCCCGCCCTGGCGGAGAAACGCGGCGACGCGCTCGACCTCCTCTGGCCACCGCCGCTCCACCGCCGAAGCCTAGCCCGCGACTTAGAGCGAGATCAGGCGGGCGTCGTCGAAGCCCTCGGCCCGAACTCGCTCGACGAGGCTCGGCTCCGGCTCGCTGTCGACCGACAGCACCATCAGCGCCTTCCCCCCACGCCGCGTCCGGGACACGGCCATGTTGGCGATGTTCACGCCGGCGTCGCCGAAGAGCGTCCCGACCCGGCCGATCACACCCGGAACATCGTCGTAGCGGAACAGGACGAGCAGCGGCGCGAATTCCATCTCCAGCTCGAAGCCGAGCGCACTGACGAGCCACAAGCGGTCGTCGCGCCCGATCGTCGTGCCTGAGACTCGCAGCGGGTCGCCGTTCGAGCCGACGCCGACGCGGACGAGGTTCGTGAAGTCGCGGCAGGCGCGCTGACGCTGCTCGACCACCTCGATCCCACGCTCCTCTGCGAGCAGCGGCGCGTTCACGTAGTTCACCGGCTGCTCGAAGCGGCCCTGGAAGGCGCCGTTCAGCGCGGCCGCGGTCAGGAGCCGCGTGTCGTAGTCGGCGAGGTTGCCGTAGTACGTCAGCTCGATCTGCTCCGCGTGCCCCTCGGCCAGCTCCATGGCGAGGCGGCCGAGCTTCGCGGCCAGCGGGACGAACGGGCCGAGCACCTCAAGGTCGTCGCGCCCGATCGCGGGGATGTTTACGGCGTTGGCCACGAGACCGCCGGCGAGCGCCGCAGCGACCTGCTCGGCAACGATGAGGCCTGCCCGGTCCTGAGCCTCCTCCGTGGAGGCGGCGAGGTGAGGCGTGACGACGACGCTGTCGAGCTCCAGCAGCGGCCCCGAGTACGGCTCCGCGGAGAAAACGTCGAGCGCGGCGCCCGCGAGCCGTCCGGACCGAAGGGCGTCGAGCAGGGCCTCCTCGTCGACCAGCTCCCCTCGCGCGGCGTTGATCAGGTGCGCGCCCGGCTTCATCTTTCCGAGGGCTTCCGCATCGATGCAGCCTTGTGTCTCGTCCGAAAGCGGCAGGTGAAGGGTCAGGAAGTCCGCGACAGCGAGGACCTCGTCCGCCGTCTCGGCCCTGGTGACCCCGAGCTCCCGGTACCGGTCCTTGGCGACGAACGGGTCGTGCGCGACGACCTCCATCCCGAGACCGACGGCGCGCCGCGCGACTTGCTGCCCGATCCGCCCGAAGCCGAGGACCCCCAGCGTCTTGCCCTCCAGCTCGATCCCTCCGTAGGCGGCGCGCTCCCACCGCCCCTGCTTGAGCGAGGCGTGCGCCTGCGGGATGTGCCGCGCCAGCGCGACGAGGAGCCCGACGGCGTGCTCGGCCGCCGACACGACCGTCGACTCGGGCGCATTGGCGACGACGATTCCGCGCCGAGTGGCCGCGTCCACGTCGACGTTGTCCACTCCCACGCCGGCACGCCCGATCACCTTCAGCCGCTCGGCCCGCTCGAGAATGCCGGCGGTCAGCTTCGTCGCCGAGCGGATCACGATCGCGTCGTACTCGCCGATCCGCTCCTCGAGCGGAAGGTCGCCGTCGACGTCGACGTCGAACTGCTCCCGCAGGAGCTCGATCCCCGCCTCGGCGATCGGCTCCCGAACGAGAACCCGGAGGCGCTCGCTCACACTCTGGTGTGCTCGAACGCTTCGAGCGCCGCGGTGATCGCGGCGCCGCGCTCGATATCCGCGCCCAGCTCGCCGAGCACGAGCTCGACGCCGGCGAGCGCGGTTGTGATGTCGAAGACGTCGTAGTAGCCGATGTGGCCGATGCGGAAGACCTTGCCCTTGAGCGGCCCCTGGCCTGGTGCAAGAACGATCCCTTGCCGGTCGCGCAGAGTCTGCACGAGCTCGCTGGAGTCGATTCCCTCGGGCGCCTTGATCGCGGTGACCACCGCCGAGCGGTCGTCATCCGGCGAGAAGAGCTCAAGGCCCATCGCCCTGACGCCGGCGCGGCAGGCGCGGCCCAGGCGCATGTGTCGCTCGAACGCCTGCTCCAGTCCCTCTTCGACGAGGAGCCCCAGCGCGACGTCGAGGCCGACCACGATCGAGACGGCGGGCGTGAACGCCGGGTCGAACTCCTCCTGCCTGTCGCGCGTCTCGTGCCAGTCGAAGTAGTACCGGCCGGGCGCGTCCTTCTCGACCGCGGCCCAAGCGTCGGCCGAGACCGAGACGGTGGCGAGCCCAGGCGGCGTCATCAGCGCTTTCTGCGACCCGGAGACGACGGCGTCGAGGCGCCAGGCGTCGGTCTCGAGCGGGACGGCGCCAAGGCTCGAGACTGCGTCGACGACGACTAGCGCGCCTGCCTCCTTCGCTGCGGCGGCCAGCGCCTGGACGTCGGCGACGACGCCGGTGGAGGTCTCCGAATGCGTGAGGAAGACGACCTTCGCGCCGCCGAGCTCGGCGAGCCGGGTAGCGAGATCGTCCGCCGAGGGCGACTCGCCCCACTCGTAGTCGATCGTGTTTACGTCGCAGCCGAAGCTGCCGGCCAGCGCCGCCCAGCGCTCGCCGAAGTGCCCTGCCGACACGACCACGACGCTGTCGCCCGGCCGCGTGAGGTTCGAGACGGCGGACTCCATGCCGCCGGTCCCCGATGACGTGAAGACGAGGACGTCGCCTTCGGTCCGGTACACCTCACGGAGCCCGTCGAAGGTGCGCTCGAGGATCTCTCGGAAGTCCGAACTGCGATGGTGGATGATCGGCCGGCTCATCGCCTCCAGCACCTGGGGCGGCACCGGCGTCGGGCCCGGCGTGAAGAGGTAGCGCTTGGCGGCCACTAGAACGAGCCTAGCTCACGATTCCGATAGCGCCTCAGCGGCGTCAGGCCGCGGCGGAGCCGGGCTTCGCCCGGCGGGACCCGCGCGCCGGCCAAGAAGCTAGCGGCGCCTGGGTCGTACTACGCTCGGCGGAAATGGAGGCACTGCTTGCGTTCGCGGCCGCCCTGCTCACTCTCCGCCTCGCCGGCAGGCTCGCCGCCCGCTGGCGTGCGCGCCGTGCCCCCGAGCTCCTGGCGTGGGCCGCGTCCCTGGCGGCGTTCGCGCTCGCCGCGGCCGCGCTCGCCTGGGGATCCGCAGCCGGCTGGAGCGACGCGGCGTTCCGGCTCTACTACCTCTTCGGTGGCCTGCTCACCGCCCCGCTGCTCGGCGCCGGCTCCTTGCTCCTCCGCGGTCACCGTTGGGTGATCCCGGCCGTGCTGGTGTATGCCGGGATCGCGGCGGGCGCAGCGGTTGCGGAGCCGCTGTCTGCCCCCGTGTCGGGCGACGAGATCCCCGAGGCCCAGGAGCACCTCGACTACTTCCCCCTGCGGATCCTCGCGATCGCCGGAAACATCGCAGGCACGGTGGCCGTCTTCGCGGTGGCTCTGGCCTCGATTCGCCGCCGGCCCCTGTCGATGAGCCTGATCATGGCCGGCGTCGCTGTCGCTGCGGTGGGAAGCGCAGTTGCCGGCCTCGGAGTTGCGCAAACCGCAGCATTTCTGGTGATTTCTTCGCTCCTTCTTTACGGAGGTTTTACGATTTCCAGCGGAAAACGGCAGTCTTCGTTGCCTGGCTAGGCACATCGTCTGCTAAGAATGTGCGCCGTCCGGCGGCCAGCGTCGTCCGGACCCAGGAATCGACGGAGCGCAGTCGGCTCCGGAGCGCACTGCGGAACATCGCGATCCGGACCCGAGCTCCGCACGAACGGAGGCTCAGCTCTTGCCCAGAAAACTCGTCGGACTGCTCGCTGCTGTCGCAACGCTGCTCGGCCTCGCCGCCTTGACGAGCGCGCCCTCGGGTCAGGCGTCGGAACAGGTTCGCGCGATGCCGGACGGAAAGGTCGTCGTCCGCAAGATCAAGCGCTACCAGCGCGCCACGTGGCGGTGGCAACGGCTCATGGGCGTGGCGAAGACGCGGAATCGAGGCCTCTACCTCCGGACGAGCAACATCGAGTACAGACGGTTTGTGTTGAGCCAGTGGCGCCGCCGCGCAATCCGGGCAAGGGTCAGAGCCCACAACCCGCCGCACGAGCGCCAGTGGCGCTGCCTCCAGTCGCACGAGGGGCCGTGGCGGGACGCGAACGACCCCTACTGGGGCGGCCTTCAGATGGATCGCGGATTCATGCGGCAGTACGCGCCGCGCCACCTCCTCCGCCGCGGCTGGGCGAACACCTGGACGCCGGTCGAGCAGATGTGGGTCGCGGAGCGCGCACTGCGGGCCGGTCGCGGGTTCCACCCCTGGCCGAACGCGGCCCGCGTGTGCGGTTTGATCTGAGCCGCTTCGCGGTTCGATCTCACTGAAAGTCTCACGACTTTCAGCGACTTTTCGGAAGCCGGGCGGCGCTTTGCGCCGCGCGGCGCGGAAGCTCGCCCTGATCGCTCGGCCAACGATCCTGGGCGGGCGAGCCGCGCTACGTGAGAACGCGTTCCAGATTGGCCAAAACGGCCTCCCAGCCGTGCACGTGCAGATCCCGGATCTCCTCACCCGCGAACCCGCTGTGGGTGAGCGAGACCTCCGTCCCGCCGTCAGCTTCCACGAACTCGACCGTCACGAGCGTGTTCTCGCTTCCGGACATCTCGTCCGTCTTGCTCTCCCAGGCCCACGTGTAGACGAGCCGCTCCGGCGGCCGGATCTCCTTGTACTCACCGACGACGATGTGCGTCTCGTTCTTGTCCGTGTCGGTCATGGCGAGCCGGTACCGGCCTCCCGGCCGGAGATCGACCTCGGCCGTGGGGGTCTCCCAGTGCGGGCCTGCGCGCCACCACTCGCGGAGGACCTCCGGGCTCGTCCAGGCCGCGAAGACCCGCTCGCGCGGCGCATCGAAGCGACGGCTCATTCGGAGAACGACGTCCTGAGCCTGCTGCGTCATGCGTTTCCTCCCTCCCCGTCGAGGTACCGCTCGACGGCGTCGAATTTCCGCTCCCACAGCTCGCGATGCCGCTCGATCCACTGCTCCGCCTCCGTCATCGACCGGCCCTCGAGGCGAAGCCTGTGCTCCCGGCCCTCGATGGCCCTGCGGATCAGCCCTGCGGACTCGAGGACCCGGACGTGCTTGCTGACCGCCGGCTTCGAGAGGCCGAGACCCTGCGAGGCCTGACCGATGGTCGCCGGCCCCTCCGCGAGCCGCGCGACGATCGTCCGGCGGGCGGGATGCGAGAGGGCGAGGAAGCTGCGATCGAGTTCCTGCGAACTGTTCACCTAAAGGTGAACTATATAGGATCCCGCGGAATGGGACGCGGAAGCAGGCCGAGAGTGCGCTGGGCGCGCGACCGGCAGCGCAAGAAGAAGGAGCGGGACAAGGCGAAGGCAGCACCGTCCGAAAAAAAGGCGGCGGCACCGCGCCGCCGGCGTTCCACGAGCTCCGGCTAGACCGGCGAGAACGGCCCCGGAGTCGCCTCGATCTTGGGGATCGAGAAGCGGGCGATCGCTCCGAAATGCGGCGCCGGCTTGCACGCCTGCGCGATGCCGGCGTCGCAGGCGACCGAGAGGAAGATGAACGCGTCCTCCATGGTGAAGCCCCACTCGTCGACGAGCAGGTGGGCGGCCTCCTCGCAGCAGCGCTCCAGAGCATCCGGAAAGTCCTCCGCTGTGGCATGAGCGACCCATCGGTCGGTGAGCTCCGTCACCGGCCAGCGCGCCTGCTTTCCCTTCAGGACGTCGAGGCGCACCGTCACCTCACCGGCGATCTCGACTCCCGTGAAGCAGATCTCCCCGTCTCCCATCGAGGCGTGCATGTCCCCCACGGCGAAGAGCCCGCCCTCCTGCCGGACCGGGAAGTAGATCCTCGATCCCGGGCCGTGCATGTGGTTGTCGAGGTTTCCTCCGTGCTGTCCGGCCAGCCCGTTCTTCAGCGTCTCGCCACCGGTGGCGACGCCGACGACGCCGACCATCGGCCGGGCCGGGAACCGCACGCGCTCGTTCATCTGGACCATGCCGTCCTCGACTTTGAACACTCGGGTGACAGGCGCAGCCACCTTGTCGATCAGCTGCCCGTAGCCGGGAATCAGCGTCGCAACTCCCCACTCGATCGGGCTGACGTCGAGGATGTCCACGACGAGCGAGTCGCCTGGTTCCGCGCCTCGGACCGCCACCGGGCCCGTGGCGCTGTTCACACGCTCGAAGTCGATCTCGGTGACGAGGTCGTCCTCGCTGCGGATCTGACCGCTGAAGCAGTCGTTGGTCTCGAAGCGGACGGTTGCGCCGCGCTCGACCTCGACCACCGGGTCGAGCTCCGGCCCGAACGCCCAGATCACGTCCTCACGCGCGACCACATGCTCGACGTCGACGGTCATCGCCCCACCGCGTAACCCTGCATCCCGCGAGGGCTGGCCCCGGCCTTCAGCATCCCGTTCTCGCGCCCGGCCGCGCTGACGCGCCCGAGCGACCACTCGCCCGCGGATTCGACGTCGTGCCCTCGGTCTCGAAGGTCTTCGAGGACGTCGCGGCCGAACCGGTCCTCGATCGACAGCGAGCGCAGCTCCACCTGTCGTGGATAGAAGGACGCCGGGAAGTGGTCGGTGTGGAAGTTGGGCCGGTCGATGGACGCCTGAAGGTCGATCCCTCCGTGGACGTGGTTGAGGAAGACATGGAGTGACCACTGGTCCTGCTGGTCGCCTCCGGGCGTCCCGAACGCCAGGTACGGCTCGCCCTCTCGGAGCGCGATCGACGGCGAGAGCGTCGTGCGAGGTCTCTTGCCCGGGCTGAGCGACGCGGGAAGCCCTTCCTCGAGCCAGAACATCTGCGCTCTCGTCCCCAGGGGCCATCCGAACGCGGGGATCACCGGCGAGCTCTGGAGCCATCCGCCGCTGGGCGTAGCGGAGACGAGGTTGCCAAAGCGGTCCGCCACGTCGAGGTGGACGGTGTCGCCCCTCGTCGGCTCGCCGGCGCCGACCGTCTCGGGCGCATCGACCACGGTTGGGAGCCGACCGCCGCCCGGCCGGAGCTCGCCCGAAGCCTCTTCGCCCACGAGCAGGCGGCGCTCGTCGTTGTACTCGGGCGAGAGCAGGCGCTCGAGGGGCACGTCCGAGAAGGACGGGTCGCCGTAGAACGCCTCGCGGTCCGCGAAGGCGAGCTTCGCGCACTCGACGACCGTGTGGACGTACTCGGCCGAGCCCATTCCGAGTGACGCAAGGTCGAACCCGGCGAGGAGGGCGAGCTGCTGCAAGAAGACCGGCCCCTGCCCCCACGGCCCGGTCTTGCAGACCGTGTAACCCTCGTAGTCGTAGGTGACTGGCGCCTCGATCGTCGCCTCCCACGAAGCGAGATCGCTGCCCGCGAGGAGACCGCCGTTCCCGGCGCTGAAGCGGTCGATCTCCTCGGCGACGAAGCCCCGGTACCAAGAATCTCGGGCCTGGTCGATCCGGGCCTCCCGGCTCCCGCTGCCGGCCTCGTCGAGGATTTTCCGGTAGGCCGCGGCGAGCGCCGGGTTGCGAAAGAGCGTGCCCGGCCGTGGTGCCGGCAGGTAGAGGTCCGCCGACCCCGGCCAGCTTCGCAAGAGCGGCTCGGTTCGCTCGATCGTCGCAGTGATGCCGGGGATCACTGGATAGCCGTGCTCCGCGTAGCCGATCGCGTGCTCGAGCACGTCGTCGAGGCCGAGCGTCCCGAACTCGCGGAGCAAGAGCATCCACCCGTCGAACGCGCCCGGAACGCAAGCTGGCAGCAAGCCGGTCCCCGGGACGAGCTCGTGACCCAGCTCCCGGAAGCGCTCGATGGTCGCCGCGGCAGGTGCGGTGCCCTGGCCGCAGACGACGAGCGCTTCGCCGCGCTCCGCGCTCCACAGCACGATCGGCAGGTCGCCGCCCGGCCCGTTCAGGTGCGGCTCGACGACCTGCAGAGTGAATCCGGTTGCGACCGCGGCGTCGAAGGCGTTCCCGCCGCGCTCGAGCATCGCCATCCCTGTCGCGGAAGCGAGCCAATGTGTCGAGGCGACCATCCCGAAGGTGCCCCGCAGCTCGGGTCGGGTCGTGAAGTTCAGTCCGGCGCTCCTGCCAGCTCCGGTGAGGGCTCCACGATGCGCGGCGCCTCGGCCCCGCGCCGGACCAAATGACATGCCACGAGGTGTCCCTTCCCGGTGACGTCGACCAGCGGGGGCTCCTCGTCCGTCGAGCGAGGCGCCGACTCGTGCTCCAGCGGACACCGTGTCCGGAAGCGGCACCCGGAGGGAGGCTCGATCGGGCTCGGGATGTCTCCTTCCAGCACGACGCGGCTGCGGGTGCGCTGGAGCTCCGGGTCGGGCTCGAGCGCCGCGGAGAGCAAGGCCTGCGTGTACGGGTGCTGCGGCCGCGCGAACAGCTCCTCGCGCGGCGCGACCTCGACGATCTTGCCGAGGTACATCACCGCGACCCGGTCGCACAGGAACTCGACGGTGGCGAGGTCGTGGCTGATGAAGAGACACGAGAATCCGAGCTGGGCCCGCAGGTCGCGCATCAGGTTGAGGACGGACGCCTGCACCGAGACGTCCAGCGCCGAGACCGGCTCGTCCGCGATCAGCAGGCTCGGGTTGACGCTGAGTGCCCGGGCCAGGCCCACGCGCTGCCGCTGACCACCGGAGAGCTCGTGCGGATAGCGGAACCGCAGCTCCGGCCGGAGCCCGACAGAGTCGAAGAGCTCGACGACGCGCTCGTCGATCTCAGAGCGCCCGGCCAGCCGGTGGAGGCGGATCGGCTCGCCCACGATCTGTGCGCAGGTCATGCGTGGATTGAGCGAGGAGTACGGGTCCTGGAAGACGATGTGCATCCGGCGCCGGTGAGGTCGCAGGCTGCGGCGCGACAAGTGCGTGATGTCGGCGCCGTCGAGCCGGATCGTTCCGTCCGTCGGCTCGTAGAGCCGGTTGACGCAGTACCCGACGGTCGTCTTCCCGCTACCCGACTCGCCGACGAGGCCGAGGACCTCCCCCGGAGCGATCGAGAACGACACGCCGTCGACCGCGTGGACGACGCGGCCGCCGCCCGCCACTCCCTGGCCGACCGTGAAGTGCTTGACGAGCCCCTCCACCTCGAGGACCGGCTGCTCGCTCATCGCTCCTCCCCCGGATGGAAACACGCGACAGCATGGTCTTGCCGAACCTCGCGGAGCTCGGGCACCGCCGACCACGACTGCTCGTCTGCGCGCGAGCACCGGTCCGCGAACGCGCAGTGCGCGGGAAGCTCGGCGAGCGAGGGCACGCGGCCCGGAATCTCCTGGAGCCGGCCATTCCGCGCTGCGCGCGCCCGCGGAACCGCCCCGAGCAGCCCGATCGTGTACGGGTGCTGCGGGTGGGCGAAGAGGTCTAGCACCGGCGCCTCCTCCGCCTTCCGGCCGGCGTACATGACCACCACGCGGTCGGCGAGGTCTGCGACCACGCCCAGGTTGTGCGTGATCAGGATGATCGCGGTACCGAGCCGCTCTCGAACTTCGCGCAGGAGGTCGAGGATGCCGGCCTGAATGGTCACGTCGAGCGCCGTCGTGGGCTCGTCGGCGATCAGGATCTTCGGGTCGCAGGCAAGCGCCATCGCGATCATCACCCGCTGGCGCATCCCGCCGGAGAGCTGGTGCGGGTACTCCTCGACCCGGCGGCTCGGGTCCGGGATGTGCACGAGATCGAGCAGCTCCACCACTCGCTCCCGGGCGGCACGCTTGGACACGTTCATGTGCTCCTGCACGACCTCCTCGATCTGGCGTCCGATCCTGAACACCGGATTCAGCGAGGTCATCGGCTCCTGGAAGACGAAGGAGATCTGCCGTCCGCGGACCTTCCGCAGACGAGACCCGGCCGCTCCGAGCAACTCGTTCCCCTCGAAGAGCACGCTCCCGGAGACGCTTGCCGTCCTCGGGAGAAGACCGAGGATCGAGAGAGCCGTCACGCTCTTCCCGCAGCCGGACTCGCCCACGATTCCGAGAACTTCGCGCGGCTCGAGGGTCAGTGACATGCGGTCGACGGCATGGACGCTGGCCTCGTCCGTGTCGAAGCGGACCGAGAGGTCGCGGACGTCGAGGAGGGCCTCGGTCAACGCTCGGTCTTGGGATCGAGGACGTCGCGAAGGCCGTCGCCGAGGAGGTTGAACGCGAGTGCGACGATCACGATCGCGAGGCCCGGGTAGACGGCAAGGCTGGGCGCCTCGTTCAGGTACGGCTGGGCGGCGTTGAGCATCACGCCCCACGACGGAGTGGGCGGTTGTACGCCGAGGCCGAGGAATGACAGGACCGCCTCGCCGATGATTGCTGCAGGGATCGTCAGCGTCGCCTGCACGAGGAGCGTGCTCGTCATGTTCGGAAGGATGTGACGTCCGATGATGACCGCGTCGTTCGCGCCGTTGGCGACCGCGGCGCGGACGTAGTCCTCCTCCCGGAGCGCGAGCGTCTCGCCTCGGGCGATCCTGATGAGCGGCGGAATCGCCGCGATTCCCAGCGCCAGTGTCGCGTTCAACAGCGAAGGGCCGAGGATCGCCGCGAGGCCGACGGCGAGGATGAGGAACGGAAAGGCGAGCAGCACGTCGGTCACCCGCGCGATCACCGTGTCGAGCCAGCCTCGGTAGTAGCCGCCGATCAGCCCGATCGGCACCGCCACTGACCATCGCCAGGACGGTCGCGAGGAATCCGGCCTGGATCGAAGCCCGTGCGCCCCAGATGATTCGCGAGAGCGTGTCGCGTCCGAGGTCGTCGGTCCCGAGCAGATGCTCGCGCGACGGGCTCGCAAGCAGCGCGTTGAAGTCGGTCTCGTCCGGTGAGTACGGCGCGACCCATTTCGCGAACACTGCGGCGAGGATCGCGCCCGTGACGATCAGGAGCGAAGCGACGGCCGCGGGCCGTCGCAGAAAACGCCGGCGCATGATCCTGCGGCGCCGCGCCCTGGGTCCCAGCGGTTGCGCTTCGACGTAGCTCAATTGGAGGTTCCCGCGACCCGGATGCGGGGGTTGATCAGCGAGTACGCCACGTCGACGAAGAGATTGATGACGACGTAGCCGACGGCGACGACGAGCACGACACCCTGGAGAAGCGCGTAGTCGCGCTGCGCGATCGAGTCGACGGTCAGGCGTCCGAATCCAGCGATGCCGAAGATCTGCTCGGTCACGACGGCGCCCGAGATCAGGGCGCCGAGCTGAAGGCCGATCACCGTCGTCACCGTGATCAGGCTGTTGCGGAGCGCGTGCTTCCCGACGACGGACCACTCGCTGAGCCCTTTGGCGCGAGCGGTCCGCACATAGTCGGCGCTGAGCGACTCGAGCATCGCCGACCGCATCTGGCGCATCAGCACCGCGGCCAGGCCGGTGCCGAGCACGATCGCCGGCATCAGCATGTGCTTGAGGTTCTCCACCGGATCCTCACGGAAGGGGACGTAGCCGCTCGCCGGCAGCCAGTTCAGGTTGACCGCGAAGACGATGATCATCAGCAGCCCGAGCCAGAAGTGCGGCACCGAGAGGCCGAGCAGGGCGGTCGTCGTCGCCGCGTAGTCCGATGCCTTTCCACGTCGCACGGCGGCGATCACGCCTGCCGTGATCCCGAGCACCATCCCGATCAGCATCGCTAGGAAGGTGAGCTCCAGCGTCAGCGGAATCCGGGTGACGATCGTCTCCGCAACGGGCAGCCCTCGAGTGTCGGTTCCGAGATCGCCCTGGAGCGCGAGCCCGACCCAGCGCACGTACTGGACTGGAAGCGGATCGTCGAGCCCGTACTTCTCCCGGATCGCGGCGAGAACCTCGGGATCGCGGTCCTCGGCCGCGTACGCGAGCGCGGGGTCGCCCGGGATCGCGCGCACGCCCACGAAGACGAGCACGCTGGCCAGGAAGACGACGATCAGGGCGGCTCCGGACTTGCGCAGGATGAAGGCGCCCATGATCGTCGTCTCGAGTTCCTAGATCACCT
This sequence comes from uncultured Actinomycetes bacterium, assembly GCA_963802375.1. GTDB lineage: Bacteria > Actinomycetota > Thermoleophilia > Gaiellales > Gaiellaceae > JACDAN01. Next base: position 17,770 of record CAWDIJ010000009.1, read on the forward strand.
GTACTCGGCGAAGTAGGCTCGGATCAGCCCGTCGCCGTACTGTCGCACGCCCTTCACGTTCGCAGTCACCCCATGGCGGTTGACCGGGTGCCAGAGGTAGATCAACGGCAGCTCCGTGCGCAGGACGCGGAACGCGGCGCGGTAGAGCGTCTTCCGTGCCTTTTCTGTCGCTGCCTTCCGGGCGTTGTCGAGCAGGAGGTCCATCCGTCCGGCTCCCCACCCGAGGTTGTTCAGCGATCCCTTCGAGTGGACGAACTGGTAGATGTTGCCGTCCGGGTCGACACGTCCTGACCAGCCGATCGCGAACGCCTCGTAGTTGCCCTGGTCCTGTCGCCGGAGCGCGGTCACGAACTCGGTCGGCTGCAGATCGACCTGGAAGCCCGCTTCCCTCGCCAGCGACTGGATCACCTGGCCGAGACGTGCCGCGACCTGATCCGTGCCGATCATCAGCCGAACACGGATCGGCGTCGACATTCCCGTGCTCCTGATCAGCGAACGGGCACGCGAGAGGTTGCGCCCCGGACACTTGATCGACGCGTCGTAGTAGGGGCTCGCCGGCGGAACTGGGAGACATCCGGGCAGGACGGTCCCTCCGAACACGACGCGGTTGATCACCTTCCGGTCGAGCGAGAGCTCGAACGCCTGCCGCAACGCCCTGCGTGCGGCGAGCGGCGTGCCGGTGTTCTCGAACGGCTTTCCGATCCCGTTCTTGTTCCCGATGTTGATCGAGATCCCCTGGTAGCCGATCGAGGTCGCCTTCAGGACTCGCAGGCTCCGGTCCCGCTGGATCGCCGGCAGGTCGGTCGACGCGATGCGGTCGAGCACGTTGATGTCGTGAGAGCGCAGGTTCGCGGCGCGCGCGCTCGTGTCCGTGATGATCCGGAAGACGATCCGGTTCAGCTTCACGCGACTCCGGGCGTAGTAGAACTGCGACTTGTCGAGGACGATCCGGTCTCCGGCCGTGCGACTCGTGAACTTGAACCCGCCGACGCACACCGGGGCCGACGCGAACCGCGTCCCGAGCTGGTCGAGCGCCCGCGGCGACATGATCATCCCGGCCCGGTCCGCCAGCTGGGCTGTCAGCGGCGAGAACCGTGCGTTGAGCCGGAGCCGAACGGTGTAGTTGTTCACGACCTGGACGGCCGTGATCGGCGAGATCTCGCTCGCGCGAGCCGATCCCGCCAGCGTCCGGTGCCGGTCGAGCGACGTCTTCACCGCCTGGGCATTCAGCGGTGTTCCGTCGTTGAACCGAATACCGCGGCGGATCCTGATCGTCATCGTCCTCTTGTTGCCCGAAAGGATCGGCATCGCCGCTGCGAGCTGCGGAACGATCTGAAGGCGCGCATTCAGGTCGTAGAGCTTCTCGCACATGTGCAGAAAGACCATGCGCCCGACAAAGGTCCGCGCGAGCGTCGGATCGAGCGCATCGGGGTCTTCGGCCAGACCGATCGTGAGCGTCCCGCCGGCGCGCGACTCGGCTGCGACCGAGCCACCGGCTCCGGTGGCGAGCAGGCCCGTCGCCACCAGCACGAGTACCGCAACGGCACTCCGCAACCGACCGGTGCGAATTCTGTTCATCAGTCCCCTCCTGACGTTGGTGCCAGATCCCTCCCGGCGTCTCGCCTTGCTGAGCGGGCGCCGACTTTACCAGGTGTATCCATTTGACGGCTGATTGGATCCAATGTTGGTACCCTCTGGCCCGTGGCCGTCGCCCTATCGTCTCGTTCGTACTACGGACGCCTGGGGGCGATCGGACTTGCCGGGGGGCTTTTCTCCGGGTTGCTCGGAGTCGGCGGCGGCGTCGTGATGGTGCCGCTGTTCGTGCTCTGGGGCGGTTACGGCCAGCGGGACGCGCACGCCGTCTCACTGGGCGCGATCATCCCGATCAGCGCCGCAGGCGTCCTGGCCTTCGGCGCTGCAGGCGAGATCCGTCTCTGGGAGGCGCTAGCGCTGGCAGCGGGGTCGATCGTCGGAGCCCAGGTCGGAGCCCGGCTGCTGGCGCGAGCAGACGAGCGGAAGCTCAAGCTCGCCTTCGGCGTGTTCATGCTGATCGTTGCGGGGCTCTTGGCGGTCGGGCGCTGAGCACGTTCGGGCTCTACGTGGCACTGATCGCGTTCGGCGCGACGGCCGGCGTGCTCGCCGGGCTGCTGGGCGTCGGCGGCGGCATTCTCCTCGTGCCGTTCCTCGTTCTCGCGGTGGGCATGACGCAGCACGAAGCCGAGGCGACCTCGCTGCTGGTGATCCTCCCCACAGCCCTCGCCGCCAGCGTGGCGCTCAGACGGCGTCACGTCGGCGACCTGCCCATAGCGCTCGCCGTGGGGACCATCGGCGCGGCCGGTGCGATTGCCGGCGTCATGCTCGCCCTCGCCCTCGACGCCGACGTGCTGCGGCTCGTCTTCGCGGCCTTGCTCGCCCTCGTCGGCGCACGTCTCATCCGGGACGCACGCACGGTCCAATGAGCACCCGGCAGGCCGACACAGTCGAGTCGACGGTCGAACGGCTCGCACTTGCGATCCAGGCTCGAGTGCTGAGCGGCGAAGTGCCTGTCGGGACCCGACTCCGTCAGGAGGCGCTCGCGGAGGAGTTCGGTGTGAGCCGGACGCCGGTTCGCGAAGCGCTGCGCCAGCTGCAGACGACCGGCCTGCTCGAGCTGCTCCCCAACCGAGGAGCAGTGGTCCGTGGGCCCTCGGCGCGAGAGATCCGCGAGGCCTACGAGGTGCGCGCCGAGCTCGAGGGCCTCGCGGCCGAGCTCGCCGCCGAGCGGATCAGCGACCGCGACCTCCTTCGCCTACGCGAGGCCCAAAGCCTGTTTCGGAAGTCGGTCACCGCGCTGATCGCACGGCGTGCGCGTCGCCCGGCGCCGTGGAAGGACGAGAGCGTCTGGGTGAAGGCGAATGATCTCTTCCACCAGGCAGTTCTGGACGCCTCGGGAAACGACCGGCTGAGCGAGACCATTGCCGACCTCCATCGCCGATTTCCTCGTGACCTCACATGGATCGCCCTTTCGCAGAGCTCGCCGCTGCTGGAGGAGAACGTCGAGCAGCACGAGGCCGTCCTTCGAGCGATTGAACACCGCGACCCGGTCGAAGCGCGCAGGGCCATGGTCGAGCACGTGCGGACCGCGGGAGAGCTGGTCACGCTGCACTTCGAGCAGGCCGCCTCGGAGGCCGAGCAGCCCTCGGGCTAGGCGCTCAGCTTCTCCCGCAGCAGGTCGTTGACGACCTTCGGGTCGGCCTTGCCCTGAGTCTCGCGCATCACCTGGCCGACGAAGAAGCCGAGCAGCCCCTCCTTGCCACCCCGGTAGGACTCCACCTGGCCCGGGTTCGCCTCCAAGATCCGGTCGACGATCGGCTCGAGCTCGGAGGTGTCCGCGACCAGGCTGTCGCCGAGGTACGCATCGGCCGAGAAACCGGGGTCCCCGCTCTTGCCGAGAGCCTCGAGAAACCGGTCGCGGGGGATCCGTGACCGGGCCTCGATCAGCTTGCCCAGCTCGTCCGCGTCGACGGCTTCCGAGTCGACGCCCGACGCGGCGAACTGGTTCATCAGCACGTTCGCGACCGCTCGCCGGTCGCCCGGCACGCGTTCGTAGAGCGCGTCTCGCCCGCTCGTGACGAGGTCCGCAGCCGTTGCGTGGTCGAGGTCGGCGGCAAGGCGGTGGATCCGGGCTCCCGGAAGCTCAGGGAGTTCGCTGCGGGCGCGCTCGACCAGCTCCGCAGGTGGCTCGATCGGCACGAGATCGGGCTCCGGGAAGTAGCGGTAGTCCTGCGCCTCCTCCTTCGATCGGAGCGGCGGGGCCGACTCCTTGCCGGGATCGAAGTGCAGCGTCTCCTGCTCCACCTCGCCCCCTGACTCGTAGATCGCGATCTGGCGCTCGACCTCCCGCTCGATCGCGCGCGCGGCGAACGCGAACGAGTTCAGGTTCTTCAGCTCGGTGCGGGTGCGCAGCTCGTCCGATCCCTCTGGCCGGACGGAGACGTTGACGTCGAACCGGAGCGAGCCCTTCTCCATCTCCGCGTCGGAGATCCCGAGCTCGACGACTGTCTGGCGGAGCAGCTGGAGGAAGCGGCGGGCCTCGTCTGCGGAGCGGAGATCTGGCCGCGTGACGATCTCGACGAGCGGCGTCCCGGCCCGGTTGAAGTCGACGAGCGTCGCGCTCGCGCCGGAGATCCGCCCCTCGGCGGTGCCGAGGTGGACATTCTTGGCCGCGTCCTCCTCCAGGTGGGCGCGGACGATCCCGACCTCCTTGTCGCTCTCGCCCGGGACGACCATCCGGCCGTCCAGGCACAGCGGCTCGTCGTACTGGGAGATCTGGTACGCCTTCGGATTGTCCGGGTAAAAGTAGTTCTTGCGGTGAAAGACCGCGTGCTCCGCGATCCGGCACTCAAGGGCCAGGCCGAGCTTGATCGTCCACTCGACCGCCTTCGCGTTCGGCACCGGCAGCGAGCCCGGGTAAGCGAGACAGACGGGGCAGGTCCGCGTGTTCTCCGCCTCGGAATAGGCGACCTCGCAGCGGCAGAACATCTTCGTCCGCGTCTTGAGGTGGATGTGGATCTCCAGCCCGATCACCGGCTCCCACCTCACGTCCCTGGCCGCCTTTCGCTCCCGCCCGGCGGAGCCGGGCTCCGCGAAAGGCTGACGACGCTGGCGGCGGGATACTGCGCCCGAGCCGCTTGTCCGTGCGTCTGAGCACTGTCCTGCGCGGCTCGGGCTTGCCTCCCTTGCCAGCGCCGCCCCAGGAACGTGAGGACGCTCACTGGAGCCTCCCCGGGACGAAGTCGAAGCCGATCGCCAGCTCCAGCGCGTGGCCGGCGCGGAAGAGCAGATTCTCCGAGAACTGCGGACCGATCAGCTGAAAGCCGACTGGCAGGCCGTCCGAGAACCCGCACGGGATGGAGAGACCGGGCAGGCCGGCCATGTTCGACGGGATCGTCAGCACGTCGGAGAGGTACATGGCAAGTGGGTTCTCGGCCTTCTCGCCGAGCTTGAAGGCGACCGTGGGCGACGTCGGGCTGACCAGCACGTCGAACTGCTCGAAGGCGGCGGCGTGCTCCTGTGCGATCACCGTTCGGACTTTCTGGGCCTGGCCGTAGAAGGCGTCGTAGTAGCCGGCCGAGAGCGCGTAGGCGCCGAGCATGATCCGGCGCTTCGGCTCGTCGCCGAACCCGGCGTCGCGTGTCTTCTCGTACATCTCTCGGACATTCGCGCCGTCCACGCGCAGCCCGTAACGGGCGCCGTCGTACCGGGCGAGGTTGGACGAGGCCTCCGCCGGCGCGACGAGGTAGTAACAGGCAAGGCCGTAGTCGACGGAGCGCGGCAGGCTCGTCTCCCCCACCTCGGCGCCGAGCTCGCGGCAGAGCTCGATCGTCCTGTCGACCGCCTCCTTCACCCCCGGCTCGATGCCCTCGGCCTCGTTCAGCTCGCGAGGGACACCGACGCGGACGCCGTTGAGGTCCTCACGCTCAGGGATCGCGACCGGCTCGGGGAGATCCACGGTCGTCGTGTCGCACGGGTCACGGCCGGCGACGATCCGATAGAGCAACGCGTTGTCGCGGACCGTCTTCGTCATCGGGCCGATCTGGTCGAGGCTCGACGCGAAGGCGACGATCCCGTAGCGGGAGACCGTTCCGTACGTCGGGCGCAGGCCGACGATCCCGCAGAGCGCCGCCGGCTGTTTCACCGACCCGCCGGTGTCGGAGCCGAGCGCCCAGGGCGCCAGGCCGGCGGCGACCGCCGCCGCGGAGCCGCCCGACGACCCGCCGGGGACGCGCTCGGGATCCCACGGGTTCCGCGTCGGACCGTACGCCGAGTTCTCGGTGGACGAGCCCATCGCGAACTCATCCATGTTCGTCTTGCCCAGCAGTGTCAGGCCTTTGTGCCGACAGCGAGTCGCAACTGTGGCGTCGAAGACAGGGACATAGCCTTCGAGGATCTTCGAGCCCGCCGTCGTCTCCACCCCGCGCGTCGAGATCACATCTTTGAAGGCGATCGGAACTCCGTTGACGTCGGTCCTCTCGACTGTGCGCAGGTACGCGTTCAGCTCGTCGTTGCGCTCGTCGATTGCGTCGAGGTACGCGCGGCGCAGCTCCTCGGCCGACACTTCGCTCTCAAGGAGACGCATTGCCTCCTCGGCGGTCAGGCGCAGGGTGTCGATCACGCGGGCGGCACCTTGAAGAAGCCTCCGTGCCGATCCGGGGCGTTCTCCAGCGCCTCGTCGGTGGGAAGTGACGGACGCGGCTCGTCCTCGGCCCACACGTTCACGAGGTCGAGCGGGTGCGCTGTTGGCTCGACGTCGGAGAGGTCGAGCTCGGCCACCTTGGCGACGGCGTCGAGGATCGCGCTCAGCTGCTCGGTGAACCGACCGACCTCATCGTCGGTGAGCTCGAGCCGAGCAAGTCGCGCCACGTGGAGAACTTCGTCGCGTGTGATTGCCATCAGAACGATCCTTCCAAAAAGAAAGGCGGGCCTCTCGGCCCGCCTTAGAAACGAAACGAGAGAGTGTCTAGACCGGCATGACGTTCGACGCCTGCAGGCCCTTGTCGCCCTGCACGACCTCGAACTGAACCTTCTGGCCCTCGGTCAGTGACCGGTAGCCCTCTGACTGGATCGCCGAGTGATGAACGAAGACGTCGTCGCCGTCCTCACGCTCGATGAATCCGTAACCCTTCTCGTTCGAAAACCACTTAACGGTGCCCTCAGGCAATCGTTCCTCCTTCAACTACGAACGACGGCCCGGGCACCGAGCCGCCGAACAAGTGCTTGAACGCGCGGGACCTTAGCAGCGTCTGCGACGGGCGGCTTCGACCGTGTTGCGGAGGAGGGACGCGATCGTCATCGGCCCGACCCCGCCGGGAACCGGTGTGAGCAGGCCGGCGACGTCCGCAGCCGCGGGATCGACGTCGCCGCGCAGGCCCTCGTCCGTCCGGTTCATGCCGACGTCCACCACGGTCGCGCCGGGCTTGACCATGTCCGCAGTGACCACGTCCACCTGTCCGACGGCGACGACGAGGACGTCCGCCTCGCGCGTGACCGCACCCAGATCGGCAGTGCGCGAATGCGCCGTCGTCACCGTCGCGTTCGCGGCGAGGAGCAGCATGGACACCGGCTTGCCGACGATCAGGCTGCGGCCGACGACCACAGCCCGCGCGCCCGTGAGCGGGACGTCGTACTCCTGGAGGAGCCGCATGATCCCGACCGGGGTCGCAGGCACGAACCGCGGCTCGCCCATGTAGAGCCGCGCTGCATTGTCGGGGTGGAAGCCGTCGACATCCTTCGCGGGATCGAGTCGGCGGACCGCAGCCTCCTCGTCGAGATGGTCCGGCAACGGCGACTGAACGAGGATTCCGTCGACGCCGTCGTCGGCGTTGAGCTCCGCGACCAGCCCCTCGAGGTCCTCCTGGGAGGTCTCCACCGCCAGCCGATGGTCGAGCGACCGGATGCCGATCTCCTGGGCGGCGTCGTGCTTGCGGCGTACGTAGATGTCCGACGCAGGGTCGTCGCCGACCAGGACCGTCGCGAGCCCGATGTCGCCGAGTTCGCGCACTTCCTCCGCGATCTCGGCGCGAAGTCGCTCCGCCAGTCCCTTCCCGTCCATGAGTCGTGCGGCCACGGCGGCGAGGTTAACCTGCGGCGGTGGAGCTTCGCCGCTGGCCGCGGAAGAACGATCCAGCGTCGATTCAGGCGCGCCAGGAGGCGCTGGACGGCCGCGTCGACCCGGAGGTGTTCCAGCACGACCTGACTCCGTGGGCCAATGCCCAGGAGGCACTGACCGGCGTCTCGGTGATCCCGACCGCCGTCATCGGGCCGCTCACGATCTCGCTCGGTGAGTACGAGCTCACCGAGCCCGACGGCGCCGTGGTGGAACGGGGGCGCGCGACGGAGGAGGTCTTCGTCCCGCTCGCGCACACCGAGGGCTCGATGTCGGACTCGCTGTTCCGCGGCGCGAGGGCCGCCGCGGAGTCCGGCGGGTTCAGAACGTACGTGCTACAGGACAGAATCACCCGAGCATCCTGCTTCGTCTGCAAGTCGGTCGGCGAAGCGCTCGCGCTTGCGATCTGGATCGAGGCCGAGCTCGACGGTATGCGGGCATGGATCGCCGACCTCGACGACCCTTCCGTCTCGCGCCACGCGAAGCTGCGGGAGGTCAAGACGCACGTCGTCGGCCCGATGTGCCACGTCCTCTGGCGGTGGACGACGGGCGACGCGGTGGGGGCAAACATGATGACCCGCAACTCGTACTTCCTGAACATGGGCTACGTGATGGAGCGCGCGCCCGTGAAGCCCGAGCGCGCACTGCTCGAGGCCAACATGGGCGGCGACAAGAAGCCGTCCTACGAGTATTTCCAAGAAGGCCACGGGAAGACAGTCATCGCCGAGACGACGCTGACCGAGGACGCGATCCGCCGCGTGCTGCGGACCACGATCGACGACCTGCTCGAGCTCTCGTGGGCGGGGACGCACGGCGCCGTCGCCTCGGGGATGCAGTCAGTCGCGTTCACGCCTGCGACGGCGATCGCCGCCATCTTCGCCGCTACCGGCCAGGACCTCGGCATGGTGGGGACCAGCTCCATGTGCCACGGCACCGGACGGCGTGCGGAGGACGGCCTGCACGTGGCGCTGCGCCTGCCCGGGCTCGAGGTCAGCACAGTCGGCGGCGGCACCACCCTCCCCTATGCCCGCTCCTGGCTTGGCCTGATGGACTGCGCCGGGCGCGGAAAGGTCTACCGCTTCGCACAGATCGTCGCGGCGGCAACGCTGGCGCTTGAGATCTCGGCGTCGGCGGCGATGGCCACGGCCGGATCGGCCAACTTCTTCAAGGCGCACTTCGAGCGCGGTGGGCTCCGCTGAGCTGAACATCCCGCCTCACCACGACCCCTCGTGCTGGGGCTGCGGCGACAACCCGACGGGAATCCACCTCCCGAGCCCCGTGCGCGAGGGCGCACGGACGTACGAGGCGCGGTTCTCGTTCGGCGAGCAGCACCAGGCCGGGCCGGGGTTCGTCCACGGCGGGCTCGTCGCCGCCGCGCTCGACGAGGCCGCCGGCCTGCTCGCGACCTGGTACCGCTTTCCCTCGGTGACCACAAAGCTGGCCGTCCGCTACCGGCGACCGGCGCACATCAACCGCGAGCTGACGATTCGCGCCGAGCTCGCCGCGGACGACGGCCGGCGAATCGACATCGAGGCCCACCTGCTGGACGGCGGGCAGTCACTGGCGGATGCCAAAGGAACCTGGGCCCACGTCCCGCTCGAGCACTTCCTCCAGACTCGCGGAGGGACGCGCCGCCGGCGAAGCGTGGAGAGAGCGGCTTCAGGACGCTCCTTGACGCGGCAAGGGCTCTTGCACCTACCCTGGGTCAGTCCGGCCCGCGACGAAAGGAGGCGCCTTGACAACTGAGCTTGATCGCCTCTTCACTCGCAGGGCCTGCCTGAACTAGCTCAGCTCCGGTCCTGCGAGACGCAGTTCCCCGTCCTTGCAGGAAAGGAGACAGCTTGCAGTACCCACGACTCGCGCAGCTCGGCTGGAACGACGAGCTCGCGGCGGAATTCAGTTCGCACGACGGCCTCGAGCCCGGCCGCGTCGCGGTCCAGCACCGCGGCGCCTGGGAGGTCGCGACCGAGACAGAGGACGTCCTGGTGGAGATCACCGGGCGGCTTCGCCATGCCGCTGACCAGGGAGAGCTCCCGGTCGTCGGCGACTGGGTCGGCATCCGCGACGGGCAGATCGACGTCGTCCTGCCGCGCCGGAGCAAGTTCTCGCGCAAGACGCCCTTCACGGAGGTGTCCGAACAGGTGCTGGTGGCCAACGTCGACGTGGCCTTTCTCGTCATGGGCCTCGACGAGCGGGACTTCAGCATCCGCCGGCTCGAGCGCTATCTGACAACCGCCTGGGAAGGCGGCGCGACACCGGTGATCGTGCTGAACAAGGCCGACCTCGCGACCGACCTCGACGGCGCTGTCGCCGAGACCGAGTCCGTTGCCTTCGGCGTGCCCGTCCACGTGGCCACCGCAGTGGCCGCCGAAGGTGTCGACGTGCTCCTCCCCTATCTCGCCGGAGCGAAGACCGGCGTGCTGCTGGGCTCATCCGGCGTCGGGAAGTCGACGCTGATCAACGCGCTGCTGGGCGAGGGCGGCTCCAGACCGGCGAGCGTCCGGTCGGACGGCCGCGGCCGCCACACCACCAGCCACCGCGAACTGCTCGTCCTGCCCGGAGGCGGCGTGCTCATCGACACGCCCGGGCTGCGCGAGCTGCAGCTCTGGGAGACCGACGGCGGGCTCGACAAGGCCTTCGCGGACATCGCCGAACTGGTGACCGAGTGCAAGTTCTCGGACTGCGCGCACGACACCGAGCCGGGCTGCGCCGTCCGCGCGGCGCTCGCCGACGGGACACTGCCGGCCGACCGGTGGGAGAGCTACCTCAAGCTCCAGCGCGAGCTGGCACACCTCGAGCGGAAGCTCGATCCGCGGCTGCGATCGGAGGAGCGGAAGAGGTGGGCCGCGTTCTCGAAGTCCCAGCGTCAGCGGATGAAGGTCATCAACAAGAAGCGTTGAGCTAGGGCGTGGCTCGCAAGCCGGTGCGACCGGCGTGATGCCGACCGGCGTGTGGCGATGACCGAGCATGCGGTGGTGATTGCCGGCGGAGGCCCGACGGGGCTGATGTTGGGGGGCGAGCTGGCGTTGGCGGGCGTCGACGTCGCCATCGTCGAGCGACGCGCCAGCCAGGACCTCCCCGGTTCGCGCGCGGGCGGTCTGCACTCACGCACCATCGAGGTCCTCGATCAGCGCGGCATCGCCGATCGCTTCCTGGCGGAGGGGCAGACGGCGCAGGTCGCGGCATTCGCCGGGACCCCGTTGGACATCAGCGACTTCCCCACGCGGCACCCATACGGGCTCGGGCTGTGGCAGAACCACATCGAGCGCATACTCGCCGGCTGGGTCGACGAGCTCGAGGTGCCGATCTATCGCGAACGTGAAGTGACGGGGTTCGTGCAGGACGGCACCGGGGTCGACGTCGAGGTGGCCGACGGCCGGCCGTTCAGGGCGGAGTACCTCGTCGGGTGCGACGGCGGACGGAGCGTGGTCCGCAAGGCAGCAGGCATCGGGTTCTCCGGGTGGGATCCCACGACCAGCTTCCTGATCGCCGAGGTCGAGCTGGCCGAGGAGCCGCAATGGGGCGTCCACCACGACGCCGTCGGCAGGCATGCGTTCGGCAAGGTGGAGTACGTGATCGACGCGGAGGGCAAGGTGCGCTATACGCGGGATGCGGGGCCGGCGGGGGTCATGGTGACCGAGCAGCACCTCGGACCCACCGACGAACCCACCCTGCGCGACCTCAGCGAGGCGCTCATCGCCGTCTGGGGAACCGACTACGGGGTCCACAGTCCCACCTGGATCTCCAGGTTCACCGATACGGCCCGCCAGGCGGATGCGTATCGCGACCGGCGGGTGCTGCTGGCCGGCGACGCCGCGCACGTGCATAACCCGGTGGGCGGCCAGGGCCTCAATACCGGCGTGCAGGATGCGGTGAACCTGGGCTGGAAGCTCGCCCAGGTGGTCAAGGAGACATCGCCGGACACCCTCCTGGACACGTACCACGCCGAGCGCCACCCGGTCGCTGCCCGGGTGCTGCGCGACACGATCGCGCAAGTCTCGCTGTTCCGCCCTGACGAGCGGGTCAAGACCTTGGGCGACACCATTGCCGAGCTCCTCACGATGGACGAGCCGCGCAGGCGATTCGCCGCGAGGATGTCTGGCCTGGACATCCACTACGACCTCGGCGAGGGGCATCCGCTGCTCGGACGCCGCATGCCCGATCTCGACGTGGTCACCGCCAACGGCCCGCTGCGGGTCTTCACCTTCCTCCACGATGCCCGGCCGGTGCTACTCAATCTCGGTGACCCCGGCGGTTTCGACATCACTCCGTGGGCAGGTCGGGTTCAGTTGATCGACGGCAAGTACGTTGGTCCGTGGGAGCTTCCGGTACTCGGTGCGGTTGCTGCTCCCACCGCCGTGTTGATTCGGCCCGACGGATATGTGGCCTGGGTGGGGGACGGAACCCAGCTGGGGCTTGCTGAGGCGCTAACCACTTGGTTCGGGCCGCCTACCGCGGCATAGCGCACTGGAGTTCTTAGGAGGCACGTCCTAGGCGGACACGGGCTCCACATCCCGACGCCGCAGGCTGCGGACCTCGTCGACCAACAACACGAGCGCAGTCGCCGCGATGATCACAAGCGCCGACGCAACGAGCGTCTCGGCGGTGCCGATGGTGTCCGCCACCGGACCGGCGACCGCGGCGCCCAGCGGGATGACGACGTAAGACCCAAGGGCATCGTAGGAGTAGACCCGCGAGAGCTGCTCCGAGGAGATCTCCTGTTGCATCGTGACGTCCCAGAGCACGCCGAAGAGCTCGACCCCCACTCCAGACGCGAAGGCCGCCGCAGCGATGACCACGACCGGTGCAGGTGGGGCCAGCAACACGATCGGCAGGGCGGTCGGGAAGATCGCCAGTGTCGCGACGAGGAGCATCCGCGAAGGGCGGTAGCGCAGGGTCACGACGCCGCCGAACACGAACCCCGCCGCCTGCGCGGCAACGATGAAGCCCCAGGCGGCTGCTCCGCCGAGCTCGTTCTCGGCAACGATCGGTCCGAGCACCGACCAGACGCCGACGATCGCCGCGTTGACGAAGGCGAACTGGACCACGATCCCCCAGAGCCACGACCGAGACCGGAACGCGTCCCAGCCTTCCCGCAGCTCCCGGAAGAAGTCGCGGTCGGGCAGCGTCAGGTCGCGGGGGATCCGGAGCGCGAGGAGGAGCGCCGCACCGGCGAAGTAGGTGGCCGCGTCGAATGCGAGCGACCAGCCCGACCCGATCGTGGCAACGAGGATGCCTCCTGCGGCCGCGCCGAAGATCAGCGTCCCGTTGCGGGAGAGGCGAAGCAGCGCGTTCGCCTCCTGGAGCAGCCGGGCGCTCACCGTTTGCGGGACGATTCCCTGGGACGCAGGGAAGAAGAACGCGGTCGCCGTACCGCGCACCAGCTGCAGTGCGACCAGGTGCCAGATCTCCGCAGCGCCGGTGAGCACGAGCACCGCGATCGCCGCCTGCGCCGCCCCGGCGATCGAGTCGGACACGACCATGACGTGATGGCGCGGGAGCCGGTCGGCCCAGATCCCTCCGACGAGGATGAAAACGATCTGCGGCAGCGTGCTGGCGGCAACGACGAGCCCGAGATCCGTCGCGGAGCCACCGATGTCCAGCACAGCGAAGGCGAGCGCGATCGGCGCGAAAGCGGACCCGAAGAGGGACACCGTTCGCCCGAGGAAGAGCAGCCGGAAGTCCCGCTCAGCGAGCGGGCTCAGGGCAGCGCGCAGCACCGGCCTACGCTACATCGGGCGCCGAGGCGCGCTACTCGTACTGCAGCGCCTCGAGGACGTTGAGCCTCGAGGCGCGACGCGCCGGGAAGATCGCGGCCACGATCCCGACGTAGACCGCCGCGATGGCGAAAACAATCAGCTGCGCGACGGGAAGCGTGAAGTTGATGAAGTCCACCCGCGCCACGAGCAAGGCGCCGAGAATCGGCAGCGACCCCGTCCGGGCACTGCTCGCGAACTGGGCCGCTGGGTTAGCGGTGCCGGCGGTACTCCAGCTCGACGATCCCGTTGCTGGAGGCGGTGCTGGAGACCAGGTCGAGCCGGTAGGACTTGGGGACGTCGTCGAACAGCCGGGTGCCCTCGCCCGCCACGTAGGGGAACAAGGACAGCTGGAACTCGTCGATCAGGTCGAGCCGCATGAGGGACCGCCAGAAGCTGACGCCGCCCCAGACCACGATGTAGCCGTCGCCGCCAAGCCTGAGCTTGTCGATCTCTTCTGCCGTGTCACCAGCGGCGATCGTGGTATTGGCCCAGTCGGCCGTCCTCAGGGTCCGGGAGAAGACGACCTTGCGCCCGGCGTTCAGGATGTCGGCGAACGGGTGGTCGGTGGACGTCGTCATGGACCCGGCGATGGCCTCGTAGGCGGTGCGGCCCATGATGTGCGCGTAAGCGCTCTGGAGAAAGTCGAGTTGCGCGGGGTCGTCGGGCTCACGGTTTTCGGGCAGGTCGAAGCAGAACTTCCAAAACTCGGTGCCCTCGTCGGCGAGGAGGCCGTCGAGCGAGTAGTTGAACACGGTCGCTATGAGCTTCCGCATGATCAGACCTCCTTGGTCTCGGGTCGTCTGGGGACACCGTGCTTGCTAGAAGAACGTGCCTGTTCCGTGCCGCAGCACTCGCGTGCCCGCGGCGTCTGTGGCTTGTCGCTAGTCCTTCAGACGCCACTGCCGCCCGGAAGTCATCGGTGCCCGGTCAAGCACCCCGACTCCGAGGGCGCTCACTTGCGCCAGTGTTCACAAACCACGCCTGAGTCCGGCGAGACACTGATGGCTCGGACGGCGGTCTCAGTCCGGCTCGTCGCGGGTCTGCCTGTAGCGCTCGTAGATCACGCGCGAGCCGAACGTTCTGGTTTCGACCAGGTCTAGCGGGACCACCTCGGTAACCGGCGGCAGGAACGGCGTGCCTCCACCGACGACGACCGGAACGCGGAACATGCGCAGCTCGCCGACGAGGCCGAGCTCGATCGCTGCCGAAGCCAGGCCGGCTCCGCCGATCGAGACGTCCTTGTCCGTCGCGGCGATCGCCGCAGCGACCTCCTCGGCCACCGACCCTTCGGCAAGCCGGGCATTCCCTTGGACGCTGTCAAGCGTGCGGCTGAAGACGACCTTCGGGATAGCGCACCAGACGTCGGCGAACACGTCCGAGAGCTCGTTGTCGCGCATCGAAGGATCCGTCTCCCACGGAAGCATGGTCTCGTACAGCCTGCGGCCCAACAGATAGCCGCCGAGCTCGCGTACCTGCGAGATGTGGAAACGGAAGAGCTCCTCGCTAGGGACCGTCCACCCAAACTCGCCCTCGCGGTCGGCGATAAGGCCGTCCACCGAGACGCTCATCGAGTAGATCAGCATCGCTCCGAGCTTATTGCAGCGATCCTGGGCTGCCCAAGCGTCTGTCGCCAGAGAGGCAGTCGGGGATTAACACAGCTCTGTAGTCACGCCGAGGACTCTCGTCTGGGCCAGCGCTCAGGAATGTCCCCTGAGCCGTCGAAGCTCGCTGAGTAGCCGAGGCATGTGGTTCCGAGCAGGTCTTACGACGTGTGCACGGGATAGCGCAGATGCGTGACGCCCACACCGGTGACGACTGTCGGATTCCCGAGGACGGCCGGTGTGTTCGCGAGGTGGTCGAACAGCCGCACTCCTGCGCCTAGCAACACGGCAGCCAGATCGATGTGGATCTCGTCGAGCAGCCCGAAGTCCAGGCACTGCTGGATCGTTTGGGCGCCGTGCACTCCCACGGACTTCGGCCCGGCAGCCGATTTCGCCCGGGCAACGGCGCTTTCGATGCCGTCGGTGACGAACTGGACTGTCGAGTCGGGCCGTGGCCAGCCGTCGGGCACGTGGTGGGTGGCGACGAAAGCGGGAATATCCCACGGGTGCTGGCCGCCCCAGCCGTCGGCGCGCTCGAACGTGCGCCGACCGGTGAGCATGGCGCCGACCTCAGCCTGCAAGCCTCTCAGGTGGTCGGCGCTCGGCGCCGAGACGTGGAACGTCATGCCGGATGTCGTGCTCGCTGTGGGGACCCCGACGTCGCCCGAGAAGTACCAGTCGAAAACCTCGGCGACTCCGTCGTTCGCGTCGGCGACGTACCCGTCGAGTGACATCGACATGATTGCGACCACCTTGGTCATGGTGCAGCTCCATCGACGGAGACGAGCGTCAGTCGTCGGTTTCATGGGTTCGACCTTTCTCTCGTGGTGGTCTTTCTCGTTACGACCGCACCGAGGCGCGGATCTCATCGGTCGCAGCAGAGTCCGTCGGGCCGGACGAGCTCTGCCCCTGAGCGAGCGTCGGCGACTGCGTCCATGTGATTTGCATGCGGCCGTGCGCGAGTTGCAGCCGGGTCTGTGGCATTGGGAGGCACCACACCCGGACTGGTCGGGGCCTGAGAACTATGCGCTTCGCCAGCGTCTTGTGGCGAGAGCTGAGACACCGAGTAAGGCAGGAGTGGTGTCGTCCTATGCGATCGACGACGGCGACCAGTTGCTGCTGTTCGATCCGCTGGCCGCGCCGAGAGAGATCGTCGAGCTAGGGCCTCGAGATCCCGCCCGAGTGGTTACCTGACGGGGTGACGCCCAAGCAGGTCAGCGAGGGGTTGCGCCCGCTGCTCGAGCGGCCGGTCGAGCACGTGCTCGCGACCCACGGCGGCCCGACCGACCGAGCCGCCCTCGAGCGCGCTCTCGCCTAGCCGCTACTCCGTGGTAGCGGCGCGAGTGGTCGACTCTCGGCCTCTGAGCGAGTCGCAACGTGTCCACGACCAGGTGCCCCTGCGGGCCGGCTCGGCCAGGGCCGTTCGACTTCCCCGTCCCGGACATCCCCGTCACCAGCACCACCGGCACGAGGACACGGTACCCACCCTTATTTCAGGGCTTTGCGCTGTGTAGGAGGCGCGGACCGGAGTCGAACCGGTGTACGAGGCTTTGCAGGCCTCTGCCTAACCACTCGGCCACCGCGCCGCAGGAGCAGATGGTATCCGCGGGATCGGCGCGTTCGGCCAGGCCCGAGCCTGGGTAGTGCCCGTGCATGGGCCAGGAGTCGCTCTTCGGGGGCGACGGAGACACCGCCGCCGCCCTGATCCCGCCGAATCCAACCATTCCTCAGGGTTGCGGAAGCGGCGAAGGGTTGCCGGGCGTGCGACCTCTGGCGCAGCGGCACGCAGACCGTCTTCGGCGAGGGACGAGCCAGGGCCGAGCTGATGCTCGTCGGCGAGCAGCCCGGCGACCAGGAGGACCTCGCCGGCCGGCCGTTCGTCGGGCCCGCCGGAAAACTGCTCGACAAGGCCCTCGAGGAAGCCGGCATCAACCGCGAGCTCGCTTACGTCACCAACGTCGTCAAGCACTTCAAGTGGCAGCCGCGCGGGAAGCGGCGCATCCATCAGAAGCCGAATGCGGCCGAGATCGCCGCCTGCCGGCCCTGGCTCGACGCCGAGCTGGCGCTCATCCAGCCCGAGGTGCTCGTCTGCCTCGGTGCGACTGCCGCTCAGGCGCTCCTCGGCCGCCAGTTTCGGGTCAGCCGCGACCGCGGCGTCCCGGTCGAGTCCGACCTCGCCCCGGTCGTCATGGCGACCGTGCACCCCTCGTCGATTCTGCGGTCGGAGAACCGCGAAGAGGAGACGGCCCTTTTCGTGGAGGATCTGCGACGGGTCGCGGAGGCCCTTCGAGCCGCCTGACCGCGAGCGCCACCGCAGCGGCCAACAGCAGGAGAGCAGCCCACGCGACGCTCGCGCGCGGGGTCAGGACGCTCGGCGGCGTCCATGACGTCCAGTCGCGCTTGACGAGCTGCTCGAACCAGAAGTCGCGCCACCCGACCGCGAGGCCGTAGACCAGCGTCAGCCCGAGCAGGAATCCCACGGCCAGTCGTGGCCCGTACCGGGTCAGCACGAGCGCAGCGGTGACGAGCAGCGTCGCGTCGAGGCCCTCGTGGTCGCCGAGGTGGACGGCCGGCGCGAGCCGACCGTCGCCGCCGCGCCGGATCTCCTCGCCGAGGAAGACGTCGCCTGGGAAGAAGAAGCCCGCAGCCGCAGCGATCCACACCAGCGCGGCGAGCCAGACCACGACACCGATCACCACCCGCAGCGGGTCGAGTCGGAGCCGTCCCACTCGCTCCCACGGCGCCTTCAGGCTGAGAGCGAATGCGATCGCGACGCCGATCGCGGGCACCACATTGACCGGCTTCGCATCGAGGTCGTGCTGATCGACGACGCCGGGCACCGCCGTGACACCGCAGAGCACGGTCGCGATCCCGGCGGCCCATAGCGCGCCACGCGTCTCGATCCGGTCGGCGGCGAGCCACGCGATCGAGATCGCGATCAGCGATACGGGATAGTTGAGGAAGACCAGCGCGCGTCCGAGCCCGGCCGTGACTCCCTCTTCGCTGACGTTGTAGAGCTCCTCGGGCGGCAGCCGCCAGTACGTGATCGCGATCAGACCGGCGGTCGCAAACAAGAGCGCCCACAGAGCGTCCACTGGTACAGGCCTTCGATGCGCCATGCTCTCGCCTGCCTCGTCGTGCTCATCCTCACCGCCTGCGGCGGCGGAAGCAAGGTCGCGGCCGATCCGGTCTACGCGTACGACGAGGACGAGCCGATCGCGAAGCAGGACGCCGGCCTCGCGAACTCGGACTACCCGGTCAAGATCCACGACATCAGCTTCGACGGCGGCGCCGAGCGGGTGCCTGGGTTCCTGCTCCTCCCGCCTGGCGAGGGCCCGTACCCAGCGGTCATCTACCTTCACGGGCAGGGCGGCGACCGGCTGGAGATGCTCTACACGGCGAGCTGGCTCGCCGGGCGGCGGGCGGTGGCGCTGACCGTCGAGTCCCCGTACTCGCCGAACCGAGAGATCGAGCTGGGGCCGGGAGTCGAGGGCCTCCGGAAGGAGCGGAACCGAACCGTGCAGAGCGTCGTCGAGCTGCGCCGCGCCGTCGACCTCCTCCAGTCACTCCCGCAGGTCGACGACGACAAGATCGGCTTCGTCGGCTACAGCGCCGGGGCCCGGACCGGCGCGATCCTCGCCGGCGTCGAGCCGCGGGTCAAGGCGTTCGTCTTCATGTCGGGCGGCGAGGACTCGGTCGACGAGTTCATGACGCTCGTCCAGCCCGAACAGCGCGACGAAGTGCGGCCGCTCCTCGAGGACACTGACGGACTGAAGTACATCGCCCAGGCGAGCCCTTCCAAGCTCTTCTTCCAGGCGGGGCTGAAGGACTCTGTGGTCCCGAAGGACGCGCTCGAGTCGCTGATCAAGGCGGGCAGTGAGCCGAAGAAAATCGGCTGGTACGACGCCGGCCACGACCTCGCCGTCCCGAAGGCGCAGCGCGATCAGCTGGACTGGCTCGCCGAGGTGCTGGCGATCGAGGGCCCGCCCGTCGAGGGAGCCGAGACCGGCCCCTAGGATCTCCGGGTGCACGAGTGGGCGCCGGAGATCCGCGTCGACGAGCCGCTCGCCCGGCGGCTGATCGGGGAGCAGTTCCCCGAGGTCGACGGTCGATCATTCGAGTTGCTCGGCGAAGGCTGGGACACCACGGTCTACCTGGTGGACGAGCGCTGGGCCTTCAGGTTCCCGCGCAAGGAGATGGTCATTCCGGGATTCCGGAACGAGATTGCCCACCTCCCCGCGCTGGCGCCGCTCTTGCCCCTGCCGATCCCGGTGCCGACGCTCGTCGGTGAGCCGTCCGACGCATTCCGCTGGCCCTTCTACGGAGCGCCGTTTCTTCCCGGCCGAGAGCTCGCGGAGGCAAATCTCGGCGACCATGCGCGCGCCGGGCTCGCGCTTCCGCTCGCCGAGTTCCTGCGCGCACTGCACGGGCTCGAGCTCGAAGCCGACCTCCCGCTCGACCCGGTCCGCCGCGCCGACATGCCGTTCCGAGTCGAGAGGACCCACGACCGGATGGGCAGGCTCGTGCAGGAGCGCCTCTGGCAGCCGCCGCCGCTGGTCGAAGAGCTCCTGGTCGAGGCGGAGCGCATCGCTCCTCCCGAGCCGGTCAATGTCTGCCACGGCGACCTCCACCTCCGGCATCTCCTGGTGGGAGACGACGGGCGGCCGGCAGCCGTCATCGACTGGGTCGATGTCTCACGGAACGACCCGGCGGTCGACCTCGTGCTCTTCTGGTCGTCCCTGCCGCCGGACGCACGCGGCGTCTTCCTCGACGCCTACGGCGTGGTGACGGACGAACGGCTGCTGCGGGCGCGGGTGCTCTCGCTGTTCCTCTGCGGGACGCTCGCGCTGTTCGGCCACCACGAAGGCCTGCCGGCGCTCAAACGCGAAGCGCTCGCCGGCCTCGACCGCACCTGCGTCTGAGCAACGCAGGGAAGGCCGGGCCGCCGGCCCTCCCCGCCGCTCGTGGGGCGATCAGTCGTCGTCGTCGTCGTCGTTGGGCTCGTCTGCAGGCATGAGCATCAGGAGCTGCCCGTCCTCCCACGTATTGACGCCTGGTGCGATCGTCGGCGGGTGGGCCTGAACGTCGAAGATCCACGTGCCCTTGCCGAAGACGTGCCCCGTGTCGGTGATGCCGCTGGTCTCCCAGATGCCGGGACCGACCGGGCCGCCGCCCGCCTGGCCCGGCGGATCGAGCTCGGCGATCCGCTCGGCGGAGCTCGCGCTGACTCCGACGGAGCCACCCGTGATCCGGAAGCGCCAGATCGATCCGTCACGGCCCTTGGCACCCATGACCAGACGGCTCTCGGTCGTTCCGTCCTCGTTGATCATCAGGTAGTCGTCGCTCGTGTCGACGTTGTCCGGGCTGATCGCGGTGTCGCCTCCTGCGGCGATCACGTCATCCGCCTCGTAGACCACCCGCAGGGTGCCCTGTGCAGTCGGGTCCTTTCGGTCGATGTTCAGTGAGTAGAGGCGGCCGAGCTCGTTCCCTCCAGTGAGCCCGCCTGTCGTCACGAAGAAGAACTGGTTCTCGTTCCTCTTGTTGAACGCGCCGTCCTCGGGCCGCGCGAAGTTGATCGCACCGGCCGCGTCCGACGCCGCCTCCAGCTGGGTCTCGGTGGTCGAGTCCGCGTTCGGGACTAGCACCCACTTGACCGGGATCGAGCCACTCTCGTCGCCGAAGCTCGACTCGAGCCTCTGAGCGGGGTCCACCGGTGCGAGCACGTAGAGGAGGCCGTTGTCGAGCCCGTTGCGGTTGAGCACGGTCACGCCCGGGCCTCGCTCTTTCTCGCCGACATACATGTAGACCTGGCTGTTCTCGACGGCGGGGTCGACCTGGAACGGGCCGTCCTCCAGCCCCATCACGACGGTGCGCTTACCGTGGTTCGGCTGGGGAACGGTGTTCTCCCAGGCGAAGCGCCCCATCTTGGGAAGCGTGTGAAGCTCGTTGTCGAAGATTGCGACCGCGACGCCGCCCTTCTGGTCGAACGTGTTCGCCTCGGTCCCCTCTTCTTCGTTCGGCATGTAGATCCAACGGTCGAAGCCGTCCGGCGGACCGACGAGGGTCGCCGAGCAGAAGCGCGAGAACGGTCGTGTCGAGTTGCTCATGTCCGGCGGCGGCTGCGGCACCGGGTTCGCTTGGCTCTCGTCGTAGACGACGTCGTAGGCGCGATCGCCCGACAAGACGTTTCCGCGCCGATCGACGATGAGCTTCGAGACGATCGCCCCTCGGTTCAGCGGATCGCCGATGATCGGCTGCGATGTCGCCACCGCCGGAGAGACCGGCAGCTCGTGGTTCATCAAGATCGTCCGGGTCCCGTTGTGATTCCGGTGGGCACCGGTGCCGTCGGGGATGCCGACCATCTGATACTCCCTCGACGGGTTGTCGGTGAGCGGGACCGTGTCGCCCACCGAAAGGAGGCGCTTTGTCTCGTACCCACTTCCGGGCACCGGCACCGTGTATCGCTTGACGTCATTGATCGCGGCTACGCCGACCGCGGTGGATACGGCCACGGCAAGTGCAGTCGCGGCGAGTAGCGGCAGTGCTCTTCGCCTGAGCATCGACCCTCCCTGGTGTGAACTTCCGGGCTTCCCCCGGCCGCGGCCAGTCTCAGCGAGCCCGGAGCGCGGATGGGAGGCGGTCTGGTATCCAAAACGTAAGGGAGAGGAAACCGCTCGGGTTCATCCGAGGCGGGTGAGGCGCGCGTCCGATCGAGCCCGTAGCCTGGTTCCAGATTCCTTAGCGGAAGGAGCGCAAAATGTCGTGGTTCTGGTGGCTGCTCGGCGTCCTCGTCCTGATCATGTGGATCGCGGCGATCGTCGACATCATTCGGCGGAGGCATTCGCGGACGGGCGGCAAGACGGCGGCGTGGATTCTCATCGTCCTCATCCTCCCGGTCCTCGGAACGATCCTCTACTTCCTCATCAACGGGACCGGCGACCCTGGAGTGCCGAGGGGCGGCACCGACGTGTCGCGGATGCCCGGCCACTGACCCCAGGGCCCGGCTAGCGTCTTGGGCGCGGCGGCGTGCGCCGCACGAGTGTGCGCACGGTGGTGACGAGCCGCCGGTGGACGCCCGGACCGGTCGCGCGCAGGTCGCTCCACGCCGAGAAGATCCGCCAGGCGTGGGTAAACGTCCCGCCCTCGACATCGGCACGGCACCAGTCGAGCCCGAGCGCTGCGCAGGCCTGGATCCCGGGGTCGAGCCGCCACTCGCTGCTCGAGTCGCGGAGCGCGGTGCCGAGACGGTCGAGCAGCTGCCCGGTCTGCGAGACGAACGCGGCGTTCGACAGGCCCGTCTCGTTGTTGGGCGCCCAGGCGAAGCCGAAGCGATCGGGCCCGGTCCTGGTTGCCGCGAAGTTGCGGAAGGCGTACGTCTGCGACGAGACGAAGTGCCGCATCTGGTCGCCTGAGACCATCGTCCAGCCCAGGCCGACCGGCCACTGCCAGCCGGCGTTCCCGATCGGCGTGTGTGCGTACGAGAGGAAGGCACGAGCGGCGCCGAATGGGTGAGGTGCGACGGCGCCGAGCTTCGCGGCGTGCTGGAGGAAGTCGTTGAGGTACTCGCGGCGGGCTTCCGGCGCGGCGCCGGGGACGCCCCAGCGCCGTGCGTCGCCGTAGACCTCCTGTGCCCAGAAGCGGACGGTGCGCTGCATGTCGAGCCAGAACGGCGCATCGGACAGCCAGGACTTCATCGTCGCCTTGTAGGTGGACGCGTCTTTCGTGCCGTGCATCACGCCGATGACGAAGACGGCACCCTGCGCCGGACGCCCGTCGCCTTCGTACAGGCCGCTGACGAAAGCCCGTGCATCCTCCCGCGCCGTTCCGAGGTCCCGCCGGACGCTGGACGGGAACTCGTTGATCGCCCACGTATCACCCCGCTCAACGTCGTAGCCGGCCGCAGCCATGCGCCGCCGTGCCTCGACGCCGGCGTCGAACCACGTCCGACTCGTATCCCGCACCCAGCGCTGCCAGGCCGCCCAGTGGATCTCGGCCATGGCATGGAATCGCGGGCCGAGCGCGCGAATCCGGTTGGCCTGTTTCGGCCGGGCATTGGTCTTGTTCGAGACGAGCGGCGGAACCGAGATGTAGTAGTCGGCACAGGGTGAGGCGCGCTCGGCGAGCTTCGGGGCGAGGCGCAGCCAGTCGCGGGCGGCGTAGAAGACGAGCTCGGCAGACCGGCAGTGCGGCACCAGCGCGGCGGAGCTCAGCCTCAGCCGCGGCTTGCCCGTCCGGTACGCGGGGTCGAGCGAGGCGGCGCGCGGCCCGCCGGCGCAATCGACGACGGAGAGCGTGCTCGCCGAGGTCGAGCAGCTAGCCGCGTGCGCGCTCGAGCCGACGGAAAGCGTGGCGGCGACGGCGGCGAGAACGACAAGCGCGAGACGTGACCCCATGGAACCTCTCTTCGGCGAATCCGTGGGCATTACACACGAAAGGCCCCTAAGCAAGCGCGTGGGCGCGCCGTGGGCGGCCAAGAAGACCGGCCGCATGGTCTCACCGCGAACACAGCATTCCACCGCGCTCGTGCCGGTTCAAGGCTAGGTTCTTGCGGCTGAACGACTGGAAAGAGCCCGTCGCGGCGCGCGGGTTCACGGTCCTCGGGGCGCTCGTCGTCCCATTCCAGCACGGACGCGCGGACGGCGAAGGCGCGCGCACCGGGCGCGAAGGCGGGGCGGCCGCTCCGACCGCCCCGCCTGGACGCTAATCGTCGTCGTCGTCTCCGCGCCGGAGCTCGGGCGGCAGGCCCGCGTCCGGCTTGGAGTAGTCGCAGACGCCGGTCGGGAAGATCTCTTGCAGGCGCGCGACCTCGGTGTCCGTCGGCTGCCACGCGCCGTAGACCCCGCGCCGAAGTGCCCGCTTGACCGACTGCCGCCGGCACTTGAAGACGCTTCCCTCGATCGGGCCGCCCGAGACGATCCGCGAGCTCGAGTAGAGCGGGAAGACGTTCGTGCAGGCACCGTTCGGGCCGTTGTCGAGGATCCCGTTCCAGACGCCGTCGCCCTTCGCCAGCAGCGAGCCGTTCGTCGCGAAGCAGGAGTCGACGGCGTCCGCCGGCTTGTTCTTGGCGACGCTGCGCTCCGGGTGCGCCTTGATGTTCTCGAGCCACTGGTCGAGCACGAGGAACGCCTGCGGCGTCTGGTCGAACTGCGGCGTGCCGGGGCGGGCGTCGGTGAACCAGATGATCTGGTTCGACGCACGGTCGTCGTAGTTCAGGAGCCGCTGCCGCGTGGCGAACGACTGGTGCGTGTGGTGCATGTCGAGCCGGTGCTCGAGGTAGTGACGCCAGTCGATCACCGGGATGTCGAGCTTGCCGCGGAACACCATCCCGGAGCGGTAGGCGGCGTACTGCGCGGCGCGGTCGCCCTCGCGCCGGGCGGCAGGCGTGGCGCCGCCGTCGGACGAGAGGTTCATGTTGCGCGCGCTCCAGACGTCAATTGAGCCGGGGCAGGCTGCCGGGATGTACGGGCAACCCTCCTGGACCATGTCCTTCGGCTCTTTCCACGAGCCGACGTTGGCGTTCAGGTCGAGGAACTGCGCCGGGGTAATCGTTCCGTCGCGGAGCGCCGTGAGGCCGTACTGCACGCCCACGTTGTCCCACGGCGAGCGCGCAAAGCCGGTCTCGTCCCGCCCGTAGATGTTCACGAGGTCGGCCCAGTGCGTCCACTCGACGGGACCGTGGACAGCGAGGCTGTACCCGGGCGCCGTGCCGAAGTGCGGGTTGAGCGCGAGCGGCGAGAGCCCGCGCCAGCCGTTGATGCACTCGCTGGAGCCGGGCGTCGGCATGTACGGCATCAGGGCGCCGAACGGGTTCGGCATCGTCGCGGAGGTGCTGAGCCCCTCGATGAGCGACCGGTTGACCCAGGTCCTCCACATCGAGAACGGGTCGGCGATGACCTTGGAGTCCGCCCAGCGCTCGAGCAGCTCGCAGTCGCCGACGTGGATCGTCTGCGTGACCATGTCCGAGTACGAGTACTGCGGCACGCCGCCGTCGAGCAGGCCGCGGTGGTTCTGCCCGTAGACGTACTGCTGGATGGCGCCGCCGGAGCCGCCGACGCCGATCGTGTACTCGGGCTCGGCGTAGGCGGAGACGAAGCGGTCCTTGACCATGATCGCCGTCTCGCCGCCGAGCTGGAGGTTGTAGTGCGTGTTCGTCCGCGTGCCGGACGAGTAGATGACGGCGTAGCCGAGGCCAAGGCCGGCGAGGTGGAGCATGTCGCCGCTGCTCGCGGCGCCCTGGGTGCGCCCGATCGCGACGCCGCCCGAGAAGCTGTAGAGCAGCTTGCCGTTCCAGGCGCTGAAGTCGGGTGCCGGCCCCTGCGACGCCGGCGAGAGCATCGCGATCGAGTACATGAAGCGGTTGATGACGCCGCGCTCCCAGCGGATGATCAGCGGCACTGTCTCGCCGTCGAGGGTCGTTACCTGCTGGATGGTGGAGGGCGCCGGCGGCGAGGCCGGGTTGTAGTCCAGCCACTGGTTCGTCGTCGAGCGGTAGCGGAAGGAAACGACGGTCGCGGTCTCGCACGTCTCGGACTGCGCGATCGGCGGCAGCCCGAAGCCGCCCGCGTTGTTCGGCGTCGCGCAGACGAACGGCACCTGGCGCGGGCCCGAGAACATCGGCCCCTGGATGTCGTGGTTCGTGAGCGTCAGCGAGTCCCGGTGCCGCCGGGACTTGCCGGGGCCGGCCGCGCGTGCGACGAGCTTGCTCTTGCCGAGCGGGAGCCCCGTCACGACGCCTTCCAGCTGGTCGTTTCCCTCGGGATCGGCGGCGAACGCAGAGGTCACGTTCGTGCCGTTCAATGTGACGGTCACGGCCGAGAGCGGCACGCTCGCCGGCACAGCCACCTCGATGCGGGCGT
Source organism: uncultured Actinomycetes bacterium (assembly GCA_963802375.1). Lineage (GTDB taxonomy): Bacteria > Actinomycetota > Thermoleophilia > Gaiellales > Gaiellaceae > JACDAN01. Next base: position 43,631 of record CAWDIJ010000009.1, read on the forward strand.
CTCCGCCGGACACGAGGTGCGCCGGGCTCGAGACGACGCTGAGCTCGAGCGCGTTTCGTTTGCCCTTCGGCCGATCGTCGTCGCCGGCATACCCGGCGGACGTAGCGATGAGCGCGTAGGCGGCGACGAGCAGGCAGGCGGCAAGTCGTTTCATCTCACTCTCCCCTGGTGGGCGGCTGAGTCGCCGCGACTATCTCGCCGCGACCTGCGGAGGTCAAGCTGCCTACCCAGCAGACCACTTGGGCCCCGTCGCCCTCGGTCACCCCGCCGCGCACGCGGACGACGTATCGCAGGAGTCGCCCGTACCGGTCGACGCGGTCGGACGCAGGCTCGGGCAAGAGCCGGACCAGCGTGCAGGGCGGGAGCGCGTCCAGAAGAACTTCCGCTTCAACCTGTTGTAGAGCCTAGCCGGGCCGCTCGGCGTACTCGACGCTGCGGAACGGCCACTCCGCGGCGATCCAGTCGCCGACGCTGCGCCACAACGGAACGTCCAGGTCGGCGCGACTGGCCCGCACCCACGAGAGCACGTGCGCGTCGTGCTCGCTGTCCCGAACCGGATAGATGTAGACGCAGCCGACGACGTCCCCGCTCGGGCGGTCGAGCACGGTGTAGGTGAAGCCCGTGCGCTTTCGGAAGTCGTCGGCATGGCGCTCGAGGTCGCCGCGGTTCTCGTCCGAGGTCATCGCTCGCGGCCACGAGCTGTCGTGCCAGCCGGGGGTCGCGTGGATGTGCTCCTTCGAGGACGTCCAGGCGTCGTAGTCGCGCTCGTTGTGCTCCGGCCCGAGCGGCTCGAGCGTGAACAGCTCGGTCTCGAGCCGGGCCGGGACTACGAAGTCGGGCGGCACGAAGTCTTCGGGGCTCATGTGCTTAGCTTGACTGTTCAACGTCGAAGGAATTGACACTGGGCCTTCTGGAACATCCTGGACGGATGAAGCGGGCCCAGGTGGCTGCGTCGGCCGCCGTGCATCTTTCGTTTAGGGCACTAGCGGGGCACGGCCTCGCAGCCACGGCTCCCGGCTCCTCAACAGAAAACCCCGCTTGAGCGGGGCTTCCACGGAGAGCGGATGATGGGACTCGAACCCACGACCTTCTGCATGGCAAGCAGACGCTCTAGCCAACTGAGCTACATCCGCAAACTGCGGCCAGTATAGCCGCGGCTTCTCTAGCTTCCTGCGGCGTCCAGGGCCTCGTTGACGAGACGGTCAGCGAGCTCGTTGTGCTCGCGCCGGACGGCCTTGTAGTCCACCCGGTCAAGGCGGCGGGCGAGCGGGCCGGCCTGGTCGTGCAGGTCTTTCAGCATCGGGCTCTTGACCTTGTACTCGCCGCGCATCTGCTTTACGAGCAACTCGGAATCCGAGACCACCTCGAGCTCGTCGACCCCGAGTTCCACCGCTTTCTCGAGGCCGGCTAGGAGCGCGCGGTACTCGGCGACGTTGTTCGTCGCCGTTCCGATCGACTCTCCGTGAGCCGCGAGCACCGTCCCGTCCTCGGCCTCGAGCACGTAGCCGTACGCGGCCGGACCGGGGTTCCCGCGGGCGCCGCCGTCCGTCCAGAGCGTCGCCTTCACAGCAGCGGGTAGATGTCGAAGGCCGGCTCTTCGTAGGGGTGAGCAGCCCGCAGCGCGGCGATGACCTCGTCGTGGAGCTCCTCGGGGTAGACGGTCTCGAGGCGCAGCTCCGAAACACGCTGCTCCTTCCCCCGCTCGCCGATCGTCGGCGACGATCGCTCGCCGCCGCGGTACGTGCCCGTTCCGGCCGCGTACCAGGAGCAGTGCTCGTACTCGCCGATCCGCCCCGCGCCGGCATCGAAGAGCGCGGTGCGCACGTTGTCGAGGGCCTCACGCGGCACGAAGACGACGAGCTTCCTGTTCACCTCCCCACCTTCACACAAGCACGAGGCCGTCGCGGCCGACCTCGGACGCCGGGAAGTGTGCTCGGGCCGAGGCGGCGAGCTCGTCGTCGTCGCCTACCTCCGGGTTCACGTGGACGAGCACCAGCCGCTCGACGCCGGCCTCGGCCGCGAGCCGGCCCGCTTCGCCTGCCGCCGTATGGCTTGGGTCGTTTGTCGTGTCGCCGGGCCAGAACGACTCATGCAGCAGGATGCCTGCGCCTCGAGCAAAATCGATGTTCTCGGAGTCGTACGCGGTGTCGGTGCAGTAGGCGAGCCTGCCGTCGACCTTCACGGCGATGGTCTTTCCCGGGTGCTGGGGCTGAACGCGGATCTCGACCCGGAAAGGGCCGACCTCACGGTCGGCGTGCAGCTCGCGGGGCGTGCCGACCGAATCGGTACTGGTGAAGAACGGCGGGCCGACGAGACGCTCGATGACCTCCTCGGCCGGCAGGCCGGCAAGCAGACGCGCCGGCATCCAGATCTCGCGCTCCAGCTCGAGACCGGCAAGCGCGACGAGGCCCATCACGTGGTCGAGATGGAAGTGGGAAAGAACTACGTGGACGCGCTCGACGCCCTCGAGCAGTTCTGGCTCGGTGATCAGCCGCCGAGCACCGGTCCCGGCGTCGAGCAGCAGGAGGTCCGGCCCCGAGCGGACATACATGCACGCCGTTTCGCGCTTGTCTGTCGGCAGCCAGCCGCCGGTGCCCAGGAGGCGAACTTCCACCTAGATCTCGCGCTCGGGTGCGGCCGGCGCTGCTGAGTCGCCGGTGTTCGGCGTCCCGCGCGGCTCGATCAGGAGGATTTGCGCCTCCTCGTCCGCGACCGGGCAGTGCTCGACGCCGCGAGGGACGACGAAGAGGTCTCCCTCGTCGAGCTGCACGTCCCGGTCGCGCAGCTTGATCGTGAGCCGGCCCTTCAGCACAAGGAAGAAGTCGTCCGTGTCGGGATGCGAGTGCCAGACGAACTCGCCTTTGATCTTGCCGACCTGGATCTTGTTCTCGTTGTAGTAGCCGACGATCCGCGGCTGGAAGTGCTCGTCGAAGGTCGAGAGCTTCTGCGCGAGATCGACGGGCTCGTACAGCGTTAGTGCCCCTCCAGCCAATACACGCCTGCGTCTGGCCCGCGATCACGCGGCGCCAGAGCCGACCCTCCTCCTCGCCAAGGCTGCCTAGCCTTGACTCGTCGGAGTGCGCGCTCTGGCTTGGTGCTCGCGACCCAGAGGCGGGGCAGCATTAGCTGAAGGGGCACTACTCGGCCGCGTCGATCTGCGCCTTCTGGAGCCGGCCGGAGTAGTCGACGTAGACCGACTTCCACTCGGTGAAGACGTCTAGCGCCGCCTGCCCGGCCTCGCGGTGGCCGTTGCCCGTGTCCTTTGTCCCACCGAACGGGAGGTGCACCTCGGCGCCGATCGTGCCGGCGTTGATGTACGTGATACCGGTGTCGAGATCGCGTATGGCGCGGAACGCCTTGTTCACGTCGCGCGTGAAGATGGAGGACGAGAGCCCGTACTTGACGCCGTTCGCCGCCTGGATCGCATCGTCGAACGAGTCAACCGGGATCAGGGCGGTGGTCGGGCCGAAGATCTCCTCCTGGGCAATCCGCATCCCCGGCTCGACGTCGCCGAAGATCGTCGGCCGGTAGTAGAAGCCGTCCGAGAGGCCGTTGTCGGACGCCACCTCGCCGCCCGTCAGCAGTTTTGCCCCCTCGTCCTTCCCGATCTCCGTGTACGAGTGGATCTTGTCGAGCGAGCGCTGGTTGATCACCGGGCCGACGTCGGTGTCGTCCTCCCAGCCGTAGCCGAGCCGCAGCTGCTCTGCCGCAGCGACGAGCTTCGACTGCAGCTCCTCGTAGACGCCGCGTTGGGCGATCACGCGGCTCGCCGCCGTGCACCGCTGGCCTGAGGTGCCGAACGCCGACCAGATGATGCCCTCGACAGCGAGGTCCAGATCGGCGTCGTCCAGGACGATGATCGCGTTCTTACCGCCGAGCTCGAGGTGGACGTGCTTGAGGCCGTCGGCGGCCGCCTTCAGGACGGCGACGCCGGTCTCGCGGGAGCCGGTCAGCGAGATCACCCGGACGTCCGGATGGCGGACAAGGGTCTCCCCCACCGCGCCGCCTCCGCCGTGGACGATGTTCAGCACGCCGGCCGGCAGGCCGGCCTCCAGCAGCAGCTCGACGTAGCGCTGGCCGAGCGTCGGCGTGTCGGTCGCGGGCTTGAAGACGATCGTGTTCCCGGCGACCAGCGCCGGCAGCGTCTTCCACGACGGGATCGCGATCGGGAAGTTCCACGGCGTGATCACGCCGATGACGCCGATCGGGATCCGCACGCTCATCTGGAACTTGTCCCGGAGCTCCGACGGGGTCGTCTGGCCAAAGAGGCGCCGACCCTCGCCGCCCATGTAGTACGCCATGTCGATCGCCTCTTGGACGTCGCCACGCGCCTCGGCGAGCACCTTGCCCATCTCGCGGGCCATCAGCTGCGACAGGTCTTCCTTCTGGTCGCGCAGGAGCTCGCCGAAGCGGAAGAGGATCTCGCCGCGCTTCGGCGCCGGGACGAGGCGCCACTCCTCGAACGCCTCCTTCGCGGCGGCGACGGCGCGGTTGACGTCCTCCTCGCCGGAGAGCGGGAAGGTCCCGATCGCCTCGCCGTTCGCGGGCGACGTGGACTCGAACGTCTCGCCGGAGACGGCGTCGACCCACTCGCCTGCGATGGAGTTCTGAAAGGTCTTCGACCCGATCAGCGCCATGACGTAGGTTAGTCAGGCGGGTCGGTGCCGAGGAAGGTTCCCGGCGCCCTCGGCCGCCGGCGGTCCCGGATCTCCCGCTTGCCGCCCGCGCGCTTGCCCGTTCGCCGGTCCGGGCCGGTGCGCCGGTCGACGATCACCTCGACGTTCGGGTTGTCCTCGTAGTACTCGGTCAGCTTGTCGAACAGCTCGTCGGCGAGCTCGGCTGGGATGACGCAGTAGATCATCGTGCTCCGCTAGAGGCGCGCGATCTGCGGGACGATCCTGCCGTCCGGCTGGATCGTCGCGTTCCAGCCCTGGAAGGCGCCGTCGAGGTCACCGAGCTCGTGTCCGCGCGCCTCGAGCTTCACGGGCTGGGCGGACTCGGGCGAGACGCGGTACTGGTACCAGGTGATGTCCCAGGCGATCGTGATCAGGAGCTCCTGGTTCACGCCCGAAAGCGGGAGGATGCTCGCCCTGGGCTCGCCGAGGGACTTTGCGACGCCGCCGATCGTGCGGCGGTAGTCGCTGGCGTTGTAGAGGTCGGCAGCCTCGACCGTCTGGAGCTCTGGCTCGCTCAGCCTGCGGAGGATCGGCTCCGAGGCGACGGTTTCCTCAGGTGCGGACTGGAGCGGCGCGAAGATCGACTGGAGCAGGCCCCTGCGGCGCCGGCGCTGGACCGGGACGGTCGGCGTCGTCGGGCTCCCTTCCTTCGTCCAGCCGTACTCGGCCGCGATCTCCTGGCACAGCGGGCAGACGTCGACGAACTCGCGCCCGTCGGGCGCGTATCTGACCGGGCGCTCACCCTGGAGAAGGCTCCGGTCGCAGATGGCGCAGATGTGGGTAGCCGCTTGCCCTGTGATCTGCATAAGCCGACGATCTTAGCCCAGCGCAGAGCGGCCCCCGACAGCTACGCTGGCGTTCTACATGTGTGTTTTACAGGTATGAGACGGCATCGTCATTCACGGGTCCGCCGGCGCGTCGGGCCCGGCGACTTCGAGGTGCGAGCGCGGGTCGAGCGCTTCGCCGAGCCGGCTGTCCTTCTCCTCCTTCGCGAGCGCCCGGTGCACGGCTACGAGCTGTTGGAGCAGCTGCCCGAGCTCACCGGCGAGCGGGTCGACATGGGCAACCTCTACCGCTTCCTCCGCTTGCTCGAATCCGACGGGATCGTGCGCTCCGAGTGGGACGACAAGGCGTCCGGACCGAGCAAGCGGGTCTACGAACTGACGGCCGAGGGGCGCGCGCTCCTCGACCAGTGGGCTAGCGCGTTGCGAGATTCGCAAACGCGGCTGGATGGATTTCTCACTCGGTATGGAGAGAGGAGGTGAACATGCACGGAAGACGACATCGTCATCGCGGCCTTCGGCGCCACCATGCCATCGGCCGCGGTTGGTACGACCGCGAGCGCGTCCTCGAGCGGCTGGAGGAGTACCAGCGCGACCTCGAGCAGGAGCTCGCCGACGTCTCGGATCTGATCAAGCGGCTGCGCGACAGCGGCGCCGGCGAGACGCAGGAGGCGACCGCCACGGTCTAGCGAGGTTTGGCGGGCGGGCTTCGGCCCGCCCCTCAGCCCCGGACCGCGTGTGACCCCTGCCGTCGCATGTTCCGTGCCGGTCCCAAAACGACCGTGGGTGGCGGGGCACGAAGGAAACCTAGGACGCAGGCGGCCGAGATCGGCCCGCCGTGCGCGTTCCGTCACACGTCCGAGCGCAGCTCGACTCGATGGCCACGGCCCTGCGGGCCGTGGCCGAGGGACAGTCCCTCGCTAGCCGCCACGGTCTAGGCGGTTGGCGGGCGGGCTCGGGCCCGCCCCTGAGCCTGCGCCCTGACTCGTAGGGTTTCCGCGTGAACGGGAGCGACGACCGCACGGCGCTTGCGGCGTTCTTCGTGATGTCGATCCTTGCGGGCGGAAACGCCGTCGCGATCCGGTTCAGCAACCGCGAGCTCGACCCTCTCTGGGGAGCGTGCCTCCGCTTCGCCCTCGCGGCCTTGCTCCTCGCAGCCATCATGGCGATCCTGCGGGTGAGCCCGCCGCGCGGTCGAGCGCTGGCGGGATCGATGCTCTATGGAGCCGTCGGTATCGGCGGCGCGTTCGCGCTCGCCTACTACGGGCTGGTGGACGTCCACGCCGGGCTCGGTCAGACGGTGCTCGCGATCGTCCCGCTCGCCACGCTCTTCCTCGTTGTGCTTCAGCGCCAGGAGAGCATTCGCCTCAGCGCGCGTGGTCGGCGGCCTGCTCGCGCCTGGCCGGAATCGCCGTGATGTCCAACGCCAGCCTTGCGGGACGACGTGCCGGCCCTCTCGCTGCTCGCTCTCGTCGGCAGCGCCCTGTGTTTTGCCCAGGCCGCCGTGCTGGTCCGCCGCTTCCCGCCGGTCCACCCGGTGGCGATGAACGCCGTCGCCATGGGCACAGGGGCAGTGCTGCTGCTGGCGGGTCGCTGCTGGCGAAGAGACACGATCGAGCTCCCGCAGCGAAACCGAAACGTGGCTCGCGCTCGCCTACCTCGTACCCGTCGGCTCGGTCCTCGTCTTCGTGCTCTATCTGGTCGTGCTCCGGCACTGGGAGGCATCACGCGCGGCGTACGAGTTCGTGCTCATCCCCGTCGTCACCGTGGCGCTTTCCACCTGGCTCGACGACGAGCCGCTGGGCGTGGGATTGCTCCTCGGGGGACCGCTCGTCCTGATCGGCGTGTACGTCGGCGCCCTGCGTCGCGCGGCCTAGGAGCGCTCGCGCCGCTGCCGCCAGCGGTGCACGTGCTTGGACTTGCTCGCCGCTTTCGGCGTCTTCGGCTCCGGCGGCGGGTCGTGTTCCACCAGCCAGCGTGCAGCCTCGTCGTCCGCGTCGAGCCCGGCCTGCCGCTCTCGCTCGGCGCGCTTCTCGGCTCCGCGATGCGTCAGCCGGTGCTTCAGACCTTGACCTCTTCCCTTTCCTTCTCCGCCTCGGCCATGACCTTCTGCGCCACGTGGGTCGGGACTTCCTCGTAGCGCGCGAAGTGCATGTGGTAGTCGCCGCGCCCGCCGGTCATCGAAGTCAGTGACTGGGAGTAGGTCAGCATCTCCGCCATCGGCACCTCGGCCTTGATCGAGGTCATCCCGCTGCCGGTCGGCTCCATCCCATGCAGGCGCCCGCGCCGTGAGTTCAGGTCGCCGTTGACGGCTCCGACCGCGTCGTCCGGGACCGTGACGTCGACCTCCATGATCGGCTCGAGCAGCACTGGGTCGGCCTGGGCGTAGGCCTCCTTGAACGCCATCGAGCCGGCGATCTTGAACGCCATCTCGGAGGAGTCGACGTTGTGGTACGTCCCGTCCACGAGCACGACCCGCACGCCCTGGATGGGAGCCCCGGCCAGCTCACCGTGCACCATCGCCTCCTGGATCCCCTTGTCGACGGCAGGCCGGAAGCTCTGCGGGATCACGCCGCCGACGATCTTGTCCACGAACTCGTAGCCCGTGTGGCCCTCGAGGGGCTCGAGCCGGATGTGGCAGTCGCCGAACTGCCCGCGGCCGCCGGTCTGCTTCTTGTAGCGCCCGTGACCCTTCGACTCCTTGCGGATCGTCTCCAGGTACGGCACCCGTGGCGGGCGCAGGTCGACCTCGACGCCGAAGCGCCGGTTCACGCGCTCGACCGCGACCTCGACGTGCATCTGCGAGAGACCCGACAGCAGCTGCTCGCCGGTCTGCTGATCCCGGCGCAGGATCAGCGTCGGGTCCTCCTCGTGCAGCCGCCGGATGGCAGTGCCGAGCTTCTCCTCGTCGCCCTTGGCCTTCGGCGAGATCGCGAAGCTCATCACGGGCTCCGGAAACTCGATCGACGGCGGCTCGGCGCCGGTCTCCTTGTCCAGCAGGAGGTCGCCGGTGAGCACGTCCTTCAGCTTCGCCACCGCACCGATATCGCCGGGGCCGAACTCGGCGGCCTGGTCGTGCTCCTTCCCCTGGAGCCTCAGCAGCTGCCCGACCCGCTCCTTGTTGTGCGAGCGCGCGTTCACGAGCGTGGAGTCCGACGACACCGTGCCCTCGATCACCCGGAAGACGTTGATGCGGCCCGCGAACGGGTCGGCCACTGTTTTGAAGACGAAGGCCGCGCTCGAGGCTCCGTCGATGTGGACGTCGAAGTCCTTCTTCGCCGGCGACGGCACTCCCTCGACGAGCAGGTCGAGCGTGGCCGTCGTCCCGAGGTTCTTGGTCGCGACGCCGCACGCGACCGGGAAGATCTCGCCGCGCGTCACAGCGTCCTTCAGCGCGTGGGCCACTTCCTCTGCCGAGAGCTCCTGGCCGTCGAGATACCGCTCCATCAGACCCTCGTCCGTCTCCACGACGGAATCGAGGAGCTGCTCGCGGTACTGCGCCACCTGGTCGGCCATCTCGGCGGGAATTTCGCCGGGCGCCGACTCCTTGCCACCCTCCGGGCTCGTGTATGCCGTCATGTGCAGCAGGTCGACGATCCCGCCGACCTCGTGTTCCGCGCCGATCGGCAGGTGGACGGCAACGCAGCGGGTCGAGAACGTGTTCCGCAGCTGCTCGAGGACGCGGTAGAAGTCGGCCCGCTCGCGGTCGAGCATGTTCACGAAGAGGACGCGGGCGAGACCGAGCTCCTCCGCCCGCGACCAGACTCTAGTCGTCTGCACCTCGACGCCCATCACGGCGGAGACGACGATCAGCGTGCCTTCGACGACGCGCAGCGCCGCGATCATGTCTCCCTGGAAGCTCGGTTCACCCGGCGTGTCGATCAGGTTGATCTTCCTGCCCTGCCACTCGAGGTGGCACAGGGTCGCGGCGATCGACATCTGCCGGCGCTGCTCGTCCTCGTCCCAGTCGGCGACCGTGGAGCCCGACTCGATCGATCCGAGCCGGTTCACCGACCCGGCCTGAAAGAGCATCGCCTCGACGAGCGAGGTCTTCCCCGTCCCACGGTGTCCGGTGACGGCGACGTTGCGGATCTTTCCGGGCTCGACTGCGGCCATGCGAACGGGTCCTCCTCGGAGTCGTTGGGCCCTCGATCTTATCGGCGCCGGATCGCGCGCCCTGCGCTAGATCGCGGCCTCGGCGCGGGCCATGATCTCGTTGACGACCGCCGTCTTCGCGTCTGCGTACTGCTGCATGTACTTCCAGTCGCCGACGGCCAGTTCGCGCTTCGCCGCGGCGTAAAGCTCACGGTCGGCGGCATTCGTCCGCAGCCAATCCCGGAACAGGATCATTCGGCCGACCTCCACGCATCCCGCCGAGAAGACGTGCACGTTGACGTCCGTGTCGGGCCCCTTGAACAGGCGGTGCTCGAACCACTCGGGCTCGCGGATCCGCAGGACGTAGCCGGCCGCCTCCATCGCAGGCACGTAACCAGGCTCGTCGGCCGAGTCCGGCACCTCGAGCACGATGTCGATCAGCGGCTTCGCCGGCAGGTCCGGGACAGACGTGGAGCCGACGTGCTCGATGCGGACGACACGGTCGCCGAGGGCGGATCGGATCCTCGCTTCCTCCAATTCGTACAAGCCCGGCCAGTCGGGGTCGTAGTCGTGGATTTCGACCGGGCCGAGCAGCGGCCTGGGCCCGCCGATCGTGACCTTCGCCAGCTCCTCCTCATACGCCGCGAGGTCGGCCGGGTCGCGCTCGGTCAAGCTAGGGGTCGGTCCGCGGCCCGCCGGAGAGCCGCGCCTTCAGGCGCAGGATCGCCTTCGTGTGCAGCTGGGAGACGCGCGACTCGGTGACGCCGAGCACCTCGCCGATCTCGCGCAGCGTCAGCTCCTCGTAGTAGTAGAGGGTGACGATGAGCTTCTCGCGCTCGGGCAGACGCGCAATTGCCTCGCCGAGCGCTTCCCTCAGCTCGGTCGCGCTGAGCGACGACTCCGGCGAGGGCGCCTCCGTGTCCTCGATCGTGTCGATCAGCGCCACCTGGTCGCCGCCCGAGCCGGCGATTGTCCAGAGCTCGTCGAGCGCGGCGATGGAGGAGCGGGAGATGTCGGTCAGGCTGGACTCGAGCTCCCCGGTGGTGATCCCCACCTGCTTCGCGATCTCCTCGTCGGTTGGTGGGCGATGCAGCTTGGCCTCGAGCGCCGCCATCGCACGCTCGATCTCGCGGGCGCGGGCGCGGACGGAGCGCGGCACCCAGTCCAGCGAGCGAAGCTCGTCGATGATCGCGCCCTTGATCCGCGTGATCGCGTAGGTCTCGAACTTGACGTCGCGATCGGGGTCGTAGCGCTCGATCGCGCCGATCAGGCCGAGGAGGCCGTAGGAGACGAGATCCTCCTCCTCGACGTGCGCGGGGAGCCCGCTGCCGAGCCGGCCGGCAACGTACTTGACGAGCGGTGCGTAGGTGAGGATCAGGCGATCGCGCAGCGCCTTGTCGTCCGGCTTCCCACGAAATGAGCGCCAGAGGCTCTGGGTGTCTTCGACTTGGGAGGCCACGAGCTAGGGAAGGATACGGCGCTGGATGGTCGATCCCTCGACCATCACCGCGCCAGCTCCTCACGAGCCGCGCGGAACGTGCGGATTGCGAGGCCGCCCATCCAGAGGGCAAGGACACCGGCGGCGACTGCGATCACCCAGGCCTCGGCGCCGTACGCGGCGGCCGCGATCCCGGCAAAAAAGACAGTCAGGAAGCCGAAGAGGACGCCCTGCGCCCGGCGCTGCGAGGCTCTGGCCAAACCGCGAGCCTACTCGTCGTTCTCGTCGTCGTCCTCGGCGTCGTCCTCGGCTTCGTTCTCCTCCGGCTCGGCGTCCTCGCGGTCCTCGAGCGGTTGGTCGGTCATGCGCGGGTGATGCCCGAAAGGGCGCGTCTACAATCGAGCGTAAGCCCAGGGGCGTAGCTCAATTTGGTAGAGCACCGGTCTCCAAAACCGGGGGTTGCAGGTTCGAGTCCTGTCGCCCCTGTAGGGCGAAAGGCCCGCATGTGCGGGCCTTTCTGTTGCCGGTGTTCGGACCGTCGTGGCCCGGCGCGGGCTCCGTCTGCCCCAACTTCTGCCCGAACAGCCGCTCGTCAGCGAGCTCGGCCTCCTCGCGGAACGTCTCCCCGGCGAGGTCGAATGTAACCCTGCGTCGTCGCGAAGTCGGAGTGCCCAGCCCGCGCCATCAGCGCCGCCGGCGTCACCCCCGCCGCCGCCGCGTTTGTGATCGACGTGTGCCGGCCATCGTGGAACGGACGAACGTAGACCCTCGCCCGCTCGAGCGCCGCCCGCAGCGCCACGGCGTACCGCTTCGGGTCGAGCGGCCGTCCGGACAGGGGGTTGCAGAACACCCGCTCGTCCTCGCCCTCGTAGGCGGTCCGGGCCCGGTGGTCGAACAGCTCGACGGCGAGCCGGCCAATCGCGAGCGTCCGCTCCGACTTCTCCGACTTCGGCGAGTCGACGGCACCACGGACGAACGTCTCCTCGACGCGCAGGACCGACCCGGCCGGGTCGGCGAGCGAGACGTGACGCCACCGTGGAGACGCAGCCCGGCTGAAGCTCAACTGATCGTGATAGAGAACTCCTTCTCACTGAAGGCGCCCAGATCGTCGGTGACGCGAACGGTGAAGGTGAACGTGCCAGCCATGGTGGGCGTTCCGGAGATGGTGTTCTCCCGCTTCGGCAGCTCCAGGCCGGGAGGCAGCGCCCCGGCGACCACCGACCAGATGAAGGGCTGGACCCCACCGCTGGCGAACAGGTTGCCGCAGCAGTAGAACTCGCCGACCGTTCCGCTGGAGAGCGCCTCGGTGGTGATCGTCGGCGCCTCGGGCGGAAGGATCTCGATAGTGAAGGTCTCGGTGTCGGTCGCGCGGGTCTCGTCCTTGACCTGCACCGTGAACGTGAAGCTACCGGCGGTCGTGGGGACTCCGTTGATCAGCCCGCTACTCCCGGCGAAGTCGAACAGCTTCGTACCCGGAGGAACGCGGCCGTCGACGACCTTGAACGACGGTAGCTTGTTCGACGACGCGCAGCCGGTCACCGTGATGAAGAACGTGAGCTCGGTCCCGACTTGGCCGGTAACCGGGCCGACCTGGGGGTCGATCGTGCACGTCGCGGTCTGTGCGTGTGCAGACGGCGCTCCGAGCACTAGGAGCGGGAGAGCAAGAAGCAGGAGCAGCAACCTACGCATGAGTGACTCCTCGGTTCGTTTGATCATGCTTAAGCAGTTCCCGTGGCTATTTACGCGTCACGCTGACCGGTGGTTTGGAGGTGTTACCACCGCGGCCGCCTCGCGAGCTTTTCTGACTCTCTCGAGCTACGCAGGGTTCCGGGAGCCGCCACCTCACCAGGAACACCTGCGTCGCCTGGGCGAGCGTTCTCTCACCACTTCAGGCTCCAGGTACGCCACCCCGAGCTAAGCGGCGTGTCGTTTACGAACCGCATGGCGTCTCGAGTGTGAGGGGATCCACATCGGGCGCAGGTTGGATGCACATGCGTTTCCCGTTACTTCCCCCCTCGCCTGGACATACGGGTAGGACACCACTAACGAGGGGAGCTCATGGCTACACGCGACATGACGACCGACGAACGCCGTTTCGAGAAGTCCCAGCCGACGGTGACACGCGAGGAGACAAAGGCGTCGTTCCTGACGACCGAGTTCTGGGCGATGATCGGAGTGATTGCTGCGATCCTCGTGGCCGCGCAGCAGGCGGACAACTTCGACGCGCCTCGTGCGTGGACGCTCGTGGCGGCTGTAGCGATTGGCTACATGGTCAGCCGCGGCCTTGCGAAGAGCGGTAGCGACCATCGCGACAGAGACGGCGACCAGTCGTAGCACTGGTTCGGCGGGAGTCCGAGCGCGGACTCCCGCCTTACACCTTCCGAGGCTCCAGCGCCGGAAGGAGTCGACATCGCTCCCGACAGCAGACTCGTTACGGCACTGATCCTTCTCCTCGCGGCCTGCGACCAGGCAGCCCACGAACTGGAGCGGGCCGACGTAGCAGTCGATGGCCTCGCAGGCGAACTGGTGGCGCTTAGCGCCCGGTTGCGCGACTCGCTGAGGAAGATCGCGTGAAGTCGGTCACTACGACCGCGATTAACTGCGGGCGACTGCGGCAACGCGCCGGGATGGGCAACCTAATGCGGCCGGGTTGCCGGCTTGGCAGCAGGCATGTTCAAACCTAAAGAGGTCCGCGATGGTCGAGTTCGGGTCTACGGTTGCTCGCCCGGGTGCCTTGTGGTCTCGCTCGTGCTGTCGCTGCTTCTCACGCTCGTGCTGAACGGCTGCATCCGGCTCTTCTAGGCGGCGCCACTGCTGAAGCTTGAAGGACAGGATTCGGCTTCGTAAGAGCTCCTCCAAAAAACCGGGGAGAGAAAACAGACTCGCCCGGGGGTGGCGGTGGCGCCCAGCAAGCAAGCATCCGCGACCGACATGTACCCGTGAGGTGCCGACGCGGAAGACGGATCGAAGCACCCGCCAAGATCGCGTAGGCTCGAGGAAGCCGTCCGGTCCCGGAAACGGAGGACGGATGTACCACTTCAGGCTCCAGCGGACGGACGGCGAGCCTTTCGACCCGCCGACGTACCGGACTCTGGTGCTGAGCTGGCGGCAGGGCGACGAGATCCCGCTGCCGGGGCGAACGCTGCGCGTCCTGGGCGTCCGCGACGACGACGCGGATCAGCCCCCGGTGCTGGTCGTAGAAGACCTGCCCGAAATGGGCTAGCTCAGCGAGCTGAGGCGGCGTAGGTTCAGTGCGGGGCCGAGTGTCGTAACGAGTGCTTTGTCGATGGGTGTTCGGATCGCACTCGGCCCACTGCAGACCGTCCGGCAACGTCGGGACCGCCGCGTACGCTCTCGTGTAGGCGGTCCTGCTGTCCCCTCAGCCCCCGACCGCCTGGCGTGCTCGGGCTCGGCCTGCATTCCTCGGGCACGTCCTCCTAATACCCCTTCGTCCAATCAGCCCCAGCCTCCGGCATAGGTCGTAGAGGACCTGCCCGGATCGGCCACTAGCGCCGCACTTGTGCCGGTCGAACCGTCCGCTCGATCCTCTCGACGGCCTCGCAGCTGTTCGCGTGGGCGCTGCGGCAACGCTACTGCGACCACAACGCGGTCAAGCGCGCGCGAGAGATCCACGGCGCCCACGCTGATCCCCGTGTGGACACCGAAGCCAAAGCGGGCATTGACCGACGAGGAGGTCCTCGCCGCGCTCGACCGTATGGGCGACGCGTTCCGCCCGGTGGTCGCGCTCACCGCCGAGACCGGCCTCCGCATCAGCGAGACACTCGCGCTCCGTTGGGCCGACGCCGACCTCGACGAAGGCGCGCTCGTGGTCCGGTCGACGAAGACAAAGACCACGCGCGAGATCGGGATCTCCGCCGCCGCCGTGGAGGTCCTCCGCGAGCACCGCACGCGGATCAGTTCTTCGTCGCTCGTCGGCATCGCCGCGATCGCCCCCGACTCGCTCGTCGGCATCGCCGCGATCGCCCCCGACGCGCTCGTCTTCCAGACACGGACCGGACGCCCACAGTCGCGGCGCAACGTGCTCCGCGCCTGGCAGGACGCGCTCGCCGAGATCGGGATCGACGACGCCGGCCTCCACACACTCCGGCACTCGTTCATCTCGCGCCTCGAGGAGCGCGGCGTCTCCGTCGCGATCGCCGCCGAGCTCGTCGGCCACAGCCGGATCACGACAACGCAGGCGGTCTACACACGGATGCGCGGCGGCCGCGAGGCGAAGCTGCGGGCGCAGCGGGAGGCGCTCCGCGTAGCAACTTCGTAGCAACATCCAGCCTGCTACCGGCTGACATGTCGCTACGCGGTCGTGTCAGATTCGGCTCAAACATGCGCCATCTGACACCCGTTGAGACACCGGGCAGGTCTCCAAAACCGGGGGTTGCAGGTTCGAGTCCTGTCGCACCTGCTGGGCAGATCCGCTCAGGGAGCGCCTCGTCGTTGTCGGTGCAGGCGAACTTCCCCAACTTGCTACCCATCGTCGCCGTGGGCTCGGCAGGCCATGGGGGCCCTTTGGCGGTGCTGGTCGTCGAGACCGTTGACTAGCCACGAAAACTGGAGGACACTCCCCGTTACTGAGGGGCGGCGTGAAGCCCCTCTTATCCGTTCTCGGGGGGAGAGGAGGACTGGATGATTGGCAAGGCACTTACCGCCTGCGTTGCTGCGGCTGCGGCCGCCGCGCTGTTTATTCCGGCCGCATTCGCAGACAAGCCGGTGATCGAGCCGTCGCCGTTCCCGGATGCGACCGGCCGGTACTGCGAAGACTTCGACGTGCTCGTCCATGCGACGACGAACAAAGGGCGAACGACGATCTTCGGCAGCGGAGCGATCATGTTTACGGGCTCGCTGAAAGTCGAGGTCACGAATCTCGACTCGGGCAAGACGATCGCGCTGAACATCTCCGGGCCGGGCAAGATCTCTGCCGCAGGGGATGTGCTGACTGGGACGGGGCCGTGGCTCTTCTTCGGCGAGGCTGGGTTCTTCGGGCCTGGATCGCCGCCAGAGCTGAGCACGAACGACGGCCGCATCGAGATCGATCTGACCGACGGCTCGTTCATCAGCCGTATCGGCCACAGCGTCGATCTCTGCCCGCTACTCGCCGCAAACTAGACCGCGAGCCCGGCGCCGCTTCTCCTTAGCGGCGCCGGGCCTTCGCGTCGTCGGACGTGTGCGACCAGGGACGACGAGGGGCCTCACGTCGGCGGCTGGGATCGGCGCTCGGGGCGTTGACCTCGCCGAGGATGCTCCGTCGCGCCTCCCGGAACGCCACGTCACGACTCGCCCGAATTTTCACCCATTTGGAGGATCGACTCGAAACAAGCGCCGCCCTACAGTCGGACGGTGCCGCGCGGGGCTGCGGCAGCCTGAAGCTCGTCATTGGTCTGCCGTCAACCAACGTCAGCGCGATCTCCGATCGTCTCAGGCTCATTCGGCGAAAGGAGAACCACATGATTCAGTCAGGAGACGTCATCGAGAACCCGGTCACCGGCGAGCGGCTCGTCTTCCGCAAGACCTCGCGCGAGACGAACGGCGAGGCAGTCGTGCTCGAGACCTTCGTCAAGCCGAACGGCTTCGTCGCGGCCGCTCACGTTCATCCGCGTCAGGAGGAGCGGTTCCGGATCGTGCGCGGGACCGTCGGCTTCCGCCTCGGTCGGGAGAAGATCGTCGCAGGCCCGGGCCAGCGCGTGACCGTTCCGGCCGGGACGGCGCACAAGTTCTGGAACGCGGGCGACGACGAAGCGCACTTCGTCTGCGAGGTGCGGCCGGCGTTCCAGTTCGAGCAGTTGATCGAGACGATGTTCGGGCTCGCGACAGACGGCAAGACGAACCGCAAGGGGATGCCGAATCCGCTGCGACTTGCGGTCGTCGCGCGGCACCACTTCGACGACGTCCGCCTCCCGTTCCCGCCTGCGTGGATGCAGCGGGTGGGCCTTGCGCTCGGTGCGCCCGTCGGCCGGGTGCTGGGCTACCAGGCGACGTATGTCCCGGCCGGCGTCGACCGCGCGCAGCAGGTCACCGAGACGGTCACCGAGAGCGTCTAGCGATGCAGACCAGCAGGCTCAAGACGCGCCTCTTCCTGGTCGGGCTCCTCCTCGTGCTCCTCGTGATCGCGGCGGCCGGCTGGGTGATTCGGCCGTTCACCGCGATCGCCACTTGGAGTGCCGGGCTCGTCGAAGCGCGTTCCTGAGGACGATGTCCCGCTTCCGCGAGGTCGACCGGTGACCTAGTAGCGGCGCGTGCCGCGATCGCGGCAGGAGGTCGCAATCCTGCCCTCGTGCTGGTTGATCTTCATGCGAACTTCGCGTGTATAGACGCGCCCGCCGCTCCTGTAGAAGGAGACCGAGTACCACGGCCGGTACGGAAAGCCGGAAAGCTTGCGGAGCGCCCCTGCATTCACAGTGACGCCGCGGTCGACCAGGACAGCGTCCCAGCCCTGCGCCCGTAGACAGCTGTGAGTGACGAGGGCGGCGTCGCGTGGGGTCGAAGCCGCCGACGCAACCGGCGCCAAGCTCAGCGCGACCAGAGCCGCGAGTGCGCCGACCATCACCGGCGAAGGCCGAAGCCGTTGTCTCACGGTTGTCAGGGGATCGCGCACTTCCAGCGGTAAGTATCGTCACCACTTGTTACGACGAGACGGTAAGTTCGGTAAACAGTCTGTAAGCGTCGGTAACCGATGCAACCGGTCCAGACGCCGACAACCGACTCCTCAGCGGCCGGCCGCTCAGTTCGGAACGGGTTAGCGCCGGCCGGTGAAGCGGAGCTGCGAGGAGAACCTGCTCTTGCGAGCGCGGTTCATCTCCGCCTCGAGCTGGACGCGCAAGGTGTAACGACCGGGGCGGAAGCGCGTGTTGAAACGGACGACGCGCGAGCGGTAGGCGTCCATGCTGCCGACCCGCTTGAGCACTCGCTTTCCACGCGCGTTGTAGAGCCCGGCCTCGAAGAGAGCGTCCTCTTGAGCGTTCAGCACGAGCTCTAGGCCTACTCTCCGGGCTGGCTGGGTCCGCTTGCGCGGCCACTTCACCCGGGCGCCCTCGACGCGGGTCGTGTGGCGCCAGGGGCGCATCTTGCTCTGACAGCGGCCGCGGGTCTGTGCGATCGCGGCCTTGACCGAGTAGAACGAGGGCCGGCGCGTGCCGTCGGCGCGGACAAGACCAGCCTGCCAGCGATCGAGGTTGGGCTCGTCGCGGAGCAGGAAGAAGAGCACCGAATGGACTGAGGCGTCACACGCGAGGTAGCGGACGGCGTCGCCGTAGATTTTCGCCTGCGCGTTTTCGTTCGTCGGCCGGATGCTCTCCCGGCCGAAATACGCGAACGCGGCCGAGGGGGCGGTATTGGCCTGCCAGCCGAGCTCGTCGAGCCGGAACTTCATTCCGCCCGATCCTGTTCCCTCGGGGAAGCGCGGCTGGGCGGTGCCGCGAAAGGCGTCCCAGAACGCTTGCTTGATGCGGCCCAGGTTAGGCACGCCGGCGTTCGGCCAGCGGTAGCCCTTCATCAGCGGGTCCCGGTCGTGATCCGGATACGGGTGGTACGCGAGCTCGTCCATGATCGGCCGTTTGCGGCCGCTCGCCCGATACGCCTTTCCGAGAGCGTTGATGAAGCGGACGGGGGAGGTCGAGACGTTGTTCGGAGCGCCCGGCCGGTCGCCGCCGCGCGGTGAGAGCCCCAGGCCGATCACTCGGATCGTGGGGTCGACAGCCTTGAGGGCGTCGTAGGAGGCGGCGAGCAACTTGTAGTACGAGCGGGCGGAGACGTTTTGCCCCGAGCTCCCGAACTGCGGCTGCCAGAAGCGCGGCTGATTGGGCTCGTTCCCGATGATGAAGTCGTCGACGGTGGGATAGGTGCGCGCCAGCAGCGCGACGTACTGCGCGTAGAGCTGCGGTGCGTGGGGATTCTCGGCCACCGCCTTCGCCTTGGTGGGAGACACCGAGAAGACCGGGCGGACGCCGCGAAGAGTTGCGAGCGGGACGTAGAGATCGAGCTGCCACTGGTCCGGGATCGTGGTCGGTGCGGCAGGGTCGAAGTTGACCGAGATGCGGTTCTCGCTCATGCCGAGCTCGCCCATGCTGTCGAGGAACCAGGCGCTCTGATCCGGGTACCTGCCGAGGTCGTCGGAAACGCCGACGCGCAGCGCGGCGGAAGCGCCACCGGTGAACGTGAGCGCGGAAACGCCGAGGGCAAACAGGACGGCGAGGCCCTGCAACCGCCTACTGCTTCGGCGAGCTGTGTTCTTCGAGTTCATCGTCCCTTTCGTTGTGGGTGTTTCCAGCAGTGCCAAAATGCGGCAGCGTCTCGGCTCAGGCGCTTGATCGTTGCTTGACGATCTGGAGGATGCGCACGTGCGAGACGCCGGCGGCCGCGGCGATCTGGCGGAGGCTCGAGCCCTCGGCATGAGCTTGGCGGATCGCTTCACGCCAGGAAGCGTTGGCCTCGGAGCGGCGCGCTGTCGCTCGTTTCACCGTTGTCAGGGGGTCGGCCATTGTGCTGTGCCTCTCGCGTCGATGTCTCCAAGTTGCAGTGGTAAGCATCGTCACCACTTGTAACGACGAGACGGTAAGTTCAGTAAACAGTCTGTAAGAATCGGTTTCCGCTGCAACTCGAACCGACTTCTGCCTGAAGCCTGGAGACACTGTCGGCAGACGTCGGCGTGGAGCCCGGCAGCGACACGCGAGGTGACCCGATTCGCCGTGACGTTCACGGCCCGGGCGTTGACAACCGCCGCAGCCGGCGGCGGCAGCCGGGAGGAGCAGAGCGAGCCGGTCGCGATCCTGGCACCGGCTCGCTCGCACAGAGCTAGTCGCTGGGCCAAGTCGAGCGGCCCTACGTTTGTGAGGGCCGCGCCTCAGTGATCTCGGCGAGCCGCTCCTGGGCACGCTGGGTCGACACGAGGTTGCCTTTCCGCTCGTAGCGGCCGACCGCGTACTCGAGCGCGGCCAGTGCCTCATCCCGCTTGCCCGAGAGCAGGAGCACCTCGCCGAGGTCCATGTACGCGTCTCCTTGCATGTTGATCATGTCCGTCCCCTCGCCGATCGCCACAGCCTCGCGCGCGAGCGGCTCGGCTTCCGCGGTCTCGCCGCCTCGGGCGAGCACCTTGGCTCTGACTTGCCGAATGAGCATCTGAGTCATCGCATCGTCGCTTGCACCGACATCCGCCGCGCGCCTGGCCCAGTCGTCAGCCTCGTCGAGCCGGTCGAGCGCGTAGAGCGCCTGCGCGAGCCTCCCCGCAGCAGTTGACAGCAATGTCTTCTCTCCCTGCTCCTCGAGCAGCCTGCACGCTTCTGTTCCGAGCTCGGCTGCGGCGCCAGGATCGCCGGCCAGGAGCGCGACGAGGACCTCCTCTTGGCCTATTGCCGTTCCGAGTGCGATTCCTCCGCCCCGATCGGAGAGGTCGGCGTGTACGTCGTCGAGTATCGCCCGCGCCTGGTCGAAGCGACCGAGCATGGCCAGGGCAAGGGCTCGATGCCTGCGGAAGTGGTGCGCGGGCACCCCTCCGGCCTCCTGCTCGTCCAGCCACGCGAGGACTTCCGTCACCGGGGTGGTGCCGAAGAACCGAGCCGCGACGCGACCGACCTCGCGGTGGTGGATCAATCCCGCCCGTTGGGCATGGACAAAGGCTTTGTCGTCGGCGTCCCGCCATGCATCCATCTGGGCTCGCATGGCCGCCACGGCGCCGAGCGCCGCATATCCGATGTACAGGGCGAGATCGTCACGCGCCGCATGGAACACCGGCAATGCGCGCTCGACAAGCGCAGCCAGCTGATCAGTCGTGCCCTGTGGCTCGAGGTAGTAGTCGAGCCTGCCGCGCAGAATTCTTCCGCAGAGCTCGCCCACTTGATCGCCGGCAGCAGCTGCTCGCTCGGCCATCGAATCGGCACGCTCAAGCGCTTCCTTGGTCGCGCCCGACCAGAGCAACGCGAAGCCAAGGTCGTATTCGAGGCCGACGTCGATCTCGGCCGGGGGAACGAGCGCGGCGGCGCGCTCGAGCAGACTCGCGGCGGCGACGTTGTCGGCGCGCGACAGGGCCCGCTCGCCGGCGGCGGTCAGCCGCCGCCGCGCCGCTGCGGCCAGCACGCCGCCCTCGGGGGCCCCGAGCTCCGCGCGGTAGAGCAAGGCCCGTTCGAGGTGGTAGCCGAGGATCTCATCCAGCTCGACAAGCTCGCCGCCATGCTCCTCCAGCCAAAGCGCGAAGCGCTCGTGCAGGTCTGACCGAACAGCCTTCGGCAAGGCGTCGTAGGCCGCATCGCGGATGAGGAGGTGGCGGAAGCGGAAGCCATCCTCGCCGGCGAGCTGCGCCTTCGTGGGCCGGATCAGCTCCTTGCGGACGAGCGCTGCAAGGCGAGGCGTCACCTGGGTCTCGGCCGGTGTGAGCGCCCGTACCGCGCCACGGTGGAAAACCGCGCCCTCGACCGCGCCCCGCTCGAGCACCGTTCGCTCACCGATCTCGAGCTGGTCCAGTCGCGCAGCGAGCAGCGTCTGCAACGTGGGCGGGACGACGACCTCACCTGCCGTGTCGCCGGCCATCGCCAGCATCTCCTCGATGAAGAGCGGATTGCCACCTGCCGCCCGGGTGATCTTCTCCCGCAGCTCCGTGGGAACGCGTTCAGCAATCAGATCCGCGAGATCCTCGTCGCCCAGAGGCTCGAGCCGAAGCGTGACCGGCCAGTCGGGGCGCCGCTCGAAGAGCTCCGGCCGTGCCAAACAGAGCAGCAAGATCGGTGCGCCCGACGAGAGGAGCGCGACGTGCTCGATCAGGTCGAGGAACGTCTGCTCGCCCCAGTGAATGTCCTCGACGACGACCACGAGCGGTCGCTCGGCCGCAGCCTCCTCCAGCGTCTTGCGGAAGGCCCACGCGATCTCTTCGGCCGACGTCGCCACTTCCGTCTCGCGGCGTAGTGAGCGGATCGCCCCAGCGGCCGCCTCGTCCGACGGCAGCCTGTCGAGCTGTCGCAAGATCTCGACGACCGGCGAGTATGTGATCCCCTCGCCGTATGGGAGGCATCGGCCGACGACGACGGTCGCACTGATCGCCGCCAGCGCCTCCGCTGCGAGCCGGGACTTCCCGAGGCCGGCATCGCCGACGATCGTGGCCAGCTCGCAGCGCAGCTCCATCTGCGCCCGTTCCCATGCGGCCCGGACGGTCGCGAGTTCCCGCTTGCGCCCGATGAACCGCGTGTCATAACGGCGCTCCCGCGTCTCGATCACGCGTAGGAGCCGATACGCGGGCACCGGCTCGGACTTGCCCTTCAGCTCGAGCGGCTCGACCGGCTCGACCTCGACGGCCTCGCGAACGAGCGCGAGGGTCGGTTCGCCGAGCAGGACCTCGCCCGGCTGGGCCGCCTGCTCCAACCGCGCCGCGACGTTCACTGCGTCGCCCGCCAACCAGTTCTCGGTTCCGGTGACCACTTCGCCCGTCATGACGCCGATCCGCCCTTCCACCCCGAGCTCTGAGAGCGCGTCCCGCATCTCGACTGCCGAGCGGGCAGCTCGCAGTGCGTCGTCCTCGTGCACCACCGGCACGCCGAAAACGGCCATCACGGCGTCGCCGATGAACTTCTCGACAGTGCCGCCATAGCGCTCGACGATCCCCTTCATCCGCTCGAAGTACCGCGCGAGCAACATACGCAGCCGCTCGGGATCGAGCTGTTCGCCGAGCGCAGTCCAGCCGGTGAGATCGCAGAAGAGAACCGTGACGGTCTTGCGCTGCTCCTTCGCCGTCAGCGTGTCGGCGAGCGGGAAGCCGCACTCCTCGCAGAATTTCGCGCTCCTGCGGTTCACATGCCCACAGTTCGCGCAGACCGACATGCTGTGAGGCTAGATCGCGTCGCCTACCACAGCAAAACGTCGGCCCATCTGAGCCGATCCGTTGAAGCCGAGCAGCTGACCCATCCCGCCCGATGAGGCCACCGGGCCGACCCCGTGTTGCGGCGTGCGATCTAGAAATGCGCGCCTCAGCGTGATACGTGTCCGCTACGCGGCCTCGCCTTGGACATAGAAGCGGCATCGGAATCCGGGGCGTGTCTCGAAGCGTCGTAACGACGACGCTCGCGATTGCGGTCCTCGCGGCGTCCTGTGGCGGCGAAGAGTCGCCGGCTGTTGCTGAGGCGCAAACCGGCGCCAGCGCCACGCCAACCGCGCCCGACCCGCTCGCGACGCCGTCGGTCGAGGGCAGCTTTCCTGTGGCCGACGGACGAAAGCTTGCGCTGATGTGCTGGGGCAGCGGATCGCCGACGGTGGTTCTCGACGCCGGAACCGCCGA
Source organism: uncultured Actinomycetes bacterium (assembly GCA_963802375.1). Taxonomy (GTDB): domain Bacteria; phylum Actinomycetota; class Thermoleophilia; order Gaiellales; family Gaiellaceae; genus JACDAN01. The sequence goes on from CAWDIJ010000009.1 coordinate 66,887, forward strand.
TCCAGGGATCAGCGCATATCGGTTCACTCCGCTGCTCGAAGGGCTCGCCGCGCGGACGCGTGTGTGCGCCTACGACCGGGCGGGTCTCGGCGGGAGCGATCCTCCCCCCGCGGGCAAGCGGTACCTCGACGACGCCGTTCGTGACCTCCACGAGCTTCTCGACGCGGCGGACGTCCCAGGGCCCTACCTGCTCGTGGGCTCCTCGGGCGGCGGATTCAACGTCTTCCACCACGCCGGCCGTTACCCGGACGAGGTGGCCGGCCTCGTCCTCCTCGACGTGCCGGCAGGCCAGGCGGACCTCACAGCCGCCGACATCGGCACGTGGGACGCACCGGAGAATCCCGAGCACATGGACTACGTGGCGATCGAGCGCCAGATGGCGCTGAATCGCCTCCCGATCCCGCGGATCCCCGTCACGGTTGTCACCGCCAAGGAAGGCGATTCAGCCGACCCCGAGGAGCAACGCGTTTGGCTGAAGGGAAGCTCGAGACCGAGGCAGGTGGTGCTCGACGGCGGACATGTGATCTACGAGGACACTCCCGACGGCGTCCTCGCCGAGGTTGTCAAGGTTCTGGAGAGCACTCGCTAGGACGGCATCTCCATCTCCATCGACGGTGACTGCCCAGGCTCGGTCAGCATCGGAAGGGTCGAAGGCGAGAGCGCGACCCACAGCCCAAGGGCGATCAGGCCGACGCCGACGGCAGTCGTCAGCCGCGGCCCGCTCGGGAACACCTTTTCGACGAAGATCACTGCGGCGATCACCACCATCCAGAACACGCTCATCACGCCGAGCGCGAACAGAACCGCCATCAGGCCGAGGCAGCAGCCGACGCAGTACAGGCCGTTCGCGACGCCGGCCCGAAAGACGCCACGCTCACGCGGATCGTGCGGGCTGCGGCAGCTGCGAAGCAGCTGCTCCTTCAGGGGCGTCAGCTCGTAGATGCCGGCCAGAACGATGACGGCGCCCGCGGCGTACGGACCATCACGGTCCCAGGCGAACCGGCCCAAGTCGAACGACATCACACCACGAAACAGCATGTACGCGACGACGCCGAAGGCAGTCCAGACGGCGAGGTAGCCGACGCCGAAGAGCGCTGTCGGCAGGGCTCGAGACGCACGCGTGACGGCGACGGCCGCCGGCACCGCCGACGGCAGCATCATCGCGGCCATCATCGCCGCCCAGACGCCGAGGAACCACCCGAGCCCGCCGAGATCGGTGCCCGGCCCGGCATCCATCCCGCGCATTCGTTCGACGGTGACCGCCCAGGCAGCTGTAGCCGCGCCGAGAAACACGAGGGTCGTTCTGGCCGGCCAGGCGAGGAGGTTCATGGCAGGTTCTTGGCGCCCTCGTACAACGTCAAATCTCCTTCGAACGGACTCGTTCTCTTCCGACTGAGATCGGGTGGGAAACTCATCGCTCCGCCAAAGCCCGTAATCGTGAGCTTGTAGCGCACTGCGGTCAACTCCGGAACCGCCGTGACGTCTTAGTCCCCGTGGACGAGGTGCGTGCGCTGCGCGGGCAGGGTCGGTGGGACGAGGCGCTCGAGCTGACCGACGATCCCTTCGAGCGCGCTGACCTGCTGAACGAGCAGGCGCTGTTCACGGGCTCCGCGGAGGCACGCGAGGCGGCCGGGCGGGAGCTGCTCCGCGCGGAGGCCCGGCTGCTCCAGGAGCGCGGCCGGATCCTGCACGCGGCCTTTCTCTCCGACAGGAAGGAGAATCTCCGCGAGCTGGAGCTCTTCTGCCGCTCGCTCGAGCTGGCCCGCGAGGCCGGCGACGAGCGGCTCGAGAGCTGGGCGGAGTTCTGGATCGGGATCGTCCACCAGGTCGTCCGCGACGACCACGACCGGTCGCTGCCGCACTTCCAGGCCGCCTACGACTGGGCGAAGGCGCACGGCGACACGCTGCTGCAGTCGTACGCGATCCGGCATCTCGGCTTCGGCCGGTACGAGCAGGGCTACCGGGAGGAGGGCAGGCGCAGGCTGGAGGAGTCCGTCGAGCTCCGCCGGGAGGAAGGCTTCCTGCCCGGCGTCGCCGCTGGGCTGCTGACGCTGGCGGAGGTCGCCGGCGAGGAAGGCCGCACAGACGACGCGCGCCGGCTACTCGAGGAGGCAAAGCAGGCAGCGGACGCCTCGGGCGCGACCGCGTTCGGCGCCCGGATCGACGCCGCGCTTTCGGCGCCTGAGAGGATCCCCGACTAGGTGGCCTCGAGCAGCTCGACGCCCGAGCCCGGATGCATGGCGTCCCAGACCCGGAGGTAGAGCGAGACCTCCATCCGCGCCTGATCCTCGTCATACGCCCGCGGAACCTCGACCTCGACGGCAATGCCCTCCGCGTGCGCCTGGATTTCGCCGACGTCGGCGATGCACTCGGCGCGCCGAAGGAAGCCGAGGAGCTCCTCGGCGAGACGAGGGTCGCTGAGCCGCACGTGCATGCCTCTCACTCTCAGTGGCGAATCCGAAACGCACAAGTCCGGACCTACAGGGTCCGGCCGCCCGGCTAGGCTCATCCCGTGGCGCTGCTGACGTCGCAGGTCGAACGCGAGTCCGAGTCGTTCGCGCAGCGGCGCGACCGCATGGAAGCGCTCGTCGCCGACCTCCGCCAGCGCACCGGGCAGGTCGCGCGAGGAGGCGGAGAGAAGGCCGTCGAGCGCCACCGGTCCCGCGGGAAGATGACCGCTCGAGAGCGGGTCGACCGGCTCGTCGATCCCGGCACAGCGTTTCTCGAGCTCAGCGCGCTCGCGGCGTGGGACCTGTACGACGGCCAGGCGCCCGGCGCGGGAATCGTCACCGGCATCGGCGTCGTCGAGGGCCAGGAGTGCGTGATCGTCGCCAACGACGCGACCGTCAAGGGCGGGACGTACTTCCCGATCACGGTCAAGAAGCATCTGCGCGCGCAGGAGATCGCGGAGCAGAACAACCTGCCCTGCATCTACCTCGTCGACTCCGGCGGCGCCTTCCTCCCGCTCCAGGACGAGGTCTTCCCCGACCGCGAGCACTTCGGGCGGATCTTCTTCAACCAGGCGCGGATGTCCGCAAAGGGGATCCCGCAGATTGCGGCCGTGATGGGCTCGTGCACGGCCGGCGGCGCCTACGTCCCGGCGATGAGCGACGAGACGATCATCGTCCGTGGGACAGGGACGATCTTCATCGGCGGGCCGCCGCTCGTGAAGGCGGCGACCGGTCAGGAGGTCTCCGCGGAGGAGCTCGGCGGCGCCGACGTGCACACCCGGCGCTCGGGCGTCGCCGACCACTACGCGACGAGCGACGAGCATGCCCTCGCCATCGTCCGCTCCGTCGTCCGCAACCTGCACCGGCGGAAGGAGGCTCCGTGGGACGTGGCTCATCCAGACGAGCCCGTCGCCGACCCGTCGGAGCTGTACGGGCTGATCCCCGAGGACTTCCGCCAGCAGGTCGACCCGCGCGAGCTGATCGCGCGCATCGTCGACGGGAGCCGCTTCCACGAGTTCAAGGAGAACTACGGCGAGACGCTCGTCTGCGGCTTCGCGCGGATCGAGGGCTTCCCGGTCGGGATCCTCGCCAACAACGGAGTGCTCTTCGCGGAGTCGTCGCAGAAGGGCGCGCACTTCATCGAGCTCGCGTGCAAGCGGCGCGTGCCGCTCGTCTACCTCCAGAACATCACCGGCTTCATGGTCGGTGTCGAGTACGAGACGGGCGGGATCGCGCGGGACGGCGCGAAGCTCGTGATGGCAACCGCCTGCGCGGACGTGCCGAAGTTCACGGTCGTGACGGGCGGCTCGTTCGGCGCCGGCAACTACGCCATGTGCGGGCGTGCGTACGGGCCCCGGCAGCTCTGGATGTGGCCGAACGCGCGCATCTCCGTCATGGGCGGCGAGCAGGCCGCCACGGTCCTGACGATCGTCGGCGACGCCGATCCCGACGAGATCCGTGCCAAGTACGAGGCCGAGGGCAACCCGTACTACTCGACGGCCAGGCTCTGGGACGACGGGATCATCGACCCGCTGGACACGCGGCGCGTCCTGGCGCTCGGGATCTCGGCCGCGCTCAATGCGCCCATCCCGGACACCCAGTTCGGCATCTTCCGGATGTGAGCGGAAGCGAGGAGCTCGAGCAGGCTTTCGCGTACGACCGCGAGGGCTACGAGGCAGAGGCGATCCCGCACTACGAGGAGGCGATCGCGGCAGGCCTGGACGACGAGCAGCTCCAGAAGGCGATGCTGGGCCTCGGCAGCTCCCTGAGGAACGTCGACCGGATCGACGAGTCGGTCTCGGTGCTCGAGGACGCGGCCCGGCGCTTTCCCGACCACCAGTCGCTGCCGGTCTTCCTCGCGTTCTCCCTCTGGTCGGCCGGCCGGGGAGGCGAGGCACTGGCCCTCCTCGCCCGGCGCCTCGGCGACGGCTCGGGCTACGAGCGGGCGATCGGCGAGTACGCGGACGAGATCGAGCGTTCAAAAGGCTGACCCAGAAAGCGGGGCAGCATCACCTGAAGAGGCACTAGGCTCACCCCATGCACACGATCGAACTGACCGAAGAAGAGCTGCGGCTCGTGCGGAACGCGCTGCAGTCGTTTCTCGAGGATTTCGGCCACGACGAGGCGGACATCCTGCGCAGCATCAAACAGGTGCTGGCGAAGCTTCCCCAGCCGTCCTAGTCTCTCCCGGTGCGCCTCTTCCGTCGGAGGTCCGACGCCAGGCTTCACGAGATCGGCGAAGCCGAGGCGTATGGACGCTCGTACGGTGACCAGACCGGCCTCGTCAAGGTCATCAAGGTCGAGCCTCGGCGGCCGCGGTACCACCTGAAGGTGAGCGGCGAGGCACTGCGGGACGCGTTCCTCGACCGGTTGAACCGCCGCAAGCCGGCCGACCGTCCCGACAAAACCGATTGATCGTCCGGCTCGTCCTCTGGAATCTGGCCGATTCGCAGACGTCGATCGCCGAGCTGCGCCGCTACCTCGTGGACGAGTCGGTCGACGAGTTCGAGCAGCTGGAGGGCCTGCGGCTGAAGCTCTGGATCTCCGACGAGGCGACCGAGCGCTGGGGCGCGATCTACGTCTGGGAAACGGTCGAAGCTGCGCGGCAGCCGCTTCCGGGCCGGGCGCGCGAGCTGATCGGCAAGGAGCCCGACATCACCGAGGAGTTCGACGTCGAGGCCACGATCGAGGGCCGCTTCGACATCGAGGAGCTGTCCCGGCTGGGGCTCGCCTTCGAGAGCTGACCTGTCTCGCGCGGACATGACGAGTGTCTGGCACTCGTCGTGTCTTCAGAGGACGAGGGTCTCCGGGAAGATCTCGTCGCCGGAGAAGCGCTCGAGACGGTAGGGCGTCAGGTCGAACGACGATTTGCCCTCGACGAGCTCCTCAGCGACCGCCTTGCCGACTGCCGGTGCCTGCATGAAACCGTGGCCCGAGAACCCGCACGCAGCGTAAACGCCATCCGTGACCCAGCCGATGATCGGGTGCGCGTCCGGCGTCATGTCGTAGAGGCCGGCCCAGGAGCGGGCGACCGCGACGCCGGCGGCCGGCGGATACCGATTCGCGAGTCGGCCGAGCCAATCGTCCACCAGGCCCTCGTCGACCTGGGTCTCCGTGCCCCAGCGGAGCGTCGGCTCGCCCATCGCCAGCCGGAGGCCGCCGTCGACCCGGCGGAAGTGGAAGCCGGACTCAGCCTCGACGACCATCGGAAGATCCTCGGGCAGGCCGTCGACTCGGCGGATGTCGGTGAGCTGTCGGACGAGTGGGCGGATCGGAAGATCGACCTCGTACCGAGACGCGAGCGCCGGCGACGCCGCACCGCACGCGATGACGAGCACGTCGGCGTCCAGGTCGCGGGCGTCCATGTACTCGCGGAGCTGAACCCCGCGGCTTCTGCTCTCCCGGACCAGGTGCTGCGTCACGCCCACCGGATCGGCAACGCCGTCCTCTCTGCAGACCACCGCCTTGAGGACGTCGTCGGTGCGCAGCCCGTCGACGAAGCCCGGGTCGACGTCCTCGACGGGTACACCGAGCTCCCGCTGAAGCCGGACACGACGCTCGAGTTCGGCCATGCCGTCCTCGGTCGTCGCAAGAAACAGGTAGCCCACTTGCTCGAAGAGCGGCGGACCAAGCTCGGCGAAAAACCGTGCGCTCGCCTGCGCCAATCGCACCTCGGGCGCCGTCGTGAACTGCTGTCGCACGCCACCCATCGCCTTGCCGGTCGCCCCGGACGCGACCCCGTTTCTGTCGCTGAGAGTCACGTGGTGATCGCCTTCCGCGAGGGAAAGGTGGTAGGCGATGCTGGCCCCGATCGCGCCGGCGCCGGCTACGACGATTCGAGCCACTGCTCCACCTCGGCGCGCTCCTCCGGGGTCAGACCCCGTAACGGGGGACGCACGACTTCGTGCACGGGGACGCCGCGGAGCGCGATCACCGTCTTCAGCGCCGCCTGGAACGGGAAGCGCTCGAGGAACGCCCGCCCGGAAGGGTCTGCCCCCTCCGGGAAGGCGGCCGCGAGTCCGGAGACGCTTCCGGCGGCGCCCCGCTCGAGCCCCGCGTCGACCAGCGACTCGGCGCCGATGAAGACGTCCAGCCCCTCGAGGAGGTACGGCTCGACGGCCTCGAACGGCTGGTTCGAGACCTTGAGCCCGGCCACCCGGTCGCCGAGCCGCTCGACCACCGACAGCGGGATCGAGTACCCCGCCCGCCCCTTGAACTCGTAGAGGTAGAACGGGAGCGAGCCGCTGGCCTGCGCCGCCGCCGCGAAGTGCCGGTAGAGCGCTTCCTCGTCGTACGTGAAGTACGGCGGCCCGATGACTGCGACCGCGTCGGCGCCGCAGTCAGCCGCATGGGCAGCCAGCTCGACGGTGTCGGCCGTGGTCTGGGCGCCGGCGTGGATCGCGACCTGAAGCCGTCCTCCCGCTGCCTCGACGAAGCGATCGGCCGCACGCTTCCGCTCGTCGACGCTAAGCAGGATCCCCTCGCCTGTCGTCCCGAGCGCGAGGATGCCCTCCAGCCGTCCGGGCGCGGCGAGGAAGTCGACGTACGGCGCGACGGCGTCCTCGTCGAGCGCGGCGCCGCCGTCGCGGAGCGGCGTGACCGCCGCGGCAAGAGAGCCTCGGAGCATGCCGCGACTCTAGAGTCCCGCTCGATGGCGGGGCTGCGAGTGGAGCGCGACGGGCCGATCCTGCGGGTGACGCTCGCCAAGCCCGAACGGCGCAATGCGTTCGACGCAGAGCTGATCCGCGAGCTGCACGAGGCGTTCTCAGACGTGGGCGACGCGCGGGTCGTCCTGCTCTCCGGCGAGGGCGAGAGCTTCTGCGCCGGTGCCGACATCGAGTGGCAACGGTCGGCGATCGACCTCTCCTTCGACGAGAACGCCGAGGATGCGATGCGGCTCTTCGCAATGATGCAGGCGATCGACGGCTGTCCAGCGCCGGTCGTCGCCCGGATCCAGGGGTATGCGCTCGGGGGCGGATCGGGCCTTGCCGCCGCCGTGGATATCGCGATAGCGGCCGAGGACGCCATCTTCGGCTTCTCGGAGGTGAAGCTGGGAATCGTCCCCGCGGTGATCTCGCCGTTCGTCCTCCCGAAGATCGGCGAGGGTGCAGCGCGGCGCTTCTTCCTCACCGGCGAGCGATTCGATGCAACGACCGCACTTCGCATCGGGCTCGTCCAGGAGGTCACGCCCGACCTCGACGCGACGGTCGACCTTCTGGTCGGCGAGCTGCTGACCTCCGGCCCGCAGGCCGCTCGCGAGGCGAAGCGCCTGATCCGCACCCGGCCCCAGGGCGAGGAGACGGCGCAGTGGGCGGCGCGGATGCGCGCGGGCGAGGAGGGACAGGAAGGCCTCCGGGCATTCCTGGAGCGACGCAAGGCAGCCTGGCTGGACTGACACTCCGGTGCGGCGCCTCCTGCTGCTCGTCGGCGGCATCGTCTTTGTCGACACGATGTTCTTTGCGGCGCTGACGCCGCTCCTTCCGGACTACGCCGAGGAGTTCGATCTCTCGAAAGCCGGCGCCGGCCTCCTCTCGGCCGCGTATCCGATCGGGGCGCTCGCCGGCGGCATCCCCGGCGGAATCGCGTCCGCGCGAATCGGCGCGCGGCCGACCGCGATCCTCGGGCTCGTCGCAATCGCGGTCAGCACGTTCGTGTTCGCGACGGGGGATTCGATCGTCGTCCTCGACGTCTCCCGCTTCGTGCAGGGCTTCGGGAGTGCGTTTGCCTGGACGGCCGGGCTCACCTGGCTCGTCACGGAGACGCCATCGGCACGGCGCGGGCAGACGATCGGATCAGCGATGGCGGCAGCGATCGTCGGCGCGCTCTTCGGGCCCGTGCTGGGCGGGGTCGCCTCCGTCGTGGGCCAGGCGGTGGCTTTCGGCGCGGCCGGCCTGGCGGCCCTCGGCCTCGGCGTCTGGGCGGCCGCGACGCCCGCGCCGCCGACCGAGAAGCCGCAGCCGCTCCGGGACCTGTTCGGCGCCCTTCGGAGCCGGAGCATCGCGGTCGGGATCTGGTTCGTCGTCCTCCCGGGGATCTTCTTCGGGTCGCTGTCGGTGCTCGCCCCCCTCCGGCTGGAGGACCTCGGCTTCGGCGCGGTCGCGATCGGGACGCTGTGGCTCTGCACGGCCGGGCTCGAGGCGATCGTCAACCCGTGGGTGGGCCGGATCTCGGATCGCATCGGCCGCTTCACGCCCATGCGCCGGTCCGTCCTTGCCGGTGCGATCGTCACCGCGCTCCTTCCCTGGCCGGGCGAGGCATACCTCCTGGCTGCCCTGGTCGTCGCCGGCGGGATCGCCTTTGGGAGCTTCTGGACGCCGGCGATGGCGCTCCTGTCCGACGAGGCCGAGCAGCGCGGGCTCGAGTACGCGTACGTGTTCGCGTTGATCAACCTGGCGTGGGCTCCGGGCCAGGCGCTCGGGGCGTCTGGCGGCGGGGCGCTCGCCTACGTGACCGGCGACGCGGTCCCCTACCTCCTCATCTCCGCGGCGTGCCTGCTTACGTTTGCGGTCCTGTGGCGATTCAGAAGCTCCTCGTAGCGAACCGCGGCGAGATCGCTCTGCGGATCTTCCGCGCGTGTCGCGACCTCGGGATGGAGACCGTCGCCGTCGCGGCGCCGGACGATCGTGGCTCGCTCCACGCTCGCTCAGCCGGGGAGACGGTCGAGATCCGCAGCTACCTCGACTCGGAGGAGCACGTCCGCGCCGCGAAGGAGACCGGTGCCGACGCGATCCACCCGGGCTACGGATTCCTGGCTGAGAACCCGGACTTCGCCGAGGCAGTCGGCGCCGCCGGGCTCCGGTTCGTCGGCCCCAGCGCCGAGGCGCTCCGGTTGGGCGGTGACAAGCTCGAGGCAAAGCGGATCGCTGTAGAGGCCGGCGTCTCGGTGTTGCCGACCGGCGAGCCGGACGAGGTCGGTTTTCCGCTGATGATCAAGGCGCCGGCGGGCGGCGGCGGGCGCGGGATGCGCGTGGTCCGCGAGCGGTCCGAGCTCGAGGAGGCGCTCGAAGCGGCGAGACGGGAGGCCAAGGCCGCCTTCGGCGACGACCGCGTCTTCTGCGAGCGATACGTCGAGCGGCCGCGCCACGTCGAGATCCAGCTCCTCGGCGACGGCGAGCGAGTGATCGCTCTTGGTGAGCGCGAGTGCTCGATCCAGCGGCGCCACCAGAAGGTCCTCGAGGAGTCGCCCTCCACCGCGCTCGACACCGAGCTGCGGAAGGAGATGAGCGACGCCGCCGTCCGCTTCGCCGAGGCGATCGGCTACGCGAGCGCAGGGACTGCGGAGTTCATGCTCGCCGGGCGGGACTTCTACCTCTTGGAGCTGAACGGTCGCATCCAGGTGGAGCATCCGGTCACCGAGCTCGTGACGGGCGTCGACCTCGTCGCGGCCCAGCTCCGCATCGCGAGCGGCGAGCCGGTCGAGGCAAGTGACACTGTGTTACAAGCCCGGAAAGGCGCTGCTGGAGCCGGGTCGGAGGCAAGTAACACAGTGTTACTAAGCGGCCACGCGGTCGAGGTGCGGCTCTACGCAGAGGATCCCAGGACGTTTCTCCCTCAGGCCGGGCGGCTCGAGCGGCTGCGGCTCCCGACCGGGATCCGCGTGGATGCCGGAGTCGAGGAGGGCGACGAGATCGGCGTCGGCTACGACCCGATGATCGCGAAGCTGATCGCCCACGGCCCGACGCGTGACGAGGCGTTCGCCCGGCTCGCCGACGCACTCGCCGAGACCGAGGTGGCCGGCGTGACGACGAACCTCCCGTTCCTCCGCTGGCTCGTCGCGCACCCGGCGGTCCGCGCCGGCCGGACGACGACCGCGTTCCTGACGGACTACCCACCGCTGTCCGAGCCTCCTGCCCGGATGCCGAGCGGGCCCTGGGACGGCGCGTGGCGGCTGAACCTGCCGGCGCCTGCGGCCCACTCGCCGCCGGACGTCGACGAGGCCGCCCATGCCGCCGGACCCGGAGGAACCGTGGAGAGCTCCCTGACTGCGCCGATGCCCGGCACGGTGATCCAGGTCCTGGCGCAGGCGGGCGATCGCGTGGCGCACCGGCAGCCGCTGCTCGTCCTCGAGGCGATGAAGATGGAGACGCCGCTCGTCTCGCCGTACGACGCCGTCGTCAAGGCCGTCCACGTCGCAGAAGGCGATCGCGTGGCAGGCGGTGCGCTGCTGGTCGAGCTGGAGGAATAACTAGTCGGACGCGCCGGCAGGGCTCGCGGCGAGCTGCGTGTTCAGGCCGTTCCGCACGAGCAGCGCCGCGAGCGCCGCGAACGCAAGCACGGCGATCCAGAGGGACGCGTCGCCCCATTCCGGCTTCACCGCCATGTCGAAAATGATCAGGAAGAGGAGCATCGAATCGGCCCGTGTGAGCGCGAGCAGCCGGCGCAACCGCGCCTGCACCGCCGGCGAAGTCGGCCCCTCCGCAGCGGCGAGCTTTCCGAGCCGCCCGGACTCCGGTCCGAAGAAGAGCGTTCCGGCGAGGAACGTGATCGCGAACAGCACGAGCCCGATGACGATCCAGTCGTCGCCGAACCCCCAGAACTCGCTGTCGATCACCAGGAGGATGCCGGACACGACAGCCAGCGCGGACGAGGGAACGAGAACGCGATTGCCGATCCATTCGATGTCCTGGCCGAGTTGCGCCAGGCGCATCGGGTCCGGCGAATTGAAGGCACGCAGCCCGAAGAACTGCATCATCACGCCCCCGCCAACCCAAATCACCGCCATCGAGACGTGGGCGAACAGCAGGAACTCGTACCAGGTCATTTCCGCCCTCTTAGAAAAGGCGTGAGAGCTTCATCGCCGCGCCCATGTCGCCGCGCACCTTGAGCTTCCCGGTCATGTAGGCGGTGGTGGCATTGAGGTCGCCGGACGCAATCTGCTGAAAGGTCTCCTCCGACGCGGCGATGGTTGCGTCGGCGTCTCCACCGCCTTCGGCGACCTTGACCGTCCCGTCGTCGACGTCGACCTTCCACGTGCCGGCGCCGTCGATCTCGAAGACGTAGGAGTTGGTCATCCCGGCTGTCTTGGACGGGTCGAGCCGGGTCTCCAGGCTCTCGAAGAACTCGCGTGCGCTGCCCATGAGGCGGCGAGCCTACACGACCGGCTCGGCCGCGAGCTTGCGCCTTCGACCTCCGCGCGGCGACGGCAGCAGAAGCGCGAACGGGATCGCGAGCGCCGGAACGGCAGCGCTGACGTAGAGCGCGGTCTCGAGGTCGACGGCGTCGGCGATCGCGCCGAGCGCAGCCGCGGCGACGCCGCCCAGGCCGATCGCGAACCCGATCGAGATTCCGGAGGCAAGGCCGAGCCGATTCGGCATGTACTCCTGGGTCATCACCTGGATCAGGCCGAAGGTTCCGACGACGCACACGCCGACGAGCGCAAGTGCCACGACGCCGACCGTCCCGCCGAGCGCGATGAACACGAGCGTCAGGGGCGGGACGCTGACAACGCTGGCAAGGAGCACCGGCCGGCGTCCGATCCGGTCGGCGAGCGGCCCGACGGCCAGCGTCCCCGCGCCGCCCGCGAAGAGCATCAGCGAGAGCAGGTTACTCCCGTAGCTCTCCGACCGCCCGAGCTCGACCGCCCACAGCGGCACGAACGTCAGCAGCCCGAACCAGCCGACCGTCCGTGCGGTCACGACGCCGAGGAGGAGCGCGAAGGCGCCAGGGCGGTCCTCGCCGGCAGCCACTCGCCCTGTCCTCCGCTCCGGCGCGAAGCCCTGGAGGTAGGGCAGGGAGCGGAGGAGCAACACGGCGACGGCGACGGACGGCAGCGCCAGGAGTAGTCCGCCCCAACGCCCGAAGACCAGCATCACCGGCGCGGCCGAGACGGCGCCGAGCGCCACGCCCAGGTTTCCCCCGATCGAGAAGAGCGACATCCCGCTCGCCTTCCGGTGGCCGCTGACGAAGCTGGCAAATTTGGTGCCTTCAGGGTGATAGGCCGCGGTTCCGAGCCCGGAGACGACGACGAACAGCACGCACAGCCCGTAGGAGCCCGAGACCGCCGCCAGCGCCATGCCGATGCCGGCCAGTAACACGCCCGTCGGCAGGAGCCACACCGCTCCCCGCCGGTCGGACCAGTGCCCGAAGATCGGCTGCACGAGCGAGGATGCGGCGGCCGAGGCGAAGACCAGCCCTCCCGCCTGCGTGTAGCTCAGGTCGAAGCGCGAGACGAGAAACGGGAGCAGCGCGGGCAGGACCCCGTTCGCGAAATCCGTCGCGAGGTGGCCCGCCGAGAGGGCCGCGATCGCCTTCCTGTCGACCTCACGCCGCACGGCCGCAGGCTAGCCATCGGTCGGTGTCGCTCAGAGGCGGAGGCCCGTGCCTCCGCATCGGGCGGCGGCGCTTGCGCTCCGCTTAGGCCGCTTCGACGTCCGCCTTCGGCGGACAGTGGCGCGCAATCAGCGCGCGGGAGAGATCCCAGTGGGCGGAGACGAGCTCGCAGCGATTCTGCTCGAGGCTCAGGTGGTCCGACTCCATCGCCCGCAGCGACTGGCGCAGAAGGACGAGGTCGGCGATCCGGCCGATCAGATCCTCGACAGTGGGCTCCGAGTCGGCGCGCGCAGGAACAGAGGGCAGCAGCGAGGTGCTCATTTCCCCAGTGTCATCGGCGCAAATCAGGAATTGGTTAAGCGGAGGAAAGAGTTTTCGAAGGTGTGACTGAGTTAGCATCGCCCGTCCCATGGAGGTTTCGGTATCGGGCCCCGACTCCCTTGCCGTCGAGGGCCGGGTTGTCGCGCTCGCGGTTCGAGACGGCAGCGCTCCTCCGGGCGAGCTCGGCGAGCGCGTGCGGGCGCTCCTCGACGAGGACGGCTTCGAGGCGAAGGCAGGCGAGGCGGTGCTTCTCCACCTGCCCGCGGACGGCGGGCACGAGCGGGTCGCGGTCGGTGGCCTCGGCACGGAGATCGACGCCGACGCCGTTCGGACCGCGGCCGGAGGGATCGCCCGGATCATGGCACCGATCGGAGGGACGCTCAGGTGGATGCTGGACGACTCGCTTCCACTGCCGTCCGCCGAGCAGGCTCGCGCCGCCGTCGAGGGGCTGGTCATGGGCGGGTACGACCCTGGGCTTCGGAAGACGGATGGTCGGAAAGAGCTGCTCGACGGCGTGGTCTTCGTCGGCGGCGACGATGTGGTTCTCGCCGAGGCGAAACGTGCGGCCGTGGTCGCGCGCTGGGCGAATCGTGCGCGTGACCTCGCGAACGAGCCGCCGAACGAGCTGACCCCGGCGGGGCTCGCCAAGCACGCGGAGCGGATCGCCGCCGAGTCAGGCGGCCGGCTGCAAGCCGATTCCTTCGGCCGCGAACGGATGGCAGAGCTCGGTATGGGCTCGTTCCTCGCCGTCTCGCAGGGAAGCGCTGAGGAGCCGCGCACGATCGTGCTCCGCTACGAGCCTCCCGAGGCCGCGGGCGACATGACGCTCGGGCTGGTCGGCAAGGCGGTTACCTTCGACACCGGCGGCATCTCCATCAAGCCCGCGCTCTACATGGAGGACATGAAGGGCGACATGGCCGGAGGCGCCGCGGTGCTGGCCGGGCTGGGCGCGATCGCGGAGCTCGGCCTCCCTGTTCGCGCGATCGGTGTCGTCGGCGCCACCGAGAACATGGTCGGCGGCAACGCGTATCGCCCCGGAGACATCGTCCGGGCGATGAACGGCACGACAATCGAGATCGTCAACACGGACGCCGAGGGGCGGCTCGTCCTCGCAGACGTCCTCTGGTACGCGCGCGAGCAGGGAGCGACGCACCTCGTCGACTTCGCGACGCTGACCGGCGCGATGGAAAAGGCGCTCGGCGACCTCTACGCCGGCGTCTTCGGCAACGACGACGAGTGGCGGGACCGGGTCGCGGAGGCCGGGAATCGAAGCGGCGACCTTGCCTGGACGCTGCCCATCCACCGCCGCTTTTATCGGTACACCGACTCGGCGTTCGCCGACCTGAAGAACTCGTCCGTTCGCGGCCAGGCGATCCCCGCCTACGCTGCCGGGTTCCTCCAGCGGTTCGCCGGAGAGGGCCCGTGGGCTCACATCGACATGGCCGGCCCGGGGTATCTCCGGTGGCCCAGGCCGGACTACCTCCACCAGGTCGGCGGCACCGGATACGGGGTGCGGCTAATCGCCGAGCTGGCACGCTCCCTCGCGTGAACCTCGACCTCACCGACGAGCACGAGCTCCTCCGCCGTACGGTGCGCGACTTCGCCGTCGACAGGGTCGCGCCGGTCGCCGAAGAGCTCGACCGCGAGCACCGCTTCCCGTACGAGCTCGTCGGCGAGATGGCCGAGCTCGGACTGATGGGCATGACGATTCCAGAGGAGTACGGCGGCGCCGGGACCGACACGGTCTCCTACGCGATCGCCGTCGAGGAGCTGACGCGAGTGGACTCGTCCGTTGCGATCACGATGGCCGCGCACCACTCTCTCGGGACGCTGCCGATCTACCTGTTCGGGAACGAGGAGCAGAAGCGCGAGTGGGTGCCGCAGCTGGCGTCGGGCGAGAAGCTCGCCGCCTTCGGGCTGACAGAGCCCGAGGCGGGATCCGATGCCGGCGCCGCGCGCACCCGGGCGGAGCTTCGGGACGGCGAGTGGGTCGTCAACGGGTCGAAGATGTTCATCACCAACGCGGGGACCGACATCACGGCGTGCGTGACGATCACCGCGATCACCGGCGAGGAAGAGATCTCGAACATCATCGTCCCGAACGGAACGGACGGGTACGAGATCGCGCCGCCGATGCAGAAGCTCGGCTGGCGCGCGTCCGACACGCGCGAGCTGTCCTTTCGCGACGTGCGAGTTCCGGAGGGAAACCTGCTCGGGCCGCGTGGCAAGGGGTTCCAGCAGTTCCTCGAGATCCTCGACGGCGGACGGATCTCGGTGGCCGCGATGGGCCTCGGGCTTGCGCAGGGCGCCTACGACCTGGCGTCGGAGTACGCGCGTGAGCGGAAGCAGTTCGGGAAGCCGATCTCCTCGTTCCAGGCGATCCAGTTCCAGCTCGCGGACATGGCCACCGAGATCGAGGCCGGCCGGAACATGGTCTACAGGGCCGCGTGGCTCAAGGATCAGGGCCGTGCGTTCGGGCGAGAGGCGGCGATGGCGAAGCTCTACACGGGCGAGCTGTCACACCGGGCGGCGAACGCGGCACTCCAGATCCACGGCGGCTACGGCTTCATGGACGAGTACCCGATCTCTCGCCTCTACCGCGACCAGAAGATCCTCGAGATCGGCGAGGGCACGAACGAGGTGCAGCGGATGGTGATCGCCAAGCACCTCGGCTTCTAGGGACAAGACCGGTGCCAGACACTCGTCGTGTCCGTTCAGGACACGACGCGCTGCTCGACCACCGCGGTGTCGCGGAGCGCTGTCGTGCAGCCGCCGACAGCGTAGAGCGTCCCGTCGACGTTGAAGAGGGACAGCGCGTGGCGGGCCACCAGCGGCGGCGGGCCTGAGCGCCAGCGACCTTTCCCGGCGTCGTAGACCTGGTACGTGTGCTCCCAGACTGCGTGGATCTCGTCGCCCACGACCGCAGCGCCCAGGAGCTCCATCGGTTTCGGTAGGGACGGGCCAGCGCGCCAACGACGGCTCTTCGGGTCGAAGATCCAGACCTCGCGCAGCTTCTCCTCGCCGCGCCGGCCGCCGATGACCCAGATCTCTCCGCGGAAGACCACGGCACCGAACGCGTGGACGCGTCGCGGAAGTGGACTCGTGGCTCGCCACCGCCCTCCCTCAAGGACATACACGTCCCGTAGCTCTGCGCCGTCGGTGTCGTAGCCGCCGAGTGCGTACACGCGATCCCCCACGGCCACCGCCGAGTGGTTGTAGAGCACACGCGGAAGCTGTGGCCCGCGCCGCCACCGCGACCGATCGACGTCGTAGACGAACACCTGCCTCCCACCGCCGGCCGCCGTCGTCCCGCCAAGCACGAAGAACCTTCGCCCGGCGGTCGCACCCGCCGCGGCACGCACCCGTTCGGGCAAGCGCGGCAACGCCGACCACGCCTGGACGTCCGGGTCGAAGACCTCGACGGCGTTGAGGCGCCGCCCGGTGTTGCCCACCATCCCGCCGGCCACGTAGATCCGTCCAGCGATCTCTCCTGCTGCGACGTAACTGCGGCGGTTCGCCAGCGGCGGCCCGAGCTCCCACCCCGTCTGCCGCTCGTCGTCGCCGCCTCCACCGCACCCTGCGAGGAGGACGAGCACGAGCGCGCAGCTACGTCTCGGCAAGGACGTGCTTCAGCTTGCGCCGCTCGACGCGCCGCTCCTGCATCCGCTTCGGATCAGGCACCGGCACCGCGGTTAGCAGCGCGCGCGTGTACTCGTGCTTCGGGTGCTCGTAGACCTCGTCGGCCGCCCCCGTTTCGACGATCTTTCCGTCCTTCATCACCGCGATGTAGTCGCTCATCGACCGGACGACGGCGAGGTCGTGCGAGATGAAGAGGTACGTGAGGCCGAAGTCGCGCTGAAGGTCCTTCAGCAGGTTGAGGATCTGCGCCTGGATCGAGACGTCGAGCGCCGAGACCGGTTCGTCGCAGACGATCAGGGAAGGGTTCAGGGCAAGCGCCCGCGCCACGCCGACGCGCTGGCGCTGGCCGCCCGAGAACTCGTGGGGGTAGCGGTTCGAGTAGTCGGGGTTGAAGCCGACGACGTCCAAGAGCTCGCGCACACGCGCGCGCCGGTCCCTCCTCCCGCCGACACCGTGCACCTCCAGCGGCTCTGCGACGATGTCTCCGACCGTCATCCGCGGATCGAGCGACGAGTACGGATCCTGGAAGACGATCTGCATCTCGCGGCGCATCTTCCGTATCGCCTCGCGACCGAGCTCCGTCAGCTCTTTGCCCTTGAACCGGATCGACCCCGCCGTCGGCTTCATCAACTGGAGGACGCAGTAGCCCGTCGTCGACTTGCCCGAGCCGGACTCGCCGACGAGGCCCAGCGTCGTCCCCTCGGCGATGTCAAAGCTGACGCCGTCGACAGCCTTGACGGAATGCGTCACTCGTTCCAGCACGAAGCCAGACTTGACCGGGAACTCCTTCCGGAGATCGCGAACCTGGAGCAAGGACTCGTTCGTGCTCACGCCGTCACGACCGCCTCACGCTGGCTCGCCGGATGCCTGGAGCGCACGAGGTGACCGGGACGAATCGGCTTCAGGTCCGGAAGCTGTTCGGCGCAGCCGTCTCCGCGGTCCGCGTGCGGACACCGCGGCGCGAAGCGACAGCCCGGTGGCGGTGAAATGAGATCCGGCGGCCGGCCGGGGATCGACCGCAGCCGTCCGTGCCGGATGCCCTCGCCCTCGAGCTGGGGCAGCGCTTCCAGCAGCGCCTCGGTGTACGGATGCTCGGGGTGGTCGAAGAGCTCCTGGGTCTCCGCCTGCTCCACGATCTGGCCCGCGTACATCACCGCGACCTCGTCTGCAGTCTCGGCGACGACGCCCATGTCGTGAGTGATGATGATCATCCCCATGTCGTGCTCACGCCGGAGCTCCTCGAGGAGGTCGAGGATCTCTGCCTGGACGGTCACGTCGAGCGCGGTCGTCGGCTCGTCGGCGAGCAGGAGCTTCGGGTTGCAGGCGAGCGCAATCGCGATCATCACGCGCTGGCGCATCCCTCCGGAAAAGCGGTGGGGATAATCGTTGACCCGCTCCGCCGCCCTCGGGATCTGTACCTCCTCGAGGAGCTCGACGGCGCGCCGGACGGCTTCTTCCTTCTTGTAGCCGTAGTGCCGGTCGAGCACCTCGGTGATCTGCGTCTTGATCCTCAGCGTCGGGTTCAGCGACGTCATCGGATCCTGGAAGATCATCGCCATCTCCTTGCCGCGCACGTCCTCGAGCTCCCGCTCCGAGAGCTTCGTCAGGTCGCGGCCCTGGAACATCACCGAGCCCTCCACGATCCGCGCGGGCGGCTTCGGGATCAGCCCCATCAGCGACAGCGCGGTCACCGACTTCCCGCACCCGGATTCGCCGACGATCCCGAGGGTCTTCCCGGCCTCGACAGTGAAGCTGATCCCGTCCACCGCCTTCACGACGCCTTCGCGCGTAAAGAACTGCGTGTAGAGGTTGTCGACCTCGAGCAGCGGCATTAATGCTTCTCCCGGTGATGCGGTCGGATTTCTGTCGCCGGGAGGAGCACCTAGTGTTCCTTCGTGTCGCGGGTGCGCGGGTCGAGAGCGTCTCGCATGCCGTCCGCGATGAAGTTCGCGCAGAGGACGAGCATCGCGATCGCGATGCTGGGGATCGCAATGACGTACGGGTGCACGCGGTAGACCTCCCGGCCCTCCTGCGCCATCGAGCCGAGCGAGGCGTCGGGCGGGCTGATTCCGAGGCCGATGAAGGAGAGGAAGGCCTCGCCCAGGATCACGCCGGGCAACTCGAGGAAGATCGCGATGATCAGCACCCCGAGCGTATTCGGGAGGAGATGGCGGGTCAGAATCCTGTACCAGCGCGCACCGACGGCCTTCGCGGCGCGGACGTAGTCGTTCTCCTTCAGCGTGATGATCTGCCCCCGGACGATCCTGGCCGCCGTGAACCAGCTTGCAATCGACAGCGCGATCACCATCGTCCAGATGTTGTTCTCGCCGATGATCGCCAGGACGATGATCGCGAACGGCAGGTACGGCAGCCCGTACAGCGCATCGAGTAACCGCATCTGGATGTTGTCGAGGACTCCGCCTGCGAAGCCGGCGATCGAGCCGTAGACCACGCCGATCAGGAGAATCATCAGCGTCGCGCCCACGCCGATCGCGATCGAGATGCGCCCGCCGAGCGCAAGCTTCGTCAGCATGTCCTTGCCGAGCTTGTCCGTTCCCAGCGGATGTTCGAGCGACGGGGTCTCGTACGCCTCCGAGAAATTGAGCGGGTCGTTCGTGACGTCGTACGGGCTCACGATGGGCCAGATCACGCAGAAGGCGACGAACGCCACGAAGATCCCGCCGGCGATGGCCGCGCCCTTGTTCTGGATGTAGCGGCGCCACGCGTCTCGCCAGAGATTGGCCTGCTGGAGCGGTGCGCCGGCGCCGGGAGCGGCCGCACCCGGGACGACGTCCGGGAGGGCCGTGCCGGAGGCGTAGGCCTCGCGGGGATCGGCGCTCACGTCCGCGCGTCCCTGGTCCGCGGGTCGAGGATCCCGTAAAGGATGTCGACGACCAGGTTGGCGAGGATGATGATCACGGACGTGAGGACTGTGATCCCCATCACCACCGAGTAGTCGCGCGACGAGATCGCCGTGACGAAGTACCGGCCGATGCCCGGGATCGAGAAGATGATCTCGATCACGAAGGTGCCGGTGATGATGAAGCCGAGCAGCGGCGCCATCGCGGTGACTGCCGGGATCAGCGAGTTCCTGAGCACGTGCACCATCACGATCCGGCGGCGCCGAAGTCCCTTCGCTTTGGCGGTGCGCACGTAGTCCTGCTGGAGCGTCTCCAGCATCGATCCGCGCACAAGCCTGGCGAAGTACGCCATCGGAAGGAGCCCGAGAGCGAAGGACGGCAGGATCTTGTACTTCCAGCCCTCCCAACCGTTCGTCGGCAAGAGACCGGCCTTGAGGGAGACGTAGTAGATGAGCAGCGTCGCGACCAGGAAGCTCGGCACCGCATAGCCGACGTTCGAGATGAACATCAGGGTGTAGTCGTACGCGGTGTTCTGGCGTAACGCCGCGACCACTCCCATGGGGATCCCGAACGCAATTGCCCAGACGAACGCCAGCAACCCCAGCTCGAGGGACTTCGGGAAGTGCTCCTTGACGATGTCGTTCACGGTCCGGTCCCGCGTCACGAGCGAGGGCCCGAGGTCGAGCGTGAAGACGCCCTTTACGTAGAGGGCGTACTGGACGTACCAGGGCTCGTCGAGGTTGAACTTGCGCTCGAGGTTCTGCTGCACCGCCGGCGAGACTGCCCTGCTCGTGCGGCGGAACGGGTTCCCCTCGATCTGACGCATGAGGACGAACGTCAGGAAGATCACCAACAGGAGGACCGGGATCGTCCAGAGGAGGCGGCGGATGATGAATGCGGTCACGAGTTCGCCTTACCCACGAATATTCTCCGATAAAAGCAGGCGGGGCGCTTTCGCGCCCCGCCGCTCGTGCTCGAGATACTCCGCGTGCTTACCCCTTGATCTCGACCTGGGTGAGGTCGACCTGGTCGAGCAGGTTGATCTTGAAGGTGTCCTTGACCGACTCCCGCTCGAGGTTCGGGTACGTGATGTACCAGAGCGGGATGAACGGCAGAGCGCCTTCCTGGCCCGTCAGCTTCGCCTCGAGCTCCTTGTAGATCGAGTACCGCTCGGCATTGTCCGGCGTCTGCTTGGCCTTGGCGACCAGGGTGTCGTACTCCTTGTCGCAGAAGCCCGTGTTGTTGTTGCCCGAGTCGCACGTCCACAGCTCGAGGAAGTTGATGTCGTCGACGAAGTCGCCGACCCAACCCAGTCGGTAGATGTCGACGGCCTTGGGCGGCGGCGGCCCGAGGAACTCGAGGAACTGCTGCCACTCGAGGATCTTGATCGACGAGTCGATCCCGATCTGCTTCCACATGCTCTGGAGCGCCTCTGCGACTTCCTTGTTGGGCGCCCCCTCGTTGGTGTAGATCGTGATCTTCTTCTTCGCGTTCTTGGCCTTGGCCATGTACTCCTTGGCCTGTTCGACGTCGCCGGAAGCAGGCGTCCACGGCGAGCTCTCAGCGACGACTTCCTCGCGGCCCGGCATGCCTTCCGGCGTGAAGGCGTCCGCGGGCTTCTCGTTGGCCTGGGTGATGTTGTCGATGATCGACTGGCGGTCGATCGCGAGCGACATCGCGCGCCGCTGATTCACGTCGGTGATGTTCTCCTTGACGTTGAAGCCGTAGTACGTCGTTCCGAGTCCCGGGTAGAGCTCGTACTCGGGCGTCTCCTTCAGCCGCGGCGTCTCTGCCGCCGGCAGCTGCTCGTCGAGCACGTCGACCTCGCCTGCTTCGAACGACTGCACGGCAGTCGTGCCGTCGACGATGATCCGGCCCTCCACCCGCTCGAGCTTCACGTTCGCCGCGTCACGCCAGTTCGCGTCCTTCACGAGCGTGATCGACGCGCTCGGCTGGGCGGCCTCGACCTTGAACGGCCCGTTCGTGACGATGTTCTCGGGTCGCGTCCACCGCTCGCCGAACTGCTCGACGGTCTTCTGGTGCACCGGGAGGAACACCGAGTGCGCCGACTGCTGGATGAACCAGGGCTGCGTCGAGGTGAGCGTCACCTCGAGCGTCTGGTCGTCTGTCGCCTTGACCGCGACCTTGTCTCGGAGCGCGGCGCAGTTCTTCTCGCACTCGTTGTACTCGACGCCGCCCTTGATCCCGTACAGCTGGTACGAGTAGTCGCTCGCCAGCTCGGGCGAGAGCGCGCGCTTCCAGCCGTACTCGTAGTCCTTCGCGGTCACCGGGTCGCCGTTCGACCACTTGGCGCCGGTCTTCAGGTGGTACACGACCTTGGCGCCGTTGACGTCCCAGCTGTCGGCCATCGACGGCACGGCGTTCAGCTCGTCGTCCAGCTTGACGAGCGGATCGAAGATGTTCAGGACGAGCTTCGCGGACGTCGTGTCCGTCGCGAGGCCGGGATCGAGGTTGTACTCGGACCCGAGCCCCCACTTCAACGTCTGGTCGGCAGCCGCTGCCCCTCCGCCGCCGTCCTCACCTTCGTCGTCGCCGCCTCCACAGCCGACGACCAGCAGGACGGCAACGAGCGAGAGCAGGAGCGCCGATATCCAGCGGTTCCGACTCAGCATGTGCGATTCCTCCTTACCTGGCTCTTCCGGGCGAGGTCTTTGATACCCGACTCTGTACCCATTCGGACGTATTTCAGCGATTAACGGTTGTTTAAGCTCCGTAAGGCTACGCGGGACCGCGGTGGAACCGCAGGGACGCAATTGCGTGGGAGAGCAGTGCGGACTACGCGCTCTATGGGAATTCTGGGCGGCATCTGCGTAGTTGGTCTGACTGCCGTTGCGCTCATCGCGGGTTCTGCACACGGCGAACCGACCCTCGTTTCCCCGCCCGACGGCGCTGTCCTCACCTCGTCTCACCCTGTCCTCTATTGGGAGCTTCCCCAAAACGAGCGCGCAGACGCGATCACTGTCGCAAGGGCGCCCTGGACCACGCCCGAGGGACGTTTCTACGACGAGTACGTCGTCAGGTACGAGAGGTTCATCGGCGAAGTCCGCGTTTGGTCTCCGGCATCAGCGCTCTTCGCAGGTCAGTACTGGTGGACGGTGCGGAGTGTCGATCGCCAGACGCTTGTCCCCTCATACAACTGGCCGGTCTCGTTCTTCATCGTCGCCCAAGGCAGACTCGGCGCGATCCGGGCGCAGCCCCGCTCGTACTCGCACCGGGCGGACAAGCTCGAGATCTCGGTCAGATGGCTGGCAAACGTGCGTGAAGCCACGCTGATCGCCTCGCTCACGCATCGCGGACGCCAGATCTGGCGCCAACGCGAGCGCATCACTCGGCGTGAGGCGGCCGCGGCACACCGCACCGAGTTCAACTGGCAGCGACCAAGCGAACTCCGCTCGGGGTTACGTCTGAGGCTCACGGTCACATTGGCGTTCGGAGGCCCGACGTTCGGAGGCCCGACGCAGACGACGATGCGTCGCTGGGTTCGAGCGCCATAGCGCCGTAGCTCCGTACGGACCGCTTGTTAGGCTCCTTTTCGTGCTCTTTCGCCAGTTCGTCGACGACGATCTTGGCTGCGCCTCCTACCTGATCGGCGACGATTCCTCCGGCGAGGCGGTCGTGGTCGATCCGGCCTTCGCGATCGACCAGTATCTCGAAACGGCCAAGCGGGAAGGGGTGCGGCTCCAACGTGTGCTGGAAACCCACACGCACGCCGACCATGTGTCCGGCCACGGTGAGTTCGCGCTCGAGCACGACGTGCCGGTCTCGATCCACCCGGCAGCGGAGCCCGAGTACGACTTCGAGCCGCTGGAGGACGGCGGCGAGATCGCTGTCGGCTCGGTCTCGATCCGGGTCGTCCACACGCCCGGCCACCGGCCCGAGCACTGCGCGTTCACGGTCAGCGACCGAGGGCGGAGCGACGAGCCCTGGCTGACGCTGACGGGTGACTCGCTGTTCGTCGGCGAAGCCGCCCGGCCCGACCTCGCGGTCGAGGCGGCCGAGGGCGCGCGCGAGCTCTACCACAGCCTCCAGCGCCTGCTCGAGCTCCCGGACGGCGTCGAGGTTCATCCCGGCCACGTCTCCGGCTCGCTGTGCGGCGCCGGGATGGACCACAAGCGGTCGACCACGATCGGCTTCGAACGTCGCTTCAACCGGGCCTTTGCGCACCAGGACGAGGACGAGTTCGTGGCGGAATCGATCCGCGCGGGCGTCAGGCCGCCGAACATGGAGCGGATCGTCGAGCTGAATCGCGGGCCGTTCGTCGCCGCGCCCGAGCCGATCCGGCCGCTGAACGGCGGCGGCGGCGGAGTCGTGCTCGACGTCCGGCCCGCGCGCCAGTTCGCGGCCGGGCATGCGCGCGGCGCGATCGGCGTCCCTGCCAACGGCGGCGGCTTCGCGACGAAAGCTGCGTTCGCCCTTCCTGACGGCGAGCGGGTGGTCATCCACGCCGGGTCGGACGACCAGGCGGAGCAGGCTGCAAGGGGGCTCCGCTCGGTCGGGATCTTCGACCTGGCCGGCTACCTCGTGGGCCCGCCGTCGGAGGAGACGATGCCGGCCGTAGACCTGGACGAGCTCGACCGGCTGATGGAGGCCGGCGAGATCGAGGTGCTCGACGTCCGCGAGCCGCACGAGCGGGACGAGGCCTACATCCCCGGCAGCCGCAACATCCCGTACCGGCTCGTGCGCGAGTGGGCGGACGACCTCCAGGGCGGCAAGCCCGTGGTGACGATCTGCTCGAGCGGTTCGCGCGCCGTGGTCGCGGCGAGCGTGCTCGCCACAGCGGGGATCGAGGCGCGGCCGGTGCTTGGCGCCGGTGTCGAGGACTGGGCCGAGCGGGGTGGCGACACGGTCAGCTTCAGGCGCTGCGGGTCCTAGCGAGCAGCGGCTCGGCCTCTCGGAGCCAGCGGACAGCTCCGACCTCGCGGAAGAACTCGGTCGCGGCCGGCAGATCGGCGGGGAGCCCGTCCTTCGCGGCGAGTAGGTGAGCTTCGGCCTCGAGGGGCCTAGCGCCCATCTGACCGAAGATCGCCGCTGCCGCCGGCGCATCTCCGCGGCCGAGAGCGAGCCCGCTGTCGCGCCACGGAGTGGCTGTCGGGACGCTCTCGGCAATCGCCTCGAGCTCCTCGGCGAGGCCAAGGCCGGCGAGCGCCACCGCAACCTCCGGCAACCAGTCGTGGGCAACGTGGAGCGGCGCTCGGCGGCCCAGCTCTGCGAGCTCGACCGCGGCTTCCTCGGCACCCTCTTCGTCCGCCTCCCAAAGCACCCGGCAGCGGAAGGCGAGAGTCGGAGTCAGAAGCTGCGAGTCGCGCGCGGCTCGGGCGAGCTCTAGCGCAGCCGCGCTCTCGGCGAGCGCGAGGGCTGTGTCGCCCCGTGCCAGCGCGATCCTCCCGCGCAGCCACCTCCAGAGCGGCTCGAGGTAGTTGCCCTGACGGGCCTCAGCGTCGGCGATCCAGCGGTCGGCGATCGCGGTCACATCGTCCCAGCGACCGGCCATGTAGCGGAGCCTGATCTCCTGGCTGTCGCCCCAGCGGAGCCAGTCGAGGTGCGAGAAGCGCTTCCACGCCTCCTTCATCCGCTTGGTCACCTCGGCCGACCGCCGAAGCTCGCCGAGGTTGTAGTAGCCGTCCGCGAGGTTGTTGTACGAGCGCTGAGCCGCGGCCGAGTTCAGCCGCTCGAAGATCGTGATGCTCTCGGCGATCTCGTCCAGACCCCGCCTGTCGCCCTGCATCGTCCGCCAGCTGCCGAAGGTGTTCAGGAGCTGTGCGCGCACGTCGTCGAGGCCGAGCTCCTCGACCATTCGCATCGCCGCGTTGCCATACCTCGAGGCGAGCTCCTCGCGATTCGCTAGCCAGTGCAGCCGGAAGATGCCCGCGTACGCGTGCGCCTTGGCGGCCGAGAGCGGTAGGCCCTCTGCAAGCTCCACGGCTCGATCGAGGCTGTGCACGACCTCGTCGCCGCGTCCGAGGTTCCAGAACGCCTCCGCCCGCCGGAACTCCGCTTCGCCAGCGCCGGCGAGATCGTCCGCCGCCAGCAGAGCGTCTCGCGCGGCGGCAAGCTCAGCTTCGTTCCATGCGTCGGTCTCGTACCGCGCCACCGCCGCCGCGAGGAGCAACCTGGGCCGCTCAGGGTCGTCCTCCGGCCAGAGCTCGAGCGCCCGGTCGTATTCGTGCACGGCGGCGGGGAAGGCGTTCAGAGAGGTGGCGCGATCGCCGGCGTCTCTAAGGGCGAGGCGGGCCGACCGTTGCAGGTCCGCGTCCTCGGCTGCCGACGGCAGCGCCTCCAGAGCGCTCACGTAGTGATGCGCGCGCAACTCGGCATGATCGTCGGCCCGGCCCAGGGACTCGATCCACGCGGCGGCCCGGCGATGCTTCTCCGCCCGCTCCGCCCGCGGGATCTGGCTGTAGGCGACGTCGCGGACGAGCGTGTGGGCAAAGGAGTACTGGGCGTCTCCTTCCATCGAGGACCTGCGCTCCCGCTGCACGAACTGCTTGCGCTGGAGCCCTTGAAGGAGCGCTTCGACGCTGGACGGTTCGACGCCTTCGCCGAGCTGCGCAAGGGCTCCGAGCCAGAAGACCTTGCCGACGACGGATGCGTCCTGAACGAGTGCCTTCTCCTCGTCGCTGAGGGTGTCGAGACGCGCTGAAATCAGCCCCTGGATGGACTCTGGCAACGGAAGCTCGCCGCCGCCGAGCGCGTCCCGTTCGAGCGCGATCCGGGCGAACTCCTCGGCGTACAGCGGGTTTCCGCCTGCCCGGTCGAGGAGCAGCGACTGGATGTCCGCGGGCAGGACGGTCTGCTCGAGCAGGCCGTGGAGCAGCGTCGCCGTCTCCTGACCGCTCAGAGGCGTCAGCGAGATCGTGGTCGCGTTCGGCTTGCCGCCGCTCCAGCCCGGCCGCCTGGTCAGGAGCTCGGGACGTGCGGTGGCGACGACGAGGATCGGGATCCCGGTCGCCCAGTCGACGAGGTGGTCGACGAAGTCGAGCAGGCCCTCGTCCGCCCAGTGGAGGTCCTCGAGGACGATGACGAGGGGGCTTCGCTCGGCGAGACCCTCGAAGAACCGCCGCCACGCGGCGAAGCTTTCGACGCGCCGGTCCCCCGCCGCTCCCGCGTCGCCGCCGTCGGAGAGACCCAGCAGCGGCTGGAGCTCACGGGTGACCCATGCCGCGTCGGCGGCTTCCGGGACCACGTCCTCGACCGCCGAGCGGAGCTTGGCCTCGGCCCGCTCTCCGGGCTCTCCTTCGAGGATGCCGGCATGTGACTTCAGGATCTCGCCGAGCGCCCAGAACGCGACGCCGTCGCCGTAGGGCAGGCAGCGGCCCTGCCGCCAGAAGATGAGCTCAGGTCGCTCGTCGACCGCGACGAAGAGCTCATGGACGAGCCGGCTCTTGCCGATGCCCGGCACTCCGACGAGCGTGATTAGCTGCGGCGAGCTCTCGTGCTCCACGCGCGCGAGCGTCGAGGTCAGGAGTGCGAGCTCGCGCTCCCGCCCGACGAGCGGCGTGCTCGGGCGGCGCGTGATGTCGGTTCCGAATCGGGAGCGGGCCTGAACCGTTTCCCAAACCTGCACCGGCTCCGTCTTGCCCTTGGCCTCGACCGGCGGCGCCTCTCGGTACTCGATGACGCGAGAGGTCGCGTTGTAGGTCGTCTCCTCGACGAGGATCCCATTGACGGGCGCGGCGCTCTGGAGGCGGGAGGCGGTGTTGACGACGTCTCCCGCGACGAGCCCGCGCTCCGCGCCGGGGCTCGGCTCGAGCGCGACGAGGACCTCGCCGGTGTTGACCGCGATTCGGACCTCGAGCTCCTCTTCCTCGCGGACCCAGTCGCGGATGGCGAGCGCCGCGCGCACCGCTCGCTCCGGATCGTCCTCGTGCGCGATCGGAGCGCCGAAGACCGCCATCACGGCGTCGCCGATGAACTTCTCGACGGTGCCGCCGCGGACCTCCAGCTCGGTCCGGAGCCGATCGTAGAACGGACTGAGGATTGCCTCGACGTCCTCGGGGTCGAGCGAGTCGGCCCGCGCGGTGAAGCCGACGATGTCCGCGAATAGGACGCTGACGACCTTCCGCTCCCTGCGCGACTGGCTCACGCCATCGAGTCTAGAACCCGAAATAAAGCCGGCCGGCATCCGGGTGCCGCTTCCCGTCCGCCGGCCTCAGGCACTAGACGGCGGTCTAGCCGGGAATCTTCCTTCCGCTATTTCAGGCGCTCGACCTCGTAGCCCCACGAGGCCATCGCGTCGAGCAGGACTGCGACGTGCTCCTGGTCGCGCGTCAGCAGCGTCAGCTCGATCTCGGTCTGGGCGACAGGGATGTCCATCCCCTCGCGGTGGTGCTCGACCGACACGACGTTCACCCGCTCCTCGGCGATCAGCGTCAGGAGCTTGACCAGCTCACCCGGCCGATCGGGCACGCGGGTGCGGACGACGAGGTAGCGGCCGCCGGCCGTCAGCCCGTGGCGCATGACCGAGATCAGGAGCGACGGGTCGATGTTCCCGCCCGAGAGGACGATCGCGACCGGGCCCGACGAGCCTCCCACCTTGCCGGCGAGCAGGGCAGCGACGCCGACGGCGCCGGCGCCCTCGACGACCAGCTTGGCGCGCTCGAGGAGCAGGACGATCGCCTCGCTGATCGCCTCGTCGTCGACGTCCACCATGTCGTCGAGGACGTCGTCCAGGATCGACATGGTCAGGTCGCCCGGCTTCTTCACGAACACGCCGTCGGCGATCGTGAAGCCCGAGAGGCCGGCCTGGACGCCGACGATCCGGATGCCGGGCTTCAGCTCGCGCAGGGCGATAGAGATCCCCGACGCCAGCCCTCCGCCGCCGACCGGGATCACGACCGTCTCGGCGTCGGCCACCTGCTCGGCGAGCTCGAGCCCCAGCGTTCCCTGGCCGGCGATGATCACCGGGTCCTCGTAGGGGTGGATGAAGGTCGCGCCGCGCTGCTCGACGTCGGCCCTTGCGGCGTCCATCGCGTCCTCGAACCGCTCCCCCTCGAGGATGAGCTCGGAACCGTAGGTCCGGCAGGCCTCGACCTTCGCCATCGGCGCGTCCTGGGGCACGAAGATCCGCGCCTTCACGCCGGCCTGCCGGGCCGCCCAGGCGACCGCTTGGCCGTGGTTTCCGGCACTTGCCGCCACCACTCCGGCCTCGCGCTCGGCGTCGGAGAGGAGCGCGAGACGGTTCACCGCGCCGCGCACCTTGAACGCGCCGGTGCGCTGGAGGTTCTCGGCCTTGAGCCAGACATCCCTGCCGGCGATGCGCGAGAGGGTCTCGGAGCTGTACACCGGCGTCTCACGGGCGACGCCCGCGATCCGCTCGCGCGCGCCGCGGATGTCAGCCGCTGTCGGTGCTGTTTCCGTCTTCATCACGAGTTGGCGGAGCGAGACTGAAGTCTGGCACCGCAGGCGTTTTGAACACCCGCACCATTATTTCCCGGACCGCGGTCAGGGGATCGAGCTCGCGGCGCTGCACCTCGTCGAGGAGCCTACGAAGCTCCGGATCGTCGGCGACCGCCTGCTCCAGATGGGTCTTGGCGCGGGCAGACGCAACGGTGAAGACCTCGCCGGCGAGGTTCTTACGGCGCCTCTGGTCCAGGAGGCCGTCCGTCTCCAGGTAGGCGCGGTGCGCCGAGATCTTCTCCCAGAGCTCGGGCACGCCCTCGCCCGTCACGGCCTCGGTGAGCACGATCTGCGGCTTCCAGTCGCTCTCGGTGTCGAGCGCGAGGATCGAGCGCACCTCGTTCAGCATCGTCTTCGCCGCCGGATGGTCCTTCTTGTTGACGACGATCACATCCGGGATCTCCATGATCCCCGCCTTCAGCGCCTGGACGGAGTCCCCCGAGCCCGGCATCAGCACGAGCACGACGGTGTCTGCGACGCCGATCACCTCGATCTCGCTCTGACCCGTCCCGACCGTCTCGAGAAAGACGAGGTCGCGGCCGGCGGCGTCGAGCACGAGCAGCGCCTGGAGCGTCGCCTCCGCGAGGCCGCCGAGGTGGCCTCGCGTGCCCATCGAGCGGATGAAGACCCCGGGGTCGAGGAAGTGATCCGAGAGGCGGATGCGGTCGCCGAGGAGCGCGCCCTTGGAGAACGGGCTCGATGGGTCGACGGAGATGACGCCGACGGTCTGCCCCTCCCCACGCACATGGCGGACGAGCGCGCTGATCAGGCTCGACTTGCCGACACCCGGCGGGCCTGTGATGCCGAGCGCATACGCCTGGCCCGTATTCGGGTAGAGCTCGCGGACGAGCTCGTAGGCAAGGGGGTCGGAGTCCTCGATGAGCGAGATCGCGCGGGCCAGCGCGCGCCGGTCTCCGCTGCGCACGCCTTCGAGCAGGCGCTCCGCCGTCCAGTTGCTCGCCACGGCCGAAGCCTAGATCCGGGCGGTCTGGCGTGACCTGGCGGCTGAGCCTGCGCGTTAGGTCCGCGCGGGCTCGCTCACCCGGCCGAGCGCGTCGTGGAAGAGCGCGTTCTCCTCAGGCGTCCCGACGGTGACGCGTATCCCGCCGGGCGCGCCGAACCCTGCCGTCGGCCGGACGATCACGCCTTCGCGGAGGAGCCGTTCGAAGAGCGGGCGCGAGTCGTCGCCGACCTCGGCGAAGACGAAGTTCGCGACGGCCGGCTCGATCGGATCGAAGCCGTGCTCCTTCAGCGCCTCCACGATCGCAGGGCGGCCTTCGGCGTTCAGGCGCCGGCGTCGTTCCAGCTCCTCTCTCGCGCCCGGC
This sequence comes from uncultured Actinomycetes bacterium, assembly GCA_963802375.1. Lineage (GTDB taxonomy): Bacteria > Actinomycetota > Thermoleophilia > Gaiellales > Gaiellaceae > JACDAN01. The sequence continues at coordinate 97,169 of CAWDIJ010000009.1, forward strand.
GCCGCCAGGCTGGCGAGAGCGGCCACCTGCGCGGGCGAGGTGATGTCGAACGCGCGCCGAACCTTGCCGACCGCCGTCACGAGCTCAGCCGGCCCCACGCCGTAGCCGACCCGCAGCCCGGCGAGCCCGAAGATCTTCGAGAAGGTGCGGAGCACGATTGCCCTGCGCCCCGCCTTTACATACTCCTCGATGCCGTCGGCGTACTCAGGATCGTCCACGTACTCGAAGTACGCCTGGTCGAGGACGGTCACGACGTGGTCGGGAACGCGCTCGAAGTAGGCGTCCAGCTCGGCGCGGGTGTTCATCGTCCCGGTCGGGTTGTTCGGGTGGCAGACGTAGACGAGCTTCGTGCGGTCGGTGACCGCCGCGAGCATCGCGTCGAGGTCATAGCGGCCGTCGGCGAGCGGGATCGTCCGCGCGACGGCGCCGAGCTTGACAGCCCCGATCACGTAGCTCGGGAAGCTCGGCCAGCCGCAGACGATCTCGTCGCCCGGGTCGAGCGAGCTCTGCGACAGTGCGTCGACGATTCCGTCGGCGCCGGCGCCGAGCGCGATCTCCTCGAAGCGGACGCCGTGGCGCTCGGCGAGGGCCATGCGCAGCCGATAGCCGCCGCCGTCCGGGTAGCGGTTCAGCTGGGGAGCCACGGCCGCCAGCGCTTCGATCGCCTCGGGGAAGGGCCCGAACGGCCCTTCGTTCGACGCCAGCTTGATGACGCGGTCCAACCCGAGCTCCCGCTGGACCTCCTCGACAGGCTTGCCCGGCTCGTACGGGACGAGATCGCGAACCGGCGGCTTGAAGAAGCTGTCGGCGATCTGGGCGAGCGAGGCCACCCGCGGAATCTAGACGGTTGATGCCACGATCTCGCCCGCCCGGCTGCGCGATCTGACGCGCCTGGCCCGCTCCCGAGCCGGCCTCGGCCCGCTGCGCGGGCCAAACCCGGCACGTGCGCTTCGCACCGCCGGCCCGGCACCGATGCTGCCAGCATCGCCGCCGAACCGCCGCTGCGCCCCACGCGGCCAGCTCACGCCCCGAGCAGACGATCTCATGGCATCACCCATCTAGTGGCTCTCAGACGACGTCGAGGGCCATCAGCACGGCGTCCAGGTACTCGCCGCCGCGACGGTAGTGGCCGCGCCGCAGGCCCTCCCGGCGGAAGCCGCAGCTCTCGTAGAGCAGGATCGCGGCCTCGTTGTGGGGGAAGACGTGGAGCTCGAGCTTTCGCACGCCGGCCGACCTGGCCCACTCCACGGCTTCCCTGAGTAGGGCTGTCCCGACTCCGCGCCGGCGTTGCCCGGCGGCGACCATCAGGCCGAGGTCGGCGACGTGCTTGCTCGCCGGGTGCGGGTCGCGGCCGAGCGAAAGCCGGCCGACGATGCGCGTGCGTGAGCCCTCGGAGATCTCGGCCACGAAAACCGCAGCATCCCCGTAGCGTCGAAGGGCGCGCAGGTACCGCCGCTCCTCGCCCGGTGTCCGCCAGGTGCCGTCCGAGATCAGCCAGCCTTCCGGCTCCGAGGCGACGGCCTCGCCCAGCTCCACAAGCGCCCCGGCATCCCCGGGCTGCGCACGCCGGACGACGATACGCTCAGCCGTCGACGACGATTCCATGGCCTCCCCTCCGCGGGTCGCCCGCCGCGGCACGCGTGCCGTCCGAGCGCAGCTCGACGGCCGCGGCGCCGCCGAAGTACAGGTTACGCCGCCTCCAGCGGACTGCGTCAAAGCCGCGCCGGTCGAGCTCGTCGAGCTCGGCGGCGTCGAACCCACCCTCGCAATGAACGTGTCCGTCCTCGAGATGGACGCGGGGCGCCTCGATTGCCTCGTCCACCGGCAGCCCGTGGCCGACTGCGTTCACCACGGTCTGGAGGATCGCGCCGCGGAGCCGGGCGGAGCCCGCACTCCCGACGACAAGGCGCGGCAGGTCGTCCTGGAGGACGATGGACGGCGCCATCATGCTCGTCAGGCGACCGCCGGGCCGGCGACGGCGCCGTGCCAGGTTCAGGTGGTGCTCGCCGACCATGTTGTTCAGGTGGATTCCGGTTCCGGGGACGATCACGCCCGACCCGGAGCCGGTCGAGGCCGTCAAAGAGGCGGCGTTGCCCTCCGCGTCGACGACCGAGATGTGGGTCGTGCGCGAGGGCTCCACGGGCTCGGGCATCACCGGCGGCGGTCGCTCCTGCGTGAGGCGCGCCGCCGCCTCGGACAGGCGCAGGTCGTCGTAGAGGCGCCGCGTGAGGCCACCACCGTGCAGCTGGCGCGCGAAGCCTGGGCCGCGCGCCAGCACCTGCTCGCCCATGACGCCGACCAGCCGGGCGATTGCGTCGGCGCTTCCGGGCGGGCCGCCGAGGCCGGCGCGGTCGAGCAGGAGAAGTGCGTAGCAGATCAGCACCCCGCCGCTGGACGGAGGCGGGTTCGACACGAAACGTCGCCCCAGGAAATCGGCGGTAATCGGCCGGCGCCAGATCACGCGGTAGCTGCGGAGGTCGTCCACGGTCAGCAGGCCGCCGTCCGCGCGGACACAGCCCGCGATGCGCTCGGAGAGTGGGCCCTCGTAGAAGCTCTCCCTACCGCCCTGGGCGAGAACCTCCATGGTCGAGGCCAGGTCGTTCATCACCAGCCGATCGCCGGCGACCAGCCGCTCGCCGGCCGGCCCGTAGACGGCTTTGCCGGCGTCGGTGTGCCGGAGGATGAGGTCAAGGATCGCGTGGAGGTAGGCCTGCTGGCGCGTGAGGACGACGCCCTCACGGGCGAGCGCGATCGCAGGGTCGAACAGGGTCGCCCACGGAGCCCGGCCGTAGGCTCGGTGCGCGGTCTCGAGGCCCGCGACGATGCCGGGAGTCGCGACGGACGAGGCGCCGATGCCGAAGGCCTGCGTGCTCGAGTCGTCGTAGTCGACGTCGATCGTCTCCATCTCGTTGATCGGCTCCGTCTCGAGACCGGCTCCCGGGACCGCGACGAAGAAGTCGAGAAGGCGCGAACGCCCGTCCCGCGCGCGATGCACGAGGAGGAAACCGCCGCCGCCCGGGCCTGTGAGCGGGCTCTCCGCGACCCACGACACGAACGCGGCGGCGAGACAAGCGTCGACGGCGTTGCCGCCGTCGGCGAGAACGTGCGCTCCCGCCTCCGCCGTCAGCGGGTGCCCCGCTGCGATCGCGCCCTTCACGGCGCGGCGATCAGCTTTGGAGGAACGAGGGCGGGTCGAGTGGGTCGTCCGGCTGCGACCGCTGCCCTTCCGACCTCGGGACGTACGGGCGGGATCCGCCTCGCTGGCCCACGCCGGTGACGATCACGGTCACCCAGATCTGGCCCTCCAAGCGCTCGTCGACGGTCGCACCGAAGATGATGTTCGTCTCGTCCGTCGACGCGGCCCTGATCACCTCTGCCGCCTCGTTGACCTCGTACAGCGAGAGGTCGTTGCCGCCGGCGATCGAGAGCAGGATTCCGCGCGCGCTGAGCAGCTCGGTGTCGACGAGCGGCGAGCGAAGCGCGCGCTCGGCGGCTTCGACCGCACGGTTCTCGCCGGTCGCGAATCCGATCCCCATCAGCGCGGTGCCCGCGCCCTTCATGATCGTGCGGACGTCGGCGAAGTCGACGTTGATCAGGCCGGGCTCGGTGATCAGATCACAGATCCCCTGCACGCCCTGCCGGAGCACGTCGTCGGCGATCTTGAAGGCGTCGAGCATCGAGGTGTTCTTGTCGAGGACCTCGAGGAGCCGCTCGTTCGGGATGACGACGACGGTGTCGCAGGTTTCGCGAAGCGCGTGGACGCCCGCCTCCGCCTGCGATCGACGCTTCGTGCCCTCGAAGCGGAACGGCATCGTCACGATGCCGACGGTCAGCGCGCCGACTTCTCGTGCGATCCGGGCGACCACCGGGGCTGCGCCCGAGCCCGTCCCGCCGCCTTCGCCGGCTGTGACGAAGACCATGTCCGCGCCGCGGAGCGCCCGCTTGACCTGGTCGTGGGCCTCTTCGGCGGCGCGGCGGCCGATGTCCGGCTCCGCGCCCGAGCCGAGTCCGCCGGTGAGCTCGCGACCGATGTGGATCTTTTGCTCCGCGTCGCTCAGCGCGAGCTGCTGGAGATCGGTGTTGACGGCGACGAACTCGACGGCGGCGAGGCCGGCGTCGATCATCCGGTTGACCGCGTTCAGCCCGGCGCCGCCGACTCCGACCACCTTGATGTCCGCGAGGTACGCAGAGTCGGAGCGCGGAGCGCGATGGAGTCGCGGCGGCGGCTCGGGGAGCGGCTCGAGCAACCGGGCGATCCCACGGTCGGAGGACTGTTCGCGATGCTCCGGCGACTGCGGGCGGGCAGGGGTCGGCGGCGCCGCCGCGTCGCGCGGCGGTGTGGGCTCGTCGTGCCCCGGCTCGGGAGCGACCTCGAGCTTCGGCGGCGGGTGCTCGACCGTCTCCTCGAGCGGCTCGCCCGGGACGGTCCGACCCTCCTTCTCGGCCTGTTTCTGCGCGGCTTCCGTTGCCCGAAAGAGCTCGGCGAGCGGGCCCTCACGCATGCTTGCGCGCTTTCGCGCCATTGAGCACCTCCTTCGCGAACTCCCGGTACGCGTCGGCAGCCGGGCCGGTCGGGTCGTACTTGAGCACCGAGCTTCCCTTCACCGGCGCCTCGGCGTAGCGCACTGTCTTCTTGATCCGCGTCTTGTAGACGAGCTCGCCGAAGTTCTCCTGCAGGATCTCGATCGCCTCGCGCGCATGGAGCGTCCGGCTGTCGTACATCGTGGGGAGGATCCCCTGGATCCCGACGTCAGGATTCAGGTTCTCCCGGATCATCGACAGCGTGTTCTCGAGCTGCACGAGACCGCGCAGCGAGAGGTACTCGCACTGGACCGGGACGATCACCCCGCTCGAGGCGACGAGTGCGTTGATCGTGAGCAGCCCGAGCGAGGGGGGCGTGTCGACCAGGACGAAGTCGTACCGCTCCCTGATCGGGTTCAGCGCCTTCTCGAGCACGCGCTCGCGGCCGATCATGCTCGACAGGGCAAGTTCCGCCCCGGCGAGGTCGATCGACGACACGGCGAGGTCGACCTCGGCCTCCTGGATCACCTGGTCGATCGGCAGCCGGTGCACGAGCACGTCGAACATCGACCGCTCGATCTGATCGGGGTTGAACCCCTGGCTCATCGTCAGGTTGCCCTGCGGGTCCATGTCGACGATGAGGACCCTGTGGCCTTCCTCCGCGAGCGCGACGGCGAGGTTGAGCGTCGAGGTCGTCTTGGCGACGCCGCCCTTCTGGTTCGCGAAGGCGATGACCACTGCCTCACGCGAGACGTCAGGGGTCGGGGGAACCTCAGGCACGGAGGGTCCCTCGGCCTCCTCCGGCACGGCGTCGGCTGGATCGCCCGTCGGCGGGCGGGAAAAGAGGCCGGCTAGGCGCATACGCAGCCTGTCGTTCGGCCCGGGACCGGACTGTCCTGCACGGTCTCAGTGTGCCGGAAAAGCCGGACTGCGCCACCTCGGGGAATGTGTTTCTCAGCTACGAACGGCCAGCAGCATCCCCTCCTCTTGCTCGGCGTCCAATGCCTGCCGGCAGACGGCAAGCGCCTCGACGGCTCCATGCGGCTCGGGCTCCGTACGCAGCCAGGTCTCGGCCTCGCGAAGGAGCCCGCGCAGCTCGTCCAGCAGCTCGCCGGCGGGGGCGACGTCCCGGTCGAGAGCCTCGATCCTGTCGAGTCGGTGGAGAACTGCGCGTGCCTCGTCCATGGGACGAACCTACCCGTCCGGGACGCGCGTGTCTGTGTCGCGTGTGTGCCTAAAGTGCGCCGACCGCAAGCGCCGGTTCCGGCGCCACCGTCGGCTTGGGCCGCAGGCCGAGCAGCGTCTCGTCGAGCGTCCGCAGGAGCTCCGCCCGTGCGCCATGCTCGAGGACGGCGACGAGCGCCGACCGAACCAGGTCCGAGGTCGCCGCCGCCGCGTCGCCCGCTGCCAGCAGCCGGAGCCGGTCGAGGATCGCCGAGCGCTCACGCGGCGTCTCGCCGAGCACGGCGGCCGCACGGAGCGACGCGGCAAACAGTCCTTCACCGCCGCCGAGCAGCGAGGTCAGCGACCCTCGCAGCTGCTCGGATGCGAACGGATCGGTCTGAAAGAGCGAGAGCTCCCACCGGTCGAGCGCATCTCCGAGATCGCGGTCGTCGTCCGCCGCCGAGAGCCGATCGCGGATCCGGCGAGCCCGTTCAGCCCGCACCGAGTCCAGCCGGACTCCCTCGCCGGGCGGCTCGGTCGCGGCGATCGGAAGCACAGGACGGATCCCGTACGGCCGCCAGTCGAGCCGCTCGAAGAGCACGGGGCCTGCCGCAATCGCGCCGGCCGTCGCCAACCGCAGGGACGTGATCGAGTCAGCAAACTCACCGGGCGCATCGGGGACACCGCCCGACACCGAGGGCTCGCCAAGCTCTGCCTCCAGCTCGAGGACGCAGAGTCGGTCCGGCTCGCGCTCGAATCCCTCTGGGAGCAAACCACCGGCTTGCGGCCAGTGCGCCGCCAGCTCCCCGGAGGCGACATGACGAACCCGGAGCCCTTCGCCGAGATCGACGACCCCTCCGGCCGACACGCCGACGAGCGGCGCGATCGCCCCGTACGAGCGCCGAGAACCGAAGAGCGAAGCCTCAAACGACGCATACACACGGGCGAACACGTCATCGTCCCAGTCGAAGCCGCCGCAGGCCTCGGCCGTCTCGGCCAGGAGCGGCAGGAGGACGGTGCGGGTCAGCGCCTCGCGGGAGCTCGGCCGGCCGCTCGAGTGCGCGTGCGCGAAGATCGCCGCCGCCGGCTCCCGCTCCAGCTCCGCGAGCGCCGGCTGCGCGTCCGCGAGCGCGGCGAAGCGGCCGGCGCGCGCGTCGAGGAACGGCTTCACGAGCGGCCGGTACTCGTACAGCGTCGGACTCCCGGGCGCCTGGTGCTCCTCGAACGAGAAGGGGACGTCGCCGCCTTCCCCGAGCTCGCGGCTCACGGCCGCGAACGCGCCGAGGCAGAACGCGCGCAGCGCCTGGTGCAGATTCGGCGACCGGATCACCCGTTCCGCTTACGCGCCCGGCCGTCGCTCTCCTCTCCCCACGATCAGGACTGACAGCTCGGACACCAGTACGCGGTCCGGTTTGCGTCGCCCTGGCCGCGCGACTCGATCGCCGTCCGGCACCGCGGGCACGGACGGCCGGCGTGGCGGTAGATCGCACGCTCCTCGCGGCCTGAGTCGACGGAGGCACGCATGAGCCGCGCCGCCTCCTCGAGCACCCGACGCAGCTCCGGGTCCGTCGTCTCGCCCACGGGACGCCACGGCGAGACCCGCGCCCGCCACAAGGACTCCGCCTTCCACATGTTCCCGATCCCGGAAACGAGTCGTTGGTCGAGGAGGGCGTCGCCGAGCTCCCGACTGGCATGGGCACGGATGTTCGCGACCATCCGGTCGAGATCCGGGGGGCTGGCAAGGATGTCCGGCCCGAGCTCGCGAACCGCGCGCGTGTTCAGCTCGAGCACGGGACCTCCCCACAGAACGGCTTCGCGTCCAGTCCCTCGCAGCACGAGCCACGGCCGACCGCGTGTGGCGGAACCGCGATCGCGAACCGTCCACCTGCCGGACATCCGCAAGTGGCTCCGCAGCACGAGCCCGCCCTCGAAGCTCAAGAGCAGGTTCTTGCCAATCGCCTCCACCGCCTCGAGCCGCCGACCGTCGAGCTGCTCGGCCACGCCGGTGGCGGCGGCGCGTGGGTTGGGGCTCTCCACCTCCACCGTCTCCCCCACCAGCACCTGGAGGCGACGCGCGGCGCGATGAAGCGAGTCACCCTCGGGCATGCTTGGGATTGTGGACGAGCGGGGCCTTCACCCAGCGACCGCGGGCGCCGTGGCCGCGTCGGCTTGGAGCCTGCTGGAGCCGATCGACCGACGCCTCCTGCGCTGCGACTACTCCGACGTGCTGTTGCTCGGCAAGGCGTTCACGCGCGGGCGGCTCGCCTGGCCGGTCGGCTTCGCTATCCACGCGGCGAACGGCGCGCTCTTCGGGTTCGCGTTCGACCAAATCCAGCGCCGTGTCCCGTACAGCAAAGAGCGCGTTGCGATCGGAATGGCGCTCGCCGAGCATGTCGCGCTCTACCCGCTCTCCTACTTCGTCGACCGCCACCATCCGGCGCGCGGCGAGGCCGGGATTCCACCCCTCTTCACCAACCCACGTGCGTTCGTGCAGGCGACGCTCCGGCACGCTCTCTTCGGCGTCGTGCTAGGCCGCCTTTCCCGCTAGACGGTCGAGAGCCCGCCGTACCGAGAGCACGGCGAGATCCTTCGCCTTCGCCTCGACCATGACGTCCAGCGGCCGGTCAGCGGCGTCGAGAAGCGTCAGGAGATCCCACGGACTGAGGAAATCCGCGTGCTGGTCGAGAAGTGGAGGCTGCTGGCGGCCGCCGACCGACCGGAACTCGGTCCGCGGGCTCGACACGTGCACCTTCGGCCGAACGCCGGCTGGCCACGTGTCCAGCGCAGTGGTGAGCGCCGCACGGACGTCCTCCCGGCCGCGAGCAGGGTTGCAGCGGTGATGGTGCAGGTCGAACACGACGCGGACACCGGTCCGCTCGTGCAGCTCGAGGACGTCAGAGAGGTCGAAGCAACGCTCGTCGTGCTCGACGACGAGCCGGCTCCGAGCGCTCTCGGACAAGGCCTCGAACGAGCGCACCCACCGATCAAGTGAGGCGCGGGCATCGCCGTACACGCCGCCGACGTGGATCACGACGACGGCCTCGGGCCCTGTCCCGAGCGCATCGAGCAGCAGCGCGTCCTGCTCGACGTCGAGCCGCGCCTTGCGCGCGATCTCGGGATCCGGCGAACTGAGCACCGAGTACTGGCCGGGATGCGTCGAGAGCCTGAGCCCGAGTCGGCTCGCCTTCTCGCCGAGCCGCGCCAGCCGACTTTTCGCACTCGCCGATCTGCCGCCGGTAGTCCAGCTGCGGCAGATCGGGATGCGTGCCGTACGGCACCGTGCTGCTCGACAGGCGATAGACCCGGATGTCCACCTCGTCGAGGTAGTCGAAGACCGCGTCGAGCAGCTCGAGCGACCTCGAGAGGTGCGGCCCGCGTCTGCCAGCGCCGCCCGTCGTTCGACTTCATCCCGCCGTTGCCGAGCACCTTGACGGCGAAGCCGAGCCGGTAGGACAAGATTCTGTCCAAGTTCTGTCCATGTTACAGAGAGCCGAGTCACGGCCGCAGCACGGCGCGGCGCGGACCGGCTACGAAGCCGACCTCGACGAGGAGAGGCATCGCGTCCGTCTCCCCCACCGGTTCGCCGTCGAAGCGCTCGACGGCCAGCCGCTTCATGCCCCGGCGACTCTTCACGTGCTCGACGAGCGCCGCCGAGCGCCGGGCGGAGCCACTCCGGATCGGGATCGCGGAGCGGGACGAGCGTCTTCCCTCCGCGCTCGACGAAGAGGACCGCCTCTCCGCCCATCAGGACGACGTAGGCGCCGGCGACTCGCGCCGCACGAGCACCGGCCCGCTTCGGCCAGGAGAGGGCGGCGCCGTACGGCTGCGCAGGGTCCGCCGCCGCCAGCACCGAGACGTCGGTCGCCGGCTCGTCGTCCCGCGGCCGCAGCTCCCGGATCCGCTCCACGGCACCGCCGAGCGCGAACTGCGCCCCGCCGAGGCCCTCGACGAAGTAGCCGCGGCGGCAGAGGCCGAGCGTCTCGAGCGCCTTCAGCTCGCCGTACACGGCGGAGTAGCCGCCCGGAATCCCTTCAGCCCGAACGCCGTCGCGGGTGACGATCCCCTGGCGCTCCAGCAGGAGCTCGGAGAGCGCCCGCGGATCCCGCTCGCCGGCGAAGAGGCGGTCGGTGAGCGACCACCGTCCCTGGGTCGCGGTGATCGCGGTCGCCCGGCGGCGTGAGAAGCGGCGCGGCCGTCGCTCCGGCTTCGGGACGCCGTAGCGGCGGCCGGCTCGGAGCGGCGTCCAGGCGTCGTTCGTGACCTCACCGGCCCAGACGAGCTCCCACAGGGCAGGCAGCGCGGTCTCCGCCTCGAGACCGGTCGTGTCGAGCAGGTCGAACCAGAACTCCGCGCTCTTGGCGAGCGCCTCCCGGATCCGGTCGTGCACCTCGCCTTCCGGACGCTCGGTGCCCTCCGGCTTCCCGAGCACGGCCGCGTCTTCGCGGAAGAAGACGGCGACGCGATCGAGCCCAGCGCCGACCCAGACGAGCTCTCCGGTGGCGCAGAGCTGATCGAGCTGCGCCGGGGCGTAATTCGGGACGCGGCGTGGCAGAACTTCTGACTCCCAGAGGGCGACGGGGAGCGCCAGGCCCTGCAGCGGCACGAGCGCCTCCCGCAGCGTCGCGCGCCGGTCGATCCCGTGCCAGCCCGGCAGGAAGCGGGCGAAGGCGACCTGCTCGACGGGCTCGACCTCCTTGCGAAGCGCGGCGAGCGACGCGCGGCGGATGCGGCGGAGGACGTCGGGGTCGCACCACTCGCGCTCCGTCCCGCCAGGCCGGAGCTCCCCGCGGACGAGCTTGTCCCCCCGCTCGAGTGCGGAAAGCTCGGCGTCGGCTCGCTCGGCGTCGATCCCGAAGCGCTCAGCTGCCTCCCGCGTGGTGAACGGCCCGCGTCCGCGCGCGTACCGGGCAAGCAGCGAGCGAAGCGGCTCCTCGCTGGACTCGAGGAAGGCATCGGGGAGGCCGCTCGGCGGCATCGCGCCGAGCGCGTCGCGGTAGCGCCCCGCGTCCTCGGCGGCGACGAGCCGCTCCTCGCCCCCGACGCGGATCCGTATGGCGCGGCGCTCGGCCTCCAGCACCGCGCCGAACGCCTCGTCGAACTCGCCCGGCCGCAGATCGCCGCGCCGGAGGAGCAGGTCATGCAGGCCGTCCGGGTCCTTCGCCTCCCCCGCGAGCGACGTCTCGACCTTGTCGAGCGCCCCGGGATCGAGCAGGTCGCGCAACTCCTCCTGGCCGAGCAGCTCACGCAGGAGGTCGCGGTCGAGCGACAGCGCCTGCGCCCGCCGCTCGGCGGGAGGCGTGTCGTCCTCGTACATGTACGTCGCGATGTAGTCGAAGAGCAGCGAGGACGAGTACGGCGAGGCCGACGCGCTCTCGACGTCCACGACGTCGATCTGCCGCGTCTTCACGCCGTGCAGGAGCCGCTTCAGTGCGGGCAGGTCGAAGACGTCCTGGAGGACTTCCCGGAAGGTCTCGAGCATGACCGGGAAGGACCCGTACTTCTTCGCCACCTGGAGGAGGCTCTGGGCCTTCAGCCGCTGTTGCCAGAGCGGCGTGCGCTCGCCCGGCCGGCGGCGCGGGATCAGCAGCGCGCGGGCCGCATTCTCGCGGAAGCGGGAGCCGAAGAGGGCAGTGCCGCCCAGCTCGGCCATGATCAGGTCGTCCACCTCGTCCGGGTCGAGCACGAGCTGCTCGGTCGGCGGCGGCGCGTCCGCGTCCGGGAAGTGGAACGCGATGCCGTCGTCCGACCAGAGGACCTGTGCGTCGATCCCGAGCGACTCTTGGAGCCGAGCCGAGGCGGCGAGCGCCCACGGTGCGTGCACTCTGGCGCCGAACGGCGTCAGCACGCAGACACGCCAGTCGCCGATCTCGTCGCGGAAGCGCTCGACGACGATCGTCCGGTCCGACGGGACTGCGCCGGTCGCCTGCTCCTGCTCGCGGAGGAAGGTCATCAGGTTCTTGGCGGCCAGCGCGTCCAGCGAGTAGTCGGACCGCAGCCGCTCGTCGGCCTTGTCGTCCGGCAGCGACGCCAGCTCGCGCGAGGCCTTGCCGATCGCCTCGCCGAGCTCGTACGGCCGGCCCGGGCCTTCGCCCTTCCAGAACGGGATCGCGCCCGGCACGCCCGGCGCCGGCGAGACGAGGACACGGTCGCGCGTGATCTCCTCGATCCGCCAGGTGGAGGCGCCGAGCATGAACGTCTGCCCCGCGCGGGCCTCGTACACCATCTCCTCGTCGAGCTCGCCGACGCGGCCGCCGCCGTCGACGAGGTGGACGCCGAAGAGCCCGCGGTCGGGAATCGTCCCCGCGTTGGTGACCGCAAGCCGCGCGGCACCCCCTCGTCCACGGATGACGCCGGCCGTGCGGTCCCAGACGATCCGCGGCCGCAGCTCGGCGAACTCGTCCGACGGGTAGCGGCCCGCCAGCATGTCGAGGACGTTCTCGAGCTGAACGCGTGAGAGGTCGGCGAACGGGTAGGCGCGCCGGACGAGCCGGTGCAGCTCCTCGACCTCGATCTCCTCCTGCGAGGAGATCGCGACGATCTGCTGGCCGAGGACGTCGAGCGGGTTGCGCGGGATCTGCGTCTCCTCGATCGCGCCCTCCTTCATCCGCCGGACGACGACGGCGGACTCGAGCAAGTCGGCGCGGAACTTCGGGAAGACACGTCCCTTGGAGACAGAGGCGAGGTCGTGGCCGGCGCGGCCGATCCGCTGGAGCCCGCGCGCCACCGACTTCGGCGACTCGACCTGCACGACGAGGTCGACGGCGCCCATGTCGATCCCGAGCTCGAGCGACGACGTGGCGACCAGGCACGGGATCTCGCCGCGCTTCAGAAGCTCCTCGACCTCGAGCCGCTGCTCCCGCGCCAGCGAGCCGTGGTGGGCCCGCGCGATCTCCTCCTCGAGACAGCTCGTTCAGTCGCAACGCGAGCCGCTCGGCCAGGCGGCGGTTGTTGACGAAGACGATCGTCGAGCGGTGCTCCTCGACCAGCTCGAGCAAGCGGGGGTAGATCGACGGCCAGATCGACTGCGGCATCGCGTCGCCGCCCGGTGTGAGCACGTCGGTGATCTCCGAGTTGACGTCGGGCTCGCGCATGTCCTCCAGCGGGACGACGACCTCGACGTCGAGCTCCTTCGAGCGGCCTGCGTCGACCAGCTCGATCGGCCGGCCGCCGGAGACGAACCTCCCGATCTCCTCCATCGGACGCTGGGTCGCCGAGAGGCCGATCCGCTGGAACGGCTCACCGGTCAGGCGCTCGAGCCGCTCGACGGTCAGCGCGAGGTGGGCGCCGCGCTTCGTGCCGGCGACGGCGTGCACCTCGTCGAGGATCAGCGTCCGGACGCCGGTCAGCGTTTCCCGCGCCCGTGAGGTGAGCAGCAGGAAGAGCGACTCGGGCGTGGTGATCAGCAGGTCCGGCGGGTGCTTGAGCATCGCCGCGCGCTCCTTCTGGGGCGTGTCGCCCGTGCGGACCGCGACCTTGACGTCGGCCTGGAGGCCGGCGAGCGGCCCGCGCAGGTTGCGCTCGATGTCGTAGTTGAGCGCCTTCAGCGGTGAGACGTAGACGAGGCGCGTGCCCTCGCCAGGCTCCTCGATCAGGCGGTCGAGCCCGTAGAGGAACGCGGCGAGGGTCTTTCCCGACCCCGTCGGGGCCTGGATCAGCGTGTGCGCGCCGGAGGCGATCTTCGGCCAGCCGAGCTCCTGTGCGGGGGTTGCTTGAGCATCGCCGCGCGCTCCTTCTGGGGCGTGTCGCCCGTGCGGACCGCGACCTTGACGTCGGCCTGGAGGCCGGCGAGCGGCCCGCGCAGGTTGCGCTCGATGTCGTAGTTGAGCGCCTTCAGCGGGGAGACGTAGACGAGGCGCGTCCCGTCGCCGGGCTCCTCGAGCAGCCTGTCGAGCCCGTAGAGGAACGCAGCCAGCGTCTTCCCCGACCCGGTCGGGGCCTGGATCAGCGTGTGCGCGCCGGAGGCGATCTTCGGCCAGCCGAGCTCCTGTGCGGGGGTCGGGCCGTCGAAGGTGCGCTCGAACCAGGCGCGCGTCCCGGGGCTGAAAACTGTGAGCGCGTCCATGCCTCCAGCGTAGCCAGTGAGACAATCCTGGCCTTGGCCGATCAGGGCGCGATGTTCCGAGGTCCAGCCGAGGTCTACGATCGGTTCGTGGGCCGGTACAGCCCCGGCCTGGCGCGCGCCATGTGCAATGCGGCCGGCGTCCGCGCGGGCCAGCGCGCGCTCGACGTCGGTTGTGGCTCTGGCGCCCTCGTCGTCGCCCTCGCCGCGGTCACTCGGCGAGCAGAACGTGGCCGGCGTCGACCCGTCCAAGCCGTTCGTCGAGGCGGCCCGGGCGAAGGCGCCGGGCGCGCGGCTGGCGGTCGCTGCCGCCGAGTCACTCCCGTTCGAGGACGGCACGTTCGATGTGACGTTGTCGCAGCTCGTCGTGAACTTCCTGAGCGATCCAGAAGGAGGCCTGCGCGAGATGGCGCGCGTGACACGTCCCGGAGGCGTCGTCGCGGGCTGCGTCTGGGACTACGGCGGGGGAATGACAATGTTGCGCGCCTTCTGGGAAGCGGCCGCGGCCCTCGACCCTGAAGGCGCCGCACCGCTGATGGAGCAGCACACGATGCGGTTCTCACGGCCCGACGAGCTGGCAAACCTCTGGCAGTCCAGTTTCACGGGCGTCACGGTGTCCCCCATCGACGTCGAGGCGTCGTACGAGGACTTCGAGGATCTCTGGGCGCCGTTCCCGACCGGAGTTGGCCCGGCAGGCGCCTATGCGAAGTCCCTCGATGGAGAGAGGCAAGATCGGCTCCGCCGGGAGCTCCACGAGCGTCTTGGCTCGCCAGGCGGTTCGTTCACGCTCTCCGCTCGCGCCTGGTGCGCCGTAGCTTCGACCTGAGCAGCCTCGTAGCCGCCACGTACCGAGCAAAACCTCACACAACTTCCATTGAACTCTGCTACTAGATCTGCGAAGGTGTTCCCCGAACTGCGGCCCTCTACGAGGAGGAGGAACTATGAGAAGGCAAGTCGTCTGGCTCGGAGCGGCCGTGGCCGCTGGGGCGTTGATCGGTGGGTCGATCGGCCCGGAGCGAGCTGCCGGGGCACCGACCACCCTTCCGGCCTGCACGGCTAGCACGCTCGTACCGCAGCTCGGAGCGGTCACGGTCAATCAGGGACTGGGGTCGTACGCCGACCAGAAGCTCGTCCGAGGCAAGGAGACGCTGGTCCGCTTCTTCCTCAAGCTCCCGCCCTCGGTCGGGACAACGTGCAGCGGCTCGATCAGCGTCGTCGACACCGCCACGAACCCGACCGAGCTAACGGTGGTGAATGGAGCGACCGATCTCGCTCCGACCGTCGAGCCGTACCAGGTCTATCCATCTACGGGACTGGCGATCACCTCGAGTTCGGTGTCCGTCAACTCGAGCGCCGACCCGACTTTCGTCCTCCCGGCCTCGCGGGTGAATCCCTGCAACGGCGAGCCGTGCACGACGCCGGGCGCCTTCTCGCGTAGCTTCAGAGCCAAGATCTCCTACATCCGGAACGGCAGCACGGCAACCGTGTTCAACGCCGTTCTCACTTCGCCCGTCACGGGGAACTTCGACCAGGCGACGAACGCCCTGCGCATCCTCGTCATCCCGATGGGCGACGCGAGCCAGCTCTACAGCAGCCAGTTCAGCACGATCTCGTCCCTGGGCGCGCAGAGCGCCCAGGCGGCGGTTCAGAACGGCATGAATGCGCTCTCACGGCTCATGCCGGTGCCGGCCGGGGTCAGCGCCGACCTGGCCGATACCCGGGCCGGTATTCGCTACCAGGTCGATCTCGCCGCGATGCTCAACCTCAGGGCTGTGCCGGGCGCCTACAACGCCAACAACAAGTTCTGCGGCGCCCAGGGGAACTTCGAGGCGATCAAGGGACAACTGGCGCATTACCTGCAGGCGTACAACAGCAACTCCGCGAACAGCGCGCACCCGGCCGACCGTGTGCTGGGCGTCGTCGACTCTCGCATCAGCGACGGCAGCGCCTTCAACTGCGCCGAGGGCATGGCCTCGACGTCGTCCACGGAGGCGTGGGTGCGGGCAATCCCCGACCAGCCGGCCTCGGGGCGGAATCCCGCAGTCCCGTCGATGACGGGGTCGCTCATGGGGATGGAGATCCTCCACACGCTCGGGCAGGAGCTCGTCTCTGCGGGCCTGATCCACTCGAACCAGATCCAGGCCGACGGCACCTCGCCGGACCGCGGCTACCACGTCACGTCCCGCTCGTACATCGCCAAGGACCTGACCGTGCTCAACTTTGTCAACACGAGTACGTCGC
Organism: uncultured Actinomycetes bacterium; assembly: GCA_963802375.1. Lineage (GTDB taxonomy): Bacteria > Actinomycetota > Thermoleophilia > Gaiellales > Gaiellaceae > JACDAN01. The sequence continues at coordinate 113,154 of CAWDIJ010000009.1, forward strand.
CGTGGAACAACAACACCACGCTGCTCGAGCGCGACGCCTTCCAGCGGGCCCTCTGCAACCTCGGCGGCTCACTAGTCAACTTCTGCACGCTCCTCGCGGACGTGGGCACGCCGCCCGCGGCTGCGGGCACCGGACACTTCGTCATCTCCGCGACATCCAACGGGACCGCCGCGGGGACGGACGTGACGAACTCCTACCTCACACAGGATCCCGTGCTGGAGACGCCGTGTCTCGGCGGAACGACGACATCGAGTACCTACAACCTCCTGTTCACTGCCCCCTCGGGTCCGGTCGTCTGCAACGTGCCGGCGTCGGCGCTGCTCTCGGAACACGACGAGGGCACCCACGAGGAGCACACGACAGCGCTGATTACGGGCTCCTTCCCCGCCCCCGGCGGCGAAACCGAGATCCGGCTTCGCAAGGGCACGACCACGCTCTACACCGTCGATGCGACGGTGCCTGAGCCCGAGATCCTCAGTGTCAGCAACCTCGCCCCGGGCGGGGGGATCACGCAGACGAAGACGATCACGACGCCCGAAATCCTCCCCACACCCGACATCTACTTCCTCGCTGACACGACGGGCAGCATGGGCCCGGCGCTGGCGAACGTCCAGGCGAACGCCCAGCAGATCATCGACGCGGTCGAGGACGAGGCGGCCGATCCGCGCTTCGGTGCCGGCGACTACAAGGACTTCCGCTCCTGCTTGGAGGGCGAGACTCCGCCGTGCTTTGCAGGCGCCTACGCGTTCAACCCGGCTCACGCGGCGATTCCGGCGACGGACGACGGCGGGGCTGCCGCGCTGGCCGCGATCGGCGGCTGGTCGGCAAGCGGAGGCGGAGATGTTCCGGAGGGTCAGCTCCACGCGCTGACGCTGCTGTCGTCCGACTTCGCCGGCTGGCGACCCGACTCCTCGCGGATCCTCGTCTGGTTCGGGGACAACCCCGGTCACGATCCCGTCTGTGCGGCGATCAGGGGCGAGGAGGTCGGCTTGGACATGACGAAGAGCTCCGTCGCCTCGGCGCTCTCAGCGGCCGACGTCCGCGTCATCGCCGTCACGCTGGACACCGACGGCGAGGGTGCGGCCTCGATCGGTCTGAACGGCGATCCTGGGCCGTACGGGCCCGGCGACTACACCGTCTGCGGCGAATCCGTGCCCAGCTCTCCGAACCAGGCGACCGAGTTCGCCGACGCCACTGACGGCGTCGTCAAGGTGGCTGCCTCGGCGGCCGAGGTGAGCGACGAGATCCTCGCCGGCCTCACGAATCTGCCGGCGACGGTGAGGCCCGTCGCCGACTGCGACGAGGATCTCACCATCGGCTTCGATCCCGAGGTCCTGACGGTGACGAGCGGCGAGGACGTGACCTTCACCGAGAACGTCGAGATCTCGGAGGGAGCGACTCCGGGAGAGACGCTCTCGTGCGAGATCACGTTCGAGATCAACGACCAGGTCGTCACGCTCGAGGACGGCGAGACGCCCGATCCGGCCTTCCAGCAGACGATCGAGCTGACGGTCGACGAGGGTGCTGAGACCCAGACGACGGTCGCGACGACGGATAACGATCCGAAGGCGGAGATCTTCGTCTCTTGCGACGGTGTGCAGCTGCCTTCCCACGTGGGGGTCGCCGGAACCGAGGTGCAGAACAACATCTGGCGGTTCAACACGAACGCCGACACGACGAACACCTGCGCCGAGTCGGGACAGACCAGCCAGATCAGCGTCTTCGTCTCCGACGGCGCGAACCAGGTTGCAGGCGCAGTCGGCCAGACGGGGACGACGATCTCTGACGACCGGGAGCAGCCGACCGCCTCCATCTATGCGCCGGCGCTCGACTTGATCGACCCCGTGACACAGCCCTTCGCGCTAGCCGGGCAGGTCGTCGATCCCGACGACGGGCCCCTGGCGGTGACCTGGACGGTCACCGGCCCCGCCGGAAGCGGAATCGTCCGAACGGCCACCGGCAACTCGGCCGACGTCAGCCCGCCGGCGGGCGGCTGGCCGCTGGGCGACTACATCGTCACGATCTCGGGCGAGGACTCAAACGGGAACACGGCCAGCGCGACCGTCACCGTCCGCGTTCTCCGGTACGTCTTCAGCGGCTTCCTGAGCCCGATCAGGCCGCTTCCGACTCTCAACGACGGAAAGGTCAAGAGCACGATCCCGGTCAAGTGGCAGCTGCGCGACGAGGCCGGAAACCTGATCAGCGACCTCGGCGTCGTCGCCGCCATCCGGATCGCTTCCGTGCCCTGCCCGCAGATGAACGCCGTGTGCGACGCGACGCCGACGGGTGGGACGATGCTCCGCTACGACACCAAGAACAACCAGTACGTCTACAACTGGCTGACGCCGAGCCAGCCCGGCACCTACGTCTTCTCCGTCCACTTCACGGACGGGACGACTTACGCGGCGTACTTCCAGCTCACCAAGTAGAGGAGGGACATGAAGACACGAATCGGCATCGCAGCGCTCGCCGCCGTCGCTGCGGTCGCTCTCGCCCTTCCGACCGTCGGTGCGACGGCACGGCCGGGAGACCAAAAAGGTCCAGCCTGCTCGGACATCTTCGTGACGGCCTCGCTGGCCAACGCGACAGCGATGCCCGGACTGCCCGGGACCGTCCAGTGGACGCTGACGACGCCCCTCGCGCCCAGCTGTTCCGGGGCGGTTTACACCGTGACCGTGTACGACGAGACCGGAACGACGATCCTCGGCGGCGCTCGCTACACAGGCGACGGAACTACCGACGCGTTCGCGGGGACGTTTGAGCTCGCGAGCGCGCCTGCAGCCGTCTGCGTCACGGCTACGAGCGCCGTCCGCGGGAGGGTCACCGACAGCGCGCCGGACAGCGGTTGCCAGGTGGTGGAGCTGTCCAACAGCGGCGGGGCGAGCGGCTTCGGCTAGACCGTTACGCGAGTGACCGGGCGCGGGCCGACGTCTCGTCGGCCCTCGCCCGTTCGCCTGCTTGCTCCCACGCCTCGGCCGCGATCGAGAGCGCGTCCGAAGCGAGGGCGGCGGCGTCCACGTCCAGGAAGAGCGCCGCGGCCTCCTCGGCCCTCGCGGCCGCCTCGTCGAACTGCCCCTGACCCAACCGGATCGCGGCGATCGCCTGGATCGCGTCCGCGGTGGCGAGCGGATGCTTGATCGCCCGGGCAAGCTCGAGCGCCTTCTGGGCGTTCACGAGCGCCTCGTCTAGCTCGCCCGCGTGGACGAGCGTTTCCGCGAGGGTCGCGTACCCGAGCGCGCGTCCGGCGCCGTGACCAACGCGCTCGAACTCGTCAATCGCACGTTTCAGCGACGTGGTGGCCTCGGAGAGGAGCTCCCGGTGCATGTTGACGATCCCGAGGTTGATCAAGCAGCCGCCGATCTCCTCGACGTTGCCGATCTGCTCGGCGAGCCCGAGGCCCTGCTCGAGTGCCTCCGCAGCCTCGTCGAGGCGCCCGAGCTGTCGGTAGGCGTCGCCGATGATCCGCAGCGTCGTCGTCAGGCCGCGTTGGTCCTCGTGCTCCTCGAGGATCTCGCGCGCCTCGAGGCCGTAGGCGAGCGCGTCCTCGAAGTTGCCCTTGACCGTCAGCGCCCGTGCCAGCTGCAGGAGCAACAGTCCGACGACGGGAGACTGCCGTGACGGCGCGGCCTCGAGACCCGCCTCCAGCACGTCGATCGCCTGGTTGACGCGCCCCGCGATGGCCAGGCAGCGTCCCTGCTCGAGCCAGAGCACGGTGAGGTCTGCACCTTTCAGCTCTTCATGCGTGAAGGCGTCGTTCGCAACCTCGAGCGCCTCCTCGTACCTGCCCTGCTTCTGGAGCGTCGACACCATCCCGCTCCAGGCTCGAATGTCGCTCGTCGCATCCCTGACGGTCCCGTAAAGCTTCATGGCTTCCTCGTACGCGCCGACGAACTCGTGCAGGTCGGCAAGGCTCAGGTTGATCGCGGGGAGACGGTCGGCGACGCTCTCGTCGCCGGCCGCGAGCTCGGCGGCGTGCTGGAAGTGAAGGATCGCCTCGTCGTTCGCAAACAGCCGCCTCGCCCGCTCGCCGGCGCGGATCAGGTAGTGGATCGCCTTCGCTCCGGCCTCGCCCAGGTAGAGGTGGCGCGCAAGGAGATCGATGATCTCGTCGCCGGCTCCGTACATCGCCTCCGCGACCTCCGCGACCTGCCGGTGCAGGTCACGGCGCCGCCTTCGGAGGAGGCGCGAGTATGCGACGTCCTGCACGAGCGCGTGGTGGAAGATCAGGCGACGGTCGCCGCCGCCGTCCAGGGAGTCCAGGAACCCGGCCGTCACGAGCCGATCGAGAGCGGCCTCCAGTCCTGGCGCGTTCGTCACTTCCTTCAGAAGCGAAACCTGCACCCGCCGTCCGATCACGGAAGCGGTTTGCAGGATCGCCGCGTCGGCCCGGGAGAGCAGATCGATTCGAGATGCGAGGAGCTCCTCGATCGTGGGCGGCACCGCCTCGGCGTCCCAGCCGGGCTTTGTTCGCCAGATGCCGTTCCGGCGCGTGAGGCTCCCAGTCTCCTGCAGCGACCGCAAGAGCTCCTCGACGAAGAGCGGATTGCCGGCAGTCCGGTCACGGACGAGTGCGCCAAAGCCGTCCTCGACGTGGCCTCCAAGCAGGCTGCGGACGAGCGCTCCCACGCCTTCCTCGTCGAGAGGCTCGAGGTCGATCGCCCGCCGAGGCAGGTCCCCGGCGATCTCGATCAACGTCGGCTCAGCTTCCGGACGGGCGATCAGATAGAGGGCGAGGGGTTCCCGCTCACACAGGTGCACGAGCTCGCGCGTCAGCTCGGCGGAGGAGCCGTCGAGCCAGTGCACGTCCTCGACGGCGAGCACCAGCGGCCGCTCCTTCGCCAGTGCGACGAGCGTAGTGGCAAACGCGCCGTAGAGACCGCGACGGAACGCCTCTGGCTCCAGTGCCGCGACCTGCTCGGTGACGCCGGGCAGCCCTAACAGGCGGGAGAAGAAGGGGAGCGCCGTGGGGGTGCCCGAATGCTCGAGCGTCTCGGCGAGGAGACGTTGCGACTGTTCCGGGGCGTCCTCGGGCCTGAGCCCGGCGAGCGACCGGACGAGCTCCGCGTACGGCCAGTAGGCGAGCGCAGCACCGTACGAGAGGCACCGCGTCTGCAGCCACCGGACGCCGAGCTCCTCGGCCCGCGCCTCGACCGCCTCGCTCAGACGAGTCTTCCCGACTCCCGGCTCGCCTGTGACCGTGACGAGGCCCCCGCGCCCGTCACTGAGCGCGGCGAGGACGTCGCCGACGGCGGTTAGCTCGCGGTCCCGCCCGACGAGCGCGCCGCCCCGGTGGCCGCCGCGCGGCCCCCGAACCTTCCGACGGCCGAGCAGGCGCCAGGCAGGCACGGCCTCCGCAATTCCCTTCAGCGTCAGCTCCCCGACCGTCTCGAACTCGAACAGATCCTCGGTCAACTTCTTCGTCAGCTCGCTGACGTACGTCTCGCCGGACGGCGCGGCCGACTCGAGCCGTTGAGCAAGGATCACTGAGTCCCCGAGGACCGCGTAGTCCATCCTCGCCTCGCTGCCGACGATCCTGGCGATTCCGTGTCCGGAGTTCACCCCCACGTGGAGCGTGAGCTCGGCCTCGTAGGGAAGCTCGCCCGAGAGCCGGTCGAGTGCTGCGTGCATCTCGAGGGCGACCATGAGCGCCCGGGCGGCGTCGTCCTCATGTGTGACCGGCGCGCCGAAGAGGGCGAGCAGCGCATCGCCCGCGAACTTTTCGACGTAGCCCTCGTAGCGACCGACGATGCTGCTGAGGCTCGTGATCACCGGGTCGATCACCTCGAGCAGCTCCTCTGGGTCGAGGCGGTCGGCCAGCTGCGTGAACCCCGAGACGTCGCCGAAAAGGGCGGTGATCAGGCGTCGCTCTTCCGGCATCTCGCCGCCCGCCTCGATCAGCTGGTCGGCGACCTGGCCCGCGACGAAGCTCCGGAGCGTCTCCGCGACGTGATCTTCAGGCTCGGTGGGGGCCGGGGTCTTCCCGGCCGGCTGTGCCGGCGCCCCGCAGTGGCCGCAGAACTTCATCCCGGAGGAGTTCTCGCCTCCGCAGCTCGTGCACGTCCAGTTTGTCGCGGCTTGCGCCCCGCAGTGGCCGCAGAAGCGCATCCCCTCTGGGTTTTCGCCGCCGCACGATTCACACGTCCAGATCGCCATGGCCGCGAGAACCAGTGTAGGGCGGCCCAACGATCAGGGCCAGCGTGGACGGGCTAGCGTCAGCCGCGAGCGTGCCCCCGACGTCGTCCTGGTCGTCGTCCGGGTCACGGTCGTCGGGGCACGGAAACGGCCAGCCGGGCTTCCGGGTCGTCTGGTTAGCATCGCATCGGTTTGCCGGAGACCGCTGAGCAGCCGTACGAACGGGCGAGATGGCGCCAAAGGCACTAGAGCCGCCGAGCATCCCGATGATCGCGCTGCTCTATCCGCGGGAGCACATCGGTGACCCCGGCGACTTGCCGGACCAGCTGGCGGTGCTCGGATGACCTACGACCCGACGGTCCTGCCCGCCGGGCTTCCGGTACCCGAGGACGACGGCACCGCCGACCATCTCGAGGGGAGGCTCGTCCCGCCGCTCTTCCTGGAGACCACGCAGGGGGAGCTGAACCTCGCCGCTGCCGCCGCGGAGCTGCTCGTCCTCTATGTCTATCCGCGTACCGGCCGGCCCGGGGTCGAGCCGCCGTCGGGCTGGGACGAGACGCCGGGCGCGCGAGGCTGTACCCCGCAATCGTGTGGCTACCGGGACTGGGGCGAGGAGCTCCGCGCGATGGGCGCGACCGTGGTCGGCCTCTCAGCGCAGACGCTCGTGGAGCAGCACGAGGCGGCCGAGCGGCTCAGTCTCCCCCACGCCGTCGCCGCGGATCCCGAGCTGCGCCTGGCGGACGCGCTGCGCATGCCGACCTTCGAGTTCGAGGGGAAGTGCCTCTACAAGCGGCTCGCGCTCGTCGCCGAGGAAGGGCGCATCGTCAAGGTCTTCTACCCGGTCTTCCCGCCGGACGAGAACGCCGCCGAGGTGCTCGCCTGGCTGCGCGGGCGGCTGGATTGACGTACTCGATCGTCGCGCTGGATCCGGAGAGCGGCGAGCTCGGCGTCGGCATCCAGTCGCGGGCGTTCCGCAGCGGTGCGGTCGTTCCGTCGGCGCTGCCCGGCGTGGGCGCGGTCGCCTCGCAGGCGTTCAGCGAGAAGAGCTACGGCCCGCTCGGGCTCGAGCTGATGCGCGCGGGAAAGACACCGGAGCAGGCGCTCGCCGGCCTCGTCGCCGCCGATCCGCTCGCCGCCAGCCGTCAGGTGTCCATGCTTGCGGCAGACGGGACGGCGGCCGTGCACACGGGTGACGCCTGTATCCCGGCCGCCGGTCATCGGATCGGCGAGGGCGTGACCGCGCAGGCCAACTGCGTCGAGGCCGCGCAGGTCTGGGAGTCGATGGTCGACGCGTTCGTGGGGGCGGAAGGCTCGCTCCAGCGCCGCCTGCTCGACGCTCTCGACGCGGCCGAGGCGTCAGGCGGCGACTGGCGAGGTCGGCAGGCTGCCGGCATCCTCGTCGTTCCCGCGAAGGGCCAGCCGTGGGACACCGTCTGCGACATCAGGGTCGACGACCACCAGGATCCCCTCGGCGAGCTGCGGCGCCTGCTCGACCTCCACGAGGGCTACACCGCCCTCGGCGAGATCGACGACAGCGCTGAGGTCGCCCGCCGAACGGGCCTGCCCGAGCTCGACGTCCACTTCGCGGAACTGTTCGACGCGGCACGGGTGGGAGAGCTCGAACGAGGCCGCAAGCTCGTGGCTGAGCTCCTGCGGCAAGACGAACGCTGGCGCGGGTACCTGCAGGCACTCGCCGACCTCGAGTACCTCCCCAACGCCGCCGAGCTGCTGCCCGAGGAGTAGGCTGGAGGCATGGCGGTCGCAGCCCCGGAGCGCCTTTATTTCACGCCGAGCGACGAAGCGAACGAGCTGATCGCGCGGGATCCGCTCGCGCTCCTCATCGGCTTCGCGCTCGACCAGCAGGTGACGGTCCCCCAGGCGTTCACCGGCCCACAGAAGCTGAAGGAACGCCTCGGGTCGCTCGATGCCGCCGAGCTCGCGCACATGGACCCCGACCGGCTCGAGGGCGCCTTCCGCGAGAAGCCGGCGGTCCACCGCTTTCCCGGCGCGATGGCCACGCGCGTCCGCGATCTCGCCACCCACGTCGAGGAGGAGTACGGCGGCGACGCGTCCCGGCTCTGGCTGGAGGCCGGCGACTCGACCGAGCTCCGCCGCCGGATCGCCGCGCTGCCGGGCTTCGGTGAGATGAAGATCAAGGCACTTTCGGCCGTGCTCTACAAGCGCTTCGGCGTGGAGGCGGCTCGCGAGCTCACGCCGGATCACCCGACCCTCGGCGACGTGGACTCGCCCGAGGCGCTCGAGCACTACCAGGCGCTGAAACGGGAGCACAAGGCAAAGATGCGCGCGCAGCGCGGCGCTTGAGAGACCGCCCCGGCGTCATCGTCTACGTCACCCGCGCGGCCCCGTTCGAGTGGGAGCTGCTGCTGTTCGACGTCGTCGGCGAACCGGGCTACGAGTCGATCGTCCCGGGAGGCGGGATCGAGCCGGGCGAGACGCCGGAGGATGCCGGGGTGCGGGAGGTGCTCGAGGAAACTGGTCTCGAGGTGCGGATTCTTCGCGAGCTCGGTGTCGACGAGGGGACGCATTTCTTCCAGGCGATGCCCGTCGAGCCCGCGGAGGACGAGTGGTTTCTGGGTGACGACGAGGTGCGGTGCTACTGGGCGCCGCTCGACGGCGAGGTCGCCGTCTGGGGGAGGCGCGGCGAACTCCTCCCCGTGCTCAAACGGCAGCGCGTGGTGGCCTACATCACGCGTGATTCTGCGCGGGGTCGCGAGCTGCTCGTCTTCGAGATCCCGGCGGAGCCGGGCTCGGGCGTCCAGGTGCCGGCCGGCCGCCTCGATCCCGGCGAGGAGCTCGAGCCGGCGCTCATCCGCGAGATCGAGGAGGAGTCGGGCCTCACCGGTTTACGGCTGTTGCGTGAGCTTCCGGGATTCGAGGAGCACTACCCCACGAGATATGAGAACCACGGCTTCCACCTCGTCCCGACCGAGGAGCTCCCCGACGAATGGGATCACGTCGTCCAGGGCGACGGCGACGACGCCGGCTTCGTCTTCCGGTTCCGCTGGGAGGTGATCGAGCCGGGCATGCGCCTCTTCAATCGGCGTAATCCTGTGATCCATCGGCTGCTGGAAAACCCTGGTCTTGAATGATTTCGAACGATATTGGACAATCGCTCGGCCCAGGCAAGGTCATTCGACATAAGGAGAAGCCACATGCGAAGGCTGCTCGTCGTCCTTGCCGCTGCATCACTGATCGGAGTTTTCCTGGCTCCGACTGCGGCATCAGCACAGAAGGCCCACGTCTTCCCGCCGAACGCACACCCCTTCGGGGCGAGCTACGGCGAATGGCAGGCGAGGTGGTTCGAATGGTTCATCGAGATCCCAGCGCCTGTCAACCCGCTCTTCGACGAAACGGGAGCGCTCTGCGGCACCAACCAGAGCGGTCCGGTCTGGTTCCTGGCGCCCGTTGCGCATCCGGGGACTACGACGCGGGCGTGCACGGTCCCCACGGGCACCGGTCTGTTCGTACTAGGCCTCGGAAACGAGTGCTCGAATGTCGAGCCGCCTCCGTTCTTCGGCGCGACCGAGGCCGAGCTGCGCACCTGCGCCGCTGCAGGACTCGAGGCGTTCTTCGGGGACGCCACACAATCGATCACCGTTGACGGTGTCACCGTGTCCGGCCTCGACCGCTATCGGACGCAGACGCCGCTGTTCAGCTACACGCTCCCGCCGGACAACTTGTACGGCCTGCCGCCCGCAAATGCGCTGGCGGTCTCGGACGGCACGGCAGTCATTGTCAGGCCGCTACCGCCGGGCGACCACAGGATCGTGGTCCACATCGAAGCACCCGCCGCAGGGGGAACGATCGATGCTGTCTACAACCTCACCGTCGTGCCCCGCGGGCACTTCGACTGAGGTCTAACGAGAACGAGAGAGGGCGACTCCGCCATCACGGCCGATAAAGCCGGGTGAGGGTCGCCCTCCTCGCCATGATCGTCATCGCGCTCGAAGTCGTGGACACGAGCCGCCTCCGGCCTTACTGACCCCTTGAGTCCGTCCCGCGGACGTGCTTTCCTCTATTCAGAGAGGGGGCGACAGCGCTTGAACCGACATCGGCTGATCTCTGCGGTCGCCGCGATTGCGCTGCTCGTGGCCGCTCCGGCAGCGATCGGCTCGGGCGGTGACGGGATCGTGGGCGGCACGGCGGCGAGCCCGGGCGAGTACCCGGCCCAAGGCTGGTTGGTCGTCGACACTCCGCCTGACCCCGGATTCGACTCTGAATGTGGCGGCACCCTCATCGGAAGCCGCTGGTTCCTGACCGCCGCACACTGCGTCGTCGGTGTCACGGACTTCGCGGTCCTCCTCGGCGACAACGATGTCCAACTGCCGAACAGTGACTGGTACGGCGTGGCGTCAGTGGACGTGCACGCTGCCTACAACCCCATCACGAATCAGAACGACGTCGCAATGCTCCGGCTGAATCGGGCTGCCCCGTACCAGCCGCTGCGAGTGATCGAGCCGAGCGAGACGACGATCTGGGCACCTGGCACGGTTGCACGAATCGTCGGCTGGGGTGCAACCGTCGAAAGCGGCCCGCCCGCGGATCTCCTGCAGGAAGCCGACGTGCGAATCGTCGGCGATGCACCTTGCCAAAGCGCTTACGAGCTCAATGCTCCGCCGATGGATCCAGGCACGATGGTGTGCGCGGCCGAGCCTGGACGAGATACCTGTCAAGGCGACTCGGGTGGTCCGCTCATGGTGCGCGATTCCCTCGGCGCGTGGGCTCTCGTCGGCATCACGTCGTGGGGGCAGGGCTGCGCCAGGCCGGAGTTCCCAGGCGTCTACACCCGCCTCGGCGCCCCGGGTCTCAACGATTGGGTCATGCAGCGCCACCCGCGTGCCGCCTTCAACGCTCTGCCGGTCATCCACTCAGGGCTACCAGCGACGTTTACGCAGCAGTCGTTCCATCCGGAGCCCGGCCACTTCACAGCGTTCAACTGGGATTTCGACGGGGACGGCCAGTACGACGACGGAAGCGGTTCGAGCGCAGTCTTCAGTTTTCCTGCCGGCGCGCAGACAGTCGGACTCGAAGCCAGCCGCCCCGGTGGTGATACGGCGAACATTCGCCGGAGAATCGCCGTGAACGGTCGTCCAACAGCCGTCGCCGGAGGCCCGAACGGCTACTCGGCGCGCGAGGGTGGGAGCGTCCAGCTAACCGGAAGTGGCTCGGACCCAGAGGGCCAGGCGCTGGCCTACTCCTGGGACCTGAACGGCGACGGGACATTCGAGGTGAGCGGTCAGATGACCTCGTTCGCCGCCCTGCACCTCGACGGGCCGTCCACCAGGGCCGCATCGCTTCGCGTCTGCGACAGCGCGGGCGGCTGCAGTACGTCGGCCGCGACCGTTCGGGTGACGAACGCGCCGCCGCGCGCGAATGCGGGACCGGACCGCCGGACGAAGCGCCGGGCCAGGGTCCGATTCCGCATGCGCGCGACGGACCCGGGCCGCGACCGGCTGCGAGTCCTCTGGAACTTCGGTGACGGACGGCGTGCGTCCGGCGTGGTCGTGACCCACCGGTTCCGCCGCGCCCGCACTTACATCGTGAGGGCCACGGTGATCGATGACGACGGCGCCCGGACCGTCGACCGCGTCCGCGTCAGGGTTCGCCGCTAGCCGACGCCCGCCAGAAGAAACGCGCGGTTCTCGCGCAGCATCTCGCGCGCGATCACGAGCCGCTGGATCTGGTTCGTCCCCTCGTAGATCTGCGTGATCTTGGCGTCGCGCATCATCCGCTCGACCGGGTACTCCTGCATGTAGCCGTAGCCGCCGAGGATCTGGACGGCATCGGTCGTGACGTCCATGGCCACATCCGTGCAGTAGAGCTTCGCCATCGCGCTGATCTTCGTCAGCTCGGAGCCGTCGACGCCGTCGTCGATCATCTGCCCGCACTTGTAGAGCAGGAGCCGCGCGGCCTCGCACTTCGTCTCCATGTCGGCGAGCGTCGCCGAGATCAGCTGGTGCTGGGCGATCGGCTTGCCCATCGTCTCGCGGTCCTTCGCGTACTCGAGCGCGTAGTCGGTCGCCCCCTGCGCCAGCCCGAGTCCCTGCGCGCCGATCCCGGGCCTGGAGCGGTCGAGGATCTGCATCGCGATCTTGAAGCCTTCCCCCTCCTCGCCCAGGAGGTTGTTCGCGGGGATCCGCATGTCGTTGAAGAAGATCTCGCCGGTCGTCGAGCCCTTGATCCCCATCTTCGGCTCGATCCGGCCGACCTCGAAGCCGGGGCTGGCCGCCTCGACGACGAACGCCGAGATCCCGCCGTGGCCCTGTGTGGGGTCGGTCTTCGCGAAGACGGTGTAGAGGTCGGCGACGCCGGCGTTGGTGATGAAGCGCTTGGAGCCGTTGATGACGTACTCGTCGCCGTCGAGCCGCGCCTCCGACCGCATCGCGGCCGAGTCGGAGCCCGAGCCGGGCTCGGTCAGCGCGTACGCGGCGAGCCACTCGCCTGAGGCGAGCTTGGGCAGGTAGCGCTCCTTCTGAGCGTCCGTTCCGGCCAGCTTCAGCCCGAGTGAGCCCAGTTCCTGCACGGCGATGATCAGCCCGCTCGTCGCGCAGACCTTCGAGACCTCCTCGATCGCGACGAGCGCCATCAGCGCGGAGGCGCCGAGGCCGCCGTACTCCTCGTCGTAGAGCACGCCGAAGATCCCGTGCTCGCGGAAGACCTCGACGACGTCCCAGGGGAACTCGGCCGACTTGTCGATCTCGGCCGCCCGCGGCGCGATCCGCTCGCGCGCAAGCTCGCGGATCAGCTCCCGGATCTCCTGCTGTTCCTCGGTCAGGGCCTCGGTCGGCATCGGCGCAATCCTAGAGCGACCCTGTTAGTTTCCGCGCCATGGCGAAGCGGGTTGCCGTCCTCATGGCCGTTTTTGGCCTCGTCGGGACCTCGATGGCGCTCGCCTCGGGTGGACACCGCGACTACGGGTGGCAGCTGACGCCAACGCCGACCGACGCGACCGCGAGGTTCCGCGGGGCGTCCGCGGTCAGCGAACGGACCGCCTGGGTAAGCGGCTGGCAAGGGGCCGGAGCCGCCCTCGAGGGCAAGGTGCTGAGGACGACGAACCGCGGCGCCTCCTGGCAGTCGGTCGGGCCACCCGGTGCATTGGGTCTCCAGTTCCGGGACATCGAGGCCTTCGACGCGAACACCGCGGTGATCATGTCGATCGGAAACACGCCCGATGCGTTCCGGATCTACCGGACCACGGACGGCGGCCAAACCTGGACGCTGACCTTCCAGAACACCGAGCCGACCGCCTTCTACGACTGCATGGCGTTCTTCGACAAGCACCGCGGCCTGGCGCTCTCGGATCCGATCAACGGACGGTTCCGGATCCTGGCCACGAGCGACGGCGGGCGCAGCTGGCAGATCGTCGACGCCGACATGCCGCCGGCACTGCCAGGCGAGTTCGCGTTCGCCGCTAGCGGGCAGTGCCTCACCGTTGCGGGTGGACGGGATGCGTGGTTCGGGACGGGTGGGGACGCGGTCGCGCGGGTCTTCCACTCGGACGACCGCGGACGCACCTGGACGGTCGCGAACACACCGATTCGGAGCCTTTCGAGCGGCGGGATCTCCGCGCTTGCCTTCCGGGATCCGCGTCACGGGATCGCAGTCGGCAGCGACTTTGCCCCGGGCGCCGCCTCGGTGGACACGCTTGCGCTCACGAACGACGGCGGAGCGACCTGGCAGCTGAACCCGAATACGCCGGACGGGCTCCGGTCCGGCGCCCACTGGGTCACCGGTCGCGACGTCATCATCGTCGGGGAGGGCGGCAGCGACGTCTCGACCGACCAGGGCCGCACCTGGCGCCAGTTCGACGAGGGCAGCTTCGACACGGTCGACTGCGCCGGCGGCTTCGCCTGCTGGGCCGCCGGCCAGCGGGGCCGCGTCGCCTTCCTGACGCGCGACTAGCGCTTCGGCTTCAGATCCTCCGTCGCCGGGCCCTCGATGACCCGGCCGTCGGCTGCGTAGCGGGAGCCGTGGCACGGGCAGTCCCACGTCCGCTCGGCCGGGTTCCAGTCCACGATGCACCAGAGGTGGCGGCAGACCGGTGACAGCTCGTGGACGGCGCCGTCGTCGTCCCGGTAGACAGCCGTCTTCCTGACCCGGCCGACGATCGCGCCCTCGCCTGGTCCGAGGTCGTCAGCCGAGGACACGTCTCCTGCCGCCACCCGGTCGGCGAAGAAGTGGAAGCCGGCGCTGGCGTTCTCCTGGACGAGCTTCGTCAGAGCCGAGCGCGGCGGGAGCCGCTTCGAGTCGAAGAGCTCCAGCCAGGCATTCGGCCGGCCGAGGATCGAGTCGGCGATCATCTCCGCGGCCGCCGTCCCGTTCGTCATGCCCCACTTGTTGAACCCCGTCGCCGTGTACACGTGCGGCGTCGTGCGGGCGACACGGCCCACGTAGGGAACCTGGTCGTGCGGCATGTAGTCGTGCGTCGACCAGCGGTACTCGACCTCGCCGGCACTCGGCCAGTGCTTGCGGAGGAAGTCCTCGAGCTCGTCGTACTTGGACGGCGTGTCGTCCTCGGCGCCGACCTTGTGCCCGTTGCCGCCGACGTTGAGGAGGAGCCGGTCGCCGTCGCGGAGCGTCCGCATCGAGCGGGTCGGCGTGCCGGCATTGATGAACATCCCGTCCGGCGCCGCCGACGGATCGATCGGCGCGCACAGCGCGTAGCTCAGGTGCGGGTAGGTCTTGGCGAAGAAGAGGCCGCGGTCGAGGATCGGCAGGTGCGTGGCGACGACGACGTCGCCGGCCCGCACTCGTCCCTTGTCCGTGACCACCTCGCACGGCTCGCCGTGCTTGACCGAGTGGACGCGGGAATTCTCGAAGACGTGGCTCCCGTCCCCGGGGATGGCCGCGGCAAGCGCCAGGAGGTACTTGCGCGGATGGAACTGCGCCTGGTTCTCGAGCCGGACGGCGGCGGCGACCGGGAACGGCAGCGGCGTCTCACGCACGAGCGATGCCGGCAGCCCCGCGGCCTGCTCGACCTCGACCTCCTCCCTCACCTGCTGTGCCTGCTCCTCGTCCTCCGCGTACGCGTAGTTGTCCTTGCGCTCGAAGTCGCAGTCGATTCCGTCCTCCTCGACAAGCTGCGCGATCTGCTCCAGTGCCGCCTGGTTCGCCTCCGCGTAGGTGCGGGCGCCCTCTTCGCCGAAGGCCTCGCGGATCTTCGAGTAGCCCAGCCCGTGGCCGGACGTGACCTTGGCGGTCGTGTACCCGGTCGCCCCGTGCACGATCCGCTTCAGGTCGAGGAGGGCGACGGTCTTGCCTGCCCGTTTGAGCAGGACGGCCGCGGTGATTCCGGTGATCCCGGCCCCGACGACGGCCACGTCGACCGAGATCTGGTCGGTCAGCTGCGGATAGTCGGTCTCCGGCGTCGTGGCGATCCAGAAGGACGGACCGCCGCGGCCGGTGCCCTGCTCGCGCGGGCGGTCGAGTGTGTCGTCGAGGTTATTCATGCCGATAGCGCTATGCCCATACCCGGTGCCGGAGCTAACGCGGCCTGGCCGGTCCCGAGACCGGCGGCGACGAGGCCAGGCCGGTCGTCGCGCTTGTCCAATCCGGACAAGCGCGCGAGAATGTCCGAGACGCCGCCGCGCACGCTCGCGGCGGCGACCCCGGAGATGCGGAATGACTGACGGACACGTCGAACCCCCGGTGCGCTCCGAGACGCGGAGGGTGGTCACCGTCCTTTGCTCAGACGTGGTCGGGTTCACGGGGATCGGGCACGAGCTCGACCCGGAGTCACTTCGCGGGCTTATGGGGCGTTACTTCGAGCGTGTGCAGACGATCGTCGAGCGGCACGGGGGGACGACGGAGAAGTTCATCGGCGATGCGGTCGTCGCCGTCTTCGGCGTGCCACAGCTCCACGAGGACGACGCCCACCGGGCGGTACGAGCCGCGGTCGAGATCCGTGATGCGCGCGCCGAGCTGAACGAGGAGTTTCAGCGGGATTGGGGCGTCGAGCTCCGGATCCGCACCGGCGTGAACACCGGCGAGGTGGTTGCGGGCGATCCCGCGGAAGGTCAGTCGTTCGTCGCCGGCGACGCCGTCAACGTCGCAGCGCGCCTCGAGCAGGCTGCCGCTCCCGACGAGATCCTCGTCGGCGAGGCGACATACCGGCTTGTCGGCGACGCGGTGACTGCGGAGCCGATGGTGCCGCTGACGCTCAAGGGAAAACCCGAGCCGGTAGCGGCCTGGCGCGTGCTCGAGATGGCACCGGTGGGCCCGCGGTGGGCGCGCCGACTCGACTCGCCGCTCGTCGGACGCGAGCACGAGCTCGACGTGCTGCGGACGGTGTTCGATCGGAGCGTCGAGAGTCGCGAATGTCACGTTGCGACCGTCATGGGCGTGGCCGGCGTCGGAAAGTCACGGCTCACCGGCGAGCTGGTCGCGACGATCGGCGAGCGCGCGACCGTCGTCGGGGGGCGCTGCCTGCCGTATGGGGAGGGGATCACCTTCTGGCCGATCACGGAGCTGCTGCAAGGTGCCGCAGGCGTCAGCGATTCCGATCCTCCGAGCGAGGCCCGACGAAAGCTGGATCTTCTCCTCGAGGATGCGCCCGACTCGGCGCTCGTCGCCGACCGGCTCGGCGGCTTCCTCGGGCTTGACTCGGCAACCCCGGGCGTCCACGAGACGTTTTGGTCAGTACGGAAGCTCCTCGAGACGCTCGCCCAGCGACGGCCGCTCCTCGTGGTCTTCGACGACATCCAGTGGGCGGAGCCGACGTTCCTCGACCTGCTCGAGTACCTCGCCGACTGGATTCGCGGCGTACCGGTCATGCTGCTCTTCCTGGCACGACCCGAGCTGGTCGAGGCCCGCGGGAGCTGGCTCACCGGCAAGGCGAAACAGTCGCTCGTCTCGCTCCCGCCGCTGACGGACGCCGAGACCGACGGCCTGATCAGCAACCTGCTCGGCGGCGGCCAGCTCGCCGACGACGCGCGCGCGCGGATCGCCGAGGCCGCCGAAGGGAACCCGTTATTCGTCGGCGAGACCCTGCGGATGCTCGTCGACGACGGCCTGCTCGAGCGGAGTGACGGGACCTGGGTCGTCATCGGCGATCTGTCGAACCTCAGGATCCCGCCGACGATCCACGCGCTCCTCACGGCGCGCCTCGACCGGCTCAAGGACGAAGAGCGCGCCGTTATCGAGCGCGCATCTGTCATCGGGAGAGTCTTTTGGTGGGGAGCCGTAGCCGCGCTCTCGCCCGAGGAGCAGCGCGCTCACGTCGGCAGCCACCTCCAAGCGCTGACCAGGAAACAGTTGATCCTTCCGGATCGCTCGACACTGAGCGAGGAGGATGCCTTTCGCTTCGCGCACATCCTCGCGGTCGACGCCGCGTACGGCGGGATCCCCAAGGCTGCTCGCGCGCACCTGCATGAGCGGTTCGCGGCGTGGATCGAGCGCAAGACCCGGGAGGGGATGGGAGAGCGAGAGGAGATCGTGGGGTTCCACCTCGAACGTGCGCACACGACGCTGTCAGAGCTCGGCCAGCGGAGCGAGCGCACCGTCTCGCTTGGCCGCCGGGCAGCCGCGACTCTCGCATCGGCAGGGCGCCGGGCCTTCGCGCGCGGCGACATGCCCGCGGCCGTCAACCTGCTCACCCGCGCAGAGCGTGTCGCCCCGGACGACGACCCGCTGCGGCAAGAGATCCTTCCTGAGCTCGCGTTCGCCCTGCTCGAGACGGGCGACTTCGGGCGGCTGCAGGAGGTCGTCGCCGAGACGACCGAGGCTGCGCACGGTCAAGCCGAGGCGCGCCTGGAGGCGCAGGCGGTCATCCTCGGCCTCTGGGTCAGGCTCTTCACCGACCCCGAGGGGTGGGCCCAAGAGGCGCAGCGCGAAGCGACCCGGGCGATCTCGATCTTCGAACACGAGGCCGACGAGCGAGGGCTGGCGAAGGCATGGTCCCTCCTCGGCCTGTTCCACCTGACGACATGCCAGTTCCAAGCCGCCGGAGAGGCGTGGGAGCGCGCGGCGGCGCACGCGGCCGGAGCCAGCGACGAGCGCGAGCACTTCGAGGCGCTGGCGTGGGTGCCGCTGACCGTGTGGGCCGGTCCGACGCCGGTCGACGAGGGCATCGACCGCTGCCGCTCGATCGTGGACCGGTCGGGAGGCGACCGCAAGGCGCTGTCGACCGCGCTTGCCACGTGGGGCGCCTTCGAGGCGATGCTCGGCCGCTTCGGAGAGGCCCGGGAGCTGACCGAGCGCGCGCGCGCGACCTTGGAAGAGATCGCGCTGCCCGTATGGCTCGCAGGTCCGTTCAGCCAGCTGTACGGATGGACGGAGCTGCTCGCAGGCGACCCGGCGGCGGCCGAGCGGCAGCTGCGTTGGGCGCTCGAGACGCTGCGGGAGATCGGCGAGCTGGCGTGGCTTTCGACGGTCGCGGGGATGCTCGCCGAGGCTGTCCGCGTACAGGGGCGCCTCGACGAGAGTGAGGAGTTGCTCGGAGTGGGAGAGGAAACCGCCGGAAGCGAGGACGCCTACTCGCAGGCCTTGCTGCGGAGCGTACGGTCGAAGATCCGCGCCCGGCAGGGTAAGACGGACGAGGCAGAACGCCTCGCCCGCGACGCGGTCGAGACTGCGAGCGGGACTGACTTCCTCTTCCTCCAATGGTTCACGCTCACGAGCCTCGGCGAGGTCCTGGAGGTCGCCGGCCGAGAAGACGAAGCCCAGTCGGCGCTCGCCCAGGCCGTCGAGGTCGCCGGGCGAAAGGGTTACGGAGCGGCAGCAGAGCGAGCGCGCGCCGGACTCGCGGGCGAACGTCCCGAACGCCCGTCGTAGCGCGGCGTCGCCGGCCGATCGGAAACTACATTGTCCGGCGTGATCCTCGAACGGGGCGTCGTGCGGACTCTCGATGGCGCTCTGCCGACCGTCTCGGCGCTTGCCATCGCCGGCGACCGGATCGCCGGCGGGGTCGGGACGCACGAGGACGCGCTGCCGAGCCCCGACCGGGTCGACCTTGGTGGGCGCTGCGTGCTTCCCGGGTTCTCGGACGCGCACGTCCACTTCCCGACCTGGGCGCTGGCGCGGCGGGAGGTGCGCCTCGAGGGCGTCGCGTCGGTGGAAGAGGCGGCAGCGCGGGTACGGGACGGGCTCGGATCGGTGCGCGAGGGCGGCTGGCTCCGCGGCCGCGGCTGGCGGGATGCAGGGTGGCCCGAGCAGCCGAGCCGCGAGGCGCTGGACGAGGTGGCCGGCGAGGTGCCGGTGGCGCTGCTCTCGCACGACTCGCACTCGCTCTGGCTCAACTCGGCCGCGCTCGCCCTGGCCAACGGCGACCTGGAGGTCGAAGGTGGCGTCGTCGAGCGGGATGCCGCGGGCGAGCCGACCGGGATCCTCCGCGAGGAGGCCTGCTGGAGTTTCCGCGACCGGCACGTGGAGATCGCGGACGCGGAGTACCTCGACGCGATGCGCGAGGGCCTGCGGGTGGCGGCCGCGCGAGGGGTTACCTCCGTCCACGACAAGGACGGCTGGATCGGAGCGCTGCGGTACTGGCAGGCGCTCGCCGCCGAGAGGGCATTGTCGGTGCGGGTCTGGCAGTCACTTCCAGCCGACCACGTCGGCCGGCTCGCGGAGCTGGGCATCCGGAGCGGTCTCGGCGACGGGATGCTCCGAGTCGGCTACCTGAAGGCGTTCATGGACGGCACGCTCGGCTCGCAGACCGCGCGGCTGCTCGACGGCACAGGCGTCGAGATCACGAGCCGCGCGGCGCTGGTGGAGATCCTCCGACGCGCGACGCCTGCCGGCTGGCCGGTCGCCGTCCACGCGATCGGCGACCTGGCGAACCGCGAGGCGCTCGACGCCTTCGAGGAGACCCGGGCCCAGTGGGCGCCGCTTGGGCTCCGACACCGGATCGAGCACGCGCAGCTGCTGGCGCCGGAGGACGTCGGACGGTTCGCTGAGCTCGGCGTCGCCGCCTCCGTCCAGTTCAGCCATGCCACGTCGGACCGGGACGTCGCCGACCGCTTCTGGGCCGGGAAGACGGACGGCGCCTACGCCTACAGGTCGTTGGTCGACTCGGGCGCCGTGGTCGCGAACGGCTCGGACGCGCCGATCGAGGAGCTCGACCCGCTCGCCGGCATCCGCGCCGGCGTCCTGCGCACGCTCGACGACCGTCCGGCCTGGCACCCCGAGCAGTCACTGACCGTCGAGCAAGTGTTCCATGCAACTTGTGTCACCCCGGCCTGGCTCGCCTATGACGAGCACCGGCGCGGAAGGCTCGTCCCGGGCTTCCAGGCCGACCTCGTCGTCCTCGACCGGGACCCGTTCGCGATCGAAGCCGAGGAGCTAGCGGAGGTTCGAGTGGTCGCCACGATGGTCGGCGGTCACTGGACGCACAATCCCCCGCCCTGGGACTAGCGAAGCGAGGCGAACGCCCGGAAGAGCTCTTTGGCCGCCTCGACCGCGAGCGGGATGTGGTCGACGCGGAGGCGCTCGTTCGGCGAGTGGATGTTGCCGTCGGGCAGGTCGAAGCCGGTCAGCACGGTCGGGATTCCCTTGGCCTCCAACGCGGGGAGGATCGGCAGCGTCCCGCCGACGCGGATCAGCAGCGGCCTCGTCCCGACCACCCGTTCGAACGCGTCGAGCGAAAGCTGGATCGCCGGCGCGTCGGGCGGCACCAGCCCCGCAGGCGCTGACGACCAGCGCTCCACCTCCACGTCCGCGCCATCGGGAGCCGCCTCTCGGATGAGCCGCTCCATCACCGGATAGATCTCATCCGGATCCTGACCGGGCGCCAGCCGGATCGAGACGTTGGCCTCGGCGGCCACCGGGAGCACCGTCTTCTGGAGCAGAGGCTCGCCGCCGATGACGCCGTTCACGGTAACCGCGGGGTGCGCCCACGTTCGAAGGTAGAAGTCCTCGGCCGCCCGATCGTCGGCTGGTCGCCCCCCACCCTCCTCGAGCACCTGCGACCCGGCATCGAGCTCCTTCCACGCGGCGAGCTCTTCCTCGGACGGCACTACGCTCCCCACGCGCAACGGCTCGGGCGGCAGGCCGTCCGCGCCGGGCAGAACCCCGCTCAGCGCCTGCATCAGAGCGTCCGTCGAGCTGAGCGCCGCCCCGCCGAACACGCCGGAATGAAGATCCCGCTCCCCGGTCCGCACGCGAACATGGAGGTAGACGAGGCCGCGCGTCCCCGTGTGCATCACCGGCGCGCCGGGTCGGAGCATCGCCGCATCGAAGACCACGGCAGCGTCCGCGCCGCGCTCGTCCGCATCGATGAAGGCCACGACCTGGTGGCCGCCGGTCTCCTCCTCGCCGTCGCAGACGAACCGGACGTTCACGGGGAGCTCGTCGGCCGCGTTCAGCTCCTCCGTCGCCTTCAGCAGCGCCCAGAGCTGCCCCTTGTCGTCGGCGACCCCGCGCGCGTAGAGCCAGCCGTCCCGCACCTCCGGCTCGAACGGGCTCGTCTCCCAGTCGTCGGCCGGGCCGGGCGGCTGGACGTCGAAGTGGCCGTAGCAGAGGACGGTCGGAGCGTCGCCACCCGAGGAGGCCGGCACCTCGCCGACGACGAGCGGAAAGGTCTCCGTCTCGACGAGCTCCGCCTCGCCGCCGGCCCGACGCACGGACTCGGCGACCCACTCGGCGGCCCGCCGCACATCGTCTTTGTGCGCGGAGTCGGCGCTGATCGAGGGGATACGAAGGAGCTCCGAGAGCTCCTCCATCCAGGCTGGATTCAGCTCGGCCACGGGCGGCCGAGTCTAAGCGCTATGCAACCCTGAGCTTCTGGGAATCCGCGAGCGCGCGGAGCTTCTTCAGACTCTGGTTCTCGATCTGCCGAATCCGCTCGCGCGTGACCTGGAACGTCCGCCCGACCTCGTCCAGCGTCCGCGGCTGCTCGCCGTTCAGGCCGTACCTGAGCTCGAGCACCCGCCGCTCGCGGTCGGAGAGCGTCCCGAGGATCTTCACGAGCGCCTCCTTGCGGAGGATGTCCTCGGCGACGTCTTCGGGCTGCGGCGCCAGCTCGTCGGTGATGAAGTGCCCGAACTCGGACTCCTCGTCGTCGCCGACCGGCTTCTCGAGCGAGACCGGCGTCTGCGCGCTCCGCCGAATCTGGTCGACCTCGTCGATCGTGAGGTCGAGCTCGTGCGCGATCTCCTGTGAGCTGGGCTCCCGACCGCGCTCGGCCCTCAGCTTCCGCTCGGTGCGGAGGATCTTGTTCAGCTTCTCGACCACGTGGACGGGCATGCGGATCGTCCGCGCCTTGTCGGCGAGCGCTCGCGCAACCGCCTGCCGGATCCACCAGGTGGCGTACGTCGAGAACTTGAAGCCCTTGCGGTGGTCGAACTTCTCGGCCGCGCGCACCAGGCCGATCGTCCCCTCCTGGATCAGGTCGAGGAACGGCAGCCCCTGGTTCCGATAGCGCTTGGCGATCGAGACGACGAGCCGGAGGTTCGCCTCGACCATCTCCTGCTTCGCGCGATTGTCGCCGCGCTCGATCCGCTTCGCCAGCTCGATCTCCTGCGCCGCAGTCAGCAGGTCGACCTTGCCGATGTCCTTGAGGAACAGTTGAAGCGCCTCGGTCGAGACCTCGCGCTGGTCGGCCTTCGCCTCGACCGGCTCCACGACCTCGATCTGCAGCTCCTCGAGCTTGCTGTGCAGCTCGTCGACCTGCTGCGGCTCCAAGTCGAGCTCGTCGATCGCGACGGCGAGCTCGTCGGACGCCAGCTGCCCCGACTCCTGGGCGCTTGCGATCAGCGCCTCGAAGGTCGCCTCGGCCGGAACTGCTGCCGTCTGGCCCACGGTTGCCGCCTGCTCCACCGCTTCCCCTCTCTTGTCCGCTCTGTGCTTACCCCTGTAAACCTGGTCGGACATGGCGCATCCTTCCAAAGGACCTTCTGTACCGCCATAGGCCGATCGGCCCATCTTGCGGTTCGTCGGTCCTAGTGTCGATCGTGTTCTGCATTCACTCAAGACGGTCGAGAAGCCGTTTTGCTTCCGTCGCATGCGGCTCTCCGAGCCGGGTTGCGCGCCGTAGCTGGCGCTTGGCCTCGTCCACGTCCCCCAGCCACAGGAGCATCAGGCCAAGGTGGAAGCGGACCGTGCCTGCGCGGGGGAAACGCCTGGTGAGCGGGCCCATGCGGGAGAACGCGCGTTCGGGATGGTCTTTCTCGAAGCGGCCGATCGCGTCGGCGACGAGTGCGTCGACGTCGTTCGGCGCGAGCCTCGCGGCGGCGGAGAACTCGCGGCGCGCCGAGATCGGGCGCTCGACGCGCTGGAGCGCCACCCCATAGAAGAGCTTGGCCCGGGGATCGGGCCGCCGGGCCCTCCTCCGAAGCGCGACGAGCTGCTCGGGCGCGTCGAGCGCGCGAACCTCGGGCGGCCCCGGAAAGCCGGGAACGAAGCTCGGAAGCCCCGGCGGGGCGCGGCGGAAGAGGAGATCCGCCGCCCGGACTGCGAAAGCCGTGTCCGGCGCCCGCGTGCGCGTCGTCCGCCACGCCTCGACTGCGCCGGCCGTGTCGCCGCTCCAGTACCGAGCGAGGCCGAGGTGGAACAGCACAGGGCCGCTCCGGGGATGGAGCGTCGCAAGCTCCTCGAGGCGCGCCAAGGTCCCGTCGGGCCAGGACGAGATCGCCTCTCCGGCCTCCGCCTGGAGGGAGCGTCCGCGGGCGAACTCGACCCTGGCTCCCGCGAGGTCGCCGTGGGAGTGCAGGCCGGCCGCGCGCCGGAGGCGCCGTGCGTCCGGATCCGTACGCACGCCGAGGTCGACGAGGACCGGCGGGTTCCCTTCCGGGCGCGCCGCCTCGGAATCGTCGTCTCGGCCGAAGTACGCCGCACCTGCGGCGACGCCGACTGCCGCCGCGACGGCGACGGCGACGACCAGGATCACGCGGAAACGGCGGGACATCGGGGCACCACGGTAGCCCCACGAGGCGCCGACTCGCCGGCGCCGCAACAGCGCGCCGCGGCGGCTCGGCCGTCGCGGCGCGCCGGCTTCGCGCGGCTATCCTCAACGCATGTCGACAACGGTCCGGGAGGTCGGCCCGCGCGAGGCTCGCGAGGCGGACGCGCTGCTCGTCGACGTCCGAAGCGACGAGGAGCGGAAGGTCGCCCACATCCCCGGCTCTCTCCACGTCCCGATGTCCCAGCTCGAGACGAGGCTGCCGGAGCTCGTGCCCGACCGAAGCCGCTCGATCATCACGTATTGCGCAGTCGGCGCCCGCTCGCTGCGAGCACTGCCGACTCTCGACGCGCTCGGCTACGAGGAGTCGATCTCGATGACGGGCGGGATCGTCGCCTGGCGTGAGCTCGGCTTCCCGGTCGAGTCCGAAAGCCGCCTGGAGGAGGACAAGCGGGAGCGGTACAGCCGCCATCTGCTGATCCCGGAGGTCGGCGAGGAGGGGCAGCAACGCCTGCTCGAGACAAGCATCCTGCTGATCGGCGCAGGCGGGCTCGGCTCGCCGTCCGCGCTCTACCTCGCGGCTGCGGGTGTCGGCCGGATCGGAATCGTCGACGACGACGTGGTCGACTCCTCGAACCTGCAGCGCCAGGTGCTGCACTCGACTGCCGGCCTCGGCGAGCTCAAGGCGCGCTCCGCCAGGAAGGCGCTGGAGGAGCTCAACCCGGACGTCGAGGTCGTCACCTACGAGGAGCGACTGACCTCGGCGAACGTCGACAGGATCCTCTCGGGCGGCTGGGACCTGATCGTCGACGGCGCCGACAACTTCCCCACGCGCTACCTCCTGAACGACGCGTCGGTCTGGCACGACATCCCCGTCGTCCACGGCTCGATCTTCCGCTTCGAGGGCCAGGTGACCGTGTTCAAGCCGCACGACGGGCCGTGCTACCGGTGCCTCTTCCCGCAGCCACCGCCGCCGGAGCTGGCGCCGAGCTGCGCCGAGGGCGGCGTGCTCGGCGTGCTGCCGGGCGTGATCGGCTCACTCCAGGCGAACGAGGCGCTGAAGCTCGCGCTCGGGATCGGCGAGCCCGCGATCGGGCGACTGCTGCTCTTCGACGCGCTCGCCGCGCGGCTGGACGAGGTGCAGGTCCGGCGCGACCCGGACTGCCCGGTCTGCGGCGACAACCCGACGATCACCGACGTACATCGACTACGTCGAGTTCTGCCAGGGACGATGAGCACGGTTCGCATCCCTCCCACCCTCCGGGCGGAAACCGGCGGCGAATCATCGGTTCCGGCCAGCGGCGCAACCGTCCGCGAGCTCCTCGATGACCTGACCGGCCGTTTCCCGGCACTTCGCGCGCGGATCTATCCAGAGGGTGAGCTGGCGCGCTTCGTGAACGTCTACGTCGAGGGCGAGGACGTCCGGACCCGAGACGGCCTCGACACCGAGGTCTCCGACAGCTCGACAGTGATCCTGCTACCGGCCATGGCCGGTGGCTGTTAAGAGCGTCCTTGAGCTCGTCGGGAACACGCCGCTCGTCGAGCTGACGCGACTCTCGCCGAAGCCGGGCGTCACGCTCTACGCGAAGCTCGAGGGGCAGAACCCGACGGGTTCGATCAAGGATCGGGTCGCGAAGGCGATGATCGAGGCGGCGGAGGCCTCGGGCGACCTCCGCCCGGGCAGGGAGCTGCTCGAGCCGACGAGCGGAAACACCGGCATCTCGCTCGCGATGGTGGCGCGCGTGAAGGGCTACCGCCTCACATGTGTCGTCCCCGAGAACGTGACCGAAGAGCGGCTGAGGCTGCTCCGGCTGTTCGGGGCTGAGGTCATCCTCTCTCCGGGCGCGGAAGGCTCGAACGGCGCGGTCCGGATGGCACTGGCGCTGGGCGAGCGGGAGCCGCGCTACTTCCTCCCGTTCCAGTACGGCAACGACGCGAACCCGCGGGCGCACTACGAGACCACAGGGGCCGAGATCGCCGGGGAGCTGGAGCGTGTCGACGCGGTGGTCGCGGGGCTCGGGACGGGCGGGACGCTCATGGGCGTCGGCCGCCGGCTGCGTGAGACGTTCCCGGAGGTCGTCGTCGCGGCGGCGGAGCCGCTGCCCGGCGATCCCGTCCTCGGCCTGCGCTCGCTCGAAGACGGCTACGTCCCGCCGATCCTCGACGTTGAGCAGCTCGACCGGAAGATCCTCGTCTCCAACGCCGACGCGGTCGCCGGGATGCGGGCACTGCTCGAGCGCGAGGCGATCTTCGCCGGCGTGTCGTCCGGCGCCGTCCTCCACGTCGCCCGGGTCGTGGCCGAGCATCTCGACGAAGGTGTCGTCGTCGCCGTCCTCGCCGACGCCGGCTGGAAGTACCTTTCGGCGCCCCTCTGGGAGGCCGAGGACGTGGAGCAGGCGATGGAGCACTCGATCTGGTGGTAGTCCCCGCCGCGATCCGCGCCGAGCTCCTCGCGCACGCGCAGGAGGAGGCGCCGAACGAGGCCTGCGGGCTGGTCGCGTTCCGTGAGGGAGTGGCCGAGCGCTACCTCCCGGCCGAGAACGCGCTGGAGAGCCCGTACCGCTTCGAGCTGCGCCCGCGCGACCCCACCGACTTCTTCCTCGAGGACGAGGGTTACGAGCTCGCCGTCTTCCACTCGCACCCTCGTAGCGAGCCCCGCCCCTCCCGCACCGACGTGGAGAACATCGGGCTCTGGGAGGGCCGTCCGTACCTGATCCTCCGCGCGGACACGGGCGAGCTCGCGGGCTGGCGGATCACTCGGTCGGGCGTCGAGCCGCTCGAAGTCGCTTAGGCTCGGCGACATGCCGTCCGCTGCCGTCGCCGGCGCCGGGATCTTCGGCGCGTCGCTCGCCCGCCGCCTGGCCCGGGACGGCTGGGACGTCACGCTCTACGAGCGGCACGAGCCGGGTCACGAGCGGGCTGCGTCGGGCGACGAGTCGCGGCTGATTCGCTACTCGCACGGCGCCGACGCGTGGTACATGCGCTCCGCCTGGCGGGCACGGGAGCTCTGGCGCGAACTGGAAGCTGAGACGGGGCGCGAGCTCTTCCGAGAGTGCGGCGTCGCCTGGTTCGGCCGTGACCAGAACGGCTGGGAGACGCAGAGCGAGCGGGTTCTGAAGGCCGAGGGGATCCCAGTCGAGCGGCTGGCGCCGGAGGACGGCGCACGGCTCTTCCCGAGCTTCGAGCCCGGCGACCTCGAGTTCATCCTCTACGAGCCGAGCGCCGGAATCCTTCGCGCGGCCGACGCGACCCGCGCGATGGTCGAGTCGGCGCGCCGGGCCGGCGTTCAACTCGTCGACGAGGCGGTGGAGCCCGGACAGGTCGAGGCAGACGTTGTGGTCTGGGCGTGCGGCGCCTGGCTCGCGTCCCTCTTCCCGGACGTCGTCCCGCTGCACGTCTCCCGGCAGGACCTTTTCTACTTCGAGTGCCCTGAGCCCTGGGACGCAGGCCGGGTGCCGGCCTGGGTCGACTACGACCGTTCGATCTACGGCGTCGGCCGGATCGGGCACGGATTCAAGATCGCGCCGGACTTCGAGGGCCCGCCGCTCGACCCGGAGAGCGACGACCGGACGCCGGACGAGCGCAACGCGGCGATCGCCCGGGCCTACGCGGAGGAGCGGTTCCCTGCACTCGCGGATGCGCCTCTGGCGTTCGCGAAGGCCTGCCCGTACTCGCTGACGCCCGACACGAACTTCCTCCTGGCGCCGCACCCGGAGCTCGACGGCAACTGGATCTTCGGCGGCGGCTCGGGCCACGGCTTCAAGCACGGCCCCGCCCTCGCCGAGTACGCGGCGCGGGTGGTCGCGGGCGAGGAAATCCCTGCAGAGCGATTCGGGTTCGGCCCGAGGGACCCTGGGCCGAACCTCCGAACTGCCGGGACGTAAGCGTGCATGCGGGCGCCGCTGGCGGTGCGAGGCCGGAGGGGACAGTGTTCCAACACGGCCCCGGAGAGCATCGTGCCGCCAGCGGCGTCAGGCGGCCCGCGGAGCCCGGCTTCGCCGGGCGGGAGCGGGCCACCGGCGCATGTGCGCTTTACCTGACGGTGATGAAGCCCTTCATGCCCATGCTGCGGTGGGGCGTGCAGTAGTACTCGTAGCGGCCGCGCTTCAGCGTCACGGTCGCCGACCGGGTCCCTGTGAAGCCGAGGCCCGTGATCGTCCTGTTCCGGATCCCGGGGCCGGTGAGGACGAAGTTGTGCAAGCCGGACCTGTCCGAAACCGTGAACGTGTACTTGCCCGGCTTGAGGCGCGTCACCTTCGTGCGCCCCTTCTTGACGGTGATCGTGAAGCCGGGTCCCGTGACGCCGGTGAGCTTCGTGGGCGTGGTTGCATCGGTTCCGGCCGGCGCCGCCAGCGGCAGCGCGAGCGCGGCGAGAATGACGATCGAGATCAGCATCCGTTTCAATGAGGGCTCCTCCTGTCGAGAGACACTGACTCCTACGGGCGTCGGGCCGTCTCGGATGGGCCTACGCAGGCGTGGCGGGCGCTTCGGGCTCGGGTGGAGCGTCGGCGGGCGCTTCCTTCGCCGCCCGCAGCCGGTAGTACAGGATCGTCCAGGTGAGCGCGACGAAGGGCGTCACGACGGTCCCGCTGACCACATTCGAGATGAAGCTCTGGAGCCAGTCGCTGATCGGCAGGAGCAGGAGGCCCAGCACGATGTTGAAGGCGATGACGAGCAAGATCGTGAGCACGATCACGCCGAAGACGCTCCACGCGTAGCCGCGGACGAGCTCGCGGCTGCGGCTGAACGCCTCGCCCGCGGAGCGCCCCTCGAGCACGATCACCGGAATCAGCAGGATCCACCAGGTCAGCAGGATCAGGCCCGGAACGATCAGGAGCACGAGCCCGAAGGCAATCCCGAGCCCGGCAAGCAAGCCACCGACGATGATCGCCGGGAGCTGCGGGCGCACCCGCTCGAAGGTCTCACCGAGAGTCAGGTCTGCGCGCCCGTCGCGGATGTCGTCCACCGCCCGCACGAGAGCGCCCTGCACCCAGAAGAGCGCGATGAGCGAGATGATCGCGCCGAGGATCGCGCCGACCCAGGTCAGGACGGCCACGAGCACCAGGTTGATGAGCGCGACCGCCACGTAGACAACGAGCGCGATCGTGACGAGGTGGCGCCAGTGGGCCTTGAACATCTCCCACGCTTCGCCGATCACTCCCGAGGTCGGGTTCACGGCGCGACCCTAACGGTCACCGCGCGGCTGCGTTGCGGATGGCCGCGACGATGTCGTCCAGCTCCCCGTCCTTCGTGAGGCAGGCGACGGCACCGGCGTCGATCAACGCCTCCGTCTCGCGGGCGTTGGCGGACGCGGTCAGGCAGACGACGGCGACGTCAGGGCATTCGCGCCTGAGCACGGCGGTTGCCTGGACGCCGTCGAGCCCCGGCAGCCGGTAGTCCATCACTACGACGTCGGGATGGTGGTCCCGGCAGAGCTGGACGACGTCGTTCCCGTTCTCGACCGCGGCGACGACCTCGACGTCCGGCCGCATGCTGAGCAGCATCTCGAGCGCTTCGCGGAAGACACGGTTGTCCTCCACGAGGGCGACGCGGACGGCTACAGCGCCTTCTCGACCTTCCCGGCCTTGAGACACCGGGTACAGACGTACGCGCGAGTCGGCTTGCCCTTGAGGAGGATCCTCACGCGCTGGAGGTTCGGGTCGAAGCGCCGCTTCGTGGCGACCATCGAGTGGCTCCGGTTGTGACCGAAGCCCGGCTTCTTTCCGCAAACTGCACAGACCCTGCTCATCGGCGCGCCAGTCTAGCGGACGCCCTTCAGGCGCCCGCTTCGCTGAAAGTCTCACGACTTTCAGCGACCTTCCGGAAGCCGGGCGGCGCGCCGCGCCGCGCGGCGCCAACGTTGCCTGCACACGTCGCGTACCGACGTTCGGTTACGGGCGGAACGGGCAAAGCCCGTTCCGCGGCGAGGGGACTACTTCGCCGCGGCGCGCAGCTGCTGGAAGAGGTTCGCCATCTCCACGGCGCCTCGCACGACGTCGCCGACGCGGTCGATCCTGGCCTCGGCCTGCTCGATCGTGTCCGTCGTCAGGACCCCGAAGGCGACGGGCACACCCGTCTCGATCGCCGCAAGCTGGAGGCCACTCGCCGCCTCGCCCGCCACGTAGTCGAAGTGCGGGGTCTCGCCGCGCACGACGCAGCCGAGCGCGACGATGCAGGCGTACTTGCGGGTCTTCGCGAGCGCTATCGCCGCGAGTGGCAGCTCGAACGCACCGGGGACCGGCACGATCGTCACCGACTGGCGCGAGACGCCCGTCGCTTCGAGCTCGTCGAGCGCATTGGCGAGCAGGCGCCTCGTGATCTCGCCGTTGAACTTCGCGACCACGACTCCCACGGACAGGCCCTCACCGTCCGAAGACCCGGTCATCACCCCGTAGCCGGACGGAACTTCGAACCGGCCCGGAGCGTGCTCGGGCGCCGCGGCCTCGTGCTCCGGTTCGGCCTCTGCGGTTCGCAGCTGCGGGATCTCCGGCTCGGGCTCAGGCTCCGGCTCGGGGCGGACGTTCTCCTTGCGTTCCTCGAGCCGGTCGCTCACGAGTCGAACCGTAGATCCTGGTGGTGGAGCTTGTGGCCGAGCCTGTCGCGTTTCGTCTCGAGATAGCGGCGATTCTCGGCGTTCGGCGAGGTTTCGATCGGCACCTGCTCGACGACGCGGAGCCCGAAGCCCTCGAGGCCGGTGATCTTCTTCGGGTTGTTCGTCAGGATCCTGATCGTCGTCAGTCCGAGGTCGGCGAGGATCTGGTTTCCGATCCCCCACTCCCTTGCGTCTGCAGGGAAGCCCAGCTCGAGGTTCGCGTCGACGGTGTCGAGGCCTTCCTCCTGGAGCTCGTACGCCTTGAGCTTGCTGAGCAGGCCGATCCCGCGTCCCTCCTGGGCCATGTAGAGCAGGACTCCGCGCTCCCCCGCGGCAATCTGCTCGAGCGCCTGCTCCAGCTGCTCCCCGCAGTCGCAGCGGAACGAGTGGAAGACGTCGCCGGTGAGGCATTCCGAGTGGACTCGGACGAGGACGTCCTCCGCCCCGTCGATCTCGCCTTTGAGGAGCGCGATGTGGGTCTTGCCGGTCAGCGTCTCGCGAAAGGCCACGGCCTCGAAGTCGCCGTATGCGGTCGGGAGCCGTACGGAGACCGTGCGCTCGACCAGCTTCTCGGTGCGGCGGCGATACTCGATCAGATCCGCGACGGTGATCAGCTTGATGTCGTGGCGCTCGCAGAACCCCAGCAGGTCGGGGACGCGCGCCATTGTCCCGTCCTCGTTCATCACCTCGCACACGACGCCCGCGGGGATGAGCCCGGCGAGCCGGGCGAGGTCGACGGCGGCCTCGGTCTGGCCGGTTCGCTCGAGGACACCGCCGGGCTTGGCGCGGAGCGGGAAGATGTGACCCGGCTGGACGAGGTCGGCTGACCCCTTGTTCTGGTCGATCGCCGTCTGGATCGTCCGCGACCGGTCGGCTGCGGAGATCCCGGTTGTCACACCCTCACGGGCCTCGATCGAGACGGTGAAGGCGGTCTGAAGCGGCGCCTCGTTCTTCTGCACCATCGGGGGCAGCGCCAGCTCGTCGCAGCGCTCGGGGGTCAGGCAGAGGCAGATGAGCCCGCGCGCGTGGGTGGCCATGAAGTTGATCGCCTCCGGGGTCGCGAACTGGGCCGCGATGGTGAGATCGCCCTCGTTCTCCCGGTCCGCGGCGTCGACGACGACGACGAACTTGCCCGCGCGGATGTCCTCGATCGCCTCTTCGATCGCCGAGAGGTTTGTCTCGGTGGTCGCCATCGGCGCCCATCGTATCCGGGCTAGCGGGCACCCCCGACGAGCCTCTCGACGTACTTGGCGAGGATGTCGACCTCCAGGTTGACCGGATCGCCCGGCTCGAGCGACCCGAGCGTCGTGACCTCCAACGTGTGCGCCACGAGGGCGACCGTGAACGTCTCGTCGTCGATTGCCGAGATCGTGAGCGAGACGCCGTCCACTGCGATCGAGCCCTTCTCGACGCAGTAGTGGAGGATCTGCGCCGGTGCCTCGACCGTCAGCCGCTCTCCCTGGAACGAGCGGACCGTGCCAACGCCGTCGACGTGGCCCTGGACGTAGTGCCCGCCGAGCGGCTCGCCTGCCGCAATTGCCGGCTCGAGGTTCACCGTCTCGCCGAAGCCCTTCGAGCGGGCGACGGTCTCGTCCATGACGTCGAACGCGAGGCTGCCGTTCTGGGCCTCGACGACGGTCAGGCAGACGCCGTCGACGTTGATCGAGTCGCCGATCTTCGGCGCCAGCGACGACTCGACGACCAGGCGGCGGTCGGCGAACGAGACGGTCCGCGCCCGCTCCCGAACGATCCCCGTGAACACTCGGCCCAGGGTAGTGCCTCTTCAGGTGATGCTGCCCCGCTTCTGGGTCGCGAGCACCAAGCCAGAGGCCGCACTCCGACGAACCAAGGCTAGGCAGCCTTGGTGAGGAGGAGGGTGGCGCTCTGGCGCCGCGTGATCGCGGGCCAGAAGCAGGCGTGCATTGCCTGGAGAGGCACTATTGGCCGAGGGCGATTGCCTCGATCGTCTCGCGGACGAGCGGCTGGAGCTGCGGTCGGGAGACGTCCGGCCGGGACAGCTCTACCCTCAGCTCCTCGATCAGGTCCTGCGACTCGGGGCCAACGTCGCCGGGCTCCGCGAGCGCCTCTCGGACATTGCCGAGTTCGACGTGTCCCGCCAGCCAGCGCGAGAGGGTTTGGATCAGGTCAGGGCTCGTTGACATAGCCGGTCAGGAGGACATCTTCTCCCGCGGGGCGGCTGGCGAAACCGCTCAGGCGCAGCGGCGGGGTACCACCCTCGAAGACGGCGGGCCCCTCGCCGGCGAGCCTGGGCGCCACGAAGACGAGGAGCTTGTCCAGCAGGCCCTCGCGGAGGAAGGCGGCGGCGATCCGGGGGCCGCCCTCGAGAAGCAGCGACTGGACGCCGTCGGCGCCGAGCGCGGCGAGCTCGTCGCTCAGGGAACCGGTTCGGAGCTCGAGGTCGCACCCCTCGGGAAGCGGCGCCCGGCCGAAGGCGAGCCGGCGAGGCTGCCGGACGGCGCCGACGTCCCTTGCGTCGAGGCTCGGACGATCGGCGTGGACCGTGCCCATCCCGACCGCGACGGCGTCGGACCCAGCCCGCAGTTCGTGGACGAGCCGCCGGCTTTCCTCTCCCGAGATCCAGCGCTCGCCCGGGATCGTCAGCCGGCCGTCGAGCGTCATCGCCGCCTTGTAGGTCACGAACGGGCGACCCTGGGCGACCCAGGTGCGCCACGCCTCGTTCTGGGCCCGGGCCGCGAAGAGGTCTGCGTGCTGGACCTCGACTCCCGCCGCGCGCAGGAGCTCGAGCCCACCGCCGGCCTCCGGGTTCGGGTCGAGCGACGCCGCGACCACGCGTTTCACATCGGCAGCGACCAGCGCGTCGGTGCAGGGCGGCATGGTCCCGTGATGCGCGCACGGCTCCATGGTCAGGTAGACCGTCGAGCCTGCAGCGCGCTCCCCCGCCTGATCAAGTGCAAGCACCTCGGCGTGGGGCTCCCCCTTCCGGCGGTGCCAGCCCTCGCCGACGACCTCGTCGTCGCGGACGACGACCGCGCCCACAACCGGGTTCGGATGCGTGGTTCCGCGTCCCTGCTCGGCGAGCTCGAGGGCCCGCGCGAGATGCTCGTTCACGCGGCCTCTTGAACGAGTTCCTTGTAGGCCTGAGCGATGTCGTCGCGCCCGAAGGTGCTCGTGCCGGCGACGAACAGGCTCGCGCCCGCGTCTCGGAGGAGCCGGATGTTGTCCCGGCCGACCCCTCCGTCGACCTGGATCGGCTTGCTCCGCCGGGAGGAGGCCGCGCAGGCGTTCGATCCTCGGCAAGGCCTCCGGCATGAACGGCTGGCCGGAGTACCCGGGCTCGATGCTCATGCAGAGGACGAGATCGAACGGTTCCGCAACATCGGCCGCCTGCTCCGGCTCGGTCTCCGGCTTGAAGGCGAGTCCGACCTGGAGCTCGTGCTGCCGCGCGAGCCGCGCGACCGCAGCTGGGTTGCGCACCGCTTCGATGTGGAAGGTGACGCTGTCGCCACCTGCCTCGGCTATTGCCTCGAAGTGCCTCTGGGGCTCCTCCACCATCAGGTGGCAGTCGAGCCGCCCGCCGAGGCGGTGGACCAGCGGCGCGATCGACTGGAGCACGATCGGCCCGATCGTGATCGGCGGGACGAAGTGCCCGTCGCCGACGTCGAAGTGGAAGATGCGCGCGCCGGCCCGCATCAGCGTCTCGATCTGCTCGCCGAGCCGCGAAAAGTCGGCCGCATACAGCGACGGCTCCACCTCGACAGTCCGGATCCAGTCTCGCCACGGCACGCGTCAAGCTTACGAGCGGCCATGGCTGCCGCAGACACGACGAGTGTCTGACACTCGCGCGGCGTTCAAGGATTCACACTTTCGGCACAGGTTGGTCTTGACAGGCCTCGGGGTCCGACACCGATCAGGTCCCCTCGCGGCGGAGGCGGGCGATGAAGAACCCCGACGTGCCGTGCTTGTGCGGAAAGGTGAGCAGGAACTCGGGCCGTCGCGGGTGCGCGAACTCCGGCCACTCGCCGTTCAGGGGCTCGACGGTCAGGCCGGAAGCGTCCACGACGTCCTCGTTCTCTGACTTGGCCATGTGCAGACCGAGTAGGCGATGGTGCCGCCGGGCTTCACCCGTTCTGCGGCGACGCGCAGGAGCTCCGACTGCAGCTCCGGCAGCGGCCTCGCTCGCCAGCGGAGGTCCGGCCGGGCCGCGAGGACGCCGAGCCCGGAGCACGGCGCGTCCACGAGCACTCGGTCGAACCCGGTCAGCTCTAGCGGGAGCTCCCGCGCATCGGCGTTCACGACCCGGACGTTCTCGAAGCCGAGCCGGCGCACGTTCTCCTCCAGCTCCCGTGCGCGGCCGGGATGAACCTCGACGGCGACCACCTCGGACGCGATGCGGGCGAGCTGGGTCGTCTTCCCGCCGGGTGCGGCGCAGAGATCCAACACCCGCTCTCCCGGCTGGACGTTCACCGCGGCGCCGGCGAGCTGCGACCCGCGACTCTGCGGCCACACCTCGCCGCGCTCGAGCTCCCCGGGGTCGATCCGCTCGACCACGCGCGCCTCGCCGGTCGCGACGACGCGGACCGCGGTCTCGGGGGGCTCGTTCTGTGCCCGCATCAGCGCGAGCGCCTCCTCCGCCCCCCACTCCTCCCACCAGGTCTCTGCGATCCAGTCGGGATAGGAGTGCTCGAGCGCGGCCTCCTGCGGCGTGGACTCGGGCAAGCCCGCGGTCAGGTCGCGGATCCCCTCGGCGACCCGACGGAGGACGGCGTTCGCGAACCCCGCCGCCCGCCTCGCGGGCGAGGCCTTCACAAGCTCGACGGCCTCGTTGACGCTTGCCCGAGCCGGGACCCCTCCGAGGTATCCAAGCTCATAGGCCCCGAGGCGGATCGCCGCCCGAACCGG
The DNA here is from genome assembly GCA_963802375.1 of uncultured Actinomycetes bacterium. Classification (GTDB taxonomy): domain Bacteria; phylum Actinomycetota; class Thermoleophilia; order Gaiellales; family Gaiellaceae; genus JACDAN01. The sequence goes on from CAWDIJ010000009.1 coordinate 148,610, forward strand.
CGGATCCATGGCGCTCGCCGGTCGGCCGCCAAGCTGCTCGATCGCGTAGTCGAGAGTACGCACCATCTGGATCGCGCCATAGGCGATCCGCTGCGCGAACGCCCGGTCGCGGGCGTCGAGCTCCTTCGCCTCGGACGCGAACGCCCGGTCTGCGTAGGCGTCCTCCTCGAACACGCGCATCAGCACCTTGTGCGCGACGCGGCGAGCGGGGCTAGCGGAGGCCACGCTCGAACTCGTCCAGCGTCATGCGGCGGCCACCCTCGGGCTGCACCTCGAGGATCTCCAGGCGGTCACCGTCGAGGCGAGAGCGCCAGACGATCACGGGCCGGCCGTGGAGCTCGCCGCGCGCGCCGATATGCGGCGAAAGCGCTCGGATGCGGTCGTGCAGCTCCTCTGGCGGACGGGACCAGTCCAGCCTTCGATCCTCCGGCCCGATCTTCTCGGCGTAGGTGACCTCTCCGTCCTGCGGCCGGTACTCGGCGGCAAGCGCCTCCTCGACGAGGTCGGGCGCGAGATCGGCGGCCTTCCCATACACGGCGCCGGCGTCGTCGTCGGGCTCGATCGGAAAGGAGGCGACGGCCCCGACCGGGCCGGCGTCGAGCTCCTCGACGAGCCGGATCACGCAGACGCCCGTCTCGCGATCGCCGGCCATGATCGCCCGCTCGACAGGCGCCGCCCCGCGCCAGCGCGGCAGCAGCGACGGGTGGACGTTCAGCCAATCGGCCTGCTCGAGCAGCTCGCGAGGGATCAGCGCCCCGTAGTCGACGAGCACGACCGCGTCGACGCCCAGTTGGAGCCCGGCGGGCCGCTCGGGCTGCCGCACCGGAATCCCCAGCCGGTGCGCCATCTCCTTGGCCGGAGGCGGGGAATGCTTCCGGCCTCGACCCTTGGGGCGGTCGGGCCGGGTCAGGACGTACTCGATCGGCCGCCGCGCAGCGAGCTCGGCGAGGACGTCGGCGCCGAACTTGCCGGTCGCCGCGACCGCGGTTTTCACTAGTGCCCCTTCAGGTGATGCCGCCGCCCTTCTGGTTCGCGAGCACCAAGCCAGAGGCCGCACTCGGACGAGGCAAGGCTAGTCAGCCTTGGTGAGGACGAGGGTGGGTTCTGGCGCCGCGTGATCGCGAGCCAGAAGCCGGCATGTATTGCCTGAAGGGGCACTCACGGCGTGAGGACGGCCTTCGGCCGCAGGACCGCGAGTGCCGCCTTTCTCGCCTCGTCGGTCGTGAGGTCGAGGATGAGGACGCCGTCGAGGTGGTCGAGCTCGTGCTGCACCACCCGCGCCGGGTGGTCACTGAGCTCCAGCGAAACCTCGCCTCCCTCGAGGTCGCGGCCCTCGACCTTGACGGAGACCGGCCGCTCGACCGGCATCTGCACGCCGACGAGCGACAGGCAGCCCTCGTCGTCGACGACGCGCTCATCGGAGCTCTCGGCGAGCACGGGGTTGACGACGACGACCGGGTCCGACTCTGCGTCGGGCACGAAGACGAAGACCCGGCGGATGACGCCGATCTGGGTGGCCGCGAGACCAACGCCGTTGGCGTCGCGCATCAGGTTCGTCATCCGCTCGGCGAGCCGCCGCAGGTCGTCGTCGAACGACTCGACCTCCCGTGCCGGCATCCGCAGCACAGGATCGGGGTACTGGCGGATCTGGCCGAGCGCCATCCGCCGGCGAGCCTCCGCCTCGGGGTCGAGCTCGTCGGTCCTGATCTGTCCGGCCTCTTCCACAGCGGGCCTATGTAATCAAAGGGCTCACAGGCTCTGGGGGTCCACGTCAACCGTCGCCGTGACCCCGGCGCGGCTCATCGCCGGTGCTGCCGACGACAGCAGCGATGCCGCCCTCGAGGCGACCGGGCGAACACGATCCGTCTTCACGAGGAGCTGCGCGCGATGCCTGCCCCGGAGCCGTAGGAGCGGCGCCGGACCGAGCACGTCGGCTCCGTCCAGCCCCGAGCCGATCTCGCCCAGCAACTGCATCGGGTCCCGGGCATCGGGGCCGGAGGCAACGACCCGGACGAGGTGGCGAAACGGTGGGTAGCCGAGCTCTCGGCGGCGTTCCAGCTCCTCGGCGAGGAACCGCGTGACGTCGTGGCGGGCCGCATGGACGATCGGGCGGGCGTCCGGTTGGAACGTCTGGACGATCACCCGGCCCGGCGCGTCACGGCCGCTGCGCCCGGCCAGCTGCGTGACGAGCTGGAACGTGCGCTCCTCGGCCCGGAAGTCGGGCATTCCCAGGCCTGTGTCGGCGTCGACCACGGCGGCGAGCGCGACCCCGGCGAAGTGGTGTCCCTTGGCGACCATCTGGGTGCCGACGAGCACCGCGCGGTCGGTCTCGGCGAAGCGCCGCAGCGCGGCGGTCAGCTCGGCCGGGCGGCGGACGGCGTCCGCGTCGAGCCGGATTCGCTCGAGGCCGGGCACGTGCTCGGCGAGCTCGTGCTCCAGCCGCTGGGTGCCGGCGCCGATGCGAGCGAGCTCAGGCGACCCGCACTCGGGGCACGCCTCGCCCGTCTCCTCCACGTGCGAGCAGTGGTGGCAGTGGAGCCGCCCGTCGGCGTGGAGGACGAGCGCGACGTCGCAGTTCGGGCAGCGGCGCGTCTGCCCGCAGGCCCGGCAGTGGACGGCGGGCGCGACTCCCCGGCGGTTCAGGAGCAGGATCGCCTTGCCGCCGTCCTGCTCCAGTGCCCCCAGCTCGGCAAGGAGCGGCGCCGACAGGGGATAGCCGGCTTCGCGGCGGAGGTCGACGACGCGGACGGGAGGCAACGGCCCGGCGAGACGGCCCCCGAGCTCGAGCCGCTCGAGCCGCTCCCAGCTCTCCGGTCGCGGCGTCGCAGTGCCGAACACGGCGACGGCGCCCTCGAGCGCCGCCCGCTTCGCCGCAACGGTGCGGGCGTCGTAGCGTGGATCGGCCTCCTGCTTGTACGACGGGTCGTGCTCCTCGTCGACGCAGATCACGCCGAGCGGCGAGATCGGCGCGAAGACCGCTGAGCGGGCGCCGACCACGATCGGTGCCTCGCCGCTCGCGATGCGCACACGCTCGTCACGCCGTTCCGCCTCCGTCAGCGAGGAATGGAGAACCGCGATTCGGTCGCCGAACCGGGCGCGCAGGCGGCCGACGGTCTGCGGCGCGAGCGCGATCTCCGGGACGAGCACGATCGCGCCCTTGCCCCGGTCGAGCGCCGCCGCGCACGCCTGGAGGTAGACCTCGGTCTTGCCGCTTCCCGTTGCGCCGTGGAGGAGGAAGTTGCCGCCGTCGCCGTCCAGCGCCTCGACGATCCGACCAAGCGCACCCTTCTGGCTCTCGCTGAGCTGCGCCGGCGCGGCCTCCCCGCCGAGCGAATCTCGCGTCGCGGGCTGGGGCCGCTCGCCCCGCGCCTTCCGCATCGGAGGCGCGACGAGCTCGAGCACCCGCGCCGGAGTCGAGCCGTAGTAGTCCGCGAGCCACAGCGCGAGATCGACGAGCGGCTCGGGCAGCTGGTCGACCACGTCGCCGATCGGCGCCGCCTTCACTCCCTCGGGCGGGCTCTTCTCCAAGCCGACGACCACGCCGCGCCGCTTCGCGCCCGCAAAGCGAATCGAGACGACCGCGCCCTTGCCGACGTCGGGCGGAACCTCATAGGTGAACGGCCGGGCCACCGCCCGAGACGAGACGAGCGGATAGACGGAGGCGTACGGCACGGCCGCCAGCGTACTGACCACCTCTTGTAAGGTTGGCCTTACATGAACTGTGGAATGGTGTGCGCCCACGGGGTGTCGAAGCGGTTCGGCCCCACCCGCGCCGTTGACGCTGCCGACCTCTGCGTCGAGCGCGGCGAGTTCATCGCGTTGCTCGGGCCGAGCGGCTGCGGCAAGACGACCCTCCTGCGCCTGATCGCGGGCTTCGAGCAACCCGAGGACGGAACGATCGCGATCGACGGCAGGCGTGTCGCCGGCGGAACGTGGGTCCCGCCCGAGCGCCGTCACGTCGGGATGGTCTTCCAGGACTACGCCCTGTTCCCGCACCTGACCGTCTCGGACAACGTCGGGTTCGGTCTCGACCGGAAGGGCCGGGCAACGCGGGTGTCCGAAGCCCTCCAGCTCGTGGGACTGAGCGGGCTCGAGGGCCGCTACCCGTCCGAGCTCTCCGGCGGGCAGCAGCAGCGGGTCGCGCTCGCGCGCGCGCTCGCACCGCGGCCGGCAGTGGTCCTGCTCGACGAGCCGTGGAGCAACATCGACCCGCTGCGCCGCGCCTCCATGCGGGACGAGCTCTGCGAGATCCTCCGCACGGCCGGAGTCACGACCGTCCTCGTCACCCATGACCGCGAGGAGGCGTTCTCGCTCGCGGATCGGATCGCCGTCATGCACGAGGGCTCGATCGTTCAGGCCGGCGTCCCCGAGGAGATCTACTTCGCGCCGGCGACTCGCTGGGTCGCCGAATTCGTCGGCGCCGCCAACGTCATCGCCGGACGAGCCGCAGGCGGCTACGTCGAGACATCTCTCGGAAGCTTTACCGCGGAATGCGACAACGGGCGCGCTCCGGTCGAGGTGCTCGTCCGGCCCGAGCTGCTCGAGCTCCGCCCCAACCCCGAGGGCGCCGGCGAGGTCGTCAGCCGCGAGTTCCGCGGCCACGACGTCTTCTACCGCGTGCGTCTGAACGACGGCACGGAGGTCTGCTCGCAGCGCCCCTCGACCGAGCGCGTCGCACTCGGCGACCGCGTCTCGGTCGTCCCGCATGCGGGTCGCGTGACGGTCTTCGGATAGTCTCCTCGGAGGCGCTGTAAGGTGCTCCTTACAAGCACTGTCAGGCGTCTCTCATACAAAGGAGAACGATGCGGAATCTTGTTGTGCTTGGCCTGGCCGTCGTGGCCCTGGCCGGCTGCGGAAGCGACGACGACAACGGAGGAGCGAACGGCGGCAAGCTGACGATCTACTCCGGGCGTGAGGAAGAGCTGGTCGGCCCGCTGATCGAGAAGTTCGAGCAGACGAGCGGCATCGACGCCGAGGTTCGGTACGGCGACAGCGCCGAGCTCGCGGCGACTATCGCCGAAGAGGGCGAGAACAGCCCCGCCGACGTCTTCTTCGCCCAGGACCCTGGGTCCCTTGGCTCACTGGAGGGCGAGGAGCTGCTCGCGGAGCTTCCGGACGAGATTCTCGATCGCGTTCCCGAGCGCTTCCGCGACGCCGACGGCCGGTGGGTCGGGACCAGCGGCCGCGCCCGCGTCATCGCCTACAACACCGAAGAGGTCCCCGAGCAGGAGGTACCGAAGACCGTCTCGGACCTGACCGACCCCAGGTGGAAGGGCAAGGTCGGCATCGCGCCCACGAACGGGTCGTTCCAGGCGTTCGTCACAGCCATGCGCCTGACGGAGGGCGAGGACGCGGCCCGCAGCTGGCTCGAAGGAATGAAGGCGAACGACGTCAAGGAGTACGAGAGGAACACGCCGATCGTGGAAGCGGTTGCAGCAGGCGAGATCGAGCTCGGGCTCGTAAACCACTACTACCTCGGCCTCATCAAGGAAGAGAACCCGGATGCCCCGGTGGAGAACTTCTTCCTCTCCTCGAACGATCCAGGCGCGCTGGTCAGCGTCGCGGGCGCCGCAATCATCGAGGGGACTGACGACGAGGATCAGGCGCGTGAGTTCGTCGAGTACCTGCTCTCCGACGAGGGCCAGCAGTTCTACGCCGAGGAGGCGGAGGAGGCCGAGTACCCGGTGGTCGAAGGGATCGAGCCCGGCGAGGGGCTCCAGCCGATCTCCGAGGTCCAGGGCCCCGACGTCGAGCTGGAGGCCCTCGGTCCCGAGCTCGAGAAGACGCTGGAGATGCTCCGCGAGGTCGGCTTCACGACGTGAGCCGTCGCCCGCCGGCGCTGCTGGTCATCGCCGCCGCGGCGATCGTCGCTCTCATCTCACTCCCGCTCGTCTACCTCCTCGTGCGCGTCGTGGAGGGAGGCGAGCGGGCGTGGGAGATCCTCTTCTCGCGCGCGCTCCTCGAGCTCGTGGTCGACACGGGAGTTCTGGTCGCCGCGGTAACCGGGACGGCGCTCGCGATCGGGCTCCCGCTGGCCTGGCTGACGACCCGGACCGATCTTCCCTGGCGCGGTTTCTGGGCCACGGCTGCCGCGCTGCCGCTCGTCATCCCCAGCTACGTCGCGGCGCTGGTCTTCCTCGCGGCGTTCGGCCCCCGCGGGCTGCTCCAGCGCTTGCTCGAGGGGCCGTTCGGCGTCGAGCGGGTGCCCGAGATCTACGGGCTGCCGGGCGCGTGGCTGGCGCTCACCGTAGCCACGTACCCGTTCGTCTTCATTCTCACCTCGGCGGCGTTGCACGATCTCGATCCATCGCTGGAGGACGCCTCGCGGGGACTGGGCCGCTCGAGGCTGACGACGTTTCGGCGGGTGACCCTCCCGGTGATCCGCCCCTCGCTCGCGGCCGGGGCTCTGCTCGTGGCGCTGTACACGCTCGCGGACTTCGGAGCCGTGTCGCTGATGCAGTACGACTCGCTGACGCGCGCCGTCTACCTCCAGTACCGCGCGCTCTTCGACCGCACGCCGGCGGCCGTGCTCGCGCTCGTCCTCGTCGCGCTCACGGCCCTCGTCTTGGTGCTCGAGCTACGCGCGCGGGGCAGGGCCCGCACGAGCCGCACCGGGTCAGGCTCCCCGCGACCAGCCCCCATCATCCCGCTCGGCCGGTGGAAGGCGCCGGCGCTTCTCTTCTGCGCGGGCGTCGTCGGGATCGCTCTGGTGGTGCCTCTCGCCGTGCTCGGCTACTGGGCCGGACGCGCGTTCACCGAAGACGAAGCCATCGGCTGGAGCTGGGAGCCGGCGGTGAACTCGTTCGGGATCTCTCTCCTCGCAGCTGCCGCGGCCGTTGTCGTCTCCCTCCCGGTCGGGATTCTCGCGGCCCGCTATCCGAGCGCACTCAGCCGGACCCTCGAGCGCCTGTCGTACGCAGGCAACGCGCTGCCCGGGATCGTGATCGCACTCTCGCTCGTCTTCTTCGCCGCGAACTACGCGACGCCGGTCTACCAGACGCTTGCGCTGCTCATCTTCGCCTACGTCGTCCGCTTCTTCCCCCAGGCGCTCTCGGGCTCCTACGCGGCGCTCGAGCGGGTCAGCCCGCGGCTCGAGGAAGCGGGTCGCGCGCTCGGTCGCCGGCCCGCCGACGTCTTCGCGCGCGTGACGGTGCCGCTCGTGACGCCCGGGCTGCTCGCGGGCGGCGCACTGGTCTTCCTCAGCACGATGAAGGAGCTGCCGGCCACGCTCCTGCTGCGTCCGATCGGGTTCGAGACGCTCGCGACGGAGATCTGGCGGTACACGTCTGTGGCCTCGTACTCGCGTGCCGCGCTGCCCGCGCTCGCGCTGATCGGGATCTCGGCGCCGCTGGTCTATGCCCTGCGCGCAAGGACCGCTTCGCACGCGGGAGCGCCCGGATAACCTACGGCCGTGGCGCACTCGCACTCGGTCGACGAGTACCTCGAGACGATCTACTTCCTCGCGTTCCCGATCGGGGAGTACAAGCCGCTCACCGGGGGGACCTCCCCCACGCTCGCCTCGCGCGTCGCCGAGATGCTCGGCGTCTCGCGCGCCTCTGCCGGGGAGATGCTCAAGCGAATGGAGGGCGAGGGCCTGATCAGCCGGGGCGAGAACAAGGAGGCCATCCTCACCGAGACCGGCAGGGCGCGGGCCGAGCGCGTCGTCCGCAAGCACCGGCTGATCGAGCGTCTGCTCACGGACTTCATGGACTACACGCCGGCCGAGGCGCACGTCCATGCGGACGAGATCGGCGACTCGTTCTCCGACGACATGGTCGAGCGAATGGCGAAGAAACTGGGGAATCCCGAGCGCTGCCCGCACGGGTGGCCGGTCGATCCCGAGTTCGAGCAGCGGGAGAACGAGGAGCTGAAGGCGCTCGCGGAGCTGGACGAGGGTCAGGCGGCGACGATCGTCCGGCTGGCGGAGCACGACGGAGAGCTCCTGCACTGGTTCTACGACCAGGGCTTCGAGCCCGGCCGCGAGCTTCGGCTGACCGCCGCGAACCCCGCCGCCGGAAGCTTTCGCGTTCAGCTGAACGGCCGCGAGGAGACCGTCGCGGAGAAGGCTGCCGCGGGGCTCTTCGTCAGGCCTTCGTAGCGGCCAGCAGCCGCGCGAGGGCGGCTGGATCGAGCTCGCCGCGGTTCTTGGCGAGGGCGATGAGTGCTGCCTGCTTGGTCATGGCCCTCAACGTTCGCAGGCGGGCCTGAGGTTCCTGCTGGAGGGTTTGGCGGAATATCGCTCGTTGTCAGGGCGCGGCCTGACGACACAGCCGGTATTTCGCCGAACCCTCCTAGCGCGAGGGACTGTCCCTCGGGCCTGGCTCGCGGGGACATGGAGTTCGTGACGAAAGCGTGACGATCTGCTGCCGCGGGCGCACCCGCAGCGCAGATCGGCGATCCTCGTGAAGCGGCGTGCCGGCGGCGGCTGTCCCGAGGGGACGACCCATCCGGGCAAGCGCCCGTGCGCCTAGACCGCGGCCTTCTCGCCCAGGCCTGCTGCGGCCTTCAGCGCGGCCGCCTTGTCCGTCCGCTCCCACGTGAAGTCGTGGTCGTCGCGGCCGAAGTGCCCGTACGCCGCCGTCTTCGCGTAGATCGGCCGTCCGAGCTCGAGGTCACGGATGATGGCGCCCGGCCGCAGGTCGAAGTGCTCCTTGACGAGCTCCTCGATCCGCGAGACCGGAATCTTCTCCGTGTCGAAGGTCCTCACGGCGACCGACACGGGATGCGCGACGCCGATTGCGTAGGCGACGTTCACCTCGCACCGGTCGGCGAGCTCTGCCGCCACGAGGTTCTTGGCGACGTACCGGGCTGCATAGGCGGCCGAGCGGTCGACCTTCGTCGGATCCTTGCCCGAGAAGGCGCCGCCGCCGTGCCGCGCGGCCCCGCCGTAGGTGTCGACGATGATCTTGCGCCCGGTGAGCCCCGTGTCACCCATCGGCCCACCGAGGACGAACTTCCCGGTCGGGTTCACGTAGACGAAGTCGCGATCGTCGTACAGCCGGCGCTCGTCGTAGAGACGCGGGTCGAGGATCGGATGCAGGACGTGCTCGACGACGTCCTCCTTGATCGTCTCCGGATCGACGTTCTCTTCGTGCTGCGTCGACACCAGGAGGCGCACGATCTCGACCGGCGTCTGGCGACCGTGCTCGTCGACCTCGTACCGGATCGTCACCTGCGCCTTGCCGTCCGGGCGCAAGTACTTGAGCTGCTCGGACTTCCGGACGCCCGCCAGCCGCCGCGCGATCTTGTGCGCGAGCATGATTGGGAGCGGCATCAGCTCCTGCGTCTCGTTGGAGGCGTAGCCGAACATCATCCCCTGGTCGCCCGCGCCGATCTGGTCGACCGGGTCGTCGTCGCCCGGGTCGTGCTGCACCTCGTACGACTGGTCGACGCCCTGCGCGATGTCAGGCGACTGCTCGTCGATCGCGACGACGACGCCGCAGGTGGTTGCGTCGAATCCCCACTCCGAGTGCGTGTAGCCGATCTCCGAGATCCGCTCGCGGACGAGCGCGGGGATATCGACGTACGTCTCGGTCGAGATCTCCCCCGCCACGACGACGAGCCCGGTCGTGATCAGCGTCTCGCACGCGACACGCCCGCCGGGGTCGTCCTTCAGGACCGCGTCCAGCACGGTGTCGGAGACCTGGTCGGCGATCTTGTCCGGGTGGCCCTCGGTGACCGACTCGGACGTGAAGAGGAACTCGCGATGCGCAGCCATGCGGCGCGAGGTTACCTACTCGATTCCGACGAAGAGCAGCGACTTCACGATGTCGCCGTCCTTCTCCCCGTACGCGACCACAGAGCGCAGCGGCTCGAGATTGCGCGAGACCTCCGGCGGGATGCTCTCGCCCGATACCGAGGCGAAGCCCATCGCCAGGGCGATCGCCTCCTCGAGGTCGATCCAGAGGAGACCCGTGTACTGGGCCGGCGCGCCCGCCGCCTCGAGCGCGTCCTTGTAGCGGTCGGTGTCCGTCAGCTTGTCACCGGAACCGAGGCCGGCGATCCCGGCCTTCGTCGTCGTGATCACCACGGTGCCCTCGACGACGGCGAGATTGACGGTGAAGCCGTCGAAGACCGCCGTCGTGACGTCGCCGTCCTCCGTCACCTCCCCGACCGCCATCGCGGCAAGCGATCGCAACAGGCGCTCGGCCGAGTCGCGGGCCTGCGCCGGGTCGTCCGGGTCGAGGAGGAGCGTCACCTCGGGAATCGGGGCACCCGGCGCCACGTAGAACGCGACCTCTCCCTCGAACAGCCTGAGGACGTCGGCGACCGTCACGCCGCTCTCCTGCTCGAACTCCCTGAGCGCAGGTCCGTAGAGCGGGTTGTCGCGCAGGGTCTCGACCTGCTTACTGATCCCGGTGCCCTTGAAGGTCGCCACGGCGAGCGCGTCCGCCGGGACCAGATCGAGGAGCGCGGACTCGTACTCCTCGGCGGTGCCGAGCAGCTTGTCGGCGCCTTCGCCGCGCAGGACGCCCGCAAGCTCGGCGCCGTCGTCGCGCGCCTTGGCCCAGGCGCCCGCGAAGTCGAGCTGGTGCATGCCGAGCATCCGCAGAGCCTGAGCTTCCTTGCCCTGACCGAAGATCTCGAACGCGGAGGCGACATCGACGTACACGCGGCTGAGCGAGTCCTCGGGGAGCTCCGCCATGCCGTCCTGGAAGCTCTCGACGTCGGAGAGCGCCTGCCCGTCCCCGGTCTTGAGTGCGGCGTCGATCGACGCCTCCTTATCGGAGAACGCGATCCAGTCGTCGACCCTGCGGGCGACCAGCCGGTCCTCGGGCTCCTCCTCGTTGATCCGCTCGATCAGCTTCAGCGCCTCGTCGACGTCGTCGGGGCGCAGGACGCCGACGGCCTGGACGTCTGCCATCGACTTGGCGTACACAGCGATCGCCGCATCGCCGCCGAGGACCGAGCGAACCTCCTCCCAGGTGAGCTCGCTCTTGCTCGCGATCTGCTTCTGCAGCTCCGCGAGCCACTTGTCGCCGTCAGGGAAGCGACGGATGAGCTCCTCGGCCTGCTGCCACTGGTCCGAGTCGGGATCGCTGTCGAGCTCCCAGTAGACGAGCGCTCCGGGCTTGAGCAGCTCGGCGCCTGCAGACTCGCCCGCGCCGACGCTGTCGCTACCGCACCCGGCTGCGACGAGCACCAGCATCGAGACGAGAAGAACCCATACGCCGCGCATTTGCCCGCATCGTATTCCCCTCGGCGGCGACCGCTACCCCCCGGATGGGGGGCGGCTCAGGAACGCGCTGATGCCGCCCGGCGCCGCTCGATGAGCCCTTCCTCGTGGAACCAGTCGAGGGTTCGTCTGATCGTCTGGTCCAGCGGCGTGTAGCTGAGCCCGAGCTCGCCAATCGCCCTCGATCCGTCGTACGCGTGGCCATGCAGCACGGTCCGGACGAGGTCGCGGCAGATGCGCGGCTTCGTGCGTCGCATCCGCGCGACGGTCTCGACGACGACGGCGGCCGCGGTTGCGACTGCGGGCGGCAAGGTGCGGACGGGTTCGTTGACACCGGTCAAGCGGTCGAGCAGCTCGATGCCCTCGCGCACGGTAAGCGTCGCTCCACTGAGGACGTACCGCTCTCCGGGCTCGCCTCGCACCTCGGCGAGCAGGTGCCCGTCCGTACAGTCGGCGATGTCCACGAGGCTGATCGTGGAGTCCACAATCGCCTTCAGCCTTCCGTTCAGGTAGTCGAGCAGGAGCCGTGTGGAGCCGGTCGCGCGGCCCGGCCCCTGGACCGACGCCGGGTTCACGCAGACGACCTCGATCCCCGTCTCTCGCGCTGCGGCCAGGGCCGCCTGCTCGGCCTCGAACTTCGAGCGCTCGTAGCTCGACAGGAACGAGCCTCGGTGTGGCGTGGTCTCCGAGCCAACGGTCCCGCGGGCCTCTCCGAGCGCGGCGGCCGACGAGGTGTACACGACCCGCCGAACCCCGGCCGCCGCCGCCGAGTACACGACGTTACGCGAGCCGCGCACGTTGACCTCGAACAGCGGCGAGGTGTCACGGAAGCAGAGCGCATTGACGCCGGCGGCGTGGTAGACGACCCCGCAGCGGCGCATCGCGGCCGTCAGCGCCTCGGGGTCGAGAACGTCGCCGCGGATGGGCTCCGCGCCCAGCGCGCGGAGGGCACGCGCCGAGTCGCCGGACCGTGCCAGGGCTTTGACCTCGCGCCCGTCCGCGAGAAGGCGCTCGGCGATCGCTCCGCCGACGAACCCGGTGCCGCCGGTGACCAGGGCGGCGTCGGTCAGCTGGACCTTTCGGACAGGGCCGACCCGAAGCGGGTCAGGTATTCCACGGCGGACAACACCGTAATCGCCGCCGCCACCAGCATCGCCCACTCGTCCAGAAGCAGAGGGCCCAGCGGCTCGTCGTAGCGGAGGATCGCGAGCAAGATGGCCACGAACTGGACGTTCGTCTTCAGCTTGCCCCAGATCGACGGCGCGAACACGGTTCCCTCAGCCGCGACGACGCCTCGGAGCCCGAGGATCAGGAGCTCGCGCCCGATGATGACAATCGCGACCCAGACAGAAGCCCTGTCGACGTCGACGAGCGCAATCAGGACTCCGGAGACGAGCAGCTTGTCGGCGGTCGTGTCGAGGAAGGAGCCGAACGTGGTTGTCAAGGCCCAGCGTCGGGCCAGGTAGCCGTCGACAAAGTCCGTCGTCGCCGCGATCGCAAAGAGAATTGCGGCAGCAACGTAGGCCCAGTCTCGGTCCGGCCCAAGGAGGATCAGGCCCATCACGACCGGGATCAACAGGATGCGCAGGTACGTGAGGCCTAGGAGGACCCGGCCGCTCACGGCGGAGAGGTCTCCGACATCGTGAGCGTGGGCTCGGGCGCCTCGCCGGCGGCGAGAGCGCGAACGTCCTCGGCGGAGGACAGGCGTAGCGCCTCGCGGGCGAGGGGCCCGGCCGTTTGCGTGTCTATCTGCCGCACCGCCTCCTTCGTTGCCGGGATCGCGGGCGGGTTGACGCTCAGCTCGGAGACGCCGAGGCCGACGAGCACCGGTACGGCCAGCGGGTCCGCCCCCAGCTCGCCGCAGACGCCGACCCACTTTCCGTGCGCATCGGCGGCGGCGACGACGCCCCGGATCAGCCGCAGGACCGCCGGATGCAGACCGTCGGCCAGTGCTGCGACCGCCTCGTTTCCGCGCTCCGCCGCCATCGTGTACTGGACGAGATCGTTCGTCCCGATCGAGAAGAAGTCGACCTCAGGGGCAAAGAGCTCGGCGACGAGTGCCGCGGCGGGCACCTCGACCATGATCCCGACCTCCATCCGCGCCGCGGTCTGCCCGCGCTGCTCGAGCTGCGCTCGGGCGCGGGTGAGCACCGACAACGCCTCGTGGTATTCGGCGAGGGTCGTGACCATCGGGAACATCACCTTCAGCGGATGCTCGGCGGCCGCCCGGAGGGCCGCGCGGAGCTGCGTCTCGAGAAGCTCGGGCTGGGCCAGCCCGAGCCGGATTCCGCGCGCACCGAGGAAGGGGTTCGCCTCGGCCCGCCGCGGCACGTACGGAAGCGGCTTGTCCGCGCCGACGTCGAGCGTGCGCAGGATCAGCGGCTTCCCGTGCAGCCGCTCGGCCATGTCGAGATACGCCGCGTACTGCTCGTCCTCGGTCGGGAGGGAGTCGCGCTCAAGGAACAGGAACTCCGTGCGCAGCAGTCCAATGGCCTCGGCGCCGTTCGCCACCGCTGCGTCGGCGTCCTCGGGCGAGCCGACGTTGGCGGCGACCTCGATACGGCGCCCATCCTGCGTCTGCGCCGGCCGCTGCGCGGAGGCACGCGCCCGCTGAGCTTCCTCCTCACGCTCCACGTTCCGGTGTTCGTAGTCGCGAATGAGATCCTCGGCGGGCTCGACGACGACGGCGCCTGTATCCCCGTCGAGGGCGAGCGGCGCGCCGTCGGGCACGTCCAGCAGCGGCTTCCCGAGCCCGACCGCGGCCGGAATCCCGAGCGAGCGGGCGAGGATCGCGCTGTGCGAGGTCGGCGCTCCGTAGGCAGTGGCGATGCCGCGCACGAGCTCGCGATCGAGCGACGCAGTGTCCGCAGGGGTGAGGTCGGCTGCGAGGACAATCCCGGGCTCGACAACGGCAGCCGCCGTATCCCCGCCCACAAGCTCGGCGACGACCTGGCGTGCGACTGCAGCCAGGTCCTCGGCGCGAGCCCGGAGGTACTCGTCGTCGAGGCTGCGGTACTCGGCCGCGACCGTCTCGGAAGCTTCGTGCCAAGCCTGGGCGGCGTTGCGCTCCTGCTCGAAGATCGCGCGGCGGGCAGGCTCGAGCAGCGCCTCGTCCTCGAGGAAGAGGAGGTGGGCGTCGAAGATCGCCGCGCTGTATTCACCCGCGCGGGCGGCGACGGAGTCACGGGTGGCGCGGATCTCGGCCCGGACCCGCTCGAGGGCCCGCTGGAGCGCGTCCCACTCCGACTCCGGGTCGACAGCCGGCTCCGTCGGGATCTCGGGTGCCGGGACTCGGAAGTGACGAGCGGCCCCGAGCGCGATCCCGGGGGCACCCGGCAGCCCGACGAGCGCGCCGGGCGGCCCCGTGTGCGGGCGCGCCGTCGGAGATGCAGGGGGCTGGACGGCGACCTCCTCGTCGAAATCGCGTGCCGCCAGTGCTTCCAGGGCGGCGAGCGCCTCGCCCGCCTGCGAGCCGCTCGCAGCGACGGCGATCTCGTGTCCCTGGCGCACGCCGAGCGTGGCGATCGCGTTGAGGCTCCGCCCGCTCGCGGGGCCGCGTCCCGCCGTCAAGTTCGTCACGGTGACATCGGCGTCGAAGCCGCCCGCCGTCTGGACCAAGCGCGCGGCTGGTCGAGCGTGCAAGCCGAGTGGGTTCCGCACGATCAGCGTGATCGTCTGACTCCCGTTGCCGGTGACCGCGGCGACGGGAGCGGCGGCCTCGCCTGAGCCCAGGTGCGTCGCCTTGGCTTCCAGGGCGCCGCGGGCCTCGGCGGCCACGTCCGAGAGCGACGCGCCGAGCTTGGCCATCACCGCACCGGCTACGGCTCCCTCCGCGAGCGGGGCCTCGGACAGCACGACGCGCTCGCGTCGCTCCTCCGGCAGCAGGTCCAGCGCCATCTCGGCGCTCAGAACGGCGCTCCCGAGATCCATCAGCACGAGCACCCCGTCGCCCTGGTCCGCTCGCTCGATCGCCTCGAGCACCTGTGTCGCGTCGGTGCCGAGTGCCGGCTCGGGAGCATCGATCCCCCCGGCGAGCTCGATCGGCACCTCGGCGCCCATTCCCCGCGCCAGCTCGGCGACGCCCTCGGCGAGCGTCCTACTGTGCGACACGATGACGAGCCCGACCAAGGCCTAACCGATGCCCGGCCGATCGAGCCCGTAAGCGCGGTACAGGAGCTCCACGGGATGTACGGCGTGGAGATCCGTGCCGTGAGCGATCTGCCAGCGGCACGTCTCGCTGTCACAGGCGGCGAGATCGGCACTTGCAGCATTTAGGTCGCTGAAGAGCCGCTCGCCGACGGCCATGGAGATCCCGTACTTCTCCTTCTTCAGCCCGTACGTCCCGGCGATCCCGCAGCAGTCGGTGTCCAGCTCGATCACCCGCAGGCCCGGGACGAGGGCAAGCAGGTCCAGGGCGGGCTTGCCGATTCCGTGTCCCCGAAGCTGACACGGTGCGTGGTACGGGACCGTCAGCGGGAGCGGCCGAAAGTCAGTGCGGAGCTCGCCACGCTCGTGCAGGAGCAGGAGGAACTCGCAGAGGTCGTAGGTCGCCGCACTCACCGTCTTGAGATCGTCGTCCTCGATGCCGAGGATCTCCTCCGCTTCGCGCTTCAACATCAGGCCGCAGCTCGTCGAGTTCGACACGATCGGCAGGCCCTCACGGGCGTGCGGGGCGAGATTGGCGACAAGCCGCCGGTTGTAGCGCCGCGCGGCGTCGAAGTTGCCGTTCGACTGCAGCGGCAGCCCGCAGCAGTCCTGCGGCGGGACGACCACCTGGTAGCCGTTGTGCTCGAGGACGGCGACCACGAGCTCGCCGACCCAAGGCTCGTAGTAGTTGGTGCCGCAGGCGTGGAAGTAGACGACGGTCCGGTCGGTGGCCGGGCTGCGGTGGTTCCGCGCCCAGCGCTGGAACGTCCGGCCCGCGAACCGCGGCATCGGCGCCTTGTGGTGAATGCCGAGCAGGCGGTGGGCGAGCGCCCGCACAAGCGGTTCCCGGAGCGCCCAGTTCGCCAGCGGCGCGACCGGCGTGCCCAACCGGCCGAGCACGCTCGGTCTCGCGATCAGCTGGTTGCGGAGCGGAATGCCCCGGTCCTCCCACATCCGTGCACGCGCCTGGGAGTTGATCTCGGCGATCTTCACCTCCTGTGGGCAGACCTGCGTGCAGATCCCGCAGCCCGAGCAGTAGTCGACGGAGGCGTCCGGGGAGCTGCCGGGGCCGCGGTACCGCTCAGCCTGCGGCCCGACGTACTTCGGCCCCGGGAAGAGCGGCGTCACCTGGGAGAACGGGCAGAAGGTCTCGCAAATCGTGCACTTGACACAGTGGTCGAGCGAATCGCGGACGAGCTCGGTCACGGCTGACCCTCCAGGATCGCGCCGGCGGCGGCGTAGCCGGTCGCGACGCTGAGCCCGTTGCCCGAGGCCTCCCGCCACGGCACGGCGCCCGCGATCGTGGCACCCGCCGCGTGGAGGTTCTCGTACCGGGGGCGTCCGCCCGCGTCGGTGGGGCGAAGCCGGTCGTCGACCGGCACCCCCATGCGGTCGATCGGCTGCTCCTCCAGATAGGTCGGCAGGAACGGCGGCCGCCCGTTGGCCGCCGGCAGCCCGGTGAGAGCGAGGTCGAACACGGCTTCTCGGATCTTGCCGTAGGAGTCGACGTGGATCCCGCCGGCGGCGAGCCCACCTGAGGCGAGCACGAACGAGCGAGCCCGATGAATCGTCCGGCGCGCGGCCGCCTGAGCGACCAAGCCTTCGAGCCGGCCGTTCTCGATCTCGGTGCCGACGACGGGCGATCCGAGGAGGATGCGGCCGCCCGCCTGACGCAGTGCGTCGGTCATCGCCTCGAAGAGGCGGATGCCCGGCACGGACGGAGGCAGGGTCGCGACCTCGAAGACCGGCCGTTCCAGCCGCAGCTCGAGCTCGCGCCAGACGTCGCCGGCGTTCCCGATCCCCAGTACGGCGGGAAATCCGACCCGCTCGCCGGGCTCCACTCGTCCCGCGAGCTCCCGGACGACGACATCCCTGAAGGCGGGCTGCTCGAAGCGCTTGGCGAAACCGAGGCTGCCGACGTCTGCCTCGCCTCCCAGGGGCGGCGTGAGCTCGATCGCGCGCGCGGACACCCCGGAGACCCGGCCGAGGTTCTCGGCCAGGTAGGCGGGATAGAAGTCCTTGAGCCCTCTGAGGCCGACGAACAGGAACCCGCCTCCCGCGCGCAGATCACCGTTCGCCATCGTCTCCGGCACGACCGCGGACGGCTTCGCCACTCCGACGGCCGTTGGGAGCAAGACGTTCTCCTCGAGCCCGCCTCGGTAGCCGAAGGCAGGCAGGCGCCCCTTGAACCAGTCGATGCTCGTCGCGATCAGGTCTGCGGACAGACGGGAGTAGGGATGGCCCGGGTACGCCTCTACGAATTTCGGCAGCGCCTGCGCCGGACGGTCCACGCGCTCGTCGGCGAAGCCGAGCACGTCGATCGTCGCGGGCGCGAGATGCGTCGAGCCAACTCCTTTGGCGACGACGAGCACCCGTTGGCCGTCGTCGGCCAGCCGAAGCGCGGCGGTCAGGCCGGCGAGACCGGCGCCGATCACGACCGTGTCGTGCGTCATGTGGGCAAGTGCTGGACGCCGAGCAGACCCTGGAAGATCCAATCGTCCAGCCGGGCTTGTCGCAGCTGGTCGCCGTAGAGGACCGGGTGCACGCCTTTCCAGCGCTCCTGCAGAAACGAGAGCAGTGCCGCGTTTGCAGCCTCGTGGTCGAGCCGCTCGACGGCGTGGAGGATCCCGGTGGCCCGAAAGATGCAGAAGCCGCCCTGGCAGGGGCCCATTCCCAGCCGCAGCGTGCGGCGGAGGTCATCGAGGTTCGCCGTCCGCCGCTGCTTCATCGCCTCCTCGAGCCGCCGGCGCGTAATCAACTCGCACTCGCAGATGATCTCTTCCGACTGCGGAACCGGCTCGCGCGCGCGAAGCCGCGCGCCCAGCTCGTAGGTGCGGCCGTCCTCCGAGCCGGGCAAAGGCTCCTCGTGGGTCCGGCAGGGCCGCTCGACCCCGAGCTGACCGCAGACGGCGTCCACCGCCGCCTCGGCCATGAGCCGGAACGTCGTGGTCTTGCCGCCGGTGATCGTCACGAAGCCGTCGATGCCGTCTCGCGTGCGGTGGTCGAGGAGCGCGTGCGAGCGGCTCACCTCTCGCGTGTCCTCCAGCTCCTCGGGCGAGAAGAGCGGGCGCGCCCCGATCCAGACCCGAAGCGCCCGAGCCTCGCGGAAGCCGGGCACGAGCTTCTCACCCTCGTCGAGCATCTGGTCGACCTCGGGCTGCGTGACCTCGAGCTCGTCCGGGTCCACGACCCGCATGTCCGTCGTCCCGATCACGCAGACCGTGCGGATCGGGACGAGAATGTCGCCGTCCGCCGGCGGCTTGCAACGATTGAGCACAGTGTGCACGAGCCGATGGTTCATCGCGATCATGATCCCCTTGCCGGGCACAACGGTGACTCGGCATCCCGCCATCACCGCGATCTCGCCGGCCCACGCTCCCGCCGCATTGACGACGACGTCGGCGTGGATCCGCAGCTCCTCCCCGGTCAGCTCGTTGCGAACGAGCGCGCCGCTGACCCTCTGGCCGTCGAGCTCGAGTCCGACGAGGGAGTGGTAGAGGAGGATCTGCGCGCCGTGCTCCTGCGCCGAGCGGGCGCAGCTCCAAACCAGCTTCCAGGGATCGAGGGCGCCGTCCGGGACGCTGAAGGCGCGGGAGATCTCGGAATGAAGGCGCGGCTCGCGGTGCAGCGCCTCGGACGCCGCGATCTCCTCGACGGGGACACCGGTCGCGCGGCAGCCCTCGAGGAACGCCTCCCCGTAGGCGGGGTCGTCCCACGGCGTCGCGACGAACAGACCGCCGGTGTCCTCGATGCAGTCGGCGGCAATCCGCCGAAGGATGAGGTTCTCGACGATGCACTCCCTGGCGGCCTCCGGGTCCTTGACCGCGTAGCGTCCTCCCGAGTGGAGGAGGCCGTGATACCGCCCGGTTGTGCCGTCCGCCAGGTCCCTGCGTTCGACGAGCACGGTCTTGAATCCCCGCATAGCGGCGTCGCGGGCGACACCGACTCCCGTCGAGCCGCCGCCGATCACCAACACTTCGGTCTCGAGAGCCGCCACGCTACGCGCCAGGGTTTGAGGTCCGGGCGAGGGTACACTCGGCGCGTCGAAGGAGGAGGGCTCGATGGAGCAAGGAGAGCCAGAGAAGCACAGGCACGAGGGCGACTTCGCGGAGGGAATCGAGGACACTGCCCGCCACCCCGAGGACACCGAGGGCGACTTCGCGGAAGGCGTCGAAGAGCGCGAGCACCGACACGAAGGCACCTTCGCGGAGGGCGTCGAGGAGGTCGAGCACCATCCCGAGGACGAGAAGAAGGGCGACTTCGCGGAAGGGATCGAGGCAGAGGACTAGCGGAATGGGACCCGGCGGCGCCTTCCGGCCGCCGGGTCCCCCCGGGTTCCTTTCTATTCCAACCAGTCGAAGGTCCGCGTGACGGCCTTCTTCCAGTAGCCGTACTCCTTCTCCCGCTCCTCCGGATCCATCTGGGGCTGCCACTCCTTGTCCTTGCCCCAGTTGGCGCGCAGGTCTTCGACCTCGGACCAGAAGCCGGTCGCGAGACCGGCGGCGTACGCTGCGCCGAGCGAGGTCGTCTCGGCGACGGTTGGCCTGATCACGGGAACGTCGAGTACGTCCGCCTGGAACTGCATGAGCAGCTCGTTGTAGACCATTCCGCCGTCGACCTTGAGCGACGTGAGGTCGACGCCCGAGTCGGCGTTCATCGCGTCGACGACTTCCCGGGTCTGCCACGCGGTGGCCTCGAGCGCGGCCCGGGCGATGTGGCCCTTGTTGACGTAACGGGTAAGCCCGGCAATGACGCCGCGGGCCTCGCTCCGCCAATACGGGGCGAAGAGGCCCGAGAAGGCGGGAACGAAGTAGACGCCGCCGTTGTCCTCCACCGTCTTCGCCAGCTCCTCCACCTCGGGCGAGTCCTTGATGAGCCCGAGGTTGTCGCGCAGCCACTGGACGAGCGCGCCGGTGATCGCGATTGCGCCTTCCAGGCAGTACACGGCAGGCTGGTCGCCGATCTTGTAGGCGAGCGTCGTCAGGAGGCCGCTCTTCGACTGGACGGCCTCGTTGCCGGTGTTGAGGAGCAGGAAGTTGCCCGTCCCGTACGTGTTCTTTGCCTCGCCGACGGCGAAGCAGGTCTGCCCGAAGAGCGCGGCCTGCTGGTCGCCGAGGTCACCGGCGACCGGGATTCCGGCCAGGTCGCCCTTCGCCTCGCCGTAGACCTCGCTCGAGGCGCGGATCTGAGGCAGCATCGCGCGAGGGACGCCGAGGATGCCGAGAATCTCGTCGTCCCAGTCGAGCGTCTCGAGATTCATCATCATCGTCCGGCTGGCGTTGGTCACGTCCGTCACATGGACCCCGCCGTCCGGCCCGCCGGTGAGCTGCCAGATCACCCAGGTGTCGATGTTCCCGAACACCACTTCGCCGCTCTCGGCTTTGGCCCGAACTCCGTCGACGTTGTCGAGGATCCACTTGATCTTCGGACCCGAGAAGTACGTTGCGATCGGGAGGCCGGTCGTGGTCCGGAATCGGTCCTGGCCCCCGTCGGCGGACAGCTCGTTGCAGATCTGGTCCGTCCGGGTGTCCTGCCACACGATCGCGTTGAGGACGGGCTGTCCGGTAGAGCGGTCCCAGACGACCGCCGTCTCGCGCTGGTTCGTCACGCCGACGGCGGCCAGGTCGGACAGCTGGATCTTGCCGAGCCCCGCGCGAATCATCTCCTGCGTGCGCTCCCAGATCTCCATCGCGTCGTGCTCGACCCATCCGGGCTTCGGATAGATCTGCTCGTGCTCCTTCTGGTCGACCGAGACGACCTGCCCGCCGTGGTCGAAGACCATGAAGCGGGTGCTGGTCGTTCCCTGGTCAATCGCTCCTGCGTATTGCGCCATCCACTACACCTCCTAATTGATCGTCACTCGGCCGGCGGCCCACGTCTCGGCGGCGGTCTTGAGCAGCAGTTGGGACGACGTCGCGCCCGGGTCCTGGTGCCCGGCGCTTCGCTCGCCGAGGTAGCTCGCGCGTCCCTTCCTGGCAATGAGCGGGGTGGTCGCGAGCATCCCCTCCTCCGCCGCCTCGGCCGATCTCCTGAGTGCCTCCTCGAAGGAGGCGCCCTCGGCGAGCGCCGCCGAGAAGGTATCCCTGGCCGGGATCAGGGCGTCGACCATCGTCTTGTCGCCCGGCTCCGCCTTCCCTCGCATCTGCACGCCCTTCACCGCCGCGTCGAGCGCCGCGGCCCAGTCCTCCGGCTCGAGCTCGCTCTTGCCGGCAGTCGCGACGCCCATCTGGAGGAACAAGGTCCCGTAGAGCGGCCCTGCGGCGCCTCCGACCGTCGAGACGAGTGTCATGCCGACGGTCTTGAGCATGGCGCCGATGTCGCCTTCCTCCACCCCGTCCAGCTTGGCGAGGACCGCCTTCATCCCGCGGTCCATGTTCGTGCCATGGTCGGCATCGCCGATTGCCGAGTCGAGCCGGGTCAAGGAGTCCCTGTTCTCCGCCACGATCGACGAGAACGCCTTGACCCAGTCGACAACCTGGGCGTACGCGACGGTCACAGCGACAGCCTTAGGCACGCCACCGCAAGCCGGGTGTATGGACGGGGGCGTCCCAGAGCCGTGTGAGCTCATCGTCGAGCTTGAGCAGGGTGATCGAGCACCCGGCCATCTCGAGCGACGTGATGTACGCCCCGATCAGGTTCCGCGTGATCTTGATCCCCCGCCCGTCGAGCAGCTTGTTGAGCTCGTTGTAGACGACGTAGAGCTCGATCAGCGGCGTTCCGCCCATGCTGTTCACGAACGCGAGCACCTCGTCGCCCTCTTCGAACGGGAGGTCGTCGATCACCGGCGTCGCCAGGCTCTCGACGATGTCCTTGGCGGGGGCGAGCTTTCGCCGCTCCCGGCCCGGCTCGCCGTGAATGCCGATGCCGATCTCCAGCTCGTCGTCGCCGAGCTCGAAGGTCGGCGTGCCGGCCGACGGGACGATGCACGATGTCAGCGCCATCCCCATGCTGCGGCCGTTCGCGTTCACCTTGCGGCAGAGGTCGGCGACCTGCTGCAGCGACTGCTTCTCCTCCGCGGCCGCTCCGCAGATCTTCTCGGCGAGAACGGTCGCGCCGACGCCGCGCCGTCCGGCCGTGTAGAGGCTGTCCTGCACGGCGACGTCGTCGTCGATCACGACCGCCTCCACCTCGATCCCCTCGCCGCGGGCGAGCTCGGCGGCCATGTCGAAGTTCATAACGTCGCCGGTGTAGTTCTTCACGATGTGCACGACGCCGGCGCCGCCGTTGACGGCCTTCGTCGCATCGATCATCTGATCCGGTGTCGGTGACGTGAAGACCTCGCCCGGACAGGCGGCATCGAGCATGCCCATGCCGACGAAGCCGCCGTGCATGGGCTCGTGCCCTGAGCCGCCACCGGAGACGAGGGCCACCTTCCCCTGCACCGGGGCATCCGCTCGATAGACGTAGTTAGGGCCGAAGTTCACCTTGATCAGGTCGGCATGGGCGGCGACCATCCCCTGGAGCGACTCGGTGACGATGTCTTCGGGCTTGTTGATGAGCTTTTTCACGCTTGGTTCACCCCCTTTTTCAGCTCAGGAGCCCGGTCAACCTGCCGACGACCTCGAGGTTGCCCGTGCCGGGCGCGACCAGCGCCTGATAGGTGATCGCCCCGAGCGAGCCGCCGATGAGCGGCCCCACCACGGGGACCCAGGAGTAGTCCCAGTCCGAGTCTCGCTTGCCCGGAATCGGGAGTATGGCGTGTGCGATGCGCGGCGCGAGGTCGCGTGCCGGGTTGATCGCATATCCGGTCGGCCCGCCGAGCGAGAGGCCAATGACGAACACCAGCAAGCCGACCAGGAGCGGCAGGAAGGATTGGCCCATAGCCGTCGCCAACGTCCCTTCTCCGATGGCGCCCGAGCCAGACTCGGCGAAGTGGCCGACGAGCGCGAAGATCCCGAAGAGCAGCATGAACGTCCCGATGATCTCGGTCAGCAAGTTCGCGGGTTTGTTCCGGATCGCCGGCGCGGTCGAGAAGACGGCGAGCTTGAGACCCGGGTCCTCGGTCGGTCGCCAGTGTGGCAGGTAGGCGAGGTAGACCAGGATCGCACCGAGGAAGGCCCCGACCATCTCGCCAGCCAGGTAGGTGGGCACGTCGTCCCACGGCGTGACGTCCGTCAGCGCGTAGCCGATCGTCACCGCCGGATTGAGGTGCGCGCCGCTGAACTGGCCGACCGCATACACAGCGATCGCGACCGCCATTCCCCATCCGAACGTGATCACGATCCAGCCTGCGTTCTCGGCTTTCGAGCGAGCAAGCAGGACTCCGGCAACGACCCCGTCTCCGAGCAAGATCAGGATCGCAGTCCCGACCACTTCGGCTGTGAAGATCTCCATGACACCCCCTTGTGACCCCTGTGTGGGCAAGAGTGCGCGAAGGAAGATCTCGCATGTTGATCGTTAAGTCAACGCGCCTCGGATACGGCCGGGCGCTCGTGCGCTCAGACGCGCGAGACGTCGACGGCGTACCGGTCGCGAAGCTCGCACGCGATTTGGTCGTCGCCGCCGATGAGATGGAGCTCGTACGGGTAGGCGTACTGTGCCCGGAAGCCCTTTTCCCGGGCGAGGATCCGGCCCCAAAGCGAAACGCTGCCGAGCGCGATCGGGCGTCCGTGTTGCACCGGCGGGAGCTCATGGTCCTCGCGACCGCAGCGCTGGCGGATCCCGGTGTAGCGGCGCAGAAGCTCTTCCGCGAGCGCCCGCCCCTTGAATGCGTAGATACCGCACTCGTGATCGCCGACGGGAGCCGCATCCCGATGAAGCGCGCAGCTGGCCTCGAATCGCTTCCTGGGTGGCCAGCTCACGTGGTGCCACGTGAAGGACTCCAGCCGGTAGTCGTCTCCGTGGAGGCGCACATGCCAGAGCCGCCAGCCGAGGATGGGCTCGGTCGAAAGCTCGCTCACGCCGTTGCCGGCTCCTCGACCGGCTCCTCGATGGGGGCGGGGTCGGGGAGTGGTTCTTCAAGCGGCGCGATCTCGATCTCTCGCTCCGTTTCCGGGAGGCCGATATCCATCGCCGGCTCCTTTCTCTCGCGTGGAACGGCGTGCCACACACCGTAAAGAGCAGATCGGCCGGACAAGGCCGCAACCGAAGACCCCTTTCGGGCTCCGCGGGACGGCGAACGGCGTTAGCCTCGGGGCGGATGGCCAGGCGATTGCCGCTTGCCGGTACAGCAGCAGGCCGACGGGCTCCGTCGGCCTGGAACCGACGGCGACGAGCCGCCGCCTGGTTGCTCGTCATGGTGGCTCGGACGATCACGAAGAAGTCCGTCCGCTTCCTCGAGCGCATCGAGGATTCGCGCCAGCGGATCTTCTTCGCGAATCACTCCAGTCACCTCGATTTCATCCTCATCTGGTCCTCCCTGCCGCGCCACGTGCGGGAACGGACGCGACCCGTCGCCCGACGTGACTACTGGCAGAGCAGCCGGTTCCGCCGTTACTACGTCGGGAAGGTCTTCAATGCGGTCCTCATCGACCGTGCGCTGCTCGACGGCGACACCGCTGCGGACCGCGTCGACCGACGCGGCAACGAGGCCGTTGAACAGATGGTGCAAGGGCTCGGCGACGAGTACTCGCTGATCCTGTTCCCCGAGGGCACGAGGGGCTCTGGCGAATCGATTGGACAGTTCCGCAGTGGTCTCTACTACCTCTGTCGCGCGCGTCCTGATGTGGAGCTCGTTCCCGTACGGATTCAGGGCGCCCACAAGGTCCTCCCGAAAGGCCGGACCATTCCGCGCCCGCAAGAGAGCGACTTGACCTTCGGCCCATCAATGCGATTCGAGCCGGGCGAGACGAAAAAGGCGTTCAGCGAACGGACGCGGTCGGCTCTGAGCAGGCTCTAGCTGGGCTCGCGGCCCCTGGCCGCGATCGCGGCCCTCATGTCCGTCTCACGAAGTCGATGGACACAGGGATCCCCTGGAGCTCGAAGCGCTCGCGGAGCTTGTTTTCGACCCAGTAGGCGTAGTCCCTCGTGATCAGGCCCGGATCGTTCACGAAGGCGCGGAATCGCGGCGGCCGGACGCTCGTCTGCGTGCCGTACAGCAGGTTGAGGCGCTTGCCGCGCCGGGACGGCGGCTCCCGCTGCTCGCGGAGCTCTTGGAGGAATCGGTTGAGCTCGCCCGTCGAGATCTTCGCCGTGTATTTCTCGAAAAGCCTCTCGAGCCGCTCGAAGACCCGCTGGATGCCGCGACCGGTCTTCGAGGACACGGTCACCACCGGCGGGCGCTGGCGCAGACGGGCTTCGAGCCGGTCGCGGACGTCCTCGATCCCGATCGTGGCGATGTCCCATTTCGCGAGCACGACCAGGGTCGCGCACTGCGCCTTCCTGGCGATGTCGGCGACCGCCAGATCCTGGTCGACGAGTCCCTCGGAGCTGTCGATGAGGACGAGCGCGACGTCCGCCCGCTCCGCCGCCTGCAGCGCGCGGAGCTCCGAGTAGTACTCGATCCCCTGACGCTGGCGGCGCTTGCGCCGGATCCCGGCGGTGTCGACGAAGACGAACGTCCGGTCGCCCCGCTGGACGATCGTGTCGATCGAGTCGCGGGTCGTGCCCGGGACCTCGGAGACGATCACGCGCTCCTGCCCCACCAGCTTGTTGAGCAGGCTCGACTTCCCGACGTTCGGCCGGCCGAGGATCGCGACGCGGATCGCGTCCTCGGGGATCTCCGGCCGCTTGGATGCTCCCGGGAGCCGCTCGAGAATGGTGTCGAGCAGGTCGCCGGTGCCGTGGCCGTGCAGCCCTGAGATCGGCAACGGCTCGCCGAGGCCGAGCCGGTGGAACTCGTGGATCTGATCCGTCCTGGTCGGGTCGTCGATCTTGTTCGCGATCAGCAGCACCGGGCGGTCGGAGCGCCGCAGTAGCTCCGCGACCTCCTCGTCCCCGGGCGTGACTCCGGACTGGGCGTCGACGACGAAAAGGACGAGGTCGGCCTCGTCGATCGCGGTGCGGGCCTGGGCGGCGATCTGCGTGGTGATCTCCGACCGGTCGGCGAGGTCGACGCCGCCGGTGTCGATGAGGATGAATCGCCGCCCGCTCCACTCGCAGACGATGTCCTTGCGGTCACGGGTGACGCCCGGCTGCTCGTGGACGACCGCCGTCCGGGTCGCCGTGAGCCGGTTCACGAGGGTCGACTTGCCGACATTGGGGAAGCCGACGATTGCGGCTGTCCCGGCGAGCTCGCTCACGCCGGCGGCACGGCGTGGCGCGGCCGGCCAAGGGCGTGGACGTCGACGAGGAACCGCCAGAGCTCGTTTACGCGGCGCTCGAGCTCGCTCGAGGCCTCGCGGTAGCCCTTGCCGTTCGCCTTCAGCCCGTCGAACGTGAACGGCCTGCCCCAGGCGACCGAGACCGGGTGGAAGTTGCCCGGCCGCCAGTGCTGGCTTCCATGGATGGCCGCGCAGATGACCGGCACGTTCTCGTTGAGCGCGACCATCGCCGCGCCGGGCTTGACCTCGCCGGGGACGCCGGACCGCTGGCGGGTGCCCTCGGCGAACATGCCAAGCATGTTTCCGTCCCGTACGCAGCGACGCATCTCGCGCACGGCGTCCCGGTCGGACTCGCCGCGGCGGACCGAGTAGGTGCCGAAGGCCTTGACGAGCGGGCCGACGACCGGGACCTCGTGCAGCTCGGCTTTCGCCAGGAAGTAGAGCTGCCGCGGGCTTGCCGCCCCGAAGGCGGGCGGGTCGAGCCACGAGAAGTGGTTGAAGACCAGCACGACGCCGCCGTCCTCCGGCACGCGGTCCGCGCCGTAGACCCGGAGCGGCGCGAGGATGCGTACCGCTGTGCCGATGGTCGCCTGACCGGCGGTCCAGACGGCGCCGTTCCGGCTCATGCGACCCGGGCGCGGACGAGCTGCTGGATCCGGTCGACCACGTTCTCCACGTCGAGGTTGGTCGTGTCGATGAGTTCGGCGTCAGGGGCCGGCTGCATCCGGGCGGCGTCGCTCTCGTCGCGGAGCCGCAGGTCCGTGGCGAGCGCATCGCCGCCGATGTCCGGCCGCTCGGCCTGCCGCCGCTCCGCGCGGACGGACTGGTCGGCGTTCAAGTAGACCTTCACGTCGGCGTCCGGCGCGACGACCGTCCCGATATCGCGTCCCTCGATGACGGCGTTCCCGAGATCGGCGAGCTCGCGCTGGCGGCGGCGCATGACGACGCGGACTTCTGTGTGGCGTGCGACCACCGGGACGAGCCGGTCGATCTCGGACTCGCGGATCGCGGCCGTGACGTCGGCGCCGGCGATCCTGACCGATCCTGCCTCGTCCAGGTCGACGGGATGCTCATCCGCGAGCACACCCAGGGCCGGGCCGTCCTCGAGATCG
This sequence comes from uncultured Actinomycetes bacterium, assembly GCA_963802375.1. Taxonomy (GTDB): domain Bacteria; phylum Actinomycetota; class Thermoleophilia; order Gaiellales; family Gaiellaceae; genus JACDAN01. The sequence goes on from CAWDIJ010000009.1 coordinate 176,245, forward strand.
AGGGAACGCTGCAGCGCGAGCCAGGTCACGGCCCGGTACATCGCGCCCGTGTCCAGATACCGGAAGCCGAGTCGCTCGGCCAGCCGGCGGGCGACGGTGCTCTTCCCGGCTCCGGCGGGCCCGTCGATTGCCACGATCATCGCTGGGTCACCGACTCGAGCAGGTCGAAGAATCCGGGGAAGCTTACTGCCACGCTCTCCGGGTCCTGGAGCTCGACGCCCTCGCGGGAGGCGAGCCCGGCGACGGCGGCCAGCATCGCGATCCGGTGGTCGCCGCCGCTCGAGACCGCACCCCCGCCCTTAGGGCGGGTGGGGACCCCCCTCACCCTGAAGCCATCATCGCTCGCCGTGATCCTCACGCCAAGGGATCGGAGCACATTTGTCACGGTTTCGATGCGGTCCGTCTCCTTTTCGCGCAACTGGGCGGCACCGCGGACGATGCTCTCCCCCCGTGCCATACCGGCCGCGAGCGCGAACAGCGGCAGCTCGTCGATCATCCGCGGCACCTCCGCCTTCCGCACCGTGGTCGCGACGAGCGGCGCCGGGCGGATCTCCAGATCCGCGACCGCCTCGCCGCCGACCCCGCGCCGGTCGAAGATCGCGAGGCGCCCGCCCATCCGGATCAGCACGTCGAGCAGGCCCGTGCGAAACGGGTTCACACCGACGCCGTGGATCGAGAGCTCGGAGCCGGGGACGAGCGTCGCCGCGGTCACGAACGGCGCTGCAGAGGAGATGTCGCCTGGAACCTGCACGGAGCCGAGCCGCAGCGACTCCACCCGCGAGACCGACACCGACCGGCCCGACCTGCGGACCGAGACTCCTCCCGCTCGGAGCATCGTCTCCGTGTGGTCGCGCGTGTAGTACGGCTCGTGGACGACCGTGCGCCCGCCTGCCGCCTGCATCCCGGCCAGGAGGAGCGCCGACTTCGTCTGCGCGCTCGCCCGGGCCAGGCGGTGCTCGGCGGCCCGAAGCTCGGCTCCCTCGATCCGAACGGGCGGCTTCCCGTCCGTGGTCTCGATCCTGGCACCCATCGCGCGCAGCGCCTCGACGAGATCCTCCACGGGCCGGCCCCGAAGGGAGTCGTCTCCGGAGAGGACGAACTCGCCCTTCTGCCCGGCGAGGACTCCCATCAGGAGCTTGAGCAGCGTCCCGGCGTTGCCGCAGTCGATCGGCTCCGCCGGCGGGCGCAGGCCGCGGAGTCCGACGCCTCGCACGGTCAGGACGTCGACCTCCTCCTCGACCACCTCCACACCGAGCGCCCGCATCGCGTTCACGCTCGACTCGGTGTCCGCCGAACGCCCGAAGCCCTCGATTCGGGTCTCGCCGTCGCAAACCGCGCCGATCAGCACCGCGCGGTGCGAGATCGACTTGTCGCCCGGCACGCCGATGTGGCCGACGACGGCCGCCGCCGGCTCGATCCTCATTCGTCGAGCGCAGGGGCGACGACGACGCCGTACCCCTGCGCCTCCAGCAGCGCAGCGGCCCGCTCAGCCTCCCGCTCGCCGGCGACCAGCACCGTCAGGTCGCCGCCCCGTTCCGGTGACTGGTGCTGCAGCTCGAAGTCCTCGATGTTGATCCGCTCGGCCCCGAGAGCCTGCGTGATGCCCGCGAGGACGCCGGGCCGGTCGGGGACATGGACGCGGAGCCGGTGCAGCTGTCCCGGATCCCCGTACGCCTCGCTGATCATCCCCCGGCGGTTGCGCGCAGCCTCGCCGATCCAGCGGGCAAGGAAGCCCGCATCGCCGGACGCGAGCGCCGCATCCACCTGATCGAGCCCGCGGCGGTGCTCCGCGAGCGCAGCCCTCAGCGCTTCCGCGTTCTCCAGGAAGATGTCGACCCAGATTCGCGGGTTGGCGCCAGCGACTCTCGTCATGTCCCGGAGCGACCCGCCGGCGGACGAAAGGGGCTCGTGTCCGTCGATCCGCGTCGCGCCGGCATGGTTGACGAGGACGTTGGCCAGCACGTGAGGCAGATGGCTCGTCAGTGCGACGAGCCGGTCGTGCGCGCCGGGATCCACGGCGACCGGCACGGCGCCGAGGTCGCCGACGAAGCCGTGGACGAGCCGGTACCGAGCGGGATCGCTGTGCGGGAGCGGCGAGAGAAACCAGGTCGCCCCCTCGAAGAGATCGGCCGTTGCGTGAGCCGGGCCCCGCGCCTCGGAACCGCAGACCGGGTGGCCGCCGATGAATCGCAGCGACCCCGCCGCCGCCTCGCAGACCGCAGACTTCGTCGAGCCCACGTCGGTCACGGTGCAGTCGTCTGCGCTCGTCTCCAGCACGGTTCGCACTTGCGCGGCCAGCCGTCCGACTGGCACGGCGACAACCGCGAGGTCGGCGCCGCCGAGCGCCTCTCCGAGCGTCGCCTTGACCTCGTCGACCGCCCCCCGCTCGAGCGCGACCTCGGCCGTGGCCTCGTCTTCGTCGAACCCGGCGACGGTTGCGCCCACCCGCTTCGCGGCCAAGCCGACCGAGGCGCCGATCAGCCCGGTGCCGATGACCGCGAGCCGCAAGCCGCCCTATCCGACCTGTTTGCCCATGAGGGCGACGATCTCCGTCACCTCTCTGGCGAACTCGCCGAACTCGTCGGCCGGGATCTGCTGCGGGCCGTCGCAGAGCGCCTCCTCCGGTCTCGGATGCACCTCGACGATGATCCCGTCCGCCCCGACTGCCGCAGCAGCCCGGGCGAGCGGGAGCACGAGCGCCCTCCGCCCGGCGGCGTGGGAAGGGTCGACGATCACCGGGAGGTGCGTCTCCTCCTTGAGCACGGCGACCGAGCCGAGGTCGAGCGTGTACCGCGTGGTGCCCTCGAAGGTCTTGATTCCTCGCTCGCAGAGGATGATCCGGTCGTTCCCTTCCCGGGCGACGTACTCGGCCGCCATGAGGAGCTCCTCTACGGACGCGGACGGCCCACGCTTGAGCAGCACCGGCTTGTCGACTCGTCCGACCTCCGCGAGGAGCAGGAAGTTCTGCATGTTGCGGGCGCCGATCTGGATCACGTCGGCGACCTCGATCACCTCCTCGACGTGGCGCGGGTCGATGAGCTCGGTCACGATCGGGAGACCAGTTTCCTCCCCCGCCTCGCGCAGCATCTCGAGGGCGTCGAGCCCCAGTCCCTGGAACGTGTAAGGCGAGGTGCGCGGCTTGAACGCGCCGCCGCGGAGCATCGTCGCACCAGCGGCCGCGACGGCCCGCGCCGTCTCGAGCGTCTGCTCGCGGTACTCCACCGTGCACGGGCCGGCGATCAGGCCGAAGAACGAGTCGCCGATCTTCCGGCCTCGAACGTCGATCACCGTGGGATCCGGGGCGAGTTCGCGTGCGACGAGCTTGTACGGCTTGAGTATCGGCAGCACGCGCTCGACTCCCGGGTAGCCCTCGAGTGGGAGCCCCGCGAGCGCCTCCCTCTCCCCGATCGCGCCGATCACGGTCGCCTCCCTCCCATGGGAGACGCGGGCGTCCGCGCCCGACTCGCGCAGGCGAGCGACGACGTGCTCGGTCTGATCGGGCGTCGCGCCGCTCCCCATCACGATCAGGAGCTCCGGTGATGCGTTGTTGCTGGCCATCGCGGCAAGTGTAGGTTCCGGCCATGGACCCCAGCCAAGACCCGATCGTCAGGCAACTTCGAGAGAAGGTCTCCGACAACGACCGTGTCCTCATCGAGGGAATCAACGCCCGCCTCAGGCTGGTCGCGCAGCTGAAGAGCTACAAGGATTCCCGCGGTTACGACTTCCTCGATCCTCAGCGCGAGGAGTCGATGCTCCGGGACGTAAGCCGCTCGAACCGGGGGCCGCTCTCACAGGAGGGCCTCGAGCACATCTACAAGGCGATTCTCGACCTGACGAAGCAAGAGGTCGCTTGACCGATGAAAACCGCGCGCGTAGGCTGAGCGCGATGACTCCCGCCTTCCGCACCTGGGCCTGGTCGTGGCGCCACGAGCGGTGCGGGAGCATTGCCTGACCTGACCTAGGCACAAGCCCGCACCACTCGAAGACCCTTCCGCCGGAGGGTCTTTTTCGTTGTCCGCATGATCGTCCAAACCGTCATAGCAACCGACCTGATCACCCCGCTCGGGGCCTACCTCCGGCTGCGCGAGACCGGCAGCGCAAGCTTCCTCCTCGAGTCCGTGGAGAAGGGCCGCCTCGGGCGCCACTCGTTCGTCGGCGCAGGCTCCCGGCTCGTGAGCTTCGAGGAAGCCGAGTCCTGCGGTGCGCCGGTCGTCGGCTACCTCTCGTACGACTACGCGGCGACGCTGGAGCCGACGGTGCAGCTCCCGGACTCGGGAGGCGACCTGCCGGAGAGCCGCTTCGTCGTCGCCGACACGCTCGTCCGGTTCGACCACGCCCGCGGGATGGCCGAGGTGCTGTGCGGAAGCCCCGACGAGGTGACCGAGCTCCTCGCCGGCGCGATGCCCGCACTTCCGGCAGGCACCGGCTCGTCCGGCCAGACCCGGCGCTTCCCGTCGGGCCTCGACTACGAGCAGTCGGTCGCCCGCGCGAAGCGCCACATCCGCGCCGGCGACGCGTTCCAGATCGTGCTCTCGCAACGGGCCGAGCGCCCCACCTCGGCGAGCGCGCTCGACCTCTACCGGTCGCTTCGGAGGGTCAACCCCTCGCCGTACCTGTTCCTGCTCGAGCTGGACGGGCTGGCGCTGATCGGCTCCTCGCCCGAGACGCTGGTGAAGGCGGAGGGCCGCGACGCCTCGCTGAATCCGATCGCCGGAACCACGCATCCCGGCGACGGCGACGCCGAGCGGCTGCTGACCTCCGAGAAGGATCGTGCGGAGCACGTGATGCTCGTCGACCTCGGCCGCAACGACCTCTCGCGGGTCTGCACTCCGGGGTCGGTTCGCGTCCGGCGGTTCCTCGAGCCCGAGCGCTTCTCGCACGTGACACACCTGGTCTCGGAGGTCGGCGGGCAGCTGCTGGAAGACGCGGACCACTTCGACCTGTTCCGCGCCTGCTTCCCGGCCGGCACCGTGTCCGGCGCGCCGAAGGTTCGCGCGATGCAGCTGATCTCGGAGCTCGAGGGCTATCGGCGAGGCCCGTACGCCGGCGCGGTCGGCTACGCGCTTCCGGGCGAGGCGCTCGACACGTGCATCGCGATCCGCACCATCGTCCTCCACGACGGCGTCGCGTTCCTCCAGGCCGGCGCGGGGATCGTCGCCGACTCGGACCCGAAGCTGGAGCAGGAGGAGTGCCGCCAGAAGCTCGCCGCCCTCGAGACCGCGATCCGGCTCGCGGAGGCTCGCCAGTGATCTTGCTTGTCGACAACTACGACAGCTTCACGTTCAACCTCGCGCACCTGTTCGGCGAGCTCGGGGTGGAGGTGGTGGTGCTGCGGAACGACGAGCTCGACGCCGACGAGGCCGAGCGGCTGGCGCCCTCACACCTCGTGATCTCCCCCGGCCCCGGCCGGCCTGCGGCGTCGGGCGCAACACCGCAGATCGTCTCCCGGCTGGCGCAGACCACGCCGACGCTCGGCGTCTGCCTCGGCCACCAGGCGATCGTCGAGGCGTTCGGCGGCGAGATCGGCGCTGCGCGCGAGCTCGTCCACGGCAAGGCGGCGACGGTGCAGCACGACGGCAAGGGGCTCTTCCACGGCCTGCCGGCCCGGTTCGAGGCCGGGCGCTACCACTCCCTGGCCGCGACACGGATCCCCGACGAGCTGGAGGTCTGCGCCACCGCCCCGGACGGCGAGGTCATGGCCGTTCGACACATGTCCCTCCCGGTCCACGGCGTCCAGTTCCACCCCGAGTCCGTGCTGACACCGGTCGGCCCGGACCTGGCCCGCAACTTCCTGGAGGCCGCGTGATCCAGGAGGCGCTGTCGCAGTTGCTCGACGGACACGACCTCGACCGGAACGAGGCGCGGCGCGTGATGGGGTCGATCATGGACGGCGAGGCGACGCCGGCGCAGATCGGCGGGTTCCTCGTCGCCCTGCGCCTCAAGGGCGAGACCGCGGAGGAGATCGCCGGGTGCGCGGAGGCGATGCGCGAGCACGTGCTGGCCGTGAAGCCCGAGCGCGGCGACCTCGTGGACACGGCAGGAACCGGCGGCGACGGCGCGCGGACGTTCAACATCTCGACGGCCGCTGCGCTGGTGGCGGCTGCCGCGGGCGCCGGAGTCGCGAAGCACGGCAACCGAGCCGTCTCGTCGTCCTCGGGCTCGGCCGACGTCCTGGAGGCGCTCGGTTTCTCGCTCGAGCTGGAGCCGGAGCGGATCGAGCGCTCGATCGACGAGCTGGGCTTCGGATTCCTGTTCGCGCCGACGCACCACCCGGCGATGCGCCACGCGGCGCCGGTCCGCCGCGAGCTGGCCACGCGCACCGTCTTCAACGTCCTCGGCCCGCTGACGAACCCGGCCGGCGCCAGGGCGCAGGTCGTCGGCGTCTACGCGCCGGAGCTCGTGCCGACAATCGCGGACGTCCTACTCCGGCTCGGCGCCACGCGCGCCTTCGTCGTTCACGGCGCCGGCGGTGTGGACGAGCTCTCGCCGGCCGGCCCGAACCTCGTCTGCGAGGTCGCGGACGGGCAGGTACGGCGGCGCGAGATCGACCCGGTCGAGCTCGGCGTCCCGCGCTGCGCGCCGGAGGACCTTCGCGGCGGCGAGCCGGAGGACAACGCGCGGACGATCCGCGAGATCTTCGCCGGCGCGAACGGCGCACGGCGCGATGCAGTCCTTCTCAATGCCGCCGGCGCGATCGCAGCCGGCGGCCATGCGGCCGATCTCGCGGAAGGGCTCGAGCTGGCGCGCGAGGCGATCGACTCGGGTGCGGCGGGAGAGCGACTGGAGGCCCTGATTGCGTTTCGCTGATGCGCTCCGCGGCCCGGGGCTCGCGGCGATCGCCGAGGTCAAGCGGCGATCACCGTCCGCCGGCGATCTCAGGCCGGACGCGGATCCGGCCGAGCTCGCACGCGGGTTCGAGCGAGCCGGGGCCGCCGCCGTCTCGATCCTCGTGGACGAGCACTTCGCCGGCTCGTTCGAGGATCTGCGCGCCGCGCGGGCCGTGATCGGGCTGCCGCTTGCTCGCGAAGGGGTTCTTCTCGACCCGCGACGAGCTCCGCGAGCTGCGCGAGGCCGGAGCCGATGCCGTGCTCCTGCTGCTGCGCGATCTCGACGACGAGACGATGGCGGAGCTGCTCCGAAGCGCCGGGGAGTTCGAGCTCGACGCGCTCGTCGAGGCCCACGACGCCGGCGAGCTCGAGCGAGCGGTGCAGCTCAAAGCGGAGACGATCGGGATCAATGCCAGGGATCTCTCCACCTTCGAGATCGACCGCCGCGCCCAGCTGGCACTTGTCGCGAAGGCCCCGCGCGACCGGGTCGTCATCGCCGAGAGCGGGATCGCCTCGCGGGCACAGGGCGCGGCCGCGGAGCTCGCGGGTGCCGATGCAATCCTCGTCGGCTCGGCCCTCATGCGCGCCGGCGACCCGACCGCGAAGCTGTCCGAGCTGATCTCCCGCCCGCTCGTGAAGGTCTGCGGGCTGACCCGCGATGAGGACGTCTCCGCCGCAGCCGACGCGGGCGCCGACCTGGCCGGCTTCATCCGCGTCGACGGAAGCCCGCGCCGAGCCGCCGGCGTGCTGCCGGTGCCTGACACCATGCTTTCCGTCTCCGTCCACGTCGGAGAGCCGAGCGACGAGGGCGCCGACCTCGTCCAGCTCTACGAGCGAGACACGAACGGCCGCGTGCGCGGCCGGGACGCCGTCCTGCTGCGCGAGGGCGAGCACGTCGCCCGCGTCCTCGATCTCCCGTGGGCTGAGGACGATCCCGACCATCTAGCCCGCGCCGAGGCGGCCGACGGCCGGGTCGTGCTGGCGGGAAGGCTCGGCCCCGACAACGTCGGAGCAGCGATCGAGGCGGTGCATCCGTGGGCCGTCGACGCGGCGTCGAGGCTCGAGTCCGAGCCGGGCATCAAGGATCACGGCAAGGTGCGCGCCTTCGTCGAGGCGGCGCGATGCTGACCTACGGCGCCTACGGCGGCCGCTTCGTGCCCGAGACGCTGATCCCGGCGCTGGACGAGCTCGAGCAGGCATGGAACGAGGCGAAGGACGATCCCGCCTTCGCCCTGGAGCTGGCCGACCTCGGCAGCTCCTTCGCCGGCCGGCCGACGCCGCTGACCCGCGTCGAGCGCTTCGCGCCGGACAAACGGCTCTATCTCAAGCGCGAGGATCTCCTCCACACCGGCGCCCACAAGCTGAACAACGCGCTCGGCCAGGCGGTGCTCGCACGCCGGCTCGGAAAGCAGCGGATCGTGGCCGAGACAGGCGCGGGCCAGCATGGCGTCGCAACGGCCACGGTCTGCGCGAAGTTCGGCCTCGACTGCGTCGTCTACATGGGCGCCGAGGACATGTCCCGACAAGCGCCCAACGTCGACCGGATGCACCTGCTCGGAGCCGAGGTCGTGCCCGTCGAGTACGGGACGAAGACCCTCCGTGAGGCGACGAGCGAGGCGATTCGCGACTGGATCACCAACGTCGAGACGACGCACTACCTCCTCGGCTCCTGCGTCGGCCCGCACCCGTATCCCGAGCTCGTCCGCGAGCTCCAGGCGGTGATCGGACGGGAAGCAAGGGCCCAGATCCTCGAGCTCGAAGGCCGGCTGCCGGACGCGGCGATCGCGTGCGTCGGCGGCGGCTCCAACGCGATCGGCCTCTTCGCCGGCTTCCTCGACGACGATGTCGAGCTCGTCGGCGTCGAGGCGGCGAACGCCGCCAGCCTGGGCTCCGGCAGAGCCGGCGTCCTGCACGGCGCGCGCTCCTCGCTGCTGGCCGACGAGGACGGCCAGGTGCTCGACGCCGAGTCGATCTCCGCGGGTCTCGACTATCCCGGGGTCGGACCGGAGCACGCCTTCCTCCGCGACTCCGGCCGGGCTCGGTACCTGCAAGCGACGGACCAGGAGGCGCTCGCAGCCTTCCGCCGGCTCGCAGAGACCGAAGGCATCCTCCCCGCCCTCGAGCCGGCCCACGCCCTCGCCCGAGTCGGCAGCCTCGAGGCTGAGCTGGTCGTCCTCTGCCTCTCGGGCCGGGGCGACAAAGACCTCGCCCAGGTGACGGGATGAAGACGCTCGTCGTCTACCTGATGGCCGGGCGGGACACGCCGGAGCTCGCCGAGGCCGCGGTCGCCGGCGGCGCCGACATCGTCGAGCTCGGCTTCCCCTTCTCAGACCCGCTCGCCGACGGGCCGGTGATCCGCCGTGCCGCCGAGCGCTCGCTTGCCGAGGGGATGCGCACCCGCCAGTGCCTCGAGTGCCTGGCCAGGACCCGAGCCCGGGTCGAGGTCCCACTGATCCCGATGACCTACGCCTCGCTGCTCGAGGCCTACGGCTACGGCCGCTTCGCGGCCGACGCGCGGGCCGCCGGCGCCGACAGCCTGATCGTCGCCGACCTCCCGGCAGGGGACATGCCCGAGCTTCGGCGCATCCAGCTCATCGCCCCCACCTCGACCGACGCACGGATCGACATTGCGGCGCGGCAGACCGACGGTTGGCTGTACCTGGTCACCGTCACAGGGACGACCGGGGCCCGCGAGCGCCTCTCCCCTTCGCTCGCGGGTCTCGTCGCCCGCACGCGGCCACTCACCGACCTGCCGCTCTACGCCGGCTTCGGCATCTCGACGCCGGAGCAGGCCGCTGAGGCCTCGGTTCTCGCCGACGGGATCGTCGTCGGCTCCCGCGCAGTCGAGGTGGCCGAGCGAGGTCCAGATGCCCTGCACGACTACGTTGCCTCGCTCCGGGCCGTGCTCGGGGCATTGGCACAATCGACCGCATGAAACGCTCCTCCCGGAATGAAGCACGGGCCGTCGGGCCGCGCTGTGCGGCGCGACGCGTCGTCCTCAGTCGCGCCCATAGCGCTGCTATGGACGCTCCCTGCGTCCTAGCCTCGCACTCGCCCATCGCACCCCGACGACGCGTGGTCATCCCAGAATGAGCTTGAGGATCTTCTCCGGCATCCAGCCGACTGGCTCGAAGCACTTCGGCAACTACAGCGGCGGCTTCCGCCAGTACGCCGCGACGCAGGAGCTCGGCGATGCCTTCTTCTGCATCGTCGACCTGCACTCGATCACCGTCGACCACGACCCGGCCGATCTGCGCGAGCGGACGCTCGACCTCGCGGCGATGCTCTTCGCCACCGGCCTCGAACCCGAACGGTCGACCGTCTTCGTCCAGAGCCACGTGACCGCCCACCCCGAAGCGGCTTGGCTGCTGAGCTCGGTCGCGAGCTTCGGCGAGCTGCGCCGGATGCACCAGTTCAAGGAGAAGTCCGACCAGCAGGAGTTCGTCTCGGCCGGGCTCTTCACGTACCCGGTGCTGATGGCCGGCGACATCCTGCTCTACCAGACCGACCTCGTCCCGATCGGCGACGACCAGCGCCAGCACCTCGAGCTGTCGCGCAACATCGCCGAGCGCTTCAACTCACGCTACGGCGAGATTTTCAAGCTGCCCGAAGGGCGCTACCCGGAGATCGGCGCGCGGATCATGGACCTTCAGGAGCCCGACCGGAAGATGTCGACCACGCTCGGCACGCCGCAGGGCACGCTCCAGCTGCTGGACGAGGCGGACACCCTGCGCAAGAAGGTGAAGAGCGCCGTTACCGACTCGGGAACTGACGTCCGTCGCGGCGAGGACAAGGCCGGGATCACCAACCTGATCGACATCATGTCGGTGGCCACCGGCAACGCGCCCGAGGAGATCGAGTCCCGCTATGACGGGTCTGGCTACGGCCAGTTCAAGTCGGACGTAGCCGAGGCAGTCGTCGAGGTCGTCGTGCCGATCCAGGAGCGGTACCGGGCCCTCCGCTCGGACGACGCCGAGCTGCACCGTCTGCTCGCGCTCGGCGCCGAGAAGGCGCGTGAGGAGTCTGCCTCGACGCTCGCTGCGATGTACGACCACATGGGCTTCGTCCGGCCCTGACTCGGCCCGAAGAGACTCTTGCGCGGCACCTCGCACACGGCCACGATCGCTCCGTGGACCCGCAGATCGAGCACCGCGACGTCACAACTATCATGGGCCTTCTCGGCGACATCCACTACGAGCTACGCAAGATCCGAGAGCTACTGGAGGACGACGATGGGGAAGAAGAGGAAGCTCCCGAAGATCACACCTGAGGAAGAGGCGCGCTTCGAAAGGACGCAGCAGATGGTCCGCGAGCGAATCGCCTACCACGAGCAGAAGGCGCGTGAGGAAGACGAACGCCGAGCGGCCGCTCAGGAACGCTAGAGCCAGCCGGCGCGCCTGAAGCGCCAGTAGAGCATCAGGCAGACCCCGGCGATCACCGCCAGCACGAGCGGGTAGCCGAACCGCCACTCGAGCTCGGGCATGTGGTCGAAGTTCATCCCGTAGATCCCCGCGATCGCCGTCGGGACCGCGATGATCGCCGCCCAGGCGGAGATTTTCCGGACGTCCGCGTTCTGGCGGAAGCTCGCCTGCGTCAGGTTCGCGGTCAGGATGCTCGTCAGCAGCTCGCGGATCTCGATGATCCGTCCCATCTCGCGGAGCAGGTGGTCGTGCACGTCTCGAAAGTACGGCCGCATCTGTTCGGGCACGATGGGATACATGCCGCTGGCGAGGCCGTCGACCGGGCCCTCGAGCGGCGTGACTGCCTGGTGCACCTCCAGCACCGTCCGCTTGAGGCGGTAGATCTGCGCCGACGCGTCGCCATGGCTCGGAGAGAAGACTTCCTGCTCGAGGACCTGCACGCGCGCCTCGAGCTCCTGGATCAGCGGCAGGTAGTCGTCGGTGACCTTGTCGAGGATCCCCCACAGCGCCGCGGTCGGCCCGTGGGCCAACAGGTCGGTCCTCCCCTCGAGCGTCAGGCGGACGCGGTGGAGGTCGGTGTCGCCGTGCCTCACCGTGATGATGAACGTGTCGCCGACGAAGACGAGGACCTCGCCCAGGACGAGATCCTCGTCCACGAGGTGTGCCGTCTTGAGGACGGTGAAGAGCGTGTCGCCGTAGACCTCGAGCTTCGGCCGCTGATGCGCCTTGATCGCGTCCTCGACAGCGAGCTCGTGGAGACCGAACTCGCGGCGGACCGCGTCGAACTCCTCTTCGGTCGGCTCGTGGAGGCCGATCCAGGCGAAGCAGCCCTGCTTGCGGCTCGCCTCATAGGTCTCCTCGAGAGGAAGATCGCCGGCGTAGCGGTGGCCGTTCACGTAGACCGCGCTGTCGACGATCATCGAACCGAGCGTAACGCGGCGACCTCGTCCTGGGTCAACTCACGCGACTGCCCCGGCTCGAGCCCCATGGTTGTCAGGCCGGCGTACCGGCTCCGGTGCAGCCGCCGGACGGGATGGCCGACGGCCTCCAGCATCCGCCGCACCTGGCGGTTGCGCCCCTCGTGGATCGTGAGCTCGACGCGCGACGGGCCCAGGCGTCGCACTTTCGCCGGCGCGGTCGGGCCGTCCTCGAGCGCGACTCCCTCCGCGAGCCGGCGGAGCGCGTCGTCATCGGGCTCGCCCTCCACCTCGGCCTCGTAGACCTTCTCGACCTCGTACTTCGGATGGGCCAGGCGGTGCGCGAGGTCGCCGTCGTTCGTCAGAAGCAGGACGCCGGTTGTGTCGGCGTCGAGCCGCCCGACCGGCACGACGCGCGATTCGTGGCGCACGAGGTCGACGACCGTCGGGCGCCCCTGAGGATCGCTCGCCGTCGTCACGACGCCGGGAGGCTTGCTCAGTAGAACGTAGGCGAGCGGCTGTGGCGCGACCCGTTCGCCGTCAACCTCGACGCGATCGGCAGGCTCGACGAACGTGTTCAGCTGTCCGGGCTCTTCGTTCACTGTCACCCGCCCCGCCTTGATCAGCTCGTCGGCCTTGCGGCGGGAGGCGACTCCCGCCCGGGCAAGGTATGCGTTCAACCGCACCGGGGTAGGGTTGCAGCGTGGGACGGATTGCGCCCTATTTGCTCTACGAGGACGGCGCCGCCGCGATCGACTTCCTCACGAAGGCATTCGGCTTCGAGGAGGTCATGCGGATGGACGAGGGCGGGGTCGTCAACCATGCGGAGCTTCGGCTCGGCGACGACTCGGTCATGCTCGGCGATCCCGGCGAGGACTACGAGGCCCCGAACAAGGCCAATCACCGAACCTCGCTCGTGCACGTCTACGTCGACGACGTGGACGCCCACTATGAGCGGGCGAAGGCGGCCGGCGCCGAGATCGTCCAGGAGCCCACCGACCAGGAGTACGGCGACCGGCGCTACGACGCGAAGGATCCCGAAGGCCAGCTCTGGTCGTTCGCAACGACGAGGTAGATGCGCGTTGCGCTGATGGTCGAAGGCCAGGAGGGCCCCGCCTGGCCGCAATGGCTCGCGCTCGCCGACGCCTGTGAGGAGCGTGGCCTCGAAGCGCTCTTCCGGTCAGACCACTACCTCTCGCAGGCCGATGCCGGCCGGCCCGCGACCGACGCGTGGACGCTCCTCGGCGCCCTCGCCGCGCGGACCTCGAAGCTCCGGCTCGGGACGCTCGTCTCTCCCGTGACCTTCCGGCACCCAGCTGTGGTGGCAAAGGCGGCCGCGACCGCCGACCACATCTCGGGGGGTCGCGTCGAGGTTGGAATGGGCGCGGGCTGGATGACGGAGGAGCACGAGCGCTTCGGCCTCGACTTCCCGGAGACGAAGGAACGGCTGCGGACGCTGGCCGAGCACGTCGAACACGTCGACCGGCAGCTCCGCGAGGACCCACTCGTCGTCCAGCAGCCTCGCCCGCCGCTGATCGTCGGCGGCAGCGCCGGCCGCGGAACCGCCGAGCCGGCCGCGCGGTTCGCAGACGAGTACAACACCTTCGGCGTCGACCAAGCCGAAGCCGCGCGTCGGCGGAAGAAGCTCGACCAGGCGTGCGAGGGGGAAGGCCGCGACCCGGCGTCCCTGCGCTTCTCTGTGATGACGCCGTTCCTGCTCGGGCGCGACCACGCAAAGCGCTTCGTCCAGGTCTATCCGGGCGCAGGATCGCCGGACGAGGTGTTCGACGAGCTCCAGCGGCGGGGGCTCGCCGGGAGCGAGGTCGATCTCGTGGACGGTCTCCGCGAATTCGAAGCGGTCGGCGTCGAGCGCGTGATGCTCCAGCACGTCGTCCACGACGACCTCGACGTCGTCGCGGCGCTTGGCGAGATCGCAGCGGCGTTCCAGGTGCCGCCTAGATAGGCAAGCTCCGCGGCCGAGCCCTCGATGGACAACCGACGAGTTCTCATAGTCCTGCCGAACCTCAATCCCGGCGGCGCCGAGCGCCTGAACCTGGACCTCGTCGAGCCGCTGCGGAGCCATGGCATCGACGCGGACCTCTTCTGCCTGGTCGATACGGGGATCCTGCGCGCGGAAGCGGAGGAGCGGCAGTTTCGGTTGTTTCGCGGCGGCCCCGACGTCCCCAGCATCCCGGGGACGCTCCGTGGCTACCTGGTCGGGACGGTCCGGCTCGCCCGCGTCGGCCGGCGCTACGACGTCCTGGTCGCCGGGCTCGAGGCGATCACGCCGTTCGCGGTGCTGGTGGCTGCGGCGGTCTGCAGGCGACCGGCCGTCTCGCAGCTCCACTGCATGCCGCGTGCGCTCTACGAGCAGCTCGGCGCGAAGGGCCGCGCCTTCTCGGTCCTCACGCGCCTCTTCTACCGCCGCTTCAAGTGGAACACCGCCGTCACTGATGCGGCGGGGGAGGAGCTCGCGAGCCTCGGAGTCCCGCGCTCGACGATTCGAACCGTGCCGAACGGCATCGACTTCGCCCGGATCGAGGAGCTGGCCGCCGAGGACCTACCGGGCCCCGGCGATGACCTCCCAATCGTCGTCGCGGCCGGCCGGCTGGCGCCGGAGAAGGGCTACGAGGTTCTCATCGAGGCGCACGGGCTTGCCCGGAGTCGGGTCCCCCACCGGCTGATGATCTTCGGGCAGGGGCCGGAGCGGGAGAGGCTCGAGGCGCTCATCCGCGAGCTCGGCCTCGAGGACACCGCCTCGCTCGCGGGCTACATCCCGAACCACTACCCGTGGATCCGCCGCGCCTCCCTCCTCTGCCTTTCCTCGTACCACGAGGGGATGCCGCTCGTGCTGATCGAGGCCCTCTCGCTGGGGACTCCCGTCGTTGCGACCCGCTGCTCGGAGGGGGTCGCCGGCCTTCTGCGAGAGGGCGAGCTCGGGGCGCTCGTCGAGCCGGGCTCGCCGCCTGCGCTCGCCGAGGCGATCGTCAGCCACCTCCAGCAGCCCGAGGAGATGGCCGCGCGCGCCGCGCGCGCTGGGGCGAGCGCACGGGAGGCGTGGTCGATCGAGACATGTGCTGCGCGGCACGCCGAGGTCATCGAGTCCGCGCTGCAGGGCTAGAGTCGCGCCGTGGCCGCGAGCCCTGAGACCGAGCGGCGCGACGCGCTCGTCGAGCGGCTCTTCGAGGCCGTCCTCGGGTTCAACGACCTCCATGCCGTCTACCTCGGCGACCGGCTCGGGCTCTACGCCGCGCTCGCCGACGGCGCGTCCACTCCTCCCGAGGTCGCGGCGGCCGCGGGCTGCGACGAGCGCTACGTCCGCGAGTGGCTGGAGCATCAGGCGGTGGGAGGGATCCTCGAGGTCGAGGACGCCTCGGCCGCCCCGGGCGAGCGCCGGTACGGGATTCCGGCCGGACACGACGAGGTCCTGCTCGACCGCGAAAGCGTCAACTACATGTCCGCCTTCGCCCGGATGATGGTCGGGATGGTGGAGCCGCTACCGCAGGTGCTCGAGGCGTTCCGGACCGGCGAGGGCGTCCCGTACGCCGACTTCCCGCCGGATTTCGTCGAGGGTCAGGGGGACATGAACCGGACGCAGTTCGTCAACCTGCTCGCGAGCGAGTGGCTCCCGGCGATGCCCGACGTGGACGAGCAGCTCCGCTCGGGATCGGCCCGGGTCGCGGACGTCGCGTGCGGGACCGGCTGGTCGAGTGTGGCGATTGCGAAGGGGTATCCAGGCGTCCGGGTCGACGGGTTCGACCTCGATCCGGCGTCGATCGAGCTCGCACGGGAGGTGGCGGAAGCGGAAGGCATGTCCGACCGCGTCGACTTCCAGGTCCGGGACGCCGCCGACCCGGAGCTCGCCGACCGCTACGACCTCGTGACGGTGTTCGAGGCCGTGCACGACATGGCGAAGCCGGTCGAGGCGCTGCGTGCGATTCGCGGGCTCCTCGCCGAGGACGGCGTCGCGCTGGTCGCGGACGAGAGGGTCGCCGACGAGTTCACGGCGCCGGGCGACGACGTCGAGCGCGTGATGTACGGCTGGTCGATCCTGCACTGCCTTCCGGTCGGCCGCGTGGAGCAGCCGTCAGCCGAGACCGGGACGGCGATGCGCGAGTCGACCTTCCGCCGTTACGCCGAGGAAGCCGGGTTCGGGAAGGTCGAGGTCGTGCCGATCGAGCACGACTTCTGGCGCTTCTACCGGCTCGAGCCGTAGGCGTCGCTTGCGATGCCGATTGAGGCTGTGCCGGCTCCGCCGGCGCAGCCGGTGGCTTACGCGGGGCGCTTCTCGGCGAGCTCTTCGAGCCGGCCGCGGATCTCGTCCGTGTCGCCGAGGTCGTCCAGGCGCGGCAGCACCGAGAGGCTCTCGAGCCCGAACACGCGCTCGAAGAGCGGCGTCGTGCGGTAGCGGACGGCTCCGCCCTCCTCGCGGCCCGCCTCGGCGATCAGGCCGCGTTCGACGAGCCCCGCCACCACTGAGTCGACGGCTACACCGCGTAGCCGCGCGATCTCCGGGCGGGAGCACGGCCCGAGGTAGGCGACGACGGCAAGCGTCTCCGTCGCCGCCTGCGAGAGGCCGCGCTCGACGGGCCGCTCGAACATCCGCCCGCATGCCTCGGCCGCTTCGCGGGAGGCGCGGAACGCCCAGCCGCCGGCGACCTGCTCGAGGACGATCCCGCTGCGGCCCTCCTGGAAGCGCTCCCCCAGCAGCCCGAGCGCCATCTCCACGCGTTCGGCGTCCTCGGCGGCCGCTTCAGCGAGCTCGGCCACCGACAAGGGCTGCGAGGCGACGACCAACAGGGCCTCCAGCGTGCGCGCGAGGCGGTCGAGCGGGTTGGCTGCGACTAGGCGGAGCGGGCGGTCCATGAGGTGGTCCTTTCCGTTTTCGTGTCGGCGTTCCTCTGTACGCGAATCGGCGCGAAGGGCGCCGCCTGGGAGAGCTCGATCTCCCCGGCCTTGCGGAGCTCGAGCAGCGCCAGGAAGGCCACGGCCTGCTCGACGCGCGTCAATTGGTGCACTTCCGTGTCGAAGTCGAAGCGGCTCCGGCGCGAGAGCAGCGCTCTGAACCGGCCGAGGAACTGCTCCACGGGCGGGAACCGGAGCTCGAGATGCCTGAGCGAGACGTCCGGCGGTTCCGCGGTCAGCGCCCGCAGCACAGCCGCCAGCTGGGCCGGGTCCTGCGGCGCCAGGCGGCGCTCGACCCTCGGCGCGAGCGGCGCAGGCCCGAGCCGGAAGTACCGGTCGCTCTCCTCGTCGAGCCGGTCGACGAGCCACGCGGCCGCCTCCTTGATCCGGCGGTACTCCGCGAGGCGCCGGGCGAGCTCTGCCGCGGCCTCGGCCGGATCCAGATCCTCCAGGTCGGTCTCCTCGCCGGTCAGCAGCGCGCGGGCCTTCAGCTCCAGCAGCGCCGCGACGAGGACGAGGAACTCGCCGCAGGCGTCGAGGTCGAGCTCCTCCCGCTCGGCGAGCCGCTCGAGGAAGGCGAGCACGATCCCCGCGACGTCCACCTCGCCCAGGTCCAGCTCGTCCCGCAGGACCAGGGCGAGCAGCAGGTCGAAGGGACCCTCGAACGCCTCGAGGTCGAGCTCGAGCTCGCGAACCGGCATCGCCATCAGCGCCGGACGCTAGCGGGGAGGTCGGACGCGGGCCTTCGGGATCGCCATTGCCGGCGCGTCCTTCGGCGCCTCGCGTGCCTTCTGGCGCCTCGGACCGCGCCGCCCGCGGAGCAGCTGCCAGTAGACGAAGAACGCGGTCGACAGGATGAAGACCACGAGGGAGACCCACGCGTTCAGGCGCCAGGGCCCGAGCTCGTGCGACGGGTCGATCCGCAGCATCTCCTCCCAGAAGCGGCCGAACGTGTAGAGCGACACGTAGAGCGCGAACAGCGCCGGCGGCCGGAAGCGGATGAAGCGGTCGAGGACGAGCAGCAGGATCGCCGCCGCCGTCACGTAGAGGAACTCGTAGAGGAAGGTCGGGTGGAAGGTCTCCGACGTCGCGTACTCGAACGGGCGATTTTCCGGGTCGATCTCGAGGCCCCACGGCCGGTCGGTCGGCTCGCCGAAGAGCTCCTGGTTCCACCAGTTGCCGAAGCGGCCGACGCCGTGCGCGAGCATCAGGCCGGGCGCGGCGGCGTCCATGAGCACCCACGGGCTCTTCCCGGCGCGCTTGCAGATATAGGCACCGACGATCGTTCCGAGCAGGATCCCGCCCCAGACGCCGAGGCCGCCCTTCCACACCATGAAGACGCCCTGCCACTTCGGGTCGGGCACCTCCGACCAGCTCGTGATCACGTGGTAGGCGCGCGCACCGACGATCCCGGCGGCGACGCCCCAGACGGCGATGCGGAGGAGGAGATCCCAGTCGCCGCCCTCGGGCCGCCTGGTCCAGCGCAGTCCGGTGACGACGATGCAGACCGCGATCGCCAGCAGCAGCATCAGGCCGTACATGTGGATGTCGAGCGGGCCGAGCTCGAAGAAGCCGCTCGACGGCGAGGGAATCGACGCGCTCACGGGCGGCATTCTGCCCGTCCGCGCCGGACGGGTCCCGGTGCCAGGCACCAAGCCGTGGCCCGAAGGGCCTGGCGGCCGGGATGGCTACGCCGGATCGGGTAGCAGTTACTGCCCCGCGCGACACGTCCCGGTGCCAGGCACCAGGACGTGGCTCCGAGGGCCAGGTCTAAAGAAGGATCTTGATTGCGAGCTCGGGGGGACAGCCCTGGTCGAGCAGCTCGACGGCACGGTGAAGATCGATGTCGTGGCGTGCCGCAAGCCGCCCGGCAGCGCGCGTCCCGTACCCGGCCCGCTCCAGTTCCTCGGCGCGCCAGCGCTCGATCTTCACGAGCTCTGTGTCCTCGAGGACGTGGACTTCGGTCTGGGCCATTCCGCGGTGCCTCCGGTCGTTGCTTACCAACCCATCGTCGGCGGTCCGGGCGCCCGCGTTCTCCCCCCTTTGGGGAGTTGTAGTCCACACCTGAGACGGGCGGCCCGAAGGCCGCCCGCCGTGGAAGAGCGTCAGCTCGCCGGCGCCGGTGCGCGGACCCGCACGCGCCGTGAGAGCCAGTACAGGAGCACGATCGCCCCGAGAACCAGGCCGCCGAACCCGATGATCGCGATGAACGGCAGGCTGGTTCCGCCGCCGGCGCCGATGTCGACGGCGCCGAACGTGTGCGTCTTTGCTCCGCCGTACTGGGAGAACCCGTCGTAGACCTCGTAGGTCCAGCTGCCTTCGCTGGGGAAGACGACCTTCGCGGTGTAGACGCCGGCCTCATCCGTCGGCTTGGCGGCGAACGTCTTGGCCTCGCCGGTCGTCTTGTTCCGGATCGTCACGGTCGGGCTGATTCCCGACAGCGGCGTCTCGCCGTGCTGGAGGACCGTCACGTTGGCGTTCCACGTGTCCCCCGCCCCGACACCGCCGTCGGGCGGCGAGAGGCCCGCCGTCGCCCAGCCTCCGGCCAGCGCGCTCGACGGCACCGCCAGAGCGATAAGCGCGAGCGGGATGAGCAATCTCTTCATGCGCATTACCTCCTCGTAGCTGCCGGTCCTACACCGCTCGGCTCCACCGCGTTCCGCTCAGCGCAGCGAGCGCGCGATGCGCAGAGCCTCGTCCTTTGAGATCTCGGCCTCGATCCGCACCGTCACGCCGTCGATCTCGTACACGAGCGCGTTGCCGACGAGCCGGAAGGGCTCCTCGTGGTCCGTGCTCGGGTAGAAGATCGCGTGCTTCTCGCCGTAGAGCCAGACACCGGCGTAGCCGGGCTCGACGACGACCAGCTCCCGATCGGTGACGTTGAGGTTCACGATCTTCTCGATCGCCCCACGGGCGTCGGCCTGAGTGATCAGGAGCTTCGGCTCCTCCTCCGGACCCGTACAGGAAGGCGACCTGGCTCGACTGTTCGTTGTAGTAGACCTTCGGCGTAGTCATCGAGCCCCTCGACCGTCGGCACGCGGACCTGGAAACCCGCGCGCTCGCGCGCCTCTTCGATGCTCATCCGTTCGCCGAGCTCGAGGTCGGCGGTCGCTTGTTCCACAGGCGGCAGCTGCTCGACGTACCGGATCGTCACGTTGCCGATCCCGAGCCAGTCGCGGATCGTGCTCCGCGCCTGCGGCACCGCGAGGACGGCCCCGACCGCGACAGCCAGGATCGCGAGGGCGACGACCAGCGCACGGCGGGAGAACACCGACGGCCGCCGCCCCTCCGCGAGCCGGCTCCGCACCCGGCCGGTCAGGTCGGGCGTGTCCGGGAAGTCCAGGTCCCGGCCGACGGCGAGCAGTGCCCGTTCGAGCTCACTCATCGCCAAGTTCCTCCCTGAGACGGTCGAGCCCTCGCGAGAGCCGCGACTTGACGGTTCCCTTCCGGAGCCCGAGCGCCTGGGCCGTCTCCTCCTCGGACAGCTCGAGGAAGTACCGGCAGGCCACGACGTCGCGCTGCTCCTCCGGCAGCGCGTTCACCGCCGCGAGGAGCGTCTCCTGCTGCTCGCCGGCCAGGAGAGTGGCCTCGGGGGACGGGGCCGCGCCCCCCGAGAGCGGGTCCGCCGCGGCGCGCAGCGCAAGGTGCGTGCGCCGGCCGGACGAGCGGCGTCTGTTCCGGGCCTCGTTGGCGACGATCCGCAGGAGCCACGGGCGAAGCTCCGCGCCGGGCCGGAAGCGGCCGAGCGCGTAGTAGGCCTTCACGAACGCGTCCTGCGCGGCGTCCTCGGCGTCGGCCGCGCTGCCGGTGAGCAGGTAGGCGGTGCGGAAGGCGATGCCCTGGTATGCGTGCACGAGGTCTCCGTAGGCGTCCTGGTCGCCGCGCTTTGCCCGTTCGACGAGCTCCGCTTCTGTCAGTGGTCGGCCCACCACCGCCCCTTCTACACCGGCGGAGGGCGGCCGGTTCCTAGGGGATGCGCTGGCCGAAGGCGAGGATGTAGCCGTTCGGATCCTGGACGCGGATCTCGAGCATCCCCCACGGCCGCTCGATCGGCTCGTGCAGGAGGTCTGCCCCGCGCCGCTCGAGCTCCTCGTGCAGGTCGGCGACGTCGTCCACCCAGAGGTAGATGTCGAAGAGGTCGGGCTGGACGAGCTCGTGGTTCGGTCTCGGCTGCTCGCCCTGGTTGAAGTGGATGTGGCAGTCGTCCCGCTGCGCGTAGCCGTACTGCGCCGGGTTGGGCTCCCACTCCCGGGTCTCGAAGCCCAGCTTGTCGCGGTAGTGCTCGAGCGTCTCGAGAACCTCCGGGACGATCAGCACCGGCGCAAGGCCTCGAATGGTCGCCATGTGGCCGATCCTATTGAGGTCGGGCAGAGCCGGAGACGGCTGGAGCGAAGACCTCCGGAAAGCGCTCCCGCGGCGCCGTGATGCAGCGGTCGCGCGAGCTGGGCCCCCAGCGGGCACGGTCGTAGTCCGGCGCGAAGGGGCGCTCGAGCTCGTCCAGCTCGTCAACCGCCGTCCGGAGGCGGGAGCGCCAGCCGCTGTCGCGCGGCTCTGGTGCGGCGAGCAGCCCGCTGACCGCCTTGACGAGAGCTTCCTTTCGCACGATGTTCGCCGGCCGTCTGCTCCTTGAGACAGACGCCGTACGCGCCGGACAGATAGCCGTCCCACTCCTCGTCGACATCGTCGCGACTGCCGCCGGCGGCGAGGAACTCTCGCTCGAAGGCGTCGCGGCCGGCGTCCGCGATCACGAAGTAGTCGGCGGGAACCATCTCGGTGCCGTCGGGCAGCACGTACGACGGCCGCGGCAGCTCCCCGGCCGCCGCACGCGAGCGAATCTCGTCCGGCGTTTCGGCGCGGCCGGCACAAGCTTCCTCGAGGGAGACGTAGTTCCGCTTGACGTACGCGACGTCCTCGGCCGTCATCCGGGTGTCCATCGAAGGAACGCTAGACCACGACGGAGCGCCCACGATTCCTGCTGTCGAGCAGCAGGTACAGCGCCCAGTTCACGAGCCAAACGACGATCGTCGCGCCGACGTACGTCCAGAAGCCGTCGATCGAGAAGTCGGGCGCGATCCACTCGGCGAGCGCGAGCATCGCGATGTTGAGCACGAAGTAGAAGAGCCCGAGGGTGAACAGGATGATCGGGAAGGTCAGGATCGTGAGCACCGGCTTCAGGATGGCGTTCGCCAAACCGAGGACCGCCGCGCCGAGCAGGATCGGGCCCCACCGGCCGATCTCCACGCTGTCCCAGATCGCGTCGATCACGAGCAGCGCGACGACGTTGACGCCCCAGCCGATGAGCGCGCGGATCAGGAGCGGCTGCAGCATGCGGGCGAGTATCTCAAGTGACCGCGGCTTCGCCCAGGAGCGCCTTCACCTCGCCGAAGAACGCCGGTGTGGGGCTGACCCGGTAGCCCTCGCCGAGCTCGAGCACCTTCGGCCCCAGGGAGGTGTCGACGTTCATGATCACGGGCGCCTCGCCGGGGAAGTCCTTCATCAGCAGCTGCAGGTCCTGGAGCAGTCCGGCGGGCGCCTTGCGCGCATCCACTCGCAGCCGCACCTCGCTGAAAACGTGGGCCGCGGCGAACGCGGTCACCTCCATCGCGATCAGCTTCGTCTCGCCCAACTGCTTGTGGTCGACGCGGCTTTTCACGACCAGGATTGCGTCCGGCAGCAACAACTCCTGCGACGCCGCGTAGACGGAGTTGAAGACGACCACCTCAGCGCTACCCGTGATGTCGTCGAGCTGGACGAAGACCATCGGGTCGCCCTTCCGGGTCGTCACCTGCTTCAGCGCCCCGACCATGCCGCCAACGGTGACGATCTCGCCGTCCCTCCGCGCCGCGACATCCGACAGCCGGCAGTCCGTCTTCCGCGCCAGCTGCTCCTTCACGCCTTCGAGCGGATGCTCGGAGACGTACAGCCCGAGCGACTCCTTCTCGAGGGCCAGCAGCTCGGACTTCTCGAACTCCCCCAGCGGGATCTCCGGATGGACCTTCGGCGGCGCCGCGTCGTCGCCGCTGCCGAGGTCGAAGATCGAGCCCTGGCCGAGCAGCCGGTCGGCCTGCTCGCGCCCGCCCCAGGCCAAAGCGTGGTCGATAACCGCGAGCATCCCGCGCCGCGGCGCCCCGGTCGAGTCGAGCGCGCCGCACTTGACCAGCGCCTCGAGCGCCCGCTTGTTCACGACCGTCGGATCGACGCGCTCCGTGAAATCCCAGAGGGAGGCAAACGAGCCCCCGCTCTCGCGCGCGGCGACAATTGCCGCCGCGGCTGCCTCCCCCACGTTCTTTACGGCATTGAGCCCGAAGCGGATCTTTCCCTCCACGACGGCGAAGTCCCGTTGGGACGAGTTGACGTCCGGCGGCTCGACCGAGATCCCCATCTCCGCACAGGCGTTCACGTAGAGCGGCACGCGGTCCTTGGTGTTCATCACGGACGAGATCAGCGCGGCCATGTACTCGCACGGATGGTTCGCCTTCAGCCAGGCCGTGCGGTACGCGATCAGGGCGTAACCGGCCGAGTGCGACTTGTTGAACGAGTAGTCCTGCGACTGCTCGGTGTCCTTCCAGAGCTGCGTCGCAACCTGGTGGGACACGCCGTTCGTGGCACAGCCCTCCAGGAACTTGTCCTTGAGGGACGCCATCAGCGAGTGGATCTTCTTCCCGATCGCCTTCCGAAGGTCGTCCGCCTCCGCAGGTGAGAACCCGGCGAGCTGCTTGGCGATCTCCATGTACTGCTCCTGGTAGATGCAGATGCCGTAGCTCGTCTCGGTGATCGGCTTCAGACGCTCGTCGATGTACGCGATCGGCTCCTGGCCGTTCTTCCGCTTCGCGTACGACGGGATGTAGCCCATCGGCCCGGGCCGATAGAGCGCGACGAGTGCGATCAGGTCCTCGAACTCCGTCGGCTTGACCTGCCGCAGCGCCTCGCGCATCCCCGAGGACTCGAACTGGAAGACGCCCATCGCGTCGCCCTTCGCGAGCATCGCGTACGTCTTCTTGTCGTCCAGCGGGATCTTCTCGTTCGAGAGCCCGCCCACCAGCCGGTACGTCTTGTCGATCACGTCCAGGTTGCGCAGGCCGAGAAAGTCCATCTTCAGGAGGCCGAGCGCCTCGACGTCCCACATCCCGAACTGCGTCACGACCTCCTGGTCGGAGCCTTTCTGCTGGAGCGGGACGTACTCGACGAGCGGGCGGTCCCCGATGACGACGCCGGCGGCGTGGATCGAGTCGTTGCGGACGAGGCCCTCGAGCGGCTTCGCGAGGTCGACGATCTCGCGCACCTGCGGGTCGGAGTCGTATGCGGTCTTGAGCTCGGCGCCCGGCTTCAGCGAGTCCTCGAGGTAGACCTTCGGGCCTTCCGGGATCATCTTCGCGATCCGGTCGACCTGGCCGTACGGGACCTCGAGCACGCGGCCGGCGTCTCTCACCGCGGCCCGGGCGAGCATCGTGCCGAACGTGATGATCTGCGCGACCCGGTCGCGGCCGTACTTCTCCTTCACGTAGTTGATGACGCGGTCGCGGCCGGCAACGGCGAAGTCGATGTCCATGTCGGGCATGGACTTGCGACCCGGGTTGAGGAAGCGCTCGAACAGGAGGTCGTGCCGAATAGGGTCGACGTCCGTGATCTCGAGCGCGTAGGCGGCGATGGATCCCGCGGCCGATCCTCGACCCGGGCCGACCTGGATGCCGTTCTGCTTCGCGAAGCGGACGAAGTCCCAGACGATCAGGAAGTAGTCCGCAAAGCCCATCTCCTTGATCGTCTTCAGCTCGAACTTGAGCCGATCCTGGAGCTCCGGCGTGACCGTTCCGTAGCGCTTCTGCAGGCCTTTCTCGCAGAGCTCGGCGAGGTAGTCGAAGGCGTCGCGGTCGTCCGGCGTCGGGAACTTCGGGAGGCGGATCTCGCCGAGCTGGAGCTCGACGTCGAGCCGTTCGGCGATCTCGAGGCTCGTGCGAAGCGCCTGCGGGTAGTCCGCGAAGTCCTGGGCCATCTCGGCCGGGCTCTTGAAGTAGAACTGGTCGGTGTCGAACTTCCAGCGGCTCGGGTTCTTCAGCGAGTCGCCGGACTGGATGCAGAGCAGCGCCTCGTGGGCCCGCGCGTCCTCGTGGCGGAGGTAGTGGACGTCGCCCGTTGCGACGAGCGCCAGACCGGACTGCTCGGCGAGCTGCGCGAGTGACGGGTTGATCCGCGCCTGCTCGGCGAGGCCTGCGTTCTGGATCTCGACGTAGACGTTGTCGCGGCCGAAGACCTGCGTCAGGCGGTCGAGGTCGGAAGCGGCGTCCTTGGGGCGGCTCTCCTCGAGCGCGCGAGAGACGCGGCCCGAGAGGCAGCCGGAGAGCGCGACGAGCCCCTTCGCATGAGACTCCAGATGGCTCCAGTCGACCCGCGGCTTGTAGTAGTAGCCCTCGAGGTAGCCGGCCGAAGCGAGCTTGATCAGGTTCCCGTAGCCCTCGTTCGACTCGGCAAGGAGCGTCAGGTGCGCGTAACCCTTCTCCTGCTTGGACGAGTCGTCGCAGACATAGACCTCGCAGCCGATGAGCGGCTTGACGCCCTGCTTCCCGGCATGCTGGTAGAGCTGGACGGCGCCGGCGAGGGAGCCGTGGTCGGTGAGCGCCACAGCGGGCATCTCGAGCTCGGCAGCGCGGGCGGCGAGGTCCGGGATCCGGCAGGCCCCGTCGAGGATCGAGAACTCGGAGTGGACGTGGAGGTGGACGAACTCGGCAGCCAAGGCCGAGCCATTTTGGCAGGGGAGCAAGACGTCGCCTCGTGCCTTGCTTGCCGCCGCCGCATGTGAGACAAGTCGCTCCCTTGACTGCGTCTCGGGTGATGCTGCTCCCCCGGGATCGTGCTCTCGGCGGAGGCCGCGTACGGCTCGCTGATCGACGCCCTCGAGCCCGAGAGCCTTGTTGGCTACGAGTGCTCGGCCTTGTCCGCGCGATGCCAGCGGATGAAGCCGCACTGCTCGCAGGAATACGCGAGCGCCTCGAGTCCGCCCTCGAGAGCCTGAAGGAGCGACCGCCCCTCAAGGAGCGTCCATTTCTCGCTACCGCACATCGGGCACTTGCGGCGCTGGTTCACCACCTGCGTTCCCACTGCTCAGGAAGTATCCTCGCCCTATGGCGCAGGTGAAGGCCGAGCAGACGAAGTTCCTGCTCGCCGAATCGGAGCTCCCAAGGCGCTGGTACAACATCGCCGCCGACATGCCAAATGCGGCGCAACCGGTGCTGCATCCCGGCACCGGCGAGCCCGTCGGCCCCGACGACCTCGCGCCGCTCTTCCCGATGGAACTGATCCTCCAGGAGGTCAGCGAGGAGCCCGAGGTCGCGATCCCGGACGAGATCCTCGACATCTACAGCCTCTGGCGCCCCACGCCCCTGTACCGGGCGCACCGGCTCGAGGCGGCGATCGGCACGAAGTCGCGGATCTTCTACAAGTACGAAGGCGTCAGCCCGCCCGGGAGCCACAAGCCCAATACGGCGGTCGCGCAGGCGTACTACAACGCGAAGGAGGGCCGGACGCGGCTCTCGACCGAGACCGGCGCCGGCCAGTGGGGCTCGGCGCTCGCCTTCGCCTGCACGCTCTTCGGGCTCGAGTGCAAGGTCTACATGGTCAGGATCTCGTACGACCAGAAGCCGTTCCGGCGCTCGCTGATCCAGGCCTGGGGCGCCGAGATCGTGGCAAGCCCGTCCGAGGACACGCAGTCCGGACGGGCCGTGCTCGAGGAGCATCCGGACTCGCCGGGCAGTCTCGGGATCGCGATCTCGGAGGCGGTCGAGGACGCAGCGCAGCGCGAGGACACCGCCTACTCACTCGGCTCTGTGCTGAACCACGTCCTCCTGCACCAGACGGTGATCGGGCAGGAGGCGATCCAACAGATGGAACAGGCTGGGGCCTTCCCGGACGTGGTGATCGGTTGCGTCGGCGGCGGCTCGAACTTCGCGGGACTCGCGTTCCCGTTCCTGCGCGAGAAGATCGCCGGCCGCGACATCGACGTCCTCGCCTGTGAGCCGGCCGCCTGCCCGACGCTCACGCGCGGCCTCTTCGCCTACGACTTCGGCGACACGGGCAAGCTGACGCCGCTCGTCCCGATGCACACGCTCGGGCACGACTTCATCCCGGCGCCGATCCACGCCGGCGGCTTGCGCTACCACGGCGTCGCGCCGTTGATCTCCCAGCTCGTCCGCGACGGGCTCATCCGCGCCGAGGCGTACCTGCAGCGCGACTGCTTCGCCGCCGCAGTCGAGTTCGCGCGCAGCGAGGGGATCCTCCCCGCGCCGGAGGCGTCCCACGCGATCCTCGGCGCTCTCCAGACCGCGCGTGCTGCCGACGAGGCGGGCGAGGAGAAGACGATCCTCTTCAACCTCTCCGGCCATGGCCACTTCGACATGGCCGCCTACGACAACTACTTCGGAGGCAAGCTCGAGGACGTGGCGCTCGACGAGGCCGAGATCGAGCGGGCGCTCGCCGCGATCGAAGGCCTCCCCAAACCCTCCTAGCCTCTAGCTCCTGCGGATTTCGGCCGATACATGCCTTCGTGGATCGCGAAGGTGCCCCCATGCCCGGCCTCGTGCGGCGACAGGCGTTCGCCGACGGGCCGCCCCGGTGGTACGCGCGCCGCGGCTCGGTGCTCGTCGCGGGCGACTCGAAGGTCGAGGTGCTCTCGCGGATCTGGGAACAGGACGAAGCCGCGCTCGGCGTCCTCAGGTCGAACCAGGCGGAAGTCCGAGGAACTCAGCAGCTTCGGCGACCGCCGGATCGCCGATCTCGAGCGGCCTGATCTCTGCGACCGACAGCGCTGGGACGCTGCGGTCGAAGAGCGTGTAGTTCGCCCACAGCGACTCGTGGATCGACCACCAGCGGATCCCGGCAGCGCCGGTGTCGCGGTAGACGGCGAGCGCCTGTGGCTGCGTGATCGCTCGGTCGCGCGTCGCGACCCGGCTCGGGCGAAGGCGGCGGCGCCGGAGCTCGGCCGGGTCGTCGAGGTCGACGAGCTCCGAGTTGTCGGGAAGCTCGAGTGCGGCGAGTGCGAGCCGCAGACGCCGCCGGACGAGCATCGGCTGGATCAGCCGCTGGCCGCGGAAGCGCGCCAGCTGCTCGACGACGCCTGAGACCTCACGGTCGGTCAGGTAGAGGCAGCCGTAGACGTCGGGGTTGTCGTGCCGGCCGTCGCCCTGGTACTCACGTGGGAACCAGAGCGGCGAGTCGGGCTGACCGGCCCGCGCGCGCTCGTTCCAGGCGAAGCAGCGGTGGAGGATCAAGCGAACGAGTCCGCGCGCTCGGCGCGGATCGCCCGCATCAGCTCCTCCGCCCGCCCGGCTCGGACGAGGTCGATCGGCCGACGGTCGCCGAGCAGCGGGTTGACGCCCCAAAGCCAGGATCGCGCGGCCTCCGGCTCATAGACGCGAAGCAGGTTCGACCAGACGAGCTCGAGCAGGTCGACCTTCTCCGCGTTGAGCGGGTCGATCCCGGCACCCTTGAGCCAACGGGTCACGCGCGAGCGGCTGACGCCGAGGATCTCGGCGAGCGCCGCCTGCGAGCGGAAGTCGACGCTGAGTGCTTCGACCTTGGCTGCGGTTGCGACCGGCATAGCCTCAGAGTAGCGCAACGGAATCTGTTGCGCTTAGACCCTGGGCTTGTTACGAGCATCGGTCTACGAAATGATCTGTCTCCTGCCAACGAACCCAGGAGGTTGCTGTGCCCCTCTACCTCGACGTTCACACGATCGAAGGCGGCGTGTCCGCGAAGGACGCGGCGGATGCGCACATGAAGGATGTGGAGACCCAGGGCCCCCACGGCGTGAACTACAAGGCCTACTGGGTGGACGAGAAAGCGGGGAAGATCTTCTGCCTCGTCGAGGCTCCGAACGAAGAAGCGGCGCATACCGTGCACCGTGAAGCTCACGGGCTCGTCGCTCAGGAGATCTACGAGGTGACGGA
Organism: uncultured Actinomycetes bacterium; assembly: GCA_963802375.1. Lineage (GTDB taxonomy): Bacteria > Actinomycetota > Thermoleophilia > Gaiellales > Gaiellaceae > JACDAN01. The sequence continues at coordinate 205,251 of CAWDIJ010000009.1, forward strand.
GGGGAGTTAGCGCTAGGCGCAGGCCGCACGAGCGGCTTTAGGTGATCCGGGCCATCGGTAGCCTCGGTTCATGGCGCGCCACAAGAGCGCTCACGACGACTCGGACGACCGCCCGCCGATCTGCCCGGCCTGCGGCGTGACGCAGGGCATGGTCGTCACGGACGACGGGCCCCGCTTCGTCTGCCTGGAGTGCGGGTTCTCTGACGGGGAGGGCGCCGACGCCGACTAGGCGGTGCCCAGACCGCCGTGCTTCTTCTTCGCCCGCTTCTCGCTCCGCTTCTCCTTCAGCGACTTCTGCGCGACCTTCTTGCCGAGCTTCTTGGGCTTGTCCGAACCTTTGGCCATGGGCCTATTGTGACTACGCGCCAGGTCGGACGAGCAGTTTGTAGGCGATTGGGTGCAGCTCGAGGCGCTCGGCGCCGCGTCTCGCGCACCCACCCACTGCTCGTACTACGGTCGCAACTCCACAAACCCGGCGGCTGAGAAGTCACCGTCGAACGCAAAGGCCTCCTTAATGCGTAGCGAGCGCATGAGCGCGAAGCTCGTGGCGTCGACGAACGAGTACTCGCGCTCGTCGTGGCGGCGCAGCCACCGCAGCGCTTCGACTTCGAGCCGTTCCTCGATGCGGACCACGGCGACCTTGCTCGTCGCCTCGAGCATCGCGAGGAACTCGACAGCAGTCCGGTGACCATCCTTCCGCCGCAGGAACGTCCAGGTTTCTCCACGCACCTGGTTCGAGGTAAGGAGTCGGTCGCCCCCGCTGCTCCGGAGGAGCTCGACCGCCTCATCGTGATGATCGTCGTCGTTGAGTCGTAAAGCGACCCAAAACGACGTATCGACGAAGATCAACGCGGATACACGACGTCGTTGACGCTTACCGAGTCGGTCGGCGAGCCCTTGGACTTCCCGATGAAGCCCCAAATGGGATCGTCCTCGAGCGCCGGCACCGGTTCAAGATTGGCGCGAACGTAGCGCCGGATCAGCGCCGCCTTCGACGTCTCCTCTCTCCGCGCTTGCCGTTCGAGCGCCTCGTCGAGGTCTTCCTCGATCATGATTTGCAGGCGTTTCATCAGCGCATCATACACCACTACCTCTGATGTATACGTCAGTCGGCGGCCACGGCGTGAAGCCGAACACCGGGAGCACCGGCTCGCCGCGCACGCGAGCGGCCCGAGCCCGCTCGCTCAGCTCCTCCCCGAGCCGGTACACGACCGCCGGGACGATCTTCGCCCTGGCCCCCACGAGCTCGAGCTCGCCGATCGCCTCGTCGGCGTCCTCGTCGCCCGCCGCGCGCGCCCGCTCCAACGCCAGCCGTAGCGGACGCTCCAGTCCTTCCGCCCAGAGGACTGGAGCGAGTCGCCGAGCCTGGCCTCTCGTCTTCCGCTCGTTGCCGGCGTCGAGCTCCATCGAAACGAAGCTGAGGCACGCCAGACAGATCCCGGTAGCGTCGAGATCGAGGTCGAGGCGCGCGGCGAGGGCCATGGCGTTCACAGCCCCATGAAGCCAGAAGAAGGCGCGCGTGTCTGTGCCGGCTCTGTGCCGAAAGTGCGCCTAGGCGCCCGGCCGCACGAGTGGCTTGTACGTGA
>CAWDIJ010000010.1:0-1181289 GCA_963802375.1 uncultured Actinomycetes bacterium
GATGCGGTAGTGGGAGACCGTGTCACCAAGTGTCATGGCAGTTCAGAGACGTCATTGTGGCCCATGCGAAGCACGAGAGCCCAGCCCACCGTCATCGCCACGGCAATCGCACTGAGCTTCGCGGCGACGAACCAGGGCTCCGCGGCCAAGCCCAGTTTGGCCGGGCGCGCGAATCCACCAGACTGATCGCGCAGCGTGTCGACCTGCGTCACGAGGTTCTCCCACTCCGTTTCGGCGAGCTCCCCGGCGCTCTCGACCATGGCATCAGCGCGATGAACTCACCTCTTCGGCGGCCGAGTCGTAGTCGTCCTTCGTGGCAGTGGCCGGGTCGAGAGCGGCGAAGGCGCCGACCGCGGTGCCGTAGGCGGTCAGGTCATCACAGAACTCGGTGTTCGCCTCGGCGACCTCGGAGGCGCCGTCATCGTCGTCGGGGCCACAGGCGACCAAGGCGCTCACGCTCACCAGCCCTACGACGCCGAGCATCAATCGTCGGTTCATCAGTCCTCCCTCTGTTCACGGGTCTACGACGACGCTAATCCGTTCCTGGCGCGAATGCTCAGAAACCACCTGGTTGGACGTGCGGCAGCTGTCGGAACGCTCGTTGAGCAGCCTGGCGCGAGCATGATCTGATCTCCGATACGACGACGGGAGGGGGACTCGGCTCGGTGGCCCAACACACGGCATCGTTGGAACGTTGGGTCCCGGCGTCCGGGCGGCACGCGAGTACCAGCGGCCGTGGCTGCGCTCCGACCTCGTCGCCGGGCTCGTGCTCGCCGCGATCCTCGTGCCCGCAGGGCATGGCCTACGCCGAGCTCGCCGGGCTGCCCGCGGTCACGGGCCTCTACACGACGATCGGCTGCCTCGTCGGCTACGCGATCTTCGGCCCGTCGCGCGTGCTCGTGCTCGGGCCCGACTCGTCGGTGTCGCCGCTGATCTTCGCCGCGATCATGCCGCTCGCCGCCGCCGACGACCCGGAGACGGCGATCGCGCTGGCCGGGATGCTCGCCGCTGATCGTCGGCGCTCATCGAGATCGGCCTCGGCCTCGGCAAGCTCGGCTTCGTCGCCGACCTGCTGTCGAGCGAGGTGCAGGTCGGCTACATGAACGGCCTCGCGATCACGATCATCGTCGGCCAGCTGCCGAAGCTGTTCGGCTTCTCCACCGACGCCGACGGCTTCGTCGACGAGCTGCGCGAGTTCTTCGAGCACCTCGACGAGACGAAGGCCGCCGCGCTGCGTCGTCGGCGTCGGCGTGCTCGTGGTCCTGCTCGTGCTGCCCCGGTTCACGACGACGGTTCCCGGCCGTGCTCGTCGCGGTCGTCGGCGCCACCGTCGTGTCGGCGGTGTTCGGCCTCGCCGACGAGATCGCGACCGTCGGCTCGCTCCCGCAGGGCTTCCCGAAGCCGGCGCTGCCGTGGACGCAGCTCTCCGACGTCGGGCCCGCTGCTCATCGCCGCGGTCGGCATCACGCTCGTGTCGCTCACCGACACGATCGCCACGTCGTCGGCGTTCGCCGCCCGCCGCGGCGACGAGGTCGACCCGAACCAGGAGATGGTCGGGATCGGCGCCGCGAACATCGCCGCCGGGCTTCGTGCAGGGCTTCGCCGTCTCGACGAGCGGCTCGCGCACCGCGGTCGCCGAGCAGTCGGGCGCCAAGAGCCAGCTCACCGGCCTCGTCGGGCGCCGGCGTCGTGGCCGTGCTGCTGCTGTTCCTCAACGACCTGCTCTCCGATCTCCCGCAGTCGGCGCTCGCCGCCGTGGTGATCGCCGCGGCGCTGTCGCTGCTGGACCTCGGCGCGCTGCGCGCGCTACTGGCAGGTGCGGCCGCTCGGCGGTCGTGCTCTCGGTCGTCGCGTCGCTCGGCGTGATCTTCATCGGCGTGCTCGAGGGCATCGTGATCGCGATCGTCCTCGCGGTGCTGCTGTTCTTCCGGCGCAACTGGTGGCCGCACGGCGCCGTGCTCGGCGAGGTCGACGGCCTCGACGGCTGGCACAGCGTCGACGATCCACGACGACGCCCGAGGAGGTGCCCGGCATCGTCGTCTACCGGTGGGAGGCGCCGCTGTTCTTCGCCAACGCCGGCGCGTTCCGCCGCCAGATCCGCCACCTCGTGCGCGAGCGGCAGCCCGCGCTGGGTCGTCGTGCAGTGCGAGGCCGATCACCGACGTCGACGTCACCGCGGCCGGGATGCTCGAGCAGCTCGACAAGGAGCTCAACGCGCAGGGCGTGCACATGGCGTTCGTCGAGATGCGCAGCCGGCTGCAGGAGCTGGTGCAGCGCTACGGGCTGCTCGAGACGCTCGACCGCGACCACTTCTATCCGAGCATCGAGACCGCGCTCGCCGCCATCCGGCCGAGGAGGCAGCAGTGAGCGACGCGTGACGGTCGCGCGTCTCGGCACGCCGCCGGCTGGCCGCGATCGTGGCACTGGTCGGACGGCCGGCGCTCGTCGCCTTCGTCGTCGCGGTCGCTGTTCCGCAACGGCGTGAGCGTCGTCATCGGGCTCGTCGGGCTGTTCGTCGCGGTCGCCGGCGGCTGGTGGGTCGATCACGGAGCCGATGCCGCGCCGGGCCATCGGCGCGGTCGGCGTGCGTGGTCGGCCTCGTCGTCGTCGTGGTCGCCGTCGTCGATGGCGCTCGACGACGCCGAGCGGATCGCCGTCCGCATCGTGCATCGTCGTCGTGCTGCTCGCCGTCACGATGGCCTGCGCGCGGGCGGCGATGCTGCGCGAGCTCCACCGCCTCGACGCGCACGTACGCGCCGGCGGCCCGCCGCGCCAGCCCGTGCTGCTGTGCAACCCGTGGTCGGGCGGCGGCAAGGTCGAGCGGTTCGGCCTGCGTCGAGCTCGCCGCCGAGCTCGGCGTCGAGACGGTGATGCTCGACCACGGCCTCGACCTCGAGCAGCTCGCCCGCGACGCCGTCGCGCGCGGCGCCGACTGCCTCGGCATGGCCGGCGGCGACGGCTCGCAGGCGCTCGTCGCGTCGATCGCCGTCGAGCACGGCCTGCCGTTCGTGTGCGTGAGCGCGGGACGCGCAACCACTTCGCGCTCGACCTCGGGCTCAACCGCGACGACCCGCGCGCAGTCGATGTACGCGTTCCGCGATGCCGTCGAGCGCAAGGTCGACTACGCGACCGTGAACGGCCGCTTCTTCGTGAACAACGTGTCGCTCGGCGTCTACGCCAAGATCGTGCAGGAGGACTCGTACCGCGACGCCAAGGTCGACACGACGAAGACGCTCCTTCCCGAGATGCTCGGCACGCAGGCCGAGCCGTTCGACCTGCAGTTCACGACGCCCGACGGCGAGGACGTCGACGGCGCGATCCTCGTGATGGTGTCGAACAACCCGTACGTATCGGCACGTCGCCCGACAACGCGCAGCGCCGCCACCTCGACCGCGGCGAGCTCGGCGTGTTCGCCGTGACCACGCGCACCGGCGCCGAGGCCGCGCGCCTGCTCGCCGCAGCCGCGCTCGGCGAGCGGACGCGCAGCCGGTTCTGGAAGGAGTTCACCGCGACGGAGTTCGAGATCCGCTCGCGGTCGGGCACCGCGTTCGCCGGCATCGACGGCGAGGCGCTCGAGCTCGCCACGCCGCTGCGCTTCCGGATCCACCCCGGCGGGCTCACGCTGCTCGTCCCCGAAGGGCAACGTCGAGGCGGCCGAGCGCCGCAGCGCGCGCGATGTGCGCGTGGGTGACCTCCTCGATGTCGCCTTGGGTCGGGAGCCGCCAAGGTACGTGTGATCTTGACTGCTCAGCTCGTCTCGAGTCGTTGACCCCGCCAGGCGATCGACAGGGTGCCGTTCGACGACACCACGAACACGGCGGCGTTCGAAGCATCGGCGGAGAACCTCAGCGCCGACGTGTGTCGGGTGCCGCGGAACGGCGGGATGTCGCGGCGCGACTGCTCCGACGTCCGAAGGTGAACGCCGACCGTCGTGACGCGGCCGTCGCCGTCGACGAGCGCGGCTCGGTCGTACTGGGAAAGCGCGTTCAGCAGCGGCGCGAAATGTGATCGGTTCGTGAGGTCGAGCGGCGGGATGTCAACCGAGGATCGAAACCCGAGCCCGTCGAGTTGGTGAGCGTCCCCGTCGAGCCGCCAGACGATCGCTGTGCCGATCCTTCCGGCGCCCAACCAGTGGTTGCAGAGCTCGACGAGATTGGCCAGCACGTACGGATCGGCCCCTGGCAGCATCGGCGCGATCCGCTCGACGATGCGGTCGCTGAGGAGCTTCTGCGCCCAGCGGAGGCCATCCCAGGTGGCGACGCCTTGGGGAGTCGCCAGCCGCACCCAGCCGCGCCCGAGGCGCTGCACCACCAGCGCACCCGTCGCCGTGGTCAGGTGCACCGCCGACGACTCGTGCTCGTGCGTGCGGTCGAAGCAGAGCAGCCGGTTGTTCCGGCCCAGCGTTCGCACGATGAACGACGAGCGTCCGTCGGCTAGGCGCCGGGCGACGGCGAGCGGCACGCCGCCGACCTCCACGATGTTCAGGGATCCTCCAACGTCGGCCCGGCGAGCATCGGCGACGACCAAGGCGCCATAGCGCGGCGCAATGCCTTCATGGGCGTGCGGATGCCGGGCGTAGTCCAACTCCGCCAACAACGCATCGGCCAGGTCCGGGTCGGTCGGGGTCCAAACCTGCTCATCGTCCAGTTCCTGTCGGAGCCGTTCGACGCGCGCGGCGTTGACCTCGAAGCCGCTCACCCGACAAGCCTGCCGCATCACGATCGCCACGCGGTAAGACGGAAGGGTGAGCGTGTCGGGCAGCGGATGGGCAGCCGGGGGTTCGGTCTCCTCGGTGTCTGGCGGGCGCCCGTCGCGCGCTCGACGAGACGCGCACCCGGATGGCCGCCGCCTGGCGACGCCGCCGCCGCCTCGGCGAGTCGGACTGCGAGGAGATCCGCACCGGACTCATCGCGCAGCCGGTCAATGCACTGTCCAGCCTGGCGTACGTGGCGGGCGGCGGCTGGGTGGCCATGCGTGGTGTCCAGGCCGGACAGCCGGCCGCGGTGGCCTTCGGGGGGCTCCTTGGCGCGGTGGGCGTGGGCAGCGTCCTGTACCACGGCCCGTGCCCGCCGGGGGCGCAACAGGCCCACGACGCCAGCCTCGCCGCCGCCCTGGGGCTCGTCGTCCTCCACAACACCGCCGCCGTCACGGGTCGCCACCGACTGGTCCGGGGCGTCGTGCAACTCGGTGCGGCGGTCGGAGCCGCCCTGCCGGTCCTTCCGAGCGGCCGCTTCACCAATCCGGTCGCCGCTGTGTTGGGCGTCGCCGCGGTCACCACCGAAGCTCTCTCCGTCCGGAGCCACCACCCGCGAGGACCGGCGGCCGCCGCCGCAGGCACCCTCGCACTGGGCGCGCTCATCAACGTGCTCAGCCGCACGGGCGGCCCGCTCTGTCGTCCCAAGAGCCTCCTCCAAGGCCACGCCGCCTGGCACGTGCTCAGCGCCGTCTCACTCGCCGCCTGGGCGCGTGGGGCTCTGCTCCGGCGGCCTGAGCAACGGCTACCCGTCCGACAAGGCGGCGTCGACGGCGGCGACGACATCGCCCGTGCGGCCAACACGGGTGGCAGGAGCCCGACGCGATCGCGGGCACGGAGGTAACCCCACAGCGTGGCGACGAGCGAGTCAACGGCGTCCACACGGCGAGCGCGATGGCGCCCCCGATGGCGACGAGGGCGCCTGCCACCACGGCGCCCAAGCCGTCGGCGAGCATCGCGCCGGCGATGATCCAGGTGAGCAGCCCGGCGATCAGACCGACGAGCATGCGGACCGTGCCCTTGGTCGCCGTCGACCGCACCACGCCGGTCGCGCCGACGACGAGCAGCAGCGCGGGCAGGTGGATCAACGTCGCCACGGCGACCACCGGGCCGAGCAACACCAGCCCGACGATCGACAGTGCCAGACGGCCGGCCGAGACGCCACGCGGCGCCAGCTCCCGGTCCTGGAGGCCGATCAGCTGGAGCTGGGTGGCGTACTGCCGGAACGCGTCCGCACCCGTTCACGGGCCGGCGCTGCCGTCGTCGCCAGCCGACGCGCGAAGACCTCGACCTGGCCGAACGTCGCCGCGCCTCGCGGCAGCCTCGAGTCGGCGTAGACACGTGCCGCCGCCCGCAGCACTTCTCGTTCTTCGACGCTGTCGAAGTCCGGCGACACCACCTCGAGCGCTGCCGCGATCTCCGCCGTCAGCGCCGCGACGTCGTCACGATCGGGTTCGCCGTCCACGACGGGGTGGAGCGCTCGTGGAGTGATCGGCTCGCCGACCATGACGAGCGCCACGCTACGCGTCTCGATGCGACTCTCGAAGGCGAGACCGATCGGGACGACCACGAGCGCCGGTGCCGTTGGCACGGCACCGAGTGCGATGCGCGCCGCGCCGGTGCGCACCCGGTCGAGCCCGCCCCGATCACCGGTCGTGCCTTCCGGGAAGATCGCCACCATGGCGCCGCCGGCCAGCTCCTGGTGGCACGCCTCGAACATGGCGCGGTTGTCGCCCGGCCGATCGCCGTCGGACCGGCGGTAGACGGGGAGTACGCCGGCGAGCGCGAGGAACGGGCGGGCGACGATCACCTTCCACAGCGCCGCCTTGGCGAGGAACCGGGGGAGGCGGCCGAGCACCGAGGCCACCACGATCGGATCGACGAACCCGTTGCCGTGGTTGGCGACCACGAGCACGGGCCGATCAGCAGGGATGCGCTGGCGGCCGGTCACCTCGACGGATCGATAGAAGGCCTGCGTGAGTGTCTTCGTGAGGGGGCCGAGCACACGATCAGTGGCGCCGCGCCACAGCCGTGGCGCTCGCTCTGGCGACGTCGCGGTCATGGCGTTGTCGAACCATCCGAGCAGGAGCAGTGCGGAGAGCAGGTGCCAGAGGCCGTGGGGCTGGAGCAGCGATTGCTCGTCGCACAGCGGGCTGTCGCGTGTTCCTGCCCACCAGCTCGCCGCAGACAGGGCGGCCAGCATGATGAGGGCGACGTTCCAGACTCGTGGCAAGCCGTGGCGGCGGGCGACGACCTCGGTGCCGACGACGACCACCACCGCGACCGCCGCCAGCACGCTGGTGACCCCAAGCGCAGCTGCGATTCCGCCGGCGACCAGCCCGACCGCCGCACCGACGAGGGCCCCGAGGCGCTGCCGGCCGGCCGGCGAAGTCGGCTGGCGTGCCAACCCGCGACGAACCCGAGGATTCCGGGCAACGGCACGTCGTGGAGGTACTGGCCGAGCGTGCCTGAGCGTCCGTGGTACAGGAAGCTTCCAACTCCCTCGAGCGCGACAAGCGTGCCGAGCGCGAGGAACGCGCGCGGCAAGGCCTGGCGCACGACGATCGCCACCACGAGCGCACCTGCAGCGAGGTAGGCGAGCGAGGACCACGCGTTGGCGTCCTGCTCCAGGAACCAGTCGTCCCGTGCCTCACAATCGGCGTCGAGCGCGGCGAGCATGGTCCGCACGGTGTAGCACCAGGACCATCGAGCGGTCCGACACAATCGAGTCTGGGCGATGATGAGACCAGAACGACACGAAACCGGTGACATGGACGACGGCGAGCAAGTCGACGACGCGGCGCCGACGCCGAGCGACGGTCGACGATGTCGCGTCGCGCGCGAGGTCGCGCCGATCGCCGATGCCGCCCTGAGCGGAGGCGGGCTGCGGGCGCTCGTCGAGCGGAGCCGGGAGCGGTTCGCCGACGAGCAGTCGAGGGTCAACGAGCTGATCGAGAAGCATCACGACCGTCCGCTGATCGACGTCGGTCTACGGATCTACGAGCGCGACCGGGAGGCGGCGGGAACGATCGTCGGCAGTGCGCTCGCGTTCCGGTTGTTCCTCTTCTTCGTGCCGCTGACGCTGTTCGTCGTCGGCGCGCTCGGGTTCCTGACCCGGTGGATCGAAGCGGATGACGTCAACGATGCGGCCGGCCTCGGCGGGACGATCGCCGCCCAGATCAACACTGCGTTGTCCCAGCCGGACAGCACCCGCTGGATCGCCACACTCGTCGGCCTGTTCGGCACGGCGTGGGCGGGACGTTCGCTGAGCAAGGTGATGATGTCTGCCAGCTGCCTCTCCTGGCGGCTGCCGGTGACCACGAAGGCGTCGGTGCGAGTCATCGGCGCCGTCGTCGGTCTCGTCGCCACCATCGTCATCGTCGCGACCGTCGTCAACCTCTTCCGCCGAGATCACGGACTGGCCATCGCGGGCGTCTCGATCCTCGCTGCCGTCGCCGTCTATGGCATCGCGTGGATGGTGATGTCGATGCTGCTGCCCCGCGCGACGAGGGATCCCGGTGCGCTCTTGCCGGGAGCCGTCGTCGTCGGGGCCGTCCTCGCCGGGATGCAGGCGGTCGCCCAGCTGTACCTGCCAGACAAGCTGGAACGAGCCTCGGCGCTGTATGGCGCCCTCGCCACCACCCTCGTCACGCTCGGAACGTTCTTCCTCGTCGGACGGGCGATGGTCTTCGGGATGTCGCTCGACGCTGTGATCTACGAGCGCTTCGGAAGCATCTCGCAGTTCGTCTTCGGACTTCCTCTCGTGCGTGTGCTCCCGCGCAAGTCGGAATGGATCCGCAACTTCTTCGACCTCGAATGATCCGCCGGTCAGTCTCCGGTCGAGATCCGGCTGAACGGTCAGCCGGATCTCTGACGAAGGCGCCTCGAGGCGGTCCGTCAGCGGCCCGGGCTCGTCGTGCTCGCCGAGGCGTAGGAGGCGGCGAAGCCGTCACGCCAGCTGGGGTAGCGCAGCGTTCCAGCCGAGCTCACGCTTCGCCTTGGCGTTGGACGCGCCCCGTGACTCGGTTTGCATCATGACCAGGGCCTCGCCGGCGAACAGGCGCCCGACCCAGCGCGGCACGTGGCGGGGCGGCTTGGCGCCGATCATCTCGGCGAGCACGGGGAGCCACTCCCGCACGGGGGCGGGTTCATCGTCGACGATGTTGTAGGTGCCGGCGTCGCCGTGCTCCAGCGCCAGCACGGTTGCCGCGGCGGCGTCGTCGAGATGGATGAACGAGGTCATCCCAGCACCGTCGCCGACGATGGGGAACTGCCGCTTGCGGACCGGGTCGACCATGGCATCGTTCGAGGCGCCGTAGAAGCCGCCGTAACGGAGGACGGTGCCGCCTACGTCGGTGACCACCTCGTCGAGGTACCGCATCGCGGCGACGGTCTCACGCATCGCCGGCACGGGGTCCGAATCGAGCGGATCGTCCTCGGTCTTGACCGGTCCGCCGACCCGTGCGTAGAGAGCACTGGCGTAGCTCTGGGCGACGAACCGGCGCACACCGGCCTCGCTGGCGGCGGCGAGCAGCGCGTCGGTGCCCTTCGTGCGCAGCCGGTTGGTCATGGTAAACGTGCGGTCGAAGTGCTTGAAGTCCGGATCGGACAGCGCATGTGGCCTGATGAATGATCGCGTCGGGCTCGGCGTCGAGGATCGCCCGGCGCACGGCGGGAGGATCGAGCAGATCCAGTACGATCGGCTTCGCGCCGAGCGCGCTGAGCAAATCGAATTTGCCGGGTGACGTCGTGCTGCCGATCACCTCGTGCCCTCGATCGTTCAACTGGGAAACGAGCCGGGTGCCGATCGCACCGCTGGCTCCTGCAACGAACGACGCGCATCGTGATCTCCTCTCGGTATCGGGCCGTGGCCGAGGGGGGTTCGGTACTTTGAATGACCCCGTGCGGCGTCGAAACGTGACAGCAGATGGCAAGAACTCCGGTGGCGTGGTCTCGGATCAGCTCAGTGAGATCACTGTCCAGTCGGTCCGCGACGTCATCGAGCTGGCCGGCGACTACGGCGTTCCGGCGCTCGATGCGGTGATGATCGCCGCCAACTTCTACGGCGCCCGCACGCAGCTGCGGCATCCTCGGGCGCGGTTCCAGATCCGGCCTGCCGGTCCGATCACCTGGCCGGAGCAGTTCCAGCTGATCCTGCCGCTCGACAACCCGGAGTCCCCCGTTCCTGCTCACGGACGTGGAGCTCTCCTTCGATGGCCAACTGGTCGGCACGCCGGAAGTCGAGAACGAATGAGATGCTCGCCACCCCAAGAGCGGCGGGCAGCGGTGAACACCTATGCCCGGTCCCAGTGCACCGGCTGCATCTTCTGTCCGAACGTCATCGAGGACGCCGCCGACGACAGGTTGCTCACCGTGGACGCGTTCTTCGCGAGTTCCTCGATCTCGCAAGGCAGGACCATGGCTGGGCAGACCTTTCCCACCTCGACCGCTTGACGGTCTCGTCGGGGTGCTTCCTCAACGAGCCAGCGGCGATCGATCACCTCATCCTGCTGCGATCCGCAGCGGCATCACTCGGCTTCACCGGCGTGCTGCACATCCTGTCGTCGGTGATCAGGACGAGAGACGGGTTGGCGCACCTTGCCGACAAGGCCGGTCCGTTCTACCTCAGCCTCACCCTCGAGTGCTTCGAGCGGCGCAACCTGCCGTTGAAGGATTCCTAGGCATCACTGACCTTCGACATGGCGAGGCAGCTGATGACTGACTGCCGGCGGGCCGACGTCGATGTTGACTTCACGTACGTGGTCGGCCTCGACAGCCTGGACACGGCAATCACTGGGACCAGGACGCTGCTCGACCACTGCACGGTGTTCCCGAAGCTGCAGGTGTACCAAGCGCACAACGCGTTCATGCGCCACGCCAGCCATCCTGACGCCCGGCATCTCGGCTATCTCTTCGCATACCGCCGGGCGATCGACGAGGTGGCCGGTGAGATCCGCCTGCGGCCTGAGAGCTGGGAGAACTACCGCCCGCTCTGGTACACGCAGTTCGGGGACGAGCCGCTCCTGCGCCCCCGAATCTGAGCAACTGGTAGATCAGCGTGGCAACGCTCGATGCGGCGTTCGGGGGCATCCTCGAGGTACGTGCACGGCGGTCCGACCGGCAGTCTGGACAGTTGACCTGGTTCGATCTCGATGAGTTGACGCTGGCCGGGCTGATGCCGGCAAGCGCCTGGTCATCCACGTCGACGGTCGCCCGCTCGTGGAGCCAGTTCAGGGCGTCGTGCTCGCCGATGCCAGGCGCGAGTGTCGACTACAGGTCCCGAGGGTGCCCGTCCTCGACGCCCGTCGGCGCTGATCACGTTGCAGTTCTCGCGGCTGGCGCCGACCGAGCTCGTGGTCCCGACCGACCTTCGTGGCGCGATGGGAGGCGGAGGGGTTGACGTTGGAGGGCATGAGTGAACGGGAGGTTCGGCATCTCGTCTCGATGGTGCGGAGGCGTGGGATCGAGTGGTCCGCGAGGAGCGAATCGCCGACGTGGTCGGGTTCTTGCGCTCGCGGGCGAAAGGGGTGGCGTCAGGACTTGACGAGCCGGTCGATGGCGTTGGTCGCCTCGCTGATCAGGCGGTCGGCTTCGGCGTCGCCCCGGCGGCGACGGCGCCGGTGACGCAGTGGCGCAGGTGCTCGTCGAGCAGGCCGACGGCCACGCTCTGCAACGCCTTCGTCGCTGCGGAGACCTGGGTGAGGATGTCGATGCAGTACTCGTCGTTGTCGACCATCCGCTGCAGGCCGCGCACCTGGCCCTCGATGCGGCGCAGCCGCTTGAGGTAGTCGTCCTTCGGGTTCGTGTAGCCACGCTCTGCCACGGCTTCCTCCTGTCTCGTTGGCTCAGGATACGCCATAGGGGTATGCGCACACGCTTGTTGCCTATACCCCCGGGGGGTATATAGTGAGGACGTTCAGACAGCGATGGACCACGAGCCGTCCCACGGCGGCCACGACCAGCACGCCGGCCACGACCCGGAGATGTTCCGCCGGCGCTTCTGGCTCAGCCTGCTGCTGACGATCCCGCTCGTCGTCACCAGCGAGATGGTCATGGACTGGTTCGGCTACGCGCTCGACTTCCCGGGGATGGCGTGGGTCGGGCCGGTGCTCGGCTCGTTCGTGTTCTGGTGGGGCGGCTGGCCGTTCCTCGCCGGCGGCGTGGCCGAGGTCCGCGACCGCCAGCCCGGGATGATGCTGCTCATCTCGATGGCGATCACGGTCGCCTACGTCGCGTCGATGGCCACGAGCCTCGACTGGCTCGACCTGGAGTTCTGGTGGGAGCTGGCCGCGCTGGTGACGATCATGCTGCTCGGCCACTGGCAGGAGATGAAGGCGATCGGCCAGGCCCGCGGCGCGCTGGCGGCGCTGGCCGAGCTGCTGCCCGACGAGGCCGAGGTCGTCGACGGCGACGACGTGCGCACGGTCGCGCTCGCCGAGCTCCGGCGTCGGCGACGTGGTGCTGGTCCGCGCCGGCGGCCGGGTTCCGGCCGACGGCACGATCGTCGACGGCGCGGCCGAGCTCGACGAGTCGATGATCACCGGCGAGTCCAAGCCGGTGGCCAAGGGGCCCGGCGACCGCGTCGTGGCCGGCACGGTGTCGACCGACTCGTCGGTGCGCGTGCGGGTCGACGCCGTCGGCGACGACACCGCGCTGGCCGGCATCCAGCGCCTCGTCGCCGACGCCCAGGCCAGCCGCAGCCGAGCCCAGGCGCTCGCCGACCGCTTCGCCGCCCTGCTCTTCTACGTCGCCATCGCCGCCGCCGTCGTCACGTTCGTCGCGTGGAGCGGTCGCCGGCGACGTCGACGACGCGATCGTGCGCACCGTCACGGTGCTGGTGATCGCCTGCCCGCACGCCCTCGGCCTGGCGATCCCGCTCGTCATCGCGCTGTCGACCGCGGTGTCGGCGAAGGCCGGGATCCTGGTCAAGGACCGGCTCGCCGCTGGAGCGGATGCGCTCGATCGACACCGTGCTGTTCGACAAGACCGGCACGCTGACCAAGGGCGCCCACGTCGTCACCGGCGTCGCCGCGACGCGGCGGCCTCGACGAGGACGGCGGTGCTGCGCCTCGCCGGCGGCGTCGAGTCCGACAGCGAGCACCCGCTGGCGCGGGCCATCGTCGCCGCCGCCGGCGGCACGGGGCGGCGTCGCCGCGGCGCGGGACTTCCGGGCGCTCACCGGGCGTGGCGTCGAGGCCGACGATCGACGGCGTCCGCTACGCCGTCGGCGGCCCGGCGCTGCTGCGCGAGCGCGGCTCGCGCGTCCCCGACCGAGCTGCGGCCGCTCGATCGCCGGCTGGCAGCGACCGCGGCGCGGCCGTGCTCTACCTCGTCCGCGGCGACGACGTCGTCGGCGCGTTCGCGCTCGAGGACGAGGTCCGCCCCGAGGCCCGCGAGGCCGTCGCCGAGCTGCAGCAGATGGGCGTCGAGGTGGCGATGATCACCGGTGACGCCCGCCAGGTCGCCGACGGCCGTCGGCCGCGACCTCGGCATCGACGAGGTGTTCGCCGAGGTGCTGCCCGAGGACAAGGACCAGGCGGTCAGTCGAGCTGCAGCGAGCGCGGTCGCCAGCGTGGCGATGGTCGGCGACGGCGTCAACGACGCGCCGGCGCTGGCCCGCGCCGACGTCGGCCTGGCGATCGGCGCCGGCACCGACGTCGCCATCGAGTCGGCCGGCGTCGTCCTCGCCTCCAGCGATCCGCGCGGCGTGGCCGGCGTGATCCGCCTGTCCCGGGCGAGCTACCGCAAGATGATCCAGAACCTCGCCTGGGCGGCCGGCTACAACGTCGTCGCCATCCCGCTCGCCGCCGGCGTCCTCGCCTGGGCCGGCATCACGCTGTCGCCGGCCGTCGGCGCGGTCCTGATGAGCCTGTCGACGATCGTCGTGGCCCTCAACGCCCAGCTGCTGCGCCGCGTCCGACTCACCCCGACCGGCGATGGCACCCGCGTTACACCTATACCCCCTAGTGGTATCCTGCAATGGTGTTCGCACGCCCGTCTCGCTCGCCGGCCGGCAAGCTCGGCGCGTTCGGCGTCGTCCTGGCCTCGTGCTCGGCGCTGGGGCGCGCGTCGGGGCGGCCATCGGCCCCGACCCGGCCGACGACGGCGAGCACTCCATGACGGCGGACACGCCGACCCGGCCACGCAGGACCGTGGCTGCGACCCGGGAGGCCTGGCCGTCAGCCGGGACGGGTACACCCTCGACCTCCGCACGCCGGTCGTCGAGCCGCGGTGCCGGCCGAACTGGAGCTCGTCATCGAGGGTCCGGACGGCTCGCCGCTCACCACTACGAGATCGAACACGACAAGGAACTGCACCTCGTGGTCGTCGGCCGTGACCTCGCCCACTACGCCCACGTCCACCCGGCCCGCGATGCCGACGGGCAGTGGGTCGTCGAGGTGCCGCCGATGCCGCCCGGGTCGTATCGCGTGTTCGCCGACTTCACGCCGACCGGGCGGCCGGCCTCACGCTCGGGGCCGACCTCACCGTGCCCGGCGACAACGCCCCGTGCCCCTGCCGCCCCCGTCGTCGACGCGCGATCGTCGATGGCTACGAGGTGACGATCGACGGAACGCTCGTGGCCGGCACCGAGTCCGAACTGGCCGTGACCGTCACCCGCGACGGTGCGCCGGTCACCGACCTCGATCCCTACCTCGGCGCACTCGGCCACCTCGTCGCGATCCGCAACGGCGACCTCGCCTACCTCCACGTCCACCCGATACGAGGCCGACGGCGCCGGCGGGCCGACGGTCCGGTTCGCCGTCGAGGTCCCGACCGGCGGGACCTACGGGCTGTACTTCGACTTCTCCCACGGTTCCGTGCGGACGGCGCGTCATCGCCTCGGCGAGCGATGCGACGCAGCTCGGACGGCGACGACGCCGGCGAGCACGACGACGGCACGGTGATTGACGTGAGCGACACCGCACAGCCGACGAGGTCGACCTGGTCGATCGAGCGGCATGACGTGCGCGTCGTGCGCGGCGCGCATCGAGCGGCGCCTCAACAAGCTCGACGGCGTCACGGCGACGGTCAACTACGCCACCGAGCAGGCCAAGGTGCATGCGCCCGATCGGGTGTCGACGTCGACGACCTCGATCGCCCAGGTCGAAGGCGGCCGGCTACACGGCCCGCGACGCCCGGCCGGCGGAGCCGGCGACGAGCGACGGCGACGGACCGTCGACGAGAGCCAGCCGCTGCGCGACCGGCTGATCGTGTCGGCACTGCTGTCGCTGCCGGTCGTGGTGCTGGCGATGGTCCCGGCGCTGCAGTTCGACTACTGGCAGTGGCTGTCGCTGACCCTCGCCGCGCCCGTCGTCACGTGGGGGGCCTGGCCGTTCCACCGGGCCGCCTGGGCCAACCTGCGCCACGCCGCGGCGACGATGGACACGCTCATCTCGATCGGCGTGCTCGCCGCCTTCGGGTGGTCGCTGTACGCGCTGTTCCTCGGCGACGCCGGCGTGCCCGGCATGACGCACGGGTTCTCGCTGCACCGCCGACCGGGAGATGGGCTCGAGCCTGATCTACCTCGAGGTCGCCGCCGGCGTCACGACGTTCATCCTCGCCGGCCGCTACTTCGAGGCCCGGGCCAAGCGCCGCTCCGGCGCCGCGCTGCGGGCGCTGCTCGAGCTCGGCGCCAAGGACGTCGCCGTCCTCCGCGACGGCGTCGAGCAGCGCATCCCGATCGAGCAGCTCGCCGTCGGCGACCGCTTCGTCGTGCGGCCGGGCGAGAAGGTCGCCACCGACGGCGTCGTCGAGGACGGCACGTCGGCGATCGACGCCTCGCTGCTCACCGGCGAGCCGGTGCCGGTCGAGGTCGGGCCGGGCGACGCCGTCACCGGTGCCACCGTCAACGCCGGCGGCCGGCTCGTCGTGCGGGCGACGCGGGTCGGCGCCGACACCAAGCTGGCCCAGATCGCCCGCCTCGTCGAGGACGCCCAGAGCCGGCAAGGCGCCGGTGCAGCGCCTGGCCGACCGGATCTCGGCCGTGTTCGTGCCGATCGTCATCGCCCTCGCCGTCGGCACGCTCGGCTTCTGGCTCGGGCACCGGCGAGGACGCCGACCGTCGCGTTCACGGCCGCCGTCGCCGTGCTGATCATCGCCTGCCCGTGCGCCCTCGGTCTGGCCACGCCGACGGCGATCATGGTCGGCACCGGCCGCGGCGCCCAGCTCGGCATCCTCATCAAGGGACCCGAGGTGCTCGAGTCGACCCGGCGCGTCGACACGATCGTGCTCGACAAGACGGGCACCGTGACCACCGGGCACGATGGCGCTCGTCGACGTCGTGCCGGCCGACGGCAACGACGCGACGAGGTGCTGCGGCTGGCCGGTGCGCTGGAGGACGCGTCCGAGCACCCGATCGCCCGCGCCGATCGCCGCCGGCGCCCGCGAGGCCGGCTCGACCTCGCCCCGGTCGAGCGCTTCGCCAGCACGCAGGGCCTCGGCGTGACCGGCGTCGTCGACGGGCACGCCGTCGTCGCCGGCCGGGAGCGCTTCCTCGCCGACTGGTCGATGCCGCTCGACACCGCGCTGCGTGACGCCGCGGATGCGCGCCGAGGCGGCCGGGCGCACCGCCGTCCTCGTCGGCTGGGACGGCGCGTCGCGCGGTGTCGTCGTCGTCGCCGACACCGTGAAGCCGACGAGCGCGGCCGCGATCGCCGAGCTGCGCCGGCTCGGGCTGCGGCCGGTGCTGCTCACCGGCGACAACCGCCGAGCCGCCGAGGCGGTCGCCGCCGAGGTCGGCATCGACGCCGGCGACGTGATCGCCGAGGTGCTGCCGGCGGGCAAGGTCGACGTCGTCCGGCAGCCTGCAGGCCGAGGGTCGGGTCGTCGCCATGGTCGGCGACGGCGTCAACGACGCCGCCGCGCTGGCCCAGGCCGACCTCGGGCTGGCCATGGGCACGGGCACCGACGTCGCCATCGAGGCCAGCGACCTCACGCTCGTGCGCGGCGACCTGCGCGTCGCCGTCGACGCCATCCGCCTGTCCCGCCGCACGCTGGCCACGATCAAGGGCAACCTGTTCTGGGCCTTCGCCTACAACGTCGCCGCCATCCCGCTCGCCGCGGCCGGGCTGCTCAACCCGATGCTCGCCGGCGCGGCGATGGCCTTCTCGAGCGTGTTCGTCGTCACCAACAGCCTGCGCCTGCGCCGCTTCCGCCCGGCGACTCGCCACTGACCGTACGTCCACAGTCGTACGCGAGGTTCAGCCCACAGGCCGATGCGCCCGTCGCGCCGGATCAGTACGGTCGACTTCGTGCCGGTACGAGCATCGCTGATCGAGCTGCAGCAGCGCCTCGGGCGAGCGCCTTCCTGGGCGATCGACGCGGTCCTCGGTACGTTGATCCTGGTCGCCGGCTTGCTGACGACGGGCGGCGGGGACACCGATGCCGACGTCGTGTACCGGGAACGTGACGGCGTCGCGCTCGTGTTGATCCTGGCGGGCACGCTTCCGTACTACGTCCGTCGGCGGGCTCCGCTGGCCGTGTACCTCGTCACCATGACGGCTGTCGTCGTCCTCATGGTGCGCGGCTACTCGGAGGGCGCGCTGTCACTGGTGCTCCTGCTCGGTGCGTACACCGTTGGTGTCTGGTGCCCGCTGCGGCAGGTGGTTGCGGCCGCTGCTGCGACGGCCGTGCTGCTCATCATCCTGCTCGTCGGTGATGCGCCGGGCTTTGGCGCAGGCGAGTTGGTCGCGAGCTCAGCGGCGTTCGGACTCGTCATGCTCATCGGCTGGACGATGCAGTCCCGGCGTCTGCGCATCGACGCCTTCGAGCGCGAGCAGCGGGAGGCCGCGCTGCGGGCCGCCGCCGACGAGCGGTTGCGCATCGCCCAGGAGCTGCACGACGTCGTCGGCGCACTCCCTCGGCGTCATCGCCGTGCAGGCCGGCGTGGGCATGCACGTCATCGACACCGACCCGCGCCGAGGCCCGGCGAGGCCCTCGAGCACATCTCGCGCACGAGCCGCTCGAGCCTGGCCGAGATCCGCCGGCTGCTCGGCGTGGTGCGCAGCGGCGACGGGACGCCGGCGTACGCCCAGCCCCGGGCCTGGCCGACCTGCCCGCGGCTGGCCGACGACGTGACCGGCGCCGGCCTGCCCGTCGACCTCAACGTCGACGGCGACGCGACCGACGTCCCGCCCGGCGTCGGAGCTGGCCGCCTACCGCATCGTGCAGGAGGCGCTGACGAACGCTCCGCCACGCCGCGCGCCCAGCGGGCCACGGTGCGGCTCGACGTCGACCGCGGGGGGCTGCAGGTCGTGGTCACCGACGACGGGCGCGGCCCGAACGGCCGGCGGCACCGGCGGGCACGGACTGGTCGGCATGCGCGAGCGCGTCGCCGTCTACGGCGGCTCGCTCGACGTCGGCCCCGGCCCGTCGGGCGGCTTCCGGGTCGCCGCCCACCTCCGCTACGACGACGGATCCGGCGGCGTGATCCGGGTCGCCGTCGCCGACGATCAGGCGCTGGTGCGCGGCGGCTTCTCGGTGCTGCTCGGCTCGGCGGACGACATCGAGGTCGTCGGGCGAGGCCGCCGACGGGGAGGCCGCTGTCAGGCTCGTCGCCCGTGAGCGGCCCGACGTCGTCCTCATGGACATCCGCATGCCGGGCATGGACGGCCTCGAGGCCACCCGGCGGATCACCGCGGATCGACGCCTGGCGTCGACCCGGGTCCTGATCCTCACGACCTTCGACCTCGACGAGTACGTGTTCGAGGCCCTGCGAGCCGGCGCCAGCGGGTTCCTGCTCAAGGACACGCTGCCGGACGACCTGCTGGCCGCCGTCCGGGTGGTGGCCGGCGGCGAGGCGCTGCTGTCGCCGCGCGTGACCCGCCGGCTGATGGAGGAGTTCGTGCAGCCGACCGCGCCGCCCGCCGAGCCCGGCTCGACATCGACTCGACACGCTGACCCGACGTGAGACCGAGGTGCTGGTCGCGGTGGCCCGCGGCCTGTCCAACACCGAGATCGCCGACACGCTGTTCATGTCGCCGGCCACGGCGAAGACCCACGTCAGCCGCCTGCTCACCAAGCTGCATGCCCGCGACCGGGCCCAACTGGTGATGATCGCCTATGAGGCCGGCGTCGTCGCTCCCGGGGTCAGCTGACGGCACGGATCGCTCACCGGACCGCCGCGTGGTGACGAGAAGCACCGGTGGCGCACGTCACGTTGTGCAACGTTGACGTAGCGCTGTGAAACGCATACGTTTCATTAGCGCCGCTCCGACCCCCCGCAGGAGGCGCCATGTCCGACGCAACGTTGCCGCTGCACGCCCGGCCTGAAGTCCACGAACGCCGGTGGTTCCTCCTCGGAGTCCTCTGCCTGTCACTCGTCATGATCGTGATGGCGGTCTCGTCGCTGAACGTCGCGCTGCCGACGCTGCAGAGCGACCTCGACACGAGCGCCACGATGCTCCAGTGGATCGTTGACTCGTACGCCCTCGTGTTCGCCGGGCTGTTGTTGACGGCGGGTGCCCTCGGCGACCGCTTCGGCCGGAAGGGCGCGCTGTTGGTCGGGCTCGGGATCTTCGGTTTCGGGTCGCTGATCAGCGGTTTCGCTGGCACAGCCGAGATCGTGATCGTCGGTCGCGCGGTGCAAGGTGCCGGCGCGGCGTTGGTGATGCCGGCGACGCTGTCGCTGATCACGGCCATCTTCCCGCCCCACGAGCGGCAGCGAGCGATCGCCATCTGGGTCGGCTTCGCCGGTGCGGGGGGCGCCCTCGGCCCGATCGTGTCGGGCGCCCTGCTGGAGCGCTTCTGGTGGGGCTCGGCCTTCCTCATCAACGTCCCGATCGTTGCCCTCACCGCCCTCGCCATCGCCGTTTACAGCCCGCGCTCACGGGATGACGAGGCGACGCCGCTCGACCCGCGTGGCGCCGTGCTGTCGCTCGTCGGGCTGACGGCGTTGCTGTTCGGCATCATCGAGGGTCCGGAGCGCGGCTGGACGAGCGGCCTGGTGGCCGGCTCCTTCGCCGTCGCCCTGATCTTCCTCGTTGCCTTCGTGCGGTGGCAGCGTGTCGCGCCACACCCGATGTTGCCGCTGTCGTTCTTCTCCGATCGGCGGTTCAGCGTCGGCAGCGCAGTCGTGACGACGTCGTTCTTCATCATGTTCGGCTTCTTCTTCCTGTTCTCGCTGTACCTGCAGTTCGCTCGCGGGTATTCCCCGCTCGAAGCCGGGTTGGCGACGCTGCCGATGGCGCTCACCTTCGTCGTCGTCTCACCGCGCAGCGCCGCGTTGGCCGAGCGCATCGGGAGCGGGCGGACGATGACCTACGGGTTCGTCCTGGTCGGCGTCGGCATGGCCGTGATGGGGTTTGTCACTGTCGACACGCCATACCTCGTGCTCGCTGTCTCGATGGTCCTGCAGGCCGCCGGCATGTCGATCGTCGCCGCACCGGCGACGGGCGGGATCATGAGCGCGGTGCCGATGTCCAAGGCGGGGGTCGGGTCGGCGGTCAACGACACGACCCGGGAGCTCGGCGGCGCACTCGGCATCGCCGTGTTCGGCAGCCTCGTCAACTCGATCTACCGCGCGAACATCGACCTCGGTGGGCTGGACCTGCCGCCGTCCACCGCCGAGGCAGCGAGGGAATCCGTCGGCGCGGCCGCAGGAACAGCGGCGCAGATCGGCGGGGACGGAGGGGCCGCCGTCGTCGAGCGAGCGGCCAACGCCTTCACCGAAGCCTTCAACGTGGCATCACTGGTCTCTGTGGCGATCGCACTCGCCGCGGCCGGGCTCGTCGCTCACACTTTCACTCGCGCCAAGGAGCAGCGCGCAGTGGGTGGATCGGGAGCTTGAGCTCGTCGCCGCCGCTCCTGCGCCAGAATGAAGACGTGGAACGGGCGGTCGCGACACGGGATCCGGATCCCCGGATCGAGCGGACTCGCCGCGCCGTGCTCGACGCCGCCCTGCGCCTCTTGATCGAACGCGGCTATGGCGAGCTCACGATCGAGGCGGTCGCCTCGGAGTCGGGCGTCGCCAAGAGCACGATCTACCGCCACTGGCCCAGCCGCGTGGAGTTGATCAACGACGCCTTTCTCGAGCTCAAGCCGACGTTGCCCGTCCCGACGGAGGGCACTGTTCGCGAGCGCCTCGTCGCGGTGCTCGAGAACCTGGCCCAGAACGTCGCCGCCTCTCGATGGTCGGCGTGCCTGCCGACGTTGATCGACGCCGCCGAGCGCGACCCGGCGGCGCGGGAGCTCAACACCCGGCTGGCCAGCGCCGGTCGGATGTCGCTGTCCGGGCTGCTCGCCGAAGGCGTGCGGACCGGTGAGCTGCCCGCCGACCTCGACACGGAGCTGATGGCGGAGGCACTGGCCGGACCGATCATCCTGCGCCGGCTGATGTCGGCCGAACCGCTCGATCCGACCAAGGTTCGCCACCTCGTCGACCAGGTGCTCGGCCCACCGGCGAGGACGCCGAGTCGAAGGCCGCTGAAGGAGCGTCCGGCGGCCGGTCGCGTAGCGTCCCGGCCCACCATGACGGCTGCGTTGCGCTTCGACGGTGTCTCGATGGTGTTCCCGGACGGCACGCACGCGCTCCACGACATC
The DNA here is from genome assembly GCA_963802375.1 of uncultured Actinomycetes bacterium. GTDB lineage: Bacteria > Actinomycetota > Thermoleophilia > Gaiellales > Gaiellaceae > JACDAN01. Next base: position 21,293 of record CAWDIJ010000010.1, read on the forward strand.
ACGCTCGAGGTGGAGCCGACGGAGTTCGTGACGATCGTCGGTCCGTCCGGCTGCGGGAAGTCCACGTTGCTGCGCATCGCCGCCGGGCTCGAGCGGAACACCGCCGGCTCGCTGACCGTCGCCCCCGACCGCCTCGGCTACGTCTTCCAGGACGCCACGCTGCTGCCGTGGCGAACGGTCACCCGCAACGTCGAGCTCCTGGCCGAGCTGCACAACATGCCGGCCCGCGACCGCCAGGTCGCCGTGGCGGACGCGATCCAGCTCGTCGGCCTGTCCGGCTTCGAGCGGCATTACCCGCGACAGCTCTCGGGCGGCATGCAGATGCGCGCCTCGCTGGCCCGTTCGCTCGTCCTCCAGCCCAAGGTCTTCCTGTTCGACGAGCCGTTCGGCTCACTCGACGAGATCACCAGGGAACGCCTCAACGACGAACTTCTGCGGCTGTTCCAGCTCGAGGGGTTCGCCGCGCTGTTCATCACCCACTCGATCACCGAGGCGGTCTTCCTGTCGACGCGGGTGGCGGTGATGTCGGCTCGGCCGGGTCGCCTCCTCGCCGAGTTCACAGTGCCGTTCCCGTACCCCCGGGCCCATGACCTGCGCTACGAGCCCGAGTTCGCCACGCTGGCCGGTGAGGTCTCCCACGCCCTGCGCGGCGCGCACTCCTGAATGAGCCGCGCGGAAAGGCGGCCTTTCCGCTCGAGTGCTATTCAGCCCATCCACTGGCCGCCGTTGACGTCGATCGTGGCACCGGTGATGTAGCGGGCCTCCTCGCTGCACAGGTGGACGATCGTGGCGGCGAGGTCGTTCGGATCACCTGGGCCTCGATCGCCGCCCGGCTGCATGGCGAGGATGCGGTGCCGCAGGTCGGCGTCGAGCGCCGTCCACATCGGCGTGTCATGGGGTCCGGGCGCGACGGCGTTGCTCGTGATGCCGTCGGTGGCGAGATCACGGGCGAGGAACCGCGACAGCGTGAGGAGGCCACCCTTCGACGTCGCGTATGCCGGGCCCGACAGCGCCGAGCCCCCGAAGCGGCCGTTGACCGACGCGACGAAGACCATCCGTCCCCAACCCGCTTGCCGCATCCCGGCGACGACCTCGCGGGCGCACAGGTAGGCCGATGTGAGGTTGACCTCGATGATCCGCCGCCACGTCGCCGGGGCCTCGTCCTCGACGCCGCCCTGTCCCGTCAGCCCGGCGGCGTGGACGAGCACGAGCGGCACACCGACTCGCTCCCGCACGGCGGCGAAGGCTGTGCCCACCGCCGCTTCGTCGCTCACGTCGCACTCGATGACGTCGGGCCCTCCGCGGACGTCGAGCGCCACGACCGGATGCCCGAGGGCGGCCAACCGCCCGACGACGGCCCGCCCGATGGACCCGCCGCCGCCGACCACGACCGCCGGCCGCCTCGCCGGCGCGCGTCGACCGCCTCGCGTCAATGACGCTCCTTGGGCGTCTCCGGGTCGGCCTCCCACTCGGTCCACGAACCGTCGTACACGGCCACGTCGCCGAACCCGGCGAGGCGGTAGGCGAGGGCGGTCCCGGTGGCGGCGACGCCACCACCGCAGTACGTGATCACCGGCTCGGTCGGCGCTGGCGGCGAGGTCCGCCGCCTCGATGCGTTGCCGCGCCGCCGCCGGCGACATCCAGTGCTCGCCGTCGGCCAGGAACCCGAGCCCGGTGAGCCGGCTGGCGCCGGGGATGTGTCCCGACGCTGCGTCGTAGGCCTGGTCCATCCGGGCGTCGACCAGCTTCGCCTTCCGATCGCCGGCCACGACGGCGAGCACATCGGACTTGGCGGCGTACAGCTCGGGACGCAATCGCGGCGTGAACGTCGCCGGTTGGGGTGTCGGCACGTCGGTCTCGATCGGCCGGCCCTCGCGCCGCCACGCCGTGATGCCGCCGTCGAGCACGGCGACGGCGTCGTGGCCGTACACCCGCAACGCCCACCACACCCGTGACGCCACCGGCACGTGGTGGTCGTCGTAGGTCACGACGTAGTGCTCGTCGCCGATCCCGGCCGTCTCCATCGCCTCGGCGAAGCGCTCCGGGGCGGCCAGCAGCGAGGCCGGCCGGTCAGGGTCGGCGAGCTCGGTGTCCCATCGCAGATGGACGGCGCCGGGAATGTGGCCGGCGCGGTACTCGTCGTCGCCGCACCGCTCGTCGAACGGCCGCAGATACCAGCGGCAGTCGATGATCCGCACCGCTGGTTCGTCGAGGTGGGCCGGCCAGCCAGGCCGTGCTGACGAGCGGCTCCGGTCCCACGGATCCATGGTAAGACACCGCCCGTGCACTGGGGCGTGTGGCTGGAGCCGGTGCGTCCCGTGGCCGAGCTCGTGGAGCTGGCTCGGCTCGCCGAGTCGGAGGGCGCGACGGCGTGCTTCGTCGCCGACGAGGGCACCGACCGCGACGTGTGGGTGGCGCTGACGGCGATCGTGCTCGGCACCGAGCACCTCGTCGTCGCGCCGGCGATCACGAACCCGTTCTCACGCCATCCGGTGACCAGTGCCGCCGCCGCGGCGTCACTCGCCGAACTGGCGCCAGGGCGGGTGTGGCACGGGCTCGGTGTCGGCGGCAGCCGGGTGCGCGTCGCCGCTCGGGTTGGACCCGCCGAAGCCCTACACCGCGCTGCGCGAGGCGCTCGAGCTGACCCGGGATCTTCTCGCCGGTGGCCAGCACGGGCCGGCCCAGCTGGCCTGGGTCGACCCCTCGCGTCCGGTGCCGATCGCCGTCGCCGGCCGCGGGCCGCGGGTCCAGCGGCTGGCCGCCGAGGAGGCGGACTGGGTGATCCTGTCGGCCGAGCCACTCGCCTCGTTGGCCACCACGGCGCAGCGGCTGCGGGCGCACGGAGCCCGGCTGGCGTGGTCGGCCTACCTGGCCTACGACGCGGCTGAGCGGCGCAAGGTCCTCGGTCACTTCTCGTACATGGCGCTCGACGCCCCGCCGGAGATCCGGGCGGCGGCTGGGCTCGACGACGAGCGAGTCGCCGCGGTGCGGGAGGCGATGCTGGCCGGCCGTCTCGACGACGCCGCCGAGCTGTTGCCCGACTCGTTGGTCGACCACTACGCGATCGCCGGCGATCCCGCTGACGTGCACGGACAGGATCGCCGCCGCGGCCTCCTCGGTCGACCTGTTCCTGCTCCCGATGAACGACGTTGCCGGCGCTGCCACGCACATCGTGCGCAGCGCGGCGATCCTCCGCGCCGTGTCGGCGCTCACCGCGTCGTGATGTGACTCGGGATCGCGGTCGCTGTCGGGAATCGCCGCGTACGCCGGGAAATCAGGGTCGACGATCGTGTCGATGCCGAGACCGTTGGCGACCCGGTTGACGTAGTTGAGATGGGCGCACTGCGCGTTGATGTCGAGGATGGCGAGGTCGTCGAAGCCGACCTCACGCAGGGCGTCGACGTCGGCACGGGTCATCGTCGCAGGGTGCCGCGTCAGCTTCGCGGCGTAGTCGACGACCGCCCGGTCCGCGGCGTTCAACTCGAGCGCCGCCGGATCGGTGGCCAGGGCGACGATCTCCTCGTCGTCGAGGCCGGTCTGGCGCAGCTTGATCGTGACCTGGCTCATGCAGTGCCGCGTGCCGTTGAGCGCCGACGTGACGAACGAGATGAGGTTGCGCTGGTGCGGCGTCAGCGAGGACGGGCAACGTTCGGTCGCCGCGTACAGGTCGAGGCGGGCGGCGACCAGCGGCGGGTGCAGCGATCCGGCCTGGGTCAGCTCGGTCGGGTGGCCGAGCGCCCGAGCCTGGCGGTCGTAGCTCTCGCGCAGCGGGCCTTCGGCCTCGTCCTCGGAGACGAAGGAGATCCACATGGCGACCAGTGAACCACGAGCTGCCGGGTTCGGGCTCTCGCTGTCCAACGAGGATCACGCCGCGTCGACGCTGGCCGTGTGCCAGCTGGCCGACGAGCTCGGCTTCGACGAGGTGTCGCTGCCGGAGAGCCGCCAGCACCGGGCCGTCTTCTCGATGGCGGCCGCCGCGCTCACCTCGACACGACGGGTGCGGGTGCGCATCGGCATCGCCAACCCGGTGACCCGCCATCCGGCGGTGCTCGCCATGGAGGCCGGGACCCTGGCCGAGCTCGGCGGCGCCGAACGCGTCGTGCTGGGCGTGGGCGCCGCTGAATGGACGATGCGGGCGCTGGGCTACGAGCCGCCGGACTGGCGTCCGTACACCAACGTCGTCGAGACGGTGCGGGCACTGCGCCGGTGGCTCGATGGTGAGCCACTCGGGTTCACGCCGACGACGTTTCCCGCCGATGGCGAGTCGCGGCTCGACTTCGTTCCACCGTCGCGGGTGCGCATCGACGTCGGTGCCGTGAACGGGCGAATGATGGAGGCCGCCGGTGAGTTCGCAGACGGGGTCCAATTGGGCGCCCTCGTCAGTCCTCCGTATGCCCGATGGGCGGTCGAGCGGTTGGGTGCCGGCGCGGCCCGCGCCGGCCGCCAGCTGACGTCGCTCACCGTCTCGTCGAACGTCCTCGTCAGCGTCGACGAAGATCGGGACGCTGGCGCGGCGAGCGGTGCGCGAGGTCATCGCCTACTACCTGGCTCGCGTGGAGGGCGTGGTGGTGGACACGTCGGGCGCTGACCCCGACAACGTGGCCGCCGTGCGGGCGGCCGTCGGCGCCGAGGGCGTGAAGGCGGGCGCGGCGCTGGTGTCGGATCAGGTCATCGACACGTTCGCCGCCGCCGGCACGACCGATGACGTGACGACCGGCCTCCGCCGCTTCGTCGACGCCGGGATCGCCCTGCCGCTCGCATGGCACGTCCTCGGTCCAGACCGCGAGCGGGCGCTCGCAGTGCTCGCCGGCCCCGTGCGTACGGCACTCATGGGCTGACCGATGGCGGCTGATCGGCGATTACGGAATGGCGATCCCACGCTCCTCGAGTTGCTGCCTCGTGCAGGTCATCACGACGCGGTCCGGGTGCTGGATGACCACGTACGTCTTGGTCGGCCGCCACGTGCCGATGATGAAGCGGTACTCGCGACGGGCCAGCGTCAGCGGCGCGGCGTACTCGAGCAGCTCACACTCGGCGTCTGACAGCCGCCGAATCGGCTGATCGCGCCCCGTGGCGAGCGCGGACAGAACCATGGTGCCAGTCTGCCCGGCGGCCGCGATCGCATCTGGGCGCGGAGATTCCCGAATCCGAGAACGTCCGCGCCCAGATGGCGCAGATGGAGAGCAGCTGAGGTCAGCCGAGCAGCGGTTCGTTCGAGGCGTGCCACGGGGCGACGCGGCGGCCCAGCCAGCCGAAGGCGAGGAACGTCACGACCCCCAGCACACAGCAGGCGGCGATGGTGGCGTACAGCTGTGGGTAGTCCGACGTGCCCTGCTTCGTGTACTTGTCGAGCAGCTGGCCCAGCCCCTGCTCGCCGACGCGGAAGAAGTACTCGCCGATGATCGCGCCGACCACCGCCAGCCCGGCGGCGATGCGGAACCCGGTGAACATCGCCGGCAGCGCGCCCGGCAGCTCCAGCTTGCGGAACCTCGTCCACCGACTCGCCGAGTTGGCGGTGAACAGGTCGTGATGCGTGGCGTCGGCCGACAGCAGGCCGAAGAACGTGTTCGACACGATCGGGAACAGGGCGATGATCACGCACACGATGATCCGCGACCGGAAGCCCTCCTCGACGAAGAGGATGTTGTTCTTCGCCCACAGGTCGAGCAGCGGCACGATGGCCAGGATCGGCACCGTCTGCAGCACGATCGCCCACGGGAAGAACGACCGCTCGATCCACTTCGCCTGGCTCATCGCGGCGCCGAGCGTGACGCCGAGGATCACGGCGAGTAGCAGCCCGACAGCGGCCTCCTTGGCCGTCACCAAGGTGGCTTCGAGGATCTCGGCGCGCACGTCGCTGTCGACGATCCCCCTGCTCCACACGTCGTGCGGCGCGGGAAGCAGGAAGCGTTGCCGGTCCGACAGCGCGATCTGACGCACGACGTACCAGCCGCCGAGGAACACGACCACTGAGACGGCGGCCAACACGATCCCACCAAGCCGCCGGCGCCGCGGCCGCCGGCCTGCCGTCGGCGGCAGGCCGGTCTCCGCGACGTCGTCAGCGAGGACAGTGACCGGCTCGTCCAGTTGCTGGTCTCGCGCGGTCAGGTCCATCGATCAACCCAGCGAGATCGACGTGTCGATGAACTCGTTCGTCACCACGTCCTCGCACGCCGTGTCTGCCGGAATCGTGATGCCCTTCGCCTCGAACACCGGGCGGAGCTTCTCGATCAGCCCGTCGACCCGCTCGCAGTCGAAGTCGCCGAGCGTCTCGTTGCCGGCGTCGCTGACGAGCTCCAGGTCGAGCATCCGCTGCACCGCGTCGTCGTTCAACTCCGTGCTCAGCTGCCAGAACGTGTCGAGCTCCGTGACGATCTCGACGAACCGCTCATTCATCGGACCCGGGATCGGTCACGTAGTCCACCTGCGCCTGCTGGAAGATCGGCACCAGAGCGGCCAGGCAGTCCTCGTACTCGGTGACCGTCTCGGGCCGCACTGACAGCGCCGACTGGTAGATGTCGAAGCCCGTGTCGTGGATCAGCAGGAACTCGACCGGCTTCATCCACTCGGCGATGTCGTTCTCGTACTTGTACACCTCGTTCGTCGCGAAGCCCTGCTGCACGAGGTTGCCCTCGGCCACGAAGCGCCCGGGGCTGCCGTCGTAGGAGCCGTCGATCTGCGCGGCGTCGAGCTGGCCCGTCTCGAGCAGGTAGTCCATGTACGCCGCGCCCTCGAAGTACAGGACCGTCGCCCCGGACTCGCGCACGTCCTCGATCGTCGCCATGTCCGGGTACACCTCGGGGTCCCACATCAGGATCTGCGGTCCCTTGTCGTAGCTGGCGAACACGCTGACCAGCGGCTGCTCGCCTCCGGCGTTGCGGATGACGTCGCCCGTGTCGGCATAGCCGGCGAAGATCGTCGGATCGGCGTAGATCTGCTGAGCCGGCGGCGAGAAGTTGATGAACGGCCCGCCGGCACGGATCTCGAGCGTGATGCCGGTGTTGGCGAGCGGACCGGAGTACGTCCCGGTCGTGGCGTCGATCTCGCCCTCCGTCCCGATCACCTGGTACGTGTAGCCGTGGTCCGGCTCGGGGAACCAGTCGGTCTGGATGACGAGCGGGTCCGGGCAGATCTCGGTCAGGTCGACGTCGTAGACGCTCGCACCGTCGCCGCCTGCCGTCGTGTCGCCGCCGGCCTCCGTCGTCTCCGCGCCGCCCGCCGTCGTCGTCCGCGCCGTCGGTGCCGGCCGGCCGTCGTCGCGGCGCCGGCGGTGGTCTCCGCGCCGCCTGTCGTGTCGGCGCCCTCGGTGTCGTCGTCGTCGCCTCCGCAAGCGGCGACGAGCACGGCGATGGTGGCTGCCGCCGCGATGAACGTGGTTCTCCTGGTTCTCATGCTTTCCTCCCCTTGCTGAGCTGAGATCGAGGTCGTCGCTGGTCGTCGCTCCAGCTCCTGGTGAGCCGGGCGCCGACTGTCGTGAAGACGGCGAACAGGGCGATGCCCAGCAGGCACGAGAAGAACAGCGCGGTGATGACGAGGTGGGTGCGCTGCTGGTTCTGATAGACGCTCAGCTGGCGGCCCAGCCCTGCCGTCGACGGGTCTCCGGCCCGGAAGAAGAACTCGCCGACGATGGCCCCGATGACGGACAGGCCCGCCGCGATGCGCAGCCCGGCGAAGATCGACGGCAGCGCGGCGGGGAACTGCAGCTTCCACAGCCGTGTCCATCGCGAGGCGCGATGCAGCCGGAAGAGGTCGCGCTGGGCCGGCGTCGCCGACTTCAGGCCGAACAGCGTGTTGGCGATGATCGGGAACAGCGAGATGAGCACGCAGATCACGACCCGGCTCGTGTCGGAGAAGCCCAGTCTCAGCCCGACGAGCGGAGCGATGGCGACCAACGGCACCGTCTGCAGGATGACGGCGTAGGGGTAGAACGTCCGCTCCAGCGACATGGTCTGGCTCATCACCACGGCGACCGACCGTCCCGATCACGAACGCGATGGCCAGGCCGGTGACGGCGACGAGCGCGGTCCGGCCGAGCCCGGCGAGGATCGGTTGCAGGCGGTCCCAGTCGAGGAAGCCGCGCGAGACCACGTCCTGGGGCGGCGGCAGGAACGGACGCTGGTCCTCGCGCAGCAGGCTGTAGGTGACGAAGAGCCACATGCCGATGACCACCGCGGCGACCGCCATCGGGGGAAGCACGAAGCGAGCGAAGCGGCCCCAGCGCGACGCCGGCGTCCTCCGGCTGGTGCACCGACAGGGGCGCGACGGGATCGCTGAGCTCGATCATTCCCCGACCGCTCCGACGACGTTGGCGAGCAGGTCGGCCTTGCTGATCTTGCCGGTCGGTGTCATCGGCATGGCGTCGACGATCGCGCACCTCGATGCCGGGAGGAACGCGAGCGCCGCTCGAACCGACGAACGCCGCCAGCTCGGCGGGCGGCACGTCTGCGCCGGGCCGCAGCGTGACGAACGCCAGCGGACGGTGCCCGCCGTCGTCGTCGGGCGCGCCGACCAACGCGACGTCCTTCACGGCGGGGTGGCCCCCGAGGACCTCCTCGGTGTCACGCGGGTACCAGTGCTCTCCGGCGACGGTGAGCCGCTCGGACAGGCGGCCGCGCATGAACACGTAGCCATCGGTGTCGAGGTAGCCCGACGTCGCCCGTGTGCAGCCAGCCGCCGCGCAGCGTCTCCGCTGTCTTCTCAGGACGCTCCCAGTAGCCGGCCATGTAGCCCCCGCGGAGGCACAGCTCGCCGATCTGCGCCGACCGGCAACGACCGGCCGTCGTCGTCGAGCACGCGAACTTCCTTGTCCGGGAGCGGCCGCCCGCACGAGAGCAGGCGCTCCTCCGTGAACGGGTCGTCGGGGGCAGCGAGGCCGACGAAGCCGCCGAGCTCGCTCTGGCCGTAGCTCTCGCACAGCGGGATCCCGAGCTCGCCGTGCCAGCGGCGCTTCAGCTCGGGCGGCACGGGTCCACCGCCGGAGAGGACGACGCGCAGCGCGGTGGGTGGACGCCCGCGGCGGGCGCTCTCGTCGGCCAGGTCGGTCAGCACGGGTGGGTTGGCCGCCAGCACCGTCGCCCCGAGCGTCTCGGCGGCGTCCCACCCGGCGTCGGCGTTCCAGCGGCTCATCACGCACGTCGTGCCGCCGGCGTGGAGGACCGGCAGCAGGTTGGCGACCAGCTGGTAGGAGCTCGACAGCGCCGTTGGTCCGAGGCTCACGTCGTCGGACCGCATGCGCAGGCGCTCGGCGATGCAACGTGTCGCCCGCATCGTCGGCTCGTGGGCGAGGCAGGCGCCCTTCGGCGCGCCCGGACGTCCCGGAGGTGTACGACAGGTGGGCGACGTCGGTCTCCTCGACCCGGTCGGCGGGCGGCAGCGGCGGCCGTCTCCAGCAGCTCCGCCCACCCGACAGCTCCGTCCTGTGCGCCGTCGAAGCACACGTAGTGCTCGATCGAGCGGCAGGCTCGGCCGGTGCCGCTCGATCGTGTCGAAGTGGTCGCCGGTGTAGATGAGGACACGAGGGCGGGCGTCGTTGACGTAGTAGTCGAGCGAGTCGGCGTACTGCAGGTTGACCAGCGTGGAGATGGCACCCAGACGCCAGGTGCCGAACATGGCGGTCAGGTAGTCCAGGCCGTTGTGGGCGAAGACCCCGACGCGGTCGCCGCGCCCGACACCGAGGGACGCCAGCCCGCCGGCGACACGCTCCATCGCCTGCACCGCCTCGGCGTAGGTGAGGGCCCGCGATCGCTCCACCCAGTGCAGCGCGCGCCGCTCAGGAGTCCGGTCCGCCCCATCGATGAGCACGTCGAAGATGCGCAGGCTCGCCCCTCTCCCGATCAGTCCGCACGTCCATTGTCGCGGCCTGACGCCGCTCGCCCGAGTCTCGGCTCGGCTCGCAAGCAAGTTGCTCACCTCGCCTGCCGCGCGAGCTCGCGCGCTTCCGCTGCGCTTCGGCGTCTCACCCACCGGCCCTACGCGGAGCACCGATGTGCTAGGACACGCCCGTGCCGCCGGCCGGCGTCGAGCACGTACGCGGCCTGCGCGCCGTGATGGACGACGGCGTGACGCTCGTCGCCGACGCCTGGCACCCGTCGAGCGGCGGACCGTGGCCGGTGCTGCTCCAGCGCCTCCCGTACGGGCGGGCGGTCGCCTCCACGCCGGTGCTGCCCCATCCGGCATGGTTCGCCCGCCACGGCTTCGCCGTCGTCGTCCAGGACTGTCGTGGTCGGGGCGACTCGGAGGGACGCTTTCGACCGTTCGTCGACGAAGGGTCAGACGGCGCGGCGACGATCGAGTGGGCGGCCGGCCTGCCCTTCTGCGACGGACAGGTGATCACGTACGGGTTCTCCTACCAGGGCCTGGCACAGCTGTACGCGGCGGCCCGGCGCCCGCCTGCACTGCGCGGCGTGGCGGCGATGATGTGCTGCCCCGACCCGTACGAGGGCTGGACGTACGAGGGCGGCTGCCTGCGCCTGCCGTTCGTCGCGTTCTGGAGCGCCCAGCTCGCCGGCCAGGAGCTCGGCGCCGGACCGGTCGCCTACGACGTCGCCGCGCTGCCCGTCGAGACGGCGCTCGGTGACGATCCGCCGCCGTGGTTCGTCGAGTGGCTGGCGCATCCGCACGACGACGACTACTGGGCGGCGCGGCGGCCGGACCTGGCGGCGATCGACGTCCCGGTGTTCACGGTGCTCGGGTACTTCGACGACTTCTCGTCGGGCACCGCCCGGCTGATCGAGGCGACGGATGCAGAGGCGGTGTGCGGGCCGTGGGTGCACATGCCGTGGGGGACCGCTCATCACGGGGTTGATCTCGGCCCCGACGCCGGTCCGCCGGGGGTGTACGAGCGGCTGGTGCGCTTCTTCGAGCGGGTGTCCGGGCGAGGCGAGCCCGTGCCGGCGAGGAGCGCGTGACGTACCACTGCGTGGGCGACGGCTGGCGGCGACGCCGCGCACGTGGCCGCCCCCGCACACGGTCGCCCGCTGGACAGCCGACCAGCCACGGCAACGCCAACTCCCGCCACGGCGACGGGGTACTCGTAGCCGGCCGGATCGAGCCCGGCCCGGACGACGTGCTGGTCGTCGAGCCGCTCGTGCCGTACCCCGGCGAGGCGGTCAGCTTCCAGGACGAGGCAGCCTCCGAGGACCGCCGCGACGTGCTGTGCTACACGTCGGCGCCGCTGACGGAGGCGGTCGAGGTCGCCGGGAGCCCTGTGGCGACCGTGACCGCCTCGTGCGATCGCACCGGACACGACGTGGTCGTCACGCTGGTGCTCGTCACCGACGAGCACGGCGCGCGCGCCGTCAGCGGCGGGGCGATGCGATGCGCGGGCTGCGATCCGGCGGTGCGCGTCCGACCACGTCGTGACGCTGCGGCCGATCGCGTGGCGCTGCCCGCCGGGCAGCCGGCTGCGCCTCGACGTGTCGGGCGCCCGCTGGCCCGCCTTCGACCGGCATCCCCACTCGGAGCGGAGCCCGGCTGCCGCCGCGGCGCAGGACACGGTCGTGGCGACGATCACCGTGCGGACGGCCGCTCTCGATCTGCCGACCGAGCGCCGATGTAGCATCGGATCTCGCGGAGGTGCCCATGGAGCACGGGGTTTTCCTGTTCGGTTGCGTCGAGATGGATGACGCTGGCGCCGGGCCGCCGGCGCCGACCGATCGGCGCTACACGCAGAAGCAGATGTGGCAGGCCGCGCTGCGGATGCTCGACGTCGGCGTGAAGGCCGAGGAGGTCGGCTTCGACACGTTCTGGCTGACCGAGCACCACTTCCAGTACGAGGGGTACGAGGTGATCCCGAACGCGGTGCTGTTCGGGGCCGTGCTCGCCGAGCGGACGTCGCGCATCAAGATCGGCGCGATGTTCCACATCGTCCCGCAGTGGCACCCGCTGCGCTTCGCCGAGGACTTCGCCACGATGCACAACCTGTCGGGTGGCCGTGGCGTGCTCGGCATCGGTCGCGGCACCGTGCCCCGTGAGGCCCAGACGCTCGGGTCGCAGGTCGGCTCGTTCGACAACCCGGACCGGGCCGAGGCCGACCGGATCAACCGGGAGATGATGGACGAGTCGATGGACGTCATCCTTCTCGCCCTCGAGAACGAGACGTTCAGCTACCACGGCGCCTACTGCGACTTCCCGCCGCCGGGCATCCCCGACCGCGGCGGCCAGGTCGAGCAACTGACGTTGGTGCCCCGGCCGCTCTACCCGTACGAGGTCTGGCAGCCGATCACGTCACCGCCGACGCTCGAGCACGTCCCTGCCCGCGGCTTCGGTGGCGTGTTCTGGCTGCTCAACCACAACTTCGTCAAGCAGCGTTGGGAGCGCTTCGCCGAGATCTACGCAGGCGCGCAGGGCACGGCGCTGGCGCCGGGGGAGAAGCGGCAGCTCGTGCTCAACATCCGGGTCGACGACAGCCACGAGCAGGCGTGGGAGCGGGCCCGGCCGGGTCACGACGAGTTCTGGAAGTTCCTCGGGCCCTACGGGTGGTCGAAGGGCTACATGGGTCCCGACGGCAAGCCGGCGCCGCCCGGGCTGATCCCGACGCTCGAGGAGTCGGTCGAGCAGAAGGTCTGGATCATCGGCAGCGCCGAAGAGGTGGCCGAGGGCATCGCCGAGTTCCGCGACGCCCTGGACCTGCGCTACCTGACGGTGTTCCCGCACTTCCCCGGCGAGACGTATGACGAAGCCGAGGAGCAGATGGCCCGCTACATGGAGGAAGTCGTACCCCTGCTGTAATGCTCGGGCTCGGCTCGGCCGTCGAACTGCGAGTTGCGGCGTCGGATCTCCGTCGTCCGCAGCTCACACTCACGTGCGACCGAAGTCGAAACGAGCCACTTCGGCGAGCGCCTCGCCGAAGCTGCGCACCGCCGCCTCGAACAGCAGCTTGCCGCGCTCGGCCGTGGCTCCGGTCGGATCGCCGATGTGGCCCGACGGGCCGAAGTCGTTGGACAGCCACCCGAACGAGACGTCTCCGCCGAACCGCACGTGCTCGGCTGGCTGCCAGCGACTCGGGCACGTTGCGGAACCCGGCGTCGAGGTCGACGAGGTCGGGTTGCAGGTGCAGCATCAGCGAGGTCTCGTCCAAGCCTCCGTGGATCCCCATGCCGAGCTCCTCCGCCGGGCTCGCTCCGCCGTGGTCGGGAGGCACGCTCGGGTGGGCGAGGAAGGTCTGCAGCCCGTAGGTCAGCCGCAGCTCGCGGCAGGCGACGTTGAGCAGCGCGGAGTTGCCGCCGTGACCGTTCAGGAACACGAGGCGGCGGGCCGGAGTCGCCGCCACACAGCGGCCGATGTCCTCCAGCACGGCGAGCAGCGTGCGGGCCGACAGCCAGAACGTCCCCGCCGCCCAGGCGTGCTCGTTCGACTTCGTGATCGCCAGCGTCGGCAAGCGTCCACGCGTCCGACCTCAGCGCCGATCTCCTCGACGGTCGCCTCGGCCACGGCCTCGGCGATGACGGTGTCGGTGTTGAACGGCAGGTGCGGCCCGTGCTGCTCGGTCGCGCCGACGGGCAGCACGAGGATCGAGCCTCGATCCAACGTGCGGCCGATGTCGGTCGCCCGCAGGGTCTCCAACGCGCGGCGACGTGCGGGCACAAGCTCAGGCTATGCGGGTGCGTCAGGCGGAGATCACCAGCAGGACGAGGCCGCCCAGGATGATCGCCGCCGCGATCGTGCGGCGGCGGACGCTGCCCTCGTCGAGATAGCGCCATCCGATGAACGCGGCGACCAGCACACTCGACTCACGCAGCGCGGCGACGTAGCCGACAGGTGCTCGCCGCACGGCCGCCAGCACGAGCCCGTAGGTCAGCATGCTCATCGCGGCCGTTCCCAGGAACCGACGCCACTGCGCGACGAGGGCGCCGGCCATCTCGCGGCCGCGCCCGACGGCGACGCCGAACGCCGTCACGAACAGCCCTCCAGCGACGAACATGGCGAACGCGTACGTGTTGTCGTCGACCTCGCGGGACGCGTGGCTGTCGACGAGCGTGTAGACAGCCGATGGTCACGGCGACGAACAGCGCCACCAGGACCTGCGGTCGGCTGGCGCCGAACGCCAGCAACGCCATCCCGGTGGTGACGATGACGATCGCGGCGACCGACCACCCGCTCAGCTCGTCGCCGAGCAGGATGATGCCCCCGATGCCGGCGAGGAGCGCCCCGCCGCCGCGAGCCAGGGGATAGGCGACGCGAGAACTCGCCCCGTTCGTAGGCAAGCAGCGAGGGCGACGATGTACGGCACGTGCACGGCGCCGGAGACGACGGCCCAGCCCCATCCGGCGGCCGGCAGGCTGCGCGTCGCGCCGAGCACGACGGCGGCGATCAGGCCGGCGACGAAGAACTGCCCCCACAGCGCGATGAACGGATCGGCGCTGCGCTTGGCGACGAGGTTCCACCCCGCGTGCAGGCCCGCCGACGTCAGCGCGAGGACCGTCGCGACGACCACGCCGTCCGGCGCTCAGGGCGCCGTGCCCCAGCCGGCCGGCAGCGGCGGCCAGCGGCCGCCACCGTCAGGCCCGAGGACCAGATCGGCGAGGATGCGATCGGCGTGCTGGGACCGCCACGTCAGCATCGCCTGCGCCAACGGCAGCACGACGGCCGGGTCGGTCTCCTCCGTCCGCCACGTCGGGTCGCGCGGCGATGTCGAAGCAGCGCCAGCTGCCATTGCCGAACTGGACGTACGCGTAGTGGTCGTCGCGAAGCACCGCGAGGTGACGCCGCTCGAGCACGCGATCCCACGGCCACTCGTGCGGCGTGCGTGGCGATCGCCTGGCCGCGCCAGTCGTACTCCCAGTGCGCCGCGGTCCGCCACCGCTGCGGCACCTCGCCGCGCAGGAACGGCGTGAGGGGATAGCCGTCGCACTGCGCCGGCACGTCGATGCCCATCGCGTCGCACAGCGTCGGCATCGACGTCGACGTTCTCCGTGAACGCGTGGACGACCGTGCCGTGGGCTCGCGGGTGGCGCGGATCGCGGACGATCCCCAGCACGTGGTAGCTCTGCTCCCACCAGCCGAGCTTCTCCTTCAGACCGTGGTCGCCGAGCATCTCGCCGTGGTCGGACGTGACGACGACCACCGTGTCGTCGTACTGGCCGGTCCTCGCCGAGCGCGTCCCACACCCGGCCGAGTTGGTCGTCGACCTCGCTGATCATGCCGTAGTACTGCGCGCGCATGGCCCGCACGCCGGCCTCGTCACGTGGCGCGGCCGCCTCGGCATGGCCGAGCGCGGCGTCGTGCAACGGGTGGCGCTCGGCGACGGGAGCGATCGGCAGATCGACGTCGTCGGGTGAGTAGGCGCGGCGACCAGTGGCCGGCGGCGGCGTACGGCGGGTGCGGGCGCCAGTAGCTGAGGTGGGCGAACCACGGCGCGTCCTGACGCTCGATCCACTCGACGGCGTGATCGGTGAGGAACGCGGCCAGGCTGTGCTCGGCAGGGCGCTCGGCCCTCGGTCGCCAGCACCCGCTCGTACCCGCCGGCACGTGTCGTAGCCGAGCTCCTCCAGCCACGCCAGCCATGGGACCTGGTCGAGCCGCAGGTCGAGGACGCATGTCGAAGCCGGGCAGGATGCCCTCGTACGTCGCCAGTCGCGGGTCATCGGGGCCGTTCGCCACTCGCGGGTCGACGGCCTGGTCGGTGTAGCCGAACAGCACCGGGTGGTAGCCAGCCCGCCGCGCCATCAGCGCGACGTTGTCGAACCGGGCGTCGAGCGGGGTGCCGTTGGCGACCACGCGGTGGTTCATCTGGTACATGCCGGTGTAGAGGCTCGCCCGCCCAGGTGCGCACGGGGCGGCCTGGCTGTAGTGGCGGGCGAGTCGCACGCCCGGACGCCGCCAGGCGGTCGAGGTTGGGCGTCCGCACGAGCGGATGGCCGGCCGCCGAGAGGCAGTCGCCGCGGAACTGGTCGAGCGTGATGAGCAGCACATTCACGGCCACGGTGCAATCCTGCCCGGTCACGACCGTGGGCGGCGTCGTCAGAGGCCGCGTCGTTCAGCGGCGGACGCCCGGTTCGGCACGGCGGGCGCTCCAGCGCCTTCGCCGGCCGCATCGAGAAGCCGCTACAACGGCTGCGATGCCCACGGCCGATCTGAACGGAACGACGATCTGGTACGACGTCGTCGGTGCCGGTCCGCCAAGTCTGGTGCTCCACGGTGGGCTGGGGCTCGACCACACCCTGTACCAAGGCACGCTGACGCCGCTCGAGCGACGACTCCGTCTGGTGTACCTGGACCACCGGGGCAACGGGCGCTCCGGTCGGCCTCCCCTCGACACGATCACGATCGAGCAACTGGCCGATGATGCCGCTGCGCTCACACGCCAGCTCGGCGAAGCGACGGGTCGTCGTCATCGGCCACTCGTACGGCGGGTTCGTCGCCCAAGAGCTGGTCCTCCGACATCCTGATGCTGGTGGCCGCCCTCGTTCTGATCGACACCACGCCGGGCCAGCTCGGCACCACCGAGGATCCTGACGATGAACAGGGACCGCCCCCTCCTCCAGAGGTCGTCGCCGCGTTGACGACGGTGCCGTCGACGAACGAGGAGTTGGCGAACGGTGTGCGTCATCTGATGCCGCACTACCTGCACCGGCGCGATCCGGCCGAGTTGGCCGCGGTCCTGGACACGACGATCTTCGACGCGGCGGCCATGAGGCGGGGGTTCGAGGTCCTCGCCGGCTGGAGCTCGGTCGACCGGCTCTCGACCATCGCCGCACCGACGCTCGTCGTCGCCGGCCGCCACGACGTGTTCACGTCTTGGCCGCAAGCTCGACGCATCGCCTTGCGCATCGCCGGCGCCGAGCTGGTGATCTTCGAAGACAGCGGCCACATGCCGTGGCTGGACGAGCCGGACCGCTTCTTCGACGTCGTCGCCGGCTGGCTCGACGAAGGTACTTCCTAGGGTGGCGAGGTCGTTGCCGAAGCGCAACGGTCGGTCACCTCCCATTCGTACAAGCCAGCGCACGCTCGCCAGGACGAGGATGGTCGACATGACCATCGACATCACGAAGGTTCCGATCCATCTCGGACGGGGCGGCACGGCGAGACCCGTCGAGGACTTCGATTGGTCCGAGGAACGCCTCGCCGCCTACGAGCAGACCGACGAGAGCCGACGGACCCGATGGACGGATGGTGATGATGTTCCACATGGCGGGGGCATGGACCGCGTGGGAGCGCCACCCGCTCGGCGAGGAGGTCGTGATCGCGTGTACGGGCACGCACCGCTTCATTCAAGAGTTCGACGACGGCGAGCGAACCGTCGAGATCTCCGCCGGTCAGGCGCTCGTCAACCCACCCGGCGTTTGGCACACCGCTGACAGCGGTGACGGCGGTTGGGTCGTGACGATCACGCCGGGTCTGGACACCGAACACCGTCCTCGCTGAGTTCGGGCCGACGGTCGGTCGCCAGGTCACAGATCGAACCGAATCGCCCGTGGCCGTACTGACGGCCGTGGGCATGGAGGCAATCGATCTGGGCGCTGTCTCTGCCGTCGCCGCTTCTGGGCTCTCTGCCAGCTGCTGTCGGAGACGGCGGCCAGTTCCGTCGAACCTCCCGAGCGATGAACGTCGCCCTCAGACGCGGGCCTTGGTCACGGCAACACCAGGGACATCGGCCCGGGTGCGGAAGACGCTGCCGCTCTTGTCGGGGTCCTCGGTGTTGTCGGCAGTGACGATGTAGACGTCGCGGCGGTCGGCACCGCCGAAGCAGACGCTCGTCACCATGATCGCCGGCACCGGGATTCGACCACGCTCCTTGCCGTCAGGCCCGAAGCCCCGCACCGCCGACGAGCCGCCCACGTCGGCGACCCACACGGTGCCCGACTCGTCGACGGCCAGACCGTCGGGTGTGACGACGTCGGTGGTGACCATGAGGCGCCTTCCGCTGACCGACCCGTCGTTGTAGTCGTGGGCCCACACGCCGCGGACCGTGTCGGCGTGGTAGAGCACGGAGCCGTCGGGGGAGAACCCGATGCCATTCGTCAGAGCGACGTCGCCGTACAGCTCGGTGGCGTGGCCCTCGGCGTCGATGAGGTAGCACTCGCCCGGCACCCGCGGCGCGTCAAGGTCGAACGGGTCGCTGCGCATCGTGCCGCAGACGATGCGCCCGGCGGCGTCGACGAACAGATCGTTCAAGCCAGGGGCGTCGGGGGCGAACACGACGCGGCTCTCGCCGTCGCGTACGTGGCACACGTTGCGCCCTGACACGACGATGCCGCCGTCGGCGTGGAGGGCGATACCGCCGACGCCGCGGCGCTTGGGCACGGCGACATCGATCGTGCCATCCGGCGCCCGGCGGTAGACCCCACCGTTGTGAACGTCTGAGTAGTAGAGGTTGTCGTCATCGTCGACCCGCGGTCCCTCGACGAGGCCATAGCCCCACGCCAGCGTCTCGAGATCGCTCACCGGATCAGTTTGACGAGCGCGTGCGGTGCCGCGCCGACCTCTGAGCACTCTTCTCGCGCCGGGATACTCGGCGGCAACCCGGCACCAGTCCGGAGGCCACCCGTCCATGCGGTGCACCACAAGTCGATCGGCGTATCGATCTGCTCGGCGAAGCCGCGTGCCACCGTGTACAGCTCGGCGGCGGGGATGCCTTCGTATCCAACGCCGGCGTCGACGTCCGAGAGGTCGTCACCACTGCCGGCCCCGAGCGAACAGCCGAGCTCCAGGAAGCGCCAGCGATCGTCAGCGGCGACGACGCGAGCCATCGATTCGAGCAGGACCGCGTGTCGTGGCAAGCGCAACCGGATCGATGCCAGGCGATCGGCGGGGATCATTCTCGGCAGCATCGCACCGACGTATGGCAACGACCCGGCGACTGCGACAGCTCAGGGGTTGTAGCTGAGGAAGGTCGCTGACTGCCACGTGCGCTGGGCCACATGCCCCTGGACGACGCCCATGTAGTCGAGAGCTGCACGCGTGTACCAGCGCCCGGCGAACCAGCGACCCATGCAGCCGAGCATGTCGCCTGCGGCATAGTCGCGGCCCCGATCCACATTGTTCAGCCAGGTCTCGGTGCCCTCGAAGCAGGACCGCCAGATGGCGTACGTGACGTCCAGGTTGTAGGCCGACGAGTCGTAGGCGTGCGGGAAGGCGCTCCGCATGAACGGGTAACGGGTCTGGCCGAGGCCGAACGACTCTGGGCACTGACCGCTACGGCCATTGGTACCGAGCGGGAATCGGGGCTCGCAGTTCGCTGCCGTCGTACCCCAGTCACCGAGGCTGTTCACCTGGTCCCAGTAGGACTCGGTGACGATCTGGGCGCGGACGTAGTCCTCGTCGACGCCCCACTTGCAGGATGCCCACTGGATGATCTCATCCGTCGTTCCGACGAAGTTGCCGTCGACGCGGGCTGTGAAGGGTGCCTTGGCCGGGTCGGAATCGGTCCAGGCCCCGGCAACGCCGCGGGTCTGGTTGGGGACGACACCGAACCGGTTCGGCCGCTGGTTGACCGGCCGAACCTCGGGCGCCGGACGCACGCGAATCGCGCATTCCGCCGAGGTGGGCAGCGCCGACCCCGGCGGAAGCAGGTTGAACCGTCCTGAGGGCGGTGGCGGTGTGACGGGCGGTGGCGGCGGACGAGGGCACTTGCGACTCGGCGTGATGTGGTAGGCGCACGGCCGGGCCTCAACCGGGGACTGCTCCGCCACCGTCACAATTCCCACACCGATGAGTGCCGCCACGAGAGCGCTGAGGTGCTTCTTCACAGCAAGGAGGCACCGTAGTTTGCTCGCCGGGCCAACCTCGGCGCTGACGACGTTCCCGACGGTGCCGTCGATCTGGGTGGTCACGGTCTCAGATCCGAGACCGGGACCACCCGGAACGAGGGTTCGGTCGGCTCGGGCTGTGCCAGCGTTCTGGCGTGACGTACCAGCACATCCATCCGTCGGGGATCCAGCAGTGGTTGCGCCCGATGCGTCCGCGGGATCCGCAGGAGGGTCATCGGTCGTCGACGCCGCTGGAGCTGTTCTTCGACCTGGTCTTCGTGGTCGCCGTGGCGCAGGCGGCGAACAGCCTCCACCACGCTTTGGCCGAGGGTGGCTCCGTCGGCGCGCCCGTCGGGAAGTACATCCTCGTGTTCTTCGGGATCTGGTGGGCGTGGATGAACTTCTCGTGGTTCGCCTCTGCGTACGACACCGAGGACATCGCCTACCGGCTGATCGTGTTCGTCCAGATGACCGGGGCGCTGATCTACGCCGCCGGCATCCCCCGTGCCTTCGAGCGACCTCGATTTCGGTGTCGCGGTCCTCGGCTACGTCGTCATGCGCTCTGGCTCAGGTCTTCCACTGGCTGCGCGCATCAGCAGGTGCCGAGCCGGCCGCCCGCACGTGTGCGCGCCGCTACACGATCGGGATCACCGCGTGCCAGGTCGGCTGGATCGCCCTGCTCGCCGTCCCCGGTGCGTGGGAAGTCGCAGGCTTCCTGCTGCTCGGTGCGTGCGAGCTGCTCGTTCCCGTCTGGGCAGAGCGGGCCTGCCGCGACGTCCTGGCACGCCAGCCACATCTGCGAGCGCTACGGGCTGTTCACGATCATCGTGTTGGGCGAGTCGATCCTCGCCGGCACCGTCGCCATCCAGACGGTGCTCGACGAAGGCGGCCTCGACGCCGAGCTCGGCGGCATCATCGCCGGCGGGCTGCTGCTCGTGTTCTCCTTGTGGTGGGTCTACTTCGACTACCAGGTCCCGCATCTGTTGACGTCCAATCGCGTGGCCTTCCGGTGGGGTTACGGCCACCTCGTGATCTTCGCCTCGGTTGCCGCGGTCGGAGCCGGGCTGGTCGTCGCCGTCGACCACGCCGCCGGTCACGGCCGCGTGAGTGACGTGCGTGCGGGCATGATCGTGGCCGTCCCCGTGGCGGTCTACCTGCTGGCGTTGTGGATCCTCCACCTCGGGCTCGGGGCGCCGGGCGCCGTCGGCTCCTGGTACGTCACCCCGCTCACGGCGGCCATTGTGCTGCTCGCCGCGTTCACCCCGCAGCCCGTGCTGCTGATCGGCGTGGTCGTCGCAGGGATGATGGCGTTCAAACTGACGCGGCGGGTGCGACTCAACGCGCGTCCAGCGCGCTGAGGTCCAGTTGGGCGATGCGCTCGGGATCGGCGAGCGCGTCGATGGCGATGATCTTGCCGCCGGCGACGGTGAACCCCAGGATCGAGAACGGCTCACCGTCGATGACGACCACGACTCCGGCGCTGCCGTTGACGAGGACCGGGTGGAGTGTCGCGCCGGGTTGCGAGTAGGCAACGGCGCGGCGTGCGACGCTTCTCGCGCCGCGCACGACCAGCGAGGCCTGTGGCCGTGCCGTGCCGCCGTCAGAGCGCACGACGACGTCAGGATCGAGCACCGAGACCAGCGCTTCGAGGTCACCACCACGAGCAGCTGCGAAGAAGGCCTCGACGACCTCCCGCTGGCGGGACACGTCCGTGTCGGGGACGCTGGCCTGCTGGACGCGGCGCCTGGCACGGCTGGCCAGTTGGCGCGTTGCTTCCGGCGATCGGTCGACCATTTCGGCGATCTCGTCGAACGGCACGGCGAACATGTCGTGGAGGACGAAGGCCAGCCGCTCGGCCGGTTCCAACGTCTCCAGCACGACGAGCAGCGCGAGCCCGACCGAGTCGGCGAGGATCGCTTCGTGCTCCGGCTCGACCGCCTCGGCGCGCTGCACGACCGGGTCGGGCACGTGAGGCTCCAACGGCTCCTCGCGCCGCGTCCTGCGGGCGCGCAGCATGTTGAGGCAGACCCGGGCCGTGACGGTGGTCAGCCACCCGCCCAGGTTCTCGATGCTCGTGGCGTCGGAGCGGCTGAGCCGCAGCCACGTCTCCTGCAGGGCGTCATCGGCCTCTGTCCCTGATCCGAGCATGCGATAGGCGACGGCGTGCAGGCGGTTGCGGTGCTCGTCGAACTGGGCGGCCAGGAAATCCTCGTTCACCGGTCACATTCCTCCGTTGCGGTGGGTCATACCACCAGATGACCCGCCAAGTGCGGCGGTTGTGACGAACGAGGAGATGAAGCAATGGAAACACGGATGAAGCACCCGGTGTTTGTCGTTCCCGACGCCATGCAGGCGTTGCAGTCGCTCGGCAAGGCGGTGCACAAGAGCGGTCTCTCGCCGCAGCTGATCGAGCTCGTCAACCTGCGGGCCAGCCAGATCAACGGCTGCAGCGTCTGCGTCGAGATGCACTCACGGAGCCTGAAGACGGCGGGAGAGAGCGACGAGCGGATCTTCGGGGTCGCGGCGTGGCGGGAAACCCCGTACTTCGACGAAGCGGAGCGTGCCGCGTTGGCGCTGGCTGAAGCGGTTACCCGGCTCAGCGACCGCGCCGACGCCGTGCCGGACGCCATCTGGGACGACGCCGCCAAGAGGTTCGACGAGAGTGAGCTGGCCGGGCTGGTCCTCGCCATTGCTCAGATCAACGTGTGGAACCGACTCAACGCGGCGACCCGCCAGATGGCCGGGTCGGCATGGTGATCAGCGAACTGTCCGTAGCAATCGCATCACAACGATCGATTGCTACGGACAGAACGGTCATTTAGGCAACGGTCAGCGCGGCGCGCTCCCAGTGACGGTGCCAGCCCATTGCCTCGAGGAAGGCGGCGGTGAAGGCATCGTCGGCGGTGCTGGCGCTCAGGATCCCGGGGTCGCCGGGCACGATGCCGAAGGCCTGCAACGTGTCGATCCCCGTTCCCCAGGCGCCGATCGTCTTGTGGTGCCGATAGGCCTCCTGCAGGAACATAGCCGACGAGCGGCTCCGCGGCGAGGGCTGCCGCGCCTGATGCCGCCGGCGACGACCACCGCGTCGAACTCGACGGACTGGCCGTCAGCAGCGCCTTGGCCGCAGGCACCGGCGTGCCTTGCTCGGCTGGTCAGCAGGCCGAGGTGGGGCGCGACCACCTGCGCCTGCACCGACCGCTCGTGCCGAGCACGGCGGCCACTGCTGGCGACACCTGCTGCCCTCGACGCCGTCGGCGGCCAACATCGGCAACGACCCGGCCGTCGGCGCGGCGTGGCGTGTCCACGGCATCTGCGACAAGCGCCGGCGAGATCACCGCCGACTCATCGGGACCACCTGCGCTCCGGCGCCGGCGCCGGCATGCCGAGGGCGGCGGCGACGCGTTCGGTGAGATCAGCATCGACCTCGGCGAGGTTCCGCAGCATGCGGGCCCGCACGTGCGGGACCTCGACCTTGCCGAGCTCGAACGAGAAGGCGGCCGGCGATGTGGTCCTGCTCGGCGGGCGTCATGCTGCGCCAGAACGTCGTCGCCTGGCTGAAGTAGTCGGGATGCGGCGTCGGCACGGTCACGGACCTTCGGGCCCGTCGACCACGCGCGGCACGTGCTCGTACCCGCCGCTCGGCCAGCCCGACATGAACGGGCAGCCGCCGCCGAGCGAGTTCGGCGAGTAGCGGCGTCCGTCCCGCGTGGATCGCCGTCTGCCCGAAGCCGTCCTGCTGCATCAGTTGACCGGCGAGCGGGGCCGGTTGATCGGGAGCTGCCTCGAAGTTCGGCCCACCGAGGCGGGTGAGCTGGGTGTCGAGGTACGAGAACAGTTGCGAGCCTGGAGGAGCGGGTCGTCGGTCGCCTCGATGCCCGGTCACGAGGTGGCCGGTGTGGAACGCGACCTGCTCGCTCTCGGCGAAGAAGTTCGTCGGGTTGCGGTTGAGCGTCATGCGTCCCGATCGGCGCGCACCGGGCACAGCTCCTCGGGGACGATCTTCGTCGAGTCGAGGAGATCGATGCCCTCGAACATCTGGTCGTCGGTGTCGGGCATCACCTGGATGCCGAGCTCCTACTCGGGAAACGCGCCGGCCTCGATGGCGTCGTAGAGGTCGCGGCGGTGGAAGTCGGGGTCGACGCCGGCGAGCTTCTGGCACTCCTCCCAGAGCAGGCGAGTGGATGCCGAGCACCGGCTTCCAGTGGAACTTCACCAGCGTGGTCGCGCCTCGGCGCGTTGACGAGACGGAACGTGTGGACACCGAAGCCCTCCATCATCCGGTACGACGGGGGAGGGCCCGGTCCGACATCGCCCACATCAGCATGTGCGTCGACTCGGGCAGCAGCGAGACGAAGTCCCAGAACGTGTCGTGCGCGGTCTGCCGCCTGCGGGATCTCGCGGTGCGGCTCGGGCTTGGCGGCGTGGATCAGGTCGGGGAACTTGATGCCGTCCTGGATGAAGAACACCGGGATGTTGTTGCCGACGAGATCGAAGTTGCCGGCCGTCGTGTAGAACTTCGTGGCGAAGCCGCGGACGTCACGGGCGGTGTCGGCCGACCCGCGCGAGCCCAGCACCGTCGAGAAGCGCACGAACACCGGCGTCGTCGACGGCCGGGTCGGCGAGGAACTCGGCGCACGTGAGGTCGCGCCAGCGACTCGTACGGCTCGAACACGCCGTGCGCACCGTGCCCGCGGGCGTGCACGACCCGCTCGGGGATGCGCTCGTGGTCGAAGTGCATGATCTTCTCGCGGAGGTGGAAGTCCTCGAGCAGCGTCGGCCCACGAGCGCCAGCCTTCAGCGAGTTGTCGGTGTCATCGACGCGGCGTGCCCCACGACGTCGTCAGGCGCTCGCCGTGCTGCGCGTAGGTCGGCATGAACTCCCGGTCGCGTACGGGGTGGTCGCCGTCGGTCTGCGGGAGCACGTCGGGATAGCCAGGTGACGCCTTGACGAGGGCATCGACGGCAGGGTCGGACGAGCCGTCGGGGTACGTGGGTCCGTCGGGGGTTGGTTCTTCGTCGATCGGCACGACGCTCACTCCTTGCTTGATGGTGCGGGGGATGCAGCGGCACGGGCCTTGGCCGCGGCGTCGGTCAGTTGCTTGATCTCTTTGGAGCTCGCCTGGGCCCGGAAGGCAGGGAAGAGCTCGCCCTCCTCGACGGCGACGTGAGCCTGCACGACGAGCTGCAGTTCGCGAAGGTCCTCGACGAGCTCTGGACCGTCGGTGGACGCCTGCGCCAGACGATCCACGAGCGCTTTGATCTCGCTGTGCTCGATCACGGCGTGCTCGGTGAGGTGATCGCCGCCGCCGATCGCCGAGGCGATCGCGGGGTACACGAGGTCCTCCTCAACCTGCGCGTGCACCGTCAATGCCTCGACGATGTACGGCAGGATCTCCAGTCGACGTTCACCATCGCTGAGCGAGGCCCTCGCGAACAGTTGCTCGACGTCGCGGTGGTCGCGCTCGAGCACGTCGAGCGCGTCGCCTGTCCCGGTAGTCGAGCTCTCGGGCGGCAGTCGCATTGCGGTGCGCATTGCGTGGTCCTTTCTGGGTGAATTGATCTCAGTGGTTGATGCGGCGGAGGTCGTGGACCGCCGGACCCTGCAGCACCGTGCCGTCGTGGCCGAACCGCGAGCCGTGGCACGGGCAGTCCCACGTCGTCTCTGCCTCGTTCCAGCGAACGGTGCAGCCGAGGTGTGTGCAGGTCAGGCTCACGCAGTGGTCGGCGCCCTCGTCGTCGCGGTAGGCGCCGAAGACGCGGCCGCCTTCGCGGACCACACCGCCCTCACCCGGCGCCAACGAGTCGAGTGAGCGGGCGTGCAGCCGGCCGATCCAGTCACCGACGAAGTGGCCAGCAACCTTGGCGTTGTCGCGGGCGAGACGTCCGACGGCGCGGGCGCCCCCGATCCGGCTGGGGTCGAACAGCGACTGCCAGGGATGGGGCTGGTCGTCGATGCCCGCCGCCAGCACCATGGCCGCCGCCGTCGCGTTGCTCAGGCCCCACTTGCGCAGACCCGTGATCACCCACGTCCGGCGACGCATGGGCGAACATCCCGCGTAGGGAATGCGATCGACCGACGTGTAGTCGTGGGCCGACCAGCGGTGGTCGATCGACTCGACGTCGAAGGTGGCCCGAACCCAGTCCTCGAGCTGGTGGTAGTGGCGCGACGTGTCGCGATCGGTGCCCGTCTCGTGTTCCTCGCCGACCACGACGACGCCGGTGCCGCCGGCGTGCGGCCACGGGCGCACCGACCGGGTCGGCTGCTCGGCCGTGATGTACATCCCGCTGGGTGCCGTGCCGCGGATGCGGGCGGCCAACCCGTAGGCGCGAGTCGCCCGAGCTCGGGCGAAGAACCCGCCCGAGTCCGAGAACGGCAGCAGCGTCGCCAGCACGGCGTGTTTTGCGCGGACCGTTCCACGGTCGGTCTCGACGAGCACGTCGTCGGATCGTTCGCGCAGCGCGGATCGCCCGCGTGTGCTCGTGGACCAGACCGTCGGCGGCGACGACGGCCGCCGCCAGGGCCAGGCAGTAGCGGTAGGCGTCGAGATGCAGCTGGTCGTCGAAGCGCACGGCGGCCAGGGCACGTTCCACTTCGATCTCGACGGGATCGGAGAGCTTGGCCGGCAACCCGAGCCGAGCGGCAGTGCGGGCCTCGGCTTCAATCTGCTGCACCATGTCCTGTTCGCGTCGTGTAGACGAAGGCGGGCGCGCGCGTAAGGTCGCAATCCGCGTCCGTGGACTCGGCGAGCTCGGCGACCATCTCGACGCCCGCTTGGTTGGCCTCGCCATACGCCCGCGCCGTGTCGTCGCCGTGCTCCGACGCCAGGCGGTCGTAGGTGAGGCTGTGTTGTGACGTCACCTTGCCCGTCGTGTGCCCGGTCGTTCCAGTGGCGACGCGGTGCATGTCGACGACGGCGACGTGGTGACCGCCGCGCTGCAGCAGCAGAGCCGTGGTGAGACCGCTGATCCCGGCGCCGACGACCGCAACGTCGACGGCGATGTCACCGGCGAGCGGTGCATAGGTCGGCGCCTCTGCGTCAGCGATCCAGACGGACGAGTGGGCGGTCACGGGTGACGGGTACCCGGATGGCGCCATTCGCATCCCGATGGGCGCTTCACCGCTTCGACGCCCGCATCCCGACAGGCGGCGGCCGCGTCGTTGTGAGGTGAAGACCCGGTTCGGCACGCCGGCGCCGTGATGTCGGCCTCACTCGTCGCTCGGCTCCGGCTCGTCGCTGGCGCTTCCCTCGCCGGCAGGCGCTTCGGCGGCCGCGTCATTGTGGGGTGAAGACCCGGTTCGGCACGCAGGCGCCGTGATGTCGGCCTCGCTCGTCGCTCGGCTCCGGCTCGTCGCTGGCGCTTCCCTCGCCGGCCGGCGCTTCGGCGGCCGCGTCATTGTGGGGTGAAGACCCGGTTCGGCACGCCGGCGCCGCGATGTCGGCCTCGCTCGTCGCTCGGCTCCGGCTCGTCGCTGGCGCTTCCCTCGCCGGCCGGCGCTTCGGCGGCCGCATCACGACCGGCGGCCGCGTCGTTATGGGGTGAAGACCCGGTTCGGCACGCCGGCGCCGTGATGTCGGCCTCGCTCGTCGCTCGGCTCCGGCTCGTCGCTGGCGCTTCCCTCGCCGGCCGGCGCTTCGGCGGCCGCATCACGACAGTGGGCCGCGTCGTTGTGAGGTGAAGACCCGGTTCGGCACGCCGGCGCCGTGATGTCGGCCTCGCTCGTCGCTCGGCTCCGGCTCGTCGCTGGCGCTTCTCTCGCCGGCAGGCGCTTCGGCGGCCGCATCAGGAACGTATGCGGCCTCGGCGGCGGGGGGAGGGACAAGTCGGTCGACGAGGAAAGGGGCGCCGAGATGAAGGCAGCCGTGTGGCAGGGACGCCGCGACGTACGGGTCGAGACCGTGCCTGACCCGAAGATCGAGGAGCCGACGGACGCGATCGTGCGGATCACGTCCTCAGGTCTTTGTGGCTCGGACCTCCATCTGATCGAGGTGATGTCGCCGTTCATGACCGAAGGCGACATCCTCGGCCACGAACCGATGGGCATCGTCGAGGAGGTGGGAAGCTCGCGTCACTCACATCGCACCAGGTGACCGAGTGGTGGTCCCGTTCAACATCGCGTGCGGGCACTGTGCGATGTGCGCCGATGGCCTGCAATCGCAGTGTGAGACCACGCAGGTCCACGAGTACGACACCGGGGCCGCCCTGTTCGGCTACACGAAGCTCTACGGGCAGGTGCCGGGCGGGCAAGCCGAGTTGCTGCGCGTGCCGCAGGCACAGTACGGGCCGATCAAGGTGCCCCACGGTCCGCCCGACGATCGGTTCCTGTTCCTCTCCGACGTTCTCCCGACGGCCTGGCAGGCCGTCGACTACGCGGCGATCCCCGACCGCGGCACCGTCGTCGTGCTCGGCCTCGGCCCGATCGGAGCGATGTCATGTCGGATCGCCCTGCATCGCGGCGCATCGAAGGTGATCGGCGTCGATCTCGTGCCCGAGCGGCTCGAGCGGGCCCGGCTCCACGGTGCCGACGTCCTCGACCTGCGCCAGTTCGACGGGAAGCAAGCGGAGGTGGCGACGGCGCTGCGTGATCAAACGGGGGGCCGCGGCCCGGACGCGGTGATCGACGCCGTCGGGATGGAGGCGCACGGATCCGGCGGTGCGTCACTCGCCCAGAAGCTGACGGCTTTGCTGCCGGACAAGGTCACCGAGAAGGTGATGCTGCACTCCGGAATGGATCGGTTGGCCGCGCTGCAGCTGGCGATCGACGTCGTCAGGCGCGGTGGGACGATCTCGGTGATCGGTGTGTACGGCGGCATGAGTGACCCGCTACCGATGATGGTCATGTTCGACAAGCAGATCCAGTTGCGGATGGGTCAGGCCAACGTGAAGCGCTGGGTCGGTGACCTGCTGCCGCTGCTGACAGACCGTGACGTTCTTGGCGTCGACACGTTCGCCAGCCACCACCTGCCCCTCACCGAAGCACCGCAGGCCTACGACATTTTCCAGAAGAAGCGCGATGGGGCGTTCAAGGTGGTGTTCCAACCCGGCGGCTGACGATCTGGTCGCGTGTAGCACTTCGCGGCCGCGGGGTACATCGCACCCAACCGAAGATGCGCAGGAGGATGCGATGTCAGATCCGTTCAGCATGCTGGAGTCCGACCACCGCCAGGTCGAGCAGCTGCTACACCAGTTGGACGAGTCCGAGGAGGGTCCTGAGCGCGAACGCCTCGTCGAGCAGCTCACGGCGGCGCTGTCCTTGCACATGGAGTTCGAGGAGGCGCACGTCTACCCGCTGACCCGCCGCATCCTCGACGATGAGACGGCTGAGGAAG
Source organism: uncultured Actinomycetes bacterium (assembly GCA_963802375.1). Taxonomy (GTDB): domain Bacteria; phylum Actinomycetota; class Thermoleophilia; order Gaiellales; family Gaiellaceae; genus JACDAN01. The sequence continues at coordinate 50,310 of CAWDIJ010000010.1, forward strand.
CCAACACGGAGCACGAGCTCGCCCGAGAGGGGCTCGGCAAGCTCTCGCAGCTGCTGTCGGCTCCCGGGTTCGGCGCCGCCGTCGCCATGGTGGAGGGCGGGATCAAGCACCACGTCGAAGAGGAGGAGGACGAGATCTTCCCAGCGATGCGCCGCGACCTCGATCAACAGCAGCTGGGAGAACTGGCACGGAGACTCGTCGAGACCAAGCGCGAGGCTGGTCTGTTGGCGGACTCGCTCGAGCACGCCAGCAAGGACGACCTGGTCGACATCGCGACGGAGCTGGGCCTCGACGCGAAGTCGTCGATGACCAAGGCTGAGCTCAGCGACCTCGTCTTGTCGGCAGGAGGGTGAGCGATGAGCGCAGGAGCCTGGGCGATGCTCGTCGCCTTCATACTCATGGTGTGGTCACTGGGGTTCCTGATCGTCACGATGGTGCGCAGCATCCGCGCCAACCGGACTCCTGGCCACTCGATCTGGCGCGACTTCGGACTCGGCATCGGGCTGATGGTGCTGTTCTTCTCCACGTGGATCGCCCACTCCATCGCCCAGTGGCAGGTGTACACGGATGAGCAGCTGGCCCATGGCCAAGACACCAGCATCGGAGACTTCCTCGGCGAGTTCGCTCAGTCGACGCTCGAGAACTGGCAATCGGAGTTCCTCCAGCTGTTCGCGTTCGTTGTCCTCGCCGCGCTCTACGTCCACAAGGGCAGCGCCGAGTCGAAGGACAGTGACGACCGCGTCGAGGCATCACTACGTCGCATCGAGCACCAACTCGGCACGCTGCCGCAAAACACCGAGGAGCTGCCCGATCCAAACATGGCCTAGGCCAGCCGGCTTCACGAGAAGGCGGGCAGCCGCTGCTGCAGGCCGATCAGCGGCGCCAGCGGGTCACCGGCCTGGCGAATCCGATCGCCGATCGTCTCGATCGTCCATCGGTCGGGCCGGAGCTCGGGATCGTCGAGCTCTTCCCAGCGGATCGGCACGGACACCGGCGCCCCCGGCGCGGCTCGCACGCTGAACGGAGCGATGAGCGTCTTGTTGATGGCGTTCTGCGTGTAGTCGAGGCGGGCGAGCCCGGACCGACGCTTCACCTCCCACTCCCAACTGACCAGCTCGGGGACCGTGGCGCCGATCGCTCGCGACAGCTGCTCGACCCACTTGCGGGTCTCGGCGAACGTGTAGCGGTCGGCGACCGGTACCCAGATCTGCAGACCGCGCTTTCCGGTGACCTTGGCCCCCGCCTGCACGCCGAGGTGTTCGAGGGCGGTGCGGTGCAGCCGAGCGAGCACCAAGATGTCCTCGAACGTCGTGTCGGTTCCCGGGTCGATGTCGATCAGCGCCCAGGTCGGTCGCTTCGTGTTCCGGACCGTCGACGTCCACGGGTGCAGCTCGACGGCGCCGTAGTTGGCGACCCACGCCAGCGCCGCCGGCGAGTCCATGACGAGGTACTCCGTCGTCTCGCCGGGATCGGCGTCGTCGTTGTGCCAGCGGCGTAGCCAGTCGGGCGCGTGGGAGGGGACGGCCTTGTGCCAGAACCCCGGACGATCGACGCCGTTCGGGTACCGGTGCATGTTGAGCGGCCGGTCGGCGAGGTAGGGGAGCATCACCGGCGCCGACGTGGCGTGGTGTCGGATGAGCTCCCGTTTCGTCAGCGCCTTGCGGCGTTTGTCGCGAGGCGGGAACAACGCCTTGTCGAGGTTGGTCACGTGCAACGTGTGCTCGCCGAGCCGCCAGTCGCCGGCCCGTTTGAGGGCGTCAAGCGCGGCGAGCTCGTCGGGGGTCGGAGCCGCCCAGTTCGCGCTGCCCGTCCAGCTCGCCGCAGGGGCCTCCTTGACCTCGTCGTTCGTCCGCCCCGACTTCACCGAACGGGGATGGTCCTCGGGATCCCATCCGGGCACCGCTGCCTCGTCGCGCTTCTTCAACAGCAGCCAGTCGCGACCGTCACCACCGCGGCGAACCAGGACGAACCGCCCGGCGAGCTTCTCGCCAGCGAGGTCGAAGTGCAGGTCACCGGCTTCGACGGCAGCCAGCGGGTCGTCGGTCCCGACCGGCGTCCACGTTCCCCAATCCCAGACGACGACGTCGCCGCCGCCGTACTCGCCGGCCGGGATCACACCCTCGAAGTCGAAGTAGTCGAGCGGGTGGTCCTCGACGTGCACCGCCATGCGGCGGGCCGAAGGATCCAACGTCGGTCCCTTCGGCACGGCCCAGCTGAGCAGGACGCCGGCCGCCTCGAGCCGCAAGTCGTAGTGCAGCCGCCGGGCGCGATGGCGCTGCACGACGAACCGGTGCCCGTCCGACGACGGTGGGGACGTGCCGGCTGGCTCGGACGTCACGGAGAAGTCGCGCTTGGCCCGGTACGTCTTCAGCCGATCGGCGGGCATGCTCCACGTTTACCCAGAGGGACCGGTTTCAGCGCCGCAACCGGTGGTGGGCCAGCGCGGCGCGGGCGGCGTTGGCTCCGCACGCGCCGTGGACGGCGGCGCCCGGGTGGGCGGACGCCGACGCCAGGTAGAGCCTGCGGATCGGTGTCTCGGCGCGGCCCCAGCCGGGGATCGGGCGGAAGACGAGCTGCTGGTGCAGCTGGCCGGTCCCGCCACCGACGTCGCCACCGACGAGGTTCGGGTTCATCCGCTCCATGTCGGGCGGCGCCATGACGTGCCGAGCGACGATCAGGTCGGCGAACCCAGGTGCCAGCGCCTCGATCCGCCGCTCGACGCGACGGGCGAACCGCTCCCGCTCCCGCTCGTCCCACCGGCCCGTGATGCCGTCTTCGCCGGCATCACAACGGATCTCCTGCGGTACGTGGGTGTAGGCCCACGCCGACTCGGTTCCCGGCGGCGAACGCGTCGGGTCGGCTGTCGTCATCTGGCCGACGATGAGGAATGGTCGGTCGGGCACGATGCCGATGCGCAGCTGGTGGGCTGTCATGGACAGCTCGGCGAGGTCGTCGGCGATGTGCACGGTGCCCGCCGGGGCGACCGAGGGGTCGGCCCACGGGATCGGTGCCGACAGTGCCCAGTCCACCTTGAAGGTGGCCGACCCGCGTTCGAACCGGGCCAGACGGTCGATCAGCCCGGGGGGCAGGTGCTGGCGCTCGACCATCGAGGTGTAGAGACGCACGGCATCGCAGTCGGCGAGCACGGCCCGACGAGCCTCGAACGACGTCCCGTCGGCGGCTGAGACGCCAACCGCTCGACCGTTGCGGACGAGCACACGGACGACGGGCGTGGCACAGCGCAAGCGGCCTCCACCTGCTTCGAGTCGGGTGACCAGCGCACGCGTGAGCTCGCCGGCGCCGCCCGTCGGCACGGGGAATCCGATCTCTTGGCCGAGGCAGACGAGCAACCAGCCGATGAACGCGCTGTTCGCGCTCTCCGGCGTGAGATCGGCGTGCAGCGCGCAGCCGGCGAACAGCAGCGGGGCGCTGGGTCCGCTGAACCGTTCGTCGAGGAACCGCTGGAGTGGCATGAACCCGATGCGGGCCAACTCGCGCAGCCCGTCGAGCCGCGCCACCCACGCCAGCTTGGCGCTGGCTCGCAGTGGCGGGAATGGCGTGAGCAGTGCCTCGACGAGCGGGTCGCCGTACCGGCGCCACTCCTCGATGATCGTGCGGTACGCCGCGCCGTCTCCGGCGCCGCCGAGCTCGACACTGGCGACGGTGGCGTCCAACTGCCGCGAGAGCACGGCTGCTGGTCCGTCACGCCGAGGGTGGGCCAGCACAGCCGGGGCGTGTGTCCAGCGGAGGCCGAACCGCTCGAGCTCGAGGTCACGCAGCACCGGTGACGCAACGGCCATCGGGTAGAACGCGCTGAACAGGTCGTTGCGGAATCCGGGGGCCGTGACCTCCGCGGTGCGAACGGCGCCCCCGGGTTCGTCGGCCTGCTCCAGGACGAGCACGCTCCAGCCGGCGTCGGCGAGCCGGTTCGCAGCGACCAGGCCGTTCGGCCCGGCGCCGATCACGATGGCGTCGGCGTTCAACTCGCACCCGTTGCCCAGTGCGAGCGAGTGAGCGCCAGCGAGCGAGCGGTCAGCACGGGCCTGCGTGGCCCGGGAACGCAATGAACTGCCAGGATCAGCAGTGCGGCGCTGCTGGCGCCGTAGCATTCTGGGCCGTGGTCCGGGGGCAGGATGATCGCGTCGCCCGCCCAGCAACCCGCCCGCAGCACCCGGGGCAGCTGCCGCAGAGCGTCTACTGGCGCCGGCGCACGGTGGTCGGCGGTCTGCTGGCCTTGGCGGGATACGGGGCCGTCCGCGGCGTCGGCGCGCTCCTCCCGAGCGGATCGAGTCCTGCGGGTACCTACGTTGCGCCGGCGGCGCCGGTCCAGCCGTTGATCCGCGCCGAGAACGAGCAACCCGGCACGATGGACTACTCGTTCCCGTTCGTGGACGAGGTGACGAGCAAGGTTGACGCCTACTGCGCGGTGGACAGCGCGTGGCGTGGGCAGTCCGTGCCGATCATGGCCAGCACGAAGGCGGCGTCGATCACCGCCAGGGCCTTCCGCATGGGTTGGTACGGCGGTGCCGGCAGCCGGGAGGTGTGGCGCGGTGGGCCGTTTGCTGGCGTCGCACAACCCGAACCGGAGATGGATCCACAGACCGGCGTCATCGAGTGCGCCTGGTCGCCGAGCTTCGAGGTGACGATCGACGCGTCCTGGACGCCCGGGATGTACCTGGTCCGCATCGACTCCGACGACGGCGGGTCGACGTTCGTGCCGCTCGTCGTCCTCGATGATCGGCCCGCCGAGCTCCTGGTCATTTCGTCCATCACGACGTGGCAGGCGTACAACGAGTGGGGCGGCGCCAGTCTGTACTACGGGCCGGACGGGCGGGCCGAGTCGCGGGCCAAGGTCGTCAGCTTCGACCGGCCGTACGAAGGCAGCGGGTCGGGTCACTTCTTCGGCGGCGAATTCGAATTGGTCCAACTCGTCGAGTCGCTGGGTTACGACGTCGCCTACACCACCAACTTGGACTTCCACGCACGGCCGGAGCAGGCGACGCAGGGCTACAAGGCGATCGTCTCCCTCGCTCACGACGAGTACTACTCCCTGGAGATGCGCCAGGCTCTCGAGGCGGCGCGCGAAGCGGGCGTCAACTTGATGTTCCTCGGGGCCAACGCGATCTTCCGGCGGATCAGACTAGAACCGTCGACCGACGGCCGCCTGAACCGGGCGATGGTCAACTACCGCAGCGCCGACGCGGACCCGTGGTACGGCACCGGCGACGACGCCCGCGTCACGTCGGAGTGGCGCGAGGAGCCGGCCCGCAACCCGGAGAGCGCGCTGGTCGGGAACTTCTACGAGTCCAACCCGTGTGAGGGCGACATGGTCATCGCCGACGCCGACTCCTGGGTGTTCGCCGGTACCGGCTTGCGCAACGGCGATCGGCTCGAGGGGCTGGTCGGGAACGAGTACGACCGAGTGACACTCGAGCAGCCGACACCGGCGAACATCCAGGTGCTGTGCCACTCGCCGCTCGTCGTTCGCGAGCGGCCGACGTTCGCCGACATGACGTACTACACCCACGGCGGCACCGGTGCGGGAGTGTGGGCGACCGGGACCCTATGGTGGGAGCGCAAGCTCGGGCCGCTGTGTGATGGCGCCGACGGTCAGCACACGCTCGAGTGTCACGTCCGCCGGATCACCGCCAACGTGCTCGAGGCGTTCACGGCGGGTCCCGCCGGAGCGACCCATCCGTCGGTGCCCAACCTGGCCCGGTTCGGCATTGCCGCCGGATACGTCGAGGACCCGCCACCCGGGTGATCGAGCGCGCTGTGCGGTGAGTCGAGCAGCTTGCGGAGACGAACCCGATTGACACGGTCGTAGCCTGCCCGTCGTGACCTCCCCGGCGATGGTCGAACGGCAGGCCTTGTGCGACACGCTGGTCGAGGTCGGACAGGACGCGCCCACGCTGTGCGGCGACTGGACGACCCGTGATCTCGCCGCTCATCTCGTCGTGCGCGACCGACGACCGGACGCCGCACCTGGCCTGATCACGTCGTTCATGGCGGACTACAGCGAGCACGTGCGGGCGACCGAAGCCGAGCGCCCGTACTGGGAGATCGTGGACCGGGTCCGCAAGGGGCCGCCACGCTGGAGCCCGCTACGCGTCGACGTCCTCGACCGACTCGCCAACAGCCTCGAGTTCTTCGTTCATCACGAGGACGTCCGCCGGGCCCGCCGCCCGTTCACCCCGCGAGAGCTCGATCCTGATCTCGAGGATGCGCTCGCCGACGGGATCGACAAGGGCGGTCGCTTCCTGACTCGTGGCTTGGCCGTGGGCTTGACGTTCGAACCCGACGGCCGGCCGTCGATCTCGGCGCGGGAGGGTCCCGACCGGGTGACGGTGGCTGGGCCGATCGGCGAGTGCGCGCTGTTCGTGTACGGCCGCAAGGACGTCGCCCAAGTGACCGTCCGCGGCCCGGCGGCGGCGATCACGAAGGTTCGCGAAGCGCCGCTCGGCCTCTGACCGTGAACCGGACGGACCGGCTCTATGCGCTCGCGGAGGAGCTGCGCGCCGTCGCGCCGCGCCCGCGCACGGCCCGCCAGCTGGCCGACCGCTTCGAGGTCAGCGTGCGGACGATCGAGCGCGATCTCGGGGCGTTGATGGAAGCGGGTGTCCCGGTCTATGCGACGCCGGGGCCCGGCGGCGGTTACGCCGTCGATCGGACCCGCACGTTGCCGCCCGTCAACTTCACGCCGGACGAGGCGACTGCGTTGGCGCTCGCGCTGGCTCGCACGAGCGACAGCCCGTTCGCCGGACGCCTCCGCAGCGCGCTGCGCAAAGTCGTCGGAGCGATGTCGCCGGACGATGCCGACCGGGCTCGTGAGCTCGTGGACCGGGTTCGCCTCCTCGGCACCGTGGAGTCGGGGCCGAGCGCGGCGGCGGCCGTCATCGAGGACGCCGTGATGGCCGAGCAGGTCGTCGAGATCGACTACATCGACCGAGACGGTGCCCGCACGACGCGCCTCGTCGAGCCGGTTGCCCTGGTCGCCTCGGACGTTGCCTGGTACTTCGTCGGGTTCTGCCGGCTGCGCGGTGGCGGGCGATCGTTCCGCCTCGACCGTGTGACGGCGGCTCGCGCGACCAACGAGCGAGCGCCGCACCACGAGTACCAGTCGCTGGCCGGCGGGATGCCCGAGACCATCCGGCGCCTGCCGCTGCTCGAAGAGTGACATTCCTGTAATTCCCGACAGGACGTTGTCGCCGGGCTGTCGCAGGATCGGCTCATGAGCACCGACACCACCCCAAGCCCCGTCACCTGGTTCGAGATCGGGACCGACGACCCGGCCGCTGCCCGGCAGTTCTACGGCGAGATGTTCGGCTGGACGTTCGACGTCGACGGGCCGTACTCCGTGATCACGACCGGTCCCGATCACACGCTGCAGGGCGGGATCCAGGACACGGCGGGCCCGCTGCCCGCCGGGCACGCCGCCCACGTACGCCGTGCCGTGCATCCAGGTCTCCGACGTCGCGGCCATGTGCGACCGGACCGTCGACCTGGGCGGCAAGGTCATCGTGCCGGCCACCAATACGCCGCCCGGCATCGTCTACGCCCACGTCGCCGACCCGGCCGGCAACCACATCGGCCTGTTCACCCCTCCTCCCGCCGCCTGACCGGGCCTACTTCATCCGAGTGTTTGACGCCATCGGAGTGTTCCGTCGGGGGATGCCCCAGGTCGAACACTCGGATGGCACCAAACACTCGGATGGGGTTGCCTTCAAGTGGACTTGAAGTCCTACCCTCGATCGGCATGAGCGACTTCAGCGCGTGGTCGGCGCTCCAGAGCGCCATGCAGGACGACGGGAACCGGCAGCCGCCGTCAAGCGCGGGACGTGGCGGCGGGTCGGTGAGTTCGCCCGCCCCCACCGCCGCACGATGGTGACCTTCCTGTTGCTTGCCACGGTGTCGGCGGCGCTGGGCGTGCTGGCGCCGATCCTGGCCGGGCGAGCGGTCGACGCGATCGTCGAGGGCGATGCCGTGGCGACCGTCATCGGCATCGCGGTCGTCATCGCCGCCGTCGCCTTCCTCGACACAGGCGTCGGCCTGCTCGAGCGTCTGCAGTCGTCCCGCCTGGGCGAGGGGTTGATCCTCGATCTGCGCCGCAAGGTCTTCGACCACGTCCAGCGAATGCCGATCGCCTTCTTCACGCGGACCCGCACGGGTGCGCTGGTCAGCCGCCTCAACAACGACGTGATCGGCGCCCAGCGGGCGTTCACGTCGGCACTCTCTGGCGTCGTCACGAACGTCATCGCACTCGTGCTGACGCTGGCGGTGATGATCGGGCTGTCGTGGCAGATCACGGTGCTGGCGATGCTGCTCCTGCCGACGTTCGTCATCCCGGCCCGCCGCGTCGGCGCTCGCGTCGGGCGGCTGCAGCGTGAGGCGGCCGGCCACAACGCAGCGATGACGTCGCAGATGACGGAGCGCTTCTCGGCGCCGGGCGCCACGCTCGTCAAGCTGTTCGGTCGGCCCGCCGTGGAGGCCGCCGAGTTCGGTGCCAGGGCGGAGCGGGTCAACGACATCGGCGTCCGTTCGGCGATGGCGATGGAGGTGTTCTTCCGCGCGCTGGGCCTCGTTTCCGGTCTCGCCGAGGCGCTGATCTACGGACTCGGCGGCTACTTGGCCCTCCAGGGTGAGCTCGACCCCGGCACGGTCGTCACGCTGGCCCTGCTGCTCAACCGGCTCTACGCGCCGCTGACTGCGCTCGCCACCGCACGCCTCGACATCGTCACGGCGCTGGTCAGCTTCGAACGCGTCTTCGAGGTGCTCGACGTCGAGCCGCTGATCCGGGAGGCACCGGACGCCCGCTCAGTGCCGGACGGACCGGTGGGTGTCGAGCTCGACGACGTCCACTTCGCCTACCCGACCGCCGAGCAGGTGTCGCTGGCCTCGTTGGAGGAGGTCACGGTGCTCGACGACCGGCCGAGCGTCGAGGTGCTGCACGGCGTCTCGGTGCGGGTCCCGCCGGGCCACACCGTGGCCCTGGTCGGCTCGTCCGGGGCCGGCAAATCGACACTGGCTTCGCTCGTCCCGCGGCTCTACGACGTCGACGCCGGCGCGGTGCGCCTCGGCGGCGTCGACGTGCGGGAGCTGACATTCGACTCGATCAAGTCGACGGTCGGCGTCGTCACGCAGGACGGCCACCTCTTCCACGACTCGATCCGGGCCAACCTCGCTCTACGCCGCACCCGACGCCGGCGATGACGAGCTGTGGGCGGCGCTCGAGCAGGCGCGGCTGGCACGACTGGTGCGTGCGCTGCCCGACGGCCTCGACACCGTGGTCGGCGAGCGCGGTTACCGGCTGTCCGGAGGTGAGCGCCAGCGCCTGACGATCGCCCGCCTGCTGCTGGCCAAGCCGCGGGTCGTCATCCTCGACGAGGCGACCGCCCACCTCGACTCCGAGTCGGAGGCCGCCGTCCAGGAGGCGCTGGCGGCGGCGCTGGAGGGCCGCACCGCCCTCGTCATCGCCCACCGGCTGTCGACGGTGCGTGCCGCCGACTCCATCGTGGTGCTCGAGCACGGGCGCGTCGTCGAGCACGGCAGCCACGTCGACCTCCTCGCCGCCGGCGGGCGTTACGCCGAGCTGTACAACACGCAATTCGCCGAACCTGATGCGGCCGGCGAAGGCGCTGGAGCGCCCGCCGTGCCGAACCGGGAGTCCACCTCTCAACGACGCGGTCCGGTCACGTCGGCCGCTTAGTCGGGACACGCAAGGTCACCCAGGCCACGCCGACCAGCCCGAGCCCGACGACGATGGCCCGCGCCCACCAGCGGTCGAGCAGCCATGCGCTGAGCCCACAGAACACGACCATCGACCCGATCGCCGCCACCTTGGCCTTGCGCGGCATGCCGAGACCGGCGCGGTAGTCGCGGACCATCGGGCCGACGCCTGGTCGCGTCAACACCCACTGCTCGAACCGCGGGCTGGAGCGCGAGAAGCAGGCCGCAGCGATGATGAAGAACACCGTGGTCGGCAGGCCCGGTATCACGATGCCGATCGACCCGATGGCCACGGCGACCCAGCCCAGTCCGAACCACAGCCACCGCAGCACGGTCCCAGTGTTGCGGCGTTCAGGCGGCGGTGCGCTGCTCCAGGTCGAGCAACGCCCGCTTGACGTGCAGCCCGCCTCCATAGCCACCCAGTGAGCCGTCGCTGCGCAGCACGCGGTGGCACGGGATGACGATCGGGATGGGGTTCGTCGCGCACGCCGACCCGACGGCCCGCACCGCCCGCGGGTTGCCGGCCGCTTGCGCCAGCTCGCTGTAGCTGACCGTCGTCCCGTAGCCGACATCCCGCAGCTCGTCGAGCACGTGGCGCCGGAACCCGTGCGCCAAGCGAAGGTCGAGTGGCAGGTCGAATTCCCGGCGGCGACCGGCGAAGTACTCCTCGAGCTGGCGCGCCGTCTCGTCCAGCCGCGCCGGCCGCTGCAGCACGCGGGGGCTGATCCGAGCGGCCAGCTCCCCGAGCGCATCTGCGTCGGCGCTCGAAGCCGACCTTGACGACACCAGCGTCGGTGGCGGCCAGGAGCAGCTGGCCTGCCGGGCTGTCCACGGTGCGGTACGCGACGTCGACGAGGCCCTCGGCATCCAGCGCGCGCCGTCAGCGCGTCGACGAGTTGTTCGGTCACGGTCGTGATCATGTTCGGGCCTCCTCCGGCTCCAGCTGGCGGCGCAGGGTGCGCAGCCCCTCGAAGACGCTGCGGCGTGCGGCGGCGGGTGTGCACTCGAGCAGGACGGCAATGTCCTCGTAGGCCATGTCGGCGCCATAGCGGTAGCCGACAGCCAGCCGCTGCTTGTCGGGCAGCTCCTTCACCCACGCCCACAGGTCCGCCTCGCTGTAGCGGGTCGCTAGACGGATCCGGCGGCGTGACCGCCGGGTCCACCAGGTCATCGCGCGGTATGGGCTGGCGTCCACGGGCCCGGAACCGGTCGATCGCCTTGCGGTGGGCGATGGTGAGCAGCCACGCCCGCACGTTGCTGTCGGGCCGGAGCCGGGGATAGGCGCGCAGGGCGGCGATGAACGTCTCCTGCCAGTCGTCCTCGGCGTCGGTCGGACCAACCAAGCGGCGCAGCAGCCGCAGCACCGCCGGTCCGTGCTCGTCGAGCACCGCTTGAAACGGCGGCAGCGTCACACGTGATGAAACGGACGAGGCCGCCGCGCTGTGAGATGTCCGTGAATCGATGGCGGGGGAGGCTAGGACGCCGCGTACGGTCGAGCGCCGTGACTGTGACGATCCGATCCATCACGCCGGACGAGGCGTTGGCCTTCCGTCGGGCCCTTATGGCCGGCTTCCATCGGACCGACGTCGTCGACGACGCTGAGTGGGTGAAGGCGGCGATGACGCCACTCGATCGAGTTGTCGCGGCGTTCGACGGCTCGACGATCGTCGCCACCTTCCACTCCTTCCCCACTCCGCTCACGCTGCCGGGCGGCCGTGTCGTGCCCGCCGGGGCCGTCACCGCAGTCGCGTGCCGACCGACGCACCGACGGCAGGGCCTGCTGACGCGCATGATCACCGACGACCTCGTGGGCAGCCGCGACCGCGGCGAACTCGCCGACGTCCTGATCGCGGCCGAGTGGCCGATCTACGGCCGGTTCGGTTACGGCCCGGCAACGATGTCGACGAGCTTCGAGCTCGACGCGACAGCCCGCTTCGCCGCACCGGGCGCAGGGTCCGTCGAGTTCGTCGACGACGAGGTGTTCCGCGTCGAGGCCCCGGCGATCTACGAACGAGTGCGACTGGACCGTGCCGGGATGATCGGCCGCGACGACTTCCGCTGGGACGTCCTCGCCGACCTCCGGCGACAGCCGGAGGACAAGCCGTGGGGTGGGTTCCGTCTGCTCTGCCGCGACGACGACGGCGTCGCCCAGGCGTGGGCCAGTTACAAGGTCGAGAGCAGGTGGACGCACGGGCGGCCCGAGGGAATCGCTGACGTCGCCGACCTGTGCGGTGCCACTCCGGCCGCGGAGGCCCGGCTGTGGCGGTTCCTCGCCGAGCTCGACCTGATCTCGACGGTCACGGCACGTGACCGCCCGGTCGACGACGTGCTGCCCTGGCTGCTCACCGACGCCCGGGCAGCGAAGTCGACCGGCTCTCGCGACTTCCTCTGGGTGCGCCCCCTCGACGTGGCCACGCTGATGGCGGCCAGGGACTTACGCCACCACTGGGCGCGTCGTGCTCGAAGTCGTGGACGACAACCAGCTTGCCGCCGGCCGCTTCGAGCTCGACGCCTCGCCGTCAGGGGCGTCGTGTGACGCGACGACCCGCTCCGCCGACCTGACGGTCCCGGTGAAGGCGCTCGGCGCGGCGTGCCTCGGCGGCGTCCGGCTCTCCGTGCTGCACGCCGCCGGGTGGCTCGACGAGCACGTACCGGGCGCCGTCGCCGCCGCTGACGGCGTCTTGGCGTGGCCCGTCGCGCCGTGGTGCAACACCTGGTTCTGACGGGAAGGATCAGCTGGCTTCGCTGATCCGAGTGTGCGGCAGGTGCTGCGGCTCGTAGTGGTCGGCGTACAGCTTGGCGACGAGCTCACCTCGGCTCGACACCTCGACCTTGTGGAAGATCGACTTCACGTGGTCCGCACGGTGTGTGCGGACAGGAACAGCTCGGTGGCGATGTCGTGGTGCGTACTCGAGCGATGCGGTGATCTGCTGCTAGCGCCGGTGAGGTCGTAGGCCTCGACGATGATCGGTGCGATGTCGGCGGCGTTCGCGGCTCGATCACAACACGGTGCTCCCGAACTGCGTGGCGCCATGCAGGCACGAGGCATGGCACACGAGCCAGCACCGCTGGCAAGTCGAACTCGCGCCCGGGCCATCCCGTCGCCGACACCGTCGGCCACGGCAGCGGCGCGGTACATCGTGATCAACAGCAGACGGGAAGTTCCAGCCGAGATCGGTCGGCACACCGGAATCCGGGCCAGCTCGGCGAGCCACGCCCGGGCCTGATCATCGACGGAGCCGAGCTCCCGCTGGTGTCGAAGATGAGCATGCCGGTCTCTCGTAGCGCAACGGCCCGCCCGGCTCGTTGCCCGGCGGGCGTGGACGCGCAGCGCCTCTCCGAGCGGGCAGAGAGGCTGGCACGATCTCGGTCTCGTGCTCGTCGAAGGCCGGCTGGCCGTCGCGGCGCCAGAGCGTGAGCGTTCACCAAGGAGCGTCGCCGGCGCGGAGGACGGCTCGCAGCTCGTCATGGAAACCGAGCGGTCGCAGGAACGTCGGTAACGCGAGCTCCGCACCGGATCGCCAACGGTGACTCGCAACCCGGCCGCCGGTCGGTCAGCGACTGCGAGCTCGGCGAACCGGTTCACGTCCTCGACGATGAACTCTCGACGCCAATGCTCGGAGCACTGCCCGGCGTCAGCGGGTCGAGGTTCTCGACGGTCGGAAGACCTCCGCGGCGTCCTCGGCTTGCCCCACTCTGCGCACGAGCTCGTTCCGCCGTCGAGTCGACTGAGCAGCTCTGCACCCCACCCATGGCCTCCAGGTCTCGGAGGGCAGAGGAGGCAGTGACAATCCTCAAGTGGGGGAGGTCTGCGCCGAGCATGACCGTTCCGCTAGCTTTTGTCGAGATCGGGGCGGGCACCGGATCGGTCGCTTAGTGGCTGCTCGAGCAGGTCGGTGCCGCCGGCCACGTCGTTGCCACCGACATCGAGACGACAAGGCTCGAACCGTTGCGCGCGGCGAACCTCGAGGTGCGCTACCACAACGTGATCGTCGACTCGCTCGAGCAATCGGGCTACGACCTGATCCACGCCCGGCTCGTGCTGGAGCACCTGCCCCAGCGTGATGTCATCGCCGCCAAGCTCACCGTGCGCTGCGGCCCGGTGGATGGCTCGTCGTCGAGGACTACGACATCGGCCGATGGGGACCATCGTCCCGGCACACGCTGCCTGGACGGCGGTGCACGATGCCGTGTCCGGCGTGCTGAGGGCGAGCGGTGTCGAACCCTCGTACGGCAGTCGGCTGCTGCCGGTGCTCCGTTCGATCGGTCTCGTCGACGTGTCGGCGGAGGGTTACGTCAGGCCGTCGTGGATGCGCGACTGGCGCCCGTGTTCCGTCCGGTGCTGGCGCGGATGCGCGACACCATGCTCACGATGGGCGTGATCGACGGCGATGCACTCGAGCAGACCCTCGAGCTCTTCGACAGCGATGAGCACATGTCCTACTCCCCACTCCTCGTCTGCGCTCGAGGCCGGCGAGAGTTGGGGGCATGCATGTAGGGATCGCCGATCACTTCGGTTGGGCCGTCGCCGTCACCGCATCCGCCGACCACGAGGTCGTGGACCGGCGCCGGATCGAGCTGATCGAGCCTGGCATCACGCCGGCACCGATCCACTACGACAGCAAGCGTCTGGATGTCGCGGCGACGGCTGCACTGGTGGCACGCGTGCGCGCATCGGCCGTGCGGGCGACGTCAACCGCACTCGACGAGATCGCCGAGGCGCTGCCCACGCCCGTCGAGTCGATCGCGCTCCACGCGTGGCCGCATGGACTTCCCCGATGACATCGTCGTGCAACGTCGCACCCGTACGAGGCCTGCGCCGACGCCGTCATGTACCGCCAGGTGATCGCCGAGCTCGCCAAAGCTCGCGGCCTGGGAGGTCCACTACTACCTGGCGAAGGACGTGCTCGGACAGGCGGTCAGCGTGCTCGGTCCGCGGGCTGACGAGATCCTGCAGCGGCCGCGGGCGACCTTGGGACCGCCATGGACGAAGGATCATCGGATCGCCTTGCCGCGGAGATCTAGCGGCTGAACGCTCGAGGCCTCCGCCTCGCCGTTCAGTCGTCAGGCGTGTGGCCCGCCCACCAGCCCGGGAACTGTGGGTTCACGGTGGCCGGATCGTCGTTGCCCGTCAGCTCGGCGACGGCAGCGAGGATGTCGGCTTCGAGGTCCCACCCGGCCGAGTTGGTCTCCTCGTAATGGTCGAGGCCTCGCCGAACGCCTGGCCGTAGCGGCAGCTACCGGCGATCGCCGGCGCCGCATCTCCATAGGCGGCGAGCAGGGACGGATCCTCGGTGATCGCCTTGCACGTGGCGCCGGCCACCGCGTCGGGGTGCTCGATCACGCCGGCCTCGTACAGCGCCTGGCACGTGCCAGGACCGGCGAGGTCGTCCGCCACGCACTTGACCCGGTAGTCGGCCAGCGGCACGGCATAGCCGAGCTCGTCGTTGCCCAGCCCGACAATCCAGCGATACCCGTCGGACATTCGGTTCTTCACGTAGCCCGAAGTCACGTAGGCGGCGCCGTTGGCATGCAGCGAGAGGTCCTCGATGTGCCAGTTGGCCGGGTTGTCCACGTAGCCGGCGGGCAGCCCGATCGTGGACTCCGGCCCGATCTCGGCTGGGATCCACATCATCCCGACCGGCCCGATGCGCAGGTACGCCGCTCGTGAACGGGCATGGTCACCAGCGCGGATCTCGCCGAGCACCGGGTCGTCCTCGGTGGCGAAGTTGTCGGGTGCACACGTGCTGTCGTCCTTCGGCCCGGTCGGCGGGCATGTGTACAGCATGGCCGGGGTGTGGCCGAGCTCCGTCAGGCCGTTCTCGCCACGCACGAGCAGCAGCCGGAACCCGATGTTCGACATGCGTGTGTAGAACATCGTCACGTCGTAGTCGACGGTCGGATCCATCACCGGCGTGGCCGAACCGAGCGCCCCGAGCGCGGCCGTCGCCAGCTCCCGCCCGATCAGGTAGGCGCGGCGGAAGTTCCGTTCCTGGAAGTTGGTCGCCCCGAGCGGCGGCTCCGCACCCGGGGGTGGCACGAGGCCGAGTCCCAAGCGGTGCCGAGTCGTCGACCTCCCAGACGCTCGCGCCGAGCGGTGTGATGAGGTCGCCGATGGCGCCGTTGAAGAACAACGCCTCGCCGCCGAGCTCGGCCTCGACGAGGCGGGTCGCCCAACCCGGAAAGTCGGCCGTGAAGTAGCGGTCGCGGAACGTGCACGGGGTCAAACCGATCTCCGCGCACTCGTCGAGGATGGCGTCGTTCGGCGGCTCCCAGAACAGCGTCGTCTCGGGGTGGTTGCCCCAGAAGAGCATGGTGGCGATCGTCCGGCCGTTGGTCGCCGTCGCTCGCAACACACCAAGCGTCGGGTCGGACACCTGCGGGTCGCGCCCGTCGGCGAGACCGAAGTAGTGCTCCGTCTCGGCGACCTCGAGGTGCGCCGGGCGCATCGCCCGGATCGCTTCGACCGCCGCGTCGGTCGCCTGGTCGATCATCAGCTCGTACCACTCGTGGTTCACGTCGAACGCCGTGTCCGGCCCGTGATGGTTGTGGTCGGCGGAGATCGCCAGCTGCACCTGATCGGCCCTGCGGCCGAGCCGTTCGGCGACACGTTCCCGGATCACGTCGCCGTCGGTTCCGAAGATCATGTACAGGTTGGCGGCGATCGCAACGGTGGTGGTCCGGCTGCCCCGTTCTTGGAAGGCAACCGCCGACACCTCCATGTCATCGTGGACCCAGTGCGAGTCGGGGTCACCGTTGCCGACGGCCACACGGCCTTGATCCCACGCCGGGACGAACAGACCCGGTGAGAACGGGTCCTCTGGGTCGGGCTGGACTTCGGCCAGGTAGTCGTGCGACCCGTCGATCGTCGGCAGGACGGAGCGCGACGCGGCGCCGACCATGATCACCTTGGGTTGTGGCCGTCCCCGTTGAGTGGCGGCGTCGTGGTCGGCCCGCGCCGATCCAGCTGCCGTCGCCGTCGTGCCGAGTGCCCCCAACAAGAGGGCCGCCAACGCGATCATGCGCTTGCTCATGTCGTCCTCCTCCGCACCTGCATTATCAGAGCGGCGGGCGGCTTCCGGCATCGCACGGTCGACGCGCCGTTCATGATCGTGACCTCCTCTAGAAGGTCCTCGCTTCATGTCGTATTGAGGGCCTCGTGCGCTACAAGGTGGTATGCGAGTGCTGCGGCCAGTGATCTCACACGACCCACCGCTCCAGCGTTGAACCGGACATGACGATCGACGCGCGCGACGGCGCCCGTGGACGCTCCGGTCGGAGCCGGCTCGGCGGTGTGCCGACGACGTTGCCTCCCGGACCGGCCGACGACTCGCGGCTCGGCCAACTGTCGTTCGGGCTGACCGCTGACGAGCGTCCCAGCGAGCGCCGCGAACTGCTCCCGGGCGTCGTGCACGTCGCCCGCTGGCTCGGCTTCGACGAACAGCAAGCGCTGGTGCGAGAGTTCCGTCGCTGGGCCGAGCCACCGGCCGGGCTGCGCCACCCGCGGGTGCCGGCTGGGCACGTGATGACCGTGCAGTCGGTCTGCCTCGGCTGGCACTGGTATCCGTACGTCTACTCACGCACCGCCGACGACACTGACGGCGCCCCCGTCAAGCCGATGCCCGACGACGTGGTGGCGCTCGCTCGGCGGGCCGTCGGGACGGCTTATGACGCCGCCGCGGCCGAGCGCTACGCACCCGACGCGGCGATCGTCAACCTGTACGCCCCGGGCGCTCACCTCGGCCTGCACCAGGACTGGGAGGAGCCGGCCGCCGCGCCAGTCGTGACGATCAGCCTCGGCGATACGTGCGTGTTCCGGATGGCGGGCGTCGACCGCCGCACGTCGCCGTTCACGGACATCCTGCTCGAGAGCGGGGATCTGCTCGTGTTCGGCGGCCCCAATCGCCTCATCTTCCACGGCGTGCCCAAGGTGCTCGACGGCACGGCACCGGCTGGCCTCGGTCTTCCCGCGGGGCGTCTGTCGATCACGGTTCGGGAGACGGGGCTGCCGTGATGTCCGAAGTGCAGGACCGGCTCGACGAGCGTGGCTATGCCAGGCTCGGGCCGCTGCTCGCTGACGACGAGGTCGCCGAGCTCGCGGCTTCGTTCGAGGACGACGCCCGCTACCGCAGCCGGATCAGCATGGGCCGCTACCGCTACGGCGAGGGTGACTACGCCTACTTCGCGCACCCGCTCCCGCCCCCGGTGCAACGGCTGCGTGAGGAGCTCTACACACCGTTGGCGGAGATCGCCAACGAGTGGGCGCGGCGGGCGGGGAGCCGAACGCGCTGGCCCGACACCTCGCGGGTTGCTGGCCCGCTGCCGGCGCCATGGCCAGACACGCCCCACGCCGTTGATCCTCCGCTACGGACCGGGCGGCTACAACACGCTGCACCAGGATCGCTACGGCGAGGTCGCCTTCCCACTCCAGGTCGTCGTCGGACTGACGACGCCGGATGTCGACTACACCGGTGGTGAGTTCGTGCTGACGGAGCAGCGACCGCGGGCGCAGACCAGGGCCACGGCAGTGCGCCTGGAGCGCGGCGAGGGAATCGTGTTCCCGAACGACCGCCGTCCGGTCGAGGGCAGCCGCGGTGTGCACCACGTGAGCCACCGCCACGGCGCCAGCGAGGTGCGCTCCGGCGAGCGCATCGCCCTCGGCATCATCTTTCACGACGCGGCTTAACGGGTTCGTCTCGCAGGCAAGCTGCTCGACTCACCTCTCGAGCTCGCCGCCGCCGCTCCGCAGCGGCGCTCGCCCACCTGCCCGATGCGTGGAGCTTTCGAACCGGGGTTCGCTGGAGTCGCTAGGCGGCGACGACGCCTGCCGGCGCCGCTGCCGCTCGCACGGTGACCTCCAGACACGCCTCGAGCAGCGCGGGCACGAACAAGCCGGGCGCCTCCGTGCAGGCGGTGTGACCCCCGCCGACGACGCGCAACGTGGCGCCGGGGATGGCGGCGGCCAAGGCCAGCTGTCGAGCGTGCGGCACGAGGTCGTCGTTGTCCGTCGCGATCACGGCGGTCGGCACGGTCGTGGTGGCGAGCCACGGCCGCGAGTCGAACCGCAGGGTCTGGCGGCCGGCCTCGATGATCTGGGCCCAGTCATGACGGGCGACCTGCTCGTAGCCCCACCACCCACCGGTCACCAGGGTGCTCCAGCTGCGGCATGCCCCGAGCGCGACCGCCCCGAGCGGCTGCAGGGGGATCGTGCGGGCGAGCATCCGGCCGCTCGAGGCCAACCCGCAGAGCAGACGGTCGCGGGCATTCGCGGTGAACGCGGCGCTCGTTGCGCACAGCACGAGGCCGCTCACGAGTTCGGGCCGGCGCCGGTGCAGCAACTGGGCGATCGGGCCACCCATCGAGTACCCGACGGCCAGGCAGCGGTCGACGCCGAGCTGCTCGAGCAACATCGCCGCGTCGTCGGCACAGTCCTCGAGGCGGAACCGGCCGCGTAACCCGCGCCCATGGCCGCGATGGTCCAAGGCGATGACGCCGGAAGTGCTTCGACAACGGGCGATATGCCGGATGCCAGTTGAGATCCGCCGTCGCCGTCCAGCCGTGGAGCAGCAGCACGGCCGGCGCGCCATCAGGACCAGCGAGCTCCCGTACGAACGTCGTCCCCCGCCCGGGGAGATCGACGAACCGCCCCGGAGGCAACGCCGGTCGCGCCCGACCGTCCTCACCGCCCATGTCGTCCGCCCCTTTGCCCTTGCCGGACCCCTCAGCGCCCCGTGCCCGCAAGCACGAAGCGCTGAGGACGGCCCGCCCGCCCTGCGCTGGTTCCCGCTCGACGTCTCCGCCCGACGCCCCGATCAGGAACCGTTCGCGTCCCGTCATGTAAACAGACGCGTATACATGGGTCAATGACAGATCTTTGACAGTTCTGCGGTCTGGGCCCCGAGCACGTCGCTCACGTCTCGATGGCCACGGATCGCAGGCCGACAAGAGGCCCGCCGTCCAACCGCCCGAACAGGAAGAATGGCACCTCGACGATGCCGTCGCCCCGAACGCGGGCCTGACGGAGGCGACCGAGTGTTCGACGCATCGTGTGCTCGAGCACGGCGTAGGCCTGCTCCCCGCGAGCATCGCCCGCCTCGCGGGCCGCGGCGATTCACCCGTTCGAAGAAGGAGTCGGCGGTGTCCAGGACGACCTCCCGGGAGTCGTCGAACCTCAGCGCCTCCCGGAACGTCGCGGCAGTGACCCGTCGGTCGGCGCCGAAGGCGGCCGTGAACGGCTCGAACGGCACGTCGGACTCGCTGGTCAGCTGCTGGTCCGTGACGAGGACGGCCAGTGCCAACGCGAAGCGATGGGCGATACCCGTCAGCAGCGCGGCGTCGGGGTCGAGCGCGCCGCGCCATCAGCGTCGCCGCCTGATCCCGAGACGAGGGCGTTACGAACCCGCACGCCATCGGCGGTGGCCTCGAGGTCGAGCGAGGGCGGCAGCGCCAGCCCTTCGGGACTGACCGCCTGGCCGTCCTCGTCCACGGCTCGCACGCCCACGACGACGTCGGCGCCGTCGGCGCGCAGCTGCAGGGTCGTCTCCTCGGCCCGGCGGACCACCCCGGCCAGCAGCTCTTGGGCGGCGCGCAGGACGAGGAGCGAGCCACCAGGCGTCAGCTCGCCAGGGAGGTCGGCGTCGAGCTCGACCACCGCCCCGACCTCTTCCCGAGCCGCGCTCAGTTCGATCTCGAGCGCCTCGATCAGCGGCTGCGCAGCGCCGGCGAACGTGGACGCCGAGTCGGTCCCGGGCGCGATCGACGTCCTCCACGTACGCTCACTGCGGGACTGCTCGAGCGCCCACAGGACCGCGGCGTCGATCCCCCCGTCCCGCTCGGCCAATCGGGCCGCCTCCAGCTCGGCGGCCCGCCGCTCGGCGGCCGCCGCCCGCTCTTCGGCGCCAGCGGCCCGCTCCTCGGCGGCGACAGAGCGCTGCGCCGCCAGTTCGGCCTGCTCGCCGGCGACGGCAACCGCCTCCTCCGCGGCGACGGCCCGCTCCTCCGTGGCCGTGCGCTCGCGTGTCATGGTCTCGAGAGCGGCCGTGGTCGAGGCCAGCTCGCTGGAGGTTTCCGTGGCTCGCTGCTCCGCGACAGCCGTCAATCTGCGTTGCGCGGCGAGGCGCCGCACCGTGATCACGACGACGACGAGAGCGATGACGGCGACGATCGCAAGCAGGATGACAGCGACGGTCACGCTGCTCGACGTTAGTGAGCGGTGATCGTGCACTGCCGGATACGCCGCGATGCGTCGACGGCGCCACCCGTCGTTTCAGCGCTGCTTCAGCGCATCAGCGAACACTGTCATCGACAAGCAAGGGAGGGGGTTCCAGAGATGCGCATCTGGATCCGAGTGACCGCCGTCTGCATGCTCGCGCTCGTTGCGTGCGGGGGGTCGGACGATGACCAGGCCGAGCAGCCATCCGACGAGACATCCGACGAGCCCGGCCGGGCGACTGCGCTCATGATCACTCCGACCCACGACGCTCAGGTCGTCCGTGGCGACGACGGCATGGACCACGTCGAATACGGACTGCTCGTCGTCAGCGTGTTCGACGAACCGGTGACCATGTCGAGCGTGGTCGTCCTCGATCCCGACGGAGAGGAACTGTTGCGAATCGAAGGGGATGCGCTTGCCGCCACGACGCAGACCCTCTTCGACAAGAAGCCGTCGGCGGTCGTTCCCCCGTCCGGCGCCGTCGGGATCAGCGTCGACGTGATCGTCCCGCCGGACAGCGCTCCAGACAGGGTCACTCACCGGATCGCGTACACGCTCGAACCGGACTCGAAGAGCGGGGCGATGATCGACGTCCCCGAGATCGACGGGCCGGAGGTCGCGATCGACGACGCGGCTGCCATCGAGATCGCGCCGCCCCTCAAGGGGGATCGCTGGGTCGTCACCACGGCGTGCTGCAAGCCCAACGTTCACCGAGATCTTCGCATCGCCGTCGACGGTCGGCGAATCGCCACTCCCGAGACCTTCGCCGTCGACTGGGCTCGGGCCGAGGGCGACCGGCTCTACGACGCGGACGGCAGCCAGAACGAGCAGTTCTATGCCTACGGAGAAGAAGTGCTCGCGGTCGCCGATGGAACCGTCGTCTTCACCCAGGACGGCAAGCCGGAGGGAGTGCCGAACCAAGCGACGCCGGCGAAGGATCTTTCCGATTTCGGCGGCAACCAGGTGATGCTCCAGATCGAGCCGAACGTCTACGCGTGGTACGCCCATCTGCAGCCGGGCAGCCTCGTGGTGGAGGTCGGCGATGAGGTGGAGGCCGGGACGCCCCTTGCCAAGCTCGGCAACACCGGGCCCTCGCTGGGCCCTCACCTCCACTTCGGCCTCCTTGACGTCAACAGCTCCGTCACCGGACGCAGCCTGCCGTTCGTCCTCGACAGCTACACGTTGGTCGGCACCGTCGATTTCGCAACCTCCGAGGGGGACCATCTGGTGATCACCGGGGATCCGCAGGAGGTCACTTCGGCCTATCCGCTCTATGGCAGCGTCTCGAACTTCCCATGACACCGGCGGTCACTCGGCGGTGATCGTGTACTCCTGGATACGAGCCTCGCGGAGTGGCGACAACGCGAACCGGAGACGCACCTCCCGGCCGTCGCCGGCGCGAGCGATGGCCGTCGCGTCGGTGTCGAGCGTGGCATCGATGCTGCTCCAGCGTCAGCGGCCCATGGGCGGCGATGACGTCGCGGGCGGCGCCCGCCCGGCGTTCGTACGGACTCATCGGGGGCGACGTTGTCGGCGAAGAGTCGTCGGCGACACGGTCGTCCCAGTCGTTGACGAGCCCGACGAGCGCCGCCGCGGCGATTTGCGCAGCGCCTCGTTCGGCGCGATGGCGACGGGTGGCACGAAGCCGTGGTCGTCGAGCATTTCGAGCATCCGTCGTGTGAGGAGCCGCATCGGGGCGTAGGTGGCGTTGGCGAGCGCCACAGCGCCGACCCGGCGGCCGGGCAGCCAGCGCATGTTGGAGCCGTATCCCGGTAGCCCTCCGGAGTGTCCGACGATGTCGCCAAAGCGCTGGTCATGGACGATCTGCATCCCGAACCCGTATCCCGCTGCGTCGACGCGTTCCGGAACGTGGTCCAGTCCTTCGCCGGTCGCCAGGGTGCGTGAGACGCCCCCGGCGCGCTGGACCTGCTGCTGCTCGCGCCGCGATGACCGCCGCAGCGGACCGTCGTCGCCGTCGTCGCGCGGCGGGAAGGCGTCATCGAAGAAGCGCCATGACGCGAGCGAGGTCCTCCACGGTCGACCACAGCCCGCCCATCGGCGCCAGCGCGCCGTCGCCGAGCGGCGCGTCGTCGGGTACCGCCGCGTCGTCCTCGACCCTGTAGGGGCGGGCCCAGTCGTCGTGCCGCGGACGCAGCCACGTCGTGCGTTGCAGGCCGAGCGGTTGCAGCAGCAGCTCGCCGACGAGATCTTGCAGGCGCTTGCCGGTGTGCCGCTCGACCACACGTCCGATGACGGCGAAGCCCAAGTTGGAGTACTCGAACGCCGTGGCGGGCGGTACCGCGAATCGAGGACGGGCGGCGAGGATCGCGTCCAGCTCGGCCGTGGCCACGTCGAGATGGCGGTCCGCCCACGGGTCGTCAGCGGTCAGCCCCGACTGCATGGAGAGCAGATGGCGCAGCGTGATCGGCGGCCCGTCGCTGGTGGGCCCGATCGGCAGGTCCGGTACCGGCTCGTCGAGGGTGAGCACGCCATCGTCACGGAGGCGTAGCACCGTGGCGGCGGTGAACGGCTTCGTCATCGAGGCGATGCGGAACACGGTGCGCACGGTGGGGGACGAGCCGTCGTCCAGCTGCCCGCTGTGCCCGGACAGCTCCACCTGGCCGTCGAGCATCACGCCCCACGTCAGCGTCGGGATGTGGTGGGTCGTCGCCCAGTGGTCGGCCAGCGCCTGGAGCTCGGGGTGGACCGTGGAGGGATCCATCGGCATCACCCTGGCACGGCCTCGCTACCGTCGAGCATCGATGGCGACGATCGAGCAGGCCAGGGCGATCGCACTCGCCCTGCCCCGTACGATCGAGGCGCTGGTGCGCGATCGCGTCAAGTTCCGCATCGGCCAGATCGTCTACCTGGCCTTCTCCCGCGACGAGACGATGATGGGCTTCGCCTTCCCGAAGGAGGAGCGTGATGCCCTCGTGGCGTCCGAGCCCGAGAAGTTCCTGCTGCCGAAGCCCTCGGACATGCGCTATCGCTGGGTCGTCGTGCGCCTCGACCGGATCGACGAGGACGAGCTGCGGGAGCTGATCGAGGACGCATGGCGAATGTGCGTGCCCAAGCGCGTCGCCGCCGAGCACCTCGGCTCCTGACATCCCTCACATCGAACGATGAGTCGCCTCGTCGCAAGCCGGGGGCGCCCCTAGCATTCGTCCATGGCCTCCTACCTCCGCGAGCCGGTCGACGACCTTCCGTTCTCCAGCGAGGCCAAGGCCCGCCGCTACGCCACCGAGCGCTACGTCGGCGCCGTCGGCCGCAACTGGTGGACGTCGGACCCTTCACTGCAGCGTCTGATGCGCCGGTACCTGGGTGCCGAGGGCCTGGCATGGGCTGCTCCCCACCTCGAGGCGCTCGGCGCCCTGATGGGTGGCGCGATCGCCTCCCGCGCCGAGGAGACCGACCGCCATCCGCCCCGATTGGAGAAGTACGACCGCTGGGGCCGAGACATCAGCTCGGTGGTGATGCCGCCGACGTTCGAGGCATCGCGGCGTGACCTGATCGAGCACAACTTCTCGTCCCCGGCGTTCCGCGACCAGGCACGGCAGGCCGGGGTCGACCCGTCGCCGATGGGCGCGGCGTGGGCCTACCTGCTCGACCAGGCCGAGATCGGCATGATGTGCGCGCTCGGCACCGGCGGCGACATGGTCGTCCGACTGGCCGACGAGTTCGCGCCGCCCGACGTGCGCGACCGGGTGCGGCAGCTCTTCGCCGCCGGTGAGTTCGCCGGCGAGGCCGCGCAGATGCTGACGGAGCGGACCGGCGGTTCGGACCTCGCCGCGCTGGAGACGACCGCCACCCCCGACGGTGACCACTGGCGCCTCTCAGGGTTCAAGTGGTTCGCGTCCAACGCCAACGGGTCGGCGTTCGTCGTGCTCGCCAAGCCGGAGGGAGCGCCGGACGCCATCCGCGGCATCGCCCCGTTCCTCGTGCTGCGCGAACGTCGCGACGGCACAGGCAACGGCGTCCGGATCCGACGGCTGAAGGACAAGCTCGGCACGAAGGCGGTGGCTTCGGCCGAGGTCGAGTTCGACCGCGCCGAGGCGTTCCTGCTGGCACCACCGTCCGACGCCGCAGCCGAGCGCGACAGCTCCGAGGCGGCCGGCGACGGGCGCGGCATGGCCCGTATGATGGAGCTGACCAACGGCGCCCGGCTGGGGATCGCCATGATGGGACTCGGCTGCGCCCGCCGAGCGCTCGTCGAATCGCTCTGCTACGCCCAGGCCCGCGAGGCGTTCGGCAGTGAGCTTGTGCATCACCCCCTGATGCAACGCAAGCTGGCCGACCTGATCGTCGAAGTCGAGGCCGCGCAAGTGCTGGTGTTCGATGGTTACCTCGGCCCGCGCCTGCGCATCGGCGCTCCGCTGATCAAGCTTCGCGTGGCCAGGCTCGGCATCACCGCAGCCAGCGATGCCATCGAGATCCACGGTGGCAACGGGTACATCGAGCAGTGGCCGGTGGCCCGCATCCTGCGTGACGCCCAGGTCAACACCGTGTGGGAGGGCCCGGACAACATCCTGTGCCTCGATGTCCGCCGGGCGATGGAGCGCGACGGCGCCGAGCAGCCGTTCCTCGCCCGTCTGCGTGAGGCGATCGAGCGAGCGCCCCAGAGCGACACGGCGACACGTGACCTTGTCGCGGCACGGCTTGTCGACCTCGCCGACGCCATCGAGGCTTGGAAGGCCCTCGACCGCCCGACGGGCGAGGCGCGGCTGTACCCGCTGGCCCAGTACATGGTCGACGTGTACGCCGCCGCCCTGTTGCTCGAGCAGGCCGGTTGGGAGGAGACGGAGTTCGGGACCGACCGCGGCCAGCTCGTGGCTCGGCTGTTCGTGCGGGACCATCTCGCCGACCCCGGACCTCGCCGCGGCATCGACGCGCCGGCCGAAGAGCTGCAGCGGTTCAAGGACCTGGTCGACGGCGTCTTCGTCGACGAATTCTTGACCTGAGACGTCATCGCTGCGGCGCGCCCGGTCCGTCAGGATGGGGGCATGCCCAGTGCCTACGCCATCGCCCACCTGCGCACGCCGCAGTTCAACGACGACGTGCTCGAGTATCTGGATCGCATCCAGGCCACGCTCGACCCGTTCGGTGGTCGATTCCTCGTGCACGGCGCCGCGGTCGAGGTCAAGGAGGGCTCGTGGCCGGGGACCGTCGTGATCATCGAGTTCCCGGGCGTCGACGATGCGCACGCCTGGTACGAGTCACCGGAGTACCAGGCGATCCTCCCGCTGCGCACCGATCACATCGACGGGGAGGCGATCATCGCAGGCGGTGTCGAGCGTGACTACGACCCAGCTCACCTCGCCGCCGCGGTGCGGGTCAGTCGTACTTCCAGCGTTTGAGGCCCTTCATCCCGTAGGCGAGCACGATGACCGCCCGACTGGGGACGATGGACAGGAAGGCCACCTCAGGTGAGTCAGGGCCGCCCGGAGCGAAGTCGTTGAGGTTGTAGTCGAACACGCCGTCCCACACCCGGCGCTTCGTGTCGACGTCGGTGTGCACGGTTGCCGTGCCCCACAGCTCGACACCGTCACCTTGCTCGGTCACCTGCCAGTGCATCGCGATCTCGGGGTGCGCGGTGATGTTGCGGGCCTTGACCGAGTTGGCGGAGATGAACACCCACACGGTGCCGGCCTCCCAGGCGGGGTGGACCGGTGCGACGTCGGGGAAGCCGTCCGCGCCGACGGTGGCCAGGTGCGCCCAGGGGCTCAGCTCGGTGGCGAACGTCCTGACCTCGTCCAACGTCGCTGTGTCGCTCATCGGCCGAACCCTAGGTTGTGCGCCCGTGACGGTGCGATGGCTGACGGCGTTCCTCGACTTCCCCGAACAGCGGTTCCGTGCGGGCGTCGACTTCTGGCTGGCGATCACGGGGGCCACGCTGTCGCCGACGCGCGGCTCACACGACGAGTTCGCCACGCTCGATGCCTCCGGACGGCGACGCCTACCTGCGGGTGCAGCGGGTCGCCGATCCTGACGGCGGCTGCCACCTCGACCTCCACGTCGATGATCGGCCGGCCACGGTGCGTCACGCGGAGGCACTCGGTGCGTCCGTCGAGATGGCGCTGGACGATGTGGTCGTCATGCGTTCGCCGGCGGGCCTGGCGTTCTGCGTCGTGGACGATCCACGGCGAGTCGGTGCCGCCGGCGCCGACGACGCTCGACGGCGAGCGCAGCCTCGTCGACGTGGTCTGCGTGGACATCCCGCCCGACGACTACGAGCGTGAGACCACGTTCTGGGCCGGCCTCACCGGTTGGGAGCTCCGGGATGTCGCCCATCCCGAGTACTCGTATCTCGCCCGCCGGAAGGCATGCCGCTGCTACTCCTCCTGCAACGCCTCGACGAGGCGGCGCCCGGTCGGTCCGCCGGCGCCCATCTCGACCTCGCCACCGACGATCCAGAAGCACTCGCCGCGGCGCACGAACGACGCGGCGCCCGCGTGCTCCGCCGCCACGACCACTGGATCACGATGACCGATCCGTCCGGGCTGCCGTACTGCCTCGTTCGCCGCGCTCCCGTGACCGACAGGCTCACGTGACCTTTCCCGATCTGTGGCAGGCTGCGCCGAGCAGGATCACGGAAGGGAGACGTTCATGGCTGTCACCAAGATCATCGAGGTCGTTGGCCGTTCGACAACCAGCTCCGATGACGCGGTCAAGAGCGCGCTCGCCGAGGCGGGGCGCAGCCTGCGCAACATCAAGGCGCTCGACGTCGTGTCGGTCGGGTTGCGTGGCGACAACATGGACGAGTGGGGCGCGCTGGTGCGCATCTCGTTCCTCGTCGAGAGCGTCAACGAGTAAGGGCTCGAGCGGAAGGGAGCTTCCGCAACCCCGCCCCCCAGGCCCCCCCCCCCCCCCCCCCCCCCTCGAGTTCGTCTCGCAGCCAAGCTGCTCGACTCACCTGCCGAGCTCGCTGCCGCCGCTTCGCGGCGGCGCTCACCCGCCTGGCCGATCCGGACAACTCCCCGGCAACGGCGGCCCGAGTGCGAGGTACCCACGGGCGACCGCGCTCGTGAGTGACTGCCGAGGGAACGGCCACTGATCGGCGGCCTCGTCGAGCGCATCCTCAGCGGCGATGCCCGCCGCGTGGAGCTCCCTGATCAGCGTGGCGACGCTGGCGATGCCTGCAACCTGGTCGGCCACCGTCGCTGCCGCCATGACGTCACCGTGTCCCGGAACGAAGGTCGATCTGCCGAGCGCGACGAGTGCGCTCACCGTCGCCGGCCACTCGAGCGGGTAGCTGTCATCGCCGTACGCCGGCGGTGCTGACTGCTCGACAAGATCGCCCGCGAACACGACCGCGGCATCGCCGGCGACGACCACGAGATCGTTACTGGTGTGGCCCCGTCCGAGGTGGAGCAGCTCGACGCCGCGGTCGCCCAGGTCGAGGACTTGGCGATCCGTCACGAGGTGGTCTGGCGCGACGAGCTCGACGCGGTCGAACTCGGCGCAGGCCTCCTCGTCGTAGAACCCACGCAGAGCAGCACGCAGCTCGGCCTCGTTGTCGAGCAGCATCGGCGGCAGGTCGACGTGTCCCCACAACTGCAGCTCGGCGTCGACTTCGGCAGTCGGGCGAGGAGAGGTTGCGGGCGCGCTGCGGGCACGCTCGACGAATCGCTGGTTCCCGAAGACGTGATCGAAGTGCCAGTGGCTGTTGATCACCCATCGCACCGGGCCGGCCGAACGCGGCCAGGTCGTCGAGCAGCTCGTCGGCTTGGCGGAGATCGCCCCGCGTGTCGATGACGAGCAGCGCCTCGGTGCCGCGCACCACGCCGATGTTGAGGTCGTAGCGGGGGTACCTCCGTCGGAAGCAGCCGTCGCCAACCTCGTCCCACATTGCACGCAGTCTGGCCCCGCCAGACCCAGAGCATCAGCGTTGACATGACTTCACCGCCGGATGTCGAGCCGAGCGGACCGCCCGTCCTTGGAGCTCACCGATGCGGTCGAGGAGATTTGAGACAGCCGCCGGGTCGTCGATCTCGCCAGCACTGCGCAAGAGGCAGTGGACGGCCTCCTCACAGAACTGGGCCACGTCGTCGGCTCGGCCGGATTCGAGCAGCTCGGCAACGGCGTCGATGACCTCGTGGGCACAGGCGCTCCACGCGTGTGGCTCGGCCCGCCCGGTCACCGTGACGACGACGGCCACGAGATGCTTGCAGAAGGTTCCGTCATCGGCGGCGGGACACGTGCAGCGATGGACCAGCCCGCCGATGTCGAACCACAGATCGACCTGGTAGGGCGTCGGGCCGGTCCCGAGGACGTTCGCCGTCACCGCTCCGCCGGATTCCTCGACTACCGCGACGCGGCCGGCCAGCGCATATGTCATCCCCCGGATCCGGGCGCGGAGATCCGCCAGGGCGGCGAGGTCGAGCGTCGCCATGGAGCGGGCGCTTGGCAGGTGCAGGACGGTGGCCGTCATGTCTCGGAGCATGACGAAGGGGTGTGACAGTCAACACTTCGGGGCCGTCGCCCGTTCCTCGAGTGGTGTGAGCCGTTCTGTCCGTAGTGATCGGTCCGATCTCAATGGGCGAAGGCGCTGGAGCGCCCGCCGTGCCGAACCGGGCGTCCGGTCAGTCGTCCGCTTCGTCGTCGGCTTCAGATCCCACGACGTGGAAGCCCTCGTCGAGCTGGACGTCGACCTGTGAGCCATCGTCGAGTGTGACCTCGACCTCGTAGTAGCTCTCCTCGTCGCCGACCTCGGTGCCGGTGACCCGGCCTCCGCCAGTGGCGGCGAGGGCGGCGGCACTGGCCCGCTCGAGGTCGCCGCCCGAGATCGGCGTGTCAACCTCGTTGCCGTCGTCGTCGTCGCTCTGCGCCCTGGCGTATGTGAACCCGCCGGCGGCAACGAGGGTGGCGACACCGACTGCGGAGAGGATCTTGCTTCCACGCGTCATGGGATCAATCGTGTCCGCGATGACCTGACTGCCACCTGAACTGCCACCTCTGAACCGTGGCGTTCAGCGTCCGTTCAGGTGGCATCGTGGACGGTGCCCGTGCGGGAGGTCGAGAGTGAAGGTGCTCGTCGTCGAAGACGACCGCAAGATCGCCGGCGCCGTCGCTCGCGGCTTGCAGGACGAAGGCTTCACGGTCGAGATCGCGCTCGACGGCCACGACGGGCTGTGGATGGCGACCGAGGGCGCCTACGACGCGATCGTGCTGGACATCATGCTGCCCGGGCGCAACGGCTACCTGGTGTGCGGCGACCTACGGGCGGCTGGCAACTGGACGCCGATCCTCATGCTCACCGCAAAGGATGGCGAGCTCGACGAGGCAGAGGCGCTGGACACGGGTGCCGACGACTACCTCACCAAGCCGTTCTCGTTCCCGGTGCTCGTCGCCCGGCTGCGGGCGCTGGTCCGGCGAGCCGGCGGCCGCGATCCGGCTCCGATGAACATCGGCCAGCTGCGCGTCGACACGACGGCACGCCGCGTCTGGTCCGGTGACACGGAGATCGCCCTGACCGCTCGGGAGTTCGACGTCCTCGCCTTCCTCGTCCGGCGCGCCGGCCAGGTGCACTCCAAGCGGGACATCCTCGCCGCCGTGTGGGAGTTCGACTTCGACGGCGACCCGAACATCGTCGAGGTCTACGTCGGCCGCTTGAGGCGCAAGATCGACCAGCCCTTCGGGACGAACCACTTCACGACCGTGCGCGGTGCCGGGTACCGCATCGAGGCGACGACGCCCGCGAGCAGAGATGGCCGGTGAGCGGCGTGGCGGCACGATCCGCCTGCGCGTCACGCTCCTGGCGACCGTCGCCGTCGCCATCGTGCTGGTGGTCACGTCGATCCTGCTCGTCGCCCGCCAGCGCGCCGCCTTCGTCGAGCAGCTCGACGACGCGCTGGAGCGGGACGCCGCCCGCGTGGCGGCTGCGTTCGCCTCCGGAGACGGTGTGGCGGACGGGACACTCGGCGACGACGACGTCGGCATCCTGGTCGTCACGGACGACGGGCGAGAGTTGGTTCGGTCGGCGGGCTACGACGACGGAGACGGCGACCGCGTCGCCTCCCAGGCATTCGTCGCGCCGGACGGCACACAGGGTGTGGTGTTCGCTGCGTCCTCGCTCGAGGACGTCGACGAGAACGTCGGCGCGCTCATCGCCTCGCTGGCCTGGATCGTTCCGCTGGCGATCGCGGCGCTGGCCGGAATCGTGTGGATCGTCGTCGGCCGGACGCTGCGCCCCGTGGAGGCGATCCGGGCGCAGGTCGCAGCGATCGGCATGCAGCAGCTGGACCGCCGTGTCTCCGAGCCCCCCGGCCATGACGAGATCTCCCGCCTGGCGGCGACGATGAACGAGATGCTCGAACGACTCGAGCGGTCGTCGATCCGCCAGCAGCGCTTCGTCGCAGATGCTTCGCACGAGCTACGCACCCCGCTGACCCGGATGCGGGCGGAGCTGGAGGCCGGTACCGCGACGCCGGCCAGCCTGCTCGAGGAGCTGGAGGCCCAGCAGCGGATGATCGAGGACCTGCTCGTGCTGGCCCGTGCCGACGCAGGTGCGCTCGACAGCGGCCGTGGCCCAGTTGATCTCGACGACCTCGTGCTGGAGGAGGTCCGAGCCCGCCGGGCGATCGGCGCAACGATCGACGCGACCGCCGTGTCAGCAGCCCAGGTCGCCGGAAACGCCGATCAGCTGCGGCGAGTCGTGCGGAATCTGATCGACAACGCCGTCCGCCACGCCACCTCGACCGTCAAGATCGGGCTGGTCGAGCGAGACGGGCAGGCGGTGCTCACGGTCAGTGACGACGGCCCCGGGATCCCGCCAGAGCGTCGCGCTGAGGTCTTCGAGCGCTTCACCCGACTCGACGACGCTCGGTCGGGTGGCGGGGGGCGGACCGGACTCGGGCTGGCGATCGCTCACGACCTCGTCGCCAGTCACGGGGGCGAGATCGTCGTCGAGGGTGGGCCAGGCGCGCGGTTCGTCGTCACGCTGCCGATCGGCCATCGATAGCGTCGAACCATGGCCGAGCTCACGGACGCGGGCTTCGACACGCCCATCACGGTCAGCGGGCCGTTGCGGTCGCCGGCCCAGCTGCTCGGCGAGCAGAGCTACGACGGCCACGCCAGCGTCCATGACGGCGACACCGCAGCGTCGCTCGGTCTGACCGGGGCGCCGATCGAGGCACCGACCCACTTCAGCCAGTTCGACCCGCTGGCCGTGGCGCTCTGGGGCACGGAGTGGTTCGAGCACGGCTGCATCAGCAGCCACTTCCAGACGATGGTGGTCGAGGGGGAAGAGGTCCAGGCGTCGATGACGACGACGGGGCCGCGAGCGGCGCGCATCGAGGCGCACCTCACCGACGGGCGTCCGGTGCTGGCCGGCACGGCGTCGGTCGGGCCCGACCACCCGGAGACGGAGCTCGAAGCTCGGCTCAACCGTCTCGGCGATCCCGGCGAGCTGTTCATCGTCGACCAGCTCCACGTCGGCATGCGCCAGCGCCAGGAGCGACCGGTTTCGATCACCCACGCCGAGCGCAACGGCGCGCTGTATCCGTTCTCCCTGGCCGAGAAGCTGGAGTGCATCACGGAGCGCCATGACTGGTACACGCCCGAGGGCGCCGACTCATCTCCCTGGGGGCGAGCCGTCGTGCCGACCGAGATGATCAGCGTGCTCGTGCACAAGGCCGGGCCCGACCTCCCGGTCCGCCGTCCGTCACTCGGATTGTTCCTTGACCTCGAGGTCCGCCTGATCAGCGGGCCGGTCTTCGTCGACCAGGCCTATGTCGTCGAGCACGAGATCGTCGGGCTCGGTCAGAGCCGCCGCACCGAGAGCTATTGGACGCGGAGCACCGTGACCGATGCCGAACGAGGCGTTGTCGCGGCGAGGGTGCTCCTGCACTCCGGGGTGTTCAAGGAGTCGTACCCCGAGTACCCGCGAGAGCGCCTCAGCGCGGAGAACAGATGACGACCGGGATGTCCCGGTCCGTGCGCCGCTGGTAGTCGCGATACCCGCTGTACGCGGACGTGATCTGCGGCCAGAGATCCGCCTTCTCCTGTGCCGTCGCGGTCCTCGCCCGCCACGGCGAGCGGTCTCCGTCGATCGTCAGCTCGACATCGGGCGCGGCGACGAGGTTGCGGTACCAGTCGGGATCCCGATGGTCGCCGCCCTTCGACGCAACGAGCACGACGCGGTCGTCCTCGGCGATAGGTGCCGTCAGCATCGTCGCCCGGTGCTTGCCGCTCTTGCGGCCGACAGTGTGCAGCTCCACCACCTTCATCGAGCCGACGGTGCGACCGAACAAGCCCCCGGAGACGGACATCCAGAAGCGGTGAGCCACGTTCAGCGCGCGTGCCGAGCAGTCGGTGAGAGCGTCGCGGACGTCCATAGAGCCAGCGTAGGGAGCACCGGAACAGAAACGGGTCGGTCGGGGTTATACTTGCGTACGCAAGAACTTCAAGGAGCGAAGATGCCTGCCGTCACCGCCGACACCGCCACGTTGCCTCGCCTCCCCGAGCTGGGTCCGGACAGCGCGACCGTCCGGTCCGTTCCGTGACCACGGCGCCGCAGGGCCACGAGGGCGAGGGCTTCCCGGTGCGTCGAGCCTTCGCCGGTGTCGATCCACGTGACCTCGACCCGTTCATCCACATGGACCAGATGGGTGAGGTCGAGTACGCGCCGTACGAGCCGCGAGGGACCGACTGGCATCCGCACCGCGGCTTCGAGACGGTGACCTACATCATGGACGGCACCTTCCTGCACCAGGATTCGCACGGTGGAGGCGGCTCGATCACCAACGGCGGCACCCAGTGGATGACGGCCGGATCCGGGCTCCTGCACATCGAGACGCCTCCCGAGGAGCTCGTGGTCAGCGGCGGCTTGTTCCACGGTGTCCAGCTGTGGGTGAACCTGCCGGCCGCCGACAAGCTGACCGCGCCGCGATACCAGAACCTCGATGCGGAGCTGGTGACGCTGGTGTCGTCGCCCGACGGTGGCGCCCTGCTCCGGCTCATCGCCGGTGAGGTCGCCGGGTTCCGCGGCCCTGGCTCGACGCACACGCCGATCGTCGTGGCGCACGCCACCATCGCGCCGGGTGCCCGGCTGACCGTGCCGTGGCCGACCGACTTCAACGCGCTGGCCTACGTGCTCGCCGGCTCGGGAAGCGCCGGGACCGAGCGTCGACCCGTGCAGGTCGGACAGCTGACCGTCTTCGGCGGTGGCGACACGATCACGCTGGATGGGCCGGCCTCCGGTGGGCAGCCGCTCGAGGTGCTGCTGCTCGGCGGGCAGCCGATCCGCGAGCCGATCGCGGCGTACGGCCCGTTCGTCATGAACACCCGCGCCGAGCTGGTGCAGGCTGTCGAGGACTTCCAGGCCGGCCGCCTCGGCACCGTCCCCGCCGACGGCCTGCGTCCCTACCGCGGCTGATCCCGGATTCGCGATCCGGAGGCGATCGCGAGCTCGAAGCGCGGTCCGGCATGATGGTCCCATGACCGGCGATCGGGCGTGGGGCTTCCGCACGAGAGCCATCCACGCCGGCGCCCGTCCTGACCCGGTGAGCGGAGCACGGGCCGTTCCGATCGTGCAGAGCACGAGCTTCGTGTTCGAAGACGCCGCTGACGCCGCCGACCTGTTCGCGCTTCAGAAGTTCGGCGTCATCTACTCCCGCATCGCCAACCCGACCGTCGCCGTGTTCGAGGAGCGGGTCGCCAGCCTGGAGGGCGGCATCGGCGCCGTCGCCGCGGCGAGCGGCCAGTCGGCCGAGTTCCTCACCATCGCCGCGCTGTGCCGGACCGGCGACCACGTCGTGTCGTCGGCGCAGCTCTACGGCGGCACGCGCACGCTGCTCGAGGTCACGCTCGCCCGCTTCGGCGTCGTCACGACGTTCGTGCCGGGCACCGATCCGGCCGCGTTCGCCGCCGCAATCGGCCCGACGACCCGTTGCGTCTACACCGAGCTCATCGCCAACCCGTCGGGTGCCGTCGCCGACCTCGAGGGCCTGGCCGACGTCGCCCACGCCGCCGGGATCCCGCTGATCGTCGACTCGACCACGGCCACGCCGTACCTGTGCCGGCCGATGGAGTGGGGCGCCGACATCGTGCTCCACTCGGCGACGAAGTTCCTCGGCGGGCACGGCACCTCGCTCGGCGGGGTGGTCGTCGAGTCGGGTCGCTTCGACTGGGGCAACGGCAACTTCCCGGCGATGACCGAGCCGGTCGCCTCCTACGGCGGGCTGTCGTGGTGGGGGAACTTCGGCGAATACGGGTTCCTGCACGCGCCTGCGGGCCGAGCAGCTGCGTGACGTCGGGCCGGCGCTCTCGCCGTTCAATGCCTTCCTCCTCCTGCAGGGCGTCGAGACGCTGCCGCAGCGGATGGACGCCCACCTCGCCAACACGCCGTGCAGTCGTCGACTTCCTCCAGCAACATCCGGCGGTGGCGTGGGTGTGCTGGCCCGGCACACCCGATCACCCCGACCACGCTCGTGCGCAGCGCTATCTGCCGCGCGGGCCGGGCGCCATCGTCTCATTCGGCGTCGTCGGTGGCCGTGACGCGGGCCGGCGATTCGTCGAATCGGTCCAGCTGTGCAGCCACCTCGCCAACATCGGTGACGTCCGCACGCTCGTCATCCACCCGGCATCGACGACCCACCAGCAGCTCGACGACGACGCCCTCGTCGCCGGCGGTGTCGGCCCGGACCTCGTGCGCATCTCGATCGGCCTGGAGGACGCGGAGGACATCTGCTGGGATCTCGACCAGGCGCTGACCGCGGCGGTGAAGCATGACTGAGCTGACGATCGCCGACCCTTCGGCCCGGGAGCGCCTCGAGATCATCCGGCGCACGCGGACGGTCGCCATCCTCGGGATGTCGACCGACCCGAGTCGAGCCAGCTACTTCGTGGCGACCTACCTGCTGTCGTCGACCTGCTCGTTCGAGAAGGTCTGGTTCGTCAACCCGAAGGGCGGCGAGGTGTTCGGGCGACCCGTCCACCCGTCGCTGGAGGACCTGCCCGGGACGCCCGACCTCGTCGACGTGTTCCGCCGTCGCGAGGACCTGCCGGCGGTCGCCAAGGAGGTCGTCGCGCTCGGAGGCGTGCAGACGCTGTGGTTCCAGCTCGGGCTGCGCAACGACGAGGCGGCGGCCATCGCCACGGCCGCCGGCATGACGGTCGTGCAGAACCGCTGCCTGAAGATCGAGCACGCCCGCTTCCACGGTGGGCTGCACCTCGCCGGGTTCGACACCGGCGTCGTGTCCTCCCGCCGCGGCGCGCCCTGATCGGGCCTGCGTCAGGCCCGCACCATCTCCAGCAGTGTCGTGACGGTGCGCCAGTTGCGGGTCGTGCCGTCAGCCGCGGCGGCGCCCTTCGTCAAGGCCTGCGCGAGCTTGCTGCGGCCCAGGCCGTTCGGGAGGTACAGGTAGACCTCCTTGCCCCGCACCTCGTAGCGCTCCGGAGCGAACTGCTCCTGGTCGACCTTCGGTGCCGCGCCCTTGGCGCCTTCGACGAGGAACGTCACGTGAACGCTGGCGGTGTCATCGAACGGGCATTGCTCGACGACCTTGGCCAGCTGTGCGGCGGTGCGGATGGCGATCGGAGGGTCGAGCGACGTCTCGGCAGCGATGGCGCTGCGCAGCTTGCCGCGCCACGGCCGCCGCTGCGCCGATGGCACGGAACACGACATTGCCGCTCTGCACGTAGGTCCGCACGTCCTCGAAACCACAGCCCTCAGCGATGCGGCGAAGGTCGGCCATCGGCAGCTTCGTCTTGCCGCCGACGTTGACGCCGCGCAACAGCCCGACGTACACGGTCACGGTTCGCCTGCCTCGATCACGGTCCCTCCATGGTCGGCGGAGCGGTACATCGCATCCACCAGATGATGCGCGGCGGCGGCCTCGGTGAACGGCAATGGGGACGGCGCACCATCGCGCGCCGCCTCCAGGAATCGCGTCAGGGGATTGAAGCCGTGGCCGGCCCCGAACGGCACGAGCGGGCCAGCCGCGTCGCCGCCGGCCGCGCACGCCGCGTCCGCCAGCTCGACTCCGGACATCGTGTTCTCGTCCTCGCCCGCGAAGCGCCACCGCAGCACGCCGTCGGAATCTCCCTCGAGGACGACGTAGAGCCGCTCGCAGATGACCTCGAGGCGGCGCATGTTGGGACGCTCGAGCAGGTCGTGCCACACCGTGGTCAGTGTGCCCAACGCGCCGCTCTCGAAGTCCAACCGAGCGACGGTTGCGTCGTCGATCCGCATCAGCCCGTGGTGCTGCCGAGCGGTCGCGCTGACCGATCGCACGGGCCCGAAGATCCAGCGGAGGATGTCGACGTCGTGGATCGAGTGCTCGAGCAGCGCTCCACGCCCGGCGCGCGCGCGGATCCGCCCGCCACGTCGACGCGTACTGGCCCTGGACTGGCAGGTACTGGTCGTCGGAGAGGTTGACCGTCATCACGTGGCCCGCTCGCTCGTCATCGAGGAGGTGGCGAACCATCACGTAGCCGGGCAGGAACCGGAGGATCAGCCCGACCTGGTTGACGACGCCGGCTTGTTCGACGTCAGCGATCATCTGCTCGACGCGCGCCGCGTCGACGGCGAGCGGCTTCTCGCAGAACACGGCCCGTCCGGCGGCTGCTGCGTCGGCGACGAGGCGGGGGTGCTCCGACGTCCACGTGCAGACGAACACGACGTCGGCGAGCTCGACGAGCGCGTGCTCACTCACGGCGGCGGCGCCGGTCTGCTCGGCGAAGCTGGCGGCGCGGGCAGCGTCCGGATCGTGAACCGCGGCGAGCTCGTGGGGCACGCCGGCGCGCTCGAGCAGCCAGCGGTGGGCGCGGGTGATGAACCCGGCGCCGTGGAACCCGACGCGGAGCGTCATTCGTCGGTGCCCGTCGGGGCCTCGCGGCGCCGCGGCTGCCAGGCGCTGACGATCTTGGCGACGGCCGTGACGAGGAACAGCTGGCCGAGCAGCGCTTCGAGCACGGCCAGGCTCTGGCCGGGGTTGCCGGCCGGCACGAGGTTGCCGTACCCGGTCGTGGTCAGCGTGATGAAGCTGAAGAAGAGGACGTCGGCGATCGTGCCGTCACCGGCATCGCCGAAGAACGGGGCCTCCTGCACCTCGCCGATGAACCGGTAGGAGAACGCAAAGGCGATGCCGAGGAGCAGGTACGCAGCGAGCGCCCCGAGGAACGTCTCGACATCGATTCGCTGGCGCTGGGCCACGTGGCGGACGATCGAAAAGGGCGCAACGACATAGAGCAGCGTGCTGCAGGCGAAGAGGACCGGCAGGAGGCTGTCGTCGGTCGGGTCGACGAGGTTGGCGACCGCCGCGATTCCCGAAAGGACGAGCGCCACGATGGCCACGACCCGCACGAGTCTTCGCGCGTGCGAGACGTGGAGCGTCACTGTCACCGCGGCGATCTGCACGACGAGCACGATCGTGGCGCCCCACGGCTCGGTGAGCGTTACGGCGGTGACGTAGGTGGTGACGATCAGCACCAGCACGAAGCCGTAGCTGTCGAGGAACCGGTGGCGCTCGACCAACCGCAGCGGGGGCATCGCGCCAGCGTAGGGAGTGCCGTTCGGCCGGCGAGGGAGTCAATCGAGCCAGACGCGCTCGGCGCTGATCACCTCGATCGCCGGCTGCGACCACACGAAGCGCTCGACGTCGTCGAGCACGTGCTCGGCCTGACCGGCGCTGGACGACACCACGGCGAAGCCGAGCCGGGCCCGCTGCCACGCGTCCTGCGCGCCGACCTCGGCTGCGGAGATGCCGAAGCGCCGCCGCGCCGACTCGACGATCGACTTGACGACCTGGCGCTTGTCCTTCAGCGAGTGGGCATCCACGATCCGCACGTCGACCTCCATCGCCACCACGAACACGGCTACTCGAGCGCCACCGGGGCCGCTAGTCGAGAACCTCGGAGATCTGGATCTGCGGCTGCCCGCCCTTGTAGAAGTTCGGGATGTCGGCCATCGCCTCACTGGCATCAGGGCTGCCCATCCCGGCCTTCATCGCGTCTTGCGAGGCGTACAGCAGGTAGCCGATGGCATGGAAGGGCTGGCCGTCGAGGCCCTTGTCGATGTCAAACCGCTCCGGTTTGAGCACCCGCCGCACGATCTCCGCATGCGTCGTCCGGTAGTAGTCCGTGTCGAACGTGCTGTCGCCGGTCGATGGGTACAGGACGGTGACCTTGATCATCGGCAGACGGTATCCGTCGACGTCGCTACGGTCACCAACGTGGTGACGGTGCGGGAGGCGCAACGAGCTGACCTCGACACGATCGTCCGGCTGATCCGCGGGCTCGCCGAGTTCGAGCAGCTCGCTGATCAGGTCCGGCTCGACCCGGATGAGCTCGCCGACCACCTGTTCGGCGACGACCCTGCGGCGCGCGTGCTGATCGCTGAGCTCGACGGTCGCCCTGTCGGGATGGCGCTGTGGTTCCGCACGTTCTCGACGTTCCTCGGGCGTCCAGGAATCTGGCTCGAGGACCTCTACGTCGACCCGGAGGCACGAGGTGCCGGGGTCGGGAGCGCACTGCTGGCCCACCTGCGCACGCTGACCGATGGCCGCATCGAATGGAGCGTGCTCGACTGGAACCAGAAGGCGATCGACTTCTACGAGTCGATCGGCGCTCGACCAGACGGTCGGGGCTGGACGACGTACCGCTGGCCGCCAACTCGATGACGGTCAAGGACCGTGCCACCAAGGCGAAGGTCCGCGCCTCGGAGCTGCTGCAGCGGTACGAGCGTCGGCCGGTCGTCGACGTCCTGATGCGGGTGTACCGGCGCGACCGGGAGTCGGCGGGCACGCTTGTCGGCAGCGCCATCGCCTTCCGGCTGTTCCTGTTCTTCGTCCCGCTCGTGCTCTTCGCTGTCGGCGTCCTCGGCTTCATCGGCGAGCAGTACGAGGCCAACGAGGTCAATGATGCCGCCGGCATCAAGGGCACGCTCGCCGCCCAAATTGCGGCTGCCCTCTCCCAGCCCAACTCGACCCGCTGGATCGCCGTGCTCCTCGGCTTGGTCGGGATGGTGACCGCCGGCCGGGCGTTGAGCAAGGTGTTGGTCCAGGCCAGCTGCCTGGCGTGGCAATTGCCCGTGGGGTCGAAGGCGAGCGTGCGGATCGTCGGTGGCGTCGTCGGCCTTGTTGTCGGCATCGGTCTGATCACCGTGCTCGTCAGTCGCGCCCGCGCCGAGCTCGGGATCGCCGTCACCGGCATCTCGTTCCTCGTCGCGTTCGTGCTGTACGTGCCGCTCTGGGTGTTGTTGACGGCAATGCTGCGGCGACGCAACCACCGATCCGGGCGCGCTGCTGCCGGGTGCTGTGCTGCTCGCCGCGACGATCGTCACACTCCAGGCCGTCAGCGTGCTCTACCTCCCCGATCGCTTCCAGCGGGCGTCGGCGCTGTACGGCGCGATCGGATCGACGATCGTCACGCTGGGCTGGTTCTTCGCGCTCGGACGAGTGATCCCGCTGGCGCTGGCTCTCAACGCCGTCATCCATGAGCGCTTCGGCAGCGTGGCCCGGTTCGCGTTCTCCCTGCCGGTCCTGCGCCTGCTGGCCCGTCACTCCAAGCTGATCCGGCGGGTGTTCAGTCTCGAGGAGTAGCTCGGGCTCGGCTCGCAAGCAAGTTGCTCGCCTCGCCTGCGCGCGCGAGAGTGATGGGCATGTCCAGCACCAGTCAGCTCGAGGCACAGGCGGCGGAGTACGAGCGGCGCGCCGAAGAGGCCGAAGCCTCGCCCCTGCCCATCATCATCCAGATCAGCAAGGTCGTCGTCTGGATCTTCTATGTGGTGATCCTGCTCGAAGCGCTGCTGCTGACCGCCGCCTTCTTCCTCCGCCTGTTCGGCGCCAACCCGGACGCCGGGTTCGCCGAGTGGGTCTACCGCAGCGCTGAGACGTTGATGGGCCCGTTCCGCGGCCTGTTCCCTGATCGTCAGCTGAGCGACACCTCGGTGCTCGACCTGTCGCTCCTCTTCGCCGCCGCCGTCTACTTCCTCGTGGCGTTCGCGTTCGACGTGCTCCTGCACTGGCTGCGCAACCAGCTGCTTCGTCAGCGTCACGCCATCGCCGAAGCACGGCGAACAGCCGACGCCGCGGCATACCAGATCGCCTCCCAGCGCTACGCCGTGGAGCAGGCAGCGTTACGCGGAGCCCAGCAGCAGGCCAGCCAGTACACGGTCGCCCACTCCGCAGCTAGCCAGGCGCTCTCCGAGCACGATCGCCAGACACCGCTGCCGCCGCCGTCGTAGAACGCGCGTCGCGCCCGCGCCGTGTGCTATCCATCGACGTGATGTCCCGGCTCTGTCGCCGGGTCATGCGAAGGGAGCGCAGGTGAGCACGTTTGCTGCGAGTTGGAGGACTGACGACGTCTTCTGGTCGATCCTCTGGTTCTTCTTGTTCTTCATCTGGATCTGGTTGCTGATCGGCGTGATCGCCGACCTGTTCCGCAGCCACGACCTCTCCGGCTGGGCCAAGGCGCTCTGGGTGATCGGCATCATCATCTTCCCGTTCCTCGGGGTGCTCGTGTACCTCATCGCTCGAGGCAGCAAGATGAGCAAGCACGCTGTCGAGGATGCGCAGAAGCAAGACGAAGCGTTCCGCAGCTACGTCCAGCAGGCGGCCGGGTCGAGCGGTGGTGTCAGCACTGCCGATGAGCTCGAGAAGCTCGCTCGCCTCCGCGACCAGGGTGTGCTCAGCGAAACCGAATACCAGCAGGCCAAGACGAAGGCGCTGGCCTAAGAAAGGATCCTCGAGATGATGATGCGTCCAGGACGACGAATGGGCCGCCGTAGTCTGGTGGGGGTGGCCGCCACAACTGCGGTCGTGGCCGGCACGGCAACCGCAGTGAGCGGTCACATGCGAGGGAAGCAGGCGGAGCAGGCGCAGGAAGCGGCCGACGCCCAGGCTGCCCAGCAGCAGGCTGCGGCGGCCGCGGCCGCACCTCCACCTCCGCCGCCAGCTCCCGCAGCTGCCGGTGGTGATGACCTGGTCTCGAAGCTGAACGAGCTGGGGCAGCTGAAGGCGCAGGGCATCCTCAGCGAGGCCGAGTTCGAAGCGGCGAAGGCCAAGCTGCTCGGCTGAGCAGGAGGAGATCGAGATGGCACAAGACGAAGCATTGGGACCGGTCGAGCTCGCCGTCATCGGCTTCCCGGGAAGCCAGTTCACGCGGAGAGATCGCGCCCGCTGTGGCCGACCTGGTCGCCAGCGGCACCGTGTCGATCCTCGACCTGGTGTTCATCACGCGCGATGACGACGGCACCGTGGCCGGGTTCGAGCTGAGTGAGGTCGACGACGAGATCGCCGGGCCGTACCTCGAGCTCGAGGGCGAGGCCGGCGCGCTCCTCAGCGAGGAGGACATGGAAGCGATCGGCGAACTCCTCGAACCCGGCAGCTCGGCGCTCGCCATCGTGTGGGAGAACACCTGGGCGCGCGCGTTCGTGAGCGCCGTGCGGAACTCCAAGGGCGTGCTCCTCGCCCACGACCGCATGGACGCGGAGACGGTCGCCGAAGCGCTCGCCGCGGTGGGGTCCGAGGACTGACGACTGCGGGATCTGTTGCGTCGACGGTGACCAGGCTGGCTTTGGTCGCCTGCGCGTCTACCGACCGTCGAGGAAGCGATCGCCGTCAGTGCGGGATGCATGACGTCAACGGGACGGCGCGACGCGTACGTTCCCGTGGTGGTCGACGCGCACTTCGCTGACCGTCGGCTGGCCGCGATCTACGACTGGCTCGAGGGTGAGCGGGACGACCTCGACGCATACGTCGCAGTGGTCGACGAGTTCGAAGCCCGCGTCGTCCTCGACGTCGGTTGCGGCACCGGCACGTTCGCCTGCCTGCTCGCCGCACGCGGTCTCGACGTCACCGGCGTCGATCCGGCGGCGGCGTCGCTGGAGATCGCCCGACGCAAGCCCGGCGCGGACGCCGTCCGCTGGATCCTTG
Organism: uncultured Actinomycetes bacterium; assembly: GCA_963802375.1. GTDB lineage: Bacteria > Actinomycetota > Thermoleophilia > Gaiellales > Gaiellaceae > JACDAN01. The sequence continues at coordinate 93,120 of CAWDIJ010000010.1, forward strand.
GCGATGCGACGATGCTGCCATCGCTGCACGTGGACCTGGCGACGATGACCGGCAACGTGGCCCAGGTCTTCCTGACCGACGCGGACTGGCTCGCCACGTTGCGCGGGATCAGGGCCGCGCTGCGACCTCGCGGGCGGCTCGTCTTCGAGACCCGCGATCCCGCTCGTCGAGCGTGGCTGGAATGGAACCGCGCGCAGAGCTACCAGGAGACCGATGTGCCCGGCGTCGGGACGGTGAAGTCGTGGCACGACGTGCTCGAGGTGAGCGAGCCACTGGTCACTTTTCGATCCTCATTCGTCTTCGCCGCAGATGGGGCGACGATCACGTCCGACTCGACGCTGCGCTTCCGCAGCCGCGAGGAGGTCGAGCGCTCGCTCGGCGAGGCCGGCTACCTGCTCGAGGATGTGCGAGATGCGCCCGATCGGCCGGGCCGCGAGTTCGTGTTCGTCGCCAGCTCGTGCCGCGGAGCCAGCGCCCACTGGGTGACGTGCGCCATATTGACAACATGCTGTCAATTTGACAGCATGTTGTCATGATCCACCCCGAGAACGTTCACCTCGCGGTCTACGACACGCTCTCCGACTGGGAGGTCGGCTACGCCGTCGCAGCCATCAATGGTCAGCGCTTCCAGCGCCAGCCTGGCCGCTACCGAGTGGTCACGGTCGCCGAGAGCCCCGACCCGATCACCACGATGGGCGGTGTCCGCATCCTCCCTGACGTGGTGTTGGACGACGTGACGCCCGACGACAGCGCCATGCTCATCCTTCCGGGCGCCGACACCTGGCTGTCGGGTGGCAACGGTCCCTTCGCCGCGGCGGCGGCGAGGTTCCTCGCCGCCGGCACACCGGTCGCTGCCATCTGCGGCGCGACCGGTGGCCTCGCGGCAGCGGGTCTCCTCGACGAGCGCCCGCACACGAGCAACGCCCGCGAGTTCCTGGAGGCGACGGGATACGCGGGCGCTGCGCACTACGTCGATGCTCCAGCCGTCACCGATGGCCTGCTGATCACGGCCACGGCCGTGGCGCCCGTCGAGTTCGCACGGGAAGTGCTGGCGCGGCTCGACGTCTACGAGCCCGCCACACTCGACGCGTGGTACCAGCTGTACGGCGAGCGCGACCCGGCCGGGTACCACGCGCTCGTCGGCGGCGAATCGTGAAGGCCGACCAGGAGCTCCTCAGCCGGGCCGCGCTCACCGTCTTCCGCTTGAACGGCCAGTTCCTGGCGCTCGCCGAGGAGCTGGCTCGGCCCGCCGGGTGCACCGCTGCGCGCTGGCAGGTGCTCGGGGCGGTGCTGACCGAGCCGCTGACGGTGTCGGGTATCGCCAGGGCGATGGGCATCACCCGCCAGAGCGTGCAGCGCCTCGCCGATGTGCTCGTCGACGAAGGGTTGGCGGAGTACCTCGACAACCCTGCCCACGCCCGCGCCAAGCTGGTGCGGCCCACGGACGCCGGCTACGCCGTCATCGCCCGCATCGATCCGGCCCACGCCGCCGCCGCCCGCCGCCTGACCGCTGAGCTCGGTCGCGACGCACTGCACGACACGGTCGAGGCGATGTCCGAGCTCTCCGTCGCGCTCGAACGGCTGGATTCGTCACGTCATTAGTTCCAGAGGCCCCGCGGAGAGGCAAGTGGGTGAGACGCCGAAGCGGAGCGGAGGCGGCGAGCTCGGAGGCGAGGCGAGCAACTTGCTTGCGAGCCGAGCCCGAGCGTTAGAGGTAGCGCTTCTTGATCAGCGACCGGTAGCACAGCGCACCCCACAGCGGCGGGAGGTAGAAGCTGGCGAAGCGGTAGGCGAGCGCGATGGCGAAGGCGGTCGTCTCGTCCAGTCCGGCCGCCGTGAGCCCGAGCGTGAGACCGGCCTCGGCGACGCCGATCCCACCGGGCACCGGCATGAGCCCGGCGAACAGCGACACCATCGTGTTGATCACGATCAACTGGCTGAAGTTGACGTCCTCGCCGAACGCCAGCACGCAGGCACCAAGGGCGACGGCGAAGAAGATCTGAGCGACGAGGTTGCCGAGGATCAGTTGGAGCAGCTTCGTCGGAGACTTGACCACGGCCAGCGCCTGGGCTCCCTGGCGCAACCACCCCGTGAGACGTCGGCGCACGGCCGGCACGGCGAGGCAGACGAGTCCTGCCACGATCATCACGGCGATCACGATCAGTCCGATCGTCACGAGGCCGCTCAGCTGGTCGGGATCGAGCTGGAGGTTGAAGTCCAGGTCGGCGAAGAAGAACAGCGTCACGAGGAGCACGACCTGGACGATCAGGCCGGCGACCGAGTCGATGACGCCGGCGGTCATCGCCGTTGCGGGCCCGACGCCGAAGCGCTGGAAGAAGCGGACGCTGATCGCCACTCGGGCCGCGGTGCTCGGGATGGCGAGGTTCACGTACGTGATGGCGAACTGCAGGGAGACCAGCGGCCCGAGTGGCAGCGGTCTGGCGATCGAGCCCATGGTGCTGAAGGCCGAGGCGACGCGTGGCAGCTGCGCCAGGACGACGGCGAAGGCGAGCCACCACCAGCTGGCGTCCTTCAGCTCCTGCGCGAACGACTCGAGGTCGAGGTCGCCGAGCAGTCCGATCAGCGTGAACGCGGCGATCGCCAGCAGGGCGACGTTGACCAGAGAGCCCCACGTCACCCGGCGCAGGCGGATGAGCGGCTGGTCGGGGGCGCCGAGGTCCTTGGTGAACCGCACGCGCACCTCGTCGAGGTCGACGTCAGCGTGCTGGAGGACAGCGCGAAGGCGCGGGGGCACGGCGGCGTCCTGCAGGTACGGCAGCACCTGGGGCAGCGACTCGGCACCGACGGCCGTGCGGGCGACGGCGAGTGCCCGCTCCTCGCCGAGCGCGGCGATGGACAGCGCCAGCATCTGCGCCTGGTCCTGGAGCTGGCGGGCCGGCGAAGTGGTGACGGAGGCCGACGACAGATCGCCGAAGCCGAGCGTCCCGTCGGCATGCCGCACGATCCGATCGAGATCGACCTGTCGGTGGGTGATGCCGGCGTCGTGCAGCAACGCCAGCTGCGACCACAGCGCGGCGAGTCCCGACTCGTCAACGGGAGCGAGCCCGGACGCGTCGCCGAGCGGTTCGCCGACAGGGCGGACGACGACGAGCGCATCGCCGCGCCCGGCGCTGCCCGCTGTCACGAGGTGCGGGACGCGGGCACCCGCCCGCTCGGCGAGCACCGTCACGAAACCCTCGTGCTCGACCAGCTCGAAGCGAGAGTGCTGAGCGAGGCGTTCGGTGTCGCGATACCACACGAGCCGCCACACGGTGGAGAGCAACTGTCCGTCCCACGCGTCGCGGCCGTACACCTTGACCAAGAGCGGCCCGTCCGCGTCGCGACCATCGAAGAGCACCGCACCGTACGGCTGCATCGATGCGGGTGTGAGGTCGTCGACGTCCACGCCCAGCTCCTGCAGCGCCAGCCGGATGCGCGACGCGTCCGGGCGTCCGCCCGGCGAGCCGAAGGCGAGGTGCACACCAGCAGCAGCCAGCAGTCCGATGGCGACGGCGGCGACCGCACCGAATCCGACGGCCGCGCCGAGAGCGACCACAGCCACTGCCTGCCCGAACAACAGCCATCGACCGAGATGGCGGAACGGGCGGGTGAGGTGTGGTGATGCCGTCGAGAACGCGGCTGCGGTCAACGTCACGAGACCCGGCGGGAACGCTGGTGGGTCGTCGAGCTCGAACAGACCGCTGAGTACACCCCATCCGTCATCGACGACGACCTCACCGGCGATCACGGCGACGGCAGCGCCGATGAGAGCGCCGAACAGGAGGTCGCGCACGAGCGAGGTGCGGCGACGTACGACCGAGATGATCAGCAGCAGGCCGACCCACACCAGCGCGCTCGTCGCGACCAATCGCCAGATCCCGTCGAGGAAGCCGGGCAGCGACGACAGCAGCTCGGAGACGGCTTCGTCGAGCTGGGTGGCCACGCGCGCAAAGGTCCCTGCGATCAGCAGGACGAGGAAGCTGGCGATGGCGAGCGCGACATCCGTCGGCCGTCGCGCGCGTGCTTCCCCCTCGGGCGAGGCGAACAGTTGCAGGCCGGTCGGCGGCTGCCACAGCCGTCGCGTGGTCCGCATGTGGCGGATGGTACGAGTCCAGGCACTACAAAGGGGCGATGCGTTCACCGAGAACCCGCAACATCATCGCCTCAGTGCTCGGTGTGCTTGCCGTCCTCCTCCTCGTGGTGGGCACGGTGGCGATCTGGGCGCGGGTGACGGTGACGAGCAGCGAGCGAGTCGCCGACCTCGCCGTCGACGCCTTCGACGAAGCCGAGGTGCAGGCGGCCCTCTCCGACTACATCACGAACCTCGTCTTCACCGCCGTTGACGTCGACGCCGCGCTGACTGCGGTGCTGCCCGATCAGCTCCAGAGCCTCGAGCCGTTGCTCGCCGGCGGCGCGCGGACCGCCGTCGATCGAGGTGTGGCCGTGCTGCTGGCGCAACGAGAGACCGAGACGGTGTTCCGGCGGCTCGCCGAGCGGGCGCACCGTGCCGCGATGCGGCTGCTGCAGGGTGATGGCCTGCTCGACGGGATCTCGGTGAACGACGGCGCAGTGACCCTGAACCTGCTCCCGCTCGTCGGCCGAGCCGCCACCCGACTCCAGGACCTCGGGCTCTTCCAGGACCTCCAGATCCCGGAGCTCTCAGCGGACGGCGATCCGACGGAGCAGATCGCCGAGCTCGAGGACGCGATCGGTCGGGATCTACCGGACGATTTCGGGCAGCTGGTCGTCTATCAGAGCGACAACATCGCCAACGCGCAGGCTTCGTTGCAGAGCGCCCAGCAGGCGGCCGCCTTCGCCAAGCGGGCGATGTGGCTCGTCATCGCCCTGTCTGTCGTGCTGCTGGTCGCCGCAGTCCTCGTCGCCGCCAACCGCTGGCGGGCCGTCTTCGTGCTCGGCCTCGGTGTCATCGCCGCCATCGTGGTCATGCGCGGCGCGGTCGAGCGCGTCGTTGCGGCGGCGCCGGACATCGCCCAGCAGCCCGGAGGCCAGGCCGCGATCAGGGCGATCGTGGGTGGTGCCGCGACGAGCTTGATGCGACTGGCGGCGTTCATCTTGCTGCTCGCCGTCGTCGCCGTCGTCGTGGCCATGGCGATCCGACGGTGGCGGCGGGAGGACATCATCCTCGCCGTTGGCGTCGTCGTCGGCGCGCTCGTCGTCATCCTGCTCGGCCTCTCGATCTGGACGCTGCTCGTGGGACTCGTCTTGGCGGTCGCCGTCGTCCTCGTCACGCCACGGGTGTTACACCGCGCTCCGTGATCGTCGGCCTCGCCGCGGCGGGGCTCGTGCTGGCGCACTTCTACGGCGAGCTCGTCGGATCAGGGAGCCGGCGGGGAGCGGTCGGCCAGCTCGTCGATGGCGTCGACCCGGCTGTGCGATGCCACGAGCGTGGTAGGTGGCCCTGGCGAGGAGTGACGCACTGATCGGGAGCGTCAGGAACTGCAGCGCGGCGGCGCCGATCGCCGACGTGATGTCGTTGGCTGTCGGCAGCACGAACACCGATCCGATGGCAACGAGGCCGACGCCGACGGTCGATGCCTTCGTCAGCGCGTGCATGCGGGCCAGAGCGTCGGGGAAGCGGACGACGCCGATCGCCCCGAGCAGCACGAGCACGGCACCGACGAGCGTGACGGCGCTCCCGATCACTCGCCGCGCCCTTCGATGAACCGGGCGACCACCGACGTGCTCACGAACGACACGAGCGCGAGGACGACGGCCGTCGGCAAGAAGGCGCCACGCCCGGTGTCCATGGCGTTGCACGATCACGATGCTCATGCCGGACACGATGACGCCGTCGATGCCGATGACGCGGTCGGAGAGGGACGGTCCGACGATGGCTCGTCCGGTGAACAGCACGGCGGCCAAGTGCAGGACGACATAGGCGGCCTCGATCACGATGGGCTCCCCTCCGCCGCTCCGAACGGCGGCGACCGCAAGGTCGGTGAGCCGCCGGACATCACGGCGCACCTGCTCGACGTCCTCGAGGTGCAGCACGTGGACGTAGAGCACCGGCGGATCGAGGCTCAGCTCGACCGGCATGGTCCCCGGCGCCAACGCCAACAGGTTGGTGATCACGGTCAGCAGCTCGTCGGAGCACTCCGGCAGCTCGACGCCGACGATGGCGGTGTGGATGCGCGACCGGCGGGCGACGATCTCGCGGGTCAGCACGACGTTGGAGCGGACCAGGTCGGCCAGGAAGTGCCCGACCAGCCGGGCGACGGCGATCGGGCCGCATGACCAGCGGACGGTCCGGGCCGCGGAGCGCCGGGGACGAGCGTCACGAGGACCGCACCGACCAGCAGTCCGCTGATGATGTTGGCTGACGGACGCCGAGCCCCAGAGCAGCACCCAGATGGCGGCGAGCACGACGATGACTGCTGCAGATCTCATGGCGTCAGCACCGCCTCGATGTAGTGGTTCGGGTCGACGAGGTCGGCGGCGGCTCGGTCGCTGAGGTCGTACAGCGGGCCAGCACCGACGCCGATGGCGAGGGTGAGGGCGGCGAGCACGGCAGTCGGAGCGAGCATCAGGCGGGGGAGGCGCCGCGGCGACTTGGCGGGTGCATCGTCTCGCTCCGCTGCCCCGATCGCGGGCTCCAGAAGACACTGACCCAGACCTTGAAGATCGAGAACAGCGTGAGCAGGCTGACCATCACACCGACGGCCAGGATGGCCCACTCGGCGGACCGTGCGGTCGCGTCGAAGAGTCCGAACTTGGCGACGAACCCGGAGAACGGCGGGATCCCGGCCAGGCTCAGCGCCGGCAGCAGGAACAACACGGCGATCAACGGGTGCCGTCGCCATCATGTTGCCGAGGCGGTTGAGCCGGCTCGTTCCGCCGGCGTGCTCGATCAGGCCGCCGACCAGGAACAGCGTCGTCTTGACGACGATGTGGTGGACGATGGCGTAGACCGCGCCGGCGATTCCGGCCAGCGTGAACAGCCCAAGACCCATGATGATGTAGCCGATCTGGCTGATGATGTAGAACGAGAAGATCCGCTTGATGTCCTCCTGGGCGATGGCGCCGAGGATGCCGACGATCATGGTCAGCCCGGCCACGACGAGCAGGAGCGTGGCGGGGCGGCTGTCGCTCGGGAACAGCAGCGTCTGCGTGCGGATGATGGCGTAGAGGCCGACTTTCGTGAGCAGGCCGGCGAAGATCGCCGTCACCGCCGCCGGCGCCGTCGGGTAGCTGTCGGGGAGCCAGAAGTAGAGCGGGAACAGCGCCGCCTTGATGCCGAAGACGACGAGCAGCAGGCCGGCCAGCGCCGCCCGCACGCCGGCCGGGAGCTCGGCGATGCGGCCGACGAGGTCGGCCAGGTTCATCGTGCCGGTGGCCGCATACATGAACGCCAGGGTGAGGAGGAACAGGACGGATGCCATGAGGCTGATGACGACGTAGGTCATGCCGGAGCGGACTTGCTCCAGTCGACCGCCGAGCGTCATCAGGACGTAGCTCGCGGTGAGCATCATCTCGATGGCCACGAACAGGTCGAAGAGGTCGCCGGTGAGGAAGGCGGCGGACACGCCGGCGGCGAGCATCAGGTACGTCGGACTGGAAGCCGACGTGGTTGCGCTCCACGCCCGGCTGGCCGATGGCGTAGATCAGGACGGCGAGCAGCACGATGGATGCCGTTGCGAGCATGATCGCCGACAGCCGATCGGCGACGAGCGTGATGCCGAGCGGCGCTGGCCAGTCACCGGCCTGCACGACGACGATCCCCTCACGGTCGACGTGCTGCAGGATGACGATCGACAGCACGACGAGTGCCGTCAGCGTCGTGATGCCGATGATCCGCTGCGCCGACCGGTAGCGACCGCACAGGATCGACAGCGCGGCGGCGATGAGGGGCAGGACGATCGGAGCAGGCAGCACAGCGTTCATGCGACGACTCCGGGCTCGGTCGCCTCTTCCTCGGACGGCCTCCTCGATGTCCGCGTCGGCGACCTCGATGTCGGGGCCGGCCTTGCCGACGGCGCGGTCGTCGGGGTCGTCGGACACCTCGTCGTCGTCGGTCAGCAGCCAGCTGCGGTAGGCGAACGCGAGCAGCAGCGCCGTGACGCCGAAGCTGATGACGATCGCCGTCAGCACGAGCGCTTGCGGGACCGGGTCGGCGAAGTCACTCTGATCGCCGGTGCCGATGATCGGCGCGCTGCCCCGCTTGGACGTCGTGACGAACACGATGTTGGCGCCGTGGCCGATCAGTCCGAGGCCGATGATCAGCCGCGACAGCTTGCGCTGCATGAGGAGGTAGGTGCCGATGCCGAACAGCACTGCCGCCGTGGCGGCCATCAGCACGCTCACGCCGTCGGCTCGCTGGCTCGCTCGGCCGGCTCGCTTCGTCGTTGCCGTCACCGGGTCGTCACCGAACGACTCGAAGACCATCAGGGCCAGCCCGATGACGACGAGGTACACGCCGATGTCGAAGGCCAGCGCTGACGTCAGCTTCACGGTGCCGAACAGCGGCAGGTCGAGCGTCAGCGCTCCGCTCTCGAGCAGCGACCCGCCGAAGAACAGCGGCACCACCGACGTCGACGGACGGAGATCAGCAGGCCGGCACCGAGGATCGTCCAGGGATGGCCACGCGAGAGCTGGCGCACGGCCGGCAACCCTCCCTGGACGTAGCGCAGGGCGATCGCCGCTCCCGCCACGATGCCGCCGACGAACCCTCCGCCTGGCTGGTTGTGCCCGGCGAACAGCAACCAGATGGAGCCGACCATCACCGCGGCGAACACGATGCGCACGGAGACGTCGAGGGTCACCAACCGGGTGATCGCACCGGCGGTGGCACAGGGTGCTCTGGCTGACCGACGGGGGTCGGTCGCCGCCCGGCGCGGGCGAGGGCGACGGTGCCGATGGCGGCCGCGGTGAGCACCGTGATCTCGCCGAGCGTGTCGAGGCCGCGGAAGTCGACGAGGATGACGTTGACGACGTTGGCACCGTCGGCTTCCGGCACGGCGTCCTTGATCATCTCCTCGGAGACGGTGGTCGGTGGGTCGATCGCTCCGACGGCGAGCGTCAAGCCGAACACGACGACGGCGACGGTGCTGGCGACGGCGTACCGCAGGACACGGCGCGGCGGCACGACTCGTTCGAACTTGTCGGGCAGGCGGCGCAGAACGAGGACGAAGAGCACCGTCGTCAGCGTCTCGATGGCAACCTGGGTCAGCGCGAGGTCGGGTGCACCCTGGGCGACGAACAGGCCCGCCATCACGTAGCCGACCAGGCCGAGGAGGAGGGCACCGGCGAATCGGCGGCGCACGATCGCCGCCGCCAGCGCGCTCGGCGATGAGCAGCGCCGACAGCACGACGTGGACGGGGATCTCCACGAGCCTGCGGCCAGCCGGTCCACCAGTCGCCGCTGAGGAGCAGGACGCCGGGGACGACCATGGCCGTGAACAGGATGATGCCGAGGTAGAGCGGCAGCGAGCCCGGCTGGGCGATGGCGGTGGCGCGGTTGGCCGACGCGTTGACGCCGCGGAGCGTCTCCCGGTAGCCGTCAGCGGCGCTCGGCACGGCGGTTCCGAGGCGAAGCACGCGGGCCACCGCCGGTCCGGCGGCGTAGACGATGGCGCCGCCGACCAGCGCGACGAGGGAGAGGACGAGCGGGAGGTTGACGCCGTGCCACACCGCGAGGTGCACCGGTTCGGTGAGCGTCGTCGAGCGAGGCGGCGGAGACGTCGACGAGGCCATCGACGAGGCCGGGGAAGCAGCCGAGGATCACGGTGACGGCGGCCAGCACGGCGGCGGGTGCGACGAAAGTGGCTCCCGGGGCCCGCGCCGTGTCGGCTGCAGCCCGCGGCTCGGTCGCCAAGCCGGCCGAGGGCACCGGCGGCGAAGCGGTAGCTGTAGGCCGCGGTGAGGATCGAACCGGCGACGACGCCCGCCAACGCAGGACCGGTCAGCGCGCCGAAGGCCTCCTCCTTGGAGATGAAGCCGAACATCAGCGGGATGCCCGCCATCGATGCCGCGGCGACGAGGGTGACGACCACCGCCGGTACCCAACCGGAGGCGGGCGGGGCAACCGCCGAAGATCACGCGTCCCGTGCTGGTGGTCGAGGATCCCGACGGACATGAAGGCCGCCGCCTTGAAGGCGGCATGGGCCAGCAGGAGCACGCTGCCGGCGACCATCGCGTCCGGCGATGCCCCAGCCGAGCACGGCCATCATGAACCCGAGCTGGCTGACGGTGCCGAGCGCAAGGAGGAGCTTGAGGTCGTGTCTGACGCAGTGCCCGCAGACCGGCAAGGAGCATCGTGGCGATGCCGACGGTCGCGACGACAGGCCTCCACATCGCGACGGTGGCGAATGCGGGCGCCAACCTGGCGACGAGGTAGACGCCGGCCTTGACCATCGTCGCCGAGTGCAGGTAGGCGCTGACCGGCGTGGGGGCGACCATCGCCGCCGGGAGCCAGCTGTGGAACGGGTACTGGGCGGACTTGGTGAACGCCCCGAGGAGGATCAGGACGAGCGCGACGGTCACCGTCGTCCCCGACGGCGGATCACCGAGGATGGCGCTCAGCTGGTACGTGCCGGCGGCCTGGCCCAGCACGATGAAGCCGGCGAGCATGGCGAGGCTGCCGGCGCCGGTGATCAGCAGCGCCTGGAGTGCCGCAGCTCTGGCCCGCGGGTCGGTGTGGCGATTGCCGATCAGCAGGAAGGAGGTCACCGACGTGAGCTCCCAGAAGCCGTACAGCACGAGGAGGTCGTCGGACATGACGAGCCCGGTCATGGCGCCGCCGAAGAGCACGAGCAGTCCCATGAGACGCGTCGGTGGCTGGTCGAAGTAGCGCGCCGAGTACGCCACGACGAGCACACCGATGCCGGCGACGAGCAGGAGCATCAGGGCGGCGAAGCCGTCGACGAGTAGATCGAGCTCGACGCCGAGCTCGGGGATCCACTGGACGGACTCGTCGATGCCGGCGGCGATGTCGTCGCGGCGGACGAGCAGCCACACGAGCGTCGCCACGGCAGGAACGGCGGCGACGAGGTAGGTGCTGCGCCCGAGGGCTCGTCCAACCCCCAGCACGAGCAACCCGGTGACGAGGTAGAGCAGCAGCAGCACCGTCACGGTGCCAGCCGACCTTAATGTCGGGCTCGGCTCGCAAGCAGGTTGCTCGCCTCGCCTGCCGTGCTCGCCGCCGCCGCTTCGCAGCGGCGTCTCACCCACCTGCCTTCGAGACCGGAGCGAGCGCCAAACGACGCCGGGATGCCAGAGTCGTGCGCGTGGACCTGACGCAACGGCCGGCGACGGAGTTGATCGAGCTCTACCGCAGGCGGGAGGCATCACCGGTCGAGGTCACGACGGCCGTGCTCGGCCGCATCGAGGCGCTGGATGAGGTGCTCAACGCGTTCTGCCTCGTCGCCGCGGACGAGGCGATGGATTCGGCGCGGGTGAGCGAGCAGCGGTGGCAGCGCGGCGCACCGGTGGGACCGCTCGACGGGGTGCCGACGTGCCTGAAGGATCTCCTGCTGACCCGGGGTTGGCCGACGCGGCGGGGCAGCCGGACCGTCGATGTCGATCAGCCGTGGGACACCGACGCGCCGGTCACGGCCCGGTTGCGCGAGGCGGGTGCGGTGCTGATCGGCAAGACCACGACGCCCGAGTTCGGATGCAAGGCGGAGACGAACTCGCCGCTGACAGGGCTGACCCGCAACCCGTGGGATCCGGCGAAGTCGCCGGGCGGGTCCTCGGGCGGCACGGCGGCAGCCGTGGCGGCCGGGCTCGGCCCGCTCGGCGTCGGCACCGACGGCGCCGGATCGGTCCGCATCCCCGCCGCGTTCTGCGGCAACGTCGGGTTCAAGCCGAGCTTCGGCCGCGTGCCGGCCTACCCGTTGTCGCCGTTCGGCACGGTGTCCCACATCGGACCGCACACGATGAGCGTCGCCGACGCGGCGTTGATGTTGAACGTGCTGAAGCAGCCGGACCCGAGGGACTGGACGTCGCTGCCGCCCGACGCGAGCGATCTGCGCGTGGGGTTGGAGGACGGCGTGGCCGGATTGCGGGTGGCGTACTCGCCGACACTCGGCTATGCCCGTGTGGACGCCGAGGTGGCGGCCGCCGTCGAGGTCGCCGTCGGTGAGCTGGCCTCGCTCGGCGCCGTGGTAGAGGTCGGTGGATCCGGGCTTCGAGGACCCGCTGGAGATCACCACGGGCCTGTGGTTCACCGGCGCATGGACGCTGTGGAACACGCTGACGCCCGAGCAGCAGGCGGTGACCGATCCCGACTTCACGGCGCAGGCGGAACTGGGCGCGGCGCTCAGCAACCTGGACGTGCAGCGGCTGCACCTCCGGCGTGGCGAGCTGGGGTCGCTGATGCGCCGGTTCATGACCCGCTACGACCTGCTCGTCACGCCGGCGGTCGCCATGCCGGCGTTCGAGGCCCGGCCGGCCGGCCACACCCCGATGACGCCCGAGTCGATGCTCGGGTTCACGCCGTTCTCGTACCCGTTCAACCTGACCCAGCAGCCGGCGATCACCGTGCCGTGCGGCCTGACCTCTGAGCGCTCAACCTCGCCCGGTCTGCCGATCGGTCTCCAGCTCGTCGGCCCGATGTTCGCCGACGCCCTCGTCCTGCGCGCCGCCCGCGCCTACGAGCACCTCCACCCCGTGCCCCGCCCACCTGTGGAAAAGACGGTTTTGAATCCCGGTCAACACCGTTTCCGACGGTGAATTTGCCAGAGAATCTGGTTGTTCACAGTTTCTCGTCGAGGTTCAGGCCCATCGGCATGACACTCGGCAGATCGCCGGTAGCGACGACGGCCTTCGCCAGCGGCGTGAGCGCGGCGAGGAGCTGCTGGAGCTCGTCGTCGCTGAGCGATGGCAAAGGCGGCGAGGGCGATGCGGTCGGTGCGCTCCTCGACGTCAGCCTTGAGCGCTCGACCTTCCGCCGTCAGCTCCCCATCGGCGGTCAGCAGACCACGTTCGGCCAGCCCGGCGATGACCTGCTGCCACTCGACGTCGTCGTAGTCGCGGGCGACGGTCATCACGTCCCGGGTCGTGGCACCGGCGGCGACCTGCAGGACGTGGGCCTCTCGTCCCGCCACCCCGGCCGCGATCAGCGCCGCGACGTGGCCGTCGCCGCGGTGCTCGCGCAGGAGCGTGGCGGCGTGCCAGAGCACGTCGACCGGTTCCTCGGGCCACGGGAGCGCGGCGTTGGCGGCGAACAGCGGTCTGCCATCGAGCGGCGCTGCTCGGGCCGCCCGTCCGGCCAGTTCGACGGCCGTCGCCAGCTCGGCGTTCCATGTCGGCGCCGTCGAAGGCACGCCGCAGGGCTGCGGTCGAGCCGGCTGGCTCGAGCCTCGAGCGCCACGTCGGGCGGCGCGAAGCCCCAGGCGTCCGGCAGCGCCTTCGCCACCCGCCACGGGGAGAAGTTGTAGAAGATGGCGGTGACGAGCTCCGGTCCGACGGCGCCGAGCGGCGCCGCCCGCTGCGCGAAGTAGCCCATCCAGTACCCGCGGTAGCCGGCCGCCGCCAGCGCCGAGACCGGTTCCGGCGAGAAGTAGGTCACGGCGTGGATCGCCTCCAGCCGCCGCCACAGTGCCCTGGCCATCGACGCATCCCGTGTCATGGCGTCAGTGTGGCCGTTCGCGGATTCTCTGGAAGATTTGCCCTCGAAAACGAGCTTGACCGGGATTCAAAACCGGTTAGGGGCTGTGGACAAGATCGGCGTCGGTGGGTTCGCGGCCGTGGACGTACCAGGCGGCGAGGATGCCGCCGATGGCGCCGAAGACGTGGCCGGTCCACGAGATGCCGGGGCGGGGGAGCAGGCCCCACAGGATCCCGCCGTAGAAGGCGAGGACGACGAGGCCGCCCAGGATCCACAGCACCCGGCCGGCGAAGAAGCCGCGTGTCACGAGATACGTGAGGTAGCCGAACACCAGGCCGCTGGCCCCGATGTGGACCGTGCCCGGCGCGGCGAACAGCCACGTCCCGAGCCCGCTGACCACCGCGACGATGAGCGTGACCTGGAGGTAGCGGGTGACAGAACCCAGGGCGATGAACGCACCCGAGCACCAGGAACGGGATCGTGTTGGCGAAGAGGTGGGCGAACCCGGAATGGAGGAACGGGGCGAAGGCGATGCCGAACAGGCCACGCAGCGAACGCGGCTCGATGCCCCACGAGTCGAACGGTGTCGACGGCAGCACGTCGATGATCTCGACCGCCCACATGACCGCCAACACGGCGACGACGGCGACCACCGGCTGCAACGGGTTCGTCGGCTTCGGCCGCTCGACGTCGGTCGACGGCTGGTCGGGCCGGCGGTTCATCGGCGGCCGATCCGCTGGAAGCGACCCGGCTCCACCTCAGCCGCCTCGCCACGGGCGAGCATCCGTTGCACGTGCAGCTCGGCGGTGCGCCGTTCCACGGCGTCGGTGAACGAGAGCTCGACGTGGGGCCGGTACACGAAGCGGTGGTTGGCCATCTCCTCCAGCGAGTGCGGTTCGACGAGGAACTCGAGCATCGCCTCGTGGCGACGGTCGATGACCGCGGCGAAGGCGTCGAGGAGGCGGAGGAACTCCGCCCGTCCCTCGATGATGCCCTTGTGATGGAACGTCACGTAGTAGTCGGCCTCTTCGTCGCGCACCTTGGCCAGGCTCGCCTCGAAGTCCTCGAGGTCGCTCCAGACATCGCCGTAGTACGGGCCGAACCCCGTCAAGTCGATGTCGGAGAGGAAGAACACGCCGCCCGAGATGCGGAAGCCGCTGTGGCCGCGGGTGTGCCCAGGGAGGTGGACGGCCTCCACCGTCGTGCCGCCGAGATCGAAGACGTGACCGTCGCTGAATCCGACTGGCGTCCGGGCGCGGTGCGTAGTGGAACTGCTCGACGATGTCCGTGGCGAACGGGTGCGTCATCGGCAAGCCGTACACCGCCATGAGACCGTCCAGCCCGCGCACGCCGGGCAGGTCGTCGTGGTGGACGTGAACCCGCGCGGCGGGAAACGTTCCGTTGCCGGCGAGGTGGTCCTCGTGGCTGTGGCTGTTGAGTACGGCATCGACGTGGACCGGCACGCCACCGCGCTCGGCGACGGTCACCGACGGGTCGATGATGACGCGTCTCGCCGGCACCGCGGACGACCAGCGTGTTGCCAGCTGGGATATGCGCCGTTGGCCGGCCCGACGAAAGCGGTGACGGCATCGGTCAGGTTCCGGGCGGCGTCGCTCCAGTCGGCTGCCACGGACTGGACGGTATCGGCGTCATGAGGCCGGCGACGGCGCGCTCACCGGCTGTGCCGCTGCCGAGACCGGCGATGACGCCGGCGACGTCGGCGGCGGGCCGATTCTGGCTGAGCTTGCGCTTGCCCTCGATGCGGCTGATCGGCAGCTCGATGCCGACGATCGCCCGCAGCTGGGCTCGCACGAAGTCGGCCGGCGCGTCGTCGACCGACCACGGATCGTCGCGCCCGCCCTCCTGCACGTCGGTGAGGCGCCGCACGAGTGTCTCGAGCCACACAGGATCGTCGTGCACGACGAGCTCGCCGTGAGCGTGGACAGCGACGTAGTTCCACGTCGGCACGACCTTGCCCGTCTCCTGCTTCGTGGCGTACCACGACGGTGAGACGTACGCATCGGGACCGGCGAAGATCGCCATCGAGTCGACCCCGGGCGTCAGGTCGCGCCAGTGGTGGTTGGCGCGAGCGAGGTGCCCGACGAGCGTGCCGTGCGGGCCGCGGTCACGGTCGACGAGCAGCGGCACGATGGAGCCAACGAGACCGCCCGAGGTCGGACTGACCAGATGGGCGAGGCGGATCGACGTCATCAGGTCGTGGAGCTCCGCGAGGTCGCTCACGTCGAACGCCTTGGGTCGGTACACGGTCAGCCCTGCTGGACGGGCGTCTGCTGGTACAGCGCGAGCCGCCAATCGCCGCCGACGCGCTGGTAGACGCTCGACATCGCGCCGACGAACGGCTCACCGTCGTCTCGTCGTGCCGTGCCGATGTACACGAGGGCCGCGGCGTCGGCGCCCATCTCGACGACGCGAACGTCGTCGAGCTCGTACGACATCCACGGTGGTGACTGCCCGAGCGCTTCGACGACCTGGTCGCGGTCCATGACCATGCCGTTGGCGAGCACCATCAGCCCGTCGTCGGTCATCACCCGCCCGTAGAACTCGGCACCAGAACCGTCGCAGAGAGAGTCCCAGCCCTCGCGTTCGATGTCGAGCAGGTCGTCGCGGTCCACGACCGCACGCTATTCGCTCAGGCAATTGTTGGAACCGTGGGGCAATGGACAGCGCAACGTCGTGTCTCCGTACACGACCACGAGCGTCATCGGTTGTGGTGTTGCTCGACTGCCTCGCTGATGATCATCAAGACACCGCTGTCACCGCGGAAGATCGGATCGACCTGCCCTTCCTGCGCCTCGACATCGACAACAGCTTCCGCCAAGCGGCATGATCCACAGCGAGTACGGTGCTGTATCGATCGTCGAACAAGCCGGCGAGGCAGGGCCGTCGCCGTACATGAGCTCGACGGCTGCGAACGGCACGGTGATGCACATGTCAGAGACGTGCAGGTCGAGCGCTTCCGAAATGGCGGTGAGGCAGTGCGTCGTGTCAGTCGTGTCGAGCCGTCAAGACCACGTCGTCGAGCGCGCGGGCTTGTTCGGCAGTGAGTGTGGGCTGGGGGGCCGGCGCGTCGGTGATCACCGGATCGCCGGTTCCGCAGCCGGCCACCGCCACGCTCGCGGCCGCGAGCAGCGCCCATGCGCTCGTGCCCACGGTCAGTCCTCGTCGGCCGAGTCGAGATCGGGTCAACGGGATCTGTCGGTAGTACGTGCGGGGTGCCCTCGTGGCCGGTCGGCCCACGGGAACGGGATTGCCCTGGAGCAGCCGGACCGAGTAGGTCGCACCGGCGCTGATCACCGTGTGTTCGATCGGAATTCCGATGTCCAGCTCGGCGGTCGGATCGCCGGACCTCGAGCCGGGCGGCCCTCCGACCGGCAGCCCGACCTCGGCTTGGAAGGTCGTGTACTCCCTGTATTCGGTGACTTCCACGTCACCGACGAAGGCCGCACGCGGGACCGGGTCCGCCATGTCCCCACCACGGTCCACGGAGGCGTAGCTGTACTCGACATAGGCGTTGTGGACCGTCCACGTCGTGCTCTCTGTGCCGCCGCTGAACATCTCGACGATCGGAATGCCGTCCATTCCCTCCCACTCGGTGTCCCCCCTCCGCACACTCTCGCGAGTAACCACTGAAGCCTTCGATCCTCAGCCACTCGACGATCGTCACCCGTCCGCCGAACACCTCGTAGCCCGGGCCGAACCACGAGCGGACCGGAGTGTTCTCACAGAGTGCCGGCTGTGGCTGACTGCAGTTGCGTGGCGCGCCGGCGACGCTCGCCGCGATCCATGAGCCCATTGCGTCACTGGTCGTGATCCGCCCGATCAGCGCGAGAACGCCGTCCTCCAGATTGCGGCGCGTCGCGGCGACCGCCGCCATGGCGCCCGCCGCGGCAGGATCGTCGCTGCGACGGTCTCGAGCACCTCGGCGGCACGTCGCGCTCGCGACCGCAATCCGGCCAGCCGGCCGGGGTCGTAACCGATCATCGTCATCGCGCACCTCCGGTCGTCCCTCGCCCGTCATGGGCGCGGCGAGGAGCCGGAAAGGGAAATCGAGCCGGGCTCGTCGCGCCCATCGCGGCTGCGACACACTCGACGGAAGGAGGTGCCGTGAAGTTCACCTGGTTCAACCTCATGCCGTGGCCCTACCTGCCCGACGACTTCCGCGCAGTCGTCGCGGTCGGTCTGGGTCGACATCCCCAACACGCTGTTCGACCCGGCCCGCGCCAACGCCGTGTACCACACCTACATGGACCAGCTCGAGTACGCCGACGAGCTCGGCTTCGACGGCATCGGCGTCAACGAACACCATCAGAACGGCTACGGCATCATGCCGAGCCCCAACCTCATCGCCGCCGGGCTGGCCCGCCGCACCAGCAACGCGGCCATCTGCGTGATCGGCAACTCCATCGCCCTCTACAACCCGCCGATCCGGGTCGCCGAGGAGTTCGCCATGCTCGACTGCATCAGCGGCGGCCGCCTCGTCGCCGGCTTTCCCGGTCGGCACGCCGATGGACACCAACTTCTGCTACGGGCAGATCCCTGCCCTGACTCGTGACAAGTACGCCGAGGCGCACGACCTGATCATGCGGGCGTGGGCGGCCGAGGAGCCGTTCGCCTTCGACGGCAAGTACAACCAGCTGCGCTACGTCAACTGCTGGCCGAAGCCGATCCAGCAGCCGCATCCGCCGATCTACATCCCGGGTGGCGGCTCAATCGAGACGTGGGACTTCTGCCTCGACCACGACTACAACTACTCGTACCTCTCATTCGCCGGGTACCTCAACGCCAAGCGGCTGATGGACGGGTACTGGGACCGTGTCGCGGCGCGAGGACAAGGACGAGTCCCCGTACCGCGCCGCATTCGCCCAGATCATCTGCGTCGCCGACACCGACGCCGAGGCCGAGCGGCTCTACAGCGAGCACGTCCTCTACTTCTTCAACCGCTGCCTGCACGTCTACCCGGGGTTCTCGGACCCGCCGGGCTACCGCACGATCGACACGATCAAGGCCGGCGCGGTCGACCAGTTCCGCGCCGCGATGCAGAAGATCTTCGCCAACCTGACGTGGCAGCAGCTCGATCGACGACGGCCACATCATCGCCGGCAGCCCGGCGACGGTGATCGACCGCATGAAGGAGCTCATCACGTCACTGCGCGTCGGGCACGTCTTCGGCCTGTTCCACTGCGGGAACATGGCGGACTGGAAGACCCGTCACTCCACGAAGCTGTTCGCCGAGCGGGTGATGCCGCACCTGCGCACGATGTGGCCCGACTGGGACGGCGACGACCGCTGGTGGATCCGCCCGCTCGCCGACCGCGTGCGCCCGGAGGAGACGATCGTCGAGGCGCGCCGCGACCCGCAGCTGCCGCGCGACGTCGCCGCCGGCTGATGAGCCGAACGATCACGATCACCACGGCACGCGGCATCACGTGCGAGGTCGTCGTGTTCGGCTCGCCGGGAGCATCGCCGGTGGTGGCGTTCCACGGCTTCGGCGGGCACCTCGGCGGGGAACCGACGCTGGCTGCGCTGGGTGACACGCCATGAGGTGTTCGCGCCGGTGTGGCCGGGATTCGGGGCCTCGGGCGGCGAGGACGTGCTCGAGGACATGCTCGACTTCGCGCTGCACGGAGCAGATGTGGTCGTCGCGCTCGGCCTCGATCGCCCACACCTCTACGGGCACTCGTTCGGCGGCATGATCGCCGCCGAGATGGCGGCGCTGTCGCCGGGGAGCTACGGCGCGCTCGGGCTCGTCGCACCGATGGGGCTGTGGCTCGACGATCACCCGATCCCCGACATCTACTCCATGCTCCCGTTCGACTTCCCGAGACACCTGTTCCACGACCCCGCGACGGCGTCGCTGCTCACCGGCGGCGTGGACTTCGAGGATCCGGCGGCGGTCACCGAGTTCCTCGATCCGGAACAACCGCCGGCTCGGGACCGCCGGCAAAGTGCTGTTCCCGATCCCCAACCGCCGACTCGCCAAGCGCCTCTACCGCGTGACGAACCCCGTCGGCCGTCGTGTGGGGGGCCAGCGATCGGCTGATCCCGCCGGTGTACGCCGAGCGATGGGGCGAGCTGCTGCCGCAGGCGGCCGTGACGATGCGTCGAGGAGGCCGGGCACATGGCGCCGTACGAGCAGCCGGCGGCCGTCGCCGCAGCGCTCGTCTCGACGGTACGGCTGAGTAACGGAATCCTTGATTCTCTGGAAGATCTGGTATCGAAAACGAGCTTGACCGGGATTCAAAACCGTTACGCCGCGCTGATGGCGTGCCTCGGCGCGGGGTACGGCGTGCTGTTCACGATGCTCGACGACTATCGGGACGAGTACGGGATCAGCGAGTCGGCACTGGGCGCGGTCATCGGGATCGGGTTCTTCGCCGGCTTCCTGTCGCAGCTGGTGATCGCCCCGCTGGCCGACCGGGGCCACGCCCGCCAGCTCGTGTTCGGCGGGATGGTGCTCAACGTCAGTCGGGCTCGTGCTGATGGCGTTCTCCACCAGCTTCATGCCGCTGCTGGCCGGCCGCTTCGTCATGGGCGTCGGCGTCGGGATGGCCGTTCCCGCGATCCGGCGCATCGTCATCCTCGCCGAGCCGGAACGCCTCGGGAACAACCTCGGGCGGCTCATCGCCGCCGACGTCGGCGGGTTCGCCGCCGGGCCGGCGGTGTCGGCGCTGCTCGTCGACCCGTTCGGCATCCCGGCGCCGTTCCTCGTCATCGCCGGCGCGACACTGCTCGTCGTTCCGTGGGTCGCCCGCACGACCGTCGCCGAGGAGACGGCACCGGTCAGCCAGCGCTTCGCCGTCGACCTCCTGCGCATCCGGCCGTTCGCCGGCGCCGTGGTCCTCGGCTCCGCCGTGTGGTTGATGATCGGCGCCTTCGACGCGCTGTGGGCGGTCGTGCTCGACGACCTCGACACCGCGGTGTGGATCTCCAATCTCGGCATCACGCTGTTCGCCCTGCCGTTGATCCTCCTGGGTGCAGCCGGAGGCCGACTGTCGCAGCGGGTCGGGCCGTTCCGCGTGGCGACGGTCGGTCTGCTGCTCGGCGCGATGTTCATGCTGCTGTACGGGCTGGTGCCCACCGGCGGTGCGATGTTCGCCGTCGCGATGTTCCACGCCGTCAGTGATGGCATCACGGTCTCGAGCACGGGGGTTGCCGCCGGACTCGTCGTGCCGCCCGAACGGCAGGCCGGCGGGCAGGGCGTCCTCGGTGCCTGCGCCACGCTGACGGCCGGGCTCACCGCGCTGATGACCGGCGTCATCTACGAGCACGCCGGACGCACCGCCGCCTACGCAACTGCTGCCGCGCTCATGGTGACGTTCGTGGCGATCGGCGTCACGCTCGCCCGTCCGGCGTGGCGCCTCCGCGGCGCAGCCCGCCGCCCCGCCGGCGGGGCTCGAAGAAGTGATGCGCTGAGCCACGGCGGCCCCGCGGATAGGCAGGTGGGCGAGCCGTCGCTTCGCGGTGACGTCGGATGAGCCCGGAGCCGCCCGTGACAGCGACGGCGAGCTCGGGAGGTGAGTCGAGCAGCTTGGCTGCGAGACGAACCCGACTTACTACAGTCGCTCGCCGTGCGGGTCGGCATCCTCACCCGGGAGTACCCGCCCGAGGTCTACGGCGGGGCCGGCGTCCACGTCGACTTCCTGGTGCGTGAGCTGCGCCGCCTCGTCGACGTCGACGTGCACTGCCTCGGCGCACCACGCGACGGCGCCACCGCCCACTCGGAGGACGATCCGCGCTTGGCCGGCGCCAACCCGGCGCTGCGCATCTTCGCCGCCGATCTGGAGATGGCGGCCGGCGTCGAGGGCTGCGACCTCGTCCACTCCCACACGTGGTACGCCAACCTGGCCGGGCACCTCGCCGCGCTGCTGTACGACGTCCCGCACGTCGTGACGTCACACTCGCTCGAGCCCCAGCGGCCGTGGAAGCAGGAGCAGCTCGGCGGCGGCTACCGGCTGTCGTCGTGGGCCGAGCGCACCGCCTACGAGGCCGCCGACGCCGTGATCGCCGTCAGCCACGCCTCTCGACGCGACGTCCTGGCCAGCTACCCAGCGCTCGACGCCGCCCACGTCCACGTCATCCACAACGGCATCGACGCCGACTTCTACCGCCCGGTCGCCGAGACGGACGTCGTCGAGCGCCTCGGCGTCGACCCGGCACGGCCGTCGGTCGTGTTCGTCGGGCGGATCACCCGCCAGAAGGGCGTGCCGCACCTCCTGCGGGCCGCCCTCGACTTCGACGCCTCGGCGCAGATCGTGCTGCTCGCCGGCGCGGCCGACACCCCGGAACTGGCGGCGGAGACCGATGCCGCGGTCTCCCGGCTGCGCGACGAGCGCGGCGGCGTCGTCTGGGTGTCCGAGATGCTGCCGCGGGAGGACGTCCGCCAGGTGCTCAGCCATTCCACGGTGTTCGTGTGTCCGTCGATCTACGAGCCGCTCGGCATCGTCAACCTCGAGGCGATGGCGTGCGCGACTGCGGTCGTCGCCAGTGACGTCGGGGGGATCCCGGAGGTCGTCGCCGACGGCGACACCGGACTGCTCGTCCACTACGACGAGCGCCGAGCCCGAGCAGTTCGAGCACGGCATCGGCGGCGGCCGTCAACGAGCTCGTCCGCGATCCGGACCGCGCCGCCGCGATGGGCCGGGCCGGCCGTCAGCGGGCGATCGACGAGTTCGGCTGGGACGTCGCCGCGAAGCGGACGGTCGAGCTGTACCAGTCGCTGCGTGCGCTAGTGGCTGACCGCCGACGGCTAGCCCGACCTCTACGTGCGCAAGCCGAACCCGTACGGGAACAGCGGGTCGTAGTCCGCGTCACCGACGTTGATCGGCACCTGGTCCTCGCTCTGCGGCCAGGTCATCGGGAGCTTGCCGGTGAACGAGAGCTGACCGAACAGGACGTCCGCCACGCCGGCGCCCTCGCTGCCCGGCAGCCACGACGCGATCAGCGCGTCGATCTTGCCGAGCTGGTCGGTGAGCAGCTGCGGACGGCCGGAGACGACGAGCACGACGCAGGTCGCGATCGCGTCGCACACCGTGTCGATGACCGTCCGGTCGGCGGGCTGCAGGGACAGCGACTTCTCCTCCAGCTGGGCCGGCGTGCAGAACCCGCACTCCGGCCCGCCGACGTCGCCGAAGCCCTCGGCATACGGCGTCTCGCCGACCACGACGATGCCCACGTCCTGCCCGGAGATCGGCGCCGACGCGTCGTCGCTGAACGTGACCGTTGCCTCCGGCGCCACCTCCTTGATGCCTTCGAGGATCGTGGTGCCCGGGATGACGTCGTCGCCGGACACTCCCTGCCACTGGATCGTCCAGCCACCGGCTTGGTTGCCGATGTCGTCGGCGTTGCGGCCGGCGACGTAGATGTTGGCGTCGGCGGCGAGTGGCAGCACGTCGCCGTCGTTCTTCAACAGCACCTGCGACTCGGCCACGGCCTGCCTGGCCAGCGCACGGTGCTCTCGCTGCCGACCTCATCCAGGTTGTCCGTGGAGGCGAACGGGTGCTCGAAGAGCCCGAGCTCGAACTTCGCCTGCAGGATGCGCCGGACGGCGTCGTCGATGCGTTCCTCGCTGACGCGACCTGCCTCGACCTCGGCGAGCAGCAGGTCCACGAACTGCTGGGCGGAGAACGGCTCCATGAACATGTCGATGCCGGCGTTGACGCCGACGCGCACCTTGTACGGCGTGAGCCCGCCGACGCCGGGGTTGTCCGGGTCCGGGATCTGGTGGATGCCCTCCCAGTCCGAGATCACGAAGCCGCGGAAGTTGAACCGGCCCTTGAGCACGTCGGTGATGAGCTCTTCGTGGGCGTGCATCTTGAGCGGGTCGCCGATGCCGTCCTCGACCCAGTCCACGCTGGAGAACGACGGCATCACGCTGCGCACCTTGTTGCGATGGATCGCCAGGAAGTACGGCGCCAGGTCGATCGCCTCGAACTCCTCGTGTGTTGCCACCGTCACGCCCTGGTCGATGGTGTACCGCTGCTCGTACCACGGCTTGCCGACGTTGCTCGCGGCGATCGCCTCGTCGTACTCCGTGTCCCCGTCGCCGGCATAGTGCTTGGCCGTGGCCACGACGTGGTCGGCGGAGATGTCTGGGCCCCTGCCCTGCAGGCCATCGATGATCGTCGCCATCCGGGTGACCAGTGCAGGATCCTCGCCGAAGCTCTCGTACGTGCGTCCCCATCGTTCGTCGCGAGCGACGCAGACACACGGCGAGAAGTTCCACGGGATGCCCGTCGCCCGCACCTCCTCCGCGGTCGCCTCACCGATCTCCCGCACCAGGGCGGGGTCGCGAGTCGCGCCGAGGCCGATGTTGTGCGGGAACACCGTCGCGCCGTACACGTTGCCGTGCCCGTGGACGGCATCGACGCCGTAGATGATCGGGATGCCCAGCCGCGTGCTCAAAGCCTGGCTCTGGAACTCGTTGACCATGTCTACCCACGCGGCGGGCGTGTTGGGCGTCGGTGTCGACCCGCCACCGGAGAGCACCGATCCCAGCCCCAACGTGGCAATCACCGTGGGATCGCCGGTGACGGCGCCCCGCTCGGCCTGGGTCATCTGACCGACCTTCTCCTCGATGGTCATGCGACCGAGGAGATCCTCGACACGGCGGTGGATCGGCAGACGCGGGTCGAGGTACGGCGGGTCGTCCGTTCCGGAGGGCTGATCTCTGGGCAGCGCCGGAGACGGACGGCACCAGCGCCACGAGCAACGTAGTGACGGCGACGAGCGTGAGCGGGCGGGTGCGCATGGCGTCCTCCGTTTCCGGCCCCGCCCGGCACGATTGATTCCCCATCGATCATCTCGTCACGAAACCGTCACGTCAAGCGATGAGTTGCTCGGCGTCTCGATCGTCGTGACAGCTCGATTCGACGACCACGATCAGGAGGCCGGCATGTTGCTGGAAGGCAAGCAGGCAGTCATCTACGGAGGCGGCGGCAACATTGGCGGGGCCGTCGCCCGCGCGTTCGCCCGCGAGGGCGCCACCGTGCACCTCGCCGGCCGCACGCTGGACGAAGCTGGAGCGCGTCGCCGGGCAGATCCGCGAGGCCGGCGGCACCGCCACCGTCGCCCAGGTCGACGCACTCGACGAGGAGGCCGTCGACGCCCACGCCGACGCGTCTGGTGCGGGACCACGGATCGCTCGACATCTCGATGAACGTGATCTCGACGGGCGACGTGCAGGGCACGCCGCTGGTCGAGATGTCGCTCGCCGACTTCGAGCAGCCGATCCACAACGCCATGCGCTCCGTCTTCCTCACGTCCCGCGCCGCCGGCCGGCACATGATCCGGCAGGGCTCGGGCGTGATCCTGATGTTCGGTGGCGAGGGCGACCCGATCCGCGACTACTACATCGGCGGGTTCCAGATCTCGCTGACCGCCGTCGAGGCGTTGCGCAAGCAGCTGGCGAGCGAGCTCGGCCGCCATGGCATCCGCGTCGTCTCGTTGCTCACGGGCGGCGTGATCGACTCCATCCCCGCCGACTTCGAGGGTCGGGACGCGCTCGTGGAGTCGCTGGTGGCACCGACGCTGCTCGGACGCGGCGCCACGCTCGACGACGTCGGCAACGTCGCCGCCTTCGCCGCGTCCGACCTCGCTCGCACCATCACCGCGTCGGCGATCAACATCACCTGCGGCGCGATCATCACCTGATCGACGGGCCGGCGAACGCTCAGGCCAGCACCGGCACCTCGGCCATCGCCGCGGCGATCTCCTCGTCGGGCAGCTCGTAGTCGACCATCGCTCCCGACAGGTACTGCTCGTACGCGGCGAGGTCGAGGTGGCCGTGCCCGCACAGCGCCGTGAGGATCACCTTCGACTCGCCCGACTCCTTGCAGGCCAGCGCTTCGCGGATCGCCGCGGCGATGGCGTGGGTCGGCTCGGGTGCCGGGATGATGCCCTCGGCCCTCGCGAACTGCAGCGCTCCGGCGAAGCATTCGAGCTGCGGGATGGCGATCGCCTCCACGAGTCCGAGCTCGTAGATGTGCGAGACGAGCGGCGACATGCCGTGGTAGCGCAGGCCGCCGGCGTGGATCGGCTCGGGGATGAACCCGTGTCCCAGCGTGTGCATCTTCAGCAAGGGCGTCATGCCGGCCGTGTCGCCGAAGTCGTACCGGTACTCGCCCTTCGTCAGACTCGGGCAGGCCGCCGGCTCGACGCAGCGGATCGTCGGGTTCATCCGGCCGGCCAGCTTCTCGCGCAGGAAGGGGAAGGAGAGCCCACCGAAGTTGGACCCACCGCCGGTGCAGCCGACGAGCAGGTCGGGCGTCTCCCCGACCTTGGCCAGCTGGAGCAGCGCCTCCTCACCGATGACGGTCTGGTGCATGAGCACGTGGTTGAGCACGCTGCCGAGGCTGTAGCGGGCATCGGGGTCGGCGGCGGCGACGGCGACGGCCTCGGAGATGGCGATGCCGAGGCTGCCGTTGTGGTCCGGGTTCTCGGCCAGCAGCGAGCGGCCGTACTCCGTGACCGGCGACGGGCTGGAGTGCAGCGTCGCACCCCACACCTCCATCATCGTCTTGCGGTAGGGCTTCGACCGGTAGGACGCGGCGACCTGCCAGATCTCGCACTCCATCCCGTATTGCGCCGTGGCGAAGGCGAGGGCGCTGCCCCACTGGCCGGCGCCCGTCTCCGTCGTCAGCTTCCGGATCCCCTCCTCGTGGTTGTAGAAGGCCTGGGGGACCGACGTGTTCGGCTTGTGGGAGCCGGCCGGGCTGACGCCCTCGTACTTGTAGAAGATCTTCGCCGGCGTGTCGAGCAGGCGCTCCAACCTATGGGCACGGAAGAGGGGCGACGGCCGCCAGAGCCGGTACACGTCGAGCACGCCGCCCGGGATGTCGACGTAGCGATCCATCGTGACCTCCTGGCCGATGAGGGCCATCGGGAACAGCGGTGCCAGGTCGTCGGGCCCGATCGGCTCGTGCGTGCCCGGGTGCAGCGGCGGAGGCGGCGGTGACGGCAGGTCAGGGATGATGTTGAACCACTGCGTCACCATCTCCGACTCGTCGAGCAGGATCTTCGTCGTGTCGCCCTGGGTAGCCATGTGCGCAAGGTAATCAGGTTGCGCAGGTGCCGCGATGAGCGGTGAGGGCGCTATCCGCCCTCACCGCTCACCGCGGGAGCGAGCTCGACGAGCAGTGACTTCATGCGGGCGATCTCGACCTGCTGGTCGGACTCGATGCCCCCGGCGATCTGGAAGAGCTGCGGCTCCTGCCCGCCGACGCCCCCGGTCAGGAGCGTCTCGACCATCACCACCGCACCTTCGTGGTGGTGGATCATCGACTGCAGGAAGAGCGCGTCGAACTCCTCGCCGGAGGCCGCCGCGAGCGCGGCCATCTGCTCGGCGGTGAGCATGCCGGGCATCTGCATGCCTTGGTGCTGCTGGAATCCCTCAGGGTCCTCGCCGCGCGCGCGTCAGCCACCCTTGCAACTGGTCGATCTCGGCGACCTGGGAGACCTCCATCCGCTCGGCGAGCAGCGGCAGGCCGTCGTCGGCGGCCCGCTCGTCGACCAGCGCCGTCATGTCGAGGGCCTGCTGGTGGTGGGCGATCATCGAGTTGACGAAGTCGACGTCGGCGGCGGTGTGGCCGGGCACGCTCGGCGTCGCCGCCAGGTCCTCCTCGCTCAGCACCCGGTTCGTCTCGCCTGGGCCGCCGAGCTGCACGACCGGCGCCGTCGGCGTCGGTCTCGGCGTCGGGCTCGCCGGAGTCGCATCCGGTGGCGACGGCAATGGCGCCCGCGACGCCCAGCAGCGATCAACCGGCGGACCATGGGCGAACAGCATGCCGCCGCACGCTGCGTTGGCAATGGCAGGCCGACGTGAACTACGTTCGCCCGGAACGGAGGCCGGGGGCGGCTGGACCGAACACAACTTGGGGGTCTGACAATGTCGTCAATCGTCCGTGGTCGCGGGTCTCGTCGCCTTGCCGTCGGAGCAGCTGCGCTGCTGACTCTGGCGCTGGTGCCCGATCTCCGGTCGCCGCCCAGCAGGATCCCGCGCGTCGGGCTGGCGCCCGGCTACTTCCCGTGGACCGAGGCCGCAAGCAACATCGAGCTGGTCGACAACGATCCCGCGGGTTGCGCCGTTCGACGCGCCGCCCGGCAACTTCGGGTTCGTCAACTCCGACCTCGCCTTCACGCGGCAACCACGCCATCGTCGGCAGCTTCAACGGCTTCCAGGTCTACGACATCTCGGACCCGACCGAACCCGGTGCTGCCAGGCGTCGTTCGTCTGCCCGGGCGGCCAGGGCGACGTGTCGGTGTACGGCGAACCTGCTGTTCATGTCGGTCGAGGAGACCCGCGGCCGCATCGACTGCGGTACGCAGGGCGCACCGGGCGCCGTCAACCTCGAGCGGTTCCGCGGCGTGCGGATCTTCGACATCACCGACCTCGACAACCCGGTGCAGCTGCCCGGCGTCCAGACGTGCCGCGGCTCGCACACCCACACGATCGTCACCGACCCGGACGATCCCGCCAACATCTACATCTACAACTCGGGCACCGCCGGCGTTCGCTCGCCCCTCGAGCTGGCCGGCTGTGAGAACGCCGCGCTGACCCAGAGCCCGGTCACGACCGGCAACCCGACCCAGTGGCGGATCGACGTGATCAAGGTGCCGCTCGCGGCGCC
Organism: uncultured Actinomycetes bacterium; assembly: GCA_963802375.1. Taxonomy (GTDB): domain Bacteria; phylum Actinomycetota; class Thermoleophilia; order Gaiellales; family Gaiellaceae; genus JACDAN01. Next base: position 121,332 of record CAWDIJ010000010.1, read on the forward strand.
GCAGACGGCGGCCATCGTCAGCCAGCCGCGGATCTTCACCGACCCCGCCACCGGCGCGTTCAACGGCCTGCAGAACACGCTGCCGGGCGCCGCTGTCACCCGTCCGGCACCGCGTACTCGCCGCTGCCGAACACGAACACGTGCCACGACATCACGGCCTATCCCGGAGCAGGGCATCGCCGCTGGCGCCTGCCAGGGCAACGGCATCCTGCTCGACATCTCCGACCCGGTGAACCCGGTGCGCCTCGATGCCGTGTCCGACCCGAACTTCTCGTACTGGCACTCGGCGACGCTCAGCAACGACGGCACCAAGGTGATCTTCACCGACGAGTGGGGCGGCGGCACATCGGCCCGCTGCCGCGTCGACGGACCAGCCGGAGTGGGGCGCCGACGCGCATCTTCGACATCGTCGACGGGCAGATGGAGTTCGCGCAGCTACTACAAGATGCCGGCCGTGCAGACCGTCGCAGGAGAACTGCGTCGCCCACAACTCGTCGCTGCTGCCGGTGCCCGAACCGGGACATCCTCGTCCAGGCGTGGTACCAGGGCGGCGTGTCGGTGATCGACTTCACCGACTCGGCCAACCCGGTGGAGATCGCCTACTTCGACCGCGGCCCGGTCAACTCGCCGTTCCCGATCCCGACCCGCCAACCCGAGCGCATCAACCTCGGCGGCCTGTGGTCGACGTACTGGTACAACGGCTACGTCTACGGCTCCGAGATCGCCCGCGGCTTCGACACGTTCGGCTTCGTGCCGAGCGACCAGCTGTCGGCAGAACGAGATCGACGCGGCGTCGGAGGTCGTGCTCGACCGAGTTCAACGCGCAGCACCAGACGCAGCTCGATCTGTGCGCCGAGCTTGGCGGTGGTCGGCGCCTACTTCGACCAGGCCGTGCGCGCCGGGGCAGCTCGACGAGCGCACGGCGATGCAGATCGGCAACCGCATCGAGGGTGCCATGCAGCTCGAGGACGCCGGCGCCGACCCGCGGGCGATCCAGGCCCGGGTCGAACAGCTCGCTCGCATGGTCCCCGACAGCGCCCCGCTGCTGCAGGACGCAATCCAGGACCTGCTCGACACGTTTGACTGACGCGCCGGCAGCAACGCCGATCACGGGCGTCCAGGACGTCACACCTGAGTGGTGTACCGGCGTCCTGGACGCCCGGGTTGCGGATCTCCGAGTTGAGCCGGTCGGGACCGGACAGGTCGCCGACACCGTGCGGCTGTTCCTCGACTATGACCCACCGGGCGCCGGGCCGGCGACGCTGATCGCCAAGGTCCCAGCTGCCGAGGAAGACAGCCGCGATCGCGGCGCGGCTGACGCAGGACCTACGAGATCGAGGCGAGCTTCTACCGGGATCTCGCCGCCGACCTCCCTGTGCGGACGCCGTGGTGCTACCACGCTGCGCACGATGTCGAGACCGGCTCGTACGTCGTCTTGCTGGAAGACGTCGCGCCCGCCGAGCAGGGCGACCAGATGCACGGGCTCACGCTCGATGAGATCGCCGGCGCCGTTGACGAGCTCGCGCTGCTGCACGGACCACGCTGGGGCGACGAGACCTTGACCGAGCTCGCCTGGCTGAACCGCGCGCAGCCGGAGAACCTCGACAACCTCGTGGGTCTCATCACGTACGCCGTGGCGCCGTTCGTCGAGTACTACACCGGTCGCGTCGCGCCGGAGACGCTGGCCGTCCTCGAACGGCTGACGCCGAGGCTCGACGCCTACCTCCGCCATCGTCCCCAGCCGTGGACGATCGTCCATGGCGACTTCCGGGCCGACAACCTCCTCGTCGGCGGCGAGCGGGTGGTCGTCGTCGACTGGCAGACGGTGGGGCTCGGGCCGGGCGTCAGCGACCTCAGCTACCTGCTGGGGGCGAGCCTGCCAGCCGGACTCCAGGCGGCAGCACGAGCGGCGCGCTCGTCGAGCGCTACGTCGGTGGCTTGAAGAGCCATGGCGTCGGGGTATCGGAGGACGCCGTGTGGGAGGACTACCGCCGCTACGCCTTCGGCGGGTTGATCATGGCCGTCGTCGCCTCGACGCTGGTACGGCGCACCGATCGTGGTGACGAGATGTTCATCACGATGGCCGACCGACACGCCGAGCAAGCGCTCGACCTCGGCTCCCTCGACCTGCTTGCCGAGTGACAGGACCAACCGCAATGCCACGACTGACCGCGCTCGACGAATACTTCGTGCACCAGATCCCCGAGCCGCTGCCGAACGTGGTCGCCCACCACCATCACTGGCGGGAGAGCCTGTTCTTCGTCCTCCACCCCCGTGACCGCCTCGGCGACGTCGTCATCCTGACGATGGCCCACTTCCCGGCCCGGCGCGAGCTGGATGCACTGCAGCTCGGGATGATCGACGGCACCCCGACGATGGCTCGTCACGCCAGACCCGCGGGTAACGACCCGCACACGTTCGTGGTCGGGCCGGTGCGCATCGACATCGTCGAGCCATATCGGACGGTGCACCTCCATGTCGAGGATGGCGTCGACGTGCCGGTTGCGCTCGACCTCACGTTCAGTGCACGCACGCCGGCGTACGGGCTGCGTCGCGGGACGATGCGCGCCGGTCACGAGCTGATCTGGGACCAGAGCCACATGCTGCAGTCCGGCACGTACGACGGCACCTACACACGCGACGGTCGCACCCACCGGGTCGATGGGTGGTGGGGGCAGCGCGATCACTCGTGGGGGATCCGCGACCATGCCCGATGCCCGTTCTGGATGTGGCTCGCCGTGCAGCTGCCAGACGGCATGTTCGGTGTCTGGCACTGGGAGCTGACCAACGGCGCACGCATCTTCAGCGACGGCTGCTTCGCGCCGGCCGACGGCGGTGACCCGATCCCTGTCGTCGACGTCCGTCACGATCTCGACTGGATCGATGCCGATGGCGGCGCGGTGAGCTACGCCCGCGACGGCGCCGAGGTGGCCGGCATCGCAGGACGGGTCGAGCTGACCCTCGACGGTGGGCGAGAGGTCGTGCTGGAGGCAGAAGGCCGCTGGGCGCAGCGCTACGGCGATCTCGGCGGGGGTCTCAACCAGGTCCTCGTGACGACGGACGACGGCCGCCGGGGGACCGGGATCTACGAGTTGACCGGCGCGCATCACCACCGCTACTTCCCGATCCCGCGGGCCGAACGCCTGCCGTGATGTTGCGTTCCCCGGCCACGCAGGCCGCGGTGTCCACTCGCTCGCTGGCGCTCGCTCGCGCATCCTCACACGGGTCGACCGTGATCCAACCGGTCGCGTCGTACCGTCTCCAGCTCACCCCGGACGGTGGCTTCGACATGGCGCGGCGCCAGCTCGACCGGCTGCACCGGCTCGGGATCAGCCACGCGTACCTCTCGCCGGTCACCGAGGCGGTGCCCGGGAGCACCCACGGCTACGACGTCGTCGACCACACGAGCGTTCGGGAGGAGCTGGGTGGGCTCGAGGGCCTGACGGCGTTGCTCGACGCGCTGGATGAGCGGGGGATGGCCGCGATCGTCGACCACGTCCCGAACCACGTCTCCGTCGCCGCCGCCGAGCTGAACCCACGCTGGTGGGAGCTGCTGCGCGACGGACCCGACGCACCGGCAGCCCGGTGGTTCGACGTCGACTGGGAGGCGGGATCCGGTCGCGTGCTGCTGCCGGTGCTCGGCCAGCCGCTGGAGGAGATGATCGACGCGTTCGCGGTCCGGGACGGCGAGTTGCGGGTCGGCGACCTGCGCCTTCCGCTGGCCGCGGGCACCGAGGCGATGGAGGTCCCGGCCCTACTCGCAGCGCAGCACTACGACCTGATCCAGTGGCGCCGGCCGGAACGCAACGTGCGCCGCTTCTTCACCATCGACAGCCTCGTGGCTGTGCGCGTCGAACACGCGGAAGTGACGACGGCCGTCGACACGATTCCCCGGCTCCTCCTCGACCACCCGGGCTTCGGGGGTGTGCGGGTCGACCACGTCGACGGCTTGGCCGACCCGGGCGGGTACCTCCGCCAGCTGCGCGAGCTGCTCGGGGATCGTTGGATCGTCGTCGAGAAGATCCTCGCCCCCGGTGAGACGCTGCCCGAGGACTGGCCGGTCGACGGCACGACCGGCTACGAGCACGCCCGGGTCCTCGAGCACGCCCTCCTCGACAGACAGGGCTGGAGCACGATCGCGGCCCGCTGGGCGGAGATCTGCGGAGACGGGCGGCCGTTCAGGGCGTGGGAGCTGGAGGCACGTCGAGAGGTGCTGGACGGTGCGCTGGCGCCCGATCGCGATCGTGTCGCGCGTGTCGCCTCTGCGGCAGTGTCAGATCTGGACCTCGCCGACGCGCGCGCCGCCGTCACCGAGCTCAGCGCGCACCTCCGCCGCTACCGCACCTACCTTCCCCACGACGAGGCCGGGGGCGTGGCGATGGAGTCAGCAAGGCTCGAAGCGGGCGCAGCCCGCCCCGACCTCGCTGGACCGCTCGATCGGTTGACTCGTGCCATGGCGACCGCCGACCGAGGCGTTGCCGCCGAGCTGCGGACCCGCTGGCAGCAGTTGACCGGTCCGGCGACCGCCAAAGGCGTCGAGGACCGGGCGTTCTGGCGGTACCTCGCGCTGGCGTCACTCGGCGAGGTCGGCGGCGAGGTCGAGCCGGCGTCCGATCCGATCTCCCTTCTGCACGAACATCACGCAGCCACGGCTTCCCAGTGGCCGACCACGATGCTCGCGGGGACGACCCACGACGTCGCCCGGTCCGAGGACGTTCGAGCTATCGGGTTGATGCTGGCATCGGCCGCCGAACCGTGGTCACGCGTCGTCGACGAGCGGGTGGAGACGCCGACGTTCCCGGACCTCGACCTGTCCACGCGGTGGCTGGCGCTGCAGACGGTGGCCACGACGCCCGGGTTGTCGACGGACCGCCTCGCCGCGTTCCTCGTCAAGGCGGCCCGCGAGGCGGACCAGCGGACGTCGTGGGTTGACCCGGACGAGGCCTATGAGCAGCGGCTCGTCGCGCTTGCTCAGGACGTGTTGGTGTGGCCGCCGGTGGCCGAGCTGGCCGCCTCGTTGGATCGGCCTGGGCGGGCAACGGCGCTCGCGATGCTGGCCGTGCGGGCGACGGCGCCGGGAGTTCCAGACGTCTACCAAGGCACCGAGGCCTTCACGCTTCCTGCTCGTCGACCCCGACAACCGCTTGCCGCCCGACCAGCAGGAGCTGGAGGTGCTGGTGGCTGGAGTGGACTCCCTCGACGCCGCGGCGGCATGGGCGGAGCCGAACTGTCCGGCCGCGAAGGCGGTCGTGCTGCACCGGTTGCTGGCGCTGCGCCGGCGGTTGCCTGACGTCTTCGGTCCCGGCGGCGGCTATCTCCCGCTGCAAGTCAAGGACGACGTCAATGTGATCGCGTTCGCCCGCACCGACCAGTCGGGAGCGGCCCGGGTCGTCACCGTGGTCGCGCCGCCCGGCGTGATGCCAGCCCGACCCTTGCCGCTGCCACCCGGGCGCTGGCGCCACGTGCTCGTCGACAACGAGCTGGCGGTCGAGGGCGAGCTCGACCTTGGCGGCGCGCTTGGCGCGTTCCCAGCGGTGGTGCTCGTCAGGGACTGACGACCGCTCGGTGGTCACGCGACAAGCAGGGCGACGGCCAGCCACGTGAGGGCGACGGCGATGAGCACAGCTCCGCCTCGGGTGAGCCGTGTACCAAACGTGTGCTGGGCAGGTGCTCCGAACGCGAGGTGCAGGAAGAACCCGCCGGATTGCGCCAGGATCCCGGCGAGCAGCAGCACACCGAGCAGCCACTGGGTGCTCTCACTGAGCTCGGCTCGACCGAACAGGGCGAACGCTGCGACGGCGAGGACCAGCAGCACGCCGGCGTGTGCGTGCCCAGCCCGGAACGCCTGGTGCTGCGCCGGGTCGAGTGCGCCGCGACGGGCGGTGATGAAGCCGAGCAGCGCCAGCCGCCGGATTCGACGGTGACGAGCGACAGCAGGGCGATCGCGGGAAGCAGAGTCGTTGGTTCCATCAAGGGTGACTGTGCGGGACCCCACTGGCGCCGCCCTGTCGTGCTGCTGGCAGATCCCTGAAGGCCCGCGAGACACGAGAGGCCCCCGACTAGCGTCGGTTCGAGTGGACCTGCGCATCCTCGGCCCGCTGGAGGTCCGAGTCGACGGCACGCCGGTCCCGATCCGTGGGGCGATTCCCCGGGTGCTTCTCACCCTGCTGACGGCTCGCCGCGGTGCGACGGTCAGCGCTGACACCCTCGCCGAAGTGATCTGGGGGCAGGCGCAGCCGGCCAATCCAACCAACGCCCTCCACACGCAGATCTCGCAGCTCCGACGGGCGCTTCGACCACTCGAACGGTCGTCAGGGCCAGTTGTCGTCACGGTGCCCGGCGGCTACCGCCTGGAGCTGCCACCGGGGGCGGTCGACGCCGAGCGCTTCGAAGAGGCCGTCGTCGCTGCCCGCGGCTGAGCCGATCGACCGATGCGGCCGAGCTCGCCGAGGCCGACGAGTTGCTGGTGGCCGGCCTGGCGCTGTGGACCGGCGAACCGCTCTTCGACGCCGCTGGTCACCTCGAGCTCGCACCCGACGTGGCGAGGCTGCACGAGTTGCGGCTGGCGGCGCTGGAGGCTCGCGGCGCGGTGCGACTGACACTCGGTCGCCATGTCGAGCTCGTTCCCGACGCGCAGCGTGCCGTGCTCGAGCACCCACTGCACGAGCCCCTGCACGCCCAGCTCGCGCTTGCTCTCTACCGATCGGGCCGCCAGGCCGAGGCCTTGCGGGCGGTCGCCGACGCGCGGCGCCTGCTCGTCGAAGAAGTCGGCGTGGACCCCGGCGCAGCTCTGCGACACCTCGAGCAGCAGCTGCTCACCCACGCCGCAGAGCTCGACTGGGCGCCGCCGAGCTCGTCGACAGACGCTTCCGTCAGCAGCCTCGCGGTCGAGACCGCCGGCCCGCCGCCACTCGCCCGCCATCACCAGGCCCGACGACGCCTGGACGTGCTCCTGGAAGAAGCGGTCGACGTCTCGATCCTCGTCGTGTCGGCGCCGGCGGGTGCCGGGAAGACCGAGGCGCTCGCCGGGTGGCTGACGCGTCGCGCCGGCCGTGGCGCCTGGCTGGCCGTCACCACCGACAGCAATGACCCGGCCGTGTTCTGGCCCGCGCTGGCGGGGGCGCTGGGCCTGCCACGCGCCGGTGAGCTGCGCACCAGCTGTTCGGTCCACGCCGCGATGGGGGAGGCCCGTGGGGACCTCCCTGACGTCCTGGTCATCGACGACTACCACCTGGTGACGGGTCAGGCCATCCACGCCGAGCTCGACGCCTGGCTGAGAGCACCGAGCGATCTTCATATCGTGATCGGCACCCGCCACGACCCACCGCTGCACCTCGCTGGCCTGCGCGCGCGCACGACCAGCTCCGCGAGATCCGCTTCGAGGACCTCCGTTTCACGAACACCGAGATCGACGACCTCCTCGAGGCAGTCGCAGGACGGCGGCTTCCCGCCGACGATGTGCACCAACTGCTCGAGCGCACCGAGGGCTGGGCCGTCGGCGTGCAACTGGCGGCCGTCTCACTCCGTCACCACCCCGACTCTTCCGCCTTCGTGCAGGACTTCGCCGGAGACGATCGACACGTGGCCGACTACCTCCGCGACGAGGTGCTGCCACGCGTGGACGAGCGGTTGCAACGGTTCCTGCTCGACACCGCGATCCTCGATCGGCTCAACGCGTCCCTGTGCGCCGCGGTGATCGGCGACGAGGCTGCCGGTCGGTACCTCGAGGAGCTCGAGCGACTCAATCTGTTCCTGTTGCCGCTCGACCACCGCAGGGAGTGGTACCGGTACCACGCGCTCTTCGCGGAGTGGCTGCGCCTGCAACCTCGCGGCGACGTCCAGGAGCGGCACCGCCGAGCCGGTCGCTGGTTGGCCGACCACGATCTCGCCGCCGACGCCATCCGCCACCACATCGCAGCTGGCGACGGCGAAGCCGCCGCGCAGCTGATCGAACGTGAACGGTGGCTGCTGGTCGGACAGGGTCGGCAGCGCACGCTGCAGGACTGGATCCGGCTGCTGCCCAGTGCGGTGTTGCGGTCTCGGCCCCGGCTGATCACCGCCGCCGCGTGGATCGCCTACGACGCCGGTCACTGGGAGGACGTCGAGCGCATGGTCGAGCTCGTCGACGCCGACGACCTCGCTGACGAACCTGACGCTCAGCTGATGCGGGCCGAGCTGGCGCTGCTGACAGCGGGTCGGCTGGCGGCGATCGGTGACTTGGCGACAGCTGGCGTCGACGCGGCCGCGGCACTGGCGTGGATCCCTGAAGACGAGCCTCGGGCGCGATCCGGACTCCTGCTCGTGCTCGGCAAGTCGCATCTCGCCAGCGGTGATCTCGCCAGAGCACGTCGCGCATTCACAGAAGCGTTCCGGCTCGCCGAGCCGTATCGGCTGACGATCGTCCAGGTCATCGCACAGGCCCACCTGGCTGAGATCCTGAGGAGGGAGGGTCGGTCGAAGGAATCCGAGCAGCTCGCCGAGACGGCGTTGGACCTCGCCGAATCCGCTGATCTCCGCGACCATCCGGAGTGTGCGGTCCCGCACCTCACCCTGGCCAACCTCCTCATCGACGCCGGACGCCGCGCGGAAGCTGAGGATGCGCTGCGACGGGGTGGTGACCTGGCAGACAGCATCCCGTACGAGCCGAGGCACTCCTTCGCGGTTGCGACGCGTGAGCGCCTGCGCGACGACACGACCGTCGCCGACGTCCGCCCCGCCGAGGCGCTGACGGCGAAGGAACGTGACGTGCTTCGGCTCCTGCCGACGTCCCTGACCACACAGGAGATCGCTGCCGAGCTGTACGTGTCGCTGAACACGGTGAAGTCGCACACCCGGGCCCTGTATCGAAAGCTGGGTGTCAACAACCGTCACGCCGCGATCGAGCAGGCTCGGCAGCGCAACCTCCTCTGAGCCACACTCGGATTCACACCGCAGGGTGAGGACAGCTCACCCTGTGCGTCGTCATCGTGGCGGCATGGCAACCCGCTACCGCATCGGGGTCACAGGCCGGCTACCCGCGGGGGCGGCCGACGAGTTCCCCGGCATGACGGTCGAGGTGGTGGACCAGCGCACCGAGCTGTGTGGTCTGCTCCCTGACGCCGCCGCGTTGTACGGCAGCATCGCCCGCCTCGAAGCGCTCGGGTTGACCCTGATGACGATCACCGCAGAGGAGGAGCAATGAGTCATTCACTCGAGGGCTGGGACATCGGCCGCTTCGACAGCATCGATTGGGTTCCCTGGGACACCGGTGAGCTCGCTCGAGCGAAGATCCTGGCCGTCGGCGACGGCTTCCACGTCACCCTCGTCGAGGCCGCCGCCGGACTACACCGGCGGCCCGCACGAGCACACCCATCCGGAATTCCTCTACGTCCTCGACGGCGCCCTGCGAACCCAGGACCAGGAGATGAGCGCTGGCGACGCCTACGCCGCCTCCGCCGGCTCCAAGCACACCGAGTTCTCCGTCGACGACTCCGCCACCTACCTCGTCGTCTTCAAACTCTGACTGCTCAGGCCGGACGCGCCACTTGATCGAGCAGCCCACACTCGGCCGGTGCGGTGGCGGAACGGGCTGGCCCGCAAGGACGTGGTCGATCGCCGCCTGCAACGATTCCCCAGTGGCGGCGACGCCGCTGCTGGGCCGCGAGCTGTCGAACTCGCCGCGATAGGCGAGGCGGCGGTCGGCGTCGAACACGAAGAGATCCGGTGTGCAGACGGCGCCGTACGCGTGGGCGACCTCCTGCGTCTCGTCGTAGAGGTACGGGAACCCGAAACCGGCGCGCTCGGCCTGCTCGGCCAGGTGTGCCAGATCGTCGTCCGGATAGCTGTCGACGTCGTTGGCCGAGATGCCGACGGCGGCGACACCTCGCTCCTGGTTGTCGGCGAGGACGCGGCGCGAGCTGCGACTCGACGTGGCGGACGTACGGGCAGTGGTTGCAGATGAACGCCACGACGAGCACGGGTTGTGCCGCGAAGTCGCTCAGAGACACGATCGCCCCGCTAGTCGATGGCAAGCTGAACGGTGGAGCCGGTGTCCCGAGCGTCACCGGAGGAGACTGGCTTGGCATGGCGTGTTCTCCTTACGCGCTGATGAGCAGCACTGCTGTCGGGCCCTCGAGGTGCACCACCGTGCCGTCGATCACCGCCGGTGCGCCGGCGCCCGTCGCTCCGCTCCAGCGCTCGTCACCGACGTCGAATGCGACGTCCAATCGCTCAGGGACGGCTTCTTCGGAGACTTGGTTGCGCTCAGCGCTACCAACTGTCGTCAGAATCGGGATTGGCTCGATCTCCAGGTCGAGCGGACCATCGCCGAGGTGGAGGATGAGCACCGACCGGTCGTCTCCGAGGCGGCGCTCGACGACGATCGCATCGCCGGTTCGCTGGACGCGCTGCTCTGCGGTCGGGTCGTGCACGACTCCGTGGACGCCGCCGCAACGCCAGCAGCTCGGTGTACGCGGCGAGGATCGAGCGGTGCGGCTCGATCGTTGTGATCGACGGGTCGAGGATCGCCGCCTCGAACGTGGCCGGATCGGCGGGATCGGCGACAGGCTCGGACCACTCACTGCGCGCGAACTCCTGCGCCCGGCCCTCGCGAACCGCCTCGATGAGCGGCGGATCCGAGTGGTCGACGAAGTACGGGAACGGGCGTGTCTCGCCGTACTCCTCACCCATGAACAGGAGTGGCGTGAACGGGCTGAGCACCACGGCTGCCGCGGCCACGAGCCGCTGCCGGTGATCGAACGGGGGCCGTGCGCCGTTCGGCGTGTTGCCGACGTGGTCATGGTTCGAGCTGAAGGCGACGAAGTGGTTGCGATCGACGTCGTCGGCCGGCTTTCCATGATGGCGCTGGCGGTAGACCGAGTAGCGGCCGGTGAACACCCATCGACGCACGTAGGCCTCTGCGAGGTCGGCGGCACCCTGGTAGTCCACGTAGTAACCCCGGGTGTCGCCGGTGAGCGCGACACGCAACGCGTGGTGCACGTCGTCGTCCCACGCCGCGTCGTGCATCGATCCCGCCGTGTGACCGCGGGCGAACGTGCTCGGGGTTGTTGGCCGCCGACTCCACGAACGTGAGGACGGTGCGGCCGCCCCGTCGCCCGGCGTTGCGCACGGCGCCGATCAGCTCCTCGAGGAACCGCTTGGCGGTCGGGTCGTAGATCTGGTCGATGGCGTCGAGCCGCAGCCCGTCGACGTGGAAATCGGTGATCCAGCGGGTGGCGCTCTCGATGAACGTGCGCCGCACGTGGTCACTGCCGGCCCCGGCGACGTTCAGGCCGTTGCCCCACGGCGTCTGGTAGGCGTCGGTGAAGTACGGGCCGTACCGACTGTGGACGCTGCCCTCCGGGCCGAGGTGGTTGTAGACGACGTCGAGGACGACGGCGAGGCCGCGAACGTGGGCGGCGTCGACGAACCGGGCGAGCGCTTCGGGACCGCCGTATGACTCCTGCACCGCCGACGGGAACACGCCGTCGTAGCCCCAGTTGCGCCGGCCGGGAAAGGCGTTGACGGGCATCAGCTCGATGGTCGTGACGCCGAGGCGGGCCAGTCGGTCGAGCTGCCCGATGGCACCGTCGAACGTGCCCTCTGGCGTGAACGTGCCGACGTGCAGCTCGTACAGGACCGTGTCGGCGAGCTCGATGCCGCGCCAGTCCTCGTCGGTCCACGTGAACCGGCGATGGTCCACGACCGCAGACGGGCCGTGCACGCCGTCCGGCTGCCAGCCCGATGCCGGATCGGCGACGGGTTCACCGGCGTCGAGGCGGAACCGGTAGCGATCGCCATGGACCACGCCGTCGACGACGCCGACCCACGTCCCGGCTCGCTCGTCGGGACCGAGGATCACCGTCCGATCGGCGAGCAGCAGGTCGACGGCGGAGGCGTTCGGTGCCCACACCTCGAAGCGCGTCGTTCGTCACCGATCGGCACGGCGCCGAGCCGCATCAGTTCTGTCACGACCCGCCAGTTACCCCGGCCGACCCTTCTTCGACCATCTGGACGACGGCGGCCAGTGGCCAGCCGACCCAGGCAGGTCGGTTGGCCAGCTCGTAGCGCACCTCGTACAGCGCCTTCAGGACCACGTGGGCATCGAGGAGCAGTCGGGCGTCGGCGCGATCGGCCGGGATCAGGGACACGGGCCCTGACGTGCCGCCGCCGGGCAGGCAGCCAGCGGTGATCACCTCCACGTAGCGGTGCCAGTAGTCCGACTGCACCCGCGTCGTCCACGCCCGCCGCCACTGCTCGAGTGGCGCGACGTCGGCCAGTCCGGTGCGGCCCCGTTCGGCCGACGTCGCGAGGGCGACACGTCCGGCGTAGTCCAGGGAGCGCAGGATGCCTGCGACGTCGGTCAGCGGCGAGCGCTTGATCGACGCGTTCTCCGATCGGCCGCCCGGGCTCGCCCTCGAAGTCGATGAACACCACGTCGTTGCCGGTCCACAGCGCCTGCCCGAGGTGGAGGTCGCCGTGGACGCGGATGCGGGCCGCGTCCAGCTTGCGCGTGCGCAGCGGCTCGAACACTCCGAGCAACCGGTCACCGTCGCGAGCACGACGTCGGCCATCGCCTTGGTCTCGTCGTCGATCCGTGACGTCGAGGTGATGCTGCGCCGCAGCGCTCGCTGTGTCTCCCGCAGCGACGCCCGCAGGCTCTGCTGGATCGATCGCTGGAACAGCAGGGTGAAGCGATCCGGCTCGAAGCCCGGCTCGCTGACGGCCAGCGCGAAGTGCATCGCCGCCGTCCGCTCCGCCAGCAGCGCCGTCGACGCGTCCATCACCGCTTCGTCGCCCGTGGCATCCGGCTCGGACACGAGGCGCTCGATCTCGCGGGTCAGCAGGTCCTGGCTCCACTCCCAGAGGTCGCTCTCGTTGGGGATGGCGTCGTGGACGACCACCACGTTGGCGGGCCGTGCCTCGCCGGGCAGCGGTGACATCGAGTGTGCCGGCGACGCCCGGGACGTTCGTGAAGCCCATCCGTCGCAGGTGCACCGGCAGCGTGACGTCGGGGTTCTCTCCCGGTGTGAGCAGGCGGATCAGCTTGGCGATGACCCGGCCGCCGAGCGATTGCCGACGAGTTGGACTGCTCGACGCCCAGCGACTGGACGTCGCGCGGGTCTCGGCGAGCTTCGTGAGGCCCGTGCGTCGGGGGTGGCCGACGGCGACGCAGCTCCCGGCCGCGGCGGGTCCGCCGGCGGAGCGCGGCGCCGGCGACGACGCCGGCGCCCTCCGGCGACTGCCATGGCATCGATGATGCGCCCCGTCGTCGATCAGCGCGATCAGCGATCCCGGTTGCTGCTGGTCGAGCTCCAGCGCCGCTGCTTCGTCGAGGTGCTGCAGCGGTACGGCGTAGCGGTGGTCGTCGCCTTCGGTGAACGACGTGCGCACGATCGACCGAGCGGCGACGGTCGTCGCGCAGCTCGATGACGTCGTCGACGCCGACGTCGAGGATCGTCGCGCCCTTGCCGGAGAACCAGCGCCGGCTGGGCAGCCAACGGCCGATCGTCCGGCCGAGCGACGCTCGCCGCCGCAGCACTTCCGGCCACGTTCCGGTCAGTCGCGGCGCGGCTGCCGGCGCCGCTGTTCCGGACTCGGTGTCGTCGTCGTGCCCGTCGTCGAGGGCGAACCAGAAGAACCCGTACGGCGCCAGCGTCAGGGAGTACGGACGGTCCGTGATCGGGGCGAAACGGTTCTGGCCGAACACCTCGATCGGGCACCGGCGCCGGCGAAGTCGCGCAGGTCGAGTTCGACGTGCTGGGCCAGCCGGGACAGGTTGGCGACGCACAGCATCGGCTTCTCGCTCGGTGGCATGTCCGCGCGGCGTGCCGAACGAACGCGAGCACGTGGTGGTTGTCGGGCTCGAGGAACTCGATGTGCCGCGACCGAGCACCCGGTGGCGCTTGCGCAGGGCGATCAGCTGGCGCATCCACGACAGCAGCGAGGACGGGTTGGCCCCTGCGGTCTCGACGTTGACGCTCTCGTAGTGGAACCCCTGCTCGGTGATCAGCGGCAGGTACAGCCGGTGCGGGTTGGCGCGTCGAGAACCCGGCGTTGCGGTCGGCCGACCACTGCATCGGCGTGCGCACGCCGTTGCGGTCGCCGAGGTAGACGTTGTCGCCCATCCCGATCTCGTCGCCGTAGTAGATGACGGGCGTGCCGGGCAGCGAGAAGAGCAGGGCGTTGAGCAGCTCGATCTTGCGCCGGTCGTTGCCGAGCAGTGGCGCCAGCCGGCGGCGGATGCCGAGGTTGATGCGCATCTCGAGGTCGGTGGCGTAGGCCCGCAACATCAGGTCGCGCTCCTCGTCGGTGACCATCTCGAGGGTCAGCTCGTCGTGGTTGCGCAGGAACGTCGCCCACTGCCCGCCCGGCGGCGGCTCGGGCGTCTGCTCCATGATGTCGACGATCGGCGTGCGGTGCTCGAGGCGCAGCGCCATGAACAGCCGCGGCATCACCGGGAAGTGGAAGTTCATGTGGCACTCGTCGCCGTCATCGCCGAAGTAGGCGGCGGCGTCCTCGGGCCACTGGTTGGCTTCGGCGAGCAGCATCCGGTCGGGGTAGTTGGCGTCGAGGTGCTTGCGCAGCCGCTTCAGGACGTCGTGGGTCTCGGGGAGGTTCTCGCAGTTCGTGCCCTCGCGCTCGAACAGGTACGGCACGGCGTCGAGGCGCAGGCCGTCGACGCCGAGGTCGAGCCAGAAGTCGAGCACGTCGAAGACTGCCGCCTCGACGTCGGGGTTGTCGTAGTTGAGGTCCGGCTGGTGGGAGTAGAAGCGGTGCCAGAAGTAGGCGCCGGCGACGGGGTCCCAGGTCCAGTTCGAGGTCTCGAAGTCCGAGAAGATGACGCGGGCGTCGGCGTAGCGGTCGGCGTCGTCGCTCCACACGTAGAAGTCGCGCTCCGGCGAGCCCGGCGGCGCGCGGCGGGCGCGCTGGAACCACGGGTGCTGGTCGGACGTGTGGTTGACGACCAGCTCGGTGATCACCCGGATGTTGCGGGCGTGGGCGGCGGCGAGGAAGCGCCGGAACGAGCGCAGGTCGCCGTAGTCGGGGTGGACCGTGCGGTAGTCGGCGATGTCGTAGCCGTCGTCGCGCAGCGGCGAGGGGTAGAACGGCAGCAGCCAGATCGCCGTGACGCCGAGGTCGGCGAGGTAGTCGAGGCGCTGGGCCAGCCCGCTGAAGTCGCCGATGCCGTCGCCGTTGGAGTCGGCGAAGGCGCGGACGTGGAGCTCGTAGATGATGGCGTCGCGGTACCAGTCCTCCGGTCCGACCGAGCGCGCGGCACGGCGGCGGCCGTGCCGCCCGCGTGACGCCCGGCTGCGACTCACGCGCCGGCTCAGCGTCGCACGGCGGAGCTCGTCGCTCGACTCGCTCATGCCGGTCGCACCGCGGAAGATGTGCAGCGGGCGACGGCCGGGTCGAGGTCGACGAAGTTCCACGCGCCCTGCCAGCGGAACGTGGCGCCGGTCAGCTGGTCGACGACGTCGTAGTCGACTCGTAGGGCAGGCCGAGCGGCTGCGAGGTCGACGTCGACGAAGCCCTGCTGGCGCTGGTGGGCGTCGAGGTTGACGACGACGAGGATCGGCGGGCCGACGCCGGCCGGGTCGGTCTTCGAGTAGCAGAGCAGCGCCGGGTCGCGCGTGTTGTGGAAGTGCAGCGTGCGCAGGTGGGCGAGCGCCGGCTGCTCGCGGCGGATCTCGTTGAGGCGGGCGAGGAGCGGCGCCAGGCTGTCGGGCTGGTCGAGGTCCCACTGCCGCAGCTGGTACTTCTCGGAGTCGAGGTACTCCTCGGAGCCTGGTCGCACCGGCGGTGCTCGCCGAGCTCGAACGCCGGGCCGTAGACGCCCCACGACGGCGACAGCGTGGCGGCGAGGACGGCCCGGCTGGCGAACATCGCCCGGCCGCCGGTCTGCAGCTGCTCGGTCAGGATGTCGGGCGTGTTCGGCCAGGCGTTGGGACGGAAGTAGTCGACGGTGCGCGTCGCCAGGTCCTCGAAGTACTGACGCAGCTCCCACGACGACTGGCGCCAGGCGAAGTAGGTGTACGACTGGTTGAAGCCGATCTTGGCGAGCCGCTCCATCACGCGGGGCCGGGTGAAGGCCTCGGCGAGGAAGATCGCCTCGGGGTGCTCGCGCGCGGATCGTCGGCGATCGCCCACTCCCAGAAGGCGAACGCCTTGGTGTGCGGGTTGTCGACGCGGAACGATCGAGACCCCGCAGTCGATCCAGAACCGGATCACGTCGGCCAGCTCCTGCCACAGGCCCGACCAGTCGTCGCTCTCGAAGTCGAGCGGGTAGATGTCCTGGTACTTCTTCGGCGGGTTCTCGGCGTACTGGATCGTGCCGTCGGGCCGGTGGGCGAACCACTCAGGGTGCTCGGTGACCCACGGGTGGTCGGGCGTGCACTGGAAGGCGATGTCGAGCGCCAGCTCCATGTCCGCGCTCGCGGCAGGCCGACGGCCAGCTTGACGACGTCGTCGACGCGTGCCCAGCTCGGGGTGCACGGCGGTGTGGCCGCCGTCCGGCGCCGCCGATCGCCCACGGGCTGCCGGTGTCGTCGGGCGACGACGTGACCGTGTTGTTGCGGCCCTTGCGCTGGGTGCGGCCGATCGGGTGGACCGGCGGCAGGTAGACGACGTCGAAGCCCATGGCGGCGACGTAGTCGAGGCGATCGAGGGCGTCGGCCAGCGTGCCGTGGCCGGTCGCCGGGCGCCAGCGTCGAGCGGGGGAAGAACTCGTACCAGGCGCTGAAGCGGGCCCGCTCGCGGTCGACGTCGATGTTGAGCGGCGGCGATGTCGGCGACCGGGTCGCGGAAGCCGGTCCGCCAGAACAGCCGCTCCAGCGTCTCGGCCCCACCATGCTCCGGCTCGACGTCCTGGAGGTCCGGGACGTGCCCGTCGACGTGGACGGACTCGTCGTCGGCGAGGTGGCCGAGCGCGCCGCGTGTCGCCGGCCTCGACGCGCTCGAGCAGGTTGTCGAGCGCCTCGGCCTCGGCGCCGCTCGCCGCGTCGCGAGCGGCGGCGATGAGCTTGGCGCCGATCTGGAGGTCCACGGTCACGTCGAGCTCGGCGGCCAGCTTCAGCTCCATGCCGTGCAGCCATGTGCCGAGGTGGTCGAGCCAACCGACGACCTGGTACTGCCAGCGGCCGAGCTGGTCCGGCACGAAGGTGCCCGTGAACCGGTCGTTGCCGAGGGGGACGAGCGGCGTCTCCTGCCACGCTCGGCGACTGGTCGGCGACGGTCGGAAGCGGTACCGCAGCGCACCCGCGGCCCGGTCATGGCCGTCTGTGAACACGTCGGCCAGGACCGTGACCGGCTCACCGATCGTCACCTTGGCCGGGAAAGCGCCGCCATCGACGAGCGGGGCTGACCGCCTCGACGACGACGCGGCTCGGGCGGCTCCGCGGCAGAGATCCGTTGCTCACCACGGCGCAAGTCTGGCAGCGGGCTACCGTCGGCGCGTGCCGACGACCGGGCTGCCGTTCCGCGTTTTCTTCTTCTGGTTCGGCTCGGTCGCGTGGTTCGACCAGGATGCGACGGGCGGTCGGGTGTTCGGCTCCGGGTCGCTCGAGCAGGTGTGGCCCGACGTGGCGTCGATGATGGTCGCCGACCACGGCGACCAGGCACCCATCGATCGGGCCTATCCGGTTTCACCCACGGTGCTGCGCATCTCTCGTCGCTCCAACCGCCTCGGTGAGATCGCCGCCAACGTCGATGTGCTGCGCGGGGTCGCCGTGCCGTCGCCGGTCGACGCATTCGCGATCGTCAGCGGAAATCGGCAGGTGATCTCCTGGGATCCGGGTCCCGTGGTCATGACGCTCGACCCACCTGGCCAGAGCCTGCAGCTCATCGATCTGCGCACGGGTCTTCGAGGCCCGGCGGCGCCGTTCGGCTGGAGCAATCCCGACTTCCCGATCCTCGCCATCCCGGGTGAGCCGGTGCGCCGCTTCTGGAACAGCGTTCCGGCGCAGGTGGAGTCGCGCGCGGCTGACGGCAGCCAAGTGATGCAGAACCTGTCTGACGTGTTCCCGCAGCTGCCACTGTCGGGCGTGGAAGCGGCGACTGTGATGTACGGCGACTTCCGGCGGCCGGCGGTGTCCCGGCTCACCGCCGAGCTCGACGACGGCGAGCTGGCCGTGCTGGCCAGCGCGGCACGGATCGTCGGCGACGACGGACCCCGCCTGCTCGCCGTGCTGTCGATCCTGACCAGTGCGTCACCGGGGGCCTACCACCCGGAAGGCCGTTACGGCATTGCCCACATGTCTGCGGCGCAGCTGCTCGCCGGCGGGTGGCCCGAACCCCCCGAGGCGATCATCCGTGCCGGCGCCGAGCGCCAGTTCGAGGTGCTCGGTCAGTACCTGGCGACCCTCGCTCCGACGTCGACGGACCGCGCCGGGAAGCTGCTCGCGCTGCTCGCCACTGGCCAACCCGTCGCCAGCGACGACGACGCGACCGTCGTGGTCCCCGCCCCGATCCCCTCGCGGCTGCAGAACCTGATCCCGGTCGGTGCCGGCGGCGTCCCCGCCGACCAGATCACGCTCGGTGACCTCCAACGGATGGTCGACGAGCTGCTCGAAGGTCCGGGGGGTCGAGAGCTGTTCGGGCGGATGCGCCACACCTCCTTCGCCTGATCCCGCGCAGCCTGTGCTCAGCGTCGAGCGCAGTCGGCGGCGATGACCAGGAATGCCGGCCGATCGCGTTCCTCCTCCAACGCCGGCGTCGCGGCGACCTGTTCGACGGTCGGGGTCCAGTCGATGAGGCGGTGGATGACGAAGCCGGCTTCGATCAGGGTGTTGACGATGGTGCCGGTGGAGCGGAACCACTTGCGGACACCCGGCACCAACCAGTTGGTCGTTCTTTCACCTTCATCCGCGAAGTGGTCGACCGGCCACGCCCGCACTCCCTCGATGTCGACGAAGTCGGAGCGCGTGGATGCCATGAACACCGGATGCTCCGTCGTGAGAACGAGGCGGCCGCCGGGGCGCAGCGCGTCGTGAACAGCTCGTGCGAAGCGGGGCAGGTCGGCGATGTAGTGGAGGACGAGCGCGCTGTACGCCAGGTCGAATGCGGCGGGCGGCAGCACGAGCTCGTTCAGGTCGATGAGCTCGTAACGAACGCCCGGCGCGTCCGTCGACGTCTGCGCTCGCTCGAGCATGCGCGCCGACCCGTCGAGCGCGAGCACGTCCGTCGCGCCAGCACTGACCGCCCAGCGAGCGAAGGCGCCGAAGCCGCATCCGAGATCGACGACGCGCGCCCCGACGAGCTCGGGCAGGAGGGCGCGAACCGACGACCATTCCGGCGCCCCGTCCAGCCCGCGCATCGAGCGCCCGAGCTGCTCGTAGGCGGCGAAGAAGTTCCGGTCGTCGTAGATGTTCTCCGTCACCGACGCGGACGGTATTGCTGACGCGCCCGAACGACGTCGGGATCTGCGAGGTCGAGCAGCTGAGCGGCGGAGCTCAGGCCGCTCTGGCCTGCATGTTGGCAGTGTTCGCGTAGGCGAGCAGCTCGGCGACCCACGCGGTGAACAGGTCGAACACCTGGATCACGAGCGACTGGCAGCGGGAGCGCTGGCTGTCGTCCAGGTCGATGGCCGCCACCTTGGCGTCGTCGTTCCCCGTCCGAGCGTGACCGGACTCGAGGGCCAGGTGGAAGTCGCCGAGGTAGCGCAGCTCGATTCTTTCATCGCGCTCGACTCGCCGCCGCGAGATCAGCGGTGTACGTGAACAGCACGTTGCCGGCCTCCTCGATCGCTTCGATCACGACGAGGCGCTCGATCGGTGCGGCGTCGATCACGATGTGAGCGAGCCTGGCGGCAAGCAACCGGTTGACCGCCATCCGGGCGCTGTAGAGCTCCCGCAGCACGTCCGTGGTCGATCGCCGTGCATCGTGGCCGAGCGCAGACACATCGTCCAGATACCACGGCCAGTGGTGGTCGTCTTCGTAGGTGTGCACGTTGACAAGGGCCTGGTAAGGGTCATCGGATGACTCGTCGCGCAGCACATACCGGTTGAGGTCACCGAAGTCCATGATGAACGGCGCCATGCACGGCACGAGCTTGGCGGTTTGGATCGCTCGCATCACGTTGCGCATCCAGCCGAGCGTGGACACGCCGCCGCGCTGTCGCTTGGCGAACGCCTGGAAAACCACTGACGTTGCACCCGCAGTCGGGGCAGTCAGTGCGTGCAGGGATCGCAGTCCGCGGACGTGATCACGGGCTGAGGCGAGCGACCAACGCATCCGCGTCGACGGGGACCACCTCGGAATCGTGGGCGCCGGGTTCGCGGATGAGCTCGCCGGCTACGGCGAATCCGACCGCACCCCACGATGCGCCGTTCAGCTCGACCGTCAACGACCGCACGTGCCGGCGCACGATCGCCAACTTCCAATCGGGCTGCACGGTGGCGATCTCGTCGAGATCGAACGAGAGCACGAGCGCGGCGGCGTCGCCGAGCAGTTCGCCGGTGGTCAACGCGCAGGCTGCCGTTGTGTCCGTGACGAGGAGGACGCCATCACCCTTGCCCAGGTCCACGATGTGCGTGTCCTCGCCGTATGCCGGTCGGCCCTCGTCGTCGGTGGCGACGCCGGCCATGGCGGTCACCTTCCACCATTGCGGCTCAGTCTCCTCGGGCCGGGGCTCGGGACAACCATCGGTCACCGCCCGACCCAGGGCCGCGGCGAGGGTGTTGTCCGCCGCATCGTCGAGCAGCGCGAAGGAGGGGCAGTAGGAGCCACCGTCGGCGGCGAGACCATCATCCACGACATCTCGCTACCAGAAGATCGGGCGTCTGCCACGATGCGACGCATGAGCGAGCGGTCAGACCTGAAGGTGGCGGTCATCACCGCCGGCGGCAGCGGGATGGGTGCGGCGGCGGCCCGGCGCCTGCGTGAGGACGGGTTCGAGGTGGCGATCCTGTCGTCGTCGGGCAAGGGTGAGGCGTTGGCGGGTGAGCTCGGCGGGTTCGGCGTCACCGGCTCGAACCGGTCCGAGGACGACGTGCGGCGCCTCGTCGACGGGGCGACGGAGCGCTGGGGTCGCGTCGACGCCCTCGTCAACAGCGCTGGGCATGGTCCCCGCGGGCCGTTGCTCGAGCTGAGCGACGAGGACTGGCACGGTGGGCTCGACGTCTATCTGCTGCCGGTCATCCGGAGCACCCGCCTCGTGGCGCCGATCATGCAGGCCCAGCAGTCGGGATCGATCGTCAACATCTCGACCTACGCCACGTTCGAGCCTGATCCGGCGTTTCCGACCTCGGGTGTGTTCCGGGCGGGTTTGGCGGCGTTCACGAAGCTCTTCGCCGACCGATACGCCGCAGACGGCATGCGGATGAACAACGTGCTGCCCGGTTTCATCGACAGCCTGCCGGAGTCGGACGAGCGGCGCCGGCAGGTTCCCATGCAGCGGTACGGACACACGGCCGAGATCGCCGCCACGATCGCCTTCCTCGTCTCCGACGGCGCCGGCTACATCACGGGCCAGAACGTGCGCGTGGACGGCGGCATCACCCGCTCCGTCTGACGTTCTGTCCGTAGCGATCGTTCGTTGTGATGCGATCTCTGCGGACAGAAGCGGGTCAGGTGCCGATCTTGCCGCCGTCGTCCTTCGTGATGACGATGCATGCCGAGCGGGGTCGTCCGCCGGCCGGTCCGTCGGGCCAGGAGCTGAACTGTTCGGGTTTGCCGGAGAGTTCGAGCCGCTGGGCGCTTCGCCCGGGTGCTGGATTCCGACGAACATGGTTCGCTCGTCCGGCGTCATGAAGGCGCCGGTGATCTCGCAGACGTTCGGGCCGACGAGGAACCGGCGTGTCTCCTTCGTCGTCGGGTCGGCGGCCAGCATCTGGTTGTTCCCGAACCCGGCGTACGCCCCCGAGTTGATCGTGCTGCCGGACACGTCGGTCTGGATCCACAGGCGCCCACTCGGGGCGACGTAGATGCCGTCCGGTGAGCCGTACTTGTCGCCGACGATCGTCGACCCGGTGGCAGGGTTGGCGGGATCCCCGGCGAGGGCGAAGATGTCCCAGTAGAACGTCGGCTCGTCGAAGTCGTGCTCGTAGGCCCAGCGGATGACGTGGCCGTAGGGGTTCGGCGCCCGCGGGTTGGCGGCGTCGGAAAGTGGCACCGGCAGCCCGGACCGCGGGTTGGTCGCGGTCGTGCCGCGCGCCGTGTTGTTGGTCAGCGTGGCGATCGCCGTGAGATGACGGGGGAACGTGTCGATCCACTCTGGCCGGTCCATCGGCGTCGCCCCGGCGGCGTCGGCGGCACCGCGCGTGTTGATCAGGATGTCGTTCAAGCTCCATGCGGCGAGCGCCGGGTTGTCCGGAGTCAGCGGCAACCACTCGCCCCACCCGTCACTGAGGAACTTGGCGACATACAACACGCCGTCGTCGAGCGGGTTGATGCCCTCGCGCATGGCCCGCTTCCACGGCTGGTTGGAGACGTAGCGATAGATGTACTCGAACTGCTCGTCGTCGCCGGTGTACACGACGACTCGCCCGTCACGGGTCTCCTGCACCCAGGCGCCCTCGTGCTTGATGCGTCCGAGCGCCGTGCGCTTGACCGGCGTCGACTCCGGGTCGAACGGATCGATCTCCACCACCCACCCGAAGCGGTTCGGCTCGTTCGGCTCGGTGTCGGTGCGGAAGCGGGCATCGGTGGTGTGCCAGAGGTAGCCGGCACCGGCGGCGTTGATCCCGTAGCGCCGCTCCAACGGGGTCGGCGTGCCGTTCTTGCGGAAGTAGCCGTTGAAGTTCTCCTCGCAGGCGAGGTACGTCCCCCACGGCGTGAATCCCATCGCGCAGTTGTTGATCGTGCCCAACACCGTCATGCCAGCCGGGTCGGCCGCCGTCTTCACGCGGTCGTCGCCGGCAACCGGCCCACCGATCGACATGGGCGTCTGCCCGGTGATCCGGCGGGCATACGGCGAGGGCCTCACCACCTCCCACGTGTGGTCGTTGCCACGGCCGCGGCGGAGTGGATGATGTTGACGCCGTGGGCGTTCTGCGACTTCGCCGTCTTCTCCGCGGTCCAGTTGGCCGTCCCGTCGGGGAACAGCAACACGTCGTCGGTGTACTCGCTGTTCTGCACCAACAGGCCCTCACGGGAACTGTTGCGGATCGGGAAGTACACGACCCCGTCGTTGTGCATGCCCCACTGCTGGGCCTGGTCGGCGGCGCTGTTGCTGGCGTCCGGCGCGAACGCCGGGCCATCCGACACCGGATCGCCCCACGCGATCAGCACCCGCGCCGTGTATCCCGATGGGACCACCACCGCATCGGCGGACGACACTGGGATCGCCGTGAACCCGAGCGAGGTCGATCGCGCCGCTGAGCCGACCGCGCTCCGCGCTTGCGCGGGGACGGCATCGAGGAGGGCACTGATTCCAGAGAGCGCAGCCGCGCCTGCCACCCCGCCACCGATCACCGCACGGCGCGAGAGTCTCGCCGCGACGACCTCATGGATGGTCTCGTTCTCGGACGTGTTCGAGATCACGTTGTCGTCGACGATCGACATGCGTTGCTCCCCTCCTGACGAGTTGACGTCCGCTCCGGCCACCGCTGGCCGGCGCCGCGTGAAGCTCGCAGAGGCGGCCGTCCGCTCGCTGACTGCAACCTGAACGGAAGGTGACATTACCGCGAACAAACGACTGACGATTCCGCCACGCCGAACGGCGCCGGGACGGAGTTCGAGTGTTCATCCGCTGGTCGCTCGGGCGTCAATTGGCTGTCATTCCGGCGTGTTGGTCTTGGATCAACGCCGGTCCGCTTGGCGCGACAATTCCCACATCGGAGCCGCCGTAGCGGCTCGGCATGAGTGGAGGATCCCATGACTGAGATCGACCGCCGGACGCTGCTGAGAAATGCCGCCGCGGGCTCCGTTCTGATCGCCTTCGGCGGTGCGAAGGCGCTCGATCGTGGTTCGCCCGTCGAGCCGTCGTTGTCCGCCGATCCATTCACGCTCGGCGTCGCCTCCGGCGACCCATTGCCCGACAGCGTCGTGCTGTGGACTCGGCTGGCGCCCGAACCGCTGACGCCGTCGGGCGGGCTCGCCGGAGTCGGCAACGTGCGGGTCGCATGGGAGGTGGCCGAAGACGCCGCCATGCAGCGCGTCGTCCGCCGTGGCCGAGCCGTAGCTGCCGCCGACCTCGCACACGCGGTCCACGTCGACGCCGGCGGACTCCGGCCAGGGCGCCAGTACTGGTATCGGTTCATGGTCGGGGACTGGGCGACCGAGCCAGCGAGAACGCGCACGGCGCCGGCGCACGATGCGGTCGACGCCGTCAACTTCGCCTTCTGCACGTGCCAGAAGTGGGAAGACGGCTTCTACAACGCGTTCGCCCATCTCGCCGACGAGGATCTCGATGTCGTCCTGCACCTCGGCGACTACACGTACGAGTACGGCATCGACCCGGCCACCGGGGGCGTGCGCGGCGTCAGCCTTCCCGCCGAGTACGCCGAGGAGACGGTCACGCTCGACCAGTTCCGACTGCGCCACGCCCTCTACAAGACCGATGCCGACCTGCAACTGGCGCACGCCCGGTTCCCGTGGGTCACCGTGTGGGACGACCACGAGGTGGACAACGACTACACCGCCGACATCCCGGAAGACGGCACGCCGCCGGAGCAGTTCCGCCTCCGCCGGATCGCCGGGTACCAGGCGTTCTACGAGCACCTGCCGTTGCGGTCGGTGGCCCGACCGGATCGGCGCGGGCAAAGCGAGCTGTACCGGGCGATCACCTGGGGTTCGATGGCCGAGTTCGACGTCGTCGACACCCGCCAGTACCGCAGCGACCACCCCTGCGGCGACGGCGAGCACGCCCGTTGCGACGAGTCGTTCGACCCAAGCCAGACGATGCTCGGCGACCGTCAGGAGCGCTGGCTGGAGTCACGGATGCGGCGCAACCGAGCGCGGTGGACCGTGCTCGCCAACCAGGTCATGGTCACCGAGCTCGACCACGATCCCGGCCCCGGACGGTCCACTGGCAGGACTCGTGGGACGGCTATCCGGTGGCGCGGCAACGGATGCTCGAGACGCTGACGACCCAGCGCAACCCGGTGATCATCACCGGCGACTGGCACTCGACGTTCGTCAACGACATCAAGTTCGACTACCAGAGCGGTGGTTCCCCGACGGTGGCCACCGAGGTCATCGCGCCGGCGGTCACGTCGAACGGGGACGGTCCCGTCTACGGCCCGTACTACGGACCGATGATCGCCTGGAACCCGCACATCAAGTACTTCGAGGGTGACCTCAAGGGGTACGTCCGGTGCCGAGCCGACGCGAGGAAACTCGACATCGACGTTCGCTTCGTCGACTTCGTCGGAGCACCAGGTGCCGGCATCACCACCGCCGCCAGCTTCACCGTCGAGGACGGGCAACCGGGCGCTCAGCCAGCCTGATCGCGTCGAGCCGGGAGTTGGCGTACTCGACGCGGGGACGTTCCGGTGTAGCGCTTGAACACCCGGCCGAAGGAGGCGTCGGACTCGTAGCCGACGGCAGAGGCGACCTCGGCGACGGTTCGATCGCTGCGGTGGAGGAGGTCGACGGCGAGCTGCATCCGGACGTCGGTCACGTAGGCGATCACCGGTTGGCCGAGGAGCTCGCGGAAACGTGCCGCGAACGCCGAGCGGGACATCGCCGCATGCGACGCCAGCGACCCGACGGTCCACGGCTCCGCTGGCGCGGCGTGAAGCGCGGCGAGCGCCGGACCGAGCTGTGGATCGCCCATCGCGCGCAGCCACGCGGAGCCGTTTGCTTCACCACTCGTCATGCAGTGGCGGATGGCCTGCATGACGAGGATGTCGCAGAGCCGGCTGATGACGGCCTCGCTTCCTACCTCGCGGCCGCGCACCTCCTCGGCCAGCAGGTCGAGCGTGGCATCGAGCGCCGTACGGCGAGCCGTGCGGACGTGAACCACGGGCGGGAGACCGTCCAGCAGGCGGCGGGCACTGGGGTGCTCCACTCGCAGTCCCCCGCACACCAACTCGGTGAGCGGGCCGTCGCCTCCATAGCGCAAGACGGCGTAGTGCTCGGATTGCTCGTCGTGCGGGAGGTCAGGGATGATCGGGTGCTCGTGTGGTCCTCCTGCCTCGATGCGGTGACCGGCGCCGTGCGGGACGAGGACGAGGTCGCCGGACTCGAGCGCACGACGATCACCTCCGACGACCAGTTCGCAGTGGCCCGACGTGACCGCGTGAAACCACACGCAACCCGGCATCGGGGGCACGGTTCCACCCCACGGTTCACGGAGGTAGGACGGGCAATAGAAGACTCCAGTGATCGTGATGTCACGCAAGGCATCGGCGACGGCCGGGACGGTGACGGTGTCGAGGACCACGAGACCATCGTGTCAGGGAATGACCACAGCCGCCACCGTCATGGACGATCGGCACAGAATGACGGACGGGCTGCCATTGAAACGCCGGGTCTCAATCCTGATGCTGGACGACATGACCACCACCACGTCAACCACAGAGCCCACCCACACCGTCTTCCACCCGGATCCGCTGGCGATCCGTCGAGCGATCGAGCGTCGCTCGGTCGCCACGTTGGCCACCGTTTCGGCGATCGGTCGGCCACACGTCGCGACCGTGCTCTACCAGTGCGCCGATGACGCCTTGTTCGTCAGCACCCACGGCGAGAGTCGCAAGGCCCGCAACATCGCCGACAACGGCGTCGCCGCAGTGACCATCGCCGTGCGACGCCTGCCGATCGGTCCACCCGCCAGCATCCAGTTCCAGACGTCCGCAGAGGTCCTCGCCAACGACGACTCCGAGATCAAGCTCCTCGCCGCGGCGGGCAGGCTCGACCGGATCACTGCCCACGGCGAGCTGACCCTCGAAGGCGCCTGCTTCCTCCGACTGGCGCTCCCGGCCCGCGCCCTCACGTACGCGCTGGGAATGTCACTGTGGCGGGCCATGCGCAACCCGCTCGACGCGGCCGGCGAAGTCAACCTGCGCTCCGATTGACCGTCGGCACCATACGGGCCGAACTGTCCGTAGAAATCGTTCGGATCGGACTGATTGCGACGGACAGAACGACGTGTGACGGGGCTCAGGCAGCGGGACGCCCGAACCACTGATCGCGCAGCGGAAACAGATACGTGTCGGTCACGACGTTCAGGAACCGGCGGGCATCGGTGAACTGTGCTGCGATCGTCTCTAGCGCCTGCACGGACGCGCTGGGTGCCGCCGATCGCTGCACGGCGAGCCCGTACCAGCGGGCGCCGAGCCGTTCGAGCAGCTCGAACGTGCTCAGCGACCCCGGCTCCACGCGTGACGGCTGGACCCCGGCAGAGCGCATCAGGCGGGCTTCGGCCGATGGCCGGCCGAGCGAAGTCGTTGCGGTGTGATCCGGGAAAACGCCGGTGAGGAACAGCGCGAGATCGCCGAGCCGGCGGAACACGCCCGGCAGCTCGCTGGGTGGAACGGCCTCGAGCAGTCCCGCCAACTGCACGGGGTCGAGCTCGCTGAAGCGTCGTCGACGCCACCCGCGACGTGTCGCCACCCACGTGCTGCCGCTCGCGACGTGGGTGTAGGAGCTGAGCAGCTCGACGAAGAAGAAGCGCCGCAGCGGATCATCGACCAGCTGACGCAACGGCGCGACTGCGAAGACCGGGACGCGTCGGCGCGGACCGATCCACTCCTCGATGTACGAGGCATGCGCCAGGCGCTCGGCGACGAGGTGCACGGAGACGGCGAACGTCAGGAACGGCGAGACCGCTCGCCACTCGTCGAAGGCCGGGCCGCGCCCGAACACGATCTCCTCAGCCTCGCGTGACGAGAGGACGGCGGTGAGCTCACGCTCGCGACTGACCTCGGCCAGCGCGGCGAGATCACCCGCCGTCAGATGCTCCCGATAGGCGCGGTCGAGATCCCACGTCATCCGCTGCCGAACGTAGTGCGGGAACTCCCGGTGGTCGCGTAGCGTCACATCGACCATGTCGCCGAGCCGTTCGGTCCCTGTCCTGGTCGCCATGCTGGTGGCGCTGACTGCCTGCGGCAGCGATGAGCCCAGCGATCCGCCGACACGTTGCCCGACGCCGGCGGTCTGCGAGCGCCAACCCCGATCGAAGTGGCCGAAGGTGTCACCCCGGCGAGCGCTGATGGTCGGCTCCCGGCGGCGGAGTCCAGCACTGCCGCAACGGACTCGATGACCATGCTCGCCCCGGTCGAGTTGGTGCTCGGCGACGTCGGTGAGCTGCCGGCGACGACGACCGGGTACGTGTTCCCGCCCGGCGCGACGGTCTCCGCCGAGACCATCGCAGCCCTGGCCGGGGTCCTCGGCGTCGAGGGCGAGCCGGTCCCCGGCTCACCTGAGGACGGCATGGCGTGGCAGGTCGGGCCGACGGACGGCACGACATCATCACTGACAGTCGGCGCCGACGCGCCACTGTCGTGGTGGTACTCGGCGGCCTGGGGGGAACCGGTGGACGTCCCGGCGTGCATGCCGATCACGACGATTCCGAGTACGCCGAACGGGGCTCCGGCGACGATTGAGCCGTGCCCAGCACCGGAGCCGCCGGCCGGCGTGCCGACGGCGGCCGAGGCAGAGGAGCGGGCGCGCCAGCTGCTCGCCGAGCTCGGCGTGGATCTTGATGCAGTGCAGTTCGACGTCTACGCCGACGAGTGGTTTGCCAGCGTCGAGGTCACGCAGGTTCTCGACGGTGTCCGCTCGCCGATGGTCTGGGGCTTCGGGTTCGGGCCCGAGGGGGTGTTGCAGTCCGCCAACGGGATGCTGGCCAGCCCGGAGCCGGTCGGCCCGTACCCTCTGCTCGACCTCGATGCGGCGTTCACCCGGCTGCAGGAGCAGCAGGCTGGAGGATGGTTCGCCCGCGACATGCTCGCCATCGATGCTGTGCCCGCACCGGGGGCCACGACGGTCACGGTCGCCCCGAGCACCGCGGCCGTCCCGCCGCCGGCGCTGGCTATCCCCGCTCCCACCATGGTCGCGCCGGCGGTCCCGCCCACGAGCTATCCGCTCGAGATTGTGCCGCCGGAAACCGTGGAACCCGTCGTGGTGACGCTGGTCGACGTCGAAGCCGACCTGTGGTGGGTGACCGACGTCGACGGCTCGGTCTGGCTGCTGCCCGCCTATCGCTTCATCGGCGACGACGGTGGGTGGTACACGGTGCCCGCCGTGACCGACGAGTACCTCATCGTCGTCGAACCGGCACCAGTCGCACTTCCTGACCCGCTGCCGCCCCTCTCACCCTCGACGGTGCCCAGCGATCCGCCCACGTCCGTGCCAGTGCCTGGCACCGATCTGCCCGGAACCATCGACGTCGCCGCGTTGGAGCCGTTCGTCGGGCTCACGCTGGAAGAGTTCACCGCCGCCGTCGAGGACCTCGGTGGATCGGTGCGGGTCGTCGTCGAGGACGGCGTCGACCTCGTCGTCACCGACGACTACCGCACGGACCGCGTCAACGTCGCTGTGGAAGGCGGAGTCGTCACCGGGATCATCGGCGCCGGCTGACCCGCGATTTCGGCCGAACTGTCCAGGCGAGCTCACGGGCGGCGATGGTAGGCGACGCCCATGCTCGGGCTCGGCTCGCAATCAAGTTGCTCGCCTCGCCTCCCGAGCTCGCCGCTTCCGCTGTGCTTCGGCGGCTCACCTGCCTCGCGGCGTACGGTGGACGACGTGGACGGCGCCCATGACCTCGGAGGCATGCAGGGGTTCGGTCCCGTGCGCACGCCAGACGGCGAGCTCGAGTACCACGAGCCGTGGGAGCTGCGTGCGCAGGTCGTCGGGTTGCTCAGCGGCACGGCCAGACGCCCATCGATCGAAGGCCTCGATCCCGCGGAGTACCTCTCGTCGAGCTATTACGTCCGGTGGTTGCGCGCCGCCGAGGACGAGGCGGTGCGCAGCGGCCGGCTCGATCGCGTCGATCTCGAGCGATGGCGGCAGACGTTCGCCGACGAGCCTCACGCGTCGCCGCCAGTGGCGAGTGACGCGGACTTGGTCGATTTCATCCGCCATCGCCTCGGGCCGCACGTCCACGGTGAGGTCGGGGCCGCCGCCTTCGGCATCGGTGACCGCGTGCGCGTGCGGCGGATGCGGCCCGAGGGCCATCATCGCTGCCCGCGCTACGTGCGCGGCGTGGTCGGTGAGGTCGAACGGGTCTGCGGTGCCGACCCGGTTCCGGATGTGTCGGGTGAGGTCGACCCCGTGTACACCGTGCGATTCTCCTCAGAGGCTCTCTTCGGCCCGCGCATCGACGAGCCGCCCTACGTGCTGCTGATCGATCTCTGGGAGCGCTACCTGGAGAGGGCATGACCCACGATCACGACGATCACGATCACGACGACGGCCACTCGCATTACGAATCGCCCTTGTCGCGCCGCCGCCGCTCGGAGATGGAGCTGCGGGCCATGGCGCTCGAGGCGGCACTTGTCGAGAAAGGCCTCGTCGCCACGGACGCCATCGACGAGATGGTCGAGTTGATGGAGCACCGCATCGGGCCCCATCACGGTGCCCGCGTCGTCGCGCAGGCGTGGAGGATCCCGAGTTCAAGCAGCGGTTGCTGGACGACGGCACGGCGGCCATCGCCGAGCTCGGCATCTCCGGTCCAGAGGGCAACGTTAGGGTCGTCGAGAACACGGCGGAGGTGCACAACCTCGTGGTGTGCACGCTGTGCTCGTGCTACCCGTGGCCGCTGCTCGGCCTGCCGCCGATCTGGTACAAGAGCTTCGCCTACCGCTCGCGAGCGGTGGCCGAACCCGCGCCGTCCTGCGCGAGTTCGGAGTTGAGACCCCGGCCGACGTCGAGATCCGCGTGTGGGACTCCAGCGCGGAGGTCCGCTACTTCGTCCTCCCACAGCGTCCGCTCGGCAGCGAGGGACTGACAGAGGAGGAACTCGCGGCGCTCGTCAGCCGTGACTCGATGATCGGCACGGGCGTCCCAGCGGTCCCGTGATCTGCCGCGTCACCGCGTCAGGTTCGATCGAGCGGGTCCGGCGGCAAACCGAGGTAGCGCTGGCGCAGGTGGTTCCAGTGCTCGACGTCGGGCACCTGGGCCCGCAGCAGCTGCGCACCGCCTCCGTCGTACATGCGGAACATCCACGCTCGCGGCGCGCCGTTGATCCACAGACGCTGCAGCTCCGCATGCCGGCATCGGGTGATGAGATCCGATGCATCGTCACCCGGCGCCAGTTCGGCAAGCACGCTCCGCAGCGTCGACTCATCCGTCGCCATCGGGAACACCTCGAGGTCGTCGTGGCCGGACTCGTCGATGCGATACGACGCGGCGCGCATGCGCTGGGTCATCAGGTCGTCGGCATCCACGCCGCCGTGCTCGACGACGACCTGCTCGAGGGCGACCAGCCACGAGGTGTAGTACGGCACGTGGGGGTCCTCGTCGATCACGGCGACCAACCGTCGCTGGAACGAGTCCCATGGCAGATCGAGGCGCTCCATGGTCTCGCGAGCGAGCGCCACGGCCCGCGCCTCCCATGGCTCGTTCCACGCCACGTCCTCGTCACCGGGGAGCCGGGTCACGTGCGTCACCTACGGCATCGTCGACCGGGCGGGGCGTCGCAAGACCGTTCCACAGCAGACCCGTCAACTCGTCGACCACCGTTCGCGGTCCATCGTCGTGCGCCGTTCGGCCCACCAGTCGCCAGCAGCGTGCACCATGCCCACGATGCCAACGGCCCAGAGCTCGGCTGGCTGCGGTGATCGTCCGGCTGCCTGCAGTCCGGCCTCGACCAACACGGTGACCTGCTCGATGACATTGGCGACGAACGCCGACGTCCGCTCAGCGCCCAATCGAGCGTCCTGCTGCACGAGGAACCGATAGAGCTCGGTATCGCGTTCGATCAACGCGAGGTAGGCGTCGACGGCGGCACGCAGTACAGCACCGTCGCCGGAGCCGCCGTGCTGCCGCAGGGCGCCACCGATGGCCTCGCCCAGGTCGTTCAAGAAGGCCTCGCCGATCGCCGCCACGAGCCCGGCGCGGTCGCCGAAGTGGCGGTACAGGATCGGCTTGGTGACGCCGCCGGCGGCCGCCATCGCCTCCATCGAGGCGCGCGGACCCTGCTCGCGCACGACCTCGATCGCCGCGTCGAGGAGCATGCGACGACGCTGTTGCGTGGTCGGTGTGGGCCCCGGTGCGCGTGGCACGCCTGCTTCCTACTCGACCGGGGGCAGGCGGTCGAGCAGGAGTCGGCTTCAGCCGAGTTGACCGCGCACGGCGCCGCCCATGAACGGGCCGTTGTGCACGTTGACGTAGTAGTTCGACGGGTTGTCGACGATGTCGTTCGCCAGCGTGGCGTTCTGGACGCAGCCGGACGACGAGCCGTCGGTCGGGGGCTGCAGGCCCTGCACCACCGGACCGGGATCGGTCCGGTCCACCGACGTGGATGTGGGCCATCGTGGCCGGCTCGATCCGCCGGACGATGATGCGGTAGCAGATCGTCCCGGTGTCGCTGTCGACCTTGATGATCGCCGTGCCGAGGCCATCGGGGTCACCCGGGCCAGGAACTTCAGCGGCGCCAGTGAGCCTGGTGGCGTCGACGAACCTCGCCGCCGCCGAGTCGGCAGCTGCGCCCGCCGAGAGCCCGAGCGCCCCAGCCACGCCCAACGCAGCTGTCACCGCCAGAATTCGTCTGTTTCCCAAGGTTCGTTCCCCTTCGCTCGAGTGCCCGCCGGGCGTGGTTCGGGGCGTAGCGACATCCGGATTGGTGCGAAGCTGGCGCGATGAGCGCCGAGCAGGACCTCGACCCCGAGGCGATGTTGTCGTTGATGCCGTTCGCCGTGGGGCTCGGCATCCGTCTGGAGTCGGCGACCGCCGACGAGGTGACGGCGAGCATGCCGTGGCGGCCAGAGCTGTGCACGACGTTCGGCCTCCTGCACGGCGGTGTCCTGATGAGCCTGG
This sequence comes from uncultured Actinomycetes bacterium, assembly GCA_963802375.1. Taxonomy (GTDB): domain Bacteria; phylum Actinomycetota; class Thermoleophilia; order Gaiellales; family Gaiellaceae; genus JACDAN01. The sequence goes on from CAWDIJ010000010.1 coordinate 154,173, forward strand.
CCGACAGTGCCGGCGCGGCGTGCGCGTTCCTCAACCTCCCACCGGACTCCACGACGTCGACCATCGAGTCGAAGACGAACTTCTTCCGAGGCGTCCGCGACGGAGCGGTTCACTCGGTCACCCGCCCGTTGCACGTCGGACGCACGACGATCGTCGTGCAGACGGACATCACCGACGATGCCGGGAAGCGCATCGCGCAAGTGACCCAGACGCAGGCCGTCCTGAAAGCCTGAAATCACCCGGGCGGGACGAGCGTCGTCCTGCGAAACTGGGGCAGTGGATCACCGTACGACCGCCGAGCTGGAAGCCGCTCTCGACGACATCCGTCGCGCCCCCGTTGGTGTCGGCCGCGTCGACCTGATCGTCCGGCGTCCCGCCGAAGGAACCCGCGAGGTTCTCGACGAGGGCGAGCTTGACTTGTCTCTCGGGCTCGTGGGCGACAACTGGGTCCTCCGCGGGAGCAAGGAGACAGAGGACGGTTCACCACACCCGTTGCGGCAGCTGAATGTGATGAGCGCCAGGGCGGCGGCGGCGATCGCCGGGCCGATCGAGCACTGGCCAGTCGCAGGTGATCAGCTGTTCGTCGACCTCCATCTCGGGGGCGAAGAGCTGCCGACGGGTACCCGCCTGCACATCGGCGACGCCGTCATCGAGGTCACCTCGCCGCCACATCTCGGGTGCGCCAAGTTCATCGCCAGGTTTGGCAAGGAGGCGATGCGCTTCGTCAACTCACCCGTCGGCCGATCGCTCAACCTCCGCGGCATCTGCGCTCAGGTCGTCGTGGGCGGAACCATCCGGACGGGCGACTCCATCACGGCGGTCACAGCGGCGGACGTGGTGACAACGAGCTGACGTTCGGGGTGTCGGGGCACGTCACCTCGACGAGCTCCAGGTCACAGGAGCAGCCGACCAGCGCGTGCTCGATCTGCGGCGGGATCGCCACGACGTCGTTGCGCGTGAGCCGGCCGTCGGGCCGGCCCTCCGCCTGCAGGGTCGCCGCGCCATCGAGGACGAACCACAGCACGAGCTCACCGTCGTGGCTGGCGGGGCGGGCGCCGTCGGAGCTCGACGGCCGCACGGCCCGAACGCCGACCTGACCACCGGTCGCCGCGCCGACGCCTGCGTCGCGCGCCTGCCCACTGTCTCGCCACCACCGACCCCACGAGGCATCGGCTGCGCGGTGGCGGACGAAGCGTTGACCGTCGAATCGCCGATCGGGTCGGTGCGTCGGCGTGGGCAGCGTCAGCTCGTGCTCGACCATGGTCGTGTGGTGGGCCGGGCTCGTGAACTCCAACACCTCCAACCCGGCGGAGCTCTCGAGCACGCGGTGGCGGATCCCGGGCGGCTGCAACACGCAGTCACCTGCCTCCAGCACGAACGGAGGGCCCTGATCCTCGTAGACCACTCGGACCCACCCGCGAAGGCAGTAGATGACCTGGACGCTGACATCGTGGTAGTGCACGTAGTCGGCGACCGGTCCAGCCTCGTCGATCGAGATGTGCGACGCGATGAACCGCCCACCGCGCCGGCTGGGCAGGACGTCCCGATACCGCATCCCGGCCCGCCCGACCCCGCCGGCGCCCCCCGCTCGTGTCAGCTCGAGCGTCGGCGCGCTGGAATGCGGCTCCGATGCACGGGTGGACGATGCGGAGCCGTCGAGCCGGACCCGCAGGCCATGCCCCGAGAGCATCGCGATGGCGGGAGCATCGGCCGGCTCGATCGAGTCGAGGCGGAATCCCGACTGGACGAGGAGTTCGATCGCATCCGCGAGGCGGTCCCCGGACACCGCGATCTCCGCGACGCTCGCGCCGGCGTCCGCGCTCATGCCGACGGACCGTACTTCCGCGAACGTGACCGCCCGTGCGCCACGTCGACATCGCCGAACGCCGCAGGCGCCTCCTCGTGCGTCATCATCTTGCCGCGCCGGCATCGGGGGTGGAGCAGGTCGCCAACGATCTCGTCGGGCTGCACTCGAGCGACCCGGCCACCGTCGTGCTGGCGGCGCGGGCCCGCCTCGATCCGTTCGTCGTCGCCGACATCGAGGACGCGCTGTACGAGCGTCGCACGCTGCTGCGGATGTTGGCCATGAGGCGCACGATGTTCGTCGTGCCACTCGACCTGGCGGCCGTCCTGCAGGCGTCATGCACGAACGCGCTCGTGCCAGGGGAGCGGCGCAAGCTGCTGTCGATGCTCCGGGAAGCCGGGGTGGCCAAGGACGTCGACGCCTGGATCGGCCGGCTCGAAGCCGAGACGCTGGCAGTGCTGGCCGAGCACGGACCCCTCGCGGCGAACCAGCTGACGAAGCTGATTCCGGACCTCGCACTGCAATTCAAGGTCGCCGTCGGCAAGCGGTACGAGGGGACCATCGGCGTCTCGACGCGCCTGCTCTTCCTGATGTCCACGCAGGGCTTGATCGCCCGCACTCGCCCGCTCGGAACGTGGATCTCCAGCCAGTACCGCTGGTCTCGCATGGTGGATTGGATCGGCCCAACTGCCCGCACTCGACGTGTCGGACGCCCGGGTCGAGGTCGTGGCGCGCTGGTTGCGGGCGTACGGACCGGGCACGCTCGAGGACCTGGCGTGGTGGACGAAGTGGACGAAGGCCGAGGTTCGCGCCGCGCTGCGAGCCAATCAGGCCGTCGAGGTGACCGCCGAGCTCGACGACGCCGGCTCGACCGCCGCGGCGTGGGTCCTCCCGGACGATCTCGACGACACGCCGGATCCTGGATCGAGCGTCAACCTGCTGCCCGGCCTCGACCCCACGATCATGGGTTGGCGAGACCGCGGTTGGTATCTCGGTCCGCATCGCGCGCCGTTGTTCGACCGCAACGGCAACGCCGGGCCGACCGTCTGGGTGGATGGGCGCGCCGTCGGGGCGTGGAGCCAGCGCACAGGCGGTCAGGTCGTCACCGCACTCCTCGAACCGGTCGGCCGTACGTCGCAACGACGCATCGCCGCAGCAGCGTCGCGGCTGTCCGACTGGATGGACGGCGTGCGTGTCACGCCGCGCTTCCCAACTCCACTCGATCGCCAGCTGGCAACGAGCTGAGCGGGTTCGGGGGGTCCGACGCGGCAGCGCCGTCAGATGATGCCGACGCCGTCCGCGGCCAACTCCGCCTCGGCAGCGGCGCCGTCTCCTGGTGACACCTCGACGGGCGCCGTTGCATCGCGCACGACCGTGCACCCGTAGCCGAGCTCGACGGCGTCGAGCGCGGTCGCCTTGACGCAGTAGTCGAGCGCCAGCCCGACGACCACGAGCTTCTCGATGGCGTTGTCGCGCAGCAGCTCGTGCAGACCCGTCGACGACTCGGTGCCGTCGTGGGCGCGCATCGTGAACCCCGAGTAGCCGTCCTCACCGCCGACACCCTTGAGGATGAAGCCGCCCTTGACCGTCAGCGCAGGGTGCAGATCGGCGCCCCACGTGCCGCGAACGCAGTGCACCGGCCAGGGTCCCCCGTCCGTGACGAAGTGGGGGGTGCGCGGCGGGTGCCAGTCCTGGGTGTACACGACCGCCGCGCCAGCTTCGGCGGCAGCCTCGATCTCGGTGTTGACGGCGGTGATGACCTCCCCGGCGCCCGGCACGGTGAGCGACCCATTGGGGTCGGCGAAGTCGTTCTGCACGTCGACGACGAGCAATGCGGTGCGACCGTCATAACGAGGCTCGACGCGCCCGTCGACCATGCCTTCACGGTACCGCCGTACTGTGTCGTCGATGTCGGTCGGCCACCCGCTGCGCCACGGCATCCTCGCCACGGACGCGTATCAGCTCACGATGTCTCAGCTCTACCTGCGGCTCGGGTGGCAGGACCGCACGGTGCGCTTCGAGCACTTCTTCCGCTCCTACCCCGACTACGGCGATCACCAGGCCGGGTACTGCATCGCATCCGGGCTGGCCCCGTTCGCCGAGTGGGTCAGGACGACGAGGGCGACGCCGGCCGACGTCGAGGCGCTGCGCAGCCACCGCTCTCGCGAGGGTGGCCGGCTGTTCGGCGACGACTTCCTCGAGTGGTTCGCCGACGTCGATTTCGGTGGCTTGAGCATCGATGCCGTCCCCGAGGGTCGTGTCGTGCATCCAAACACGCCGATCACTGTCGTCGAGGGTCCGCTGGCGCCGGCCCAGCTGCTGGAGACGCCGTTGCTCAACCAGCTCAACTTCTCGACGCTGATCGCGACCAAGGCGGCACGGATGGTCGAAGCCGCGCAGGGCCGGCCGGTGCTCGAGTTCGGCATGCGCCGCGCCGCGGGGGAGGGTGCAGATGCGGCGTCGCGGGCGTCGATCGTCGGCGGAGCTGTGTCGACGTCGAACGCGGCGGTCGGATTTGCCCTCGGCATCGCGCCGGCCGGAACGCACGCCCACTCGATGGTCCAGCTGTTCATCGCCCTCGGCGAAGGAGAGCGCGCCGCCTTCGAGGCGTACGCCGACATGTACCCCGACGACACCCTCCTGCTCGTCGACACGGTCGACACACTCGGCAGCGGAGTGCCCAACGCGATCGCCGTGTTCGAGCGGCTGCGACGTGAGGGGCATCGGCCGGTTGGCATCCGTCTCGACTCAGGTGATCTGGCGTACCTCGCCGTTCACGCCGCCCGCGAGCTGGACGGTGCCGGCTTCCCTGACGTCAGCATCGTGCTCTCCAGCCAGCTCGACGAGCTGACGATCTGGCAGATCATGTCGCAGATCGCCACCGAGGCACGCCGCCTCGGCAGCGATCCCGACGCCGTGATCGGCCGTCTCGTTCTGGGCGTCGGCTCTCGGCTGGCGACGAGTGACGGGGACCCGAGCCTGGATGGCGTCTTCAAGCTCGTTGCCGTCGTCGGCGACGACGCCACGTGGCAGCCCGCGATCAAGCGTTCCGACTCGCCGGTCAAGGTCCTCAACCCGGGACGCAAGCAACTGTGGCGCGTGTACGACGAACGCGGGCGCGCCACGGCGGACGTGCTGTCGACGGACACCGAAGTGATCACGGCCGGCGAGCAGCTGCATCTGCACCATCACTCCCGCCCGGACCTCGCCCGCACCGCGATGGTCGGCCGCGTCGACCAGTTGCTCGTCCCCGTCGTCGAGCGGGGAACGATCGTCGCCGACGATCTGCAGGACCTCGTCGCCGCGGGCGACCGGCGCGTCGCCGACATCGAGGCACTCGATCCCGGCGTGCGCCGGCTGGTCAACCCGCACCTGTACCACGTGTCGATCACCGACGAGCTGTTCGACCTGCGACTGCGCCTCCTCGCCGCACTCGAGAATTGAGGTGGCCGAGCGGTCAGGCTGCGCGAGTCAGGCAGGTGCGCACTCGAAGCGGTCCTCGCCGGCAGCCATGCGGATGCCTCCGAGGACGTGACGCAGGAACCGGCTGTCGCCCCACGCTGCCGCCGGGTGCCCCATGCCCGTGTACACCGAGCGGCCGCCCTCGTACGCCTGGCACCAGGCGATCGGGTGATCCGCCGCGCCAGGACCCATGTCGCCCTGGAACGTGTCGTAGCTGTTCTCGTCGAGCGAGGCCAGCACGTGCACGTTCTGGCGCGGGTTCTCCCGGAACCCGTACCACTCGTCGACACGCACTTCGGTATGGCCCCACCCGCGCATGGCGGGCGAGCGGACATCCTCGATGTTGACGAGGGCGGGCTCCCACGAGCGGTAACGGACCGTGGCCCCGAACGACTCTGCGTCGGCCGGCGCCGCCGCGAGCGGGCCCTCGTAGACCGTTCCCGCGACCGGAGCATCGGCCCAGACGTGGGTCCTCGTGTGTCCGAGGAAGGCGGCGCCGACCAGCCGGCGGTAGAACGGCCATCCGTCACGCACCGCCCCACCCATGTCGGACGCCGCGTGCACGCCGAACCAGCCTCCGCCGTCCCGGATGTAGTCCTCCAGCGCGGCTCGCTGCGACGGCTCGGAGAGCACGTTGCCGGTCGTGTTGACGAACACCAGCGCCGAGTACTGAGCGAGGTTGTCCGACGTGAACGCGCCTGCATCGGTCGTGGCGTCGACGGCGAACCCGTTCCTCGCTCCGAGCTCTTCGATCGCTGCGATCGCCGTCGGGATGGACGGGTGGAAGAACCCGGCCGTCTTCGTGAACAGCAGGATCTTGAAGCGCTCCGGCCGCGGTGAGTCGGCTGATGCGCCCGACGGCGCGATCAAGCCGATGATCGAGATCAGCAGGAGCATGGCAGCGGCGACCAGCTGGCGGTCGATCCTGCGCGCTGCAGTGCGGGTACGGTTCGCGCTCATCTTTCCTCCGTCGAACGGCCCGCGGTCGCGAAGATAACTGTAGGTGTCGTGAAGAAACAAGACGGCGGTACGGAACAGGTCGAGGCCGGCTCGTTTTCCCTTTGACGACGTTCGCTGCACCCATGGGGGCATGGGAATTGGCAAGGTTCTGGTGGTATCGATCGGCACGACCGCGGCTGCGCTCACCGCGGCGGCGCCGGTGTGCGCGGCGCGCATCGTCGACGAGTGGCGGCCCGGCCTGGCGGAGTCCACGCTCGGCGGTGACCTCACAGTCGACGGCTACGGGGTCTCCGGGCTCGGTATGTACACGGTGCGGCTCGACGACGGTAGGACTGCGCTGGCCGTGTGCGTGCAGGCCGATGTCGGTCACTCGGCGTCGGCGGAGTATGTGGCCGGACCGGCCGCGACGATCACTCCCGGAGCTCGACTACCTGCTGTGGCGCTACGCCTCGGCGGCACATCCGGCGACGAACGAGCAGGCTGCGGCGATCAACGTCCTCTCGTGGTGGTACGCCGGAGCGCAGCGTCGAGGCGGGGGCTCGGTATGGCGCGACCCGACCGGGACCACCGTCGAGGTCGACGTCGTCGGCCTCGGCCGACTCGCTGCCGTCGAGGCCGCCGTCGTCGCGCTGCGTGATGAAGCGACCAGGCGGCGCGGCCCGTGGACCCTGACCGACCTGGCATTCGTCGACGGTGTGGCGCGTGTGCGACTCAGCGGGCCGGGTGGAGCCGTCTCCGGGGTCACCGTGGCGTTGACGTCGGGCGGCCAAACGCTCGATGTGGTCACCGACAGCGATGGGTGGGCGTCGACAGCAATGACCGCCGTCGACGTCCTGACGGCACGAGCGCAAGGTCCAGGCCCGACGATCCCGCTCACCGCTCCCGGGTCACAGCGGCTCGTCATCGCCGGTCCACCGATCGCCATCGAAACATCAGTCGTCGTGACCACCACCACCACCACGACGACGTCGTCCACCACGAACCGTGCGCCGACCACGACCACGACGACGACGCCACGACGACCACGGCGCCGACCACAACGCCGACCACGACAGCGGCGCCGACCACGACAGCGGCGCCGACCACGACTGTGCCCGCCACGCTCCCGCGCACCGGCGACGGCAGCCGGACGCTGGCCCGCCTGGGCGCCGTGGCCTTCGCCGCCGGCGGGCTGCTCGTCCTGCTCGCCGCGCCGCGCTTCAGTCCGGCCGCTGATGCGCGGCGAGTAGGCGGTGCACGTCGGCGTCAGACGTGGCGGAGAAGTCGCGGTACCACTGGCCAACGGCGCTGAACAGGGGCGGACGCAGCGGACAGACGAACTCATCCGTCAATGTCTCGAGCACCTGGCACGACTCCGGAGCGCCGACCGGCACCGCGCCGATCAGCCGTGACGGCTCGGCGGTGCGCACCGCCCGTACAGCGGCGCGCATCGTCGCCCCGGTCGCAAGGCCGTCGTCGACCACGATCACCACCCGTGCGCCGAGTGACAGCGGCGGGCGATCTGGACGGAACCGCGCCTCCTGCTCCGCCAGTTCCTCCTCGGCTGCCTCGATCGAGCGACGCACTGCCTTCTCCGTCAGACCGAGTTGGTAGATCAGGTCGTCGTTGAGCACCGTCAGGCCACCGGAGGCCACCGCACCGAGCGCCAGCTCTCGCTGGCCGGGCGTGCCGATCTTGCGGACGCAGAGGACATCGAGCTCACCGTCGATCCGATCGGCGATCACGGCGGCGACGGGAACGCCGCCGCGGGGAAGCCCGAGGACGAGCGGCGGCGATGCCCCCGGGACGCCGCCCTCGGCGGCGAGCCGCTCGACGACGAGGTCGGCGAGGATTCGCCCCGCTTCGTCGCGATCCCGGTACCGGTGCGGCGACGAACGCACGGCACCATCGAAACACAGCCCGAGCCGCACCGATACCGGCGGCCAGTAGTTTGGTCCCAAATGAGTGAGCGACGACCCCTGATCGGCCTGACCGGCCGGCGCCGACCTGGCCGTGACCTGCAGGGATTCCCCCGCAGCCTGGCCGACGTGCACCTCGACCTGTACGTCGCCGAGTACGCCCGGGCGGTCATCGACGGCCGGTGGGCTGCCCGGTGCACCTGCCCTCGCACGTCGATCCGGCTGACTACGTCGGGCGCCTCGACGGCCTGCTGCTGTCGGGCGGCGCGGACGTCGATCCAGCGCTGTACGGCGCTCGCGCCGAAGCGAACGACCAGACGCCGGATCCAGCAACGCGATCGCGTCGAGCTCGGGTTCGTCGACATGGCCGTGGCCGACGAGGTGCCGGTGCTCGGGATCTGCCGCGGCCTGCAGCTGCTCAACGTGTGGGGCGGCGGCACGCTGCACCAGCACGTGCCCGCACCACGCCCGCTACGACCTGCCGCCGACGACCGCATCGACGAGCTGACGCGTCGAGCCGGGCACCCGGCTGCACGAGCTGTACGGCGACCGCCACGTCGTCAACTCGCTGCACCACCAGACCGTCGACCGCGTGGCCGACGGGTGGGTCGTCGCCGCACGCAGCGCCGACGGCACGGTCGAAGCGCTCGAGTGGCCGGGCCACGACGTGATCGCCGTCCAGTGGCATCCGGAGCTGCTGCCGACGCGGCCGACGCGACCCGGTGTTCGCGTGGCTCGTCGAGCGGGCCGGCAGCGGCGCAGCGGGTCGGGGGCTGATCTGATGCGCCGGGCGCTGTCGTCGAGCGACGGCGCCGAGCTGATGCAGGCCGAGCGCGACGTGCAGGCCCGCCTCGCGCAGGTCGGCGTCGACGCTCGACCGTCGACTTCGCGCTCGATGGCCGTGGTGGCCAACGTGTTCCGCGTCGCCAGCGCGGCCACGCAGCCACCTCGAGCGCACCGTGCTGGCCCGATGTCGGGCTGTCGTTCACGCGCCTTCACGGTGCTGTGGGTGCTGTGGGTCTGGGGTGAGATGGAGGCCCAGCAGCTCGCCGTCGAGGCTGGCGTGACCAAGGGGACGCTGACCGGCGTGGTCGCGCACGCTCGAGCGCCGCGGCCTCGTCGCCCGGCGGCGCCACGACTCCGATCGGCGGCGCGTCTCGTGCGTGTGCTGCACGCCGGCGGGCGAGGTGCTGATGGCGCGGCCTGTTCGCCCGCTTCAACGAGGGCGAGCGCGCATCGTCGCCGGGCTCGGACGCTGACCGGTCCGGCGAGCTCGCGGACCTGCTGCGGTCACGGTGCTGCGCTCGATGGAGGAGGTCGATGCCTGATTCGATCCGGAGAGGTCGTCGGCGCCGCGCTCGTCGCCCACGTGCCGACGATCGTGCTGCCCGAGGACGTTCGCCGCGAGCTCAACGACGGCCAGGAGATCAGCCTCGTCCCCGGCCTGCACCGCATGAAGGCCGAGGCGCTCGACCGCGCTGCGTCCCGACACGATCGTCGTGTTCGACGCCCACTGGCCCACGACCGTCGAGTTCGTCGTGGCCGCCCACGCCCGGCGGTCGCGGGCGGTACACGTCCGAGGAGCTGCCCCGCGGGATGTCGCAGATGCCCTACGACTTCCCGGGCGACCCCGAGCTGGCCGAGCTCATCGGCGAGGAGGTCGACGGCGGCCGGTTCGTGGATGACGCCGATCGACGACCCGTGCCTGCCGATCCACTACCCGACGACGAACCTGCTGCCGTTCCTGCAGGGCGACGAGCGCTGGGTCAGCGTGAGCACGGCCCAGACCGCCGAGACCGACGACTTCCTGCTCGTCGGCGAGGCCATCGGCCGGGCCGTCGAGCGCAGCGGGCGGCGGGTCGTGCTGCTGGCGAGCGGGGCGATGAGCCACACGTTCTGGAAGCTGAAGGAGCTCCGGGCGCACGAGGCGTCGGACCCGGTGCACATCCGCACGCCGGAGGCGCGCGAGGCCGACCTCGAGCGGCTGGCCTGGCTGGAGGCCGGCGACCACGCCCGGGTCATCGACACGATGCCCGAGTTCCTCCGCCACAAGCCCGAGGCGATGTTCGGGCACTACCTGATGATGGTCGGCGGCGATCGGCGGGCGGGACTGCGTCGCCCCCGGGCGTCCGCTACAGCGACTACGAGAACGCCATCGGCACCGGCCAGGTGCACGTCTGGTTCGACCGCCCGGCCGCCGGCTGGACCAGCGCGCGCTGACATCCGAGTGTTTGCGTCCGTCCGAGTGCCGGAGCCCGGAAAATCGAGGTCCAGCACTCGGATGGCGGTCGAACAGCTCGGATGGAATCAGGCCGGCGGTAGCGGGAGACGCGAGCGGGGCGAAGACCACCACCAGGCCGGCCGACCAGAGCAGGGCCGTGACGGTGAGCGTACCGGCCGACGTGGCCGAGCGTGGCCACCGGGTCGTCGACGACCCACGCCCGCACGGCGTCGACCATCGCCGTGATCGGCTGGTTGCGCGGCGAACGGCTGCATCCAGCCGGGCATCGAGTCGACCGGCACGTAGGCGCTGGAGACGAACGTCAGCGGGAACACCAGCAGCGACATCCCCTGCGCGGCCTGCGCCGAGCCCGGCGACCAGTCCGATCAGGATGAACAGCCAGGTGAACGCGAAGCCGAACACGACGCACAGCCCGAGGGCGATCAACGACGTCGGCCACGGATCCCGGCCGGGCGGAAGCCGACCGCGAAGCCGATCGCAGTGGTGACGACGGCGCCCCACGCGACGAGCGCCGTCTCGGCCAGCGCCCGGCCGGCGGCGACCGATGCCCGTGGGATCGGCAGCGACCGCAGCCGGTCGACGACGCCGTGCTGGAGGTCCTCGGCGACGCCCGCGGCAGCCCCCATGCCGGCGAACAGCACGCCGGTCGACGACGTAGCCGGGTACGAGGAAGTCGACGTAGCTGATGCCGTCGGTGTCGCCGATCGCCCCGCCGAAGACGTAGCGGAAGATGAGCAGGAACATGGCGCCCTGCACCGTGGCGACGACGAGCAGTTGCGGCGTGCGCATGAAGTGCACGAGCGTGCGCCGGGCGACGACGAGGGTGCTGGCGACGAAGCCCGGCGGCTCCGCGCAGACGGGTGCGGGCGGCGGTCGGCACGGCGGTCGGTGAAGCGTGGTCACGGTCATGATGCCTTCTGTTCAGCGTTGGTGGTGGCCTGCCCGGTGAGGGCGAGGAACACCTCGTCGAGCGTCGGTCGCGCGCAGGGCGAGGTCGTCGACGACGAGCCGCTGGTCGTCGAGGCGCGCGCACGACCTCGGCGAGCCCGGCCGGTGCCGTCGTCGACGCGGACCGAGACGACGCCCGGTGTCGGCGTCGATGCGGCGCGGGCTCCGCACCCGCCGAGCCGAGGACGCAGGCGACGGCGTCGGCGTCACCGCGGTCTCGGGGCCGGGCCTCGATGACGTCACGACCGGCCTGCGCCTTCAGCTCGGCCGGCGTGCCCTCGGCGATCGAGCGGCCGTGGTCGATGATCACGATGCGGTCGGCGAGGTGGTCGGCCTCGTCGAGGTACTGCGTGGTCAGCACACGTCGGTGCCTCGCTCCACGAGGTCGCGGACGGCCTCCCACAGGCCGATCCGGCTCGCCGGGTCGAGTCCGGTCGTCGGCTCGTCGAGCAGCAGCAGGCGCGGGCTCGCCGACGAGCGTGGCGCCGAGATCGAGCCGGCGCCGCATGCCGCCGGACCAGCCGCGCACGAGGCGGTCGCCGGCGTCGGCGAGTCCGAGCCGCTCCAGCACGTCGGCCGCGCGGCGTCGGGCATCGCGGCGCGACCAGCCGAACAGGCGGGCGACCATCTCCAGGTTCTCGCGGCCGGTCATCGCCTCCTCGACGGCGGCGGACTGCCCGGCCAGGCCGATCACGCGGCGCACACCGGTCGGGGTGGCGGAGGGCGTCGATCCCGGCGACGTCGAGCGCTGCCGGCGTCGGGCGTGGTCAGCGTGGCCAGCATCCGCACGAACGTCGACTTGCCGGCGCCGTTGGGCCCGAGCACGGCCAGCACGCCGCCCGACGGAGCCGACAGGCGTCAGCCCGTCGAGCGCCTTGACCTTGCCGAAGCGCTTCGTCGAGGCCGTCGGCCTCCACCATCTGTCTGCGTCATCTGCACCTCCTTGTACACTTGATACTCTCAGCGACTATATTTCTTAGTAACTAAGAGATCAAGCGACTAAGGAGAACCTGTGACACGTCGTCGACTGCTCGCCGCCGGCAGCTGCTGGCAGGCACTCGACCGCGAGGGCCGGCGCAGCGGTTCGATCGGGACGGCTTCACGGCAAGGCGATCGCCGACCGCGCCGGCATCCACGGCACCGACTTCGAGTGCCTCGACGTGCTCGACTGGGCCGGTCCGATCACCGCCGGCGAGCTCGCCCGCCGGGTCGGGATCACGTCGGGCGCGGTCACCGGCGTGATCGACCGCCTCGAGCGCGTCGGGTTGGTGCGCCGGGCGAGCGACCCGCGCGACCGGCGGCGCGTCATCGTCGAGATGCTCGAGCTGCTCGACGAGCGATCGGCGGGCGCAGATGGTGGCCCTGCTGAGCCCTCTGCAGGAGGACATCTCGGCGCTCAACGAACGCTACGACGACGACCAGCTGGCGCCGATCGCTCGAGCTGGCTGCAGGCAGCCAACGACGCCGTCGAGCGCTCGACTCGACCGCCTCCGCGAGCGCTGACCATCCGAGTGTTTCGGCCATCCGAGTGCCGACTGCGGGGCATCCCGCCCCAGCACTCGGACGGGCAAACACTCGGATGGGTCAGGACGTGGAGCCCTCGGCGATCTGGAGGGTCTTCAGGTCGCTGTGGAAGTCGAGGGCGTAGTCGCCGCCCTCGCGGCCGATGCCGGAGATCCCGATGCCGCCGAACGGCGCTGTCAGGTCGCGGACGAGGAACGTGTTGACCCACACGATGCCGCTCCGGATCGGCCCGTCCGACCCGCTCGGCTCGCTCCTGCGACGACGTGTAGACGATCGCCGACAGCCCGTAGCGGCGTCGAGTTGGCCAGCTCGACCGCCTGCGCCTCGTCGGTCGAACGTCTGCAGCGTGAGCACCGGTCCGAACACCTCGTGCTGCACGACCTCGCTGTCGTTCGACGCCGGCTCGATCAGCGTCGGCTCGACGTGCAGCGTGTCGCCGACCCGGTGGCCGCCGCGCACGATCGTGTCGCCGGCGGCGCGCGCCCGCTCGACGAAGCCCATCGACGCGAGCGACGTGGTCGGGGTGGATCATCGGGGCGATCGTCGTCGCCGGATCGCGGCTGTCGCCGAGCACGTGGCGCGTCGACGTAGCGCGTCGAAGCGCGTCAGGAACTCGTCGCGCGACCGACGCCTCGACGAGCAGCCGGGTGCCGGCCAGGCAGACCTGTCCGGAGTCGTCGTACTGCCCGGCCGCCTTGCGCGCGGCGGCGTCGAGGTCGGCGTCGGCGAACACGATCAGCGGGCCCTTGCCGCCGAGCTCGGCGGTGAACGGCACGATGTTCTCGGCCGCCGCCCGGCCGATGTGGCGGGCCGTCTCGGGCGAGCCGGTGAAGCTGATCCGCTTGCACCCGTGGGTCACCGACGAGCGGCGGGCCGACCTCCTCGCCGATGCCCTGGACGAGGTTGAACACGCCGGGCGGGAAGCCCGGCCTCGACCGTGAGGTCGGCGAGCAGCGAGCACGACAGCGGCGACCACTCGGCCGGCTTGAGGATCACCGTGTTGCCGGCGGCCAGCGCCGGGGCCACCTTCCACGTCGACAGCATGAACGGCGCGTTCCACGGCGTGATGATCACGGCCGGGCCCGGCGGGCATCCGCACGACGGTGTTGCGCGTGCCCTTGGACGACCACTGCCGCTCCTCGTAGCTCGCCGCCAGGTCGGCGTACGTGCCGGAAGTTCACCGGCGCCGCGGGCGACGAGCCGCGGCGCGCATCGACTCGTGCAGCATCCCCATGTCGACGGTCTCGACGATGGCGATCTCCTCGGTGTGGGCGACGATCAGGTCGGCGAGGCGGTGCAGGTAGCTCGGCTCGGCCCGCCGGTCCGAGCTCGGCCCACGCCGGGAACGCGTCGACAGCGGCGGTCACGGCGGCGTCGGCCGTCGCTGCGTCGCCACGGGCGATGTCGGCCAGCTTCCACGACCAGTCGAGCGGCGAGCGGTCCTCGAACGTCGACGGCGACGGCACCCGCTCGCCGCCGATCAGGTGGTCGGGGCTGACCGCGACGCCCTCGACGACGACGCGGGCCGACGGTCAGCTCACCGTTCGTCGGATCGACGCGTCGATCGGTAGTGCTGGGCGCCGGGGCCCTGTGGCGCCCGCTGTGCCGCGGAACTCCCAGTCGCCGCCGAGCGCCGTCGAGCGCACCTCCTCCGACTCCGATCGGCTGGGCGCCGACGTCGTCGCGGATCGGCGTCGGCCCGGCGACGATGCGGTTGGTGAGCGCGCCCGAGCCCCTCGACCTCGACCGTGACGACGTCGCCCGGCTCGACGGGACGCGAGTTGGCCGGCGTGCCCGACAGCAGCAGGTCGCCCGGCACGAGCGTGATCGTGCGGGCGATGTCGGCGACGAGGTAGTGCATGTCCCACTCCATCTCGTCGGTCGTTGCCGTCCTGGCGGACCGTCGCCGTTGACGAGCGTGCGGATGCGCTTGCCGTGGAAGTCCCAGTCCGTCGACGAGGCCGGGACCGACCGGGCACAGCGTGTCGGAGCCCTTGACGCGCAGCATCGAGCCGGCGTCGGTGTCGCGGAAGTCGTGCAGCCCGTAGTCGTTGGCGATCGTGTAGCCGGCGATGTAGTCGCCGGCCTCGGCGGGGGAGACGTTGCGGCACGTGCCGACCGATGACGATGGCGATCTCGCCCTCGTAGTTGAGCCAGCGGCAGCGCTCGGGGCGCACGACGTCGCGCGCCGTGGGCGTTCAGCGCGGTGATCGGCTTGTGGAAGTACGTCGGCGCGGGCGGGAGCTTGGTCATGAACTCCCGCACCCGGCTGGCGTAGTTGAGGTGGACGCAGATGATCTTCGTCGGCTCGACGGGCGGGAGGTGCACGGCGGCGTCGACCGCCACCTCGCGCCCGTCGGCGGCGACGAGGACGTCACCCCGGCGCTCGACCGGCGACGGGTAGCCGTCGAGCAGGATGCGTCGACGCTCGAGGTCATCGGCGCCGACGTACCTGTACGATGCGGCCGGCGAAGGCGCTGGAGCGCCCGCCGTGCCGAACCGGCCATCCGCCTCTGAACGACGTGCCGGCCCGAGGATTGTCAGCCGTGGTCTGCGAGCTCGTAGTGGCGGATCAGCTCGCGCTCGGTCATCGAGTCGAGGACGTGGTCACGGCTGGCCTTGGGCGCTGCTTGACCTGCGTCCTTGCCGTAGGGGATCACCACATCACCGTCGTCGGTGATGTACGGCGCCTTCGACGGGCACGAACTTCTCCGACCGCAGCGGACCTGGGTCGACAACGGCCCACTGCGGCTCGCCGGTCTCGTCGTAGAGGACATCGCTCACGGTGCCGACCTTGTCGTGGTGGTCGTCGAGAACGGGATGGCCGGTCAGGTTGGCCGGCTCACGCCCTCGTACCGCTCATCGTCGTGGAAGTCGACACGTCGGACCTCCTTTGCAGTGGTTCGCCTGGGTACGCGGCTACCCCCCACGTCGCAGTGTCACACTTCTGTACATGAACCTCCTGCTCGCGGCGACCCACTGTCACGTAGGGTGCGGCCGTGACGACGCCGAGCGAGCTCTCTCTCGAGCAGAAGGTCGACGCTGCTGGCCGGTGCCGACACGTGGCACACGGTCGCGCTTCGACGACCCGCCGGTGCCCGCCATCCGCATGTCCGACGGCCCGGCCGGCGTGCGCGGGACGTCGTGGACCGGCGCCGCGTCGGCATCGTTCCCGTGCGGGGCTGCGCTCGGAGCGACGTGGGACCCGGCGCTGGTCGGCGAGGTCGGTCGGGCGCTCGGGCCGCGAGGCCCACTCCAAGAGCGCCCAGGTGCTGCTCGCCCCGACCGTCAACCTGCACCGCACCCCGATCGGCGGTCGCAACTTCGAGTGCTACAGCGAGGACCCCGTGCTCACGGCCGAGCTGGCCGCCGCCTACATCGAGGGCGTGCAGTCCGAGCGGGTCGCCGCGTGCATCAAGCACTTCGTCGGCAACGACACCGAGTTCGAGCGGATGACGATCTCCTCGGAGATCGACGAGCGGACGCTGCGCGAGCTGTACCTCGCTGCCGTTCGAGGCTGCCGTCAAGCGGGCCGGCGTGCGGGCCGTGATGAGCGGGCTACAACCGGCTCAACGGGACGTACTGCAGTGAGCACCCGTGGCTGTTCACCGAGGTGCTGCGCGACGAGTGGGGCTTCGACGGTGTCGTCGTCAGCGACTGGTTCGGCACGCCACAGCGCGGCCGAGTCGCTGCGCGCCGGGCTCGACCTGGAGATGCCCGGCCCGCCGCGTGCAGCGCGGTCCGCGTCTGCTCGAGGCCGTGCGAGCACGGCGAGGTCAGCGAGGTCGATCTCGACCGGGCCGTCGCCCGCGCTGCTCGCGCTGGCCGAGTGGACGCGGCGCCGCTGAAGCGGGCACCGAGCGAGGTGACGGCGGACGACCCGGCGACCCGCGACGTCATCCGACGAGCCGCGATCCGAGGCATGGTGCTGCTGAAGAACGACGATGGCCTGCTGCCGCTGGCCGCCGACGCACGCCGGATCGCCCTGATCGGCCCGTACGCCCGGCTACGGTCGGCTGCAGGGCGGCGGCAGCGCGAGGGTGCGACCGGACCACGGGCGCGGCCCGCTCGAGGCGCTCGCAGGCACGCGAACTCGACGTGCACTTCGAGCCGGGCGGCTCGATCGCCAAGTACCTGCCCGACGGTGCGGGGCGACGTTCACCGTCGAGTTCGAGCGACGCCGCCGGCGTCACCGGCGACGGTGCAGACGAACCGGCTGGCGTGGTACTGGGACCGATCCGCCGGCCGACGGCATCGACCGCACGAAGTTCGCCGCTCGCGTGTCACGGATCGTTCGTGCCCGACCGCGACCGGCGAGTGGGAGCTCGGCGTGCGTGCCGTCGGACCGGTGACGCGTGCGCCTCGACGGCGAGACCGTCGTCGAACTGGCCGAGGCACAGCGCGGCGGCGCCTTCTTCGGGTTGGGCAGCCCCGAGGTCCGCAGCACGGTCACGCTGGAGGACGGTCGACCGCTACGAATTGACCGTCGACTACCCGCTCGAGCCGACGCGAGCTGGTGCGCGGCCTCGTCGTCGGCGCCCGCCCGGTTCCGGCGGGCGACCACCTCGAGCGGGCGGCTGCGGCGGCTCGCAGCCGCCGACGTCGCCGTCGTCATCGTCGGCACCGACGACGACTGGGAGACCGAGGGCGAGGACCGCGCCGTCGATGGCCCTGCCCGGCGACCAGGACGATCTCGTCGCGCGCCGTCGTCGCGGCCAACCCGCGGACGATCGTCGTCCTCAACGCCGGGTCTCCGGTCACGATGCCGTGGCTGGACGACGTGCCGGCCGTGCTGCAGCTGTGGTTCCCCGGCCAGGAGATCGGCGACGCGCTGGCCGACGTCCTGACCGGGCGAGCCGAGCCAGGCGGGCGGCTCCCGATGACGTTCCCCGCGCGGCTCGAGGACACGCCGGCGTTCGCCCACTACCCGGGCACGGACGGACGGGCCGTGTACGGCGAGGGACTGTTCATCGGGCACCGCTGGTACGACCGCCAGGGCATCGAGCCGCCGTTCCCGTTCGGGTTCGGCCTCGGCTACACGACGTTCGAGCTCGGCGACGCCATCGTGCAGGGCGGCATCGAGCGGGGCGTCACGCGTCGACGTCACGGTGCAGAACACCGGGGCGCGAGCCGGTGCCGAGGTCGTGCAGGTGTACGTCGAGCCGCCGCCCGGCGACGACGACCGGCCGCTGCGCCACCTCGCCGGCGTTCGGCCGGGTCGACGCTCGGCGGCCGGCGCGCGAGGCGCGGGTGCACGTCGAGCTCGACCAGCGGGCGTTCGCCTCCTGGCTCGACGGCATGTGGACAGTGCAGGCGGGTGACTACACCGTGCTCGTCGGACGCTCGTCCGCGACCTGCACCGATCGGTCGACTCACAGCCGCCTGATGACCACCGTCGCTCCCGCCCATCTGGGTGGTCTGCGTCTCAAACCGTCATCTGGGTGGTCACAGTCTCGAATCCGAGACCACGACCACCCAGACGGCAGAAGCGACGTCCGTCAGAGCCGCCAGTCGATGGGTTCGCGACCCGCGGCGACGAGCGCGGCGTTGGCGCGGGAGAACGGCTTGGAGCCGAAGAATCCGTTGTGCGCCGACAGCGGCGACGGGTGAGCCGACTCGATGATCGTGTGCCGGCCGCCGTCGATCAGCGCCCGCTTCTTGCGGGCGTGGCTGCCCCACAGGATGAAGACGACGTGGTCGTCCTTGGCGGCGACGGTGCGGATGACCTCATCGGTGAACGTCTCCCAACCCTTGCCTGCGTGCGAAGCGGCCTGGCCGGCGCGCACCGTCAGCGTCGTGTTGAGCAGCAGCACGCCCTGCACGGCCCAGGCCTCGAGGTTGCCGTGGTCCGGCGGAGGGATGCCGAGGTCGTCCTGCAGCTCCTTGTGGATGTTGACGAGCGACGGTGGGATCGGCACGCCTCGCCGAACGGAGAAGCACAGCCCGTGGGCCTGGCGGGCGCCGTGGTACGGATCCTGCCCGAGGATCAGCACCTTGGTCTCGGCGTACGGCGTGAGGTGCAGGGCGGCGAACACCTCGTCGGCGGGCGGGTACACCGTGCGCTGCTGGCGTTCCGCGGCGACGAAGGCCTGCAGCTCGGGCCAGTACGGCTTGGCGAACTCGCCACGCAGGACGGGGTTCCAGTCGGTCGTCATCGCCGGTCGAGCCAGTTCAGCACGGCCCGCCAGGCATCGCTACTCGGGTCGATGACGACGAAGTGATCACCTTCGACGAGCGCGAGCTCGGCGTCGTCGCCGGCAGCTCGCGCGCGCCGCGACGAAGCTCTCGCTCTGGCTGACGGGTACGACGTCGTCGGCACGCCCGTGCACGCAGAGGATCGGGACACCGAGCGGCAGGTGCTCGATCGGGCTGGCGTGGTGGTAGCGGTCAGGGACGTTCTCGGGCAGGCCGTCGAGGAACGCCTCGCAGGCGCCGTCGCCGAGGCGGTCATGGGCGGCCTGCCGGAGATCGAGGACACCGGCCTGCGCCACCACGCCCGACACCCGCACGAGCGGATCGTGGCGTGTCGCCGACCATGCCGCAAGGTGTCCGCCCGCCGAGTGACCGATCGTCACGACGCGATCGAGGTCGAGCGGGGCAGCGGCGGCAACGTCAGCCAGCGCGTCGATCGCTGCGGCCACGTCGTCGAGCGTGACGGGATATCCGCCCCCGTTGTCGACACGGCGGTACTCGATGTTCAGCGCCGCCCACCCCCGCGCGGGCAGCGTGTCGGCCAGCGGGCGCCCGAGCGCGAGGTCCCACTTGGCACGCCAGAACCCACCGTGGACGATCACGGCGACCGGAACGGCCTCGTCGCTGTCGGGCCGCAGCAGCTCGGCGAACTGCTCCGGATGCTCGCCATAGCGGAGTCGACGCACTGACCAATCTTGATGCGGCCGGCGAAGGCGCTGGAGCGCCCGCCGTGCCGAACCGGGTCTTCACCTCTGAACGATGAGGCCCGCCCCGCCTTGGTGCGGCCGGCGAAGGCGCTGGAGCGCCCGCCGTGCCGAACCGGGTCTTCACCTCTGAACGATGAGGCCCGCCCCGCCTTGGTGCGGCCGGCGAAGGCGCTGGAGCGCCCGCCGTGCCGAACCGGGTCTTCACCTCTGAACGATGAGGCCCGCCCCGCCTTGGTGCGGCCGGCGAAGGCGCTGGAGCGCCCGCCGTGCCGAACCGGGTCTTCACCTCTGAACGACGCGGCCCGCGAGACGCTGCCTACCATCGCGTGATGGTTGCGGGCGAGCTCTTCGAGGCTGTTCCACGCTCGCGGCTGGCCACCCTGCCGACCCCGCTCGAGCGGGGGCCGGGGCTGCCGGGCGGGGCACGGCTGTGGGTCAAGCGTGACGACCTCACCGGGCTCGGTGCCGGGGGCAACAAGGCGCGCAAGCTCGAGTTCCTGTGTGCCCAGGCGCTGGGCAACGGCGCCCGCAGCCTGGTCACCGTCGGCGCGGCCCAGTCGAACCACTGCAGGATGACCGCCGCAGCAGGAGCGGTGCTGGGTCTCGACGTCCACCTCGTGCTGTCGGGCGAGCGGCCGCGGCGGCTGACCGGGAACCTGCTCCTCGCCGAGCGGTTCGGTGCCCAGCTGCACTTCGTCGGGTGCCCGCCGCACCACTGGGGCGAGCTCGAGATCGCCAGCGAGAAGCTCACCGATGAGCTGGCCGCCGACGGAGCCGCTCCGCACCCGGTCCCGATTGGCGGTAGCACGCCGACGGGCGCCCTCGGCTACGTCGTCGGCTACCTCGAGCTCGTCGAGCAGTGCCGGGCACTCGGCGTCATCCCGGCAGCCGTCGTGCACACCTCGTCGAGCGGAGCCACGCACGCGGGTCTGGTGGCCGGGCGGGCGCTGCTGCGATCGAGGGGGCAGGGCGACCTCCCGCCGATCCTCGCCATCGGTGTCGCCAAGGGCGTCGACGCGGGGTTCCCGGACGTCGCTCAGCTCGCCAAGGAGACGTTGGCGCTGATCGGCGCCAATGATGTGGAGATCGTCGACGAGGACGTCGAGCTCGACCAGCGGTGGATGGGCCCGGACTACGCCGTACCGACGGCGGCCGGCTCCGAGGCGGCGCGGTGGGCGGCGGTGCACGGCGGGTGGGTGCTCGACGACACGTACACGGCGAAGGGCTTCGCCGGGCTGCTCGGCAACGCGGCGACGGGACGCTGGCGGCCCGGGAACTGACGTCGTCTTCCTGCACACCGGCGGGCTGCCCGCCGTGTTCGCCTGACGGCCGTCAGAAGTCGGCCCAGGCCGTCGCGCAGGAAGCTCGACGCGCCGTCGGCGCGGCGTCCATCCGCCGGCAGGTCCGCAGCCCGTAGCAACGCGCCGAACGGCGCGTTCCAGTAGGCCCCGTCGCCCGGACGATCCGCTGACCACGGACCCACGTAGAGGTACGGCGCGGGTTCGAAGGAGTCGCCCGACGAGGCGCCGAGGTTGATCTTCTGGCCGTTGACCGTGACGTTCCCGGCGACGTCGAAGTGCTCCGGCCACAGCTGCAGCCTGGATGCGTCGGTGGCCGGGCTCTCGGCGATCACCTCGTCGATCACCTCGACCCCGAACGACCACCAGGCGCCGAGCGTGCGGACATGGCTGTCGTCGATCGGCAACGGCTCGTCGAGCGCCTCCAGCGGCGGCGTGTGGTCGCCGACGGAGAACTCGGCGGAGAGGTCGACGCCGACGAGCGTCGCCGCAGCGGCGAGCGTCGTGATCGGCTCCACCGTCGCCGTCTTGCTCCGCTCGACGACGAGGTAGCGGCCGTCGATGCGCAGCACCTCGGTCTCGTCACCGAAGGCCGGCGTGGCCAAGCCCCCGGGTGCCGGACGCAGCCCGAACCGGCCGGTCACGGCGTGACGGCGGCGGGCCAGCACGTGGACGGCAAGGCGCTGGAGGGCCAGCCGGGTGGTCGTCAAGTCGATCGTGTTCGGGCTCATCGTGGTGCTCACGCTGGTCATCGTCTCGGGAGGTCCCAGTAGCGTGACACGTCATGACGGAGATCCTCGATGTCGACCTGCTGGCGTTCGAACGGGGGACGGCGGACCAGCGGCGAGCGGTGGTGGATGGCGTGCGCAAGAGCCTGGAGACCGGTTTCGTCTACACCCGCCACGACCTGTCCGAGGACATGCTCGATGCGGCCTACGGGATGCTCAAAGAGTTCTTCGCCGCACCGGCCGAGGACAAGCAACGCTGGGTGGCGCCGGGCGTGAGTGGACAGACCGGCTACACGGGCCTGCTCGTGGAGACGGCGGCCTCGAGCGATCAGCCGGACTGGAAGGAGATGCTCAACTGGTCGACGCCGATTCCCCCCGGGCACCCGCTGCGCCGCAAGTTCCCCAGCGGCGTACCCCGACCAGCTGTTGCCGGAGGGGACGGTGCCCGGCATCACCAAGGTGCTGTACGAGTTCCACGACACGATCGCCGAGCTACAGCGGCGGTTCCTCCGGGTGATCGCCGAGGGCATCGGGTGCCACGAGTCGTTCTTCGACGAGATGGTCACTGATGGCCCGACCTTGACCAGGGCCATCCGGTACCCACCGATGGCGGAGGTGCCCGACAGCGGCGACTACGAGTGGGCCGGCCAACACGGTGACATCAACCTCATCACGGCGCTGCCGCGAGCGACGGCGCCTGGTCTGCAGGTCCGCGTCGACGACGAGTGGGTCGACGCCGTCGCGCCCGAAGGCCAGGTCATCATCAACACCGGGATCATGCTGGAGCGGTTGACGAACGGGCAGATCCCGATCGGCTGGCACCGCGTCGTCGCCGCGCCCGGATACACGGGCGAGCGCTACAGCGTCGTGCAGTTCTGCCACCCGCGGCCCTGGACCGTGCTGGCGCCCGTGCCGTCGTGCGTCACGCCGGCGCACCCGCAGCGGTTCGCCGTCGATCACGGCTGCCGACGCGCTCGACGAAGTGCTCTACGAGATCAACCTCGTCGAGGACGCGAGGCGAGTCTCGTGACGCTCATGGGCAACCGTCGTGTCCGCACGATGTGGAGCGATCTCAACGGGCTGACCCACGGTCGCTACATCCCGTCGAGCAAGTTCGACCACGCCACGCACCACGCCGTGACGACGATCTCGATGAGCCCCGAAGGCGAGATCCTCCCGATCACGGGCTACGCCGCCGACGTCGGGTTCCCCGACCTGTCGGCCGTGCCGCTCGCCGAGACGCGGCGGCCCGGATGGGAGCCGGACACCGACGTCGCGATCTGCGACCTGCGCTACGTCGACGACGAGCCGCTGGCGCTGTGCCCGCGAGCCGCGCTGGCCCGGGCCGTCGACGGATGGCGGGCGATCGGCTTCGAACCGCAGCTCGGCTTCGAGCTCGAGCTCTACCTCCTCGAGCCGGATGAGACGGCCCTCGGCGGCTGGCGGCCGGCCAGCGGACCGGGGCATCGGGTGTACGGCGTCGGCCTCGGCGGAGATCCGACGGGGCTTGCCCTCGAGTACTTCGACGTCGTCGAGGCGATGGACATCGAGCTCGAGGGCGTGCTGACCGAGTTCTCCCCCGGGCAGCTGGAGGTCAACCTCACGTACGGCCCGGCACTCGCTGCCGCAGACCAGGCGGTGCTGGTCAAGGAGATGACGCGGGAGGTGGCGGCGCGGCGCGGATACCTGGCGACCTACATGGGCCGGCCTCGACGCGACGTCGGTCGGGTCAGGGCTGCACGTCAACTTCTCGGTGCTTCCGGCGACCGGTGGTGCCAACGCGTTCGCCGACGCTGGGGCGCCCGAAGGGCTGGCGACGATCGCCCGCCAGTGCATCGGCGGCCTGATCGCCCACCACGAGGCGGTCGCCGGCTTCTCGGCGCCGTTGATCAACAGCTACAAGCGTCTGGTGCCGGGGTTGATCGCCGGGTACTGGGCGAACTGGGGCCTGGACAACCGCTTCAGCACGTACCGCGTCCCGGCCGAGCGGGGGTCCTCGACGCGCATCGAGAACCGGGTGCCGTGCGGGACGGCGAGCCCGTACCTCGCGGCGGCGGCGACGCTCAACGCGGCGCTGCTCGGTGTGGTCGACGGGCTCGACTGCGGCGACCCGCAGATCGGCGATGCCGACTCCGCGCCGAACACCGATCGGCACACGCCACACACCCTTGCCGAGGCCCTGGATGCGATCGAGGCGGACACGGTGCTCGACCGAGGCGATGGGTCCCGAGCTCGTCGCCGCCTACCTCACGCTGCGCCGCCACGAGGTGGCCCGCTGGGAGGCGACCGGCGAGGACTGGAACCCCGAGAAGATCACGGCCTGGGAGCTCGAGAGCTACCTCCGCTTCTACTGACGCGAGGACCGGTCGCCGCTCTGTGTGAGGGGAGAGGCCGTCGACGGCCTGTTTCCTCACGCTGAACGCCGGAGTGCGATCGAGAGAGTGGACAGCACGGCTTGTGGATCGCCGACGACCTGTTCGTAAGTGAACTGGTACGGCTCGAAGCCGTCAAGGACGAGCGCGTTCAGCCGTGCTGCGTCCCGACTCATCTGCGAGACCGTCCGGTGGTACCGGTATCCGAGCAGTTCGATCACGACGTTGGTGCCCGGAAACCGGCAGTCGACACGGACGAGGTGCCCGCCGGCCGTCGACAGCACCTGTTGTGTTAGCGGTCGCGGCAGCCCCGTCCCGCGGAGGAGGCGAAGGAACTCGCGCTCCAGCCAGCTGTGCCCGCCACGCGTCAGCTCGCGGCCCTCGAGGACGTCGAGCAGCTTTGGAACGCCGAACCGACCCTTCCCTCGCAGCTCGGCCACCCGCCGGCGCAGCAGGTCCTCGCTGACCAGTCCGTCCCGGATGGCCGAATCGACGGCTGCCGCAAGGCGGTCCCGGGGCTCGCGCTTGGCGAGATCGACGATCGTGCGTGCCGGGCTCGTCACCGGCAGTCGCTCGAAGGTCTCGCGATCGATCGCGGGAAGGATCGTGGTGGTGTGGACTTCGACACCCATCCGACGGACGTTGCGGTCCCGGAGCACCGTGAGGTGCAGCGGGCGGCGTATCGAGAACTCGTCGAGCCCATGCAGCGCCGCCGCCGTCGGTCCGGAGATCCAGCACGGCTCCCCGACGTCGAGCACCAACGCCCGCAACTGGGCGCGTGCGGGCCAGTGTCCGTCGTCGGGAATCTAAAGGAGTGTGGTCCGATCTGTTCGAGGAAGCCGCTCTGGACTCGGCGACGAAGCTGGCGATCGCTCATCCCAGCGGCACGGGCCTGCTGCCGGGTGAACGCCCCAAGCTGACCTGTCGCGACCGTCATGAGCTGACGGTGGTTCAGGGTCATGCCGGACAGTGAAGTGCGGGGGTGTCACGGCGTCCGGCGGGCCTGTTGGCATTCAACGTGAGGGAACAGACCGTCGACGGCCTCTTCCCTCACACAGAAGTCGGCATCGTCGGAGGCACTCGCATGAGCTCGAGCACTCGGACGGTCAGGCCCGCGTGATTTCGATCGGCATCCGCTTGATGCCGGCGATGAAGTTGCTGCGGAGGCGGTCGGTGGGTCCCGCGATGCGGACGTCGGCGAGGCGGGGGAGCAGCTCTTCGAACAGCACCTTGATCTCCAGCCGGGCGAGCTGGGCGCCGAGGCACAGGTGCGGGCTCTGCAGCCCGAAGGCGACCTGCGGGTTCGGCGTGCGCGAGGATGTCGAACGTGAACGGATCGGCGAACACGTCCTCGTCGTAGTCAGCCGACACGAACCAGATCAGCACCTTGTCACCTGCCCTGATCGTCCGCCCGCCCAGCTCCGTGTCGACCGTCGCCGTGCGCCGGAAGTGCATCGTCACCGACGCCCACCGCAGCACCTCCTCGACGGCCGCCGTGACGAACTCACCGTCGCCGCGAACGATCGCGTCACGCAACGCTTCCAGGGAGGTCAGGCCGCTCGATCAGCGCCTTCATCCCGGCCGTCATCGTGTACCGGGTCGTGTCGTTGCCGGCGGCCACGAGCAGCGTGAAGAAGTTGTTGAACTCCTGCTCGCTCAGCTCTTCGCCGTCGACCTTCGGACGTAGGAGATCACTGATGACGTCGTCGGTCGGGTGCTCACGGCGCACGCCGGGCCTGCTCCTGGGCGTACCGGAACAGCTCGACGCCGGCCGGGCTGCGGAACGGCATCAGGCGGAATTCCTGCGTGTCGACGAGATCGACGGGATGCGACGTGAACTCCGGGTCGGTGTTGCCGAGCAGCGCGTCACCCTGCTCGACCAGCCACGGCCCATCCGACTCGGGCACGCCGAGCAGGGCGCCCAGCATCCGCATCGGCAACTGCTTGGCGACCCGATCGACGAAGTCGAACGTCGCAGGTCCGGCCAGCGCCGCATCGACGACGGATCGAGCGAGACCTCGGATCGCCGTCTCGTAGGCGTACACCTCGCGCCGGCTGAACGGCTTGGAGACCAGCCGCCGGTACGCCGTGTGGTCTGGCGGGTCGAGCTCCATCATCGTGCGCCGCGCCTCGGTCTCCTCCTCGTCCATCTCCTCGAGGCGGATCCCCCGGGCGCTGGAGAAGCGCTCGACGTCCCGGCTCACCGACAACAGATCGCCGTGGCGAGCCACCGCCCAGAACCCTTGCCCGCCGGCGTGGTCCTCGTCCCACCAGCTGACCGGATCCGTCCGGCGCAGCCGCAGGAATGTCGCGTGCGGCACGCCGTCGACGTACGTGTCCGGGTCGGCGATGTCGGCGTCGTCCGGCCCCAGTTCGCCATCCGGCGGGGGTCCGGTCATCGCAGGTTCTGGCGCTCGAGCGTCGTCCCGGACCGCCAGTTCGTGCCGACCTCCTGCCAGTATCCGCCGATCATCTCCTCGGGCGCCAAGCGCGCCAGCTCCTCGACGGGCGACTCGTGGAAGGCAATCGTGGCGTCGCCGGCGTAGCACGGGCCGACTTCCGCGTCGTAGCCCCGCATGGTGACCAGCTCGTGCAGCGAGTCCGTGCCGTCGCTCTCGATGGCCGGGAACACGCGGTGGTGGATCATCGGATGGCCGTTGACGAACCCCGCCGTCGGCGCCGTGCCGGTGATCGTGAACGTGGCGTCGATGAGCCGCCGACCGTAGGCAGAGCACGTGGCGCCGAAGCGTCCGCCCGGCTCGAGGCGTGGCCCCGCAACGCCGACCGTCACAGGCCGTGTGACGTGGAGCGACCCGAGCTTCTTCGGATATCCCTGGTGGTACCCGCGGACCATCGCGAAGTCCTTGTCGACCCAGATGTACACGCACCGGCTGTACGTCTGCCCCGCGTACTCGCACCGCACGACGACGAAGGTCTCCATGTACTGCGCCCGCACCGGGTCGAGCAGCTCCTCGAACGTGTCGCTGCAACTCTGCCAGTCGGCCCAGATCACGGCGACGGCGCCCGGATCGTCCTCCGCCGGTGTCAGCGGGGCAGGTAGCAGCTCGGCCACCGCGTCGGGCGACGTGCGGAACTCGATCGTCAACATCGAGCCGCTGTAGTGCCATGGCGGCGGCGGCACCAGCGACGAACGACCAGTCGCCGTACGTGGGAACATGAACCCACGCCGCGTCGCTCACCACGACCGCACCAGTACGTGCTCCATGGTTGCCGCCATGGGCGAACCCTAGCTTTCCCGAGAAATCGTTTGGACACGAACGAATCGCCGCGGCATGCCGCGACAGGCGCCGACCAGCTCGGCGCGCAGGACGACGCCGAGACGGCGCCGATGGTCGCTCCGCGCAAGCTGCCGCTCGTCGTCCTGGCGATCGACATCGGCGGAACCAAGTTCGCCTCGGGTCTCGTTTCGGCGCGTGGCGAGCTGCTCGACCGCTCCATCGTCCTCGTCGACCACGACGTCGGGCCCGAAGCCCACTTCAAGTCGTTGGCCGGCATCGTCGAGCAGCAGCTGGACGCCGCCGAGCGCCACGACGTCCGTGTTGCCGCCATCGGCGTCGGCTCGGCCGGCCCGATCACCCGCAATTGCGAGACGATCTCGCCGGTCAACATCCCGGCCTGGCGCGGGTTCCCGCTGCGCTCGCGCTTGCGCGAGCTGACGGGCGGCCGCGTCTACGGCGACCTCGACGGCAAGGCGCTGGCGCTCGCCGAGGGATGGCAGGGAGCCGCCAAGGGGTACTAGCAACTACTGCGTGCTCACCGTGTCGACCGGCATCGGGGGCGGCGTCGTGCTCGATGGCGAGCTGCTCGACGGCGACTCGGCGAATGCTGGTCACGTCGGGCACATCATCGTCGAGCCCAACGGCCGCCGCTGCGGCTGCGGCGCACGCGGATGCCTGGAGGCCGAGGCGTCAGGTCTCGCCATCGAGGCGATCACCGGCCGCTCGCCGAAGCAACCGACCTACGAGATCATGCAGCGCACCGGACGCATCGTCGGGCGCGGTGCGGCATCCCTCTGCAACCTGCTCGATCTGGAGCTCGTCGTCGTCGGCGGCGGTGTCGCCCTCGGGTTCGCGGCGACGTTCTTCAACGCCGCGCAAGAGGAGCTGAGCACCCGATGCCGCCTGCCGTACAGCCGCCACGCCCGCATCACGCCGACGCGACTCGGCGATCGTGGCCCGCTCATCGGCGCGGGCGCCGTGGGCGTGCCGCGGCCTGCGGCGTGATCGCGCTCGCAGTGCCGTCGGAATGTCCGGACCTACATTGACGCCGTGACCCGGATCCGCAGCACGAGCACGAGCCGGGTCCGCGACCGTCGCGGGCAGGGAGGCGGCGGCTTCAGCATCCCCGGCCTGGGTGGCGGTGGTGGCGGCATGGGCTTCCCGATGAAGGCTGGAGGCGGGCTGATCGGACTGCTCGTCCTGGCTGCCGCGATCCTCCTGCCGCGGCTTCTCGGCGGCGGCAGCCAGCCCGTCTCTGCACCGAGCCTCGGCGGCGCGGATGGCAGCGACAGCCTCGGTCCAACGGAGTGCGAGACGGAGATCGAGCAGGTCGTCTGCGGAGCGACCGACGACGTCGCGGAGTACTGGATCATCGCCTATCCGCAGGCCTTCGGTGGACGTCAGTACGAAGAGACGTTCACCGAGTTCTTCTCCGGCGCCGTCAACACGGCGTGCGGCCAGGCCTCGTCGCAGGTCGGGCCGTTCTACTGCCCGGCCGACGGGCTCGTCTACTTCGACCTCGAGTTCCTGCAGCAACTGCAGCAGCAGTTCGGCGCCACCGGTGACCTCGCTGCCCAGTACATCGTCGCCCACGAGTACGGCCATCACGTCCAGAACCTCCTCGGCATCAGCACCGAGGTGAACCGAGCCTCGGCAGCAGGATCCGTCGAACGCCAACCGGTACTCGGTCGCCCTCGAGCTGCAGGCCGACTGCTTCGCCGGTGTGTGGGCCCACGACGCGGAGCAGCAGGGTCAACTCGAGCCGGTGAGATCGATGAGGCGATCAACGCCGCGGCGGCTGTCGGCGACGACCGCATTCAGCAGCAGACGCAGGGCCGGGTCACCCCGAGAACTGGACCCACGGGTCATCGGAGCAGCGCGTGTCGTGGTTCCGGCGGGGCTTCGAGTCGGGCGATCCCAACCGCTGCGACACGTTCGCCGAGCTGTAGCCAACCGTGCTGATCAGCAAGGTCACCCACCAAGCGCGCGATACACCCACTCGAACGGGCCGATGCCGAAGCGGCGGTGGTACCACGCGGCGAACGCGATGGCGACCGCCCAGTACACGGCAGCGAACACGAGCGCCGTGTCGAGACCGGTCGGCCGCACCCAGCCGAGCCAGTCGACGACGAGGTTGAACACCAGGGCGTGTGCGACGTAGAGCGTCAGCGTCATCGCCCCGGCATCGCGCAGCAACTGGATGGGTGTCGTCGTGACGAAGCGGTCGGCCAGCCACGAGATCACGGCGAAGGCGATCAGGGCGGTACCGAGCGCGCTTGCCGTGTAGACGAGTCCCCGGTCGAACGGGTCGGTGCTGGACAACGGCGAGGCCAGCGGTCCGGGCGCGATCGACGACGAGATGACGAGCGGCGCCGCCGAAGAGCGCGAACCCCACGCCGAGCGCCATCGGGCGCCACCAGTCGGTGTGCAGCTGCCTTCCGAGCACGATGCCGGTGCAGAAGAACGCCAGCCATGGCAGGAGCGGATGGGTGCCGTTGACGCACACGTCGGTGATCCGGTCCGGGACGCTCGACGATGGTGCGAAGAACCAGCTCGTGTCGTCGCCGTCGAGCGACGACTGCACCTGCCACCAACGCGAGGCCGGCGGCCGCCAGTGCGGCGCCGAGCCCGACTGCCAGCACCCATGCCGAGCGCAGGGTGAACAGCACGGCGGCGATCACGAACATCGCCCCGTAGAACGGCAGGATCGTCCCGGGCCAGACCGTGTCGAGCATCAGGCCGCCGACGTAGAGCACGAGGCCTCGACGCGCCAACGTCAGTCGCTTCGCCCGCACGGCGGCGCGGTCACCGATCGCGCGGCGGGTGAGCAACGTCACCCCGACACCGGCGACGAGAACGAACGTGGCGGCGAAGCGCGTCGCCATGGGTCCAGTCCACGGATCGAAGAACTCCTCGATCGTGGCGCTGCCTCGCTCACCGCCGCGGAGGATCAGGTAGCCGTGGAAGTTCATGACGACGACACCGATCAGGGCCACTGCCCGCACGACGTCCGGACCAGGCATGCGGACCTGGTCGGCGTGCGCCGGCGCGACCGTCAACACGCTCATTTCCAGACAACCTCGTCGACCTGCGTGGTGATCAACGGGCGCTGGACGTCGACGACGTCGCCGACGTCGGGCGCCATCTCGCCGGCCGGAACCAGCACCATCGAAGTGTGCATGTGCGGTGGTTCGAGCAGGGCAAGCCGCCGTCGCTGGAAGTGGAACGGGCTGACCTCGCCGGCGAGCGGGTGGACGCCCTGGGCGGTGCCGGCTCCGACCATGACGAGCGTCGCGTCGAACGGCACGACCCGCTGCTGGTAGCCGGCCGTCGTGCCGGCCCGGGCTTGCCTGGCGTCCAGCACGTCGGCTCCGAGGTGGAGGCCGCGCTTGTCGCCATGCCACAGCGCCGTGCCGAGCGCGGATGCGGAACCGCCGGTCCACCCACCCGTCGCGCAACGCCTCGTAGGCGTCCGTCGACAGGTGGCTGACCCACACCTCGTCCTGTGGATCGAGCACCTGCAGCCACTGGGCGATCTCGTCGAGGTGCTCGTCGTCCGTGCCGGCCACCGGTGGGTGCACGCTGAAGCCGACGATCTCGAGGTCCGCCCGCGCGAACCGCCGCGGTCAGCGCACCGAGCTCGTCGCACGTCGTTCCGTACCGCTGCATCGACGTCGCCAGCTTGACGAGGACGCGCCCGGGCCAGCCGTCGAGTGCCCGTACGTGGGCGGGCGAGCCGACGGTCAGGATCGGCCCCGTGTCGTTCGGCGCACGCAACGTCGGGGTCAGCACCACCGTCCTCGTGCGCCGCCGGCAGATCGTCGAGCTCGTGCACCGTGCCGACAGCGACGACGTCGCTGAGCGTCATCGCGATCTCCGCCAGCGCGGCACGGCCGAACCCATAGCCGTTGCCCTTCACGACCGGCACCAGACCCGGGGGCGTGGCCGGCCACACGGTCGACGCGGTCACGCCATGTGGCGCGGTCGACCGTCAGCCGCAACGTCACGACTGCCGACGGTAGCGGTCGTCAGCCGGCACTCGCCCGCGCCGCGTCGGCACCGGGCCACGACGGGAAGCGAGGAAGCAGCGGTCCGACCTCCCGCTCGGTCAGCACCCCCTTCCAGACGCCGAACCCGTAGGCGATGTCATCGACGAGTTTCGGCAGTCCTCCGCTCGCCAGTGCAGGCAGCACGGCGAGCGCCGTGATCCTGCGCGTGCGCCGGGACACCAGCGATCCAGCGGCCAGGAGCGGCCACCATGCCCGACGTGCCGCGTCGGCCAACAGGCGGCCTGCGTACAGGTGCCCGGTGACGGTCAGGCGGACGGATTCGGCGACAGGGACGCCGGGCAGCTTCTTGACCAGTGCCGCTGCTGTTCCGGCGACCACCCCTGCGGCCAGTGCGGGGTGACCAGTGCCGAGCAACGCCCACACACCGGCGCTCCAGCCGTTCATGCGCAGCGGTGCCAGAGCGCCCGGGTGCTTCCGAGCGAGCGCCGCCGCTGACGAGCCGTACGCCACACGCTGGGCGACGAGACCCCGCCAGCTGCCGCGCGGCCGGTGGTGCACGGTCACCGCTGGCTCGTAGCGGCACCGCCAGCCGGCTTCGACGAGGCGCCATACGGCGTCGACGTCCTCGCCGAAGCGGAGGGACCGATCGAAGCCGCCGATCGCCCGCAGCGCCTCGGCGCGCACCACGATCGCCGCTGCTGGCACGTAGCTCAGACGGGTACCCGGCGCGATGCGGCCACCTTCAGGGCCGAGGTCGAGCGGCGAGTGCCCTTGCTCGTAGCGGGCGACCGGTCCGGCACCGGGCGCGCTGGCGACGCGTGGCGCCACGAGCGCTACTCGGTCGTCGGCGAAGTGTCCCAACAGCGGCTCGATCCAACCCGGCTCGAGGCGGACGTCGGTGTCCACGAACGCCACGAGCGGCGTCGACAGGGCGCCGAGGCCTGCATTGCGGGCGACGGCTGGTCCCGCGTTGTTGCGCAGGCGCAACACGCGAGCGCCGTCCGCCGCGGCGACGGGTGGATCCGAGCCGTCGTCGACGGCGATCACGTCCGCCACCCCACGGCAGCAGCGCACGATCTCCGCCAGCGCGGCATGACCGAAGACGAGGGCGGGCACGATCACGGTGACGTCGGCGAGTTCGTACGGCGCCGCCGACCCGTCGGGATGAGGATGGACGACGCCTGCGTCGACGAGGCGCTCGAGCAGCTGATGGGTGCGCGGCGTGCCGTCGCCGTCGGTCGGCACGTCGGCGCCGGCGGTGATCCGATCGAAGACATCAGCGCCGGCAGGCGTCAGGCGGAACAGCCGCAACGGCGAACCGCCGATCACGATGCCAGCAGACGGACGTCGGACCGAGCGGTCGAGCGAGTACGTGGTCATCGCCCGACGCGCGCCCGGCGCCAGCTGTCGAAGGCGTGAGCGAGATCGTCCGCCAGGTCGCGCAGCAGGGACGCGCCCTCGGTCGCCGTGGCGCCTGCGGGGTCGCCGAGCACGCCGTTCGGGCTCACGGCGACGACGCCGCCGGCCCGCAGCCGGCCCATCAGCGCCGCCACGGGTGCCGCCTCGCCGGCGGCGGCTCGTTCGACGCGTACGAGGTCTGGCCGGAGGGCGAGCATCATCGACGTCTCGGCGCGGCCGGCGTGCGCGTCGAACGCGTCGAACAGCCCCGTCGCCGGCCACCACGCCAGCACGTCGCGGCCCTCGGCGTGCAACGTCGTGACAGCCCGGTCGATGGCCTCATGGTTTCCGCCGTGGCCGTTCACGAGCACCAGCCCATCCGCCCAGTCGGCTGAACGGGCCAGCTCGACGATCGTCGCCGCAGTGACATCCGTGCCGATCGACAACGTTCCGGCGAAGCCGGCGTGTTCACCGCTGGCCGTTGTCGTCAGCGCGGGTGCGATCAGTACGTCGGGCCGTCGGGCTGCCAGCTCGTTCGCCAGCGCGACGGCGATGGTCGTGTCCGTCCCGAGTGGCAGGTGTGGTCCGTGCTGCTCGCACGAGCCGACTGGCACGCACAGGACTGGGTGCATCCGGTCGACGTCGGGCCACGCCTGCTCGTCGAGCCGCATCGATGAGACGGTAGTTGGCACGCCGTCCGCCATCCCCCTCGACGACCATGCCCACGACTAGGTTGTGTCTCGAGCGGCTCCGCCTCGGCTCGTCAACCGTCATGCCATTGATCGTTCGCATCATCCTTGTCTGGGCGTCGAACACCGTCGCCATCCTTGCCGCGGCCTGGCTGATCGACGGGATCAACTTCGACGACCAATGGCGTGTCATCGTCGCCGGTGCGATCTTCGGCGTCGTGAACTGGCTCGTCAAGCCGATCGTGACGCTCCTCGCCCTGCCGGTGATCGTCCTGACGCTCGGCATCGCCCTGTTCTTCGTCAACCTGCTGATGCTCTACATCACCTCATGGGTGATGGACGGCTTCGACATCGCGACGTTCTGGGATGCCGTCCTCGGCACGATCGTGATCTGGTTGGTGAACGTCATCCTGTACGGCGTCTTCGGTCTCAACGACTGGAGTCGGCGACGGGACAGCGGGCGCGCCGCCCGCAGCTACTGATTATTCGGGTTCGGCTCGCAAACAAGTTGCTCGCCTCACCTCCCGAGTTCGCCGCCTCCGCTCCGCTTCGGCGACTCACCCACCTGCCTCTGCTCGGGCGGTCATCGGTTCGGCCGTTCGCCATAGTCGGCGAACGGGCGATCACGCCGGCGGACCGCTTCGCGGAACCCGACGTCCTGCGCCTGGGCGACGAAGTCGAGGCCTTCTTGTGTGTGACGGGCGATCCCGTCGAAGAGTGTGCCCAGGCGACGAGAGGAGGCCGGGTCGTACTGGCGGTCGGCGACGGCGTTGAGCGCCATCGTGATGAGCTCGAGTTGGTTGGCGGGCACGAGGGCGATCCGCTGGGCCAGCGCCATGGCCGCGGCCGGTAGCTCCTCGTCGGGCACGACATCGAGCACGACGCCCATGGCTTTGGCAGCGTCGGCGTCGAACTCGTCGCCCGTGAGCATGTAGCGGCGGGCCTGTTGCATGCCCATGCGGGCGACCCAGGTCCATGGAGCCTCTGGAACGCCCCACACCCGCGATGGCGGATAGCCGAATCGGGCCGAGCGTGCGGCGACGATCAGGTGCGCGTTGAACACGATGTTCGTGCCACCCGCGATGCACCAGCCCTGGACGGCCGCCATGGTCGGTTTGACAGAGTCGTGCAGCTTGGCCCACGTTGCCGCGAACGGGCCGATGAGGTGCTGGTCTGCGGCGCTGTCCCACGCCCGTCCGGCGTCTGCTGCACGGGCCTGGGCGGTCGTCGCGCCGGCCAGCTCGTAGCCGGCGCAGAAGGCCGGGCCCTCGGCATCCAGCAGGATGACGCGCACGTCCCGGTCGTGCTGGGCGACGTCGAGCTCGTGCCCGAGCTCGTCGCGCAGGGTCGGCGTGATCGTGTTGTACTGCTCGGGCCGGCACAACGTGAGGCGGCGCACCGCGCCGTCGTCGGATGCCCGAACCGCAGTCCCCATGGCGCGGAGTGTAGGACGCGGTCTGCAGACCGAGTTCGGTCAGCAAGCTGGCTCGCCGCTGCACCAAATCGCCGTCGCAACCGACACGTGCGCGGGAGAGACTGGAGCCGTGAATCGCCGGATCGAGCCGAGCCTGTGGGTGACGTTCCACAAGGTCGACGGGCCCTCTCCGCACGCGTGGTGGGAGGCGGTCCGCAAGCAGCGGGCGCGTGACAGGCGGCTACATGCCGATCGGTCGGGGCCGCATCCCGCACGATCTCGGGCACATGGCCACCGAGGCCCACCTCGGTATCACGGACGGGTTCTGGGGTCTGCTCGCCCACGGTGCAACGTTCGACCACGGCACGCGGCAGCGGCGGACCAGGCCCGGACGGCAGTTGATCCGAGAGAACCGGGAAGCACTGAACGCCGCCGAGGCGATCGGCAACGAGCACCACTTCGCGTGGGCCCGCGGCGAACCGACGCCGGTCGCGCCGACCTTCGACCGGCTTGCCCAGCTGTGGGACGCGACGGCCGACGGCGACACGCTGACCATCCACTGGCCGTCGCTCGAACGCGCCGACGGCTAGGACCACTCGCGCACGGCGGCGAGGATCCGCGCCGCCGCCGCCGGCGGGTCGAGCACCAGCACCTCACCGTGACCGGAGGGCTCGCCGCTGACGTCCGTGAGCTGGCGGACCCTGGCCAGCGCGTCGCCACGGGGCATCGTCACGAACCGGGCGCGTGGGCGGTACGGCGCGGTCGCGCTCGGTTCCTCGACCGGCCCGCTCGGCCCCGTGAGCCGGTCGACAGTCGCCGCGCGGGCCGCCAGCTCTGCCCGCAACCCGGAGCGACGCAAGCGGGCCACCGATCCTTCGACCGAGAGGACCGCCGGCGGCTCGACCTCCAGAACCTCGCGGCGACCGCCGTCGAGCCTTCGCACGGCATGTACACGGCCTGCGCCGGACTCGACCTCGATGAGACCAAGAGCCTGCGCGACACCGAGGTGCGGCGGCGAGGAACGCCGGCACCGCGCCGGTGCCCCGATCCGCCGAGACATCGCCGCACACGACCCACGTAGCGGTGCTCGCGACGGCGGCCAATGCGGCGGCTACGGCGTCACTCGCCAACTCCGGCGGGGCGTCGATGCGCACCGCCCGGGTCGCACCGCGGCGACGGCCTCGCGCAGCGGGCTCTCCGAGCCGGGCGGTCCGACGGTCACCACGTCGACGGCGTCGGACGTCTGCTCCGCGAGGCGCAGCCCGACTTCGAGCGCGGCCCGATCGGCGTCCGACGTTCCATGCCCAGCGCTCGTCCCGCGAACCGATCCACTTCCAGGCGACGACGATCACGATTGGCGGAACACCACGCCGAAGCCGCCCTCGGGGTACGACCAGCTGATCGCCCCCTCCTCGTTGCACACGAGGTAGCACGTGCCGCATTCGAAGCACTGCTCGTAGTTGAAGAGGATGCCTCCGTCGGCCGTCGGCACGAACAGCTGCGCCGGGCAGGCGACGACGCACGCGCGGGTGCTGCAGTCGCGGCAGACCGCTGTCGTCGACGACGATGTGGGCGCGCTCGTGCACGTCGAAGCGGGTCGTCGCCATGACGTCGTCGAACGTGCACGACCTCCGGTCAGCTCGTGCGCTCGTTCATCCGAACGTCCTCCAGCCGGCGATGGCGTCGCGGAGCGAGGTCGCGTCGGCGGATCCCGAGCCTCTTGCGCTCGCTGGCCAGGATCCGCCGCAGCCCTGGCTTCGGCCGCGGGTTGTCGACGCGGAACATCCGCTCGGCCGAGGTCCGCGACGAGCTGTGGGTACAGGTGCTGCACCCGATCGGACAGGACGAGCTCCGGAGCACGGCGCAGCTTGCGGTGATCGCGTAGGACGAACGTTGCGGCGAGGCGTCGCTCGTATCCCTCCAGCCCGCGGCGGGACGTGTCGCCGGCCGCCAGCGCCTCGATCGGTCGCCTCACCTGCGGCGATGCCGCTGGCCATGGCGAAGTTGACGCCCTCGAGCCAGATGCCGGCGGCGAGGCACAACGCCGCGGCGTCGCCGGCGACGAGCAGTCCATCGCCCGACAGCAGCGGCATCATCGCCAACCCGGCCTCTGGGATCAGGTGCGCCGAGTACTCCTTGACCTCGCCGCCCTCGACCAGCGGAGCGATGGCCGGGTGCGCCTTGAGGTGCCGCGATGATCTGCTCGGGCCGATGCTGCTGGGCGGCCAGCGCCGGCAGCTTGAGCACGGCTCCGACGGCGACCGTGTCGAGGTTCGTGTAGACGAACGCCCCGCCGTTGACCGCTCCGGTGCCGCCGATGATCTCGATGTCGACGCCGTCGCGGCTCGCGCACGTTGAAGCGCTCGTCGATCACCTCCTTGGGCAGCGCCAGCGTCTCCTTGACGCCGAGCGTGTAGTGCTCGGCGTCGACGCGTTCGTGGAGGCCGGCCTCCTTGGCGAGGAAGCTGTTGACGCCATCGCAGGCGATGACGACTCGGCGCACGGAGGTCGCCGTCGGGCCGATCCGTGCGCACGCCGACCACCGCGCCGGCGGCGTCACGCAGCAGGCCCGACCACCGTCGTCGAGCACAGCAGCGTTGCGCCGGCTGCCTCGGCCTTCCCGGCCAGCCAGAAGTCGAAGTCCGGCCGGTAGGCCGTGGCGCCGTTGTACGGCGGGCGACCCCACGCCGCGGTGCGGAAGTCGACGGTCAGCGCCTGTGTCTCCGTGAGGACCATCGTCGAGCGGCGGGTGACCCACCGCTGGACCGGCGCCTCCTCCCACCACTGCGGGTGCAGCCCGTCGAGGATGCGCGGGTACACGACGCCGCCGTACATGTTCTTGCTGCCGGCGAACGGTCCTCGCTCCAGCAGCAGCACCCGTCGGCCGGCGCGAGCGAGCACGGTCGCCGCGCACGATCCGGCTGGCCCGGCGCCGACGACGATCGCGTCGAAGTCCCAGTCCTGCTCGCCGTCAGCCACCGTCGAGCACCAGGCGTTCGAGCTCGTCGAGGACGGCGTTGGCGTCGGCCACCACGGCCAGGTCGGCGAGCTGCATCATCGGGCAGTGCGGCATCGGTGTTGACGCTCACGATGTGGTCCGGCGCGCCCAGTCCGGCGGTGTGCTGCACGGCGCCGCTGATGCCGAAGGCGACGTACAGCCCGGGGGTCGACGACGACGCCCGTGGTGCCGATCTGGCGCTGGTGCTCGACCCATCCTCGGTCGGTGATGACGCGTGTCGCGCCCATCGACGCCCCGAGGGCGGCCGCCACGGCGCGCGAGCTGCGCGAACCGCGACGCGCCGTCGAGGCCGGCGCCCCCGCCGACAGATCCGGTCTGCTTCGGCCAGGTCCATCGTCGTCACGTCCGGCGGCAACACGGCCGACCACCGTCGGATCCATCCGAGTGTTCCGTCCATCCGAGTGTCAGGCCTGGGGATGCCCCGCGACGGAACACTCGGATGCCCGCCGGGCGACGACGCCGCGGACGGCCCGGCTGCAGCGTGACGACGACCGGGTCGGTGATCGACGACGTCGTGCAGCTCCATGCCGCCGCCTCTCACCAGGCGGGCGTGGTCGGGCGCGACGCGGATCGCGCCGGCGAGCAGGCGGCCGGCCGAGCACGTGGGCGAGGCGAGGTGCGAGGTCGCGACCGTCCGGTGACGCCGGCAGCACGACGAGCGATTCGTCCTCGAGCAGCGGCGCGAGAGCGTCGGCCCACCGCCCCGGCGCGAACGTCCCGAGCTCGACGAGCGTGACCTCTGTCGCGATCCCGGCCAACCCGTCGGCCTGCGGCGACGACCCAGCGACGAGCGCCCGTCCGCCGCATTCGGCGACCGCCTCGGCTCCGCCGGCCGGCAGCACGCCGTCGCGCACGGGGACCAGCGCCAGCATGCGGTCACGGTAGTGGCGCCGAACCGGGCGCTCGCTCCGAACGACGTTCACGTCTGAACGGCGCGATCCGGTTCCTCGGTCTTCTTCGATGCGCTTGCACGCGCTGGTGCCGGACGACCTCGAGGACGAGCGTGACCGAGAGGGCGGCACCGAAGGCGAGGATGAACGCCAGCGTGTGGTTGTCCTGGAACGTGCTCCCGAAGACGTAGCCGAGCACGGCGGCGTACGTCGCCCAGATCACGGCGGCGACCGCGATCCAGGCGGCGAACCACGCGTGCGGCTGGTGCGTGAGCCCGCACGTGATGGTCAGCGCGGTGCGCCCGCCGGGCACGAACCGGGCCGTGATCAGCAGCAGGCCGCCGCGCTTGCGGATCTGGTCGGTCGCCCAGTCGAGCCGCTTTCTCGTCTTCTCCCGCGCCTCCGCCCGCCGGTTGATCCACGGCGAGAAGCGCCGGCCGATGAAGTAGGCCATGTTGTCGCCGCAGAACGCGCCGGCTGCCCCGGCGAGGATGACCAGCACCAGGTTCTGGTCCCCGCGCCGGCCGCGACGCCACCGAGGATGACGGTCGTCTCGCTCGGCACGAGCGGGATGACGGAGTCGAGCAGGGCGATGCCGAAGATGATCAGCAGGAACCACCACTGGCCGGAGACGTCCTCGAGCCAACGGTCAGGTTCGAGATGAAGTCGCTGATGGCGTTGGCGAGGAGCATCGTGCGCGCGGAGGCTACCGACGCGGCGATCAGCGCGCCGACGGCGTCGCCTTCGACGACGGCGGCATGGGCACGGCGGGGCGCGACGCAGTCACCGACGCGGTGCACGGCGACGCCGGCGGCCTGGAGCTCGTGGTACAGCCCGTCGGCCGGGCACGGCAGGCACGGCGAGCACGACCCAGTCCGGAGTGCGTGATTGCATCGCGCCCGTCGGGTGGTGCAGCAGCGTCAGCGTGGTGCCGTCGAAGCCCATCGGCACGAGGTCCGTCGACTGCACGATGCCCTTGGCCGTCGCCCGCATCCACCACTGCTCCATGTCGAGGGTGATGCCGAGGTCCTGGCCGACGACCATTCCTGGCGTCACGACCTCGACGGCGCAGCCCCGGTCGGCGAGCAGCTCCGCCACCGACGTCGCGTGGTGGAAGCCGATCTCGTCGATGACGATCGACCGTCCCGGTCGGCGCGGCGTCTCCGTCGCAGCACGTCTCGGACGTCGGCGACATTCGTCACGTCCGGTCCGATCCACCACGGGCGAGCGCCATCCGCTCCCGTGGCGACGACGACGTGATCGGCACCGTGCGCGATGACATCGGTCGACGTCTGCGTCGACGCCGCACTCGATCGACACGCCGAGCCGGCGGCACTCGGCGACCTGGTTGCGGATCATGTCGCCGAGCTCGGCGCGGTTCGGCACCGTCGCCGCCAGGCGCACCTGCCCGCCCGGCTCCGCATCCCGCTCCCAGACGGTGACCCGCGTGCCCGCGCTCGGGCCGCCGCGATCGCCGCCTGCAGCCCGGCCGGGCCGCCTCCGACGACGAGCACACGCTTCTGTCCGTCGGAATCGTTCGTTGTGATGCGATCTCTACGGACAGAACGGGCCTCCCGGCCGGTGAGCGGGTTCTCGATGCAGCCGAGCCAGCGGTTGAGCCCCATCCGCCCGACGCATTCCTGGTTGCAGGACAGGCACAGCCGGATGTCGTCGCTCGCCCCGGCCCGTGCCTTGGCCGCGAACTCGGCATCGGCGATCTGGCCGCGCACCACGCCGACGAGGTCGCAGTGCCCCTCGGCGAGGGCCCGCTCGGCCTGGAGCGGATCCTTGAACCGCCCGACGCCGACCACCGGTA
Organism: uncultured Actinomycetes bacterium; assembly: GCA_963802375.1. Lineage (GTDB taxonomy): Bacteria > Actinomycetota > Thermoleophilia > Gaiellales > Gaiellaceae > JACDAN01. Next base: position 194,783 of record CAWDIJ010000010.1, read on the forward strand.
GCTCCACGGCCTTGCGGATCGCCGACGGGATGAACAGCGCGTAGCCCGGCGGCACGTGCATCGACGCCTCGATCATGAACAGCGTGGCGGTCGCCACACCGATCGACGTGTTGATGTAGTCGACCTGCCCGTCCGCCTCGACCATGCGGGCGACGTCGACGGCCTCGTCGATCGTCGTGCCGCCGTCGATCAGCTCGTCGCCGCACAGCCGCACGCCGAGGGCGAGCCGGTTGCCGATCACCTGGCGCACGGCAGCCACGATCTCGCGCAGGAGCCGGGCCCGGTTCTCGAGGCTGCCGCCGTACCCGTCGGTCCGGCGGTTCGTGGCGGGGGAGAGGAAGCCGCGCACGATCGATGAGTGGCTGCACTGCAGCTCGATGCCGTCGAACCCCCCCTCGGCGCAGTGCTCGGCGACGACGGAGTACCCGGCCACGATCTCGTCGATCTCGGCCTGCGTGACGGCTTTCGGCACCTCACGGAACAGCGGGTCGGCGACTGGCGACGGTGCCCACACCGGCAGCCGCGTGTACATCGACGACGCCTGACCGCCGTTGTGGTTGATCTGGGCGAAGATCGGCACGCGATGCCGATGGACGGCGTCCGTGATGCGCCGGTATCCAGGGATCACGTCGCGATGGAAGCCGTGGATCAGCTTCTCGTACGGCCAGTCCGTCGGGTGCGTCGAGTGCTCCTCGGTGATGATGAGCCCGGTGCCGCCGGCGGCCCGCGCCGCGTAGTACGCGGCGTGCTGCTCGGTGGGCAGGCCGTCTCGCGCGTAGTTCGTGAGGTGCGCCGAGAACACGATGCGGTTGCGCGTCGTGACCGGCCCGAGCGCCAACGGTGACCAGAGGTACCGGTGACCCACGACACGACGTTAGAGCAGGCATGAGACGGATGGCACGAATGAATCACGGAACTTCACGCCGTCCTCATGTCGATCACACACACCACCGTTCACGCTTGTGTTCGATGCCACGTCACCTTCTCGAACAACCGGGTGTCAATACCGGTTGCAGGAAGGTGGTCGACCGGAAGTAGGCCAGCCATGTTGGAAATGACACCGAGGAAGCAGACGCCGACCCCCCACGGCGCACCGGCTGTGACCGATGTGGACTGGGTGGTCAGGCTCGACGAACCGGCGGCGCTGAACGCCGACCGAGTGGGCGCCAAGGCGGCCGCCTTGGCTCGCGCCACGAAGGCCGGGATGCCGGCGCTGCCGGGATTCGTGATCTCGACGGAGGGCACGGCGGCCCTCACCGACGACGACAAGCGCCAGCAGGCGCTGTGCATCCTCCTCGAAGCATGGACCGCTTCGGCCGGCGTCGAGCGGGCGCTCGTCGTGCGCTCGTCGTCGACGATCGAGGACGGCGCCTCGTCCTCCATGGCCGGGCGCTTCGAGTCCGTGCTCGACGTCACCGGCTGGGACGCCTTCGTGGAGGCGGTCGACGACGTGATCGATTCCGCCATCCTCGAGGACGGCGACGCCGCACCGATGGCCGTGCTCGTCCAGCCGATGCTCCGCCCGCGCCTCGGTGGCGTCCTGTTCGGCGCCGACCCGATGACGGGCCGCACCGACCGCCTGTTGCTGACCGCCGTCGAAGGTGGCCCGCACCAGCTCGTCTCCGGCGAGGTCGACGGCATCCAACTCGGCCTGACCACGGCCGGCAAGCGGGTCGGCAAGGGGGACAGCCTTCCGGGACTCGGCAAGGCGCAGTTCGCCGCATTGGCCGCTCTGGCTCGCCGTGCGGCCGAGGTCTTCGGCGGCCCGCAGGACATCGAGTGGGCCATCGACGGCGACGCCGTCGTGCTGTTGCAGAGCCGCCCGATCACGACACTGGAGCCGCCGGCGGTCGGCGTCGGCCCGGTGCTCGGCCCTGGGCCGGTCGCCGAGACGCTGCCGGGCACCGTGGCGGCCCTCGAGGCCAGCCTGTGGGTGACACCGTTGCGCGACGCCATCGAGGCCGCCCTGCAGCTGACCGCTGCTGCCTCCCGGCGGACGATCGAGCGGTCGCCGATCGTCACGATCGTCGACGGCCAGGTCGTCGCCGACCTCGAGCTGCTCGGCGTCCACCGCAAGCGCGGGTTCTTCCGCAAGCTCGATCCGCGCCCAGGCGCACGCCGGCTCAGCGCGTCCTGGCGCGTCGGTCGGCTCCAGGCTTCGCTGCCGTCGCTGGCCGACGACCTCGTGCACAGCACCGACGAGGCCCTGCTCGACGTGCCGCCGCTCGCCGAGCTCACCGACGGGGAACTGGTCGCCGTGCTGCGGGCGGCGCCTGCGCATCTCGTCAACCTGCACACGTTCGAGGTCTTGGCCGGGATGCTGGCGCCTTCCAAGGCGACCGGAGGCCCGACGGGCGCGATGGCTGCCCTGCACGCGCTCGCCGACGGTCGTCGCCGCGGCCTGTCAGCGACGAAGAGATCGTGGCGGCGATGCCAGTCGTCCTGTCGCTGCTGCCCCCGCGCGTCGGTCCGGCGCCGGTCCTGCCTTCGCTGCCGACGTCGCTGCCGAACGTGCCCGAGAGTGGTCACCCCGTGCTGGAAGCGCGAGAAGCGCTGCGCCTGCGTGCCCGCTGGGTCCAGGAGCTCACGGCGCGTGTCGCCTGGGAGCTCGGTGAGCGCCTCGCCGCTGCTGGCCGCCTGCCGTCACCGGCTGCCGTGCGCGGCCTCACGGTGGACGAGCTCGACGCGGTCGTCGCGGGTGCGAACGGCGGCGGACCGCGAACGTCGCGGACGATGCGCCGGTCGCCGCACTGCCGGCCCGGTTCCGCCTGAGCGCCGACGGCGACGTCGTCCCCGTCGCCACGAAGGATCGCGGCGACGGAGCGCGCGGCGCCGGTGGCGGGCGCGGGGCTGGTCCGGTCCACCATGGCGACGATCCGCCGGTCGGCGCGGTCCTCGTCGTTCGCACGCTCTCGCCGGAGCTGGCGCCGTTGCTGCCGAGGCTGCACGGCCTCGTCGCCGAATCGGGCAGCGTGCTCTCGCACCTGGCGATCCTCGCCCGTGAGTCGGGCGTCCCGGTCGTGGTCGGCCTGCACGACGCCGTCAACCAGTTCGCGGTCGGCACGATCGTCAGCGTCGACGGCGGGACCGGAGACGTGTCCGTGCTCGAGGCCGCACCTGTCACGCAAGGAGGGGAATCATGAGCGTGCGCACCGTCGCCCGCGCCATCGCGCTGATCACACTGCTCGGCGCCGGCATCACGATGATCCGCGAGCTGCAGACATGGGAATGGCACCGCGCCGTCGTCGCCGGCATCTTCGCGCTGATCGCCGAGGTGGCCCTGGCTACGTCGATGATCCTCGACAGGATCGCCAAGGCTCCGGCTGCGGCTCCTGGACGTGAGGACCGCTTCACCGAGCAACTGCAGTCGACCCCCGTCGTCCGCGACCACTTCGCGTGGCTGCGTGATCCGGCGCGGACCAACGTCTTCATCCCGCTGCTGATGGGTGCCGGCGTCCTGTTGTCGGGCCTCGCCTGGTTGGTCGAGCGGATCGCCGGCCGCACGGCCGGCGGTTCGGCCGATCGCCGGTTGGCTCGTCGCCTCCACCGTGCCCTCCCGGTGCCAGGTCCTCTCGCCCCGCGGGCGGCCCAGCCGGAGCATCCGGCGCTCATCCCCCTGATGGCTCCAAGGCGGCGAGCATGAGTCCCGCCTACCACCGCGCCGGCGTCGCGCCGAAGCGGCACGTCCTGCGCTGGGCGATCATTGCCGTGCTCGTCGTTGTCGGCATCGCCGCCCTGCGCCAGGCGACCATGAACCGTCCGGATCCGCCCCGTGCGGAGGAAGGCACCACGGTCGAGCTCGACGTGCAGACGAACGGCAGCCGCCTCTCGCTCGCCGCCGCCGCAACGGGCCTGTGGGCGGCGTGCGCCTCAGTCGTCGACCGAGCACGAGCTGGTCGACGTCAACGAGCAGACGACGGCGACTTCGCGCTGCGCATCGAGCCTGCGCTCGGCGCACCATGCCCAGGCCCGCCTGGTCGGCTGCCTTGAAGACGTCACGCGTGCCTCGTATCCTGGGCAACGTGACCCGCATCGAGCACCGTTAGCTCGATCCGGGCGCCGAGGAGGCGCGGGAGTGGAACCAGGAGGGAGCGGTCGGGGCTGCATGCGCGGGCCGCTGGTGCAAGCGCATCGGTCTCGGCCTCGGTGGATACCTGCTCGTCGGCAACCTGCTCCTGCTCGGCACGTCGTTCGCCCTGCAGGTCGCGGGGCCTGAAGGTGAGCGGCCGGCCAGCGCCGCTGGCATCGACCACTTTCGTGAGGTGGACGAGCGCCTGTGGCGCGGCGGCGTGCCGACGCCCGAGGGTTATGAGACGTTGGCCGCCAACGGCGTGACGACGATCGTCGACCTGCGAGCGGCCGCCACTCCAGCCGAGCTCGAGGCCCCACGGCAGTTCGGCTTCGAGGTGTTCCACCTGCCGGTACACGACGGCCAGACCCCGAGCGGCGAGCTGGTGCAGGAGCTCGTCGACATCGTCCAGAACAGCGAAGGCCGCGTGTTCATCCACTGCCAGGCCGGCGTCGGGCGCACGGGGAGCATGTCGGCCGCCTACCAGGTGTGGACGGGCGAGAACAGCACAGCGGGCGCGCTCGTCGAGAACTTGTCGATCGGGCCGCCGACGCTGGAGCAGGTGGCCTTCACGCTCGGCTTGGAATCGGGAAAGGCCGACGAGCCGTCGATGCCGGTCGTCGTCGCCAGCCGGGTCCTCGACGCCCCTCGCCAGCTCTGGAACACGATCTTCGGCTGAGCTCACCCCGGAGCTTCGGGCTCCGCGGCGCCTGAGGGTCCTCCACGACATCGTCGTGGCGTCTGCATGACTTGGTCTGGGGAAATCCGATCGACTGTGGAGATGCAGCGCGGCGATCCCGGCTCGGACACAGCGGACGCTCAATACATCCTCGGTCACAGCGACTTCGAACGGCAGCGCTTGTCGGAGCAGGCCGAGTTCATGGAGCCGCTCACCCGGCGCTTCCTGCTCGATGCCGGCCTCCAGCCGGGGATGCGCGTCCTCGACATCGGGTCCGGCTTCGGCGACGTTGCCCTGCTCACTGCCGACCTCGTCGGGCCCGACGGCGCCGTCGTGGGTGTCGATCGCGAGCAGGCCGCCGTCGTCGAGGCCGCCCAACGTGCCGAGAACTTGGGGTTCAGCAACGTGTCGTTCCTCGCCGGCGACGTTCGCGACGTCGATCCCGGTGGACCGTTCGACGCGGCCATCGGACGCTTCGTTCTGATGTACCTCGCCGACGCCGCGGACGCGATCGCTTCGGTCGCTCGGCATGTTCGCCCAGGTGGGACCGTGGGGTTCCAGGAGTGGCACGGCAGCGATCCCTACATCGCCGAACCGCCGGTGCCGCTGTGGACCCAGACGTGGGAGTGCCTCGTGGAGACCTTCCGCCGTGCTGGCACCAACGTCCATGCTGGCCTGCGGTTGCGGCAGGCGTACGAGTCGGCCGGCTTGCCGTCACCGCAGCTCCGTGCCGAGCGGCTGAGCGGCGGCGGTGCGGGATACGCCGGCTACCGCTACCTTGCGGACGTGATCCGCAGCATCGAACCGATGATCGAGAACTACGGCGTCGCCACCGCCGACGAGCTGGACATCGACACGCTCGAAGACCGTTTGCGCACGGCGGCCGCGGCCAGCGGGTCGACCGTCGCCTTCTCGGCCATCGTCTCGGCCTGGACCACCAAGCCGGCGATCTAGAGACGCCACAGGCACCGCCGCACGTCCGCTCGCGTATCTGACCGGCGCATTGCTGGCTCGAAGGTAGGTAGCATCGACGGCTCTCGCCTGGCTGGCCTGCGGAGGCATGGCAGGGCGGCAGGAAGGACTGGCGGAATGGGCGGACGGCACCCACAGGGCGTGACCATGTCCACCGGTCCTGCAGACGGCCACGCCGCCGCCGACGCCTCCCAGCCGCGCCCGACGCCGGCCGCGCCCCGTCTTGGCCGTCTCAACCTCCCAGTCCTCCTCGTCGCCATCGGGGCCGGGATGGTCGCCGCCCTCAGCCCGGCCGCGCCGACGGGTAGCCCGGGCGTCGACGGCGCGCTCGTCGGGATCGCCGTCGGGGCCGTCGTGCTCATCGGGGCCCTCGCTCGCCCCTGGTCTGTCGTTGCGCTCGCCGTCGCGGCTCTCGTCATCGCGATCGCGCCGGGCCTGCTGGCCCTAGCGGCCATTGCGTTGGGCATCGCTCTGTGGGGCAACCGGAGCACACGTCACCGACCGGAGCTCTTCGCTGTCTCGATCGGGATCAGCTTGAACGTGCTCGCCCGCGGCGAGCTCGGTGGCTTCCTCGGGTTCTCTGCGCTGATCGCCATCACGACGGCCGCGGTGGTGTTCGTCTCCGGGCTGCGGCGCCAGCCGCGCGCCACGCGGCGGGTGACGCTTGTGGTGCTCGGCGTGGTCGCTCTTGCGGCCACGGCGGCGGTTGTCGGGTTCGGGGTGACCGTCCTGCGGGTCCGCAACGAGCTGTCCGCCGGCGTCCGATGGGCCGAGCAGGCCGTGACGCAGATGGAAGGCGGCGACCTCGACGCTGCGGCGGCCTCGTTCGCCTTGGCCGCTGACGAGCTTGCCGAGGCCCACGAGCACCTGTCGGGTCCGCTCAGTGCGCCGGCCGCCCTGATTCCCGTCCTGGCGCAGCACCGCGAGGCAGCGATCGAGATGAGCGGAGTGGGCGGGAGCGGCGCTGAAGTCGCTGCCGAGGCACTCGGCGGACTCGATCTGGAGTCGTTGCGTCTCATCGATGGGCGCATCGACGTGGAGGCGTTGGCGCGACTGCGTGCACCGTTCGAACGCACTCATCGGGCAATGGTGCAAGTGGCCGACGCGGCGACCCGCTCGCTGCGATCGCCATGGCTGATCGGCCGAGCCGAGTACGCACTGCGCGATTTCCAAGGAAGCGTCGCCGAGCACCTGCCGAGCCTCGACGAGGCGATCGACGCGCTGGATCTCGCTCCCCGGTTGCTCGGTGTCGAGCGACCGCAGCTGTACCTCGTGCTGTTCACGCCGTTCTCAGCGGCCGGAGGTTTCGCGGGCTCCGTCGCCGGCTCCGCCGAGCTGACCGCTGACGACGGTGTGCTGACGCTCAACCCGTCTGGCGCAGCGGTGGATCTGGACGCGGGGGCGCCGACGGACTTCCGGGGAGTGGCCGAGCTCACAACGGAGGCCTACGCCGCGGCGACAGGTCGTCGCGTCGATGGCGCGATCGCCATCGATCCCGAGGTGCTCGTCCACCTCCTCGATCAGGCCGGTGTCGAGCATCCGTCTGCGTCGGACCTGGCGCTCGATCCGGCGAACGCCGCGTCATACCTCCAAGCCGTGCTCGCCAGCTCTCTTCCCGATCCGGTCACGCTGGCCCTTGACCTCGGGCCGTTGGTCGACCAGCGGCGGCTTCTCGTGTGGAGCCCGGACCCGGCCGCGGAGGCGCTGTTCGCCCGAGTCGGTCTCGACGGCACCAACTGACCGCTTCTGTCCGTAGGAATCGATCGTTGTGATGCGGTTCCAACGGACAGAACGAGGTCAGACGCCGTTGAGCTGCAGCCGGGCCACGACTTCGTCGTTGTCGAGCTCGCCGGTCGGTACGAAGCCGAGGCGCTCATAGAGCGGGCCCGGTCCACCGACGCCCGGGTGCCAGCTGACCGAGCAGGGTCTCATGGCCGTCCGCCCGCAGCTGCTCGAACAGCAACGTCAGTGCCGCTCGTTCCGATGCCGCGCCGTTGATGGCGCCGATCGATGAGCAGCCGCCAGAGGAACGCCTCGGGGTGGTGCCTCGGTGCGCGCGGCCAGCATCATGAAACCGACCGACTCGCCGTCGGCCTCGATGGCTCGCATCCACGGAACGACCGGCGCACCGTCGATCCACTCGGGAGCGAAGCGCGTCGGCGAACGAAGCGGCCATCGGGGCGACGAAGCGGCGCTGCGGCGGGTGGGTCGAGAGCGTCAGCAGCATCGTGCACGTTGTCCGGGGTGACCTCGACCAATCGCACGTCGACCGGCGGCTCGGTCGGCCGCGACCGCCACGCCTCGTTGGCCGTCGGCCGTCAGCGCGTAGCGGGCGTCGTCGGTCCAGTCGCCGTCGTGCAGCACCGACGAGACGGCCGTGCCCTCGTAGCACGAAACCGAGCCGCTCGACGACGCGCGCCGAGGCGTCGTTGCGCGGGTCGATTGACGCCTGGACGCGATGCACCGCGAGCTCGTCGAACAGCCGGTCCACGACGGCTCCGACCGCCTCGGTCGCCAGGCCACCGCCTTGGTGCGCGGGCGCGAGCGTGTACCCGATGGTCGCGACGTGGCCATCGTCGCTCAACCCAACCGCGACATCGCCGACGAGCTCGCCGTCGTGCTCGATGGCGATCTGGATCCACTCACCGCGTGTCGGCCCGTCGAGCAGCGACTGGCCGTCGATCAGCGTTCTCGCCGCGCCGACCGCGTACGGTGCGGTCCAGCTCTGGTACCGGGCGACGTCCGGGTCGGATCGGTAGGCGGCGAAGCACCGCCGCGTCGTCGCGGCGCGAAGCGTCCGGAGCACGAGCCGGTCCGTGGCGATCGGGAGGAACGTGACCACGAGCGCGACGATAGGGAAGGCGTCACCGCTGGCTCCGCTGCCGTATGCGGCGAGCGTACGTACGCTCGGCACATGCGGGTGCGCGTCGACGCCGACAAGTGCCAGGGCCACAACCGCTGCTACGCCTTGGCGCCGGAGCTGTTCGACGTCGACGACTACGGCCAGGCCGTGGTCATCGGCGACGGCGAGGTGCCGCCGGAGCTCGAGGAGAAGGCCCGCCTGGCGGTGGCCAATTGCCCCGAGTACGCCATCTCGACTCGGACGAGACGAAAGGAGCTGACGTGACCGAGACCATCCACGACGGATACGGCAGCGCCGACGGGCATCTACGGACCCGTCGACGACTGGGCGACCGACCTCGATCACGCCGACCCGGCGTACAACCCGCGGGCGCCCGGAGATCTGGGCCGAGCTGCGCGAGGCGGGCTGCCCGGTCGCCCACAGCGACCGCTACGGCGGGATGTGGGCACCGCTCACCGCCGAGCTGGTGCGCGAGGTCGCCTACGACACCGAGCACTTCACCAGCCGCTCGGTGGTTGTCAGCACGTCGCCGATCGAGGCCGCGGCGCCGATCGGCGGCGCCCCGCCGATCACCAGCGACCCGCCGTTCCACGGTCTGGCCCGCCGGCTGCTGCTGCCCGCCGTTCGCGCCGAAGCAGATCGAGCCGTGGGAGCCGGAGGTCCGCAAGCTGTGCCGGCAGCGCCTCGACGACATGGGCGAGATCACGCCGGGCGAGACGGTGGTCGACGCCGCCGAGCAGTACGCCCAGCACATCCCGGTCAACGTCATCGCCCGCATGCTCGGGCTCCCGGTGGAGGACGACGAGCAGTTCCGCGGCGTTCGTGCACGACGTCGCTGGAGGGCGTCAACCTGCCGCCGGAGGAGCGCAGGCAGAGCTTCGAGCGCTCGACGCAGTACCTCGACGAGCACATCGAGCGCCACCGCGCCGAGCCGCGCGACGACCTGATCTCCTACCTCCTCGACGTCGAGCTGGACGGCCAGAAGCTGTCGCCACGAGCACGTGCGCGGGTCGATCGTGCTGCTGCTGATCGCCGGCATCGACACCACGTGGAGCGCCATCGGGTCGAGCATCTGGCACCTCGCCACGCACCCCGACGACCGCCGGCGCCTCGTCGCCGAGCCCGAGCTGATGCCGACCGCCGATCGAGGAGCTGCTGCGGGCGTACGCGCCCGGTGACCATGGCCCGCATGGTGGCCAAGGACAACGACTTCCACGGCTGCCCGATGAAGGACCGAGGAGTGGGTGCTGCTGCCGTTCCCGGCCGCCAACCGCGACCCCGAGCTGTTCGAGCGGGCCGACGAGGTCGTGCTCGATCGGGCCGAGAACCGCCACGCCGCCTTCGGCCTCGGCATCCACCGCTGCCTCGGGTCCAACCTGGCCCGGCTCGAGGTGCGCGTGGCGGTCGAGGAGTTCATCGGGCGCTTCCCGGACTTCGAGCTGGCCGGCGACGTGCGCTGGAGCGTCGGGCAGATCCGCGGCCCCCGGCAACTCCCGGTCCGCATTCTCTGAGGTTCACGTTCGCAGGAGGCGCACCGTGAAGCGGGCGCCTCCGCTGGGAACGTTGGCGGCCGTCAGCGTGCCGCCGTGCGCCTCGACGAGCTGGCGGGCGATCGTCAGCCCGAGCCCGGTGCCGCCGGAGTCGGCGGCGCGGTGGAACCGGTCGAAGACACGCTCGGGCGGCTGGACGAGACCTGGACCAGTGTCGGTGACCTCGATGTCGACGACCCGTTCGTTGGCCTCGTACCGACGCGCGACCGTTCCACCAGCAGGCGTGTGGCGCAGGGCGTTGCTCAGCAGGTTGGCGAGGACTTGGCCGATGCGCACCCGATCGACCTCGAGCTCGACGTCACCTGCGCCCTGGACGACGAGCGCCACGTCGCCGCGCGGCGGCGACGGAGGAGATGGCCGGCAACGGCGTCCTCGACGAGGACACCCACGGGCACGGCTCGCGGTGCAGGGTCAGCCGTCCGGCCTCGCCGAGCGCCAGCGTGCGGAGGTCCTCGACGAGTCGGTCGAGCGTGCGGGACTGATCGCGAAGCAGCTGCAGGTGGGCGTCGTCGCGAGGGTGGATGCCGTCGAGCTGCGCCTCCACCTCGGCCTGCAGCACCGTCAGCGGCGTGCGCAGCTCGTGGGTGACGTCGGCGAGGAACCGGCGGCGGGCCGATTCCGATGCGTCAAGGCGTTCGGCCATGCCGTTGAACGCGGCGCCGAGCGTGCGCATGGAGCGCGGGCCCGACGGGCTGCACCGCGAGCCGTGTAGTCGCCGGCGCCGATGCGCTCGGCGCTCTCGAGCAGCTCGCTCGCCGGTCGGGCGAGCCGGCGGTAGGCGATGAACGTCGCGACGACGGCCGCGCCGACGACCGCGAAGAGCGCAGCCGGCGGCCCACCCCGGCCATCGCGCCGTCGTCCCGGTCGCGATAGCCGCCCATGAACCCGAAGGCCAGCCCGCTGGCGATCCAGATCGCCGAGACCACGAGGGCGACGCGGCAGGAAGCGCCGGCGCCACCAGCGGGCATCCTCAGGCATGGCGGCCACCACCCGATAGCCGACGCCGTGGACGGTGAGCAGTCGCGACGGGCGATGCGGCTCGGGTTCGATCTTGCGCCGCAGGTTCTTGACGTGGGCGTCGATGGCCCGTTCGCCGGCGTCGACGGCGATGCCGTGGATCGTCTCGAGGAGCTGGCCGCGGGTGAACACCCGCCCTGGTGCTGCGGCCATGTGCGGCGAGGAGGTCGAACTCCGTGGCGGTCAGCTCGACGGGCCGGCCGTCGACCTGCACCGAGCGCTGGACCGGGTCGACGACGAGACCGCCGACGACGATCGGCCGCTCGTCATCGACCGGGTTGCCGACTCGCCGCAGCACGGCCCGGATACGGGCCAGCAGCTCGCGGGGGCTGAAGGGCTTGACGACGTAGTCGTCGGCGCCGAGCTCGAGACCGACCACCCGATCGGCCTCGTCGCCGCGAGCCGTGAGCACGATGATCGGGACGGCCGAGGTCTGGCGGATCGTGCGGGCACCGTCGAGCCCGTCGACGCCGGGCAATCCGAGGTCGAGCACGATCAGGTCGGGGACGACGGAGCGGACCAGCCGCAGCGCCTCCTCGCCCGATCGAGCCGACGACACCCGGAACCCGGCGTCGACGAGGTAGTCCCGCACGATCTCCACGATGGCCGGCTCGTCATCGACGACGAGCACGTGGGTCATCGATGCGTCGATCCGGTGCGAGCGACCGAGCGCCAGCGCCCGAAACTGGTGCGAGCGATCGAGCGCCAGCGAGGGAGCGGCCCTCTGCGGCCTGCGTGGCCGGGGAACGCAATGGCGTCTGCGTGGCCGGGGAACGCAGTGAGGGTCATCGAGGCGTCGATCCGGTGCGAGCGACCGAGCGCCAGCGAGGGAGCGGCCCTCTGCGGCCTGCGTGGCCGGGGAACGCAATGAACGTCATGGCTCGATCATGCCTCGGATGGCGGCACCGGCGGCTGGGGCGGCTGCGGAGGCTGCGGTGGCTGCGTCGGCTGGGCCTGCTGCATCACCTGGGCCTGCTCCTCGGCGTGCGCTCGCTGGTGCCATTGCCGCAGCTCCTCGTCGCGCCCACGGTCACGGGCCACCCCACCCGCCGCGGCGGCCGTTGAAGAGCAGGATCAAGCCGACGATGAGCAGCGGGAAGAACAGGAACCCGAACCCGAAGCCGAAGCCGGGCCCGACGTGCGCGCCAGCCACTCACGACGACGGTGCGTACGCCTTCGTCTCCGACGACGTGATCTCGGACCTCGTCGTGATGCTGCCCGGCCCGGAACGCCAGTCCACCGACGGCGACCAGTCCGGCGAGCACGAGCAGGGCGACACCGATGCGGGTCAACCACTTGCGATTCATGGAGATGCTCCTTCCAATCAGGGGTTGGTTCGAGCGTCCATGCCGAATGTGGAGGCGATGTGAACGTGCGGCGGAGAGTTCGTGAGGACCTGCTTGATGCGGCCGGCGAAGGCGCTGGAGCGCCCGCCGTGCCGAATCAGGTCTCCACCTCTGAACGACGCGGTCGGGCCGAGTGCACACGTCGCTCTTACCGCCACTTGACACACTGGGCGGCCGATGAGCGCGCACACGCTGCTGCTGGCGGAGGACGACCGTGCCGTACGTGAGTCACTCGTGCGTGCGCTCGGACTCGAGGGCTACGACGTCGTCGCCGTCGGCAACGGTGCCGAGGCGATCGAGGCAGTGGGACGGGCGACGCCCGAGGTCGTCGTGCTCGACGTCTCGATGCCCATCGTCGATGGCTTGACGGTGTGCAAGGTGCTGCGCGCCGACGGCAACAAGGTCCCGATCCTGATGCTCACGGCGCGGACCGAGACCCGAGACCGGGTGGCCGGGCTCGATGCGGGCGCCGACGACTATCTCCCGAAGCCGTTCGAGCTGGACGAGCTGCTGGCCCGCCTGCGGGCGCTGTTGCGCCGGATGCAGCCGGCGCGATGCCGGGAACGAGGTCGTCCAACTGGCCGATCTGCGCGTCGACCCGGCGGCCCGGCGGGCCTGGCGGGGTGCCCGTGAGCTCGATCTCTCCAAGACCGAGTTCGACCTCCTCGAGTTGCTCGTGCGCAACCAGGGTGTCGTGCTCGACCACTCGACGATCTACGACCGCATCTGGCACTACGACTTCGGCCCCGACTCGAAGAACCTCGCCGTGTACATCGGATACCTGCGACGCAAGACCGAGGCCGAGGGCGAGCCCCGCTTGATCCAGACCGTGCGCGGGGTCGGGTACGCCGCCCGCGAGACGACGTGAGCCTGCAGTGGCGGGTCGCCGCGGCCCTCGCCGCGGTGGCGGCACTGGCGACGATCTCCGTCGGCATGATCTCGTACCGGGCGACGAGCGATCGGCTCATGGAGGAGGTCGATCGCTCGATTCGTCAGGCGATGGTCACGATCGTGCGTGACCCGCAGATCGCCCTCGCCAGCAGAGGCGTGCTCGAGCTGTTCGTCGTGCAGACCGTCGGACCGAATGGCCGGATCACAGGGAGCAACCTCGCCGGGCAACCAATCCCGCTCCACGGCGAAGCCGAGCAGGTGGTGGACAGTCCTGGTGACCAGAACGTCGAGACGATCAGCGCTGGCGACGACAAGCTTCGGATGTTCACGTTCGGCGTCCGCGGCGGGGCCTACCAGGTCGGGCGACCCCTTCAAGAGAACGAGCGGGTGCTCGACGACCTGAAGTGGCGGACAGTGCTCGTCGTCGTCCTCGTGACGGCCGCCGCGGCGCTCCTCGGCTGGTTGACCGCCCGCACGGTGACCGCGCCCCTGAAGCGCCTGACGCGCGGCCGCCACGGACGTCGAGCGGTCGGGGCGGCTGGACGTCGAGGTGCCGGTCTCGGGCCAGGACGAGGTCGGTCAGCTCGGCACGGCGTTCAACGGGATGCTCGGCACGCTGGCCAGCTCGCGCGAGGCCCAGCAACGCCTCGTCGAGGACGCCGGCCACGAGCTCCGCACGCCGTTGACCAGCGTGCGGACGAACCTGGCGGTGCTGCGCCGCCATCCCGACCTCGATCCCGAGATGCGTCGGCGCGTGCTCGAGGATCTCGAGACCGAGACCGAGGAGCTCGTCGCGTTGGTGGAAGAGGTCGTCGCGCTCGCCAGGGGAGCGATCGACGAGACGCCGGCGACCAGCTTCGAGCTCGGTGAGGTGGCCCGGACTGTGGCCGCCCGCGCCCAGCGCCGCCACGGGCGGCCCGTCAACGTGACGGCGGACCGCTCGATGGTCGAGGCGTCGGCACCGGCGGTCGAGCGGGCGATCTCCAACCTGGTCGACAACGCCGCCAAGTTCGACCGCACGCGGCGGCGCCATCGACGTCGTCGTCGCCGATCGGTCAGTGGTGGTGCACGACCGCGGACCCGGCATCGCCGCCGAAGACCGCGAGCGCGTGTTCGACCGCTTCTACCGGGCGGAGGGCGCGCGGTCGCTTCCCGGCTCCGGGCTCGGGCTGTCCATCGTTCGCGAGGTCGCCGAGCGCAACGGCGGCACCGTGCTCGTGGCGGAGCGTCCGGGCGGTGGGGTGTCCGTCGGGTTCACCATGTATGGCGCCGGACCGCCGGTGGCGCCCAATGCGCCCGATGTGCCAGGGTCTTGAAGCAGTGACGAGCTATGTCGTGGGATTGGACGGGTCCGAGCACGCGAAGGCGGGGCTCGAATGGGCCCGCGGTGTCGCCGGGGCTGACGAGGAGATCGTCGTCGCCCACTCGTGGGAGGTTCCGATCGTCACGGGCTACGAGGCCGTCGCCCCGGTGGACGCGCTCGATGTCGAGCGGATCGCCGGCGAGTTCCTCGACGAGGCCGTGTCGAGTAGCGGCGATTCCCGCATCACCGGCCGCCTCGTGACCGGCCACCCCGGCCGCACACTGGTCGACCTCGCCGAGGAGGTGGGTGAGCCGGTGACGATCGTCGTGGGTCACGGCGGCTCGAGCAAGGCGTCGTTGCTGTTCGGCTCGACGGCGCACTACGTGATCCACCACACGCGCAGACCAGTCGTCGTGGTGCGCGGCAACGCCCGGCTGCCCGTTCGTCGCGTCGTGGTCGGCGTCGACGAGGGTCGCCGCCACGAGCCAGACGCACCTTCGCTGGCCGCTCTTCGCTGGGCGTTCACGCTGCCCGGCGTCGAGGAGGTGCAGGTCGCCCACGCCGACTTCGTGCCGGGCGTCGCCGCCGGACCGGTGCGCGAACCAGGAGTCGAGTCGGACGAGGAGACCACCGAGGACGACGCGGCGCTGCGGGCGACGATCAGCCAGGCCACGGACGGCACGGGTGTCGCCCCGAGCGGTGCGGCGATCGTGCCGGTCGTCGCCGCGGGCACTGGCGCCTTCGCCCTGATCGAGGCCTCGCTCGAGGCCGACCTGGTCGTCATCGGCACGCGCGGCCGCCGCGGGCTTGTCGAGCTGGTCACCGGATCGACAGGCCTCGACGTCACCGCGCACGCGCACTGCCCGGTCGCCGTCGTCCACTGAACATTCGGGCTCGGCTCGCAAGCAAGTTGCTCGCCTCGCCTGCCGAGCTCGCCGCCTCCGCTCCGCTTCGGCGTCTCACCCACCTTCCTCCTCGACGTCGTCCACTGAGCATTCGGGCTCGGCTCGCAAGCAAGTTGCTCGCCTCGCCTGCCGAGCTCGCCGCCTCCGCTCCGCTTCGGCGTCTCACCCACCTGCCTCCTCGACGTCGTCCACTGAGCATTCGGGCTCGGCTCGCAAGCAAGTTGCTCGCCTCGCCTGCCGAGCTCGCCGCCTCCGCTCCGCTTCGGCGTCTCACCCACCTGCCTCCTCGCCGTCGTCCACTGAGCATTCGGGCTCGGCTCGCAAGCAAGTTGCTCGCCTCGCCTGCCGAGCTCGCCGCCTCCGCTCCGCTTCGGCGTCTCACCCACCTGCCTCTACGCCATCACGCGATCTCCCGCTGGCCGCGCTCCAAGAGCACGATTCGTACGCCCGGGATCGGCTCAGGGAAGCCGACTTGGCCGAATCCAAAGCGCTCGTACAGGCTGACGGCCGGCTGGTTGCCGACCCCCGTCGACACCGTGAACCGCGTCGCATCGCGCTCGCGGACGAACAGCTCGCGCAGCAGCTTGGTCGCCAGTCCCCGGCGGAAGAAGCTCGGATCGACAGCCAGCCGGTCGATCTCGACGGTGTCGCCGTCACGTCGGTAGCCGAGCACGCCAGCGAGCACGTGATCGCAGCTCACACCGAGGAAGGTCAGTGGCTGTGATTGCAGCTCGACCAGGGTCTCGTGCAGGGGCGGGATGGCGTCGTAGCCGACGAGCCGGGCCTCGACCGCGTACGCCGCGCGCTGGATCTCGAGCACGCGCTCGGCAACCGGCCTGTCCGTCTCGAGCACGATGCGCACGTCACGTGCCCCGCCCGCTAGGACGACAGGTGCTGCTTGGCGTCGTCGTAGGTGGCCTCGGTCGTCGGGGCGGGTGTGTAGACGAGGTTGAGCACGCCGGTCTCGAACGTCTGCGATGAGATCAGGCGCAGCGGGATCGAGGCGTTCCCCTCGTCGAACAATCGCATGCCCTTGCGGACGGCGATCGGGTGCAGCAGGAGGTGCAGCTCATCGAGCAACCCGGCAGCCAGCAGCTGGCGGACCACGGACACCGAGCCGCTCAAGGCAATGGTCCCGCCCGGCTCGTTCTTGAGGGCGGTCACCGCCTCGACGAGGTCACCCTCCAGTTGTTCGGTGTTGCGCCAGCTGAACTCCAGGCGCTGGTTCGACACGACGATCTTGCGCTGGTCGCCGAGCAGCTTGGCGAACGCCGCGTCCTCGCCGCCGGCCGCCTCTCGCTCCGGCCACGCTCCGGCGAAGCTGTCGTAGGTCGTGCGGCCGAACAGCATGGTGTCGGCGGTGCCGAGGCTGGCACCGACAGCCTCGCCCATCTCGTCGTTGAAGTACGGGAAGTGCCACTGGTCGGGCGCCTCGACCACACCGTCGAGCGAGATGAACAGTCCGGCGACGATCTTCCTCATCATTTCCTCCTCAGATGATCTTGGGCTCGCCTCTGCAACGAACGCGATCGTCCAAATCGACAGGTTTCGTCGTCACGTCATTGCATCGCCACGCCGGCCCGCTCCTCGGCGGGCGGGTCGCGGAACTCGAGTCCGTCGGGCTCGATCACGACCTTGCGCAGCACGCCCTTGGGCAGTGCGAACGGCGGCGCGTATGTCGGCGACACCGCGGTGCCGCGCTGGTAGCCGACGGTGAACCCGACGATCCCGTAGGTCACCGGCGTGGTCGTCGGTACGTGGCCCTTGCCGATCGGCACGCCCTCGCGAGCGAGGACGACGTCGCCCTGGAAGCGGCCCGTCGGTGTGAACGTCACCTCGACCTCGACGCGGCCGGCCGGGAGCGGCTCGTCACTCGGACACGGTCGTGAGCCGCGGCCCCGAGCCAGTTGTAGGTCCAATGCAGCCGGCGGTCTTGCAGGTACAGGGCGTAGCCACCGGCTCCGCCGCCGTGCGAGACGATCACGCCGTCGGCACCCCATCGGGGAGGTCCAACTCGGCGGTGATGCGGAAGCCGCGGTTGCGCAGGTTGGGTGCGACGGCCGCGGGCAGCACGCCGATCCCGGCGTGGTACTCGTAGCGCTCCCGCCGATGGCGGCGATCGGGATGGCGGCCGGGCTGGTTGTTGAGCGGCAGCACCTGGTTGCGTTCCGCCTCCGACCACCACAGGTCGATCATGCGGCGCAACCGCTCCGGCTCGGCGCGGCCAGATCGAGCGGTCTCGGAGAAGTCCTCGGCGACGTGGTACAGCTCCCAGACGTCGTCATCGAAGGCCAGCAGCGGGATCGCTGCCGTCGTAGTCGAAGCCGAGCATCGGATGGAACGTGACGGCCTTCCAACCGTCGTCGTAGATGGCCCGGCAGCCGAGCATCTCGTAGTACTGCGTCGAGCGAGGGCTCGGGCGCGGCGGCGTCGGCGAACGTGGCCGCGGAAGCTGGCGCCGTCGAGCGGCTGCTGCTCCACGCCGGCGAGCTCGCGCCGGAGGTTCGATCGCCGATGAGGTCGAGCAACGTGGGCATCACGTCGATGGCGTGCACGTACTGGTGGCGAACCTCACCCGGGCGGCCGAGGCCTCGCGGCCACCACACGATCGAGCGGGTCGGTGACTCCGCCCTCGTGGGTCTCCCGCTTCCAGCGCTTCAGCGGTGTGTTGCCGGCCCACGCCCAACCCCACGGGATAGTGGTTGTGGGCGTCCGGCCCGCCGAGGTCGTCGATCCGCCGCAGGTTCTCCTCGAGGCTCTCGGGCACCAGGTTGAAGAAGTAGTTCTCGTTGAACGATCCCCTCGGCCCGCCCTCGGCGCTGGCGCCGTTGTCGCTCATCACCAGCACGATGGTGTTGTCGAGCTCGCCGAGTGACTCGATGAAGTCGAGCACCCGGCCGACCTGGGCGTCGGTGTGCTCGAGGAACCCGGCGAAGACCTCCATCATCCGGGCGTACAGCCGGCGCTCGTCGTCGCCGAGCGAGTCCCACGCCGGCACCCACGTCCGGCCGCTCGCTCAGCTGCGTTCCCGGCGGCAACAGCCCGCTGGCCTGCTGGCGGGCGAAGACCTCCTCGCGCCACGCGGTCCCAGCCCTGGTCGAAGCGGCCGCGATAGCGGTCCCGGTACGGCGGCGGGAACGTGGTGCGGCGCGTGGCAGGCGCCCGAGCGCGAAGTAGAGGAAGAACGGCCGGTCCGGTGAGAAGGCGCGCAGGTCGGCGAGGTAGCCGATGGCCCGGTCGGCCAGATCCTCCGACAGGTGGTAGCCCTCCTCCGGCGTGCGCGGCGGGTCGACCTGATGGTTGTCGTGCACGAGGTCGGGGTGGTACTGGTCGGTCTCGCCGCCGAGGAAGCCGTAGAACCGGTCGAACCCTCGCCCGAGCGGCCACCGCTCGCGCGGCGCACCCATCGCCATCTCGGTCGCCGGCGCCAGGTGCCACTTCCCGACGGCGAAGGTCGCGTAGCCGTGGCGGACGAGCACCTCCGAGAGGAACCCGTTGGACTTCGGCATCGTGGCGTCGTAGCCCGGGAACCCGGAGGCGAACTCGACGATGCGGCCCATCCCGCTGCGGTGGTGGTTGCGACCGGTGAGCAGGCAGGCTCGAGTCGGCGAGCACAGCGCGGTGGTGTGGAAGTTGCTGTAGCGCAGGCCGCCGGCGGCGAGGCCGTCGAACGTCGGCGTGGCGATGTCGGAGCCGTAGCAGCCGAGCTGCGCGTAGCCCACGTCGTCGAGCAACACGATGACGACGTTGGGGGCGGCCTCGGGGGCCCGTGGCAGCGGCGGCCACGACGCCGTCGACTCCTCGAGCGTGCGGCCGGCGATTCCCGTGAACTCACCTGGCTCCATCACTCCCCCTCCATCGGTGAACGACTCACCGTACAGTGCACGTCATGTCGGCTCTCAGGTCAGGATCCCCCGATGATGCGGCCGGCGAAGGCGCTGGAGCGCCCGCCGTGCCGAACAGGCGCGTCACTTCTGAACGACGCGATCAACCAGCGGCGACCTCGCCCGAATCGAACGCGGTGCGGGCGGTGGTCTTCGACTTCGGCGGCGTGATCATCACGCCAATCACGCAGGGCATCACCGCCCTCGCCGAGCGAATCGGTGCGGATCCTCGGGCGATGCTGGAGGTGCTGATCGGACCGGACGAGACAGGTGATCACCCGTGGCACCGGGCGGAGCGTGGTGAGCTCACGGTGGCCGAAATCCAGGGTGGTCTGGCGGCGTACGCGGCGGAGGCCGGGGTCGAGCTGTCCGGCGACGAGATCGACGTGCTGCTGGTTCCGGGCTACACGATCAATCACGCCGTCGTCGCCCGCATCCAGACGCTCCGTGACGAGGGCATCCGGACCGGCTTGCTGACGAACACGTTCGCCGAGTTCCGCCCGACGATGGAGCGTGATCTCGATTTCGGCTTGTTCGACGCCGTCGTCGAGTCATACGCCGTCGGGGCCCGCAAGCCAGAGCCTGGCATCTACGAGGCGATGGCGACCGCCCTCGGTGTCGAGCACGAGGAGATCGTCTACCTCGACGACTTCCACCAGAACCTCGCGCCCGCCCACGCACTGGGCTGGCGGACGATCCACGTCACGGACGTGGCGTCGGCGCTCGCCGAGCTCGACCGTCTCATCGCGGCCTCTGCGTCAGAGACTTGATCGGACGGTCGACCGGATCGCTGAACGGGTGACGGAGCAAGCAGGCCCCGTCGTCGAACGCCACGCAGCGCGCGGACACCCATGGCTCGGCCGAGCTGAACCTGCTCGTCGAGCGATGTCGAACTCAGCGCCTACAGGTAGCCCGCCGCCCACAAGTTCGAGTCGAGACCGATGCCGAAAACCTCCGAATAGCTGGCGGAGGGCGCTGAGATGAACTGACCACCGAGGTGCTGCCATCCTGACCAACCGCCGCTGGTCAGGCGTTGCTGGTACATGGCCGAGTCCTGACCGACGACGAATACGTCGACACCACCATTGAAGTCGGCTGTCGCGGCCGGCGCGGTAAAAGCGATCCCGCCGAGTGACTGCCAGCCGCTCCACGTTCCGCCGCTGACCCGTAGGTACCACACGGCGTCGTCGCCACCGATCGCGAACAGGTATCCGGCATTGTTGAGGAAGGCAGAGGCGGCGTACGAGACGACGAAACCGCCGTGCGACTGCCATGGCGACCACGTCAGGCTGGGAGACAGCTGCCTCGTCCAGAGCGCGCCGTCACCTCCCACACCGCTGATGTACAGGTTCGTGCCATCGGTGGTTGCCTCGGGAGTTGAGTCGAGGAAGCCGCCCAGCGATATCCAGCCCGAGGTAACCGAGCGATACCACAGGGCATGGTCCTGTCCGACCCCGAAGACGTACGTCACACCCTGGACCGTGACCGCCACCGGGTCGAAGATGAACAGACCTCCGAGGGATTGCCAGCCGGTTGCCTCCGTCCCGTACCACATTGCGTCGTCCAAGCCGACGCCAAACGCTTCGACGAACGGCAGCGGGTTCAGAGCGAGGGCCGGTACGACGGCTGAATTGAAAAACCCGCCCAACGAGATCGGATCCGACCACATCCCGTTCTCGGGAACCTGTGCGTACGCCGACGCGTCGAGTCCGAGCAGGAAGAGGAGATCCTCGGGCGGGAGCACCTGCGGTGTCGCGGCGAGGTAGGGGCCACCGATCGAAGACCAGCCGAGTGCTAGCGCAGCTGACTCGGTCGCATGCGATTCCTCGGACCTGGTGTCGTTCGCCTCAGCGGCGGCCGGACCACCAATCCACATAGCGGGCAGTACAGCCAAGGCCGCCACCGACAGACAGGTCGAAAACCTGCGAACGCGATTCCCCATAAAGAGCCTCCCTCCAGCTCCTGCCGCTCGGTTCAGATCCGAGCGGGATGAGCGATCACAATAACCAGAAATTCGACAGCAGATTTCGCTACCGAAATTTGGCGTCCTCGAATCCGACCAAGTTGTCAAACGGGCCGCGACGATCGTTTGATCTCGGGGTGTTCGACGCCATCGTCGAGTCCTATGCCGTCGGGCCCTGTCAGCGGGATCGAGGCAGCGACGTGGCGTCGGCGCTCGCCGAGCTCGACCGGCTCATCATCGCGGCTGCGCGATGAACGCTGCGCCCTGAGCGCGGACGCGTACTGTTCGGCAGCCGTCGCGAGGGGGTTGAGATGGGAGCGTCGCAGCAGACCGCCGTCACGGCGGCGACCCAGGAGGTGCGATTCGCCACCGTTTGGACCGGTGGTGTGAGCCTGGCGATCTGGATGGGCGGCGTGGCGCGGGAGCTGAACCTGCTCGACCAGGCGGGCCGCCAGCGCGAGGGCGTGGCGACCGTCCCGATCGAGCAGCTGTCGCCGGCCGACCAGCAGGTCCGCAGCCGCTACCTCGCCCTGCTCGACCTGCTCGATGTCGTGGTGCGGATCGACGTGCTGTCGGGAACCAGTGCCGGTGGCATCAACGCGGCGCTGCTCGGCACGTGCCACGCCACCGGGTGGGATCTCGGATGGCTTCGCGACGTCTGGCTCACGGCCGGTGACCTCGGGCTGTTGCTGCGTGATCCGGCGAGCAAGGATCCTCCTTCGCTGCTGCGAGGTGACGGTGTGCTGCTCGCACAGCTCGACGAGAACCTCAAGCGGACGACCCCGATGGTGGATGAGGTCCGGCCCACCACCGTGCACATCACCACG
Source organism: uncultured Actinomycetes bacterium (assembly GCA_963802375.1). Taxonomy (GTDB): domain Bacteria; phylum Actinomycetota; class Thermoleophilia; order Gaiellales; family Gaiellaceae; genus JACDAN01. The sequence continues at coordinate 217,052 of CAWDIJ010000010.1, forward strand.
ACGTTGCTCGAAGGCGAGACGAGCCGGTTCACCGACAGCTACGGGACGCTCGTTCCGGACGTCAACCACCTCGGCGTGTTCCAGTTCACGACACCGGACCTGCGCCAAGAGACCGGCAGGCGCGCGTTGGCGCTCGCCGCTCGCTCGAGTGCCAGCTTTCCGGGTGCCTTCGAGCCTGCCTTCCTCCCGTACGGGCAGGACGTCAGGGCGGTCGGCAACGACCCAGGGCCGAGCGAGCGGCCAGCCGTGGAGCGGTACCTCAGCATCACCCGCTCGCATTGGGCGGCCGACGGCGGCATCCTCGCCAACCAGCCGATCCGGCCGATCCTGGACTCCATCTTCGAGCAGCCGGCCCAGGCCCGCCAGGTGCGCCGCGTCCTGCTGTACGTCGTGCCGGATGCCGGAGGCACGCCGCGTCCCGAGGACGATCCGGAGCACACGGCTCAGATCGACCAGCCGCTGACGCTGGCGAGGGCGCTGCTCGGCGACGTGGGGTCAGCGCTGTCCCAGAGCGTCGCTGCCGAGCTGACCGACATCCAGCAGCACAACGAGCGGGTCGATGCCATGCGTGACAGCCGCCTGCGGCTGGCCGAGCTGGGCGTGAGCATGGCGACGGTGGCGCCACAGGTGGACCCGTCGGAGGCGGCCAGCCTCGGTGCGGACATCTTCCCAACCGCCGGCGCATGGGCCGACTACGTCAGCCGGCAGGGCGAGTGGCTGGTCCGGCCCGTGATGCGGTCGATCATGCAGTCCCTGTCGACGATGCCGGTCGGCGCGATGCCAGAGCGCTGGCGCGCCGAGGTCGCGATGGGCCAGGCGATCGAGCTCACGTGCTGTCGTGAAGCGAGCAGGCACGTCACCAGCGGCGTGGACCCGACCGTCACCGACCTCCAGTCCCGATGAGCTCGCCACACTGGGTCGGTCGGCCTACGACGGGGTCAAGGCGATCTTGGTCTCGCTCTTCCAGCTCGCCTATGCGGCGAACCCGGTCGCCGAGCGGAGGGAACGTTTGGCCGCGCTGGGACAGCGGCTGCACGCCGCGTTCCGGCCGGCTGACGGCGAACTGCCCCAGACGATGGTCACGGCCTCCGTCGATCACGCCGCAAACGATCCGAACGGGCCGACCCTGGTCGAGCTGACCACGCAGCTCGCGACGCACTGGGTCGCCGAGCTCGATGCAGGAACGAACGAGCCTCTCGGCGGCCCCAGCGCCACGTGCGCCGGCGGGACTGCCCGCCGCATGGGAGTTGCTCCAAGGCGTCCTCGAGGACCTCATGCCAGAACTGGCCGCCATCGCAACCGCGGTGCCGACGACCGCCAGCCCGACGGCGACCTCGTCCGTGGGCAAGCTGGCCACCTACATCGCCTTCCTCGGCGATGATCCCGACCGGTGGCGCTCCCGTCTCGTCGGTCTCCACGTGATGGACCGCTCGATGCTCCCGGTCGGCGCCGACGTCGACCAGAAGGTGCAGCTCGTGCAAGCGAGTGCCACCACCCGGACACTGCTCGACCCGGAGCGCACCACGCCGACGGCGAAGCTCACCGGCATGCAGTTCAACCACTTCGGAGCGTTCTACAAGGCTTCGTGGCGGGCGAATGACTGGATGTGGGGGCGCCTCGACGGTGCCGGGTGGCTCGTGCACGTCCTGCTCGATCCCCGGCGCATCCTCACCATCGCCGACGCCGATCCCATCGAGTACCCACCCGGCCAGCGGGCGAGCGCGTTCATGAAGAGGCTCGCCGCGCTGGCCGGGCCGGCCGTCGACGCGACCTCGCAGGCGGCCCGCGACGCGTTGGCGGAGCTCGGCTTCCTGGACCAATCGGGCGCTCCCGACGACCCGCCCCTCAGCCTGCCGGCGACCGCCCTGTGGCTCGCTCAGTCCTGGCAGCGCCCCATCGTGGCCAACGAGCTGCCGGTCGTCGCCCGGGAAGCGCTGGCCACGCCCACTCGGCGCGACCAGGCGTGGGCGGTGGACGCACTGCGTCAGGCAGGGCAGGCGGAACTGGCCGAAGCCGCATCGCGCCAGGCCACAGCGTTCGTGGCGACTGGACGCTCGCCGAGGAGGGAGAAACGCCATGCCGGCGCCGCGCCCGCGGTGCCCATCTCGGCGCCACCGACGTCACCGCCGGCGGCGCCGCCGACGCAGCCGCTGCTGGACGAGTCGATGGCATCACTCGGCGCGCTGCTCCAGTCATGCCCGGTTCCGCAGGAGAGGCTCAGTCAGGAGCGCGGCGAGCCACTCTTCACCCGCACCGTCACCAAGGCCACGGCCGTGACGACAGCGGCGGCAACCGCCGTGAAGAAGGCGCCCGCAACGATCAACGTCGTCTTCCGGACCGCCCGGACGACGACGCTGACCGGCTACCGGGCAGCGGACGTCGTCGGGTTCTGGCCGCGACGGGTCATGGCGGCTGGCGCAATCATCGCCGCGTTCGGTGTCCTCCTCGGAGCGCAGGGAAGCGCGTTCCTCGGCCTCACGGGCGTCGTGCTCGTGTTGGCAGGCCTGTACCTCATCGCGTTCGGCGTCTGGAGCACGTCGCCACGGATCTTCGGTGCCCTGCTCGCGCTCACGCTCGTCGTCGCCGTGTTCGCGCTGGCCATCCCCTCGACGCGACGATTCCTGTTCGGCACGGACGATGGCACTGATGAGGGCTGGGTGACGGAGCACCTCGTGCCGTGGATGCGCGACCGCTGGTGGGCGCTGCTGCTGATCCTCGCCATCATCATCGTGGTGCCCGCGATGGCCAGCTACGTCGCCAGGCGGCGAGCGGTCGACCGGGTGAAGCAGACCGACGCCCGCACGGGCGGCCAACCACCCCACGCTCCGCCCGCCTGAACAGAGGCGCCGCGACGAGCCGCGCCTACTGTCGCCGAGATGAGAGCGGTCGTGTGTCGCGAGTTCGGGCCGCCCGAAGGCCTCGTGGTCGAAGAGGTCGAGGATCCGCGTCCGCAGGACGGACAGCTCCTCGTCGAAGTTGCTGCGTCGGCGGTGACGTTCCCCGACGCCCTGATGATCGAGAACAAGTACCAGTTCAAGGCGACCCCGCCGTACATCCCCGGTGGCGAGGTCGTCGGCGTCGTCGCCGCAGTCGGGGACGGGGTGGATGGATGGGCCGTCGGCGACCGCGTCGCTGGTGGGCTCGGCACGATCGGTGGCTACGCCGAGCTGGCGATCGTTCCCGCGGCAACGGCGCGACGTGTGCCCGAGTCGGTCGACTTCGCCGCCGTCGCCGGGCTGAACTACGCCTACGGCACCAGCCTGTACGGCCTTCACCATCGCGCCTCGCTGCAGCCCGGCGAGACGCTGCTCGTGCTCGGCGCCGGCGGCGCCGTCGGGCTGTCGGCGGTCGAGCTCGGCCGGCTGCTCGGCGCGAGGGTGATCGCCGCCGCGTCCAGCGCAGCGAAGCTCGATCTGTGCCGTGAGCGCGGCGCCGACGACACGATCAACTACTCGACCGAGGACCTCAAGAACCGGGCCAAGGAGCTCACCGACGGGAAGGGCGTCGACGTGGTCTACGACTGCGTCGGCGGCGATACGCCGAGCAGGCGCTGCGGGCGATCGCCTGGGACGGCCGCTTCCTCGTCATCGGGTTCACCGCCGGCATCCCGTCGATCCCGCTCAACCTGACGTTGCTGAAGAGCTGCCAGATCGTCGGCGTGTTCTACGGGGCGATGACGATGCGCGATCCGGAGCTGAACAGGTCGATCGGCGACGAACTGCTCGACCTCGTGGCCAACCGGCGAGCTCCAGCCCGCACGTCTCGGGTCGCTACCCGCTCGAACGGGCCGGCGAGGCGCTGCGCGCCCTCATGGACCGCACGGCGATCGGCAAGCTGGTCGTCACGCCCTGACGCGTCGCTGCCGAGGGAACTTCTGACATGCGGGCCGCCATTTATCGCCACCATGGCGGACCAGACGTGCTCGCCATCGAAGAGGTCGCCGATCCGACGCCAGGTCCGCTCGATGTCGTCGTCGCCGTCGAGTTCACGGCGCTCAATCGGCTGGACGTCGTGCAGCGCAACGGCTGGTACACGCTGCCGGGCTTCACGCTTCCCCACATCGCTGGGATGGATGTTGCCGGGACGATCGCCCTGATCGGAGATGACGTCGGCGGCGTGGCATCGGGGGATCGGGTCGTCGTCGACCCTTCGCTGGCGGGCGTGTCGCCGGGCTCCAAGCTGGCCGGCCGGGGTGACTTGTACGGCGAGCTGGGAGTCATCGGCGCGCACCGTGGACGGCGGCTATGCCGAGTTGTGCCTCGTGCCGGCGTCACACGTCTTCCACGTACCGGAACACGTCTCGCTGGAGGACGCCGCGACGTTCCCGACGTGCCATCTCACCGCCTCGCACGGGCTGTTCGACGTGGGCCGACTTGCGGCGGGTGAGACGGTGCTCGTTCATGCCGCCGGGAGCGGCGTCTCCATTGCGGCGATTCAGCTCGCCGTGCGCGCCGGCGCCACGGTTCTCGCCACGGCCGGCACGACGGCCAAGCTCGAGCGGGCGGCGGCGCTCGGCGCGGCACACGCACTGAACAACCGGACCGACAGCGTGGTCGAATGGGCGCGGGAGGTCACGGATGGTCGAGGTGTCGACATGGTCTTCGATCACGTCGGGACGGCATTGTTCGAGCCGTCGTTGTTCGCGTTGGCCACGCATGGTCGGCTCGTGACCTGCGGCAACACATCCGGTGACGTCGCGACCATCCCTTCGCTCGGCTTCGTGTTCCATCACGCCATCTCGATCCTGGGTTCCGGGCCCTACGAGCCCCACGAGTTCCGACCGGCGTGGGAACGTTTCTGCGCCGGGCACTTCGACACCGTCGTGGACAGCATCGAGCCACTTGGAGAAGTCGGTGATGCGCAGGAGCGGCTGCAGCACAACGATGTCATCGGCAAGATCCTGGTCCGGCCATGACGTGGTCTGGTCGTGACGCGCCGTACCCAGAGCCGAAAGCGACCCACACGATGGCGCGGACCGGCCGTCCATGGACGGATCGCAAGCCACCGCCGGCTGCTCCGATCTGGGACGTGATCGAGGGACTCGGCCGCTTCCACGTGCTCGTCAGCGCGATCGAACTGGGCGTCTTCGATGCGTTGGAGACGACGGGCGCCGTGACGGTGGAGGCTCTGGCGACGCGCTTGGGGGCGTCAGTGCGCCATCTCCAGGCCCTCGTCCAGGCCCTCGCCGGGATGGGGTTCGTCGAGCATTGCGGTGAGCGCTACGACCTCAATGACACGTCTCGCCGCTACCTGACGAGCTCCGGCGCGGCGACGATGGCAGCGCTCGTCCCCGTCGCGCCAGGACCGCTCGTCAACTGGTCGAACCTGACCGAGACCGTTCGACGAGGGCGGCCGGCGCGCCCGATCGAGGACGACCCCGTGGCGTTCTACGCCCCGCTCGTCAGGGGAACGTTCGCCACGATCCTGCGCTGCGCCCAGCGCGCCGACCGCCAGCTGTCGTACTCGACCCTCAGCGAGCCTCGCGTCCTGGACATCGCCGCCGGGCTCGCCCCGTGGTCGATCGCCGTGCTCACGTCGAACCCTGGTGCGACCGCCGTGATCAACGATCTGCCCGAGATCCTCGCCGCTGCCGAGCCGCTGCTGGCCGACCACCTCCTCACCGATCGGGTCGAGCTCAGGCCCGGCGATCTCCATGACATCTCACTGGAGCCTGACCACTACGACCTCGCCGTGCTCGGTCACGTCTGTCGAGCCGAGCCGGATCGATCGGGCCGCGAGCTGGTGGAGCGAGCCGCGGCCGCGCTGCGGCCAGGGGGCCGGATGCTGCTGACGGACTACTTCCTCGATCGTCAGGTCGAGCTCGAACCGCACGCTGCGATGATGAACGTGACGATCGCTGGCGAGCACCCGCGAGGGCCGGTGCCGCACGGCAGACGAGTACGCCGGCTGGATGCGCGCTGGCGGACTGCACAACATTCGCCTGATCGAGCCGATCGGCTTCCAGCAGGTGCTCGTCGGTCGCCGCCCGGCAGATGAGGAAGGCCAATGAGCGAGCGCAGCTCGAGCGCGTCGACCTGATCGTCGACGGCTGGTACGTCGTCACGATGAACCCGAGCCGCGCGACATCATCCACTACGGCGCGGTGGCCGTGCGCGACGGCGTGATCGTCGCCGTCGGCAAGGCCGCCGACATCGGCACGCGATACGTGGCCGACGCGGACGATCGGCGGTGACCGGTTCGTCGTCACGCCCGGGATGGTCAACACGCACATCCACATCACCGGCGAGCCGCTGACCCGCGGCTACGTCCCCGACGACACGCCGTTCGAGGAGAACGTGTTCGTCTGGCTGTGCCCGCTCTACGCCGCGTACGACGCCGGACGACGAGCGGACTGTCGGCGCAGCTGGCCGCGGTCGAGATGCTGCGCATCGGGCACGACGACGTTCCTCGAGGCGGGCACGATCCGCTTCCTCGACGAGGTGGTCGACGGCCTCGTCGAGGTCGGCATCCGCGGGCGGGTCGGGCCGCTGGGTGTGGGACCTCCCGCCCGAGCCCGACGTCTACCGCCAGACCACCGACGAGGCGATCGGCCACCTCGAGCGCCAGCTCGACCGACCATCGCGATCGCGTCGCCGACGGGCGGATCGGCGCATGGTCGACCGTCGTCGGCCACACGACGTGCTCCGACCCGCTGTGGCGGGCGGCCCGCGAGCTGGCCGACGAGCACGGCGTCGGGATGAGCTTCCACATGTCGCCGGCGCAAGCTCGACCCCGACGGGTTCATCGCCGAGTTCGGCCAGCGGCCGATGGTCCACCTCGACGAGCTCGGCGTGCTCGCCGCACGACGTGGCGATGACCCACTGCGTGCACGTCGACGACCAGCGAGATCGACGTCGATGGCGCGCCGACCGGTGTCAGCGTCGCGCATTGCCCGACGACCGCGCTGAAGGTGAGCTACGGCGTGACCCAGATCGGCAGGATGCCCGGAGATGGTGCAGCGCGGCATCAACGTGTCGATCGGCACCGACGGCAACAACGCCTCCAACTACTCCGACCTGATGCGCGCCACGTACCTCGTCGCCGGGCTGTTCAAGGACGCCCGCAGGGACCCGCAGATGTTCCCGGCCGAGAAGGCCGTACGAGATGGCGACGCTCGGCGGCGCGCGCACGATGCGGCTGCAGCGACCAGATCGGCTCGCTCGAGCCCGGCAAGCGGGCCGACGTCGTGCTGCACGACACCGACCGGCCCGAGTGGCGCCCGCTGCTCAACGTCGATCAACCAGCTCGTGTGGTCGGCCGACGGCCGCGGCGTGCACACCGTGCTGCGTCGACGGCCGCGTGGTCGTCGAGGACGGCCGCTGCACGACGATCGACGAGGCCAAGCTGTGGGCCGACGCCCAGCAGCGCGGCGAGGCGATCACCGATCCGCGTCCGGCCTCCCCGACAAGGCGAAGTGGCCGATCCGTGCCTGATGCGGCCGGCGAAGGCGCTGGAGCGCCCGCCGTGCCGAACCGGGTCTTCGCCTCTGAACGACGTGGCCTGGTCCGTGCCTGATGCGGCCGGCGAAGGCGCTGGAGCGCCCGCCGTGCCGAACCGGTCTTCGCCTCTGAACGACGCGGGCCGGTGCCGGCTGATGCGGCCGGCGAAGGCGCTGGAGCGCCCGCCGTGCCGAACCGGGCTCGCCTCTGAACGACGCGGTCTGGCGCCTGATGCGGCCGCCGAAGGCGCTGGAGCGCCCGCCGTGCCGAACCGGGTCTTCGCCTCTGAATGACGCGGCCTGGTCCGACCTGATGCGGCCGCCGAAGGCCTGGAGCGCCGGCGTGCCGAACCGGGCCTTCGCCTCTGAACGACGCGGCCTGGTCCGGGCCTGATGCGGCCGGCGAGGGCGCTGGAGCGCCCGCCGTGCCGAACCGGGTCGCCAATGATGCGGCCGCCGAAGCGCCTGGAGGCGCCGGCGTGCCGAACCGGACCATCCAGCTCTGAACGACGCGACCTGGTGCCGGACGCACGAACTCTCGGCCATTCACGATGCGGTCGACGAGCCAGTGGGAGACTGCCCTCATGTCCGTCACCGAGCGCCCACTGGATCCCACACCGTGCGCCGCGCCCGACTCGGCCGCCGTCGCCGTCGCCGGCAGCAGCGGCGTGGCGGGGAGCGTGGCGGTGGCTGGGAGCGCCAGCGTCGCCGGCAGCGTTGCCGTCGCGGGTAGCGCGGCGGTGGCCGGAAGCGTCGCCGTGGTCGGCAGCGTCTCGACCGCCGGCAGCGTCGCCGTCGCCGGCAGCGCGGCGACAGCGGCCAGCGTCGGTGTGCTCGGCAGCATCCTCACGATCTTCGGGATCGGCATCCGCAACTGCGTGGCGACGGTTGCCTGCATCCGCTGCCGGCGCTGCATCGCGTGCGTGGGGTGCATCGACTGCAAGGACTGCATCGGGTGTGTCGGGTGTGTCGGCCTCCGCGGCGCGGTCGGTCAGCGCAATGTGCGAGCGGCGTAGCGAGATGGACGTCGATCCGCTCGATCCGCGAAGCGGAGCTCAACCATCGCGTCAGGCTCGACCGTCGTGGTCGGCGGTTCCTCCCGGTCGCCGACTCGCGCTCGGGGGAACTGATCCTGCCCGCTCCGGATGAACCACCGGAGGCGGACGACGGCGGACTGCGGGTCGTCCTGTTCGCCAGCTGGGAGTTCGGATACCTGGCGATCGAAGCCACGAAGGCCTATGCCCGCCGGTTTCCCGGGCGCGCCCAGCTCGTGGGCTTGGCGACCGACGACCCGATGAACCCCGAGGCGCGGATCAGCCGCAAGAAGCGGGTGTGGCGACTTTTCGGTCGGGAGGAGATCGTCGCGATCGAGACGGCAGTTGTTGAAGGGGCACTCGTTGCCGGCTGCCCCGTCTTCACGGGGGAGATCAAGACCGACGGCTTCCGCGAGCTGCTCGACGACTGGCGGCCCGACGCGATCGTCAGCTGCGTGTTCGGCCAGATCATCGACCGAGCGATCATCGATCGGCCGCCGTACGGCATCTACAACTTCCATCCCTCCGATCTGGCCCACGGCATCGGTGCCGGGCCCACGCCAGCCGAGGGCCTCGCGGCACGTGGCCTGACGAGCATGCCCTGGACCATCCACCACGTGACAGAAGAGGTCGACGCCGGCGGCGTCGTCGCTGTCTCACCGTCGATCAACGTCGCCGACGCTGGCGGCAAGCTGCCGGCCGATCCCCTGGTCCTATACGACAAGCTGCTCGTTCCAGTCGGCTGCCTGGTCGCCTGTCTCATCGACGCGCTCTGGGAGCGCTTCGCGAGTACAGCCGGGGCAGCTCGATCACCTGGACGTCGAGGCCGCGCTACCGGAGTCGGTCAAGCAACAGCTCGATGCGCCGATCAGCACCAATGCCCACACGACCGTGCTTCCGACATTCGACGTGACGTTCCTCGAAACGTTCTGAGACGACGATCGGCCATGCTGTGATCCATGGTCGCTTGGAAGGACGTGGTGAGCGAGGAGCCGGCATTCGCCGCGAAGGTGCGGGCGCTGTTCGACGCCCACAAGCACAAGACGATCGCGACGCTTCGCTCCGACGGCTCGCCGCGGATCTCCGGCATCGAGGCGGAGTTCACTGACGATGAGCTCACGTTCGGCTCGATGACCGGATCGCGCAAGGGAGCCGATCTGGCGCGCGACCCTCGATTCGCGCTGCACAGCCCCTCGGTCGATCCTCCGGAAGCGGACCCGGCGGGTTGGGTCGGCGAGGCCAAGATCGCCGGGCGCGCCCTGCTCGTCGGTGACCTCGAGGATCCAGGCGGTCAGCTCTTTCGAGCCGACGTGGACGAGGTGGTGCTCGACGAGCCTGAATGAAGCGGGCGACCGCCTGCGGGTCGAGACGTGGCGCCCTGGTGGTCCGGTCCGCCGCATCGAACGCGAGTGAGAGGGCTCGCTAGCCGTAGACGACCCGTGTCACCCATTCGGCGACGAGAGCCGGCTTCTCCACACCGTCGATCTCGACGGTGTAATTGCGAGTGACCTCGAGAGAGTTGCCCTTGAGCTCGACGTTGGCGGTGACGCCGCGGGCGCGGATCCTGGAGCCGACCGTGACCGGATTGACGAAGCGCACCTTGTTGAACCCGTAGTTGATGCCCATCAGCATCCCCTCGAACCGCAGCGGATCAGGGGTCGTCGCGCTGGCCCCGGCGGACAGGTGCGTCAGCATCGACAACGTCAGGAATCCATGGGCGATCGTCCACCGAACGGAGTGTCCTTCGCCCGCTCGGGATCGACGTGGATGAACTGATGGTCCTGGGTGACGTCGGCGAACTGGTTGATCCGGTCCTGGGTCACCTCGAACCACTCGCCGACGCCCTCGTCCGTGCCGACGTCGGACTTGAACAACTCGAACGCTCTCTCAGCAGCCTCGCTCATGACGCGGACCTTAGGTCCGCGAGCGGTCCGCCTCAGCTCCCGGACGGGCGCTGCACGTCCTCCCCGCCGGCGGCCATGTTCCCGTAGGTCGGCTCACCGGCCTTGTCGTACCTGAGCTGGACGGCGCCGCTGGGGTAGCTGACCGACTCGGCGAGGCGCAGCGCCGTCGGCACCGTTCCACCACCGAAGACCTGCTTGCCGGTGCCGAGGAGCAGCGGGTACACCCAGAGGTTCAGTCGGTCGACGAGGCCCGACTGAAGCAGTGACTGCACGAGGTCCAGGCTGCCGATCACGTGGATCTCCTCGTGGCGGTCCTTCAGGCCCGTGATGGTCTCGGTCAGGTCGCCGGCGAGCAGTGTCGAACCGTGCCAGGCCAGGGGCTCGCTCAGCGTGCGGCTGGCGACGTACTTCGGCACTGCGTTGAGCAACGCGGTGAACGGCTCCTCCTGGGGAGCGTGGGGCCAGTAGTCGGCGAAGATCTCGTAGGTCTTGCGGCCGAGCAGCAGGGCATCCATATGGCTCGCCTGCTCGAACATGGCGTCGCCGGAGGACTGGTCGAGGAGCGGCGCCTGCCATCCACCGTGTGTGAAGCCGCGGTCGCGGTCCTCGTCGGGCGCGCCAGGTGCCTGTGCCACGCCGTCCAGCGTCATGAACTCCGTCACGATGACCTTGCCCACGAGTCAACCTTTCCTGGGTCGATCCGTCGCGGTGCCGTGCAGCGCGCGTCGATCTCGGCCATCTGCAGCTCGTGGCGCGGCGTACGCCCCTGGATCCGTGTACCCACGGTCGTGGCGCCACGCCGACTCGGTGACAACCAGTAGCACATAGCTGAAGACGGCGCTCGTTACGACGCTGGAGTTCGAGGTCGTGCTGCCGGTCGACGTCGTCGCGGCGTCTGCGTTCGAGGCCGACGCCGAGACGCAGGTCGTTCACTACGACTCGCTGCCCGAGGGCTGGCTCGGTCTCGACATCGGGCCAGAGACGCAACGGCTCTTCGCCGAGCACATCTCCCCTGCGAAGACGGTGTTCTGGAACGGCCCGATGGGCGTTTTCGAGTGGCCGCGCTTTGCGGAGGGAACGAAGGCGGTCGCCGAGGCCGTGGCTGCCGTGGACGGCTTCACGGTGGTCGGCGGCGCTGACTCCGTCCGGGCGATCACCGGGCTCGGGCTCGAGGATCGGGTGTCGTGGGTCTCGACCGGCGGCGGGGCGGCGCTGGAGTTCCTCGAGGGCAAGGAGCTGCCCGGCGTCGCCGCGATCCCAGCGGCGTGAGCGGGGCGCGGTTCGCGAGGGACTGTCCCTCGGACCCGGCTGGCGGGGACACGGAGTTCGTGCTGAGTGCGTGACGATCTGGCTGCGGAGCGGTGGGGCCTACTGCCGGGAGGCATGCTCGTGGTCTCAGTGCCGGCGGAAGGCTGTCCGGAACGGACGACCCACCCGGTCGGTCGTCCCTGCACCCGTTCGGGCGCGGCGTCGTAGGATCCGGCCGTGCTCATCGCCGGCAACTGGAAGATGTTCAAGACCCCGTCGGAGGCCGCCGACTTCTGCGCCGAGCTGCGCGACCGCGAATCTGAGCTCGAAGGAGCAGACGTGGTCGTCTGCCCGCCGTATACGTCGCTCCACCACGCGGTGTCAGTCCTGGCCGGTACGTCGATCGCCGTCTTCGCGCAGAGCGTCCACTGGGCGAGCGAGGGGCCGTACACCGGTGAGGTCTCTCCGGCGATGCTCGCCGAGCTCGGAGTGACCGGGGCGATCGTGGCGCACTCGGAGCGGCGCCAGCTCTTCGCCGAGACGGACGAAACGGCCGCGCTTCGAGTCGAAGGCGCGCTCGACGGGGGGCTGAGCGTGATCGCCTGCGTCGGCGAGACTGAGGGCGAGCGCGAGGCGGGGGAAACCGATGCGGTTCTGCGCCGCCAGGTGGAGGTGCTCCGCGTCGTCGTCGGCGAGGACCACCTCGACCGGCTCGCCCTCGCCTACGAGCCGGTCTGGGCGATCGGCACCGGCCGCACGGCAACGCCGGAACAGGCCGAGGAGGCGCACGCCCTGATCAAGGGCATCATGAATGTGCCCGTGCTCTACGGCGGCTCGGTCAAGCCCGACAACGCCGATGAGCTGCTGCGCCAGTCCAACGTTGACGGCGCGCTCGTCGGCGGCGCGTCGCTCGAGCTCGACTCGTTCATCTCGATTTGCCGATCCGCCGCGACTTCGTAGCGCTGGTCATCCTCGACGGGTGGGGCTGTGCGCCGCCAGCGCCCGGCAACGCGGTCGAGCTGGCGGACACGCCGGTCTTCGACCGCCTCTGGGCCGAATACCCGCACTCGCGCCTGAAAGCCTCGGGCGAGGCGGTGGGCCTCCCGCCCGGACAGATGGGCAACTCGGAGGTCGGTCACCTGACGATCGGATCGGGCCGGGTGCTCTTTCAGGACCTGATGCGGGTCAACGTCGCAATCGAAAGCGGCGAGCTGTTCGAGAATCCGGTGCTCGTTGAGGCTTTCGAGCGCGCGAAGGCCCGCGGCGCGAACGTCCACCTGCTCGGGCTGGTCTCCTACGGCGGCGTCCACTCGCACATCGATCATCTGCGAGCACTCCTCGAGCTCGCACGCCGGCAGGGCATGGAGGACCGCACGTGGATCCATGCCTTCACCGACGGCCGCGACGTCTCGCCAACGTCGTCCGTCGCAGACCTGGCCGAGCTCCCGGCCGACCGGATCGCAACCGTCGCCGGCCGCTACTACGCAATGGACCGCGACGGGCGCTGGGATCGCACCGAGCGCGCACTTGCGGCACTGATTCGTGGCGAAGGCGTTCAGGGGTCAGACCCCGTCGCGGAAGTGCAACGCAGCTACGACGCAGGTGTCACGGACGAGTTCATCGAGCCGGTCGTGCTCGCGGGCCGGCCCCGAATCGCAGCCGGAGATGTGTCGATCGTGTTCAACTTCCGCCCCGACCGCGCGAGGCAGTTGACGCAGAAGCTTCTGGCCTCAGGATTCGACGTGGTAACGATGACGCGCTACCGCGACGACTTCGAGTGCCCGGTCGTCTTCGGTGTGCAGGAGGTCGAGAACACGCTCGCCGAGGTGCTCGCCGAGAAGGGCCTCCGCCAGCTCCACGTCGCCGAGACGGAGAAGTACGCACATGTCACGTACTTCTTCAACGGCGGCAGGGAAAAGGAGTGGCCGGGCGAGGTGCGCATCCTCGTGCCGTCACCCCGCGACGTTCCAAGCTACGACCGCAAGCCGGAGATGTCGGCACCGGAGGTCACGGACCGCTTCGTGGATGCGGTCAAGTCCGACGCCTTCGCCTTCGTCGTCCTCAACTTCGCGAACCCGGACATGGTCGGCCACACCGGCTCGATCCCGGCGGCGATCAAGGCAGTGGAAACGGTCGACGGCTGCCTGGGACGCGTCGTGGAGGCGGTGCACGAGCGGGGTGGCGTCTGCCTCGTCACGGCCGATCACGGCAACGCGGAGCAGATGCTCCAGCCGGATGGGAGCCCTCACACTGCTCACACGACGAACCTCGTGCCGCTTGTGCTGACCGACACGAACGCTTCTCTATCCGACGGAGAACTGGCAGACTTGGCTCCTGCGGCCCTCGCGCTCCTCGAGCTCGATAAGCCTTTACAGATGACTGGCAAAAACTTGATATCGGGTTAGCGAGTACCCGTCTATACTCCAGCGACTTGGCGCTCCCCCAGCCAGATTTCGGTGTACTGAAGAAGGCCCAACGCGGCGACGAACGGGCGTTCAGCCTGATCGTCCGGGCCTACGAGACGCCCGTTTACAACTACGTGCTGCGTCTCGTCGGCGACCGTGCGTTGGCCGAGGACCTCACGCAGGAGGTCTTCCTCCGCGTGTACCAGGGCCTGCCGAAGTTCTCGCTCCGGTGCCGGTTCACGACCTGGCTCTTCCAGGTGACGAAGAACCGCGTGCTGGACGAGCTCCGTGCGGTGGAGAGACGCCCGCGCGCAATCGTCTGCCTCGATGACATCCCGCCGCTCGAGGTGCTGGACGCGCCTGTCGAGCAGGTCGAGGCGATGGACGCAGTGTGGCGCGCCGTCAACGATCTCACGGTCGACCTGAAGATGGCGCTGCTGCTCCGGGACGTGGTCGGCCTCTCGTACACGGAGATTGCCGACTCCCTCGAGATCACGCTCGCGACCGTCAAGTGGCGGATCTACAAGGCCCGCGAGGAAGTGCAGCTGTCGCTGGCCCGTGAGGGCATCACCTTCGGCGAGCCCGAGAGGGCTCCTGAAGTCCTCGAAGCGCCGCTCGCTTAGCCGGCCCGAGCCCGCAGCCAGTCCGCCAGCAGCCTTGCCGACTCGGCCGGGGTCTCGCCCCGCGGAAGGACGTCTGCGCGCTCGGGCTGCGCGGGCGCCGGCGCAGGACTGTCGCCGCCTCTCGACATCCCGAACAGCAGCCCGCCGAGGAGCGCCGCGACGCCCAGGAGTGCGGCGGCAGCCAGCTGGATCCTGCCGGAGATGTGGATCCGGCGTGGGGCGGGGCCGATCACGTGCGTCGCCGCCGTCACCTCTGGAGCTGGGAGCGGCTCGGTGGGAGCCTCGGGCGACGCCTGCGCCAGCTCGTGTGCGAGGAGCGCGGCCGAGGCCGGCCGGTCGGCGGGGTCGAAGGCGAGGCAGCGGACGACAGTCGCCTCCAGCTCCTGCGAGGTGCCATCGATCGACGGGGGAGGCCCCTCGCGCTGCTTGATCGTGAGCTCGGCGAGTGACTCGAAGACGTAGGGCGGTCGGCCCGCGAGGAGCTCGTAGGTGACCGCCCCGAGCGAGTAGATATCCGCGGCTCCCGTCGCCTGCTCGCCGAGCGCTTGCTCGGGCGCGAGGTACGTCGCGGTTCCGAGCACTGTCCCGACCTGGGTGAGCTGCGTTGCGTTGAGGAGCCGAGCGATCCCGAAGTCGGCGATCTTCACCGTATCGTCGTTGCGTACCAGGAGGTTCTGCGGCTTGATGTCCCGGTGCACGACGCCGGCGCGATGCGCGTGCTCGAGCCCCGCACAGACTTGGAGGACGAGATCCACCACCCGATCCGGGTCGAGCGGCCCCGCGCGGCTCATCAAGTCGGCGAGGGTCTCGCCCTCGACGTACTCCATCACGATGTACGGGACACCGTCATCGTCGCCCACGTCGAAGACCGCGACGATATTCGGGTGCGTGAGCCGCCCGGCCATCCGCGCCTCGCGCAGGAACCGCTCGCGGAAGACCTCGTCGCCGGTCAGCGCCGTCGAGAGCCGCTTGATTGCGACCCGGCGCCCGAGCTGCTCGTCCCGGGCGAGATCCACGGTCGCCATGCCGCCGTGGCCGAGGGTCTCCTCGATGACGTAGCGACTCAATCGTCCTCCTCGTGCTTGTCCTTCTTGTCCTTCTTGTCTCTCTTGTCCCTGCCGCGGTCCTCGTCGCCGTCTTCCTCGTCGTCCGATGGAGGCGGCGGCTCCACGACGCACGGCGGAATCTGCGCCTCGAGCTCGTTCGTCATCCCCGAGAGGTCCTCGAGGTAGACCTCGGGCACCTCGCCCTCGTTGATTGCGGCCGTGACTCGCTCGCGGAGGTGGGCGGCCGATTCGCCCGCGCCGCACCGGTCGCCGCTCTCAAGGCGCGCGGCGATCTCCTCGCTGATGCCCGCGAGCTCGTTCGCGACTGCGCTCTCGATCCGGGGGCCGACGACCTCGGTCTCCGTCTCTCCGCCACTTCCGGCGCAGCCGATCAGTGCGACCGCGAGCGCCGCGCTACACGCCATGAGCCAGACGCTCCGCGAGCGAATCGGGCAACCCCCTTTCCCTGATCTCCGCCTGAGTGCGCGCAAGAGGGTAGGCGATCCGCCTGAACCGAGCCTCGCGCGACCCGAGGTTGACGCGAAGCCAGGCGGCACGCGGATCGCCGTCCCGCGGCTGCCCCACGGAGCCGGGGTTCAGCAGCCAGCGCCCGGCGCCGAGCGCGGCCGAGAAGTCCGCCACCGCGACGCCTCCCTCGATCGTCTCGCCCGACATGACGGCGGCCGTGGCGATATGGCTGTGGCCGACGAGGATGACCGGCGCGTGGGTGAGCATGAACGACTCCACGACCGCAGCTTCGTCGAGGACGTACTCCCAGACCGGGTCGCGGGGGCTGCCGTGGAAGAGCTCGAAGCCTTCAGCCTTCGCCGCCGGCTCGAGGGAGGAGAGGAATTCGCGGGAATCCGGCGTCAGCTCCTTGGTCGTCCAGCGCGACGCCGCTCCGGCTTCCGGGTTGAAGTCCTCGAGGCCGACCTCCGCCGAGCCGAGCGCGACGAGGTCGTGGTTTCCGACGAGCGTCCGCGAGCAGCGGTCCCGGACGATGGCGCAGCACTCGTTCGGCCGCGGACCGTACCCCACGGTGTCGCCGAGACACCAGATCTCGTCTGGCGGATCTCGGTCGATCTCCGCCAGCACCGCCTCGAGCGCGTAAAGGTTCGCGTGGATGTCCGAGATCACGGCGAGCCGCACGCGGAGATTGTGGGTGATCGGGGTCACCGCGGCCGGGTGGCTGGTCGCCGCCGCGCTGCTGTGGCGGACGGCCGTCCCGGAGCTCTCGCTGGTGGACGTGGATCCAGCCGCGGTCTTCTCTGCCGAGTATCTGGAGCGCAGCGAGCGGTACGCCCGGTTCCACCGCGTGAACTGGGTGCTCGCGACGTTCGTGCAGCTCGTCATGCTTGTCGTGTGCGTGCGGCTCGCACCGCGGTTCCGGATGCAGGGGATCGCGGGCGGCGTCTTGCTCGGCCTGGGGACGCTCGCCGCGGTCTGGCTCGCCGGCCTGCCGTTCGTGCTCGCGGCGCAGTGGTGGCGGCGCCGGTACGACGTGTCGGACGCCGACTACGCCACGATTCTCGTCGACCCTTGGCTGGAGCGGCTCGGCGGGCTCGTCGGCGCGGGAATCGCGATCGCCCTCGTCATGCTGCTGGCGCGACGCCTGGGCGACCGGTGGTGGCTCGTCGGCGGGCCTGCGTTCGCAGCCGTCGCGGCCGGCTTCCTCCTCGCGCAGCCGTACCTGCTCGCGCCGCGGGTCGAGCCCCTGCGCGATCGTGCGCTCGCCGCCGAGATCCGCGAGCTCGCGCGAGCCCAAGGCGTGGGGGAGGTCGACGTCGAGGTCAAGGACGCGAGTCGCCGCACGCGCGCCCTGAACGCCGAGTTCTACGGGATCGGCCCGACCAGGCGGATCGTGATCTGGGACACGGCCCTCGAGCGGCTGACGCGACCGGAGCTCCGTGTGCTCGTCGCGCACGAGTTCGGCCACGTCGACGCGAATCATGTCTGGAAGGGCATCGGCTGGCTGTTCCTGTTGGCGATCCCCGGCGCGTACGTGATCGCGCAGGTCACCCGGCGCCGAGGCGGCCTGGGCAACCCGCAGGCAGTCCCGCTCGCGCTCCTCGCGCTGACGGCGCTCCAGCTCGCGGTCCTGCCGTTGACGAACGCGGTCACCCGCCGCTACGAGCGCGAGGCCGACTGGCTTAGTCTGCAGGCGACGGACGACCCGCGGGCGTTCGAGAGCTTGACGATCAAGCTGGCGGAGGCCGCGCTCGCCGATCCCGAGCCGCCGTTCTGGTCACGCCTCGTGCTAGCGACGCACCCGACGCCGATGGAGCGGATCGAACTGTCTAGGAGTCTTCCTCCCGCGGAGGGGCTTCCGGCAGGTTCCTGATCCCCTCGCGGCTCGACCACTTCGACCACGAGTCCTGCATCGCCTCGAGCAGCTCCTCCAGGAAACGGGGCGAGACGTTCACGCGCGAGACGACCACGCCAGGAATGTCTCCCTCCTCCACCTCGTGGTCGATGCGAGCGAAGGTCAGCGTGAACTCGTAGTCGGAGAAGCTGATGTTCGCGAAGTTCGCGTAGACCCCGGCCATGTTCTCGGGGTCGAGGTGGATGTTCAGCTGGCGAGCGGGGGAGCCGTCTTCCTCCATGTGGCGATACTACCCCCGTGCCTGCACGAGCGATTCTCGGCCTGGAAACCGCCCTGGAGCGGCTCGCCGGCGCGCCGGTCACGCTAGAGCGACCGAGCCGCTCGGAGCACGGCGACTACGCGACGAACGTGGCCCTGCAGCTTGGCCCGCAGAACGGCCGGCCGCCGAGAGAGCTCGCCGAGCAGCTCGCGGCGAGGGCGACGGAGCTTGACGTCGTCGAGCGTGCGGAGGTCGCCGGACCGGGCTTCCTGAACCTCTTCCTGACCCCCGCCTGGTACGGGGAGGCCCTCGGCGAGATCCTCGACGCGGGCGAGGGGTACGGCGGCGGTTTCGCGGAGACACCGGAGCGCGTCCAGGTCGAGATGGTCTCGGCGAACCCGACCGGCCCGCTGACCGTGGGCTCGGCGCGGAACGGCGCCTACGGCGATGCCGTCGCGCGCCTGCTCGAGTTCGCGGGAAACACCGTCGAGCGTGAGTACTACTTCAACGACGCTGGCCGGCAGATCGAGCTCTTCCGCGAGTCGGTCGAGGCTCGGCGCCGGGGCGAAGAGCCGCCCGAGAAGGGCTATACCGGAGAGTACGTCTCGGCGATCGCGGAAGAGGCGGGCGATCCGGTGGAGCGGATGCTCGACGAGATCAAGCACGAGCTCGACGCGTTCCGCATCCATTTCGACTCGTGGGTCCTCCAGCGGGAGATCGAGACCGAGATCCCCGAGGTCACTGCCCGAGGTGGACACCTACGAGGCGGAGGGGACCGTCTGGGCCCGGACGAGCGAGCATGGGGACGACAAGGACCGACCGCTCGTTCGCTCGGACGACGGTAGCTTCCTCTACTTCGCCGGCGACATCGCGTACGTCCGGAACAAGTTCGGGCGCGGGTTCGACCGCCTGATCTACGTCCTCGGCGCCGACCACCACGGCTACGTTGCGCGTTTGAAGGCAGCGGCGGCGATGCTCGGCCACGACCCGGATCGGCTCGAGGCGCTGATCTACCAGCTCGTCTACATCGTCGAGGGCGGGCGGGCGAAGCAGGCGTCGAAGCGGCGCGGCGACGTCGTCTTCCTCAGCGAGCTCGTCGACAAGACCGGCGTCGACGCCGCGCGCTGGTACCTCGTCTCGCGGGGACACGACCAGGCGATCGACATCGACGTCGACCTCGCCCGGGAGCGGACGGAGAAGAATCCCGTCTACTACGTGCAGTACGCGCATGCCCGGATCGCGGGGATCCTCCGGAACGCCGGCGCTGCAGAGGTGTCAGCGCAGGCGGGCGAGCTCGCGCCGCAGGAGCGCGACCTCGTCAAGCGGCTCGTCGAGTTCCCAGACGTCGTGCGAGAGGCGGTCGAGCGCCGCGCACCACACGGGCTGCCGAACTACGCGATCCGGCTCGCGGACGACTTCCACCGCTTCTACCACCACCACCGGGTGCTGGAGAGCGAGCAGCAGGCCTTCCGCCTCGGGGTCGTGACTGCGACGAAGGCAGTGCTGGCGCGGTCGCTCGACCTGATCGGCGTCGAAGCGCCGGACCGGATGTAGCCATTTAGGATCGGGGCATGGCCGCGCCCTCCAAAGCTCCCGACCGGAACCTCGCGCTCGAGCTCGCGCGGGTCACCGAGGCGGCGGCGATGGCCGCCGGGCGCTGGATCGGCCGCGGCGACAAGATCGCCGCCGACAAGGCCGCCGTCGACGCCATGCGTGTCGTGATGGACACGGTCTCCATGGACGGCGTGGTGGTGATCGGCGAGGGGGAGAAGGACGAGGCGCCGATGCTCTACAACGGCGAGGAGATCGGCAACGGCCAGGGGCCCGAGGTCGACGTCGCAGTCGATCCGCTCGAGGGGACGCGCCTCACTGCCCTCGGGATGCCGAACGCGATCACCACCGTCGCGCTCGCCGAGCGGGGGACGATGTACTTCCCGGGCGCGGCGGTCTACATGGACAAGATCGCGACCGGGCCGGAGTCCGCCGACGCGGTCTCGATCGACGCCTCGCCGACGGACAATGTCCGCGCGGTGGCCCAGGCGAAAGGCGTCTCCGTCAGCGAGGTCGCCGTCGTCGTCCTCGACCGGCCCCGGCACGAGGCGCTGATCGCCGAGCTCCGCGATGCGGGCGCGAAGGTGTTGCTGATCACCGACGGCGACGTCGCCCCGGCGATCGCGGCCGCGCAGCCTGGCACCGGGGTCGACCTCCTGATGGGCGTGGGAGGCACGCCCGAGGGCGTCCTCTCGGCAGCGGCGCTCAAGTGCGTCGGCGGGTCGATCCAGGGCAAGCTCTGGCCCCGGAACGACGAGGAGCGCCAGAGCCTCGTTGACGACGGCTACGACCTCGACCGGGTGCTGACCACCGACGACCTCGTCGGCAGCCAGAACGTCTTCTTTGCCGCCACCGGCGTCACCACCGGTGCGCTCCTCCGCGGCGTCCGCTACACGCGCGACGGCGCGACGACGGATTCGATCGTCATGCGCTCCCGCAGCGGAACAGTGCGCCGCATCGAGGCGACGCACGCGTTCCAGAAGCTGGAAGAGATCTCGAACCTGGCGCTGCGTTAAGAACTCGTTCCAAAATGGCGCTGTGCCGCCAGGCCGCGCTGGGCGGCGCCAGGCGTCGTCCTCAACCGCGCCCATATCGACTTGATCTGGACGCGGTCTGCCTCCGGGCCTGGCATCCACCCATCGCACCCTGGCGACGAGCCACATTCTGAAACGAGTTCTAGGCGGGAACTTCCTCCCGCTCCCAGTCGGGTGCGTAGGAGCCCGAGCGAGCGGCGCCGTTGAACTTCGCGCGCCGGTAGTAGGCCTGCTGCGCGGCCTCCGCGTTGGCCGAGTCGCCGCCCCAGGCCTTGAGCGCCGGCGCCTGCAGCGCCCGTCCGTAGGAGAACGAGAGCTGCCACGGATGCGGCCCGCGCTGGTTCATCGCGTTGAGGCGAGCGGTCGCGTCCTCGTCGGACATGCCGCCCGACAGGAAGACGACGCCCGGCACTGCGGACGGCACCGTGTTGGCGAGGCAGCTGATCGTTCGCTCGGCGACGGCGTCCACGTCGGCCTGGTCGGACGAGTCGTAGCCGGAGACGACCATGTTGGTCTTGAGGAGCGTCCCCTCGCGCTCGACACGCTGGTCGAAGAGCTCCGTGAAGACGGCGCGCAGCGTGCGCTCGGTCACGCGGAACGACTCCTCGATCGTGTGGTCACCGTCCATCAGCACCTCGGGCTCCACAATCGGGACGAGTCCGGCCTCCTGGCTGAGCGCCGCGTAGCGGCCGAGCGCGTGGGCGTTCGTCCAGATGGCGTACTCGCTTGGGCGGCCCTCGCCGATGTTGATCACGGCCCGCCACTTCGTGAAGCGCGCACCCAGCTCGTAGTACTCCTGGCAGCGCTCGCGCAGCCCATCGAGCCCCTCGGTGACCGTCTCCTCGGGCGAGCCGGCCAGCGGCTTGGCGCCCAGGTCGACCTTGATCCCGGGGATGATCCCCTTGCTCTCGAGCAGCTTGGGAAACGGCGTCCCGTCCGCGGACGACTGGCGAATCGTCTCGTCGTAGAGGATGACGCCGCTGATGAACTCCTCCGCGCCTGGCGTCGTGAAGAGCAGATCGCGGTAGGAGCGTCTGTTCTCCTCGGTCGACTCGACGCCGATCGAGTCGAAGCGCTTCTTGATCGTGCCCGAGCTTTCGTCGGCGGCGAGGATCCCCTTGCCCTCGGCGACGAGTGCCCTTGCGATCTCGTGCAGTTCAGACATGAATCCCTCCCTTGGTTCCGGCAGGGAGTCTATTCCGGGCAGTCCGTCCGTTCGAACCCGCGGGCTGCGCGGTCGGTGAGCACCCAGCGCCAGTTTCCGTCCACCTTGATCACGTGGTAGTCGGCGGTGTACTCGTTCTCGTCCGTCACGACCCGGACCTCGACAGCTTTCGCCGGCGTCCCCGGTGGGAGCCCGTGGACCGTGAGCGGCGCATCCTGAACGTCCAGCACGACGATCGAGTCCAGCGCCCCCTGGACGTCGATGCCTCGCCGGCAATCCTCGTACTCCTCCTGGGTGACGAACCGCTGGTGGCCAGGATGGAGTGAGTCCCAGGCGAGGGCGTAGTTGCCGAAGTACTCCGCCTCGAGCAGGGTCTTGACCGCGGTTCCCGCGTCGTGATCCTCCGAGTCCTCGGTGAGCGCGCAGCCGGCCACGAGGGCGAGGAGAGCGAGGAGGAGGGCGGCACGGGAGAGGGCCATCGACGATTCCGACGCTATCGTTACCTGCGACGCGGACGTAGCTCAGTTGGTAGAGCGTCGGCTTCCCAAGCCGAAGGTCGCGGGTTCGACCCCCGTCGTCCGCTTCACAGGAGGCAGCTGCCATGACGGAGCACAGGAGCGGCAATCGTGAGGAGTGGCAGGCGGCTCGCGAGGAGCTGCTGCAACGCGAGAAGGAACACACGCGGATGGGTGACGAGCTCGCACGTCAGCGCCGCGAGCTGCCCTGGGTCCCGGTCGAGAAGGAGTACCGGTTCGAGACGGACGAGGGGGCGCGGACGCTGCCGGAGCTCTTCGAGGGTCGCTCCCAGCTCCTCGTCTACCACTTCATGTTCGGCCCCAGGTATGAGGCCGGCTGCCCGACCTGCTCATCGAGCGCCGACGCCGTCAACGGCGTGCTGCCGCACCTCAACGCGCACGACGTGACGATGCTCTATGTCTCGCGCGCGCCGCTGGAGAAGCTCCGGGCCTACAAGCGGAGGATGGGCTGGAGCTTCCCGTGGGTGTCATCGGCCGAGAGCGACTTCAACTTCGACTTTGGCGTCTCGCTGACGGAAGAGCAGGTGCGGGAGCAGATGGGACCGATCCTCGAGGGCGACCCCCCTCCGATCATCCAGCACAACGCGACCGCGAGCGGGACGGACGCTTTGGGCTACCTGACGGAAGGCCCGGGAATGAGCGCCTTCGCCCTCGCGGACGGCGTCGTCTACCACACGTACTCGACGGGGGCCCGTGGGCTCGAGTTCCTGATGGGCTACTACCCCATTCTCGACCGGACGCCGAGGGGACGCGACGAGGACGGTTCCTTCCAGCTCTGGCTCCGGCGGCACGACGAGTACGACCGAGGGTGACCTCGGGCCTCTCGTCGGCTCTTTCACTTTTCGGTCGCAAAGAGCGACAAGTTCGGTCCCGCGGGGTCTTGCAAGGACACCCGCGCACCCCTAGTCTCGCGCGTGCGTCGAGTACGGGACGCGAGTAGGTCGAAGCCGATCGCGGCGGCCGTAGCCGGAAGGCGAAAGTCAGCGGGATCGGTGGACGGAAGCGAAATCGGCTCGGCGAAAGTTCTGCCACCGAAGGTGCTCTCGGGCACACTCGGTGGCAGAACTTGTTTATGGAACGAGTGACCGGCATCGGTGGCTTCTTCTTCCGGGCGAAGGACCCGGATCGGCTCCGGTCGTGGTACGCCGAGCAGCTTGGGATCGACCCCACGCCGACCTCGTACGACGAGCGTCCGTGGTGGCAGGACGCCGGACCGACCGTCTTCGAGGCGTTCTCCGACGACGGCGAGTTCTTCGACCGGGAGAAGCAATGGATGATCAACACTCCGCGTCCGCGACCTGGACGCGATGGCCGAACAGCTGCGCGGCGCAGGAACCGCGGTCGAAGTCGACTCCGAGGCCTACCCCAACGGCCGCTTCGCGCAGCTCGCCGATCCCGAAGGCAACCCGATTCAGCTCTGGGAGCCGACCGCCGACGAGCCCGCGCGGTCGACGACGTTCGAGACCCAGGACTGAAGCTCCTGGATGAAGGCGGGGTCGACGGTGTGCGGCATGGGCGACTCCCGGTAGAGGACCTCGGCGCCGGCGCCCTCGAGCAACTCCTTCGCCCGCTGGCCGAACTCGACCGAAATCACCGGGTCGTAGGTGCCGTGGCCGATGGCGACCGGCGGCAGCGGCGCCGACAGGTCGAGCTCGAAGCCGTCGACGGTCGGCACGAAGCCGGAGAGCGCGGCGATCCCCGCGGGTCGAGGACGGCCGCGGCCGAGACCGAGCGCCCAGCTCATCACCGCGCCCTGCGAGAACCCGCCCAGCACCGTCCGCTCCATCGGGAGCTCGAGCTCGTCGAGCCACGCCGAAGCGAGCTCATACGACTTCGTGAACGTCTCCCGGTCGGGGAAGCCGATCTCACGGACGACGTACCAGTGCGCGCCGCCCGGCGGAAGCACGAGTGGCCCGCGTGGGGTCAGGCCGAGCAGCCGTCGCCCAGGATCGAGCGCGTCGAGCAGCGGGTAGAGGTCGTGCTCGCTCGTCCCGCGCCCGTGGAAGAGCACGAGCGCTCCCTCCGGATCGCCGGCGGCCGGCCGGACGAGGTGCTCGAGGCTCACGAGATGGGCGCCTTGCGCGGGTCGGGCAGCGGCGTCAGCGTCCGCTCGACCTGCTCCCGGTACTGCTCGAAGCTCGGTGGCAGTGAGAGGCGCTCGCCGAGCGACTCCAGCGGCTCGTCCGACGTGAAGCCAGGCCCGAGGGTCGCGATCTCGAACAGCACGCCGCTCGGCTCGCGGAAGTAGATCGACTTGAAGTAGAAGCGGTCGATGACCGGTGTGGGCATGGCCCCTCCGGCCATCACCCGGTCCCGCCAGGCCTCGTGGTCGTCGATGGGCGACGACCAGGCGACGTGGTGGACCGTGCCGGCCCCGGGCATCCCGGGCTCCTCGGTCCGGTCGTAGGCGTAAGACGAGCCGCGCGATTCGCCCCGTACCTCGAAGCTCGTCTCGCCGAATGGCTGGAACTCCATCGAGGTGGTGAGGAAGTCTTGGCTCGCTGCCGGATCGGCCGCGTAGGCGCGAACCCCGTCGAACCCCTGAAGCGCGACCTCGTCCGGCACGTCGGGGTGGTGCGAGACCAGCGGCTCGTCGCCCGTCTCGACGACGGCCAGCTCGAGCCCCAGCCCCTCCGGATCGGCGAAGCGCAGCCGGCGAGAGGAGCGCTCGGTCTCGACGCCCTGCTCGCGCAGCCGCTCCTCCCAGAAGCCGATCGCCCCCTCGTCGGAAACCCGCCAGACCACGCGGTGCACCATCCCTGCGCCGGCCCGGCCCCTGCGGGCGCCCGGGTACTCGAAAAAGGTGATGTCGGCGCCTGGGCTGCCCAGCTCGTCGGCGTAGAACAGGTGGTAGACGGTCGGGTCGTCCTGGTTCACCGTCTTCTTGACGAGGCGCAGCCCGAGAACCCGGCCGTAGAAGTCGACGTTGCCCGGCGCGTCGGCGGTGATCGCCGTGATGTGATGGATGCCTTCGAGGCGCATGGCTCCCTTCGGTCTGGTGGTCCGGAGGACGTTAGTGGCTGGAGGCGGGATCGGAGCCCAGCCGATCCGCTCGTCTTAGGAGGGCCAGGCCTCCGCGAGCCGTCTTCGCGTCTCGAGCAGGTGCTCCGGGATCACCTTCACATCGGCCAGCACCGGCATGAAGTTCGTGTCGCCGGCCCAGCGTGGCACGACGTGGAGGTGGACGTGGTCGACCACCCCCGCGCCGGCTATCCGGCCGAGGTTCCAGCCGAGGTTGTAGCCCTGCGGCTCGTAGACCTGTGCAAGCGCGCCGATCCCACTCTGCGCCAACCGGTGGAGCTCGAGCGCTTCGTCGTCCGTCAGGTCGCCGAACTCGCCGACGTGGCGGTTCGGCGCGACCATGAAGTGGCCCGAGGCGTACGGGTACTTGTTGAGGACCACCGTCACCGCGTGGCCCCGATGCACGACGAGCGCCGCTTCGTCGTCATCGGACTCGACGGCGTCGCAGAACACGCATCCGTCCTGCTCGTCGGCGCTCGCGATGTACTCGAGCCGCCAGGGCGCCCAGAGCTGCTTGGTCACGCGGGAAGCAAATCAGGCCGGTCGGTATGCCGCTGTACCGACGCGCCCTGGGGGCTAGATCCAGCGCTTCCAGCGGAAGAAGCCGACGAGC
This sequence comes from uncultured Actinomycetes bacterium, assembly GCA_963802375.1. Classification (GTDB taxonomy): domain Bacteria; phylum Actinomycetota; class Thermoleophilia; order Gaiellales; family Gaiellaceae; genus JACDAN01. The sequence continues at coordinate 243,252 of CAWDIJ010000010.1, forward strand.
CCGAGGAAGACTCCGATCATCGCGACGACGATGATCCAGAACGCCTCTCGGGTGCCCTCGCCCGGGTAGTCCACGTTCATGCCGAAGATGCCGGTGAGGAACGTCAGCGGGAGGAAGATCGCGCCAACCACGGTGAGCACGCGCAGGATGTCGTTCTGGCGGTGCGAGATCGCCGACTCGTTCGTCGCCTCCAGCGCCTCGACGACCTCCTTGTAGTTGTCGAGGATGTCCCAGATCCGCTCCGAGGCGTCGACGAGGTCGTCGAAGTAGAGCTCGAGATCCTCGGGGAGGAAGCGCTCGACGTGCCGCTCGAGCAGGCGCAGCGTCGGCCGCTGCGGCTTGACGATCTTGCGGTAGCTGATGATCTCCTGCTTCGCGCGGGAGATGTCCCGCACGATCTCCTGCGACCGCTCGTCCTCCTCGATGTCGTCCTCGATCGAGTCGAGCTTGTGCCCGATCTTGTCCAGGATCGGGAAGCAGTAGTCGAAGAGGTCGTCGAGGACGTGGTACAGCAGGTAGCCGGAGCCCTTCGCGAAGAGGCCGTCGCGGAGCTCGGGGTCGTCGCTGACGCGCTGGAAGAGGCGCGTCACGGGCAGGAGCTCGACGCCGGGGAGGGTGACCAAGTAGTCGGGGCCGAGGAACACGTCCAACTCACCGGCGTTCAGCCGCTTCGCCGCCTTGTCGTAGACGGGGAAGTGGAGGACGACGAAGCGGTACTCGTCGTACTCGTCGACCTTCGGCCGCTGGCGCTTGGAGACGACGTCCTCGATGTCCAGCGGGTGCCAGCCGAAGTGCTCGGCGAGCGCCGTCGCCTCCTCCGTGGTCGGAGTGTCGAGATGGATCCAGGTCAGGCCGTGAGCGGAGAGCTCAGCAGGCTGGCGCGCCGGAGGTGCCGAAACCTCGCGAGCGATGTCGCGCGAGCGAGCCCGGATGCGGGGCAGGCTGGGCATCGGTACTGAGCGGGTCCTCGAGGCGCATGGCCCGAATTCTAGCCGGGCTGCCCCTTTCCTAGCCCTCGACTCGAGGCGCGTCGCGCCGCCGCAGGATCCGCAGCGCTCGCAGCGTGTTCCACCGACTGTCCTTGCCGGGCTTCTCCATCTCGACGAGCAGCGTTCCCGGGATCCGTTTTTGCAGCGGCCACCGCCCGTTCGGCTTGCGCTTGTCACGAAGCAGCTCGATCGAGTCGGCGAGTCGCTTGTCGGAGATGGCGGGCGTCAGGCGCAGGTAGTCGAGCCCGCGCAGGACGGTGTAGTGCCAGTGCCACGGATATGTGAGGTGCGTGAACCGCTCCGAGATGACCTCGCCCGTGCGATCGGACCGGTACAGGCGATGGGAGAGCATGAACTCGACCGCCCGCTGCTCGGCGTCGCAGAACGCACGCTCGGGAACGATCCCTCCCTCGGCCGCGATCCGAAGGTTCTCGAGCACGTTGAAGGTGGTGTGGAAGGAGCTGTGACGCGTGCCCGGACGGTTGCGCATATGGCAGTTCCAGCCGCCGTCGTCCAGTTGTGCGCTCAAGACGGCCTGGCCGAGCGGAGGGAGCCGCTGATCCTCGCTCATGAAGTGCGCGCCGAGGCCAAGCCAGAATCCAAGGTGGCAGAGATCGACGCGCTTCAGCAGGAACGCGCCGTCCACCTCCTGTCCAGTCGGCATGAAGCGACCCAGCAGGCGCTCGAGCGGCGCACGTGCGGCCGGGTGGCCATCGGAGAGCCCGCAGGCGACGAGCAGCAGGAGCGTCCAGGTGGAGGCGGTCCATCGTCCCTTCGGCCACTCGCCGTCGCGCCCCTGGTGCTCGAGGAGCTCCGTGATCCAACCGCCCTCGACTGCCCGGCGCCGCTCCTGCTCCCACTTCTCCGTCGGCTCGTCGAGAAGGTCTCGCATGACCTGCCAGCGGATCGCAGGGTCGCCGGCGAGAAGCCAATCGATCACGGCCTCGTCGCTCGCTATCGCGGACACCTCTATGACTCGGCCAGCGCGGGTTGGGCGCGCTTCGGGGTCGTGCGGGCACCGGCCGGGATCGAGCGCTCGAGCGCGAGGGCGGCGGCTCCTGCGGCGAGACAGACGGCGGCCGCCGCGGGCCAGAGCAGGTGCGGCGACTGGCCGAGCACGACCCCACCGATCGCCGGCCCCACGGCGAATCCGACGCCCCAGGAGAACGCGGACGCCGCCATGTACCGGCCGATCAGGCTGTGGTCGGCGAGGTCGGCGACGAGCGGAGCCTGGACGGTTCCGTGGAGGCACTCACCGACGGCGATGATCGCGAAGGTAAGGGCGAGGAAACCCCACGCGACCCAGACATCCTCTGCGATCCCCGCGATCGGCACGATCAGCAGCCCTACCGCCCAGACCACGCCAAGCACGCCGAGCGTCCGCATCCGCCGGTGCCCTTCGAGGAGCCTCGCCATCGGTAGCTGGGCGAGGACGATCACGAGCGTGTTCAGAAAGAAGAGGACGCCGATGCCGCGCTCGGTGACTCCAGCCTCGTTCTTGGCGTAGACGGGCAGCGTCTCGAGCTGCGCCATGCCGGCTCCGATGAAGACGAAGTTCAGGGCGACGACCGCCATGAACACCTTGTTTCGGACGACCTCGCCGTAGCCCCCGCGCTCCCGGCCCTCGGGGCGCGGCTTCCTCTCGGGCGCCGGCACGCGGAGGAGGAACACCGAATAGACGAGGAAGGACGCGGCGTCGCCGAGGAACAGGACCTGGAACGAGGTCGGGTTCGCGGTCGTCGCGATCAGGCCGCCTACGAGTCCGCCGAGGCCGATGCCAAGGTTCATCATCACGCGCTGCATCGCGAACGCCTGGTGACGCTGCTCGACCGGGGTCAGGCCGGCGATGAGTGAGGACTGGCTGGGCCAGAAGCCGCCGTTCCCGATCCCGGCGATCGCGCTCGCGAGGAAGCCCTGCCACGGATGCTCGACGAAGGCGTAGGCGCCGAAGCCGACGGCCATCAGCCAGAGCGAGAACGCGAGCGTGATCCGGCCGCCGACCTTGTCGATCACCGAGCCGATGATCGGACCGGCGACGAGGCCGACGGCCGCGTTCGTCCCGACGATCAGTCCCGCCGTGGCGAGGTCGATGTCGCGGACGTTGTGGAGGTAGATGAAGAGGAACGGGTACGCGAGCCCGTTCCCCAGCGCGTTCATCAGCGCGCCGGCCTGCAGCGTCCGTACGGAGGTGGGGAGCGGGGGGTTCAGCGTCCGCAGGTAGGCGCGCAGGAGCTCCACGGGAACGGAACCTACCCACGGCTACACTGGCGCCTCCGGGCCAGTAGCTCAGGGGATAGAGCGCGCGCCTCCGGAGCGCGAGGTCGCAGGTTCGATTCCTGCCTGGCCCATGGTCTCCCCGGAGTCCCTGCACACGAGCGGATTTCGGGGAAACCCTGGCGGGAACGCTACGGCGGTCGAGGCGACCGCACAGACAAAGCTGAGACGCTAGCTACGGCCGGGCTCTTCAGGCTCACGCGAGCGAGCTAGAACCAGCCGTAACCTCAGGCTTGTGCGCCTCGAAGGCGCCCAACACCTCCTCTTTCTCACGCGGCGGCACGTTGAAGTGTTCGAGCGTGTCGGCAAGCACCGCCGCGACCTGATCGAAGTCGGACGACGAGAGTTGCAGATCTGAATGTGCATCGTCCAGAGGTAGGCCCGTGTACTCGAACGGCCCGCCGGCGATCGCACAGAGCCACAGTGTCCGCAGGAATTTCAAGCCTGGCAGTCGAGATGCGGCCTTGTGCTCGTTCCAGTCCTCGATATTCGAGTTCTGCTTCTCGATTGTGCCTTTCTCCACCAACTGGTCGCTGAACGTGTCGACGACCGCGCTAATGGCGTAGACGCCCCCGAGGCGTTCGTACAACGACGGCTCTCCCATGCGTCACTCCTCTCTCAGAAGTTCATCCGCCTCCTTAGTGTTGGTTCGGACGCCATTCCTTACGCTCCGGGCGATCGGCGCGCTGCGCGGCAGCGCCGCCTCCTCACTGTCGAACGGGCCTGAATCTTGAAGAAGTCCTAACTTGAGCCAGACCCTGCGCTAACGCTGGCTGGGCACACCAGGTTACGAGGGGCCGGTTTCAAATTGGGGGGCTCGGCCTCTCATGAGACGGAGTGTGGGGCGGCGGCCCGCCCTACGCTCCGAATTCGCGCTGGCCGGACTCAGCACAGCGATGCATCCCCGAACCGTCCGGCGGCGTGGAAGGCCGGTACAAAGTCGCGGTACAAATCCCACAGAAACGGCCTGGTTGAGCCGTTTCTGTGGGATAGGACATTTAGCCTTGGGAAGGTGCCGCCTCCGTCGACCCACGCTCCCGTCGGGATCTGGCGGGAACGTGCTGTCCCCGGGTGCATCCTCGAAAATCGCCAGCCCTGAAAACTGGGCGTGGGTCGAAGTCCCGGGGCCTTCCCACGCCCCATGCTCGAGCCAGAGACGCCGACATCGCCACGACCGTTGGCAGCATGGGGCTCGGAGGGGTATTGGCGACAGGTTGGCGGACGAGCAGAGCGCGATTGCCGGAGCTCGTGTCTCGCCCTCAAGGTGGGAACGGTCACCGTTCCTGACCCGAAGGACGAGTCGACCGGGGGGCAGGCGTCGCCGCCGCGCATCACGCGGCGACCTCTTTCACGACCGCACCGCCTCGCCGCCGTCCAGCCCAACGTTCGCCGGACAACCTCGAGCGTGCGGCCGTCGCATTAGCGGGATCGTGTCCCCGGGGTTCCGGGGAGACGCAGGATCTGTCCGTGGGGTCGTTTATGTCGCCGCCAGCTAGGCCGCGGTCAGGCGGCGTCCGGTTTCGAGACCACCCCGGAGGGAGAAATGCTGGCTCCTCCGTACGACAAGCCAGCGGCGAATACACGTGCGGGGGCCTGAGCCCCCGCACGATCGTCCTTCGCGTTCGGCTCAGCCGCGCTCAACGAACCGCGCGAAGAGGGTGAACGTCTGGCCACCAGAGGTCACCGTGCATGGGACGAGATCCAGACTTCCCTGCTCGGGGGCGTATGCGATGCCGATCAACCGCTCGCCTTGAACGAAAGCCACAGCCCCGACAGAAACAAACTCGAAGGAACCCACTCCTGGACAGACGGCCGTGCCGGAGACGGCGTTCGGGTTGTTCAACGGATCTGCTGATGCGTTCGACGCCCCGAGGGTTGCTCCCGCGATGACCGCGCATCCGATCGAGAGGACTGTCCGCAGCCGCATCTGACTCCCTTCGTTCGTAGCAAGAGGAATGAGCAGCCCGAGCGTACGCCGTCGGAGTCATCGGTTCAAGGCGCCGGTTTCACTCGGCGTTTGCACGGGACGACACGAAGAATGCGTCAGGGCAATTGGTCGGGGACCAGCTCGCGGGCTCGCTCAAGATCGTCTTGGCCGACGAGGATCTCGCGCCAACCGCCGAAGGTCGTGCCCCCGAAGATCCCAGCCGCCGAGACGTCGGTGTCGCGGTAGAAGCAGTCGATGCCTTCGCTGCGAAGGAGACCACAAAGAGCCTCGGCCGCGCCTTCGTCCGGAACGACGGTCAACCGCACCCTTTCTCCCACACATTCATCTTCACACTCTCAGGCGGGAACGGTCCTGTTGCCGATCGGCCCGAGGGAGATGGCTGACGGCGACGGCTGCCGGTTTGCGCCACAGGCCGCGCCTGGTTGGGCAACATCAGCGGGCCGCGTTTGTACGGCGGCTCGTTCTCGACCGAGCCGAGGCGCTGACCCGGAGACGCTTAATCGACGGCGAGCTGGCGGCGGGGCGCGTCCCGGCTCTCGATCTCGTCGTCGCCGACGCACCGCGGGCGCCGACGCTTGTCGAGGCGTGCGAGGTCTACGCACGTGCTGGTGGACGGTCGCGAGGTTGATCTCCCGAGACTGCTCGCCCGTTAGGTCAGATGTGCTCGGGGTGCGTGCCCCGGTGCTACTCCGCGAGCACAAACCAGCCGATTAGCAGCGGGGTCCGATACCTGCCTGGCCCATCTAAGGTCTGCCCGCACGATGGGGCGCACCATTCTCCGGATCGTCGACAGCAACGCGAGTCTCCTCGTCCTGCTGCTCGCGAACTTCTTCTTCCTCGAGCTGATCGACGACCCGCGCTGGGGAGCGCTGATCAGCACGCTGCTCGCGGCCGCCGCCCTCGTCGTCGCGATCAGCGATCCGGACGCCGGGACGACGCTCAAGCGCCGCCATGTCGTCTCGATCGCGGCGTGCGTCGCGCTCGCTCCCATCGTCCTGTTCGTGAACTCCGAGTCGGTGATCGGGCTGACCTACCTCTTGCCGGTCGTCCTGCTCGTTACCGCGACGCTGCCGGTGACGATCAGCCGCGTGCTGCAGCACCGCCGGATCAGCCACGAGACCGTGCTCGGAGCGCTCTGCGCGTACGTCCTCGTCGGGCTGCTCTTCGCGTTCGTCTACCTCGCGGTGGACGAGCTTCGCGATGCGCCGTTCTTCGCGCAGGAGGGCCCGCACGCGCAGTCGGAGTTCCTCTACTTCAGCTTCGTGTCGCTGACGACGCTCGGGTTCGGCGATCTCTCGCCGGCGGTCGGACTGCCGCAGGCGCTGACGGTGCTCGAGGCGTTGACCGGCCAGATCTTCCTCGTGACGCTCGTCGCCCGGCTCGTGACGCTCTGGGTTCGCCAGAGCGAGCGGGAGTAGAGTCCGCGCCGTGCAGGTCACGGCCCGCATCGCCTCGCTGACCCTCGCGGAGCCGTTCACGATCGCGCGCGGCACCCACACCGAGGAGGAAGTCGTCTGGGTCGAGATCGAGCACGAGGGCGAATGCGGGTACGGCGAAGGTGCGCCGATCGAGCACTACGACGAGACGGCCGAGTCCGCTCTCGCGTACGTGGAGGAGGTCGCGGACACGCTCGGCGACGACCCCTTCGTGCTCGACGAGATCACCCCGCGCTGGCCGCTGCGGGAGCTCGCCGCCCGCTCGGCGCTCGACGCCGCGCTTCATGACCTCTGCGGCAAGCTGACCGGGCTTCCCGTCTGGCGCTTTCTCGGGCTCCGCCGGGTCGGCCCGCCCACGAGCTGGACGATCGGGCTCGGCGAACCGGAGGAGATGGCGGCGAAGGCCGAACGCGTCACCGACTTCAAGAGCCTGAAGCTGAAGCTCGGAGGCGGCGATGGCAGCGACGTCGACCGTGTCCGCGCAGTGCGCGAGGTTTGGTCAGAGCCGATTCGCGTGGACGTGAACGAAGGCTGGACGCTCGACGAGGCCTTGGACACGATCCCGCAGCTGAAGGAGCTCGGCGTCGACTACGTCGAGCAGCCGCTCGTGGCACACGACCCTGACGGCCCGAAGCTGAGGGCGGCCTCGCCGCTTCCGATCTTCGTCGACGAGGACTGTCACACGCTCGGCGACCTCGAGGCCTGCGCCGAGCGAGCGCATGGCATCAACATCAAGCTCGCCAAGAGCGGCGGGATCCGTGAGGCAGTCCGCATGGCGCACGCTGCTCGCGCGATGCGGATGGGCGTGATGCTCGGCTGCATGATCGAGTCCGGCCTCGGGATCGCAGCCGGCGCGTCGATCGCGAGCCTCTGCGACCACGTCGACCTCGACGGGAACATCCTCATCGCCGACGACCCGTGGCCCGGCGTCCAGCTCGTCGACGGCGTCCAGCTCCCCGCAGACACTCCAGGCCTTGGCGTCCGGCAAGAAGTACCTAGTCCTCGCTGAGGGCCGCTCCGGCGACGAGCACTACGGGAAGACGATGCGGGGCATCGTCCACTACGCACCTGATCCCGTCGTCGCGATCCTCGACTCCGAGCGCGCGGGGGAGACCTACCGCGGGATCCCGATCGTCGCCACCGTCGAGGAGGCGATGCGCTACGAGCCGACCACTGCGACGGTCGGGGTCGCGACCCAGGGCGGACGCTTCCCGCCGGCCTGGCGCGAGCTGCTGAAGGACTCGATCCGCGCGGGCCTCGACCTCGAGAGCGGCCTGCACGAGTTCATCTCCGACGACCACGAGCTCAGTGAGCTGGCTCGCGAGCACGGCGTCGAGCTGCGCGACCTCCGCAAGCCGCCGCCCGAGCTCAGCGTTCCGACCGGCGAGAACCTCCAGGTCCCGGCGAAGATCGTCCTTACCGTCGGCTCCGACTGCGCGATCGGCAAGAAGACCGTCGCCGTCGAGCTCGACCTCGCCGCCCGCAACCGCGGGCTGAAGTCCGTGTTCGTCCCGACCGGCCAGACGGGGATCGCGATCGCGGGCTGGGGGATCGCGATCGACGCCGTGGTCGCCGACTTCCTCGCCGGCGCGGCCGAGCGGCTCGTGGTCGAGGGCTCGCAGCGGGGCGGCGAGCTCCTTTGGGTCGAGGGGCAGGGATCGCTGGCCCATCCGGCGTATTCCGGGGTCACGATGGGACTGATCCACGGCAGCGCCCCGCACGCGTACGTCTTCGTCCACAAGGCAAGAGCGACGCACGTCGAGGGCTATCCCGACCACCCGCTGCCCGACCTGCGCGAGCTGATCGACCTGCACGAGCGGGCGTCGCTCCAACTCCGGCCGGCGCGAGTCGCCGCGGTCGCGCTCCACACCGGCGCGCTCGGCGAGGACGACGCGCGCGCCGAGATCGCGCGGATCGGCAAGGAGACGGGCCTCCCAACAGATGATCCGGTCCGGTTCGGCGCAGATACCCTGCTCGACGCCGTCTTGGGAGTCGTGCAAGACTGATGCGGTTTCGCTGAGGAATGACGGGGTTTAGACGACAGACAGCCACGCTGCTCGCCTGTGCCTGTGCGGCGCTGCTGCTCGCCGCGTCCGCAGCGGCGGACGTCACCGTGGGCGTCGCGGACGACCGCGGAAAACTGGCGGATGACGGCGGCGCCGCTTTCTTCGCCTCCATGCGGGACGTGGGGCTAACGGAGAATCGGATCACACTCGCCTGGGACCCCGAACACCCGACGACGATTCGGGAGCAGGCGGCCCTCGATCGCTACATGGCGAACGCCGCCGCTGCCGGGATTCGAGTCACAATGGTGATCGCGCCCAGCCGCGCCCGCGCACTCTTCAACTCCACCTCGGCAAGGAGCCAGTTCGTCGCCTTCGTCGCCCAGGTCGCGCGTACCTACCGCCAGGTGAAGGACATCGCGGTCGGCAACGAGCCGAACCAGCCCCGCTTCTGGCAGCCGCAGTTCAGCACCCGCGGCGCCGGTCTCGCGTGCACGAGCTATGCCCGGGTCCTGGGACAGGCATACGACGCGCTGAAGGCCGTCGACCCGACGATCACGGTGCTCGGCGTCTCGCTCTCCCCGCGCGGGAACGACAACGCGACGGCGGCGACGAACGCCTCGACCTCGCCGGTCCGGTGCATCCGAGACATGGGCGCCTCGTACCGCGCGAGCGGCCGAAAGCGGCCAATCATGGACGAGCTCGCCTTCCACCCGCACCCGAACTCCAACACCGATTCGTTCCTCGTCGGCTACCGGTGGCCGAACGCGGGAACCGCGAACCTCGGCCGGATCAAGCAGGCGTTCTGGGACGCCTTCCGCGGCACCGCGCAGCCCATCTTCGCGGAGGCGGGAAAGCCCGTCTCCCGCGCCGCGCTGCCGCCGCTCCGCTTCCGCCTGAACGAGATCGGCTGGCAGACGGCGATTCCGGCCGGCTCCGCTCACGCGTACTACGGCAAGGAGTCGGTCGCGCGCGTCGCCGAGGACCGCCACCAGTCGGACGTCTACTCGGCGCTGATCCCGTACTACGCCTGTGACCAGTCCGTGCGCTCGATGCTCTACTACGGCCTCATCGACGAGCCCGACCTCGAACGCTGGCAGGCCGGCCTGATCCGCGCCGACGGGACGCGCCGGCCGTCGTACGTTTCGGTCAAGTCGATGCTGGCCCGCGGTCTTGCGAGGTGCACGAAGCGGCCCGTCCGCTGGCGGCACTCGACCGTCGTCGTCGGCGCCACGGCGAAGTTCGGCGAGCGCCGCCGCTCGGCCGGCGACACGAACTGGACGTTCGCCGCCAGCTCCGAGGAGGCGAGCCTGTACACGGGCTCGATGTACCGCCTGAAGACCCGCAGGCTGAGCGCTGCGATGCGGAAGCGGCTCCTCGCCACTGTCGGCGTGAAGCGCTCACCGAAGCCCGTCTTCTCCGCTCGCGGGAAAATCCGCGCGCACTCGGGGAACTTCGTCCGCTTCAAGCGGAAGCGTCTCGCAGCCGGGTACTACGTCTTCGCGATCCGGCTGCGGGCCGAGATGAACCCGACACGGACGACATCGCTCGTGTCGAGGCCCTTCCCGGTCGGAACGCCCGGAAAGTAGTGCCCCACCAGGCGATACACGCCTGCTTCTGGCCCGCGATCACGCAGCGCCAGAGACCACCCACCTCCTCACCAAGGCTGCCTAGCCTTGCCTCGGCGGCGTGCGGCCTCTGGCTTGATGCTCGCGAACCAGAAGCGGGGCAGCATCACCAGGCGGGGCACTAGTGCGCGACCCGCGGATCGAGAAGCTCGCCGAGCTGATCGCCGGCTACTCGCTGGACCTCCAAGAAGGCCAGGTCTACCGGATCGACGGCGAGGAGGTCTCCATCCCCTTGGCGGTCGCGCTCTACGCGGCAGCGATCCGGCGCGGCGCGCATCCCTATACGAAGATCACACCGTCGGGCCTCGATGAGATCAAGCTCGAGGTGGCGTCGGACGAGCAGCTCGCCTACATCCCCCAGGTCGAGGAGATCGCGACCGAGCAGCTCGACGCCTGGACGACCCTCTGGGGCACCATCAACACGCGCTCGCTGACCCGGGCCGACCCCGAGCGGCGCCGCCTGCAGCTCTCCACGCACTACCGGCTTGCGAACGAGCGGTGGAAGCGGATCAGCGCCGGCGACCTCGCCTGGTGCGGCACCCTCTACCCGACGCAGGCGCACGCGCAGGATGCCGAGATGTCTCTGTCCGAGTACGAGGACTTCGTTCACGGCGCGTGCCACACCCGCGAGGGGGACGACCCGATCGCGCACTGGCAGGCTCTGTCCGACACACTCGGAGCGCGGGCGCGCGAGCTCGAAGGTGTCCGCGAGCTGCGGATCGTCGGCCCGCGCACCGACCTCCGTGTCGGTGTAGAAGGCCGCCCATGGATCCCGTCGGACGGCAAGCAGAACATGCCGGACGGCGAGATCTTCACGAGTCCCGTCGAGACCGAGACGAGCGGCGAAATCTTCTTCGCCTTCCCGTCGATCTACCAGGGCCAAGAGGTCGAGAACGTGCACCTGCGGTTCCAGGAGGGAGCGGTCGTGCACGCTGAGGCCAGCTCCGGGCAGGAGTACCTGCGCTCACTGCTCGACACGGACTCTGGGGCGCGGGTGCTCGGCGAGGTCGCGTTCGGTCTCAACTACGAGATCGACCGCTTCACGCGCGACATCCTCTTCGACGAGAAGATCGGCGGGACGATGCACGTCGCCCTCGGCGGCGGATTCGACGAGGCGGGCAGCGAGAACAAGTCCGACCTGCACTGGGACCTGATCTGCGACCTCCGCGAAGAAGGCGAGGTGTATGCCGACGGCGAGCTCGTGTGGAAGGCCGGCTCGTTCCTCTCGGAACCGGCGGTCGAGCGTGTCTGACCCGGTGCACAAGCGCCTCGCGGAGGTGCTCGTCGGCTACTCGACCGAGGTGCGGCCCGGAGACGTCGTACGCGTCGAGGCCTATGACGTCTCGGCGCTTCCTCTCATGCGCGAGACCTACGCCGCCGCGCTCAGGGCGGGGGGGCATGCAGCCGCCAACCTCGTGCTCGAGGAGGCTGACGAGACGCTCTACAAGGAGGGCCGCGACCACCAGCTCGACTGGCTCGCGCCGGACCACAAGTGGAACATCGAGCACGGTGACGCCTGGATCATCTTCGACGCCGTGACGAACACCAAGAGGCTCTCCAACGTCGATCCTGAGCGGCTTTCCCGGCGTCTGATCGCGCGCCGGCCGCTGCAAACGCGCTACCTGGAGCGCTCCGCGAGCGGCGAATTCCGTTGGGTGATCTGCGGCGCGGCGTGCGAGGCGTCCGCGCAGGACGCCGGCATGTCGCTTCGGCAGTACGAGCAGGTCCTCTCCCGCGCCGCGTTCCTCGATCGGGACGATCCCGTGCACGAGTGGAAGACGTTCGGCGAAAGGCTCGAGCGCGTCGGATCCTTCCTGGAAGGCGTGAGCGAGCTCCGCGTCGTCGGCGAGGACACGGATCTCAAGCTGGGAGTCGAGGGCCGGACCTGGATCCGGTCGAAGGGGCTCCGGAACTTCCCGGACGGCGAGGTCTTCACCGGCCCGCACGAGACGAGCGTCGAGGGCACGATCCGCTTCTCCTTCCCGGCAATGATGCGAGGCCGCCAGGCGGACGACGTCCGCCTCCGGTTCGAGGGCGGCGAGGTCGTCGAGGTCACGGCCAAGCGGGGCCAGGAGTTCCTGCGCGAGATGGTCGGCATGGACGACGGCGCCCGGCGGGTCGGCGAGTTCGCCTTCGGACTCAACGACGCGGTCAGCGAGTACACCGGGAACCTGCTGCTCGACGAGAAGATCGGCGGAACCGTCCACCTGGCGCTCGGCCGGTCGGTTCCCGGGACTGGGGGCGAGAACGAGTCCGGGCTCCATTGGGACATGGTCTGCGACCTGCGCGAGGGCGGCGAGGTGTACGCGGACGGCGAGCTCGTCTACCGGGACGGCGCCTTCATCAACGGCATCTCCTGAACCTCGCGGTCATCTCGGACACGCACATGCCGCGCGGGACGCGGCGGCTCCCGAAGAAGTGCCTCCGGCTGCTGGCCGAATCGGACCGGATCCTCCACGCCGGCGACTTCGTCTCGTTGGCGGTCCACGAGGAGCTCGGGAAGCTGGCGCCGGTCGACGGCGTTGTCGGGAACATGGACGAGGAGGAGCTCCGGCTCGTCCTGCCGCCGAAGCTGGTCGTCGAGCACGAGGGCGTGCGCATCGGGCTCGTGCACGATGCGGGGCCGAGGGTCGGGCGGGCCGGGCGCCTGGTGGAGGCGTTTCCGAACTGCGACGCCGTCGTCTACGGCCATACGCATGTCCCCGAGGCGACGAGGCTGGGCGAGGTGTGGATCCTCAACCCCGGCAGCCCGACGGAGCGGCGATCGGCGCCGCACCACGGGATGATCGGGCTCGAGCTCACAAACGGCCGGCTTGACGTCCGAACATACGTTCTGTAGCATGGCGAACGTATGTTCGTCCGCATCGCATTCGTCACCCTCCTAGTGATGGTGCTCGCCTGGAGCGTCCTGGCCCGCGTGTCCGAGGCGACGGGCACGCCTCAGCCGTACAGCGTCCAGGCAGGCGACACGCTGTGGTCGATCGCCGCCGAGCACTACCACGGCGATCCTCGTCAGGGCGTCTGGGCGATCCAACGCGAGAACGGCCTCGCGGGAGTTGCACTGACCCCGGGGCAGGTGCTCATGCTCCCGTAGAGACATTCCTAGACTGCTCCCGTGGACCTGGATCTCGTCTTCCTCGGCACCTCCGGCTCGATGCCGACCGCCCAGCGGGCTCCGACGGCGATGCTGCTCCGGCGCGGGGGAGAGCGCCTGCTGTTCGACTGCGCCGAGGGGACGCAGCGGCAGCTGCTCCGCTCGAACGTCGGGCTGATCGAGCTGCGGGAGATTTTCCTCACGCACTACCACGCCGACCACTACCTCGGCCTGCCCGGGATGCTGAAGACCTTCGCGCTCCGCGGGCGAGAACTGCCGATCACGATCTACGGGCCGCGCGGCCTCCAGGACCTGTTCTCGTCGCTCCGACGGATTTTCGGGAAGCTCACGTACCACTACGACCTGGTCGAGCTGGAGCCGGGTGAGCGCCTCGAGCGGGGGGAGTACGAGCTCGTGACCTTTCCGGTGGAGCACGGCGTGGCCGCGATCGGGTATGCGCTCGTCGAACGGCCGCGGCCGGGCCGGTTCGACGCCGATGCGGCAGACACGCTTGGAATTCCCGAGGGGCCCGAGCGGGGCGCGCTCCAGGGCGGCGAGTCGGTGACGCTGCCCGATGGCCGGGTGCTGACGCCCGACCTGGTCCTCGGCCCGGCGCGGCCGGGACGGAAAGTGGTGATCGCGGCGGACACGGCGTTCTCCCGCTCCGTCGTGGATGCCGCACGAGGCGCCGACCTGCTCGTCCACGAGGCGACCTTCGCGGAGGAGGAGCGCGACCGGGCGCACGAGACGCTGCACTCGACGGCGCTCGAGGCGGCGGAAGTCGCGCAGAGCGCCGAGGTCGGGATGCTCGCGCTGACTCATCTCTCGAACCGCTACTTCGGCGGCGAGATCGAGCGCGAGGCGCGTTCCGTCTTTCCGGACACTGTCGTGCCCCGTGACCTCGATATCATCGTCGTCCCGTTCCAGGAGCGGGGCGCACCAGAGCTCGTGAAGGGAGGAGCCTCGCACAGGCACCAGCAGCCGGCTCCGAAGGAAGTCGTCCCGACCGTCGAGGAGGCCCCGCGATGACCAGGATGGTGCAGGTCGCCGTCGCCGGCGACGTCACAGAGGCGGAGGAGCTCGAGTCGATGCTTCGCTCCGCCGGAATCGACACGCAGCTCGAGCCCGCGACCGAGCATCACCCGAGCGAGGTCGAGGACGCGCCTCAGAAAGTGCTCGTCCCCGAGAGCTCGCTCGAGGCTGCGATGCACGCGATCGAGTCCCTCAGCGACCCCGAAGACATCGTCGACGAGGGGTAGCCCCGACTACGGCGAGGCCGCGGCTCGGTACGACGAGCTGCGTCCGCAGGACGAGGCGTGGTGGGAGCGCTTCGAGCTGTTGGCTCGCGAAGGCGACCTACTCGGGAAGCGAGTGCTCGACGTCGGCTGTGGAACCGGGCGGTGGTCGGAAGCTCTGATCAAGCGTGGATCCCGTGTGTGGGGGATTGACCCCTCGCCAGAGATGGTCGAGCAGGCGCGGCGGCGGGGCATGAACGCGAAGGTGGCTAGCGCCGAGGCGCTTCCGTTCAAGGAGGGCTGGTTCGAGCGGGCGCTGCTAGTCCTCGTTGTCCACCTCCTCGACCGACCGCGCGCATTCGCGGAACTTCGGCGAGTGTTGGCCGACGACGGCCGGCTCGCGATCGGCACGTTCGACCACGCGCAGTTCGACCATCACTACCTGAGCCCGTACTTCCCCTCGATTGCCGACATCGACAAGGCTCGATTTCCCACCAAGGAGGAACTCGAGGCGGAACTCGCCACGGCCGGGTTCGCGCCGCGCACGATCCCGGTACACCAGCGGATGACGCTCAGTCGCGACTGGCTGCTCGAGCGGATCCGCGGCCGCTTCATCTCGACGCTCCAACTCCTCGACGAGGCAGAGTTCGCGGAGGGGCTGGCCCGGGCCGAGCAGGAGCTGCCGGAGGAGGTCGAGGCCGAGCAGCACCTCCTCGCGGTCGTCGCCGAGCGGGGCTAGTCGTCCAGCTTCGCGGCGAGCTTGGCCAGCATCGTCGTGTTCCGCGTCGTGGTCGGCTGGCCGAGCACGTCCCAGTCCTTCGGCTTGAGCTCCGAGTCCATCATCCGGCCGTCGATCAGCCAGTGCACCTCGCGGCCGTCCACGACGAGCCGGTCGGACGGGGTGGACCGATCCTCGATCGCCTTCCGCTCGGCCGCCGTCGGCTTGCGGCGCAGGAAGGCGACCATGTGCGTCTTCCCGGCTGGCACCTTGCCGAACGGCTTCTCGGACGCCGCGTGCCGCACCTCGCTCGCCCGGCGCAGGAGCGTGGTGACCTCGAAGCCGAGCGCCTCCTCGAGCTTCTCCTCGATGGTCCGCTCGAGGTCGGCGGCCCGCCCAGCCGCGTCGAACAGGACGTTGCCGCTCGCGATGTAGGTCGAGACTCGTTCGTGCCCGAGCTCCTCGAAGACGGCGCGGAGGCGGTCCATCGAGACCCGGCGGCCGCCGACGTTCACCGCGCGGAGGAAGGCGACGTACCGCACGCTCGCACGAAAGCACAGTTCCTCGAGCGCCGTCCGGCTGCCGTTGTAGAGTCCTGCTCGCTCCACGTCCTTTAACTCGGTCCCGAGAGGCCGGAAAGGAGAGCGGTTGACGCTGCCTGCCCAGACCAGTGCACGAGTCCTGCTGGACGAGGCCGCGATCGCCCGGACGCTGACGCGGATCGCGCATGAGATCATCGAGGGGAACCCGGACCTCGAGCGGGTCGCGCTCGTCGGTATCCACACGCGCGGCGTCCCGCTCGCCCAGCGCCTGCGCCGCCTGATCCACGAGTTCAGCGGCGAGGAGGTCGGGTCGGGATCGCTGGACATCACCTTCTACCGCGACGACGTCCAGGTCCGTGGGGGAGAGCCGCCGAAGCAGGCGCAGCCGGTGGTCCGGTCGACGCGGCTCGACTTTCCGCTCGGGGGGATGACGTGCGTGCTCGTCGACGATGTCCTGTACACGGGCCGAACGATCCGCGCGGCGATCGAGGCGCTCTTCCACTACGGGCGCCCGGCCCGCGTCCAGCTCGCCTGCCTCGCCGACCGCGGTCACCGAGAGCTTCCGATCCGTCCCGACTACGTCGGCAAGAACCTGCCGACCTCCCGCGGCGAGCGCATCCAGGTGCAGCTCGTCGAGGTCGACGAGGTCGACCAAGTCCTGCTCGTGCCGAACCCGGAGGAAGATCATGGGTGACATCCGCGTCATGCGCGACGACCTGAAGCCGCCGCCCCCGACGGAGCGCCGGCATCTCCTGTCTGTCGCAGACCTGTCCCGAGACGACATCGAGCGGCTGCTCGCCACCGCCCGCAACTTCTCGCGTTCGCTGGAGCGGGAGATGAAGAAGCTTCCGACCCTGCGCGGCCGGCTGGTCGTGAACGTTTTCTTCGAGTCGTCCACGCGCACCTCGTCCAGCTTCGAGCTCGCCGCCAAGCGGCTGTCGGCGGACACGATGTCGATCAAGTCCTCAGGCTCGGCGGTCGACAAGGGCGAGTCCCTGAAGGACACGGCTCTGACCCTTGGCGCCTACGACCCGGACGTGATCGTCATGCGCCACCCGCAGATCGGCGCCTCACACTTCGTCGCGAAGGTGACGGCGGCCCACGTCGTGAACGCAGGCGACGGGAAGCATCAGCACCCGACGCAGGCGCTGCTCGACCTCTACACGCTGCGCGAGGAGTTCGGCCGGCTCGAGGGCCTGCACGTCGCAATCGTCGGCGACGTCCTGCACTCGCGGGTCGCGCGCTCGCTGATCCAGGCGCTCGACCTCGTCGGCGCCCGCACGACGCTGGTCGGGCCGCCGACGCTGCTCCCGCGTGGGGTGGAGGCGATGGGCTGCGAGACCTCGACCGACATCGCCTCCATCGCCGCCGCCGACGTCGTCTACGTCCTCCGGATGCAGCGCGAGCGGATGCTCGAAGGCGCCAATTACGTCCCGAGCCTTCGCGAGTACACCGAGCGCTGGGGCGTCACGCCGGAGCGGCTGCGCGCCGGCCAGAAGGTGATGCACCCCGGGCCGATGAACCGCGGCGTCGAGATCGACCCGCGGGTGGCGGACGCGGCCGACGCGCTGATCGAGACCCAGGTGCGCGCAGGGCTCGTCACGCGGATGGCTGTCCTCTACGACCTGCTGACGAGTGGCCCAGTCGGCGTCAAGGCTCCGCAGCTGACGGAGGTGGCTTGAATGGCGGTCCCCTCCACCACAGCTCAGGCTCCCCGGCGCGCTGCAAAGCGGCCGCTCGCCGCGTCCTCAGTCGCGCCCGTAGCCTCCGGCTACGCGCGCTCCCTGCGTCCTTGCGACCGGCGCTTTTCACGGCCCGGAACCGTGATCTGCGCTGGAGGTGACCGCTGATGCTCTGGGCGCAGGCTGCTCCCGGCGAGAACATGATCGTCCGCGGCGCGCGGGTCCTCGATCCGGCGGCACAGGTCGACGGCGTCATGGACGTCCGGATCGACGGAGGCACGATCGCGGAGCTCGGCGCGCGGCTCGACCCGAACTCCCACCGCGTCGTCGAGGCGGAAGGGCTCACGCTCGCGCCTGCGTTCGTCGACCCCCATGTGCACCTCAGGACGCCCGGCCGCGAGGACGAGGAGACGATCGCCAGCGGGACTCAGGCGGCGGCGGCCGGTGGGTACTGCGCGATCCTGGGGATGCCGAACACCGATCCCGTCGTCGACTCGGCAGCCGTGCTCGGTTCGCTCGCCGAAACGGCGGAGGCCGAGGCCGAGATTCCGGTCGGGTTCATCGCCGCGATCAGCAAGGGCTTGGAGGGCGGCGAGCTGACGGAGATGGCCGAGCTCGCAGACGCCGGCGCCGCGGGCTTCAGCGACGACGGCCGGCCGGTCGCGACGCCCGGGCTCATGCGCCGCGCGCTCCAGTACGGCGCGGTCGCGGACCGGCCGCTCGCGCTGCACTGCGAGGAGCCGACGCTGTCGCGGAGCGGCCAGATGCACGAGGGCGCCGTTTCGGCCGAGCTCGGGTTTACCGGCTATCCGTCGGTCGCCGAGAGCCTGATGGTCGAGCGCGACATCTCACTCGCCGCGTACGAGGGCAGGCCCGTGCACTTCCTTCACCTGTCGGCGCGTGAGTCCGTGGACGCCGTACGCAGCGCACGAGGCGCAGGCGTCGGGGCCACCGCCGAGGTCACGCCGCACCACCTCTGCCTGACCGACGAAGCCGTGCGTTCGCTCGACTCGAACCTGAAGATGAACCCGCCGCTCCGCTCTGTTGACGACCGGGCTGCCCTCGTGGAGGGCCTCCGGGACGGGACGATCGGAGCGATCGCCACCGACCACGCGCCGCACGCGCGGCACGAGAAGGATGTGCCGTTCGAGGCTGCGCCGTTCGGCGTCACGGGGCTGGAAACCGCGTTCGCAGCGCTCTACACGCATCTCGTCGAGCCCGGTCTCATCAAGCTCGAGCTGCTGCTGGAGCGCATGTCGACCGGGCCCGCAGCAATCTTCGGCCTCCCGGCTCCGCGTATCGCCGTCGGGGAGCCGGCGAACCTCGTCCTGCTCGACACGCGCGCCGGCTGGCGCGTGCAGGAAGACGGGTTCTGCTCGCGGTCGTCCAACTCGTGGCTCCTCGGCGAGCGGCTGACCGGCAAGGTGAGGATGACGGTCGCCGCCGGGAGGACGGTGTGGGACTCGTGACCGGCTTCCTCGCTCTCGAGGACGGAAGCGTCTTCCGCGGCGAGTCGGTCGGCGCGCCGTGCTTCGCGTTCGGAGAGGCCGTCTTCACGACCGCGATGACCGGCTACCAGGAGGTGGTCACCGACCCGAGCTTCGCGGAGCAGATCGTCTGCTTCACGGCGCCGATGATCGGCAACTACGGCGTCGACCCGGAGCGCTCCGAATCCGGCCGCGTGCATGCGCGAGGGGTGCTCATGCGCGAGGCGCGCGGACCTGCCTGGACGGACTGGCTGCACGAGCGCGGGATTCCGGCCCTGACGGGGATCGACACACGCTCGCTGGTTCTCCGGCTCCGCGCGGCGGGTGCGATGCGGGCCGCGATCGTCTGCGGTGACGCCTCGGTGGACGAGACGGTCCGCGCCGTCCGGAAGCAGCCGCCGATGGCCGGCCGGCCGCTCGCCGCTTGTGTTTCATGTGACGAGCCCTACGAGTTCGCCCGAGGCGGACGGGCCCGGATCGGGGTCGTGGACTATGGCTGCAAGCGCTCGATCCTCCGCCGGGTCGCGAAAACGGGCGTCGGGGTCATGGTCGTCCCGGCCACGGCAGGAGCGGACGAGCTCGCGCAGTACGACGGCGTCGTCCTCTCCAACGGCCCGGGTGACCCCGAGCCGCTCACCGAGCAGGTCGAAGCAGTCCGGATGCTCCTCGGCCGGGTGCCGGTCTTCGGCATCTGTCTGGGGCATCAGCTGCTCGCGCTCGCCACCGGCCACGAGACCTTCAAGCTTCCGTTCGGCCACCGCGGTGCGAACCATCCGGTCCTGGAAAAGGCAACGGGACGCGTCCTCGTCACTGCCCAGAACCACGGCTTCGCGGTCAAGCCGGCCGCGGGCAGGGAGGCGACGCACGTCTCGCTCTACGACGGAACCGTCGAGGGCCTCGACTTCGCGGAGCTCGCCGCCCGGTCGGTGCAGTTCCACCCGGAGGCGGGGCCGGGCCCGCACGACGCCTGGCCGCTGCTCGACACCTGGGTCGAGGAGGTGTGCGCAGGCCTTGCCCAGGCGGCCTGACCTCTCGTCGATCTGCGTGATCGGCTCGGGGCCGATCGTGATCGGCCAGGCGTGCGAGTTCGACTACTCCGGCTGCCAGGCGCTCAAGGTCCTGCGGGAGGACGGGTTCAGGACCGTCGTCGTCAACTCGAACCCGGCAACGATCATGACCGACCCGGGGTTCGCCGACCGCACCTACGTCGAGCCGCTCGACCTGGACGGCGTGACCGGCGTGCTGGAGCGCGAGCGGCCCGACGCGCTCCTGCCGACGCTCGGCGGGCAGACCGCGCTCAACCTCGCGCTCGAGCTGGCCGAGGCAGGCGTTCTCGCCGACCTCGGCGTCGAGCTGATCGGCGCCGGGCTCGACGTGATCCGACGGGCGGAGGACCGGGAGCTCTTCCGTGACACCGTGAAGCTCGCCGGCTACCGCGTTCCTGCGTCGACGGTTGTGACCGGCTGGGATGACGTTCCGGCCGAGCTCACCTTCCCGGTCGTCCTCCGGCCGGCGTTCACTCTGGGAGGCCACGGCGGTGGGACGGCGCATTCCGAAGACGAGCTCGTCCAGCTCCTTGACCGCGGTCTGCACGAGAGCCCGGTCGGCCAGGTCCTCGTGGAGGAGTCGCTGATCGGCTGGGACGAGTTCGAGCTCGAGGTCATGCGCGACCGGAACGACAACGTCGTGATCGTCTGCTCGATCGAGAACCTCGACCCGATGGGCGTGCACACCGGTGATTCGGTGACGGTGGCACCGCAGATGACGCTCTCCGACGACGCGTACCAGGAGCTGCGCGACGCTGCCGCGGCGATCGTCCGCGCCGTCGGGGTCGAGACGGGCGGCGCCAACATCCAGTTCGCCCGCGACCGCGACTCCGGCGCCCTGCGCGTGATCGAGATGAACCCGCGCGTGTCCCGCTCCTCGGCGCTCGCGTCGAAGGCAACGGGCTACCCGATCGCCAAGGTCGCCGCGAAGCTCGCGGTCGGGTACACGCTCGACGAGATCCCGAACGACCTGACCGGCACGACGCCGGCAAGCTTCGAGCCGACGCTCGACTACGTCGTCGTCAAGTTCCCGCGCTTTTCCTTCGAGAAGTTCCCGGGCGCCGACCGGACGCTCGGGACGCAGATGAAGTCCGTCGGCGAAGCGATGGGGATCGGCCGCTCGTTCACCGAGGCGTTCCTGAAGGCGCAGCGGGCGCGCGAGCTCGCCGACAGTTGGGAGCCGCGCAACCTCCATCCGTGGTTCGAGGGAGAGCTCGAGGCGGCACGCCACACGTTGAGCCGCATCAGCTCGCTCGATTCGCTCGTCGCGAACGACTGGGTCCGGATCAAGCGGGCGGGGTGGTCGGACGCGGCGATCGCCGAGCATTGCGGCACGGCCGAGGAGCTCGTGCGGGCGAAGCGGCGCGCCTGGGGCGTCCGGCCGTCCTACCGGCGGGTCGATTCCTGCGCCGGCGAGGTCGAGGCTGCCTCGACCTACTACTACTCAACTTGGGGCGAGGCGGACGAGCTCCCAGCCACCGGGAAGAGCGTCGTCATCCTCGGCTCCGGCCCGAACCGGATCGGGCAGGGCATCGAGTTCGACTACTGCTGCGTCCATGCCGCGAGCAGCTTCCGCGACCTCGGTTTCGAGACCGTGATGATCAACTGCAACCCGGAGACGGTCTCGACCGACTACGACACGTCCGACCGCCTCTACTTCGAGCCGCTCGGCGTCGAGGAGGTGCTCGCGATCTGCGAACGCGAGCAGCCGGTCGGCGTCGTGATCCAGTTCGGAGGTCAGACGCCGCTCAAGCTGGCGCGCGCAATCGAGGAGGCCGGCTTCCGGATCCTCGGGACGCCGTTCGACGCCGTCGACCTCGCCGAGAACCGCGAGCGGTTCGGCGCCCTCTGCCGCGACCTCGGGATCGAGGTGCCGGCGTGGGGGATGGCGAGCACGCAGTCCGAAGCGATCGGCGTCGCAGAGCGCATCGGCTACCCGGTGCTCGTGCGTCCGTCCTACGTGCTCGGCGGACGCCAGATGGTCGTCTGCTACGACGCCGAGACGGTTGCCTCGAGCGTTCCGCCGTGCTCGCGGGTCCTCGTCGACCGGTTCCTCGAGGGCGCGCTCGAGCTCGACGTCGACGCCCTCTGTGACGGATGCGAGACCTATGTCGCCGCGGTCATGCAGCACGTCGAGGAAGCCGGCGTCCACTCGGGAGACTCCAGCTGCGTCCTCCCGCCGCCGGGGCTGGAGCCCCACGTACAAGAGGAGATCGAGGAGATCGTCACCACACTTGCGCCCGCCCTCGGCGTGGTCGGCCTCGTCAACGTCCAGCTGGCCGTCCTGGAAGGAAAGGTCTCGGTCATCGAGGCGAACCCGCGCGCCTCTCGCACGGTCCCGTTCGCGAGCAAGGCGATCGGTGTGAATCTCGTGGAGGCTGCCTGCCGGCTAGCGGCCGGTGCCCGACTGGCCGATCTGGACGTCAGATGGGGTCAGACCCCGTCACAGGTGAGTGTCAAAGCTGCGGTTTTTCCGTTCCAACGCTTCCCCGGCTCCGACCCGGTGCTCGGGCCCGAGATGCGGTCGACCGGCGAGGTCATGGCCAGCGCGGCCGACTATCCGACCGCCCTTGCGAAGGCGGAGCGCGCTGCGGGGCGGCCGCTTCCTGCCAGCGGCACGGCGTTCCTGTCCGTCTGCGATGGGGACAAGGACGGCGTGGTTCCGGTCGCGGCCGCCCTCGCCGACCTCGGCTTCACGCTGGCGGCGACCGGCGGCACCGCCCGCGTCCTCGCGGCCGCAGGCCTCGTGGTCGACCATGTCCGCAAGGTGACCGAGCCGGGCGAGGGCGCCACTGTCGTCGACCTGCTGCGCCGCGGCCGCTGCGATCTCGTGGTCAACACCCCACAGGGATCCGGCGCGCGCACCGACGGCTACCGGATCCGCGAGGCGGCGCTCGTCGCCCGCATTCCCTGCATCACCACGCTGAGCGGCGCCGCGGCCGCCGTGCATGCCATCGCGCATGCGCGCGGGGAGGCGGTCGTCTCGCTCCAGGAGAGGATCGATGCTCAGGCGCGACCGGCTTAGAGCTCATTTCAGCACGGGAGCTGAGCCGCCAGGCCGCGCTGGGCGGCGCCAGGCGTCGTCCTCGGCCGCGCCCATATCAGTGGATATGAACGCGGCCTGCGTCCGGGCCTGGCATCCACCCATCGCACCCTGGCGACGAGCACCATGCTGAAACGAGCTCTCCGCGTCGTCGCGACCGAGCCCGTCGGGCCCTACACGCTCCTTCGCGTCGAGCGGGGTGATCTCGAGCCGGGCGTGCCGGGTCAGTTCTTCATGCTCGAGGCGCCCGGCCGCGTCCTGCCGCGGCCGATGAGCCTCTCGCTCGCGCCCCCCGGCGAGCTCGGCTTCCTCTTCGAGCCCGTGGGGGCGGGAACGCACGCCCTCGCGGAGCTCGAGACCGGCGACCGGATCGGGATCCTCGGCCCGCTGGGCAACGGCTTCCGGCTCGACGTCGACCGGCCGCTGCTCGTCGGCGGCGGTATCGGCGTCGCGCCCTTCCCGTACCTCTCGGAGGCCCTCGACGGGCCTGACGCGATCCTCGGCTTCCGCAGCAGCCACCATGCGGAGGCCGCGGAGCTCGTTCCGAACGCGGAGGTCGTCGTCGAGCCGACGCGCGTGACCGAGCTGCTCGAGCCGGGCTGGGACGTGCTCGCATGCGGGCCAGCGCCGATGCTCTCCGCGGTCCGAGAGCAGGCGCCGGCCGCCCAGCTCGCGTGGGAGGCGCCGATGGCCTGCGGCTACGGCGCCTGTTACGGCTGCGTCGTCGAGGTCGACGGTCGTTACAAGCGTCTGTGTCTGGAGGGGCCCGTCCTGTGTTGATGCTGCTGAATGCATCCGGCTGCCTCGACGCCCTTGCCGCACCGGGCGTCGCACGCTCCTTGGACGCATTCGTCACGAAGACGGTGACGCCGGAGCCGCGCGAGGGCAACGAGCCGACCCGCATCGCCGAGACCGACCACGGGATGCTCAACTCGATCGGGCTCCAGAACCCCGGCCGTCGGCGGTTCCTCGGCGAGGTTCTTCCCCGGCTGCGCGAGCTCGGCATCCCGCTCTGGGTCTCGGTCGGGGGCTTTGGTGCGCACGACTACGCGGAAACCTGCGCGAGGCTCCACGACGTCACGATCGAGCTGAACCTGTCGTGCCCGAACGTCGACGAGGCTCCGGAGTCGGCGGCCGAGATCGTCGCCGCCTGCCGGGCCTCGAGTCCGCTCCCGATCTACGCGAAGCTCTCGCCGGCCCAGCCGGACATCGGCGAGGCGGCCCGCGCCGTCCAGGCGGCGGGTGCCGACGGCCTCTCGCTCGTGAACACGATCCGAGGGCTCGAGCTCGACCCTGCGACGCTGCGGCCGCGCCTTGCCAGGGCGGTCGGCGGCTACTCCGGGCCGGGGCTGAAGCCGATCGCGCTGGCCGCCGTCTATGCGGCTTCGCGCGCCACTAATCTGCCGATCGTGGGCATGGGCGGCATTCACAACGGGCGCGACGCGGCCGAGTTTCTCGCGGCCGGGGCGAGCTCTGTCGCCGTCGGCACCACGCTCTTTGCCGACCCCGGCGCACCCGCGCGGATCAGGCGGGAGCTGGCCGAGACTGCATCGTCTCTCGGCTTGGCGGACCCGAGCGAGCTGCGCGGAATCGCACATGAACTCGGCTCAGTGCTCCTGCCGCCTACATTGGCAACGAGCAAAACTCCTGCATTTCAGGCCAATTGATCACTCTCGACAAGCTGTTAGTATCCCGCGCCGTGGCCTCCGTGAAGACCCAGGCGCAGGCGCCCGCGCGGTCACGCGATCAGCGCATGGAGGCCCTGCAACGCGCGAACGACATCCGCGTGAAGCGCGCACAGCTGAAGCGCGACCTCAAGAACGGCGACGCCGACATCGAGAAGATCCTCGAGAAGCCGCCGGAGTACGTGGCGACGGCGAAGGTCTTCGACATCCTCATGGCGGTTCCGAAGTTCGGCCGGGTCAAGGCCACGCGGTTCCTCACCCAAGCGCGCATCAGCCAGTCGAAGACGGTGGGAGGTCTCTCGGACCGCCAGCGGGCCGAGCTCATTGGCCTCTTCCGGCGCTAGCCCTCCCGCCACGCCGGTCATCGTCGTCACCGGGACCTCGGGAGCCGGAAAGGGCTCGATCGAGCGCATCCTCCTCACCCGCATGCCCGAGCTCGAGCTGGCAGTGTCGGCCACGACGCGTCCGCGCCGCGCGAACGAGGTCGACGGCGTCCACTACTGGTTCATCTCGGACGAGGACTTCGACCGCAAGCTCGAGGAGAAGGGCTTCCTCGAGTACATCACCTTCCCGTGGGGACAACGGTCGGGCACGCTCAAGTCCGAGATCGACCGGATCAAGGAGAAGGGGAAGGTTCCCGTCCTCGACCTGGAGACCGACGGCGCTCGCTACGTCCAGGAGAAGGTGCCCGAGGCCGTCACCGTCTTCATCACCGCGCCGACGTTCGACGAACTGGAGCGGCGGCTGCGGGCCAGGGCGACAGAGAGCGCGGGAGAGATCGAAGAGCGGCTCGAGCTCGCGCGGCAGCAGCTGCACGAGGCCGAATACTTCGACCACGTGATCGTGAACGACGACCTGGAGCGGGCCGCGAACCAGGTCCAGAGGATCGTCCAGGAGCGGATCGCAGCTACCATGGCCACGTGATCTACCCCAGAGTCGACAAGCTGCTCACCCAGGTGCCGGACCGCTACGGCCTCGTGCTCGTGGCCGCGAAGCGCGCCCGCCAGATCAACAACTACCACCACCAGCTCGGCGAGGGCACCTTCGAGGACTTCCCGCCGCCGCTCGTCGAGTCCCGCTCCAAGAACTACCTCACGATCGCCCTCGAGGAAATCGCCGAGGGCAAGATCAAGCACGACTACAAGAAGTAGGTAGCCCTCATGGCGCGCGTCCTGGTCGGTGTCACCGGGGGAATCGCCGCCTACAAGGCGTGCGAGTTGGTGCGGTTGTTCGTGAAGGCAGGCCATGAGGTCGTGCCGCTGGTGACGCCCGGCGCCGACCGCTTCGTGCGCGCGGAGACGTTCCACGTGCTCGCAAGACGCCACCCGGGCGCCGAGCTGTACCCGCACCTGCAGCGCGCCGAGCTCTATGTCATCGCGCCGCTGACGGCGAACACCCTGGCGAAGCTCGTGCACGGGATCGCCGACAACGTCGTCGTGGAGGCCGCGCTTGCGCACGAAGGGCCGCTGCTCGTCGCGCCGGCGATGAATGTCCGCATGTGGAACCACCCGGCAACACAGGCGAACGTCGAGACGCTCCGCTCGCGGGGCGTCGAGCTCATCGGTCCGGCGGAAGGCGAGCTCGCGGAGGGCGAGGAGGGCGTCGGCCGGATGGCCGAGCCTGTGGAGATCTTCGAACGCGCCCGGCAGCTCCTCGAACCAAGTAACAAGTTGTTACTTGGAAAGACGGTGGTCGTTACGGCCGGTGGGACGCAGGAGCCGATCGACGCCGTCCGCTTCGTCGGGAACCGCTCCTCGGGCCGGATGGGCGCTGCCTTGGCGGAGGAGGCGCGGCGCCGAGGGGCCGAGGTGACCCTGATCGCGTCAAACCTGAGTGTCGATCCACCCACGGGGGTAGAGGTCGTCCAGGCCCCGACCGCGGCGGACCTGGCGCGTGAGACCCTGTCCCGCGGGGACGCCGACGTCGTGGTCATGGCCGCCGCCGTCGCCGACTACCGGCCGGCCGACCCGAAAGCGGACAAGCGGTCGAAGGACGGCGAGCCCTGGCGCGTCGAGCTCGAACCGACCGACGACGTGCTTCGTACGTTGGGAGAGCAATCCGCGAACGGCCGGTTGCTGGTCGGGTTCGCCGCCGAGACCGGAGACGGTGGGCTGGACCGCGCCAGGGCGAAGCGGACCGGCAAGAATGCGGATCTGGTCGTCTACAACGATGTGGCCAGGTCCGACGTTGGGTTCGAGGCGGGGGAGAACGAGGTCGTGCTGATTTCTGAGGCAGGGGAGCGAACCGTGAGCAAGGCACCGAAGAGCCGCATAGCGGCAGAGATCTGGGACGAAGTCGAGCGCCTGCTCGAGGAGAACGGTGGCAGAACGGCGGACTGAGGAGCGGCCGCAGTCGATCGCGATCTCGGGCGCGGTCCTCGAGCGCATCACCGACAACATCGGACGGGTCGTCCATGCGCCGGAAAAGACCTTGCGCCTGGCCGTGCTGTCGCTGGTCAGCGAGGGGCACCTGATCATCGAGGATTTCCCCGGCGTCGGAAAGACGATGCTGGCAAAGGCGCTCGCCCGCTCGCTCGACTGCTCGTTCTCGCGGATCCAGTTCACGCCCGACCTGCTGCCGTCGGACGTCACCGGCGTGAACGTCTTCGATCAGCGTACGAACGAGTTCGAGTTCCGGCCCGGGCCGGTGTTCGCGAACCTGCTCCTCGTCGACGAGATCAACCGCGCCTCGCCGAAGACGCAGGCGGCGCTCCTCGAGTGCATGCAGGAGAACCAGGTCACGGTCGACGGTGTCAGCTATCCGCTGGGGCGGCCGTTCATGGTGCTCGCGACGCAGAACCCGATCGAGTACGAGGGCACGTATCCGCTGCCCGAGGCGCAGCTCGACCGCTTCACGATGCGCCTGTCGATTGGTTATCCGCCGCTCGCCGAGGAGGCGCGCATGCTCAACGAGCAGACGAGCGAGCCGCCGCTCGAGACGCTCGAGCCGGTGTCGAGCACCGCGGACATCGTCGCGCTCATCGACGACGCCAAGCGCGTCTATGTGGAGGAGAGCGTCAACCGCTACGTCGTCGCGCTCCTCCGGCATACCCGGGGCGACGAGCGGCTTTACCTCGGCGCGAGCCCTCGTGCGGGCATCGCGCTGCTGCGGGTCGCCAAGGCGCTCGCGATCGCGGAGGGCCGTGAGTACGTGCTGCCGGACGACGTGAAGGCGGTCGCGGAACCGGTCCTCGGCCACCGGCTGATCCTCGGCCCCGAGGCGCGCGCCGCGGGCCTCGGCCCAGCCGAACTGATCGCGGACGCCGTCGAGCGCACCCCGGTTCCGGTCTAGTGCCCCTCCAGGCGATACACGCCTACTTCTGGCCCGCGATCACGCGGCACCAGCGCCGACCCTCCTCCTCACCAAGGCTGGCCAGCCTTGGCTCGTCGGAGTGCGCGCTCTGGCTTGGTGCTCGCGACCCAGAAGCGGGGCAGCATCACCTGAAGGGGCACTAGTGCTCACGCGCCGCGGCCGGTTCACGCTGGCGCTCGGGGCAGGGACGTACCTCGGCGCCTGGGCTTTCGGCGCGCACGTGCTCTACGCGCCGGCCATCGGCGTCCTGCTGGCAGTCGTGGCGGCGCTGATCTGGACGAACGCGTTGGCCCGGCCGCTCACGCTCCACCGGCAGCTCGACCGTGACCGCCCGCTCGAGGGGGACGACGTGGTCGTCAGAGTCGAGCTCGAGCCTGAGGGCGGCATCGTGCCGGCGACGGCGATGCTGCACGAGCCGGTCGGGAGGCTCGGCGACCAGAAGGTCGTGGTCGCCCGGGACGGACGGTTCCTGCGCGCGGTCTACCGCCTGTCGCGCGTCCCCCGCGGGCGGTACCGGTTCACGGGTGCCCGGGCGATCGTCGAAGACCCCTTCGGGCTGGCGCAGCGAATCCAGCCGTTCGCCGATGCCTCGCCGCTGCTCGTCTACCCGCGACTCGCCCGCCTGAACGTCCTCTTCGCTGAGCGCGGGCTCCGAGCGCATGGCGCGGGGCGGATCCTGCTCCGACGCACGGCCGGATTCGAGCTGCACAGCGTCCGCGAGTACCAGAGCGGGGAGTCGCTTCGCCGCGTCCATTGGCCCTCGACCGCACGGCGGCAGCAGCTGATGGTCAAGGAGCTCGAGGACGCGCCGCGGGACGAGATCGTCGTCGTGCTCGACGCCGAGGCCGGCCACGGATCCGGCCCTCCGGGCTCCTCCAGCTTCGATGCCCAGGTGCGCGCCGCCGGGTCGCTCATGTGGGCGCACGCGCGGCGTGGACGGCACGCCCGTCTCGAGGTGACGACCGGCGCGGGCGTCGACGCGATCTCCGTCAGGAACTACGAGCGGGACTGGCCGCGGGCGCTCGAGATCCTCGCCGTCGCCGAGCAGGACGGGCGCCGCCCCGTGGAGGCTCTCCTCGCCGACCAGGCCGGTGCGGCCACGCACGCGCGGGACCTCGGCATCGTCACCGCGGCGCTCAGGCCACCGCTCGTCGAGACGCTCATCGCTCGCGCCGCTGCCAGACAGCAGGTTTCGGTCGTCCTAGTGGACGCAGCCAGCTTTGCCGGCCGCCGCCGAGCCTCGGTGGGCACCGACGCGGCCGTCCTCCGACTCGAGAGCGCGGGAATCGCCGTCGCGGTGCTCCGCCGCGGCGATGACCTGGAGTCGGTGCTGGGCGGCTCGGAGAGTGGGGTGGCGCATGGGTAGGTCCGCGCTCCTTGCGCTGCTTCCTGCGTTGCTGATCACTACCGGGTGGCAGACGCTCGAGCAGCCGGTCCGGGGTGGGGAGTTCGCGGTGGCGGCGGCCCTCGCGGTCATCGCGGCAATCCTCCCTCACCGCTGGCTGCGGATCGGCGCCATCGTCGTCGCGACGGTGGCCGTCTTCTCGTTCGCCTTCGACGTCTCGCCGCTCGACGCCCGGCCGTTCGACGGCGACCACGATTTCCTCAATCCGGTTCTGAGCGGGCTCGGCGGCGGAATCGCCGACTACTACGAGTTCTCGCTCCCGTTCAACCCGGATCAGCGGGAACTCATGCACGGCGTGATCGTGCTCGCGGTGTTCGCCTTCACGCTGGTCGCCACCCTGGCGATCGCGGCGCGGCGGCCGGTCCTCGCGGCGGCCACCACCTTCGCCGGCGCCGCCTGGCCCGTCACGCTGGTTCCCGAGGCCGCATCGACGATGCGCGGCGTCCTCATCCTGGCCGCGGCGCTCCTGCTCCTGGCAGCGCTCAGGCCGGGGGCGCGACCGGGCTCGAGCCAGGCGCTTGTCGTCGGCTCCGCGGTCGTCTTCGCTGCGCTCGTCGCCGTCAGCTCGCCCTCGGTTGCGAAGGGCGGCTTCCTCGACTGGCAGCAGTGGGAGCCGTACACGCGCGAGGACAAGCCGGTCAGCGTCCAGTACGTCTGGGACTCGGATTACGATGGGATCGACTTCCCGAAGACCGCGACGACGGTCTTCACGGTCGACGCGCCGCGACGGGCGCCGTACTGGCGCGCCACCACGCTCGACGTGTTCCTCGACGACCACTGGCGGGAGGACGCTCCGCTCATCGAGCCCATCAGCGGCGCCGGGCTCGACTCCCTCGTCAACGATCCGTTGCTTCCGCCGGCGGCCCGCAACGCCGAGAACTGGCTCAGGCACGAGGTCGAGGTCGAGGCGCTGCAGGACACGCATCTCGTCGGCTCCAGCGTGCCCGTGGCCTACGAGGAAGACCGGGCCGGGGATTACGGATCGGGAATCGCGTACGTCGGCCGCCTGGAGCGGGGCGACCGGTACACCGTCTGGAGCTACGCCGCCCAGCCGACGCCGGCCCAGCTCGCACGCACAAGGCCGAGGTATCCCGACGAGCTGCTCGACGACAGCCCCTTTCTCAGCGTCGGGAGCTTCACGCGCGTGCCCCGGTTCGGGATCGACGGCCGCGAGCAGTTGGTCGACGCGACGTTCGCTCAGGACGAGGATCTCGCGGCGTACGAGCCGTTGTACCGGCAGGCCCGGGAGGTCGTCGGCCGGCCGAGGAATCCCTACGCCGCCGCCGTGGCGATCGAAGCCTGGTTCCGCTCGAGCGGCGAGTTCAGCTACGACGAGTCGCCGTCCGTCCGCAACGACGCGCCGCCGCTTGTCTCTTTCGTGACGACGACCCGGAGCGGGTACTGCCAGCACTTCGCCGGTGCGATGGCGCTGATGCTGCGCTACCTCGGGATCCCGTCCCGGGTCGCTGCTGGGTTCACCACCGGCATCTTCAACGACGACGAGGAGCGCTGGACCGTCGCCGACACCAACGCCCACACGTGGGTCGAGGTCTGGTTCGACGGGTACGGATGGCTGCCGTTCGATCCGACGCCGGGCCGCGGCCGGCTCCGCGCCGAGTACACCGCGTCGTCGCTCTTCTTCGACGCCGACGGCGCAACCGCCGCGTTCGGAGCGGCTGCCGTTGGGGCTCTCGGACTGGACATCCTCCGGAACCGCCTTGGCGGCGCCTCGCCGTCGCCCGACGACCGCGACCGGCTCCGCGGGCCCGACACCGGCTTCATTCCCGGCTCGGATGCGCCCGTGACAAGGCAGGTTGCAGAGGAGCGAGACGACCTGCTCCTGCTCGCGGTCATCCTCGGCACCGCGACGGCTCTCCTGGCGACGCTCTGGCTCCTGAAATGGGGCCGGCGGCGGGCGCGCTACCTCTCGGACGATCCCCGGCGGGTCGCCGGAGCCGTGCGCGCCGAGCTCGAGGACTTCCTCGCCGACCAGCGCGTCCCGCTGGCCAGGAGCGCCACGTCCTCGGAGCTCGGCGAGACGATCAACAGCCGGCTGCGCGTCGACGCCGACGGCCTCGCGGCGGCCCTCGCCCAGGCGCGATACGGGCCTGCTGACGAGGCCGAGCGAGCCGCTCGGACGGCCCGCCGGGAGCTCCGCAGTGTCCTCAGAAAGGTCCGCCGCAGGCTCGGAACGCGTCGGCGGCTACGAGGCCTCGTCTCCCTCCGCTCGCTCGGCCTGCGCTCCGCCTGACTGCCGGACCGTCGTCTACCTTGGGGAATGACGTGAGCGACACGTACGACCTCTTCCAGCAGGGCCGAAGCCATCTCCGAAAAGGCGATGCCGCCCAGGCGACCGTGGCGCTCGAGAAAGCGAAGAAGCGGGAGCCGCACAAGGCCTCCATCCGCGAGGCGCTGGGCATCGCGTACTTCCGGATCCAGCGCTACGACGAGGCCGAGCGCGAGTTCCGCGCGATGCTCGAGCTCGCGCCGACGGACGACTACGCCCACTATGCGCTGGGCCGGAGCCTGGAGAAGCTCGGCCGCGAGCAGGAGGCGAACGGCCACTACAAGCTCGCCAGCTCGCTGAAGCCCGGCAGCGAGCAGTACGCCGAGCGGATCAAGGATCTCTCCTCGGACTAGGTGTGGTGACGACGCTCGAGGACGAACGGCGCTGGGAGCTGATCGAGTCGGCGATCGGCACGATCAGCGACGAGGGTCACGAATGGGATGCCGATCCGGCGGACTGGGTCAGCCGCCAGCGGCGTTCGGAAGGCGCTAGAGCCGCGCCCGATTCGGCTGATCATCCGGCGTTCCCCTCCGACTAGGTGCGAGCCGTCGTCCAGCGCGTCTCCAAGTCGCGCGTGCTCGTGGACGGCGAGGTCGTGGGGGAGATCGGGCCGGGGCTCTGCGTGCTCCTCGGCGTCTCGCGCGCGGACGGGGAAGAGGAGGCGGCTCGATTGGCGGCCAGGGTCGCCAAGCTCCGCATCTTCGAGAACGAGGAAGGCAAGTTCGACCGCTCGCTGCTGGACGTCGGCGGAGAGGCGGTGGTGGTCAGTCAGTTCACGCTGATCGCCGATACCGCGAAGGGAAATCGGCCCAGCTTCTCCGAGGCTGCGCCGCCCGAGGACGCCGAACGGCTCTACGAGGCTTTCTGCGCGGCCCTTCGAGGGACCGGCGTCCGCATCGAGATGGGCCGCTTCGGCGCGCGGATGAAGGTCGAGCTCGTGAACGACGGCCCCGTCACGATCGTGTTGGAGCTCTAGTGGAGGCGCGGATCCGGACGCTGGCACTCGCGTTGATCCGGCGAAGCGACGAGATTCTCGTCGAGGGTGGCCGCGACGAGGTCAAGGGCGAGACATTCTTCCGCCTGCCCGGCGGCGGCATCGACTTCGGCGAGTCGGGAGCCGATGCCCTACGGCGTGAGCTTCGCGAGGAGCTCGGCTCGGAGCCCGACGTCGAGCGCCTTGTCGGGGCCCTCGAGAATGTCTTCACGTACGAAGGCGAGGCCGGTCACGAGATCGCGCTGGTCTACGACTGCCGCCTACGCGACCCGCTGCTGTACGAGCTCAACGAGTGGGAGGTCTCGGAGCCGACTGCCCACGGGCCACTGGTTCACGCGCTCGCATGGAAGCGTCTCGCGTCGTTCACCGGCGGCGGGGAGATCCTCTACCCGGACGGCGCCGCCGAACTGGCGCTCATCACATCGGCGCCGAGCCGCTAGCGCTCGCTCTCGGGGCTGCCGCGCTTCACGCCGCGTGGAACCTGGCGCTCGCGCGTCGCACGGACGTCCCGGCCGCCACGGCGCTCGCCTTCTGCTTCGCGGCGCTTGTCTTCACGCCGATCGCGGTCGCCCGCTGGGAAGTCGAGGCCGAGGCGATCCCGTACATGGCGGTCTCCGCGGCCTTCGAGCTCGCGTACGTTGCATTGCTCGCGGCGGCATACGGCCGGGCCGAGCTCAGCGTCGTCTACCCGGTCGCCCGAGGAGTGGCGCCGGTGCTCGTACTCCTCCTCGGGGTCGCTGCGCTCGGCGTCGGCACCTCGGGGGCGGAGGTAGCGGGCGTGCTCCTGGTCGCCGCGGGAGTCGTGCTCGTGCGGGGGCTCGGCCGCGGGAGCTCGAGCGGGGTCGGGTTCGGTCTCGCGATCGGAGCATGCATCGCCGGCTACACGCTCGCCGATGCACGCGGCGTCGACCACGCGGACCCGCTGGCGTATCTCGTCGTCGTCCTCGCCCTGCCGGCCTTCGCCTACCTCGCGATGGTGGCGCTGAGGGGAGGAACCGAGCGGCTCCGAGCCGAGCTCGGGTGGACGCCGGTCTTCGTCGGGCTCGCCTCCTTCGGCGCCTTCGCCCTCGCCTTGTTCGCGCTCCAGCGGGCCTCGGCCGCGTCGGTGGCGGCGGTCCGGGAGACCAGCGTGGTCATCGCGGTCGCCCTTGCCGCGCCGTTCCTCGGAGAGGAGGTTGGGCCCCGCAGGTTTGCCGGCGCAGCCCTCGTCGTCGGCGGCGTCGCGGTGCTTGGGCTGGCCTGACGTTGCTATCCTGACCAATCCACATTTCGAAGTGCAGGACGAAATGGGCGCGCGGCGCCCGTTTTTTTTGGAGGGATTCGAAATGGCCGACGTGTACGACAAGGAGAGAACGCTGCTGAGGGAGATCACGCCGAAGGTCGAGGGAGCGATTCCCGGCGTCGAGGTGCTGGCGCTCGAGCTCTCGGGACCCGAGCGCTTCACGGTGTACATCGACCACCCCCAGCGGGTCGATCACGCACTCTGCGAGCGGGTGACCGACGTCCTGCGCCCGTATCTCCAGCAGTACACCGTGGAGGTCTCGTCGCCCGGCGTGGAGCGCCCGCTCCGCACGCCCGCGCACTTCAAGCGGGTCGTCGGACGCAGGGCTGCGCTCCGCACCGCGGGCGAGATCGACGGCCGGCGAAAGTTCAAGGGTGAGGTCGTGGACGCGGACGCCCAGGGAATCCGCCTCTCGACCGCCGGCAACGAGCACGAGATTCCGTACGACTCCATCGTGCGGGCGAACCTGATCGAGGAGGGATGAGATGAGCCGCGAGATCATCGAGGCAGTCCGCGAGCTGGAGCGCGACCGGAATCTCGAAGGCGGGATCCTGGTCGACGCCCTCCGCGACGGGCTGCTCGCCGCCTACAAGAAGACTCCCGGGTCGTACCGCCATGCCACCGTCGAGATCGACGACGAGGGCGACTTCCGTGTCTTTGCGATCCACATGCCCGCGGACCTCGAGGAGCGCCTTCTCGAAGAGGCCCGAGAGCGTGCCTACGACGACCTCGAGAAGATCGAGGAGGAGACGGGTGAGAAGCAGCACACCCTGGTCACCGATGACGACCTCGAGATCGACTGGGATCAGGTGCCTGAGAACCAGGTCCGCCGCGAGGACGTCACCCCGGAGAACTTCGGTCGCATCGCCGCGCAAACCGCGAAGCAGGTCATCCAGCAGCGGATCCGCGAGGCGGAGCGCCAGATCATGTACGAGGAATACGTCGACCGCGTCAGCGAGGTGGTGACCGGCATCGTCCAGCAGGCCGGCGACCGGAACAACATCCTGGTCGACCTCGGAAAGGTCGAGGCGCTGCTCCCGCGCTCCGAGCAGGTGGACGGCGAGCGCTACGAGCAAGGCTCGCGCATCAAGGCCGTGATCACCGAGGTTCGGTCGGGCACGAAGGGCCCTCAGGTGATCCTCTCGCGACGCGATCCCGAGCTGATCAAGACGCTGTTCGAGCTCGAGGTGCCGGAGATCGCCGACGGGCTCGTCGAGATCCGCGGCGTGGCCCGCGAGCCCGGCTACCGGTCGAAGATCGCGGTGGTCTCGCACGCGCAGGGCGTCGACCCCGTCGGTGCCTGTGTCGGCCCCCGCGGCTCGCGCGTCCGCATGGTCGTGTCGGAGCTCCGCGGCGAGAAGATCGACATCATCCCCTGGAACACCGAGCCTGCCCGCTTCCTCGCGAAGGCGCTGTCTCCGGCGCGGGTGCGGGAGGTCTACATCGACGACGAGACCAAGGAGGCGACGGTCATCGTCCCGGAGGACCAGCTCGCGCTCGCGATCGGCAAGGAGGGCCTGAACGCCCGCCTGGCCGCGCGCCTGACCGGCTGGAAGGTCGACATCCAGTCGGAGGCCGAGTTCGCGGCAGCCGAGGCCGAGGCGGCCTTCGGCGGCGGCGAGGCCGGCGAGGACTTCTCCGGACGCTGTGCCGCGATCCTCTCGAACCACAAGCGCTGCCCGAACGCCGCGATCCCGGGGACTCGCTTCTGCGGGATCCCGGCGCACACGGCGCTGGCCGACCGAGAGGCTGCCGGCGAGACGATCGAGAGCGGTCAGGCAGTGCCGATCGGCGGCGCCGAGGAGGAGCTGCCGGCGGAGGTCGAGGCTGAAGCCGGTGGCGGCGAGGTCGCCGCGGAGGCCGAGGTCGCCGAGCTGCCTCAGCCGGAGCCGAGCGAGGTTCCCTCGCCGGAGCCGAGCCCAATGCCGTCGGGCCCGGCGCCAACGGAGGTGCCATCGCCCGAGCCGAGCGAGATCCCGTCGCCCGAGCCGAGCGAGATCCCATCGCCCGAGCCCTCCGAAGTTTCGGGGCCGGAGCCTGCCGGCGTCCCGCCCGCACCGGCGGCCGAGGGTGACGAGGTGCCCGTCGCGGCAGCGGCTGACACGGATGAGGAGAGGACCGACGCACAGACAGGCTGAGCGACATCGTCCGGTCCGGATGTGCATCGGCTGCGGCCGCAAGAGGCCGAAGGACGAGCTCGTGCGGTTCGTGGCGGCTGACGGCGCGGTCGTCGCGGATGCGGGGGCGCCGGGCCGCGCGGCCTACACGTGCCGGCGGCTTTCGTGCTTCGAGCGTGCGGCCGCGCACAACGCGTTCAGCCGTAAGCTCAGGGCCCGGGTCCGTGTCGATCGACAACTCGCATCGCTCTACACTTGAGGACTGACCATGGCTGACGAACAGGGACAGAACCGCCCCAACAGGCCGATTCGGCCGCGCCAGGCGCCCGGAGGCGGCCGGCGCAAGCGCCGCGTGGTCATCGACTCGCAGGCGAACAGGCCGCGTCCCGATTCGCGCCAGGCGCGCGACCGCACCGATCGCCAGCCGAAGCAGCCGCGCGAGGTCGTCCTGCCGACCGGCCCGGTCACGGTTCAGTCGGGCGTCACGGTCAAGGAGCTCTCGCACGCACTCGGAATCCCGGTCGCGCAGATCATCAAGATCATGATGGGACTGGGGGAGATGGTCACCATCACGAAGTCGCTCTCCGACGAGGCAGTCGGGCTGATCGCCGCCGACCCAAGCGTCAACCGCGAGGTCACCATCAAGCACGCGGACGAGGAGGACGACGAGCCCGAAGCCTTTGACGATCCGGAAGAATCGCTCCAGGCCAGGCCGCCGGTGGTCACGATCATGGGCCACGTCGACCACGGAAAGACGACGCTGCTCGATGCGATCCGCGAGTCCGCGGTCGTCGAGACCGAGGCCGGCGGGATCACGCAGCACATCGGTGCCTACCAAGTCGAGCACGACGGCCGGAAGCTGACCTTCCTGGACACACCCGGCCACGAGGCTTTCACCGCTATGCGCGCCCGGGGCGCCAAGGTGACGGACATCGCCGTCCTGGTCGTAGCCGCCGACGACGGCGTCATGCCGCAGACGCGCGAGTCGATCTCGCACGCGAACGCGGCCGCTGTCCCGATCGTCGTCGCGGTCAACAAGATCGACGTCCCCGACGGGGACCCGAATCGGGTGCGCGGAGACCTCGCCGCCGAGGGCCTGCAGCCTGAGGAGTGGGGCGGGACCATCCAGTTCTCCGACGTGTCGGCGAAGCAGAAGCAGAACCTCGACGATCTGCTCGAGAAGGTGCTGCTCGTCGCCGACGCGGAGCTCGAGCTGACCGCCAACCCCAGCGCGGAGGCGTCCGGCCCGATCATCGAGTCCCGGCTCGACGTCGGTCGCGGTCCGGTCGCGACGATGCTCGTCCAGCGCGGGACCCTCAAGGTCGGCGACGCAATCGTCGCGGGCGACGCGTGGGGCCGTGTGCGGGCGCTCTACGACTTCCGCGGCGAGAAGGTCGAGGAGGCGAGGCCCGGCGAGCCGGTCGAGATCCTCGGGTTCGACCACCCGCCCCCCGCCGGCGAGCTCGGCCGTGTCGTCGAGAACGAGCGGGACGCACGCCAGCGAGCGCAGGTTCGCGGGGAGCGCCTGCGGCGCGAGCAGCTCGCGACCGCCGCGAAGGCGGGCCCGTCGCTCGAGCAGCTCTTCACGCAGCTCCAGGCCGGGGCCGTCCAGGACCTGAACCTCATCCTCAAGGGGGACGTGCAGGGCTCGGTCGAGGCGGCCGTGTCCGAGCTCCAGAAAATCCAGCACCCCGAGGTGCGCGTGAACGTCATCCACCAGGGCGTCGGCGGGATCAGCGAGGGCGACGTCAACCTCGCGTCGGCGTCGAACGCGCTCGTCGTCGGGTTCAACGTGCGCCCGTCGGCCGAGGCGCGCCAGCTCGCCGAGCGCGAGGGCGTCGAGATCCGTACCTATCGGGTCATCTACCAGCTCACCGAGGACATCGAACAGGCGCTCGTCGGCATGCTCAAGCCGGTCACGACCGAGGAGAGCCTCGGCGAGGCCGAGGTGCGCGAGACGTTCCGCGCCTCCCGGGTCGGGACGATCGCCGGCTGCATGGTCACGAGCGGCCTCGTCCGCCGCGGCGCGCAGGTCCGTGTCGTCCGCGACGGAACGGTCATCTACGAGACGACGATCGACTCGCTCAAGCGCTTCCAGGACGACGCGCGCGAGGTCACCGAGGGCTTCGAGTGCGGCATCCACCTCGCGAACTTCGACGACGTCAAGGTCGGCGACATCCTCGAGGCTTACGAGACGCGGCAGGTCGAGCGGACCGATCTCGAGACGCCTGCCCCCGAGCCGGCGGCGACGACGGCCGACACCTAACCCTCGTGGGCGCCGGCTTCGTCGGCATCCTCAGCGTCGAGCTCCACTTCCCGGAAGCGGGGTCGCTGAAGGGGAAGCGGAAGTTCGTCAAGTCCGCGAAGGCACAGCTCCAGAACCGGTTCGGCGCCTCGGTCGCCGAGGTCGACCACCACGAGCTCTGGCAGCGGAGCAGGCTGACCGTCGCCTGCGTCGCGCGCGAGCACCGCGAGGCCGAGACGCTGCTCGAGGAGGCCGTCCGGTACCTGAGCGGACAAGAGTACGAGCTCGTGCGCGTAGAACGAGAAGTCGTGGTGCCCGATGAGTGACCGAATGCGGCGCGTGAACGCCGCCGTCCGCGAGGTGCTCTCCGAGGCCGTCGGCGAGCTGAAGGATCCCCGGATCGGCTTCGTCACCGTCACGGGCGTCAAGACGACGGCCGACCTGCAACAGGCAGTCGTCTTCGTCAGCGTCCTCGGCAGCGAGCGCAAGCGGGAGAAGACGATCCAGGGCCTCCAGGCGGCGCACGGCATCCTCCAGTCCCGGATCGCCCGGGAGCTGCGACTGAAGCGGACTCCGCAGCTGACCTTCGAATACGATCCCTCGGTCGAGCGCGGCGTGCGCATGACCCAACTCATCGATGAGCTCGCCCCAGACGACCCGGAGTGACCTCTCCGCAGTCGCGGATGCGATTCGGACCCACGACCGCTTCCTGCTGACCACTCACGAGAACCCTGACGGCGATGCGCTCGGCTCGCTGCTCGCCGCCAAGCTGGCGCTCGACGCGCTCGGCAAGGAGTCCGTGATGTTCCTCCCGGGCCAGGCGCCGCTGCCGGCCGAGTACCGGTTCATGCCGCTCGAAGAAGTGCGGCGGGAGCTGCCCGACGACGTCGAGGAGCGCGTGCTCTTCGCGCTCGACTGCGCGAACGAGAGCCGGCTCGGGCCCGGGCGGGAGGCGATCGACCGCGCACCGCTCGTCCTCAACGTCGACCACCATCACGACAACTCGCGCTTCGGGGACGTGAACGTCGTCGATGCGGACGCCTCGTCAACGGGGGAGATCGTCCGCGACCTCCTGGACGAGCTCGGCGTCGGGCTGACGCCGGAGCTGGCGGAGGCGATCTACATCGCGCTCGTCACGGACACGGGGCGCTTCCAGTACGCGAACACCACGCCGAAGGCGCTCCGGCTGGCCGCCGAGCTGGTGGAGGCGGGCGCGGACGTCCATCGCGTCTTCCAGTCGATCTACGAGTCGGTGCAGCTGGCGAAGCTGAAGCTGCTCGCGCGGGCGCTGGAGCGGGCGCAGGTGTACGAGGGCGGCGGAATCGTCGTCTCCTACCTCCTGAAGACCGACTTCGCCGAGGTCGGAGCCGCCGAGCCGTACTCGGAGGGGATCATCGACTTCCTCCGGGCAGTGGAGGGCGCCGACATGGCTGCGCTGATCCGGGAGCCGCCGGCGCCGGGCAGGCCCGCACGTCGGGTGAGTCTCCGCTCGAGCTCCGACGAGGTCGACGTGTCAGCGATTGCGCGGGCTTCGGGCGACGGCGGAGGGCACCGCCAGGCAGCCGGGTTCTCGTCCTCCAAGGAGATCCCCGAGATCGTCGAGTTCATCCGCGAGCAGTACGCGGAAGCCCGCGCTGGTGCTCGCGGATGACGTCCCTTGCGGCAGGCGCGGCGGAGCCGCCGCAGCAATGTTGCGGGAGCGTGGGCGGAGCCCATGCTCCCTTGGCCCGGCGGGAGCCGAGCCGGCCAGGAGGGCGAGGTGCCGCCCAGAGGGCTTGACCCCGCGGGGCTCGTCCTCGTCGACAAGCCGGCGGGCCCGTCGTCCTTCGCACTCGTGCGCGACCTCCGTGACCGGACCGGGGCACGGGCAGGTCACGCCGGGACGCTGGATCCGTTCGCGACCGGCCTGCTCCTCGTCCTCCTCGGGCGGTTCACGAAGGAGCAGAACCGCCTCGTCGGACTGGACAAGCGGTACCTGACGGAGATCGACCTCACGGCCCGAACGAGCACGGGTGATCCCGAGGGCGAGGTCGTCGAGGAGCTCGACCCGCCGGACGCCGCCGAGCTGGCGCGCCGGCTCGAAGGGGTGCAGGGCGAGATCGAGCTGCCGGTCCCGGCCGCCTCGGCGGTGAAAGTCGGAGGCGAGCGCGCGTACAGGCTCCACCGGCGCGGCGTTGCCGTCGAGATGCCTGTGCGCCGCTCGACGGTCCGTCAGCTCAGGCTCGTCGAGTTCGACGGGAAGGTCGCAACGCTCGACCTGCTCGTCAGCTCCGGAACATACGTCCGGTCGATCGCCGAGGCGCTCGGCGGGCACTGTGCGAGCCTCCGGCGGACCGAGGTCGGCCCGTTCAGGGTCGACGATGCCGACTCGACGCGAATCCTTCCTCCCGACGAGGCGCTGGCGGCGCTGTGAAGGTCGCGTCGTCGCCGCAGGAGCTGGGAGGGGGCGAGCGGGCTGTCGCCCTCGGCACCTTCGACGGCGTCCATCTCGGTCACCGCCGTGTGATCGAGGCGGCGCTCGCCGCCGGCCCGCAGGCGGCGGTCCTCACGTTCGATCCACACCCACGGGTCGCACTGGGGAACCGTGTCGAGCTGATCTCCACGTTGGAGCGGCGGCTCGAGCTGTTCGAGGCGCTCGGCGTGGAGGAAACGCTCGTGCTGCCGTTCACGCCCGACCTCTCGCTGGCGACGCCCGAGGAGTTCGCCCGGTCCGTCCTCGAGCCGCTCGGCGCCAAGGTCGTTGTTGCCGGCGCGAACTTCCGCTTCGGCCGCGGTCGCTCGGGCGACATGAACCTGCTAGCAGATCTCGGCTTCGACGCACGGCCGGTGCCCCTCCTCGAGGGCGTGTCGTCCAGCCGCATCCGCCAGCTGGCCGGCGCGGGGGAGGTCGGCCGCGCCGCGAAGCTGCTCGGCCGGCCGGTCGAGGTGGAGGGAAGCGTAGTCGCCGGCGATGCGAGGGGCGGGACGCTCGGCTTCCCTACGGCCAACCTGGCCGTCCCGTCGGAGCTCCTTGTGCCGGCGTTCGGGATCTACACCGGCGAGGCCCTCGGCAGGCGGGCGGCTACGTCGATCGGCGTCAACCCGCACTACGGCGGCGAGGAGCGCCGCGTCGAGGCGTTCCTCCTCGAGTACGAGGGCGACCTCTACGGCCAACGGCTCGTGGTCGAGCTCTGGGAGCGCCTGCGGGAGGAACGGGCGTTCGACTCGGAGCTGGACCTGATCGAGCAGATCGAGCGCGACGTGGAGGCCGCGCGAGCAGCCGTCCGGCCCGTGTAGCCCTCCTTGATCGCAAGTTTCCGCAGGCTGCGGGATCTTCGCTTGACATGGGAGTCTACGGCGGTGAGGAACCTCGGCCCACGGCGGGGATAGAGCGCGTTCGTTGCCTCGGTTGCAGTGCCGCCTACATCAAGCCGGCCGGAGGGGGAACGGTGAGCGCGAATCCCGGCTGTCCCGAGTGCGGCTACGTCGGCTGGGTGCTCGAGCACGTGGCGGTCAGGCGGGCTGGCGAGCTGAGCCGCTCCTTCTCGGGTCGCCTGCGGCGCCGGACCGGGTGACGGCGCTGACCCCGCCGAAGTAGTGGTGGCGAGACGGCCAGAGACGAACGGCGAACTCGGCAGCCTCGAGCGCCTCGTGGACCTCGTCGGGGAAGCCGGGCTCGAGGTGGACGACGCCGGCGGCGGGGTGCAGCCGTG
The DNA here is from genome assembly GCA_963802375.1 of uncultured Actinomycetes bacterium. GTDB lineage: Bacteria > Actinomycetota > Thermoleophilia > Gaiellales > Gaiellaceae > JACDAN01. The sequence continues at coordinate 285,396 of CAWDIJ010000010.1, forward strand.
GCCGCTCAACGGCATCTCGAGCGCTCAGGCCGTCGTCGAGCACACCGACCGCGACCTGGACGAGGGCGCTCCGAAGCCTCGTCCCGCCGGCTGCGCCGACCGCGAGCGCTAGACCGTCACCGTCGAAGACCAGGGTCGGCGCCATCATGCTGGCCATCCGCCGGCCCGGCGTGAGCTCGCCGACGAGCAGATCCGCCTCGCCGAGCATCGAGTTCAGATGCAGGTCGAGGCCCGGGAGCCAGTCACCGGAGCCGAGGCCGAGGCTCGTCGTGAGCACCACGGCGTTGCCGGCCCGGTCAACGACGGTCAGGTTGGTCGTGTCCCCGTTCCGGTCCGGCTCCGCAAGCGCCTTCGCAAGGCGGACGGGGTCAGACCCCGTCACAGATCTGTAGAGCGGAAGCGGGCTGGACAGGCCGATTCGGGACGCGAACTCGTAGCCGGAGCGTTCGACGCGGCCGGGCTCGCGCCACACCGCCGCATAGGCGTCGAGATCCGCCTGCGTGACGAGACCTCCGCGCTCCGCCATAAGGGCAAGCAGCGCAGACTCGACCGTGGGACTGCGCGGGCCCTCCTCGGCGAGCGCCTCGAGAGCGGTGACGAGGCCCGGCTGTTCCAGCCGCTCGCCCTCGGCAAGGAGCCGGCCCTCGCGCCGGTAGATCCGCCCGCCCTCGCGCATCGTCATCACCGGCGCCAGCATCTCCAGGCAGGCCGCCTGCGCCAGGGGGAAATCGCACCCCTCGCGGGCGAGCCGCAGCGCCGGCTCGACGAGGCGCGCCCAGCCGAGGCTTCCGTCGCGCCGCCAGAGCTCGCCGAGGCCGGCCAGCACGCCCGGGACGCCGCACGAGCCGATGCCAACTGCGTAGTGGACGAGCTCGGTCCCGAACGGCACCTCCAGGTGCTCCAGCTCCAGCACCCGCGGCTCCGCGCCCAAGCCCGGAACTGCCACGAAGAAGTCCAGCGTGCTGACCTCACCGTTGCGCAGCACGATCGCGTGCCCGCCGCCCAGGAGCCCGGTCATGACCGTCTCGGCCACGCACGACGCCAGCGACGCCGCCACGGCCGCGTCCGCGGCGTTGCCGCCCTCCTCGAGGATCTCGATGCCCGCGTCGACGGTCGCGGGGTGTCCCGCAGCCACGGCGGCTCTCATGCGTTGCTACCCTAACGACGCCCGCAGACCCGGCTCGCCATGCAGCTTCCGCATGGCTCGGCGGGGACTGCGGATTCGTCTAGAGGAGGTCGAAAGGTGACCCTCACCAAGGAAGCCAAGCAGGAGATCATCGGAAAGCACGGCCGTGCAGAGGCCGACACCGGCTCTGCCGAGGTCCAGATCGCGCTGCTGACGGCGCGCATCAACTATCTCACCGAGCATCTCAGGACGCACGCGAAGGATCACTACTCGCGCCGCGGCCTGCTCAAGCTCGTGGGCAAGCGCCGCCGGCTCCTGAACTATCTGCAGAAGAAGGATCTGGAGGGTTACCGGAACCTGATCAAGGAGCTCGGTCTGCGGAGATAGGGGATTTCATGCCGTGCCAGACTTCAGTCTGGCTCGGCGCACCCGAAGGAACCGGAGGGTGGAAGTTTGGGCGAGGGCCAGCCGAGGGGCCTTGACCCAAACCTCCACTCTCCACGAAGAGTGGAGGACAGATGAGCATCGCAGTACAGGGCCCGACCCGAGTCTCGGTCGAGATCGGCGGGCAGGAACTCTCTTTCGAGACGGGGAAGCTGGCCAAGCAGGCCGACGGCGCCGTGGTCGTGCGTTCGGGCGACACGATGGTGCTGTCGACGGCCCAGGGCCGGATGGAGGCCCGGGAGGGCGCCGACTTCTTCCCGCTCACCGTCGACGTCGAGGAGCGGATGTACGCCGCGGGCAAGATCCCCGGCGGCTTCTTCAAGCGCGAGGGCCGCCCCACTGAGCGGGCGATCCTGACCGCGCGGATGATCGACCGCCCGATCCGGCCGCTGTGGCCGAAGGGCTACAAGAACGAAGTGCAGGTGATCTGCACGGTCCTGTCGGCGGACATGGTCATCCCGCACGACATCCTCTGTCTCAACGGGGCGTCTGCCGCGCTGATGATCTCGCCGCTGCCGTTCATCGGCCCGGTGGGGGCAGTCCGAATCGGCCGACAGGGCGACGAGTGGACCGTCAACCCGACGCTGCAGGAGATGGAGGAGAGCACCCTCGACCTGATCGTCGTCGGCACGAAAGACGGCCTGACGATGGTCGAGGCGGGCGGGCAGGAGATCCCCGAGGACCAGCTTCTCGAGGCGCTCGAGCTCGCGCACGCCGAGATCACCAAGATCTGCGAGGCGCAGGAAGATCTCCGCGAGCAGGTCGGCAAGGCCAAGTGGCTCGACCCGGAGCTCACGGCAGACCTGGAGGAGCGCGTCGGGGACCGGATCCGCCAGAAGATCCTGGACGAGGGCCTGCGTGAAGGCAGCGCGATCGTCGAGGAGATCCTGGCGGAGGAATGCCCCCCGCTCGACATGAGCTCGACCGAGGAAGACATCCTCCGCCAGCTCCAGCACAAGATGTCGCTGGACATGCTGCTCGACAAGGTCCGCCTGTCGGCCGTCGAGGAGCCCGTTCGACAGCAGTTCGAGGACGACCTCAAGGCGCTGACCGAGGCCGAGCAGGACTCGAAGGAGCTCAAGTCGGCGAAGCGGTCGCTGCTCTTCGACCGCATCATCGAGACGGTCGACCTGAGCTTCCCCGTCGGGCCGGCGACGGTCGACGGAGACGCGCCCGCCGTCAAGGACGGCCTCACACGCCAGTTCGTCAAGCGCGCGGCCGAGTCGATCTACAAGCAGCTCGTCCGGCAGAAGATCGCCGTCGAGAAGCGGCGGCCGGACGGCCGTGCCGCCGACGAGATCCGCGCGATCGAGTGCGAGGTCGGCGTCTCAGCGCGGACCCACGGCTCCGCTCTCTTCACGCGCGGCCAGACGCAGATCATGTCGCTGCTCACGCTGGGCACCGCCAAGGAGGGGCAGCGGATCGACGACCTCTCGCTCGAGCAGGAGCGGCGGTTCATGCACCACTACAACTTCCCGCCCTACTCGGTCGGCGAGACCGGGTTCATGCGGGGCCCGAAGCGGCGCGACATCGGCCACGGTGCCCTCGCGCAGCGGGCGCTCGAGGCGGTCATCCCGCCGCCGGACGAGTTCCCGTACACGATCCGGATCGTCTCCGAGACGCTCGAATCGAACGGCTCGTCCTCGATGGGCTCGGTCTGCGGCTCGACCCTCGCGCTGATGGACGCCGGCGCGCCGATCAAGGCGCCGGTCGCGGGCATTGCGATGGGCCTCGTCAAGGAAGGCGACGACTACGTGATCCTGACGGACATCCAGGGCGCGGAGGACCACCTTGGCGACATGGACTTCAAGGTCGCCGGTACCCGTGAGGGTGTGACCGCGCTCCAGATGGACATCAAGATCACCGGCGTCACGCAGGAAATCATGCGGAACGCCCTCTCACAGGCCAAGGAGGCCCGCGAGTTCATCCTCGACCGGATGCTCGAGGCGATCCCGGAGTCGCGCGAGCAGCTCCGCGATCACGCACCTCGGATCTCGACGATCAAGATCAACCCGGAGTTCATCGGGATGGTCATCGGCAAGGGCGGCGAGACAATCCGCTCGCTCGAGGCCGACTACGACGTCCAGATCGACATCGAGGAGGACGGCACGATCCTCATCTACGCCACCGAGGGCAAGAACGCCGAGGCGGCGATGGAAGCGATCAACGCGCTCACGAAGGAGCCCGAGGTCGGCGACACGTACACGGGCAAGGTCGTGAAGACGACCCAGTTCGGTGCGTTCGTCGAGCTGAAGAAGGGCACCGACGGTCTCCTCCACGTCTCGAACGTCGGCCCCGGTCGGGTCGGCCACATCGAGGACGTGATCAACCGCGGAGACGTCGTGGACGTCGTCGTGCAGGAGGTCGACAAGGAGCGCGGCCGCATCGGCCTCAAGCTCGTGAACAAGCACGAGAACGGCGGGATGGTCTCGCCCGAGGAGCTGATCGAGCGCGCGAAGGACGCGCCCGAGCGGCCGCGGGAGGAGCGTCCTCCGCGCCGGGACGGCGACCGGGGTCGTGGCCGGGGCGGCCGCGACCGCGAGCGGCGGCGCGACTAGGCAGTGAAGGGCGGCCCCAGGGCCGCCCTTTCTTCTACTGGCTGGACACCCTGGAGGTGCATCACGCTTGCGTGGCCCTCGACATCGGCCAGGCCGTGCTCGTGAGCGAGCGCCACGGCATGCGCACGGCTGTGGACGTCGAGCTTTGTCAGGATCCTCTGGATGTGGCCGCCCACCGTCTTCGGGCTGATGAAGAGCTGTTCGGCGATCTGAGCCTGGCTCTGGCCCCGCGCGAGGAGACTCAGGACCTCGCGTTCGCGGACGGTCAGCAACTCACCGACAATCTCCGCCTCAGGCTCTTTGGCAATCCCTGACGGCGGCTCGATGCGTCGAAGGACACCGCGAGCCCGCGCAAGCAGCTCATCGTCGTCGAACGGCTTCACGATGTAGTCGTCGGCGCCAACGAGGAGCCCGGCAACGCGGTCCGCGGGCGTCGTCCTCTCACGCGAGACGAAGATGATTCCGACCTCCGAGCCGTAATCGTCGCGCAGCTCCCGGCAGACCTCGTAGCCGCTGATCTCGGGAAGGCCCACGTCGAGCACGACGAGCGACGGGTGTAGGCGAGCGGCAGTCTCCAGCGTTTCTGGACCGGTTGTTGCCTCGACCGTCTCGAATCCGATTCGACGGAGCAGGCGCGTAATGAGGTTTCGGCAGGATCGATCGTGTTCGGCGATGAGTATGAGCGGTGCGGCGCCCATTCTTCGCCTCCTCTCGTACACCCTTGTTCTAGCGCTTTCCGAGGATTTCCACAAGCTCAGCTGGGTCATTTTCGGTGCTCGCTCCAGTGCAATCTCACTGTGAGGAAACACTAGAAACGCCCTCTTTTCGAACGCCCCTCGGCGTCCTAGCGTCGCCTGTGGACGGTTTCGGTCGTCCTGTGGAAAAGCACGGTTCCGCCGTTCGACGAGGGAGGAGGGACGAACCCGGACGGCGCGCCTGCGGCGCAGGGCCGACGTATGTCGGCCGAACTGAAAAGGCTTCTTGACTAAAGGAGATTTACGGATGGCAACACGAGTCCTCGGGCCGACGGGAAGCCGGCGACGACGCCGGTTCCTCCTCGCGCCTATTTCTCTCGTAGTGCTCATTGCGCTGTTTGCGATCGCGTCCGCTTCGGGCGTGCTCACGGGCAGCCCGAGTAGTTTCGAGTCCGGGAACGACCCGACCACGGGTCTCGGAAACATGATCGTCAACACGGCCGGCAACGCCGACTGGGCAACAGTGACCGATGAACCCGCCTACGTCCATCTCACGGACATCGCGGCGGCTAACAACGACGACTCGTTCACGCCGGGGCAGAAGCAGGACACCGTCTGTCCGACGGTCGAGGGACACAAGAACCCGCCGAAGGACGACTTCACCGACGTTGCGTCCTTCTTCGAACAGAACCTCGACCCGACCAGCCCCAACTTCGAGGACGTCTACCTGTACGGCGCAACGATCCGCTACCAGCCGAACGGGAACGCCAGCGAGAACATCGAGCTGAAGCAGGGAACGAGCGGAACCTGCGCACCTGAGTCTCCTGACCTCCTCGCAAGGACCGCTGGGGACAAACTGATCACGATCGACTACCTCGGCGGCGGAAATAACGTTCAGTTCGCCGTGGCGACGTGGGTCGTTACGGGAGAATGCTTCAACTCGAAGCAATGTCCCTCCGTGCTGGGGAGCCAACGTCGTAACACTGACCCGGCGCTTCGCGGAGGGTGGCGTCAACGGACGCTCCGATCACGGCGGCGAACAACCCGATCAGTGGTGTAGCTCTCAGGGCGGGGGAGTTCGCGGAGTTCGGCATCAACTTGACGGACACGGACATCCTTCCGGAGGGATCGTGCGAGGGATTCAGCCAGACGATCTGGGAATCCCGTTCCTCGGGCAGCAGCTTCGTCTCGTCGACGAAGGACATCACGATCCAGGACAACGACATCGCCCTGTGCGGATCCGCAACCGTCACGAAGGTGGGCAGCGACGGCGGCTCTCAGGAGGGCGCCGTGTTCACGCTCTATGAGGGCGCGGATACGACCGGAACTGTGGTCGGGACCTGTACGGTCGACGCGGCCGGCGACTGCGTGAATGATGACGGGACGACAACCTTCCCGCCCTCGTTCAGCAATCTCCTGCCCGGCACGTACACCATCGATGAGACGACGGTGCCGGCTGGCTATGACAAGGATCCGGCCCTTCCGGACACCTTCACGGTCGCTGCCGGAGTAAATGTCGAGCTGTCCTACACCGACCCCGTTCGAGAGGGTGCGCTGCAATCCTCAAGAACAGCACCAAGGGTGGCGCGGTCGCGAATGACGGCGCCGTCTTCTCATACGACAGCTCCAGCGTCACCGACAACGGAACTGGCGACGAGGATCCGGACGTCGGCCAGATCTGCGTGTCCGGCCTGGCACCCGGTGACTACACGGTCAACGAGACCTCGCCGCCGGACGGCTACGGGGCGCACCTGCCTCGAGGCCGACCAGTTGGTGACCGTGTGAACGGGACGAACTGCGGCGACAACCCGCCTGGAGCAGGCGCCACGGCGACGTTCACCAACCCGCCGCTCGCCGACATCATCGTCGCGTACAGGGACGGTGGCTCCGGCGAGACATCGCTGACGTCAATCGACTGCGCGGGCCTCGGGACGAGCCCCGACGCGCTCGACAACCCGGCCCTCACCGGCTGGGACGAGTCGGCGACGCACCTCGACATCCCGATCGATCCGTCGCCGCGGACGATTACCTGCCAGATCGTGATCGACCCGTAAGGACAACCTCCAGAACGACATAGCGAGAAAGTCAGAGGGGGCCGCCGTCTCGGCGGCCCCCTCGATTGCAGCCAAGCTGGCGGAGCGTCGCGCTAGTTGACGGTGAAGTTCGCCGTATAGCTGGAGACGTTCCCGACCCAGTCGGTCGACCTGAACGTCACCTTGTGCTGTCCGCGGCCGCGACGGATCGACCAGGATCGAGACGTTGGACATCGCTTCATGGAGGTGGTCCGGAGGGTCGTTGAGGGCCGCCTGCACGAGCTCCGAAAGTCCGACCATGAGCGGGGTCGCCCATTCGAGCAGGCTAGCGGCAGGCCACGAGTACGATCCGTCCGTGCAGAAGTACGTGCTCTCCGAGCTCGATTCCGGCCAGCGGGTCGTCACCGAGCGCCTGACGCACGTCAGGTCGGTGGCGCTCGGGCTCTGGATCGGCGCCGGATCGCGCGATGAGCGGGACGAACGCGCGGGCGTCTCGCACTTCATCGAGCACCTGCTCTTCAAGGGGACCGAGAAGTACAGCGCGCAGGAGATCGCCGAGGTCTTCGACGCCATGGGTGGTGAGCTGAACGCCGCCACCTCTCGCGAGCACACGGTCGTCTACGCGCGGGTGGCGGACCACCACCTCGACGAGGCGATCGACGTCATGAGCGACATGGTCTACGCGCCGGTCTTCGCCGAGGTGGATTCCGAGCGCGAGGTCGTGCTCGAGGAGATCGCCATGTACGAGGACCAGCCCCAAGAGCTCGTCCACGACCTGATTGCCGAGGCGGTCTTCGGGCACCATCCGCTCGGCCGGCCCGTGATCGGGACGGCGGAGGTGATCTCGTCCGTGTCGCGTCGAGCGATCACGGCCTACCACCGGTCGATGTACGTCCCGGGCAACATCGTCGTCGCGGCCGCCGGCTACCTCGACCACAACGAGCTGCTCGGCCTGCTGGAGCGGGCGGAGTCGAAGGTCGGCGAGACCCCGGCACGGGGGAGACGCGTCCGCTCGCCGCTCGTGAAGCCGCCGCCGCCCGACCTCCGCTTCATGCGCAAGGACACGGAGCAGTACCACCTCTGCCTCGCCGCGCCCGGCATCGCCCGGTCGGACCGGCGCCGCTTCGCCGCCTCGCTCCTGGACGCCATCCTCGGCGGCTCCGCCTCGTCGCGCCTGTTCCAGGAGATCCGCGAGAAACGTGGAATGGCCTACGCCGTCTACACGTTCGCGTCGCAGTACACCGACACCGGCCAGATCGGGCTCTACGTCGGAACGCGCGAGGAGAACCTCGGCCCGTGTCTCGAGATCGCCGCCGAGCAGATCGCGGACATCGCGGCCGGCAACCTCCGGCCGAACGAGCTGGAGCGGGCGAAGGAGAACCTGAAGGGCCGGATCCTGCTGTCGATGGAAGCGACCTCGAGCCGGATGAGCCGGCTCGGCAAGTCCCTGATCACCGACACGGAGATGCTCTCGCTCGACCGGATCATCGCGGAGATCGACGCGGTCGAGAGCGAGAGCCTGGCCGAGCTCGCGGGGGTTCTGCTGGCGCCCGAACGTCTGTCGGCCGCGGCGATCGGGCCGAGCGAGGATCGGTTCCTCGCCGCCATCGAGCGCGTCAATCCGGCGCTCGCGGCCGCCGCGGCGTGAAGGTCGCCCTCAACGGGCGCGGCGGCAAGGCCGGGTCGGTGCTGGCGCCCGCGCTCGAGGCGGCGGGACACGAGCTGGTCGAGCTGGACGACGCCGAGGCGATTGTCGACTTCACGGCGCCGGATGTGGTCGTCGAGAACGTCAGAGCGGCGCTGGAGCGAGGGATCCCGTGCGTGGTCGGGACGACCGCCTGGGACCCGACCAGCCTTGCAGAGGTTGCCCAGGACAAGGGCGTGGCCCTGTTCTACGCGCCGAACTTCGCGATCGGCGCCGTGCTGATGATGCGGTTCGCCGAAGAGGCCGCCCGCCATCTGCCGCGAGCAGAGATCGTCGAGCTTCACGGCGAGGCGAAAAAGGACGCGCCGTCGGGGACGGCAAAGGCCACGGCGGAACGGATCGGCGGCGCCGAGATCCACTCCGTGCGCCTGCCGGGGCTCGTGGCGCACCAGGAGGTGCTGTTCGGCGGCGACGGGCAGCTGCTGACGATCCGCCACGACGCGTTCAACCGCGAGGCGTACGTGCCCGGAGTCCTGCTCGCGCTGGAGAAGCTGACGAGCCTTCCGCCGGGCCTCACGGTCGGACTCGAGGAGCTGCTTGGCTGAGCTCTCGGTCGTGGACGGAGACATCACCGCGATCGACGTCGACGCGATCGCCAATGCCGCAAACAACGCACTCTGGATGGGTGCCGGCGTAGCCGGCGCGATCAAGCGAGCTGGGGGCGAGGAGATCGAGCTCGAGGCGGTCGCGAAAGGGCCGATCCAGGTGGGCGAGGCCGTTGCCACCGGCGCCGGCCGCCTGTCCGCCAAGTGGGTCATCCACGGCGCAGTCATGGGTCAGGATCTCCGTACCGACGCGGCGCTCGTGTGCCGGACAACCGAGAGCTGCCTCCGGATCGCCGACGAGCTGGGCGCGAAGTCCCTGGCGCTGCCCGCGTTCGGGACCGGCGTCGGCGGGTTCCCGCTCGACGAGTGCGCCCGGATCATGGTCGAGGCCGCGCGCAACTACCAGCCGTCGTCGCTCGAGCAGGTCGTCTTCGCCGTCTACGGCGCGGAGGCCAAGGCCGCTTTCGATGGAGCCGTAGGCGAAGCGCCAGGCGGCTCGAAGGGCAAGTAACAGTCTGTTACAAGCCCCGCGATCGCCCTCCGGACGACGCCTAAAGCGTCTTTGTAACACTCTGTTACCTGGGCTCGAGCGCGCCTGGATAAGGTCGGCGCATGAGGCTCGACGACCGCGTACGGCTCGCCCTGTACGAGGGCTTCGTGGAGGAATCCGAGCCGCCGAGCTCAGACGACGTGGCCGAGATGCTCGGGATCTCACTCGCGGAGGCGGAAGCGTCCTACCGCCGATTGCACGAGGCGCACGTCATCGTCCTGATGCCCGGGACGACTCAGGTCTGGATGGCTGCACCGCTCTCAGCAGTCTCCACGGCGTTTCGCGTCCAGACTCCCCGCGGCACCTTCTGGGGCAACTGCGTCTGGGACGGCCTCGGCGTCGTCTCGATGCTCGGCGACGAGGGGACGGTCGCGACGCAGTGCCCGGACTGCCACGACCCGATCACGCTCCGCATGGAGGACGGCGAGCTCGTAGAAGCAGACGGGCTTGCGCACTTCGCTGTGCCGGCCGCGCGTTGGTGGGACAACATCGGCTTCACCTGAGCGACGATGCTGGCCTTCCGGTCGGAAGCGCACGTCGATCGCTGGTGCGAGCAGACGGGCCTGCCGCGAGGCGCGGCCTTTCCGCTCGAGACGGCCTGGCGGCTCGCGGAGGCGTGGTACCGCGACCGCCTCAGCTCGGCCTGGCGCCGTCGCACGCCCGAGGAGGCGCAGGCCGTCTTCGACGACCTCGGCCTGAAGGGGGAGTTCTGGAAGCTCGTCTGACCCTCGCTGCAGTTCTTGCCGTGATCGTGACGGGATGCGCGCCCGGGGTGTCGGCTGTCCGGGATGCCGGCCCCACGACAACACAGCCCGGCGCCGGGAGTCGAGCGCCCGACTGCAGCCGGCAGTTCGACGACAACGACGCGGGCTTCCAGCTTTGCCGCAAAGGAGACTCCTCCGGCCCGGAGTAAGATCCAACCATGCTCGGCGAGATCCTGACCGCCAGCGTGACGCCGTTCGACGCCGACGGCGCGGTGAACCTCCCGAAGTTCCGCGAGCTCGCCGCGTTCCTCGTCGAGAACGGCTCCGACGGGCTCGTCGTCACCGGGACCACCGGCGAGTCGCCGACCCTGACCGACGACGAGCGGTTCTCCCTCTACTCGGCCGCGGTCGAGACGATCGGCGAGCAGGCGACGGTGATCGCCGGCACCGGCACGTACGACACGCGCCACTCCGTCCATTTGACGGCGAAGACGCACGAGCTCGGTGTCGACGGGTTCCTGATCGTGACGCCGTACTACAACAAGCCGCCGCCGCGCGGGATCGTCGAGCACGTGAAGGCGATCGCGTCCGTGACGGACAAGCCGATCGTCTACTACAACATCCCGACGCGCGTGGTGAACCTCGTCACTGTCGAGACGCTGGCCGAGCTGGCCGAGATCCCGAACGTCGTGGGCGTGAAGCAGGCCTGGGACGACCTCGCGGACGCACGGCGTATCGTGGACGAAACGGGCCTTGCCCTCTACGCGGGGGACGACAACATCCTGTTCCCGTTCCTCGAGGTCGGCGGCACCGGTGGGATCTGCGTCCACACGCACATCGTCGGACCCCAGGTCAAGCAGCAGCTGCAGGCCTTCCGCGCCGGCGACGTCGAGCAGGCCCGGCAGATCGACGAGGAGCTCGCGCCCGCCTACGAGATCCTCGGCGTCACCGTCGGTCCGATCGGGATCAAGGCCGCGCTGAACCTCCTCGGGCACGACGTGGGCGGCCTGCGCCTGCCGATGGTCGAGGCGACCGACGAGGAAAAGGACACGATCCGCGCCTGCCTGCAGCGGCTCGGCGCGCTCCAACCTGCCGCAGCCTAAGTCACTGCAACCAGGCGCCGCTCGCGAGGAGCGGGCGAGACAGCTGCGCCCCTGGGGCCGGCAGTAGAGTCCACACCCGTGGCTGGGGAGACTCTTCGCATCATCCCGCTCGGCGGCGTCGGCGAGGTCGGCAAGAACCTGACCGTCTACGAGCTCGACGACGACATCGTCGTCGTGGACGCCGGCCTGGCGTTCCCAAGGGACGAGCATCTCGGCGTCGACCTGATCCTCCCGGACATGTCGTACCTCGCCGACCGCAAGGATCGCGTCCGGGCCGTCGTCCTCACGCACTCGCACGAGGATCACGTCGGGGCGCTTCCGTACCTGCTCCGCGAGGTCCCGGTGCCCGAGGTCTGGGGCACTCGGCTGACACTTGGCCTGGCCCAGTCACGGCTCGACGAGCACGGGCTCCTGAACGCCGTCGACCTCAGGGAGGCGCAACCGGAGGAAGACCCCGTGCAGATCGGCGGTTTCCGCATCGGCTTCGTCCGTGTCGCACATTCGGTCCCCGACGCCGTCGCGGTCGTGCTGGAGACGCCCGCCGGTCGGGTGCTCCACACCGGCGACTGGAAGCTCGACCACACGCCCGTGGACGGCCTGCGCACCGACGTCGGCCGCCTCGCCGAGCTCGGCTCGCAGGGCGTCGACCTCATGCTCGGCGACTCCACGAACGCCGAGCGCCCCGGCGTCACCGGCTCGGAGCGGCTCGTCGGCGAGGCGTTCCAGCAGATCATCCCGCGGCTTCAGGGCCGCGTCCTGATCGCATGCTTCGCGTCGAACGTCCACCGGATGCAGCAGGCGATCGACGTCGCCCAGCAGGTCGGTCGCAAGGTCGCGGTCGTCGGCCGCTCGATGCGCAAGAACATGAACATCTCGCGGAATCTCGGCTACGTGGAGGTTCCCGAAGACACGCTGATCCGCCCGAACGAGCTCGACCAGTACCAGCCGCACGAGGTGCTGATCCTCTGCACGGGCAGCCAGGGTGAGCCGATGTCGGCGCTGACCCGCATCGCCTACAACGACCACCAGTCGGTGTTCGTGGAGCGTGGCGACACCGTGATCCTCTCCGCGCGGCCGGTTCCCGGGAACGAGCTGCGCGTCCACGACACGATCAACCAGCTGGCGAAGTCGGGCGCGGAGGTGCTCCACCAGGAGAACGCGCCGGTCCACGTGTCCGGCCACGGCCACGTGGAGGAGTTGCGGACGATGCTGGGGCTCGTCCGACCGAAGGCCGTGATGCCCGTGCACGGCGAGTTCCGGATGCTGGCTGCGCACGGGCGCCTCGCGCAGGAGAGCGGTGTGCCGGCGGCGTCGATCGTCCTGACGGAGAACGGCACCGTCGTCGAGCTCACGAAGGCCGGGCCGCGGATCGTCGACCAGATCCAGTCGGGCGTCACCTTCGTGGACGGCCTCGGTGTCGGCGACGTGAAGGACGTCGCGCTGCGCGACCGGCGGACGCTGTCCGAAGACGGCGTCCTGATCATCGTCGCGACCATCGCGGGCTCCAACGATGGCCCTGCGGCGATGCCGGAACTGATCGCGCGAGGGCTCTCGGAGCCAGGCCCGCTCATGGAGGAGACGCGCGAGGAGGCCAACCGCGTCCTTCGTGACCTCCTCGGCCAGAACGTCCGGGAGATCAAGCTGCTCCAGGAGCATCTACACGATGCAGTTGGGCAGCTGATTTATGACAGAACCGGTAGACGGCCCATGATCTTGCCGGTCATAGTGGAGGTATGAGCCTCGCACTCCTGACCGGCCGCTGGGCGCACCGGGCTCTCCGGGCCCGTGTTGGAAACACTGTGCCCTCCGGCCCGGCACACCCAGCGACGACTCAGAAGAGCGAGTCATGAGCACGCTTCGGATCGACCCGACGCCCGGCTGGGCGGAGGCGCTCTTCGACCGCGCGGCCGAGGAGAAGACGGCCCGCACGCTGATCGGCCAGCTCGTCGCCTGCGAGGTGGCGGCGCTCGCGTTCTGCCGCCTGCTCGAACGCTGGGCGAGGGGAGAGGCGGAGCCGAGCACAGCTGGGAAGCGTCAGGCGGCGCTCCGGCGTGCGGCCGAGCGGGTGGAGACCGCCCTCGTCGGCCTGGAGCGCCCGCTCGGGCGCTACCTCCTCGAGCTCGAGCCGGATGAGGCCGAGGGGCGCTCGTGGTACGGAGAGCCCGGCCCCGCTGAGCTCATGGACTGGGGGCCGGTGCTCGGACGGGCCGGCGTCTGTGTCGCCTCGCACAGGGTCGCGCAGGTCTACCTCGAGCTCGCCGTGCTGGTCCGGGCGCTGGAAGGGCTCACGACGGCGGTTCGGATGGACTCTGCGCCAGACCGCTCGTCGCTGTGGGCCGGGCTCTTCGACCTGCGCGAGAATCTGCTCGGCGGCACGCTCGAAGACCTGCGCGCGCTTGCCGCCTGAGCTCACGGTCGTCGGCTCGATCAACCTCGATCTCGTTGCGAGCGCCGAGCGCCTGCCGCGGCCGGGCGAGACGATCAGCGGGGCGACGTTCGCCCGTTACGCGGGCGGGAAGGGCGCGAACCAGGCGGTCGCCGCCGCGCGGCTCGGCGCACAAGTGCGGATGATCGGACGTGTGGGCAAGGATCAGGCGGCGGAGGAGGCGACGGCGGGGTTGCTCGAGGCAGGGGTCGAGCTCGACCTTCAAGCAAGCGACGAGCCGACGGGCGTCGCATTGATCACCGTCGACGCGGACGGCGAGACGACCATCGTCGTCGCTCCGGGGGCGAACACCGGCGTCGAGGGACGGCCGGTGGAGGGCGCCGTCCTCTGCCAGCTCGAGATTCCCGACGAGCCAATCGTCTCCGCGGCACGCGACGCCTCGTTCTTCTCTCTGAATGCGGCCCCGGCGAGGCCGATCGACGTCGAGCCGGACCTGCTCGTCGTGAACCGCTACGAGCACGAGGTGAACGCACGCGGAAAGCTCGTCGCGCTCACGCTCGGAGCCGAAGGCGCGGTCCTCCTCGAGAACGGCCGTGAAGTTGCGCGGGCCGCGCCTCCCGAGGTCCATGCGGTCGACGGGACGGCGGCGGGCGACGCTTTCACTGCCTGCCTCGTCGTCTCGCACCTCGAAGGCCGCGACTGGGAGGAAGCCCTGAGCCGGGCCTGCGCGGCCGGGGCGATCGCCGCCTCGAGACCAGGCGCCCAGCCGTCGCTGCCCTCGGCGGCGGAGATCGACGAGGTCATGTAACAAGGTGTTACTTGCGCCAAAACTCTGCGAACTCCGGGCCGATCGTGGCTTGTAACAGAGTGTTACTTGCCTTGGAGCGCCCGTGAGTGCGACGCGGATTCTGCTCGACTGCGACCCCGGCCACGACGACGCGATCGCGCTTCTCCTGGCCCTCGCGAGCCCCGAGGTCGAGCTTCTCGGGGTGACCACGGTCGCGGGCAACCAGACGCTCGAGAAGACGACGGCGAACGCGATCCGCATCCTCGAGTTCGCCGCCAGGACGGACATCCCGGTCGCCTCGGGGGCCCACCGGCCGCTGGTTCGCGAGCCGTACATCGCCAAGTACGTCCACGGCGACACCGGCCTGGACGGGCCGGACTTGCCACCCGCGGAGGGCTCGCCGCTGGACGAGCACGCGGTGGACTTCCTCGGCCGCCAAGCCGGCGGCGCAACGCTCGTGGCGGTCGGCCCGCTCACGAACGTTGCGCTGATGCTGGCGCGCTACCCCGACGCGCGGCCGGAGCGGATCGTGCTGATGGGTGGCTCGATCGGCCTAGGAAACGTCACGCCCGCCGCGGAGTTCAACATCTGGGCCGACCCGGAGGCGGCGGCACGCGTCCTCGGGAGCGGGCTCGACGTCACGATGATCGGCCTCGACGTGACCCACGAGGCGCTGATGACGAAGGCGGACGCCGACCGCCTCCGCGCCACGGGCCGCACAGGCACGCTCGTCGCAGAGCTCTGGGAGTTCTACAACCGGTTCCACTCGAAGACGTACGGCTTCGACGGCTCGCCGATCCACGACGCCGTGGCCCTGGCGCACGTCTTCCGCCCGGAGCTCGTCGAGACGGTGCACCTCCATGTCGCGATCGAGTGCGGATCTGACCTGACCCGCGGCCGAACCGTCGTCGACCTCTGGCACCGCACTGAGAACGAGCCGAACGCCAACGTGGGAGTCGGCATCGACGGACGCGCCTTCATCGAGCTCCTGCTCGAGCGGATCGCGAGCCTCGGCTAAGCCCTTGGCGAACCGCCCGTACTTGTCTCGGATGACCCCGAGCGGGATACTGGCGCCACGTGCTGCGGCGTTCTCCGATAGGAGCAGGTTTGGCGACGCTCCTGCTCTTTGCGCTCGTGGTCGCGGCCGGCACTGGCTCGAGCGGCGCGGCGACGACGCGAGCCGAGGAGCGAGCTCCTTCGGTATCGGCGACCTCGCAGGCCGCACTCGTCGGAACCTGGCGCAGGGTGACCACCTGCGGGGAGCTGGCGGCGGCGCTGACCAGAGCAGGCATGAGGAAGTTCGTACTGGAGTTCATCGCGGGCAACGGCTTCATCCCCGGCGTGACGAGGCCGGAGCAGATCGCGGCCCCCGCGAATCCCTGTAGGGGAGCGGTGTCCCGCAGGCACTCGCACTTCTTCACCAAGAATCGCAAGTTCGGCTCGCTCGACTGGAGAGGCCAGCCCGTCGACGACGGCACGTATCGGCTCGTCGGCAACCGGAAAGTCGCCATCTTCAAGGAGTTTCCGAAGGTGACGTTCAACTACCGGATTCGCGGGAGCACGATCACGTTCGCTCCCGTGATACCCAAGGGTTGCTCCACGTTCCGGTGTGCGTGGGCCATTTCGATGGCATATCCCGGCAAGACCTGGCAGCGCGTGCGCTGACCTTTCGCCGGTAGGGGTCGGGCCCGCCGCGTCGAAGCAGGCGCGCATGGCGCGACGCCGCAAGAAGCGCACCCTGAAACCGCGCGTGCCCTCGCGGGTCAAGCGCCGCAAGCGCGCGGCCAAGGAGCGCAGCCACCACCATCCCGAGCTGATCGGCCTCGGCCTCGTCGCGGCGGGCCTGTTCCTCTCGACGCTCGTCTACCTGGAGTGGGAGGGAGGTACTGGCGGAGAAGCCATCGCCGACGGATTGTGGGCGCTCGTGGGCGACGCCGGCTACCTCGTCCCGGCGGCCCTCGTGATCGTCGGCTTGCTGATGCTCGGCCGGAGCCGCCTCGTCCAGGTGCACCCGTTCCGCTGGGGCCTCGGGTCGACGGCGCTCGGGGTCTTCCTGCTCCTCGCGGACTCGGGCGGCTACGTCGGCACCGCGCTCGACGAGGTCCTCGGGACACTGATCGGGCGCACGGGCACGCTGATCGCCGGAACCGCCTTCACGCTCGCCGGCGTCCTGCTCCTGTCCGGCGCATCGGTCGGCGCGCTCGTCCAGCGCTCCCACGGCGCCGTCCGCCGCGCTCACACCGCCGCCAGGCGCCGCGTCGAGCGCCGGCCCGTGCTCGACGAGCGGCCGCTGGCGCCCGCGATCCCGATCAGACCGGGCGACGACCACCCGCCGATCGACGCGGTCTCGGACTTCCCCGACGTGGTGGGTCAGTCGGAGCCGTCGCCGCTCCTGCACGCGAGCGACGAGGAACCGACCGAGACCAGCGAGCAGCAGATCCTCTTCGAACCGCCGGCACCGGCAAAGGAGGACTACGTGCTTCCCGAGCCGTCGCTGCTGAAGCGCGCACCGGCCCGGCCGGCAGCCAAGAGCGACAACGGCAAGGTCGCGGAGTCCCTGACCCGTGCGCTGGCCGACTTCGGCGTCGACGCGAGAGTGGTCGGCGAGATCACCGGCCCGCGCGTGACCCGCTACGAGCTCCAGCTCGCGGCCGGGACGAAGATGTCGAAGATCTCGGCGCTCAAGGACGACCTCTCGTACGCGCTCGCGACGACCGAGATCCGGATCCTCGCGCCGATCCCCGGAAAACAGGCCGTCGGGGTCGAGGTCCCGAACCTCTCGCCGAACCTCGTCACGCTCGGCGACGTCTTCGACAAGCTGCCCGCGACGGCGAGCCCGCTCTCCGTCTGGCTCGGCAAGGACATCTCCGGCAACGCCGTCTGGACCGACCTCGCCCGCATGCCGCACCTGCTGATCGCCGGCACGACGGGCTCGGGCAAGTCGGGCTGCATCAACACGGTCCTCACCTCGGTGCTCCTCCGGGCGACACCGGACGACGTGCGTCTCATCCTCATCGACCCCAAGCGGATCGAGCTGTCGCTGTACGAGTCGATCCCGCATCTCCTGACGCCGGTCGTCTCGAGCCCCAAGGAAGCCTCGATCGTCCTCACCAACGTGCTTGCCGAGATGGATCGGCGCTACGAGCTCCTCGCGACCGTCCGCGCCCGCAACCTCCCCGAGGCGAACCGGGCGTTCCGACAGCGCGGGGACGAGACCCTGCCCTACCTCCTCGTCGTCATCGACGAGCTCGCCGACCTGATGATGATCTCCCCGCAGCAGGTCGAGGACGCCGTCATCCGCCTGGCGCAGAAGTCTCGCGCCGTCGGAATTCACCTCGTGCTTGCCACTCAGCGCCCATCCGTGGACGTGATCACCGGGATGATCAAGGCGAACGTGCCTTCGCGGATCGCATTCGCGGTCTCCAGCCAGACCGATTCCCGCGTGATCCTCGACCAGTCAGGCGCGGAGAGCCTTCTGGGGCAGGGCGACATGCTCTTCAAGCCGCTCGGGACCTCACGGCTCCAGCGCGTGCAGGGCGCCTACGTGACCGAGGAGGAGATCGCCCTCCTGGTCGAGCAGTGCCGGACCCAGCGTGGCCAGGAGCTGGACGAATCGCTGCTGGAGGCGCCCGAGGCGCCGCCGGAGGAGCTCGGCGCGGGCGACGAGGACTTCGACCCCGATCAGGACCCGTTGCTCGAGCGGGCGATCGAGATCGTCGTCCAGACCCAGACCGCCTCCGTGTCCCTGCTCCAGCGCCGGCTCCGCGTCGGCTATACCCGAGCCGGCCGCCTGATCGACATGCTCGAGCGGCGCGGGATCATCTCCGGCTACGAGGGCTCCAAACCGCGCCGCGTACTGGTCGACGAGCACGTGCTCACGGCTAGCTCGGACTAACTTTCACCAGCCCTTCACGTCTCATGGTGACGGGGTTAGCATCGCCTTTGTATCTCTAGTACGTAGGACACCTTAGAAAGGGGAGGAATCAGTGAAGGTAAGACGCCTCATGCCTTGGGGGCTGCTCGTCGTGGCGCTGACAGCCATGCTCGTCGCAGCACTCGGGGCAAGTGCCGCTCCGACTAAGTCGACTGCCAACGAGCGCATCTCGCTCGTCACCGACGTCGGACGGCTCAACGACCGCTCGTTCAACCAGCTCGCCTACCAGGGCCTGCTGCGGGCGGAGAAGAACCTCCGGATCCGCAAGCAGGTCTTCGAGTCCCGCTCGCCGGCCGACTACACGCCGAACCTTCGGCAGGGCGCGACCACTGGTAGCGCGCTCACGGTCGCGGTGGGCTTCCTGCTCGCGAGCGACCTCAACACGGTCGCCCAGCAGTATCCGCAGCGCAGGTTCGCGATCATCGACTTCCCGCAGGAGGCGCTCGCGGACAAGCCGTCGAACGTCCGTGGTCTTCTCTTCAAGTCCGAGCAGGCAGGCTGCCTCGTCGGACACCTGGCGGTCAAGCAGCTCCTGAAGGAGAAGAGGCGCCCGATCCTGAGCGCAGTCGGCGGCATCAAGCTCCCGTCGGTCGACGCGTTCATCGCGGGCTACCGCTTCTGCGCCCGCAAGGCAAGCCGCCGCGCGGTCGTTCGCATCGGTTACTCGCAGAGCTTCACCGACGCGGCCAAGTGCAAGGAAGTCGCGCTCAACCACATCTCGCGTGGTGCGAACGCCGTCTTCCAGGTCGCCGGCGGCTGCGGCCTCGGCGCCCTCAGCGCGGCCAAGGAGCGCCGCAAGTGGGGCATCGGCGTGGACGCCGACCAGGGCTACCTCGGCGCTCACATGCTGACGAGCGCCGTCAAGCGGGTCGACGAGTCGGTGTACCAGTCGATCCAGGCCATCCAGCGCGGAACGTTCCGCGGTGGCACGAACGCGACGTTCAGCCTCAGGAACAAGGGCGTCGGCTACGGCAGGCTGAGCAGGAAGGTCAGCCAGCCGCTGCGCGCCGAGCTCGAGACGCTGAGGAAGCAGATCATCGCCGGCAAGGTCAAGCCGCCGGCCAAGCTCTAACACCGAGCACGACCGAAACATCCGAGGGGCGGGCGGAAGCCCGCCCCTCGTCTTCTGCGCCTCCATAGAATCGCCCGCAATGGGCGACGCACGAGTCGACCAAGCTGCGGCTCCTATTCTCGAGTTGCGCGGGATCACGAAGCGGTTCCCGGGCGTGCTCGCGAACGACCACGTCGACTTCGACCTCCTCCCGAGTGAGGTGCACGCGCTGCTCGGCGAGAACGGCGCCGGCAAGTCGACGCTGATGAACATCCTCTACGGGCTCTACCACCCCGACGAGGGCGAGATCCTGATCAAGGGGCAGCGGGTGACGATCGACTCGCCGAAGGCCGCGATCGAGCACGGAATCGGGATGGTCCACCAGCACTTCATGCTGATCCCGGTCATGACAGTGGCCGAGAACATCGTCCTCGCCACCGAGCCGCGCAAGGGCGGCGTCCTGCTGGACTACGACGCCGCGATCCAGAGGGTGCGCGACCTCGCGTCGACCTTCAACTTCGCGATCGAGCCCGATGCCAAGGTGGAGAGCATCACCGTCGGCCAGCAGCAGCGCGTGGAGATCCTCAAGGCCCTCTACCGCGGAGCAGAGATCCTCATCCTCGACGAGCCGACCGCCGTGCTGACGCCGCAGGAGGCGGACGAGCTCTTCGGCATCCTCAGGACGCTCCAGCGCGAGGGCATGTCGATCATCTTCATCAGCCACAAGCTGCGGGAGGTGCTGGAGATCGCCGAGCGGATCACCGTCCTCCGCCGCGGCAAGGAGATCGACACCGTGCCCCGCGAGGGCGCGACGCAGGACACGCTCGCGAAGCTCATGGTCGGCCGCGAGGTCCTTCTGCGGGTCGACAAGACGCCTGCGCAGCCCGCCGACCCAGTCCTGGAGGTGGAGGACCTCTCGGTGCTCGACGACCGTGGGCTCGAGGCGGTCCGGGGCGTCACCCTCGAGGTCCGGGCCGGCGAGATCGTCGGCATCGCCGGCGTGGACGGAAACGGCCAGACCGAGCTCATCGACGCGCTCACGGGCCTCCGCCACCCCCAGGGCGGGCGCGTGGCCGTGGACGGCCAAGACCTCACGAACGCGAACGCGGATCACCATCTCGAGTCCGGGATGGGACACATCCCGGAGGATCGTCAACGCCGCGGGCTCGTCCTCGACTTCACCCTCGCGGAGAACCTCGCGCTCCACGACTACGACAAGGAGCCGTTCTCGCGCTTCGGGTGGCTCCGGCCGGGCAGGATCTTCACCTGGGCGCGCGGACTGCTGAAGGAGTTCGACGTTCGCGGCGGCAGCCCGCGGACGAGGGCGTCAGCACTCTCCGGCGGTAACCAGCAGAAGGTGGTGGTGGCCCGCGAGGTGACGCGCGACCCCCGCGTCCTGATCGCCGCGCAGCCGACTCGCGGCCTCGACGTCGGGGCGATCGAGTTCGTCCACCGGCGGCTGGTGGAGGAGCGGGACGAGGGCGGCCGCGCGGTCCTGCTGATCTCGCTCGAGATCGACGAGATTCTCTCGCTCTCCGACCGGATCCTGGTGATCTACGAGGGCCAGATCGTCGAGGAGTACGGGCCTGATGTCTCCGAGCAGGAGCTCGGCATCGCGATGACCGGCGGCACCCGCGAGAAGGAGGCCGTCGCCTGACCGTCACACCGGAGAACCAGCCGCGCCCGCCCGACCCGGAGCAGGGCGAGCCGACGACTCTTGCCGGCCGCCTGACGGTCTGGCACCGGGCGGGGGGCATCGTCACACCGCTCCTGACGACGCTCCTGGCGCTTACCGTCGCCGGGATCGTCGTCCGCCTGACGACGGGCGTCAGCCCCTTCCAGACGGGCCGGGCAATCCTGGACGGCAGCGGGCTGCCCTGGCTGATCCCCGACAGCCTCATCGACATCCGCTCCGTCGCGAATACCTACGAGTTCTGGGACACCGAGGAGCTCGCCCGGAACAACGCGCAGGTCAACCTCCAGCAGACCCTTGTCATCATGACGACGCTGATCCTCACCGGCCTCGCCGTGGCCTTCGCCTTCCGCTGCGGCCTCTTCAACATCGGCGGCCAAGGACAGTTCTGGGTCGGCGCGATCGCCGCCGTCGCCGTGGGCGCGGAGATCACCGGGCTTGGACGCGGGATCCACGTGCCGCTCGCCTTGTTGTGCGCCGCCCTGGCCGGCGCAGTCTGGGCCGGGATCGCCGGGCTCTTACGGGCGACGGTCGGGCGCCCACGAGGTGATCACGACGATCATGCTCAACTGGATCGCCTACTGGGTCGGGAGCTACCTCTTCAGCCTCGGAGGGCCGCTCCAGAGCGACGTGAACGACCAGGTCCCGATCTCGAACGACATCCAGGAGTCGGCGAAGCTCCATATCTGGTGGCCCGACCCGGACAACATCCAGGGCCTCCACATCGGGTTCTTCATCGCGATCGCCGCCCTGATCGCGTTCTGGGTGATTCTGAACCGGACGACACTCGGCTACGAGGTCCGAGCCGTCGGGCTTCAACCCCGAGGCGGCGCGCTACGGCGGTATCTCGGTGTCGCGGAACTACTTCCTCGCGATGGCGATCTCCGGTACCTTCGCCGGGCTTGCCGGGGCCATCGACATCCTCGGCTGGCAGTACCGGTACGGCCAGATCGACATCCAGCAGTCCGACATCGGCTTCGTCGGGATCGCCGTCGCACTGCTGGGGAGGAACACCTCGATCGGGATCTTCTTCTCGGCGCTGCTGTTCGGCGCCCTGCTGACCGGGTCGAACACGCGGAACCTGGCCCTGCCGATCGAGCCGGAGCTCGCCGGGAACATGACGCTGATCATCCAGGGCCTCGTCGTCCTCTTCGTCGCCGCCGACGTGCTGATCCTCTACCTGTGGCAGGCGAGGAAGAGGCTGAGGCTGCCCCAGCGAACCCCAAGGCCGGCTGAATCGTGAGCACGACGGTGCCTCGCACAAGGCCGACCCTGCTCGGGCCCCAGGCCTGGCTCGGGCCCGAGTCCCGAAACCGCCAGATCGCCGTCATCGGCGTGATCCTCGCGGCGCTGGGCGTCTGGCTCATGCTCCCGCCTCTCGGCGACAACGTGCGCGAACGGACGGATTCGTACGAGTTGATCCCGGTGTATCTCGGGCTCCTCGCACTCTTCGCCGGGCTGGCGGCGGTCCTGCGCGACGAAAGGAAGTGGGGCTGGGCCGCGATCATCTCCGGGCTGCTCGCGATCACGGTCGGGTTCGCGGCCGCACAAGGTTCGCTCGCCGACCACGAAGCCGTCTTCGTCTGGTCGAGCCTCTTCGCCGCCACCCTGCGCTGGGCGACACCGCTCACGTTCGCCGCGATCGGAGGGATGTTCTCCGAGCGCAGCGGCGTGGTGAACATCGCGCTCGAGGGGATGATGCTCTCCGGCGCCTTCTTCGGGATCTGGGGCGCGGACCGGTTCGGCAGCTGGCAGTGGGGGCTTGTCACTGCGATGGTCGCGGGCGGCCTGTTCGCGCTCATTCACGCGGTCTTCTCGATCCACCTCCGGGCCGACCAGATCGTGTCGGGGACCGCGATCAACTTCCTGGCGCTGGGAATCACCGGCTACCTGTACATCGACCTGTACGGTGCCGAAGGGACGCCTCCGGACGTGTCCGAGATCCCCGACGTCAATCTCGGGTTCATCGAGGACGTCTACTTCCTGGGGCCGATCTTCGGCCAGATGAACCTGATGATCTGGCTCGCACTCGCCACGGTGGTTCTCTCCTGGGTCGTCCTGTTCAAGACGCCGATCGGGCTGCGGATCCGTGCCGTCGGCGAGCACCCGCGTGCTGCGGACACCGTCGGAATCTCCGTCTACCTGGTGCGCTACTGCTGCGTGACCGTCTCGGGCATCCTGGCGGCTCTCGGCGGCGCCTACCTCTCGATCGGGTTCGTCGGCTCGTTCAACGAGAACATGACCGCCGGCAAAGGCTTCATCGCCCTCGCCGCGCTGATCTTCGGCATGTGGAAGCCGTTTGGCGCCTTCTTCGCGGCACTCCTGTTCGGGTTCTCCAGCGCGCTCGCGCGGTCGCTGCCCGAATACTCCGAGCAGGCCGCACTGCTCTTCGAGACCTTGCCGTACATCCTCACCCTGATCGCCGTCGCCGGCGTGATCGGACGCTCGATCCCGCCAGCAGCCATTGGCCGACCCTACAAAAAACAGTAACGAGAAGCGGCCAACGAGCTGGAGCGCGGTCTTCTCCGTGCCGTTCGGCCTGGCCGGAGCCGTAGCGATCCCCGCGGCCGTCGTCGCGGCGGAGCTCTACGACGTCTTCACGCTGCTCGAGTCGGCGGTCTCGATCCCCCCGGCCTTCGTCCTCTCCGTGATCGCCGTCGTCCTGGGCCGGCGCGGGCGGCGCCAGGTGGAGCGGACACTGGGGAGGACGCGCGGAAAGACACTTGCGGCGATCGGCCGGATCCTGGGCTACTTCGGCCTGTATCTGGCCGTGACGGCCGGGATCTCCGTTGCCACGTACTACGTGTTACGGGAATTCGCGGCCTAAGGCGAAGCCACCGGCCACGCCGGCAGAGCCGGCATGGCCTCGCGGCGCCGACCAGTCGGCACCTAAGCGCCTACAATCGAGCGGCCGCCGTGTTCGAGATCGGTAACAGTCTCCGCGAGGCGCGCCTGCGCCAGGGCCTCGAATTCCCCGAGGCGGAACAGGCGACCAAGGTTCGCGGGAAGTACCTGCGCGCGCTGGAGGACGAGCAGTTCGACATCCTCCCGGGCCAGACGTACGTCAAGGGGTTCCTCAGGACCTACGCGGAATACCTCGGCCTCGACGGACAGCTCTACGTCGACGAGTACAACTCGCGTTACATCCCGGGGGACGAAGAGACGCCGCTCCGGGCACAAAACAAGTCCACGGTCGGCCGGAATCCGCGCGTGGAGTCGGGCGTCGTGCTCATCGCGCTCGCGGCGATCGGGATCCTGACCGCGCTCGTCGTCCTCGCTTGGCGGTTCGGCAGCGACCCCCCGGAGACGGCGATCATGGACTTCTCGTCGCAGCCGCCCGCCGAGACGCGCGCGAAGGAGCCCGCGAAGAGGCCGGCCCGTCCAGTCGCACCGATCGCACGCCTGACGATCACCGGCGCGCTCGGCGACTCGTGGGTCGAGGTGCATGCGCGCTCCGCCGCGGGCCCCGAGCTGTACCGCGGGACGCTGGAGGCGGGGTCGACGATCCGGTTCGTGCGGCACCGGCGGTTGCACGTCGTCATGGGCCGGCCCGGGAACCTTCGCTTCCGCGTGAACGGCCGCATCAGGGAAGTGCCCGACCGCGGCAGCGGCACGACGGTCGTCATCACCGCGCGCCGCCTGATCCCGGTTCGTTCCGCGGCTTGATGAAGACCTCGATCCAGCAGAGGCCTGAGCCGTCAGGCCGCGCTGCTCGGCGCCAGGCGTCGTCCTCAGCCGCGTCCATATCTGTTGATATGCACGCGGCCTGCGTCCGGGCCTGGCATCCGAGCATCGCACCCTGGCGACGAGTCCTACACTGAACCGAGGTCTCCGGCCTACGGCCGTTGTCCTAGTCACAGGCAGCGAGCTCGTCCGCGGAGGACGCACGGACGAGAACGGGCCCTTCCTGGCGCGGGAGCTGAGCACGCGCGGAATCGAGCCCGAGCGTGTCCTCGTCGTCGGGGACCGGCCTGACGCGCTCGAGGAGGCATTTCGGGAGTCGCTCGACGCCGGCCTCGTCGTCACCTCCGGCGGGCTCGGACCGACGCACGACGACCGGACGGTCGAGACGCTCGCGCACGTCGCCGGCCGCGCGCTGGTAGTCGATGCGGCGCTGGAGGAGGAGATCGCGGTGGTCGTCCGCGGGCTGTCGGAGCGGTTTCGGCGTCCCTACGAGGAGTTCGAGTCCGGCGTGCGCAAGCAGGCAACGGTCCCCGAAGGCGCCGAGTCACTGGGACTCGCGGGGACCGCTCCGGGGCTGGTGCTCGAGGTGGGCTCCACGGTCGTCGTCGTGCTGCCGGGGCCGCCGGGCGAGCTCCAGCGGCTCTGGGCACGCGCGCTCGAGACCGCGCCCGTCCAGCGCGTCCTCGAAGCGGCGAGCCGGCCCGGTCACCGCGTGCTCCGGTTCTTCGGGCTGCCGGAATCGGCCGTGGCCCGGGTCGTCGAGCGGGCCGGGGGAGAGGGCGATGGCGTGGAGATCACGATCTGCGCGCACGACCTGGAGGTTCAGGTCGATCTCGTCGTCCAGCCTGGGGCCGAGGAGCGCGCCGAGCTCCTCGAGCGAGCGCTCGCCGAGGAGCTTCCGCACGCGCTGTTCGCCCAGGACGAGCGTCCGGTCGAGGAGCTCGTGCTCGACCTGGCGCGCGAGCAGGGCTTCACGATCGGTGCGGCGGAGAGCTGCACCGGCGGGCTCGTGGCCGCGCGGCTGACATCCGTCCCCGGCTCGAGCGATGCTTTCTCCGGCGGCGTGGTGCCCTACGACAACCGCCTCAAGGTCGAGCTGCTCGGGGTTCCGGAGGACACCCTGAACCGGTACGGCGCCGTGTCCGCCGAGACGGCTGAGGCCATGGCGCAAGGCGCGCGGAGTGCGCTGGCCGCCGACGTCGGTGTGTCGGTGACCGGCGTGGCGGGCCCGGGCGGAGGGACGCCGGAGAAGCCTGTCGGGCTCGTCTATCTCCACGCGTCGACGCCGAGGGCAGAGGAGTCGATGGAGCTGCGCCTTCCCGGTGACCGGGCTGCGGTGCGGCGCCGTGCCGCCGCGTCCGCGCTCCACCTGCTGCGGCGCGTTCTGGCACAGAGCCGGCATACACACGCGTGACCTCGACGGGTAGCGTCGGGGGTCGTGAGCGCCTTCGTCTCTTCTGCGCCCTCAGGCTTCCCGACTCCACCCTCGACCGGTTGGAGGCGTGGCAGTCCGAGCACCTCCGTGAGGGGAGGGTCGTCCCGCGCGAGCAGCTCCACGTCACGCTCGCGTTTCTCGGCTCGAGACCGGCCCCCGAGCTCCCGGCCGTCGCCGGTGCGCTCAGAGAAGCGGCTGCGCAGGCCGGCGAGATCGTGTTCTCGGCCGTCCGCTACCGCGAGACGCGGAGCGTCGGCATGGTCCTCCTCGAGGATGAGACCGGGGAGGGCGAGCCCCTTGCCGAGGCCCTGTTCGACCGCCTGGAGCGCCTCGGCGTCTACGAACGCGAGCAGCGCCCGTGGCTCCCGCACGTCACCGTCCTGCGCTTCCGCTCGAGGCCCAGGCTGGACCTGCCGGTGCCGGATCTCGGGCGGCTTCGACCGTCCGACGCGGCTGTTTACATGTCAGCCCTGCGGCCGACCGGGGCGCAGTACGAAGTCTTGGAATCGGTACCGCTAGGAGGTTGATCGAATGAGTCGCGAAGAGGCACTCGACACCGCTCTCGGACAGATCGAGCGCCAGTTCGGCAAGGGCGCCGTCATGCGGATGAACGACCAGGCCCATGTGTCGGTCGGATCCGTGTCGACCGGCTCGCTCGCGCTGGATCTCGCGCTGGGGATCGGCGGCCTCCCTCGGGGCAGGATCGTCGAGATCTTCGGCCCGGAGTCCTCGGGAAAGACGACCCTCGTCTACCACGTGATCGCCGAGGCCCAGCGCCGCGGGGGCATCTGCGCCTTCATCGACGCCGAGCACGCGATGGACCCGCAGTACGCCCGCAAGATCGGCGTGAACATCGATGACCTCCTGGTCTCGCAGCCGGACAACGGCGAGCAGGCGCTCGAGATCGCCGAGCTGCTGATCCGCAGCGGCGCGCTGTCCGTCGTCGCCGTGGACTCCGTCGCCGCGCTCACTCCGCGAGCGGAGATCGAGGGCGAGATGGGAGACAGCCACGTCGGCCTCCAGGCGCGTCTGATGAGCCAGGCGCTGCGAAAGCTCGCAGGCACGCTGAACCGGACGGAGACGATCTGCATCTTCACGAACCAGCTCCGGGAGAAGATCGGCGTCATGTTCGGGAACCCGGAGACGACCCCGGGCGGCCGCGCGCTGAAGTTCTACTCGTCCGTTCGCCTCGACATCCGCCGGATCGAGACGCTCAAGGACGGCGTGGAGGCGTTCGGGAACCGCGTGCGCGTCAAGGTCGTGAAGAACAAGGTCGCACCGCCGTTCAAGCAGGCCGAGTTCGACATCATCTACGGGCAGGGGATCTCCTGGGAGGGCACGGTCCTCGACACGGGGATCGAGCGGAAGGCGGTCCAGAAGTCCGGGTCGTACTTCAGCTTCCAGGAGGAGCGGCTCGGCCAGGGCCGTCAGAACGCGACCGCGTTCCTGCGCGAGCATCCCGACGTGACACAGAAGATCCTGGCCCAGATCCAGACCGAGGTCGGCCCCGACCAGGTCGTCTCGGCCCGGCTCCTGCCGACCGCCGAGGGGAACGGCACGGCCGACGCCGCGGCGGAAGCAGCGGAGGCCGAGGCCGCCGCCAAGTAGGCCAGTGTCCCAGGCGAGGGAGCTCGCGCTCCGCGCGCTGAACCATCGCGACCGCTCCCGGCGGGAGCTCGAGCAGCGACTCGGGCGCGCGGGGATCCCAGCCGACGAGCGGGACGAGGCTCTCGACGAGCTCGCAGCCCGGGGCCTGCTCTCGGACGCGCGGTTCGCAGAGGCACGGGCGCGGGGCCTGGCGGCCAAGAACGCCGGCGATTCACTGATCAGCAACGACCTTCGGCGCCACGGGATCGACGGGGAGGCGATCGCAGAGATCCTCGAGGGCATCGAACGCGAGCCGGAGCGGGCGGCGCGCATCTTCGAGCGGCGCGGAGGCGGCGATCGCGCACTCCGCTATCTGGCCGCCAAGGGGTTCGCTCGAGAGTCGCTCGAAGCACTTGGAGGGCATGGCGAGACGCCCGGCTGAGCCGCAGGGCCGCGCTGCTCGCCCCGAGGACGGCGTCCTCAGTCGCGCCCGTATCTCATTCGATACGGACGCTCCCTTCGTCCTTGCCTCGGAACGACCATCGCACCCCTGCGACGAGCGACGTCCCGCCAAGCCCTCCCTCGTCGACGATCGGGTATTGTGAGAGGCGCTTCACTTACCATCTTGCCTGCACAGACGCGATTTCTGAGACAAAGCGAAACCGATCACTGATGAGGACACGAACCAGCGATGCGGCGGAGGCGGCGCTAGCTAGACACCGCTAGCGGCACCGAACGGTGCGGCCGTCGCCGGCGGCTGCGAATCAGAGCGCTCTGCTCAGGCCCGATGGTGGGTGGTACTTCAACCCCAGGGAGCGCCCATGCTCGTCGCCGCTGGAATCGCTATCGGCCTCGTCCTCGGAGCGGCACTTCTGCTCGCCGTGATGCAGCTGCTGGGGCGGTCCACCCTCGGCGAAGCGGCCGCCCGACGCGACGAGCTCGTCGACAACGCCAAGCGCGAAGCGGAGAACCTGCGCCGTGAAGCCGAGATCGAGGCGCGCGAGCAAGCCGTGCGCGTCCGGTCGGAGGCTGAGCGGGACGCGCAGGACCGCCGCGGCCAGATCACGAAGCTCGAGGAGCGGCTCCTGGCCAAGCAGGACGAGCTCGAGGCGAAGCTGACCGAGCTCCTCCGCCGCGAGCAGGGCCTTGCAGACCGCGAGACGCACATCAAGGACCTTCAGGTCGAGCTCAAGGAGGCGAAGGACCGAGAGCTCGGCGAGCTCGAGCGGATCTCGAGCCTGACCATCAACGAGGCCAAGACTGAGCTGCTCGACCGCGCCGAGGGTGGGATCCGCCACGAGCTGGCGCGACGCGTCCGACAGCTCGACGAGGAGGCGCAGCTCGACGCCAGGCGCCGCGCGCGCAACCTCGTCGCCGACGCCCTCCAGCGGGTCGCCGCCAGCCATGCCGCGGAGACCACCTCTTCCGTCGTCGAGCTACCGAACGACGACATGAAGGGCCGCATCATCGGGCGAGAGGGCCGCAACATCCGCACCCTCGAGCACCTCACCGGCGTCGACATCATCATCGACGACACCCCGCAGGCCGTCGTGCTCTCGTCCTTCGACGGGATCCGCCGCGAGATCGCCCGCCTGACGCTCGGAAAGCTGATCGAGGACGGCCGGATCCAGCCTGCTCGGATCGAGGAGATGTACTACCAGTCGAAGGCGGAGATCGAGGACCACATCCGCCAGGCCGGCGAGCAGGCCGTCTTCGAGGCGAACTGCGGCGAGTTCCACCCCGAGCTCGTCAAGATCCTCGGCCGGCTGCACTACCGCACGAGCTACGGCCAGAACGTCCTCAAGCACACGCTCGAGGTCGTCCATCTGGCCGGGATCATGGCCGTGGAGCTGGACGCCGGCGTTCCCACCGCCAAGCGGGCGGCGATGCTCCACGATCTCGGCAAGGCGCTCACGCACGAGATCGAGGGCTCACATGCGCAGATCTCCGCCGACTACGCGAGGCGGTACGGCGAGTCCGAGGCTGTCGTCCATGCGATCGCGGCGCACCACTACGAGATCCAGCCGCATACCGTGGAGGCGGTCCTCGTCGTCGCCGCCGACGCGATCTCCGGGTCGAGGCCCGGCGCGCGCGGCGACACGCTCGAGAACTACATCAAGCGCCTCGAGGCGCTCGAGGAGATCGCCGCCCGCAAGAACGGGGTGGAGAAGGTCTACGCGCTCCAGGCCGGCCGCGAGATCCGCGTGATCGTCAAGCCGGGTGAGATCGACGACGACGACGCCGTGCTCCTCTCCCACGAGATTGCCCGGGAGATCGAGCAGGAGCTCGAGTATCCCGGGCAGATCAAGGTGACGGTCATCCGCGAGTCGAGGGCGACCGAGCTCGCGAAGTAGCCGCTGCGGCGGAGCGGGGCTAGGCCCGCTCCGCGTCGCAGCGTCCTTCTACCTAGTCGTCGTCGTCATCGTCGTGGTCGTCGTCGTCGCCGCCGCCGCCGGCCCGCAGGTAGGCGAGCGGCGGATCGTGATCGGTGAGCTGATCGAAGAACTCCGAGTTCATGTGGACGACGTCATAGCGCTCGACTTTCCGCAGGAGGTTGCGGGTCATCAGGACGTGATCGAGCGCCTGGGAGTTACCGTCGAAGACGTACGTGTAGCGCTCCTGTAGCGGCAATGCGTCGAAGAGGTTCACCAGCACGCCGCCCTCCAGGATCTCCATCGTCCGCGAGAACTGGAAGTCGTTCAGGTCGCCGAGAACGATCACCTGGGCGTTGCGATCGGCGGCGAGGATGCGATCGACGAAGTCGTTGACGATCGCAGCCTGCTGGTGCCGCTGCACTTCGGTCCGGCGGTTCGGCGGCTGGAAGCGGCCGAACAGCGGATCGTCGCCGCCCTTCGAGTTGAAGTGGTTGCCGATCACGAACAGCGTACGGCCGCGGTACTCGAACTCGCCCGCGAGTGGCTTGCGGCTACTCGTGAAGGCCGAGTTCGTCGGGTCGATGCGGCCGGGGCTGTAGAGAAGCCGCGCCCCGCCAGGCGTGTCGACGACGTCGTTCGGCGTCACCGCAGTGCCGCCCGGACGGTCGACGAAGCTCAGCCCGCGATCGGTGCGGAACAGGAAGCCGACGCGGATGTTCCCATTCGGCTCACCGCCGTCGGTGCCCGGCAGCGGGTCGATCTGGCGGTACTCGTAGAGCGGGCCTCCCGCAGCCTGGATCGCCTCGATGAGCAGGCGCCAGGTCAGGGACGCATCCGTCGGAGCCGGCGAGGTCGCACCGTCGTTGTCCTGGATCTCCTCGATGTTGATCAGATCGGGCGAGCGCATGTGTTCGACGATCTGCTCGGCGGCACGCTGGAAGCGGCCGGTCGGTGCGTCGGTGGGATCGAGGTTCTCGACGTTGTACGTGGCAACGACGAGCTCGCCCGGCCTCGCGGTGCGTGCGACCTCGCGCTGGAGGCGGCCGTCGACCCGCGTGAGGTCGTTGATCACGAGGTACTTGAAGTTGCCGAACCCGTAGTCGACGACCGCGTCCACCGCAGTGGTGAAGCGGTCACGCACGTGGACGGGCGGCGTCGGGCGGATCACGTCGTCGAGGATCATCCGCTCCGGGTTGAAGTCGCCTTCCTGGTACGTGTAGTCGCCGATCCGGCGAACGACGATCCCGCCGCGGTTCGTCCGGACGCTCGCGAGCAGCCCGAAGTCGCCGAGCACGGAGATCTCTCCGAAGTCATTGCGCGGGCCGGTTGCGATCGCGTTCCGGATGCGCACGTACATGCCTTCGAGACTCTCGTGGAAGTCGATCCCGTCCGAGCTCACGTCGAACGTGTTGCTCGTCTCGACGTCTCCCGCGGAATCGTTCTCGATCACGCGCGTGGGCGGGATCCTGCCACCGAATCCGACGATCGTCGGCGCGATCGCGGGAGCCGTCCCGACCGCGACCGCGGTGGGAGACACGATCTCGGTCGTCGTCAGGTTCGCGAAGGCGCTGCTCGTCGGCGCGCAGCTGGGGAAGCAGCCCGCGCGGAACTCCTGGACCCGGCCGCTCACACGTACGTCGGTGCCGACAGTCAGCGTCGGGCGGGAGCCCGTGAAGACGAAGATGCCTTCCGAAGTCCGAATGTCCATGTCGGGCTGCGGATCCTGGAACCAGAAGCCGGTCGAACTGACAGCGGTGACCACGCCCGGCACCTGCGAGACGAGGTCGCCGTCGTACGGCGAGATGTGCGCGTGATCCTGGATGTCGTGGATGCGCAGCGCGAGCCCGACGGTGCTGAAGCTGAACGAGTGGTCGGCCGCCATGTTGTCCGGGGGATCGACGTCGTCCACGTCGGTCACACCTGATGCAGCGACGGTCACGGTGCAGGTCTCGTTCTGCTGGAGGTCACTCTGCGGATCGAGGGCGTAGGTCGTCGACGCGCCGCTCGGCGTCACGATGAGCGCGACATTCCCGCTGCGGGTGCAAGTCAGGCTGAACGCGCTCGCGGCGGCAACCACTGGCTCGGAGAAGGTGACGGTGATGTTCGTGCCGGTCGGGCTTTCGGTCGAGCCGGGAGTCGGCGTCGTCGCGGCGACGAACGGGGCCGCGTCGGCCGAGCAGGGATTGCGCGTCGTCGTGCTGTTGCGCGGGCTCGGCGCCGCCGCCAAGAAGTCGCCGGCGTTGTTGTCGGTGTCCTGGCAGCCGCCCGCCATGCGGACGTCGGCGGTCGTGTTCGACGGCGCGGATGCAGGCCCCGCTCCTTCGAAGTAGGTCGCCGTCGTCCCGTAGCCGACGAGGTCGATGATCCGCGTGTCGTTGCCGTTCGCGGCGCAACTCGCGGCGGTGTTGCACCCGAGCGACTCCGTCCCGTTGGCGAGAGCGACCTTTCCAGCCGTCCCGCTCATGTTGATCGGGGTCGGATCCGTGTGGTCGGGCGTCGGAAGCGGGCTCCCGACCGCGGCCTGCGAGAACTCCTGGACGAGGAAGTAGCCGCCGGGCGGAACGATCACGTCGGGCAACTCGGTGAGCTGCGCGGCGTTCGCCCCGAGGGCCCCGGTGCCCGCCGCACTCGCATACTGCAGCGACTTGCCGCCGAGCGAAACGTTCGTCGTGCCTCTGTTGAAGATCTCGATGTAGTCGTGCGTGTAGGTGGCCCCGGCGTTGCCGCCGCCGCCGTAGATCTGACTGATCACGAGACTCGGCGACGGACCGTTCGGAAGCGCACCGCCGGCGGCGCCTGCAAGCCCGGCGAAGCCGAGTAACGCGAGCAGACAGAGCGTCACGAAACGGACGCGGACGACCGCAAATCGATGCATTGACCTCTCCCCTGAAAGCTGACTCAAACGGACGCGGCCAGACTAGCCGGTTTGCTGAGAAATCGAGGGTTCGCCAACCGCCCCGATACAGTGTTTCGGCCCCGTGAAGCGCTACCACGTCACGACGTTCGGCTGCCAGATGAACGCCCACGATTCGGAGCGAATCAAAGGCATGCTCGAGGAGCTCGGACTGGGGGAGAGCGCCGCACAAGAGGACGCCGATGTCCTCGTCTTCAACACCTGCACGATCCGTGAGAAGCCCGATCAGCGGTTCGCCGCGCACCTCGCCCAGGCGCGGGCGCTCAAGGAGCGCGATCCCGACAAGGTGATCGCCGTCGGCGGCTGCTACGCGGAGGCTCAGCGCGAGCGCCTTTTCGAGCTCTACCCCTATGTGGACGTCGCCTTCGGGCCGGGCTCGATCCCGCACCTCGGCCAGTGGCTGGGCGCGGGGGGCGAGGGCATCTCACGGGGGCGCTTCGGCCTGGAGCACCGCTCGTTCGCAAGCCTGCTGCCGATGCACCGGGAGCGCCGCTTTCAGGGATGGGTGCAGGTCTCGATGGGCTGCAACTCCAAGTGCGCCTACTGCATCGTCCCATCGGTTCGGGGCAGGGAGCAGAGCCGCCGGCCCGGCGAGGTGATCGCGGAGGTCGAGCGTCTCGCGCGAGCCGGGGTGCGCGAGATCACACTCCTCGGCCAGAACGTGAACTCGTACGGCCGCGACCTGCTGCCGGACATCCGGACGGACTTCGGCGAGCTGCTCCGTGCCTGCGACGCCGTCGGCGGAATCAGGCGAATCCGCTTCACGAGCCCGCATCCGAAGGATTTCCGGGCGCCGGTGATCGCCGCCATGGCGGAGTGTGACGCGGTCTGCGAGCACGCGCACCTGCCACTCCAGTCCGGCTCGACACGGATCCTGAAGGCGATGCGCCGCACCTACAGCCGCGAGCGGTTCCTGCGCCTCGTGGACGAGCTGCGCGCCGCCATCCCTGACCTGGCCCTCTCGACCGACCTGATCGTGGGCTTTCCGGGCGAGACGGAGGACGACTTCCGGCAAACGGTGAGCGCGGTCGAGGAGATCGGCTTCGACAGCGCGTTCACTTTCGTCTACTCGCCGCGCGGTGGCACCGAGGCGGCAACGATGGGCGACCAGGTGCCGGACGAGGTCAAGCGCGACCGGATCGAGCGGCTGATCGAGGTCGTGCAGCGCGTCGCCCACGACAGAAACCAGGCGCGGGTCGGACGAACGGAGGAAGTGCTCGTCGAGGGCCCAAGCCGGACGGACTCGACGCTGCTCCGCGGACGGACACGCCGGAACACGACCGTGAACTTCGCCGGCGCTGCGGCGCCCGGCGACCTCGTCCATGTCGAGATCGACACCGCCACCTCCACCACGCTCAAGGGCACCCAGCTCGCTGCAGTTGCCGCGTAGCAGAGATCTGGACTGGGACGGGCTGCTGAACGCCCGCGACCTCGGCGGGCATCCGACCGAGGACGGCACCGAGACGCGCTGGGGCTCGGTCGTCCGCGCGGACAGCGTCCGCCAGCTGACGCACGCGGGCTGGCAGGCGGTCGTCGACTACGGCGTCCGGACGATCGTCGACCTCCGCTCCGATGAGGAGCTCGCCGAGGATCCTCCCGCCGAGCTGCCGGTCGACGCCGTTCATGTCTCCTTCTTCGACAGCCGACCTGATGTCTTCGAAGAGGTCGAAGAGGCCAGCGCGGCGGCCGAAGACCATGCGGCGGCGACGCGCGAGGTCTATCTCATCTTCCTCGAGCACTTTCGGCCGAACGTCGCCGCCGCGATCCGGGCGGTCGCGAACGCACCCGAGGGGGCTGTCGTCGTCCACTGCCACGGCGGCAAGGACCGCACCGGGCTCGTCAGCGCCTTCCTCCTGCGCCTCGCCGGCGTGCCGATCGAGGAGATCGCGACCGACTACTCGCTCAGCGAGGAACGGCTGCGGGCCCGGCACGAAGAATGGTTCGCGCAGGCCGCCGACGAGGCCGAGCTCGAACGCCTGCACCGGATCTCCAAGACGCCCGCTTCGTCCATGGTCGGGGTGCTCGAGGAGCTGGAGCGGCGGTACGGCAGCATCGCCGGCTACCTGAAAGCAGGCGGCGCGACCGACGAGGAGCTCGAGCGGGCGCGCGCCCGGCTCCGTGATTGATCACGGCGTCCTCGCCGTGTTCGGCCCGACGGCGTCGGGGAAGTCGGCCGTCGCGGAGGCGATCGCCGACCGGGTCCCCGCCATGCTGATCTCGGCGGACGCGATGCAGGTCTACCGCGGCCTGCCGATCCTCACGAACAAGTCGGAACGTGACACCGAGCTCGTGGCGATCTGGGAGCTCGACCACGAGGCCTCGGTGGGCGAGTACTCGGAGCTCGCGCACGCTGCTGTCGACCGGGCGCTCGAACGCGGCACAACGCCGATCGTCGTCGGGGGCACCGGTCTCTACCTGCGGGCGGCGCTCGTGGAGCTGGATCTCCCGCCGGCGCCCGAGCCGGGGATGCGAGAGCGTTGGGAGGGGGAGTACGACCGGCTCGGGGCAGAGGCGGCGCACGAGCTCCTGGCGGAGCGCGATCCCGAGGCCGCTGCGCAAGTGCACCGCAACGACCGCCGCCGCGTCGTCCGGGCGCTGGAGCTCTCCGAGGCGGGCGCCTCCCTGGCGCCACGCGAAGGGCGGCTCTGGACTGAGGAGACCCGCCATCCGACGCTCGTCGTCGGCCTCGACGTGCCGAAGGAGGTGCTCGACGAGCGGATCGAGCGGCGTGCGAGGCGCATGTTCGAGTCAGGAGTCGAAGCCGAGGTTCAGAGCGCGCTCGCGCGCCCGATCTCGTCCACGGCCCGAACCGTGCACGGCCTCCGCGACATCTCGGAGCTCCCGCGGGACGACGCGCTCGCCGCGCTGATCCGCCGTACGATCCGCTACGCCGCCTACCAGCGCAAGTGGATGCGACGCATACCCGGCCTTGTTACCGTGCGAGCCGACCGCCCGGCGGGCGAGGTGGCCGATGAGATTCTCGAAATGGCACGGACTCGGCAACGACTACCTGCTGGTCCAGCGGGCTGAGGTCGGGACGCCGCTCACGGAGGAACAGGTGCGCCGCCTCTGCGACTACCACTTCGGCGTCGGCTCCGACGGCGTCCTCGAGGTGGTTTCCGCCAACCACGACGTCGCGGACATCGTGATCTGGAACCCCGACGGCTCAACCGCCGAGCTGTCGGGGAACGGAACGCGCATCGCCGCGCGCTGGCTCGCCCGGCGCAGCGGAGCCGACACGGTGCGGATCCGCGTCGGGCCTCGCGAGGTCGTGGCAAGGATGCGAGGAGGCCAGGACGTCGAAATGGACATGGGTGCCGTGGAGGTACAGGAACCCGAGACGATCGACCTGGGCGGCGAGTCCGTGGAGTTCACGCCCGCGTCCGTCGGCAACCCGCACGCGGTCGTCCGCCGCGAGCCCGACCGCGAGGACCTGTTGAGGCTCGGCCCGCTGATCGAGAACCACGAGCGCTTCCCCGAGCGCACCAACGTCCAGCTCGTGCGCGTCGACGGGCCTCGCGACATCACCGTCGGCGTCTGGGAGCGCGGAGCGGGGGAGACGCTCTCGTCCGGGACGAGCGCGGTGGCGACCGCGGGCGTCGCCGTCGCCCGGGGCTGGTGCGAGAGCCCGGTCACCGTCCACCTGCCGGCGGTGACCTCCTCGTCGAGCTCGACGACTCGATGCAGGCGCGCCTCACAGGGCCGGCGCAGGAGATCTTCACCGGAGAAGCGAGCGAGGAGCTCGGGCTGTGAGGTTCGCAAAGCGGCTCGACGCGGTCCCGCCCTATCTCTTTGCCGAGCTCGAGCGGCTCAGGGAGTCGAAGCGGCGGCAAGGGATCGAGGTCATCAGCCTCGCGATCGGCGACCCGGACCTGCCGACGCCACCGGCGATCGTCGAAGCGGCGGCGGAAGCCCTCCGGAACCCGTCGACGCACCAGTACCCGACGAACCACGGCACCGACGAGGTGCGCGAGGCAGCCGCGTCGTTCTACCGTGACCGCTTCGGCGTCGAGCTCGACCCCCAGAGCGAGGTCGTGCCGGCGCTGGGCGGCAAGGAGGCCGTCGGGCACATCGCGATGGTGTGCCTCGATCCGGGCGAGGTGGCGCTCAGCCCCGAGCCGGGCTACCCGCCGTACACGTCCGGACCGGTCTTCTCCGGCGCCGATGTCCACTACCTGCCGCTGACGACGGAGAACGACTTCTTTCCCGACCTCGACGCGATTCCCGCCGAGGTGGTCGGCCGCGCAAACCTCCTGTACCTGAATTACCCGAACAACCCCACGGGCGCCGTCGTTCCGGAAGGGGCGTTCGAGCGGGCAGTCGAGTTCGCGCGGGCGAACGACCTGATCCTCGTGCACGACAACGCCTACTCCGAGGTCTGCTTCGACGGCTACGTCGCGCCAAGCTTCCTCGAGACACCGGGTGCGAAAGAGGTCGGTGTCGAGATCTTCTCGCTGTCGAAGGGCTGGAACATGACCGGGTGGCGCTGCGGATTCGTCGCCGGCAACGCGGAGGTGGTCGAGCGCTTCCGCCAGTTCAAGGCCAACCTCGATTCGGGGATGTTCGAGGCGCTCCAGCGGGCGGCCACCGTAGCGCTCACCGACCAGCGCGGCTTCCCGCGCGAGATGTCGGAGGTCTATCGGCGCAGGCGAGACCTGCTGGTCGACGCACTCGCAGCGATCGGAGTCTCCGTCGAACCGCCGCGTGCGACTCCCTACCTCTGGGTGCCGGTCCCGAACGGGCACGACTCGGCTTCATTCACCTCTCTCGTGCTCGAGGAGGCGAATGTCGTCGTCTCGCCGGGTCCCGGCTACGGCGAGAGCGGTGAGGGGTTCGTCAGGCTGTCCATGACCGTTTCGGACGAGGACCTCGAAGAGGCCGTCCGGCGGATCGAGAGCTCGCTCCAGAAAGTCATAATCAAGGCGTGACGACGCGCCAGCCCGAGTCTCGTTCCGGCCTCGAGCCGGAGCGGGGCTTCATCCTGTCCGTGCTGGCTCCGGGCGCCGACGAGGACCGCGAGCTCGGCGAGATCGCAGAGCTCGCGCGGACCGCAGGCGTGGAGCCGGTCGCCGCCATGGTCCAGCATCGGGCGAGGCCGGATCCGCGGACGTTCGTGGGCAAGGGCAAGCTGGTCGAGCTCAAGGAGGCGTACAAGACGGCCGGCGCGGAGTCGCTCCTGGTCGACCACGAGCTCAGCCCGTCCCAGCAGCGAAAGCTCGAAGACGAGCTGAAGGCGCGCGTCGTCGATCGAACCCAGCTGATCCTGGACATCTTCGCCCAGCACGCGCACAGCGCCGAAGGGAAGCTCCAGGTCGAGCTGGCGCAGCTCGAGTACAACCTCCCGCGCATGCGGGGCATGTGGCAGCACCTCGAGCGCCTCGGCGCGGGCCGGATGGACGGCGGCGTCGGGACGAGAGGCCCCGGAGAGACCCAGCTCGAGACCGACCGTCGCCTGGCGCGCCGGCGCGTGGCGATCTTGCGGCGTCGGCTCCAGACCCTCGGCCGGCAGCGTCAGACGCGACGGAGGGAGCGGGTACGCTCGCACACGCCGACGGTCGCGCTGGCCGGGTACACGAACGCGGGCAAGTCGACGCTCCTCAACGCGCTGACCGGCGCCGGCGTCTCCGTCAACGATCGCCTGTTCGAGACGCTCGACCCGACGACGAGGGCGTTCGAGCAGGACGGACGCCGCTACCTGGTGACCGACACGGTCGGTTTCATCCGTCGGCTGCCGCATGAGCTCGTCGAGGGCTTTGCGGCGACGCTCGAGGAGACGCTCGATGCCGACCTGATCCTCCACGTCGTCGACGGCTCGGTGCCGGACGAGGAGCTGGACGAGACGACCTCGGCGGTGAACGAGGTGCTGGCCGAGATCGGCGCCGACGAGCTTCCGGTCGAGCTCGTCCTGAACAAGATCGACGCGGTGGATCCGCTCGGGCGCCGGCGGCTCGCGAACCGCTTCCTCGGCTCGCTCCAGATCTCCGCCGAGACCGGGGAGGGCCTGGACGAGCTCCGGGCAAGGATCGCCGAGCGCTTCGCCGAACGATTCGAGCTGGTTCGCATGCTCGTCCCATACGAGGACGGCGCGAAGCTCGCCGAGCTGTACTCGCTCGGGCCGCCGATCGACGAGCGCATCGACGGTCCGGACGGCGTCTTCATTCGCGCGCGGCTCCCCAGGCGGGAGACCCAGCGGTTCGCCCAGTACCTGATTCTCGACGCCGACGAGCCCAGCCGGGCGACGAGTTGATCGAGCTCCCGGTTCGCCGCCTCCGGGAGGACGCCGTCGTCCCGTCCCAGGCCTATTCCGGCGACGCGGGGCTTGACCTGTCGGCCTGTGGCCGCCACGAGCTCGGGCCGGGGGAGCGCGCCGTGGTCCCGACCGGCTTGGCCGTGGCGATTCCGGAGGGCCACGGCGGCTTCGTCCTCCCGCGCTCGGGCCTGGCGGCGCGAAACGGCATCACGCTCGTCAACGCGCCGGGGCTGATCGACGCCGGCTACCGGGGAGAGGTGCAGGTTGTGATGCTGAACACCGATGCCGAGACGCCCTTCGTCGTCGAGCCGGGGATGCGGATCGCGCAGCTGGTCGTCCTCCCGGTGCCGCCCGTCGAGCTGGTGGAGCTCGAGGAACTTCCGGCGAGCGAGCGCGGAGCCCGGGGCTTCGGCTCTTCACGCATCTGAGCTTGTGGGCGCCGAGCCGCGGATTCGGGTCTCGGCGATCCTCAGCCGTGGCGACCGGCTGTTGCTCTGCCGGCACGAGAAGCACGGCAAGGAGTACTGGCTTCTGCCCGGCGGCGGGGTGAACTCGGGTGAGAGCCTCGTCGACGCGCTGCATCGCGAGCTCCAGGAGGAGATTGGGCTCGGTGAGGACGTTCCCGTCGAGGGCCCCGTGGCGATCGTGGACTCGATCGCGCCGCAGAAGAGCTTCGCGGCGAAGCACGTCGTCCACATCATCTTCGCCGGAGATCTCGGCGACCGGTCGCTCGAAGCCGCGACCTCGCAGGACGCGGCCGTCAAGGGCCATCGGCTCTTCGCGGTGGCCGAGCTCGAGGAGCTCGTCCTCCACCCGCCGATCCAGCGGTTCCTGACGCGCTGGCGACCTGGTGATCCCGTCGTCTACCTCGGCCCGCTGTGGGTTCCGTGACACACGGGCGCACACTCGGCACACACGCGTGCCCCACCCGCGCGCAGAACGGCAATACGATTGCGGTGGGGAGGAGGTTGGGCTACCTGGCGCCCCGGCCCCCGCGGGACCTGGCCCGGGTGGCCGCGACCGAATGAGCCTCGTCTTCGAGCTTGTCGGCCAGCGCCTCGAAGACCGGTGGCTCGCCGCCGGTTCGGTGAGCGAGAGCCTGCGCGAGGAGCCAGTCGGCGAGCCACGGGTTTCGCGGTAGGAGCGGCCCGTGGAGATAGGTGCCGACGACGCGGCCGGCGCGGCACCCCTCGAACCCGCTCTCACCGTCGTTTCCGAACCCTGCCACGACGCGGCCGAGCGGCTCGGCGCCGTCCTCGAGGATCGTGCGCCCGGCGTGATTCTCGAACCCGGCGATCGTCCGCCGCACACCGGGCTCCAGCTCGCACTCGAGCAGGACATCGCCGATCATCCGACGTTCGCCGGCCAAGGTATGGAGAGGCAGGACGCCGGCGCCAGGAAGCTCCGCGCCCGACCGGTCGCGGTAGAAGCGCCCCAGGAGCTGGTAGCCGCCACAAACGGCGAGCACGGCCGCGCCGCCGGCGACCGCCTCCCGAAGCGCCTCGCTCTTTCCCTGGATGTCAGGCGCGACCAGCGCCTGCTCGCGATCCTGCCCGCCGCCGACGTACAGCAGGTCATGAGCCCCCGGCTCCACCGTGTCGCCAATTCCGATCGCCTGTACCTCGAGCTCGTGCCCTCGCCAGGCCGCCCGCCGCGAGAACACGGCGATGTTGCCGCGGTCGGCGTAGATGTTCAGGTAGTCGGGGTAGAGGTGCCCGACGCGGATCTTCACGCCGCCCGCTCCCAGTACGGCTTCACGTAGCCGCGCTCTGCCACGATCCCGCGCAGGCGCAGCATCGCCGTGTAGGTAGGGAGGACGCACAGCTCCCCGCCGACCGGGGTCAGCTCCAGCCCACGGTCGAGCGCCGCGTCCAACTCCGGAACGACCTCGATCCCGTCCTCCGCAAAGCCTGCGTACTTGCAGCGCAACGCAAGCTCGGCCGCGCGCTCGCCCGTCGCGACCACGCGATCGAGTCGCTCCAGCAGGGGCTCGAAGTCGACATCCCAGATCCAGGAAACGTCCCGCCCGTCGGCGATCGCGTCGTTGAGCGCGATCACGGCGAGGCTGGGCGCTCTGCCGGCGACAAGGGTTCGCACCACCTCGTTCGCGCCTGCCGGGTTCTTGATCAGGAGCATCAGCAGGGTCCGCTGCCCGACCGGAATCCGCTCGAAGCGACCGAAGGCGGCGCTGAACCGC
Organism: uncultured Actinomycetes bacterium; assembly: GCA_963802375.1. GTDB lineage: Bacteria > Actinomycetota > Thermoleophilia > Gaiellales > Gaiellaceae > JACDAN01. Next base: position 327,152 of record CAWDIJ010000010.1, read on the forward strand.
TCGAGCCCTGAGCGGATCTCCTCGCGCGAGGCGCCGAGGACGCCGGCGAGCGCCGCGGCTGCGAGCGCGTTGTAGACGTTGTAGAGGCCCGGAAGCGGCAAGCGAATGCGCATCGAGCCGCCCCGGTCCACGAGGTCGAACGAGACCGACTCCAGCCCGTCGAGCTCGATCGCCCGGGCTGCGAGATCAAGCGACGGCCGCGCATGGCCGCACGAGGGACAGCGGTAGTCCCCGAGGTGTCCGACGTATGCCGCCGAGTACTCATAGGGCGTCCCGCAGCGGATGCACCACTTGGAGTCCGCCGCGTGCTGAAGGCCGGACGAGCCGTGCCGCGGGTCGTCCACACCGAAGAGGACGCCGCGCCGGTCTTGGGCGAGGTCCCCGACCTGCGGATCGTCGGCGTTCGCGACCACGAAGGCGTCCGCATCGAGCTCGCCGACCATTCCGCGCCAACGCTCGGCCACCAGCTCGAGCTCGCCGTAGCGGTCCAGTTGGTCGCGAAAGAGGTTTCCGAGGCAGAGTCGCCCGCGGCCGCACCCGGCGCGCGACGTCGGGCAGCGCCGCCTCATCGACCTCGAACAACCCCAGGTCCGCGCCGTTCGCCGACAGCAGCGTCGACGCTACGCCCGAGAGGAGGTTGGCGCCGGCGCTGTTGTGCGCGAGCCGAACCTGGGGCGACAGGATCTCCGCCACCATCGCCGCGGTCGTCGTCTTTCCGTTCGTGGCCGAGACGATCGCCGAGCCGCGGGGCAACCTCGACGCCAGCCGACCGACGGCGCTCGGATCGAGGACGTTCAGCAGCTTTCCGGGGATCGTCGTCCCGCCGCCGGCGCCGGCGATGCGGGAAAGGCGTCCGGCCGCGCGCGCGGCTGCGACGCCGGCTGCGAGCGGCAGGCGAGGGCGCATCGCACCTGAGGGTAACTCGTGCGGCCGGCCGCCCTCACGCACGGCGAGTGGGTGCAGCGCCACGCCGAGGTGGCCCGAGGACGAGACAGCTCGGCGCTCCTCGCAGCGTCGTAGACGCGATCAGCGCCCGTGCAGCGCGTCACGCGCACGGACGATCTGCGCGAGCAGCATCGTCGCGAGCAGGCAAATGACGATCAGGAGCACGCCGATGAGCGTCAAGACGAAAGGATCGCCGAGCGGCCTGTCTTCGACACCGAGTGCGCCGGTGGCCTCGCCGAGCAGATCCCTTCCTGCTCCGGCCACCGCGCCGGCAGCGCCGACCAGCGCACCCGCAGCGCCGACCACGGGATCCGCTGGCCGGCTGATGCGCCCGCCGCCACTGCCGCTCTGCGTGTCGTCGTGGCCGACGGCCGAGACGAAGCCGATCTCGGCGATCGACTCGCTGCATGTGCTCCCGTCTCGCGCCGTGTCCAGCGCGGCCCGCGAAGCCTGGCCTCGGGCGATCACGATCGGAACTGCAGCGGCGGCACGCTCGGCTCCCCGAGCGCGGACGACGAGTCGATAGCCGCCCACGGGGAGGGCTCGTCCGCGAAACCGGCCGCGGAACCGAATGCGGTTCACGCCCGCGTGGGCTCGGACGCTGAAGCTGCCGATCCGCTCGCACGAAGGGAAGACTCGGACGATCGTGACCCGAAGGACGGCCGGCTTGGTCAGCCGGAAGATCAGCATCGTCCCCCCGTTCCGGCGACCCGGCCGTACCACCGTCCGAGAGGCACGAACGGGGCTTCGCGCCGCGGCGCCCTCACACGGTTTCGGCTCAGGCGGGCAATTGGCAGCCGCGAGCGTGAACGGCCCGACCGACCCTGCGCCCGCGCTGCCGGCAGTAGCTGGCCCCGCTCCTCCTGGCGCTCCCTGCGTGCTTCCCGCACCGCTCGAGCTCACGGCTCCCGGCCCGCTGCTCAATCCGCCTAGCGCCGGGATCAACGGTGTTTGCCCGCTCCCCGTTGTCGACGTCGGAGTGCCCGGACTCGATGTCGTCTGGGTCGAGACGGAGGGCGTCGTCAGCGTTGGAGCGGCTGGCGGAGGTGGAGGCGGCGGCAGGTTGGGCGGAGGAGGTGGAGGCGGCAGGTTGGGCGGAGGTGGAGGCGGCGGCAGGTTGGGCGGAGGTGGAGGCGGCGGCAGGTTGGGCGGAGGAGGTGGAGGCGGAAGTGGCGGTGGCGGCGGAAGCGGGGGTGGCGGCGGAGGTGGCGGAAGCGGTGGAGGTGGCGGAAGCGGTGGAGGCGGCGGAGGCGGGGGCAGAGGCGGTGGCGGAGGCAGAGGCGGCGGCGGAGGCAGCTGCTGCGGGGACGACTGGATACCGAGCTGGCGGTCGGCAGACGCACCGGCCGGCGCCCCGAGAAGGAGGGCTGCCGCCGCGAGCAGCAGGGCGCTCAATACACGCATTCGTCCTCTAAACGACGAGCACCAGTTTGCGGATACGCACCGGAGCGAAGATCGAGACCGAGCGAGGGTGGTTGCTTCCCTCGGCGCGCCGCCGCCGCTGCTCGCCCGCTCTTGCAAATGGGCGAGTTTGCTCTATCCTTCTTGCCATGGCTCGACGGCCCGCCCGCGAGCTGCTCGAGTCCCTCGACCGAGACGCTCTCGCCCAGTTCCAGGCTGGGATTCGCAAGCGCTATACCGACGAGGACATCCTCAACCAGCTGCAGGAGTCAGCCCGGCGCCTGGGCCGTTCGCCGTCGATGCGCGAGTTCGCCGCCGACGAGCAGACGACGGTGCATCCGCAGACGGTGATCGAACACTTCGGCAGCTGGAATGCGGCGAAGCGCTCCGCCGGCCTTGTTCCCAGGCGCTTCGCGACGAAGGAGGAGCTGCTCCAGCTGCTTCGAGAGCTGGGGGAGAAGCTCGGGCGGACGCCGACGGCCCGCGACCTGGACGAGCACCGCGGCTCGATGCCTTCGAAGTCGCTCTATTGGCACACCTTCGGCTCACTCACGACCGCGCTCCGCGAAGCGGGTTTCGACGTCCCGATCGGGGAGGAGCGGCTGGAGCGCGCGATCGACCAGGGCTGCGCCGTCGCACTGAAGCTCGGCCGGCTCCCGAAGTTCCAGGAGTGGGGAGCAGCGAGAAAGGCAGACGGCTCCCTGCTGACCGAGTGGCAGATCTACCGCATGTTCGACGTGCGCCGTGGCGCCTGGTCGACGTTCCAGTACCTGATCCGCGAGCGGCTGCTCGAGGACGGCTACGACGTCTCGCCGGACGGCCGAGTCTCGAAGAAGAGCGCTAGAGCGACGCGAGCGCGGTCAGCAACCGCAGGCAGGACTCACGCTCGTCCGGCGCGCGCACCGCGGGGAGGGGCTGCTCGGTAAAGCCGCGGTCGGGGCGAAAGCGCTCTTTGCAGGCGAGCCGCCCGCCCTCGAGGGTGAGGATCGTGCCCTCAGACAGCTCGCGCTTGCGGAGCTCGAGCCCGAGGAAGCGCTCGGAGACCTCCAGCGCGCGCTTCGTGGACGCGAAGAAGATGCCCTCGCCGCGGGACTCACCCGTCCAGAGCGGCCTGCCGACGCCACGGGCGAGGTAGACCGCGCCTCGCTCCCGCTCGTCGACCCAGGCGGTGGCCATCGAGCCGCGAAGCTGCTCGAGCGTCTGGCCCCACGGGCCGAACTCCTGGACGAGCGCGAAGATCGCCTGCGTGTCGACGGTCATCGACGGCTCGTGCCGCTCGAAGCCGTGCCGCTCGAAGATCTCTTCGTCGTTGAGGATGATCCCGTTGTGGACGCCCACGACCCGCCCGTGTCGGACGGGGTGATTGTTGGCCTCGATGGTGGGGTGACCCTTTGTGTAGTCGCGGACGTGGAGCAGAACCTCGACGGACTCGTCCGGGACGGTCAGGTCGGTGAGGAGCTCGCTTGCGCCCGAGCGCTGCTTGTGCACCGAGACCGCCTCACCAGTCGATCGGTGCGCATACCCGACGGCGTCGGCCCCGCGCTCCGCGATGCCTGCGAGCAGGGCCTGAGCCGCGAGCGTCCGATCGATCTCGGCATCAGGCTTCAGGCTGTATCCGGCAATACCACACATAAATAGGTCCTACGACCCCACCTTCGTGTGACGTCTCCAATCTCCTTCGGTTAGCACGGTCTCGGCGCCCCTCCCTCGATCGGGGGAACCCGCCCGAGTCGTGCGCCGCCGATATAAGCCCACGTGGAGCCGCGGCGCCTTCCTGAGCCCGATGTCGAAGAGACCCTTGTGCCTCATCTCGAGGTGCTACCCGGCGCGGGCGAACTCGACACTCCTGAACCGAAGGAGCGCGAGGAGGAGCCGGCTGGGAAGACCCACGACGGCACGCCGCTGTCCGATCCGCTCAAGCTGTACGTGCGGCAGATCGGCGGCGGTCCGCTGCTCAGCGCAGAGGAAGAGCGCGAGCTCGCACGCCGCAAGGATGCGGGTGACGAGGCTGCCAAGCGCCGACTCATCGAGTGCAACCTGCGCTTGGTCATGTCGATCACGCGCAACTACACGAAGGCCGGTGTCCCGCTCCTCGACCTGATCCAGGAGGGGAACCTCGGGCTCATCCGGGCGGTGGAGAAGTTCGACTGGAAGCTCGGCTTCAAGCTGTCGACCTACGCGACGTGGTGGATTCGCCAGGCCGTCTCGAGGGCGCTCGCCGATCAGGGGCGGACGATCCGCCTGCCCGTCCACGTCGCCGAGCAGGCGCGGAAGGTCCTGCGCGCCCGACGCGTCCTCACGCAGAGGCTCAACCACGACCCGACGGTCGAAGAGATCGCCAAGGAGAGCGGCTTCACGGAGGAGCGTGTCCGCCAGCTCTTCGAGCTCGTCGAGGATCCGGTCAGCCTCGAGACGCCCGTCGGTGACGGTGAGAGCCTCTATGGCGACCTGATCGAGGACACGCACTCCGACCGGCCGGACGACGAGACGGCGAAGCAGTTCCGCTCGGTCGATCTGGCCCAGGCGATGTTTCGCCTGGACCCCCGGCTGCGCCGCGTGCTGGCGATGCGCTTCGGCCTCGAAGGGCATACGCCGAAAACACTCGAAGAGGTCGGCACCGACCTCGGGATCACCCGCGAGCGAGTTCGGCAGCTCGAATCGCGCGCCCTGCAGCAGCTCCGCTCGGTCGCGCCGGGCCTGCAGTTCTATCTCGAGGCCTGATTCGCCGCGAAAAGGGGGCTAGGCGACGCTTTCGATCCCGTGCAGCCGGCTGAGGCGCTTGAGGGCGTGCCCCTCGATCTGCCTGACGCGCTCGCGCGTGAGATCCAGAGTGCGGCCGATCTCTTCGAGGGTCCGCGGCTCGGTGTTGTCGAGGCCGTAGCGCAGGATGAGCACGGCGCGCTCGCGGTCGGTGAGGGCCGCCAGAGCGCGGGCGAGAGCCTGGCTCCTGAGCGAGACCTCGACCTCCTCGTCCGGCTGGGGCCCGCCGCACGCGACGAAATCGCCGAAGACGGCGTCCTCGGTCTCGCCGACCGGCTGGTCGAGGCTCGTCGACGCATGGGCGGCCGCCTTGACTTCCCGCGCCTGCTCGATGGGGAGGCTCGCCTCCTCGGCGATCTCCTCGAGCGTCGGCTCTCGGCCGAGCTGTGTCCAGAGGATCCGCTCGGCCTTGTTGAGCTTCTGGAGCCGCTCGACGATGTGGACCGGCATCCGGATCGTGCGAGCCTTGTCCGCAAGCGCCCTGGCCACTGCCTGCCTGATCCACCAGGTGGCATACGTCGAGAACTTGAAGCCCCGGCGCCAGTCGAACTTCTCGACGGCGCGGATCAGGCCCAGCGTCCCTTCCTGGATCAGGTCGAGGAACGGAAGGCCCTGGTTTCGGTAGTTCTTTGCGATCGAGACGACGAGGCGGAGGTTCGACTGGATCATCCGCTGCTTCGCCTGCATGTCGCCTCGCTCGATCCGCTTGGCGAGCTCGACCTCCTGCGCGGCGGTGAGGAGCGGGTGCCTGCCCGCCTCACGCAGGAACAGCTGGAGCGCGTCGGTCGTCGTCTCGTACACGACCTGTGACGCCTCGGGCGCCTTTTCGGGGGCCTTCTCGGGCTGGGGCATGTCCTCGACGACATCGATGCCGCGCTGCTCCAACTCGCGCTGCAGCGCCTCGCGCTCCAGCTCGTCCAGATCGAGTGGCTCGAGAACCTCGGCCAATTCGGCGTGCCTGACAGCGCCCGACTGCTCGGCTACTTCGAGCAAATTGCGCAAGTCCTCGCTACCGAGGACGGACTCGATCTCGGCCGTCGTCATCCCGCTAGTTCTCTCTCTCCAATTGCCGGCGACGCAAAACGTATTCGGTCGGGCGGTTCCCGTGTGTGGGCGGCGCGAGTCTATACCGAATCCCGCAGAGCCGCCCTGGAGGCCGGACGCACGAGAACAGGTGTTATGTCAAGTTGGGCCACCTGGAGCCGCCGGCGTTCCGCCTCCCCTGTCCGCCCGGCGACCGAGCTCGATGCAGTCTCCCGGGGCTCGCCCAGGGTTATCCACAGAATGGTGATCGTGCTGTGGAAATGTGGAAAACTGAATCGTTTGCAAATAGCGTGAAATTGCGCCGCGTGGGGTCTTGCAGACCACGCATTCCCGCCCTAGTCTCTCCCCTGCGTCGAGCACGGAGCGCGAGTAGGGCGAAGCAGATCCTGAGGGCCGTAGCCGGAAGGCGAAAGTCACCAGGATCGGTGGACGAAAGCGAAACCGGCTCGGCGAATGATCTGGCGCAGAGGAGCCTTCGGGTTCCTAGGCGCCAGATCGTTTTTTTGGTCCCGGCCGGTGGTAGAGCACGATGGCCCGCAGGCTGTGGAAATGTGGAAAAAAGAAAACTCTGCAAATTGCGAGAAGTGGTTTCTTGCGAGCCTTGCAACCCGTCCCGATGGGCCCTATTGTCCTCCTTGCGTCGAGCACGGGACGCGAGTAGGGCGAAGCAGATCCTGAGGGCCGTAGCCGGAAGGCGAAAGTCACCAGGATCGGTGGACGAAAGCGAAACCGGCTCGGCGAATGAACTGGCGCAGAGGTGCCCTCGGGTTCCTAGGCGCCAGTTCCTTTTTGTGGACCGAGCGACCTCCCCCGCGCCGGCAGCCGCCGCCTCTAGAATCGCCGCGCATGCATCTCCGCCAGCCGAGCATCGACCGCGGCGTCACGTCGTTCCTGTGGGCCTTCGGGCTCGGTCTTTACCTTTGGCTCGGGATGCTGGCGATCGGCGTCGACGGCGCAACCGCCTTCATCATGAGCCTGCTCGCCGCCTGCGTGATCTTCCTCGTCGTCCGCCTCTACGGCGGTGACGACGTCCGGAAGCCGCCTCAGTCGCCGAAGGCGCGGATCGGCAACCGGTGATCGCCCGACAGCGCGCCCACTAGGCGGCGCGCCAGCTCGCCGCCGAGGGCGACCTCGAGTCGCGCCTGGGCATGCGGCTGCGCCTGCGCACGCGGCTGCGCCTCGGCGAGCAGGCCCAGATCCGAGCAGTGGCCGAGCAGACGGGTGTCGGCTCTCCCCTCGTCGGGCGACAAGACATTCACGGCACTCTCTCTATCGTCGGCGCCGCACCGACGAGCAATCCCTGGCGGGAGGGAGCCGAAACCGCTTCGAGCCTTGCCGAAACCCCGGTCAGTACGAGATCAGCGAGTGCAGCGGATACTTCGAGAGCCGCTCGCGGCCGCCGAGGAACGTCAGCTCGATGACGAAGTTGACGCCGACGACCTCCCCACCCAGCTGCTCGACCAGCCCACCGATCGCCTCGACGGTGCCCCCCGTGGCCAGCACGTCGTCGTGGATGACCACGCGCGCCCCGTCGCCGATCGCGTCGGCGTTGACCTCCAGGGCGTTCTGGCCGTACTCGAGCGCGTACGTGGCGCTCACGGTCTCGGGCGGGAGCTTCCCGGGCCTCCGTGCAGGGACGAAGCCACAGGGCACCTCCTTGGCGATCGCGGCCCCGAGGATGAACCCCCGCGCCTCCGCACCCAGAACGAGGTCAGGATTCCGCTCGCGCGTCCAGTCGGCCAGCGACGAGACGGTCTGCGCGAGCGCCTCCGGGTCCCGCAGCAACGGGCTCACGTCCTTGAACCCGACACCGGGCTCCGGCCAGTCCGGCACCTCGCGGACACGTGTCTTGAGGTCGATCACGACGCGCCAACCCTACGCAGTGCCCGCCAGAAGAGGAGCTGGGACAACTCCTGGGCGACTTCGGCGAGAACCTGGAGATCGTCCAGCCCGCTCTGGCGTCGTTCGGGGTTCCTGGCGCGAAGGGCTGGGGCGACGACCGCCGCCAGAAGCCCGACCTCGCGGTCGGATGCAGACCGGAACGACCGGAGATGGCGCGCATCGATCCCGAACCGCGCGAGCTTTCCGCAAGCCGCCGCGACGTCGACCTCGCTCTGCCGGTAGAGCCGTTCACCGCCGTCGATGCGAGCCTCGATCAGCCCGTACTCCTCGAGCTGGCGAGCCAGCGCCGGAGTCACTGCGGCGCGCTCGCACAGCTCCGAGAGCTCGACTTCCTCGTCCTCGGCGCTGCCGGCGCCTGTACGCCTTCGGCGGCTCGTCGCAGTCGACGCGAGCTCCTGGCGAATCACACGCAGTGGGAGAAACTCGTCGCGCTGGAGACGCAGGATCGTCCTGAGGCGGTCGACGTCGTCCTCCGCGAAGAGCCGGTAGCGGCCGGGGGTTCGCCGCGGAGCGAGCAGCCCCTGCTCCTCGAGGTAGCGGATCTTCGAGATCGAGATGTCGGGAAACTCCTCGCGCAAGAGCCGGCAGACCGCGCCGATCGTGAGCGGCCTCTCCTCGGCCTGGGTGACAGCGGTCGCGCTCACTGCTCCAGGAAGGTCAGTCGATACTTGCCGACCTGCACCTCGTCGCCGTCGGCAAGCGGTGAGGAATCGATGCGCCGCTTGTTCACGAACGTGCCGTTGAGGCTTCCCTGATCCTCGATCGTGAACGAGCCCTCGCCCCGCACCAGTACGGCGTGCTTGCGGGAGACCGTGACGTCGTCGAGGAAGATGTCGCAGTCGGGCGAGCGGCCGATCGTCGTGCGATTCCCTTTCGGGACGAAATGCTCGCCGGCGCGGCCGCCACCTGACCGAACCACGAGCGCCGGCCCCTCCATTCCGAGATCCTCGAGCGGCGACTGGTCGTCTAGCTCCTCAGGGGTGAACGCGACGGTCGTGTCCGCCCCGGACTGGTCGCGCACGAGCGCCGCGCCGCATCTGGAGCAGAAGTTCGCGGCCTCCGGGTTCTGGAACCCGCACTCGGGGCAGTACACATGCGGCACTAGTGCTCCTTCCAGTGCTGCTGCCCCGCTTCTGGGTCGCGAGCATCAAGCCAGAGGTCGCCCTCGTCCGAGCCCAGGCCAGGGAGCCTTGGCGAGAACGAGGGTGGGCTCTGGCGCCGTGTGATCGCGGGCCAGAAGTCGGCGTGTAGTGCTGGGAGGGGCACTAGGCCTCGGGCGGCGCGGCCTTGCCCGCCAGGATCGCAGCAAGCTTGTCGACGTCGACTTCGCTGAGCGGCCCCTGCCCTGCTCCTTCCTGCTGCTGCAGCCGTGAGACGAGCTCGGCGCGAAGGATGTCGATCTTCCCGTGCAGGAGCCGTCGCCGGTACGAAACCTCCTGCTCCTCGCGCTGGAGATCGTCGATGAACGATTTCAGCTCCTTGTCGGAGAGGGATGCGAGATCGGGCAACGGTTCCATGCAGCGCCTTTCGGTCGAGGGTCAGTTAATCAGTCGAGCGGCTAAGGGTCAACCTCAACTTGAGCGTTTGCGATCAAGCGCCGGTATCGCCGCCGTTCTGAAGCACATCTTCTACGAGCGTGCGCAACTCCTGCTCCAACTCCGCCGACGCATCCTCGCTCTCGCCCTCGGCGTAGACGTGGACGAGCGGCTCGTCCGGGTCGGGAAGCACCTGCGCCCAGCCGCGCTCGTCGAAGATCTTGATCCCGTCGCGAAGGTCGACGTCCCGATCTTTCAGACGCTCGGTTAGGACCCGCATGACCAATCCCTTCTGCGCCCACGGGCACGGCACCTGCCTGTGCACGACGTGAGAGACCGGCAGCTCCGCGACGACGTCCGAGAGCTTGCGGTCAACCGGGGCGAGGAGCTCGAGGAGCTTGCAGAGGCTGGCGATCGCGTCGTACGCGGGCAGGAACTCCGGGAAGACGTAGCCGCCCCCCACGGCGCCGGCGAAGATGACGCCGTCCTCTGCCGCCGCCTTCGTGAGCTCGGCGAGCGAGGCCGGAGTTCGGACCACTTCCAGGCTGCTTCCTTCGACGAGCCGTTCGACCTGGCTCGTGACGGTCACCGGGAACGCGAGCTTGCCGACGCGTCCGTTGCTCCCGATCAGGCGGAGGTACAGCAGCAGCGCCTGCTCGACAGGGATCTCCCGCGCCTGGTCGTCGATCAGATAGAGGCGCTCCGCGGCACGGTCGAAGACCACCCCGAGGTCCGCACCCACCGCCCCTACCAGACGTTTGGTCTGGCCGACGAGGCCCCGCAGCGTCGCCGTCTCCCCGGGCGGGAGGTCGGGTGTGAACGCATGCGCGGCAACTGCCTCGACGCCCAGGGGCCCGAGCAGCAGCGGCAGGACGAAGGACGCGGCCGAGTAGCCGTAGTCGACGACGATCCGGAAGCCGCGCTTGCGGATCGCTTCGCGATCCAAATTGGCGAGGAGGTCGTCGGCGTAGCCCTCGCGCGCTCTCGCCGGGTAGCTGATCTCACCCACGTCTGCGGCGGCGACACGCCGGAGCTCGTGCCGGCTGAAGTGCTTCTCGATCTCCTTCTGGAAGGAGCTCGACGCCTCGATGCCGGGATGCTCGAAGAACTGGATCCTCACAACCTCCACGTCGGCGCTGCTGAGACCCACGTGGAACCCGGCGTCGTAGCCATGGCTCTTGAGGAGGTGCCGTGAGACTGCCGCCGGGAGCACTCGCAGGTCGGCGGCGTTGACCCCGGTCGAGTTGATGCCGGAGATCATCGCGCGCTTGATCATCCGGCAGGCTGGCGCCGACTCGCGGCTCGCAACCACACGGGCGCCGCGCTTGAGCGCCGTGCCCAACGCAGCTGCGATCTTGAGCGCCGTGTCCGGTGTGAGATCGACGTTGACCAGGCCCATGACCGCGCCCTGGCCGAAGAGCTGCGGCGTCGAGCGCGCTTCGAAGATGAGGTTCTCGTGGACCTGCGAGCCGGACTCCACCTCCTTGAAGGGGAAGATCCGGACGCCGGGCATGATCACGCTCTCGGCGCCGATCTTGACCTCGTCTCCGATCGCGACGCCCTCGTGGATGCGCACGTGCGAGCGGATGTCGCAGTTCCGGCCGACGACCGCGTTCTCGATGACCGCGCTGCGGCCAATGTGGGTCGAGGCGTCGATGACGGACGCCACTGTCCGCGCACGGTCGCGCAGCGTCACGCTCGAGGAGAGCACCGAGTAGGGCCCGACGGTGGCGTCCGCCCCGATCCGGCAGTAGTTGCCGAGATACGCCGGGCCCTCGATCCGGTCGATGTCGTCGATCTCCACGCCTTCGCCGAGCCAGACGTTGCCGCGGAGCCGGACACCGGGGATGTCGAGGCGGACACGCCCGTCAAGGGCGTCGAAGTTCGCCTGGCGGTACTGGTCGAGGTCGCCGACGTCCTGCCAGTAGCCCTCGACGACATGGCCGTAGACGGGCCGGCCCATCTCCAGGAGCAACGGGAAGAGCTCCTTGGAGAAGTCGTACGGCCGGTCGGTGGGGACGTGATTGAGCACTTCCGGCTCGATCACGTAGACGCCCGTGTTGATCGTGTCCGAGAACACCTGGCTCCACGAAGGCTTCTCGAGGAAGCGCTCGACGCGCCCATCGCTGTCCGTGACGACGATGCCGAACTCGAGCGGGTTCTCGACGGACTTCAGCGCGAGCGTGGCCGCCGAGCCCTTCTCCTTATGGAACTCGACGAGCTTGGTCAGGTCGAAGTCGCAGAGGGCATCGCCGGAGATGACGATGAACGTGTCATCGAGATGGTCGCTCGCCAGCCGCACCGATCCCGCAGTGCCGGCCGGCGACTCCTCGACCGAGTACTCGACGTTCGCCCCGATGCTCTCCCCGTTACCGAAGTAGCTCCGGATCGCCTGCGGCAGGAAGGCGACCGTGACGATGATGTCCTCGAAACCGTGGGCCTTGAGGAGCTCCACGATGTGCTCCATGCACGGCTTACCGACGATCGGCACCATCGGCTTCGGCTGGTTGGAGGTGAGCGGGCGAAGGCGCGTGCCCTCGCCGCCGGCCATGACGACGGCCTTCATGTCCGGCTCCTCAGCGCGCCGACGACGTAGGCGGCGCCGGCGAAGAGCGACAGCGCGAGGCCCATCCAGAAGAGCGCGTACGGGAAGTCTGTGCCCTCCTCGGTCGCCAGCATGAGCGCGAGCGACGCATAGAGGATCCAGGTCGCCAACTTCCCGGCAAAGCTGACTGAGAGCTCGTAACCACGCGGCACGATCAGCTTGTACCCACCGATCAGCACGGCGTCACGAGCCAGGATCAGAACGAGCGCCGGCCACGGCACGCGCCCGTGCAGGAAGAGCCCGATCACCGCCGTGTCGATCATCAGCCTGTCGGCCAGCGGGTCTGCGACGGTCCCGAACCGCGACTCCACGTGCCAGCGACGGGCGAGCCAACCGTCGATCTGATCGGTCACAGCGGCGGCGGCGAAGAGGATCGCTGCGGGCCAGCTGTGACCTCCGTCGGCGTTCACCAGCAGGACGATGAACGCCGGGATCGCGGCGAAGCGCGCGATCGTCAGCGCGTTCGGGATCTGCGCAAGGCGCAGCGGGACGACTCGTTCCGCCATCCCGAGCAAGGATAGTTGGCACTCGGCGACTTCCCCAGCTGGGACGCTGGGGCCTCCAGCCTCCTCCCCACTTCGAGCGTATCGAGCGGCGGCGCACGCGTGGGACACGAGACCGGCTCGCAAGTGTGACGATGCGTCCCCGTGGATGAGTCGCGCACACTGTCCGTTCCGGGTTTCGTCAACGCTCACTGCCACGCGTTTCAGCGGGCACTCCGGGGGCGCAGGACGGGCGGCGACTTCTGGGCGTGGCGCGAGGCCATGATCGCCGAGGCCGAGCGCCACACGCCGGAGACGGTTCGTGGCGAGTACGCCCAAGCGTACGGCGAGCTCCGCGCCACCGGCTACACGGCCGTGGGCGAGTTCCACTACCTCGGCCTGCCGGAGGCCCACGCAGTCGTCGAGGCTGCCCGCGAGGCCGAGATCGAGCTCGTGCTCCTGCTCAGCGCCTATGCGCGGGGAGGGATCGAGCGGTTCCGGCAAGGATCAACGGCGGAGTACTTCCGCCAGCTCGAGGAGCTGCGGGAGGCAGACGTCCGCGTCGGCTGTGCCCCCCACTCCGTCCGTGCCTGCCCGACCGACTGGCTCGAGGAGATCGCCGCCTACGCCGAGCGAGAGCGCCTGCCGCTGCACGTCCACGCCGACGAGCAGCCGCGCGAGATCGAGGAGTGCCTCGCGGAGCACGGCGTCCGGCCGATTGAGCTGCTCGCCCGCACGGGCTGCCTGGGCTCGCGGACGACCGTGGTGCATGCGACACACGCCGACGACCGCGAGCTCGACCTCCTGGCCGAAGCTGGGGCGCGAGTCTGCCTCTGCCCGACGACCGAGGCGAACCTCGGCGACGGGTTCGCACCGGTCGTGCGCCTGCGCGAGCGGGGAATCGGGATCTGCATCGGCTCCGACTCCAACATCCGAATCGACCCGCTCGAGGAGCTGCGCGAGCTGGAGACCACCGCTCGCCGGCAAACGCTCAGCCGAGAGGTCTACGACGCCGGAACGCTGCTCTGCTTCGGCGCCGACGAGGGCGCGGCTTCACTCGGCCTCGAGGCCTGGCCGGACACCGCCGTCGATCTCGACCATCCCTCGCTGCGCTCGGTCGACCGAGGGGACGTCCTGGACGCCCTCGTCCTCGGTTGCGGCGCCGACGTCTTCGCGAGCGGCTAGCAAGCGCGGACCCGCGCCGCGGAGCTGTCCGGGCCTCTACGTCGGACAGGTCGACGGACCCGCCTGGCTGACGGCACCCACCCCGCGCAGAAAACTGGCCCCACGGACTCGAACTCTGTTTGCCTCAGCTCAGATGCCTCGCGTGCCAGAAGGCGCGTCGGCGTACTTTGGGGCTTCGGCCGGAATTCTGGCTGCAGGGCCAGTGGAGACCATCATAGCCCTGAGTGTGTGATTCGTGTTGCAAGCTGTTTTTGTCTTAGACGACGCTGACCCCGCGCAGTCGGGATTTCTCCCCCGATTCCCGGAGAGCCGCTGAAGTGAAGCGAGCTAAGACGGATGCTCGCGGTTATGGCTGGAAACATCAGCAGTTGCGCAGGAGCTTCGCGCGGCTCGTTGCAGCCGGCTTTGCGACCTGCGCTCACTGCGGAGGACCGATCGACCCGGACGACCCGTGGGATCTCGGCCATGACGATTACAACCGAAGCGTGTATGCGGGCCCGGAGCACAGAGTCTGCAACAGGGCACAGCCAGTCGGAATCAGCGGGTGACTTCTCGTGTGTGGTGAGCTCTTGAAACGGTCTCCCCGTCCTTGCCCGCGCCGAGACTTGATCCACAGTCCGCGCTGAGCTCGGACAGGTACCTGCAGAAGGCTTCCGGGTCGTCCGCGACAGCCGCCGCGCGATCATCGAGCAGAACGAATACCTCGACCGCGTCGTCCAGGCGGAGGAGAAACGCATCATCGAACTCGAAGACCAGCTCGCGCAGCGCCCCAGCTCACGCCCGCCCGTACTCGGGCGAAACCGGCGATCCTCTAGAAGACCCTGCCGTTCTACCGGGTTGTGAGGCGAACGCGTGGTTCAGGGTAGAGAAATTTCCCCTGCGGTATTGAGGTGGGACACCTCACCCGATCGGGTCAGGGTGCGGCGCGCAGCTCACGCAGTGTCGCCGAGCTTCTTCTCGTACATCACCCAGCCGAGCTCGGGCGTCATTCCGGCGCGCTCGTAGAGGCGAAACGCGCCCGTGTCGCTTGCCGCGTCGACGCCGAGCCCGACGCTGTGCTCGCCCCGCTCCCAGAAGCGTCCGAACGAGTCGCGGAGGAGCGCCGCGCCCACGCCTTGCTTGCGCCAGGGGCGACGTGTGAAGAGCACGTGGACCCATCCGCCCCCGTACGTGTCGCTTGTGCAGATCGTCCCGGCGGCGATCTCGTCCCCGGCGCGGACGGCGCACCAGAGTGTCGGGTCGAAGCGCCCGCTCTCGAGGTGGAACCTCGACCACGACTCGAAATCGCGTGGCGTGTACTCCCAGTGATCCGCGAACGCCTCCTGGTGCGCGGCGTGGAACTCGCGCGCGTCATGATTCGGGTCGAACGGAAGTACTTGCAGCCCGTCCGGCCACTCGGGTGCGGGCGGCGGCGCCTTGAGCTCGATCCGCAGTTCGCGGAACACGCGCACAGGGCGGTAGCCCAGCAACTCGAGCAACCTGCAAGCGGCGGAGTCGGCCTCCAAGACGCCGTTTTGGATCCTGCGTGCGCCGCGCCGGGCCGCGTCCTCCTCGAGCCCGGTCGCTATCAGCTGCCCGATCCCGCGCCCGAGCGCGTCGGGGTGGACGTACCCATCGGCGCGCCAGAGCTCGCCGCGCTCGCGCATCGCGCCGTAGCCGACAATGCGGTCGCCATCGCGAACGACACGCGTGTTCTGCTCGAGGTCGAGCTCTGCCCACTCGTCCTCCAGATCGGCCTGCGAGAACGCGCTTTGGCCGTACAGCGACGACTCGAGCGCCACGATGACCTCGGTCACCGCCGCCGCGTCGGCGGCGACCGCAGGTGTGAGGAAGACGCGCTCCATGCCAGCACGCTACGTCACCAAGGATGCCCGAACCTCCTGCGTCAAGTCAGAAGCCGCCACTCCGTTTCTGCCGGGTGCCACTGGGTCAGCCAGCGTCGCCGCTTCGTACCGTGCCGCTGCGTCAGCGCGTTCTCGACGCCCTCGACGCCCTGCCCCACGCCTGGCTGGATACGCCACTGCTCTTTCCCGGAGTCCGCGGCGGCACCTGAACCTGCACTGCTGGCGACGGACGAGTGGCGTCCCGCGGTTGCGGCGGCGGGGCTCGCCTACCGTCCCCCTAAACTCGATGCGGCACACCTTCGCAGCCTTCTCGATCGCGGCCGGCATCCCCACCTTCCTGTTCTCCCGTCAGACCGGCACATCGGTCGAGCAGATCGAGAAGACCTACGGCCACCTGCTCCCGGACGCGGCCGAGTTCACCCGCGGACAGCTCGACGCGTTCGACGCCCTTCAGGGGCACGAAGCGGCGGAAAAATAGGCGTTCTGCCGTCTAGCTGCCGTCACAAATACTGCCGCGTTAGCTGCCTCGAACCAAAAAGGCCCCTCTTGTAGGGGCCTTTTCAATCGGGGCGCCGAGATTTGAACTCGGGACCTCTAGTCCCCCAGACTAGCGCGCTAACCAGGCTGCGCCACGCCCCGGAACGCCGACCACGATAACAAGCACCCCTGGAACCCGAAACCGCGGTTAGGTGCGCCCGCCACCGACGGGCCGACAACTCACAGGTCGACGGGGCCTACTCCGCTCATTGCCTCCAAGAGGCGCTCGGCCGTGTCGCACGAACATTCGCGTGTACAGCACCTTCGAAGAGCAGTTTCAGCAGGCACGCCACCTTGCTGTCGTAGCTCGCACAACCGGCCTACCGAGCACCATGAGCGACGAGGGGCTCGAGCCCGGATCCGGCTCGACCGATGCCGGCTCGATCCCTCTGCCGCTAATCGTCCCAGCGGCGCTTGCCGTCGCACTCGTCGGTGCGGGTACGTTCACCGTTCACCCCAGGGAAGCTGCGCGTCCGGCTCCGCAGCCGAGGTCAGAGCTAGCCCCGCTCACCGTCCTCTCCCGCGGATGAACTTTGCGGAAACTGCGCACGATTCGGGGAAGTCCACGCAAGCAGAGGGCCTCTGTTACGTCTTGAATTCGGGAAGAGGAATCCAGACGTGTTTGTCCACAGCCTCTCTCTGCGGACTACTTGGAGATGGCTCTGAGACGGACGTTGCCAGCACCGACGATATCCACAACCCTGTGGAAAACTCCGAAGACACCCCGAAACCCCACAAACATCAGAAACCTGGCGTGAAGAAGCCGCCCGGTGAGTTCGTGAGTGACGAGCTCGAAGCGCACACGAAGCGATTCCTCGACGAGGTCAAGGGGCTCGCGAAGCGCCGGCGTGAGGCATCCGAGGACGAGCTCGGTCCTCCGCCGCCGAGCGAGCGTCAGCGTTCCAGGCGCCGGTAGAGCCGGTCGATCAGCTCCGGCATCTGCTCGAGCCTGTGGGTGATCAGCCGGAGGCGGTACTCGCGGAAGTGCTCGGGCTCGACGCCGACGGCCTTCGAGAGCTTGCGGACGATCTCGTCCGAAGGAACCGGCCGGTTTCCGTGCACGAGGTGGTTCAGATACCCGGCCGACAGGTCCGTCTGGTCGGCGAGCGCGCGGTAGGTCACGCCCTTCTCCTGCATCAGCCGCTCGAGCGTCGGCCCGAACGGCTCAGTGCTGAATCGTCGGCGGCGGGCCAAGGTCGTATTACTACCTAGTTTCCAACTTCGGCGACGGGGACTCTTCGCTCTTCCCCCGTGTCCCGGTCGCGCACGTCCACGGCGCCGTCCTCGAGTGTCTTCTTGCCGACCGTGATCCGTGTCGGGATGCCGATCAGGTCGGCGTCGGCGAACTTCTCGCCGGCGCGCTCGTTGCGGTCGTCCAGCAGCACGTCCCAGCCGGCGTCCGAGAGCGCGACGGCGACCTCCTCCCCGCGCTCTTCCAGGCCGGGCAGGACGACGACGTGCGCGTCGTAAGGCGCGACGGAGCGCGGCCAGACGATCCCGCGCTCGTCGTGGTGCTGCTCGACGATCGCCGCGATCGTCCGGGCCGGCCCGATTCCATAGCTGCCCATGACGATTGGCTTCTCCTGCCCGTCCTCGTCGAGGAACCTCGCGCCGAGCGCCTCGGAGTGGAACGTTCCGAGCTTGAAGATGTGACCGACCTCGATCGCCGGCTGCACGACGAGGCGGCCGCCGCACTCGGGACAGGCGTCGCCCTCCCGCGCTTGGCGGATGTCCGCGAACGTCGGCTCGAAGTCGCGCCCGGCCTCGACGCCCCGCAGGTGCCAACCGTCGCGGTTCGCGCCGGCGACGAACTGGCCCTCGCGCAGCGCCTCGTCCGCGATCACCTCGAAGTCCGCGCCGACCGGCCCGAGGGAGCCTCCGCCCGCGCCGAACGCGGCACGGATCTCCTCGTCCGTCGCCGGCCGGAACGACGCCTCGAACAACGTCTCCAGCTTCTCCTCGCTCAGCCGGTCGTCGCCGCGGACGAGAGCGAGCACGAGCCGGTCGCCCGTGACGACCGGCATCGCCTTCGACGTCGCCGCCGTGTCGATGTCGAGGTGCTCTGCCAGCGCCTCGATCGTCGTCACCCCCGGCGTCTCGATCTCTTGCGGCGCGTCGAGCCGCTCCGGGAGCTCGGGCGCGCGGGGTACGCCACGCGCCGCCTCGATGTCGGCGAAGTAGTCGCCGTTCTCGCAGCGCATGAGCTCGTTCTCGCCGGATCCCGTCGGAGCGAGGAAGCCGGACGACTCCTTGCCGCCCATGATCCCGGACTCCGCCTCGACGAGGTACGCCTCGACGTCGCAGCGCTCGAAGATGCGCGCGTACGCCGCGGCGTGCCGCTCGAAGCTCGCGTCGAGCCCCGCCGCGTCCCGGTCGAACGAGTACGAGTCTTTCATGATGAACTCGCGGACTCGGAGGAGGCCGCCGCGCGCGCGCGGCTCGTCGCGCTCCTTCGTCGAGAAGTGGTACCAGAGCTGCGGGAGCTGCTTGTACGACTTCAGCTCGCGCGCGTGGAAGGTCATCGTCTCCTCGTGCGACATCGGCAGGACGAAGTGGCGCCCGCTCGAGTCCTGGAGCCTGAAGAGGATCGGCAAACTGAATCCGGCCGGAGGCCTCCCATAGCTCCGCCGGCGTCAGCACCGGGCAGAGCATCTCCTGACCGCCGATCTCGTTGATCTCCTCGCGGATGATCTGGACGACCTTCTGGTGCACACGCCAGCCCAGAGGCAGGAACGTGAAGAGGCCTGCGCCGACTTGGCGGATGAAGCCACCGCGGACGAGCAGCTTGTGCGAGGCGGCCTCGGCGTCGGCGGGCGCATCGCGCAGCGTCGGTAGGAAGAGCTTCGAGGCGCGCGCGATCACGCGACTAGTCGAGCGGGACGAGGGACGCTTCGGCCATGGCCAGGGCGGCCGGCTTGGCCATCTTCAGGCGCTTCGGACGGGGCATGCCCGCGGCGATCCATCCGTCGATCTCGTGGAAGAGCTCGTCGACGAGGATGTCCGAGGAGACCTTCTTCAACACCCGCCCGTGCGCGTAGATGAACCCGACGTCGCGCCCGCCGGCGATCCCGAAGTCGGCATCGCCCGCCTCCCCCGGTCCGTTGACGGCGCAGCCCATGACGGCGACCTCGAACGGCTCGGCATAGTCGCGCAGGCGCTCCTCGACGACGACCGCGAGGTTCTCGACCCCGACGTTGTCCCGGCCGCACGACGGGCAGGCGATCATCACCGGCCCGCGCTCGCGCAGGTGCAGTGCCTTGAGGATCTCCCAGGCTGTCTCGACCTCCTTCACCGGATCGGCGGTCAGTGAGACGCGGATCGTGTCGCCGATCCCGTCGGCGAGCAGGGAGCCGATCCCCACTGCACTCTTGATCGACCCCGTGTAGGGGGTCCCGGCCTCCGTGACTCCGAGGTGGAGCGGATACGGGACGCGCGCGGCGAGGATCCGGTAAGCCCGGATCATGGTCGGGACGTGCGTCGCCTTCACGGAGATCTTGAAGTCGCGGTAGTCGAGCTTCTCGAGCAGCTCGACCTCCTCCACCGCGGCGGCGACGAGCGCCTGCGCCTGATCCTGCTCGGCCAGCCCGCGCAGGTGCTTCGGCAGTGAGCCGGAGTTGGCGCCGATCCGCATCGGGATGCCCGCCTTCTTGGCGGCCAGGACGACCTCGGCGACGCGGTCGGGACCGCCGATGTTCCCCGGGTTGATCCGTACGGCCGCGACGCCGGCGTCGATCGCGCGAAGCGCCAGGCTCGCGTTGAAGTGGATGTCCGCGATGACCGGGAGCGGCGAGAGCCGGACGATCTTCCTCAGCGCTTCGGCGTCCTCGATCTTCGGCACCGCACAGCGGACGACTTCGCAGCCGGCGGATGCGAGCGCGGCGATCTGCGCGGTCGTCGCCGCGACGTCTCGGGTCGGCGTCAGGGTCATCGACTGGACGACCACCGGCGCGCCGCCGCCGATCTGGACGTTGCCTACCTTGACGCTACGCTCGGATCCCACGATCCGAGTCTAGCCACCCGATCTCCCACCAATGTCGTTCGAGAGCCCGACGAAGAAGAGCAGCAGCACGACGGCGATCCCCACCACCGAGACCCGTTCGTAGACCTCCCTGCCGACCGAGCGTCCGCGGACGCCTTCGATGATCGAGAACGCGATGTGACCGCCGTCCAAGGGCAGCAGCGGGAGCAGGTTGAGGAGTGCCAGCGACAGGCTGATGAGCCCCAGCACCCAGAGGTAGGTCTCCCACCCGCGGTCGAGGGCGTCGGACGAGCCGCGGACGATCCCGATCGGGCTCGAGATCTCCTCACGACCGGAGCCGCGGACCAGGCGGCTGAGCGTGCCGCCGATCTCCCTCGTGATCAGCCAGGTGAGCCGGAACGACT
The DNA here is from genome assembly GCA_963802375.1 of uncultured Actinomycetes bacterium. Lineage (GTDB taxonomy): Bacteria > Actinomycetota > Thermoleophilia > Gaiellales > Gaiellaceae > JACDAN01. The sequence goes on from CAWDIJ010000010.1 coordinate 347,775, forward strand.
CTCCCACCGCCGTCAGAACGGGAAGATCCTCGAATCCAGGGCGGAAGCCGATGCGGTAAGCGCCGTCCGTGTCCTCGAACGGCCGCACCGGGCCGAGGACGACCCTGCGACCGCCGCGCTCGACGGCAACCCGGATGGGCCTGCCCTCGGACTCGACGATGAGCTCGAACATCTTCGCGGCGTCGACCGGAGTCCCGTTGATGGCGACGATGCGATCGCCGGGCCGCAGGCCGATCTGCGCGGCCGGCGTCTGCTGGCCCGGCCTGATCTCGCGCTCGACCTCGTCGACCGTCGTCGTGGCCCGGCCGGGGCCGAGAACGAGCAGGAGGGCGAACATGAGGATTGCGAAGACCAGGTTGACTCCCGGGCCGGCGCCGATGACCGCGATCTTCTTCCAGGTGCGCTGGCGCCAGTAGGCGTCGAGACCGAGCTCGTCGATGATCTCCGTGATCCCCCGCTTCATCCCCTTGCGAGCTGCGGGCGAGAGATCAGTGTCCACCGCGGCGCGCTCCAGCGCCTTGAGCGCGCCAGCCGCACCGTCGAAGTCACCTTCCGCGAGCAGGCGCTTGAGGCGCTCGGCCGGGCCGATCAGCTGCGGCGCCTCCTGGATCGCGCGACCGAAGTGCGCGTCCACCTCGGACGGCGCGGGGCGGTGCATCCCGGGGATCTTCACGAAGCCGCCGAGCGGGATCGCGCCGATGCCGTACTCGATCCCGCCGCGCTGCGTCTTTGCGATGGCCGGCGGGAAGCCGATGTAGAACTTGCGCGGCCGCATGCCTACGGCGCGAGCGGTGAAGAAATGGCCGGCCTCGTGGAGCAGGACGAGGAAGGCGAGGCCGAGGATGGCGATCAGGCTGTTCACGCCGTCACCAGTGCCTGCTCGGCGAGTCGGCGCGCATCGGCATCGGCCGCCTGGAGCTTCTCGAGGTCGGCGGCGGGCGACCCGTCGACTGCGTCGAGCGTGCGCTCGGTCACCTCCGCGATGCCGAGGAACGGCAACCGACCCGCGAGGAAGGCGGCAACCGCGACCTCGTTTGCCGCGTTGAACGCGCACGGGTACGTCCCTCCCCGCTCTCCGGCGGTCCGCGCGAGACCGAGCATCGGGAACGTCTCCTCGTCCACGGGCTCGAACTCGAGCACGAGACCGGACGCGAAGTCGAGCTGTGGAACGTCGACCGCCGACCGATCCGGGAAGGTGAGCGCGTAGGAGATCGGCACGCGCATGTCCGGGTAGCCGACGTGCGCGAGCGCCGCGCCGTCGCGGAGACGGATCATTGCGTGGACGACGGACGTCGGCTGGATCACGACCTCAATGCGCTCGTACGGCAGGCCGAAAAGGAAGTGCGCTTCGATGACCTCGAGGCCCTTGTTCGCGAGCGTCGCCGAGTCGATCGTGATCTTCGGCCCCATGTTCCAGGTGGGGTGAGCGAGCGCATCGTCGGGTGTTACGTCCTCCAGCTCCGATCGGTTGCGGCCGCGAAACGGGCCGCCTGAAGCAGTGAGCACGACGGAGTCCATCGTCTCGGGTGGGCGGCCCTCCAGGCACTGGTGGAGCGCCGAGTGCTCGCTGTCCACGGGCAGGAGACGTCCTCCGCCCCGCTCCCACGCGCTCAACGCGAGCTCCCCGGCCGCGACCAGGCTCTCTTTGTTCGCCAGCGCGAGGTCGATCCCACGCTCCAGCGTCCAGAGCGTGGCTTGCACTCCCGCGAACCCGACGACGGCGTTGAGCACGACATCGGGTTCGGCCTGCTCGAGCAGCTCCACCGGATCGCCGCCGACCTGGGTCAGGGGCGCGACGCCCTCCAGCGGCTGTGAGCCCGACGAGGCGGCGACGAGCTCGAGGTCGGGATGCCGCTCGATCACGTCCCGCGCCTGTCGGCCGATCGAGCCGGAGGCCCCGAGAATCGCGACGCGCTTCATCGACTCATCATGCCGCGCCGAACGCTTTCAGCAAGTAGTACGCCGCGACACCGGTGAACAGGAACGCATCCAGCCGGTCGAGCACGCCGCCGTGGCCGAGCAGGAGGCGGCCGCTGTCCTTCACACCGGCGTCGCGCTTCAGGGCCGATTCGAAGAGGTCGCCGACCGGGCCCGCGACCGCGATCACGGCTCCGAGGGCCAGCGACTCGGGAACTGTCAGGAACTCCTCCGCGTAGAGCGCAAAGAACGGGACCAGCACCGCCACGATCGTTCCGCCCACGAAGCCCTCCCATGTCTTCCCCGGTGAAGTCTGCGGCGCCATCTTGTGCCGCCCGATCACCCGGCCGGCCGCAAACGCCGCAGTATCGGACGCGAAGACGGTCAGGACGACGGTGAAGATCACGAGCACACCGTGCTCGGGCAGCTCGCGAAGGAGCACGAGATGCGCCAGGCCGAGCCCGATCCAGGCCGAGCCGAGAACAGTCACCGCAACCGAGGCGGTGGTCGGCATCGCGCCGGCTGCCGCCTTGAACAGGAAGACGAGTGGCAGCGTCGAGAAGAACCCGGCGAGCGCCCACTCCGGCCCCCACGCCGCCCCGATCAGCGTCGCCAGGGTCCCCGCGTAGCCTGCGAGCAGCACGGGCCGGAGCTCCCGCGTCATCAGGTACAGCTCGTGGAGCGCGACCATGGCGGCGACCACGGCCAGGCCGACGATCCACCAGCCGCCCGCCCAGATCAGGAGGAAGACGACCGGCAGGAGCGCGGCTGCCACGAGCAGCCGCGAGACGAGCGCAGTCATCGCCCGCCGAACCGGCGCTGGCGCTCGGCGTACTCGTCCACCGCGGCGCGGAGATCGTCGGGGCCGAACTCGGGCCAGCGGCGCTCGGTGAAGACAAGCTCCGAGTACGCGAGCTGCCAGAGCAGGAAGTTCGAGATCCGGAGCTCGCCCGAGGTGCGGATCAAGAGATCTGGGTCCGGAAGCTCAGGCGCGTACAGGTACTTGCTGAAGACCTGCTCGTCGATCTCGTCGGCACCGAGGCCCGCCTCGACGATCCGCTTTGCCGCCTCGGCGAGCTCCGACCGCCCGCCGTAGTCGAAGGCGATCCACAGGTTGAGGCGGTCGCGGTGGGCCGTCTCGTCCTCGAGGTCGGCCATCTGCGCCTGGAGCTCCGGCGAGACGCGGTCGCGGCGCCCGACGAAGCGCGTGCGGACGCCTTGCTCGGCCAGGTCGGGCAACTCACGCTGGATCGTCTCGGCGAAGATCTCCATCAGCGCGTCGACTTCCGAGGGCGGACGCAGCCAGTTCTCCGTGGAGAACGCGTAGACGGTGAGCGACTCGATTCCGACGTCGATCGCCGCCTCCACCGTGCGTCGAAGCGCGCGCGTGCCCTCGCGATGCCCGTCGGCGACCATCAGGCCGTGCTCGGTGGCCCAGCGCGAGTTCCCGTCCATGATGATCGCGACGGACCGCGGGATCTCCGCAGACTCGCGCGGGATCTCAGGCCGGCGCCGCAGGCGCGCGAGAAGGCCCACGCGTCCTCAGACCTCGGTGATCTCGGCTTCCTTGCGCTTCAGCAGCTCGTCGATCCGCTGAACGTGCTCGTCCGTGAGCTTCTGGACGCGGTCCTCCGCCCGGTGCTCCTCGTCGGCGCCGACGCTCTGCTCTTCCTTGAGGTGGTGGATCACGTCACGACGAACGTTCCGCACGGCCACCCGCCCCTCCTCCGCAACCTGGCGGGCGACCTTCACGAGCTCCAGGCGGCGCTCCTCGGTCAGCTGCGGGATCGGCAAGCGGATGATCTTCCCGTCGTTCGACGGGTTGAGCCCGAGATCGGACTCCTGGATCGCGCGCTCGATCGACCCGAGCGAGCTTGGATCGAACGGCTGCACGGTGAGGAGGCGCGGCTCGGGGACGTTCAGCGTCGCCAGCTGGTTCAGCGGCGTCTGCTGGCCGTAGTAGTCGACCGTCACGCGGTCGAGCAGCGCCGCCGAGGCCCGGCCCGTGCGGATCGTGTTCAGTTCGTTGTGCGTCGCCTCGACGGACTTGTCCATCCTGGTCGTGGCATCCCTGATGAGGTCGTCGATCATGTGGTGGCTCCGGTCGTCGGTGTCGAGATGATCGTGCCGACGCGCTCCCCGAGCGCGACCCGCCGGATGTTGCCCTCGGCGAGCGCGAAGACGTAGATCGGAAGCGCATTGTCCATGCACAGGGACAGGGCCGTCGTATCCATCACGCGCAGGCCCCGTTCGATCGCCTGGAGATGCGTCAGCTCGGGAAGGAGCTCAGCGCCCTGCTCCTCGCGCGGATCGCCGTCGTAGACGCCCTCGACCGCGTGCTTGCCCATCAGGATCGCGTCCGCCCCGATCTCGAGCGCGCGCAGCGCGGCGGCCGTGTCGGTGGTGAAGAACGGGTTGCCGGTGCCGGCCGCGAAGATGACCACACGGCCCTTCTCGAGATGCCGGATCGCCCGCCGGCGGATGTACGGCTCGGCGACCTCCGACACGTGAATCGCGGACAGCACCCGCGTGTGCATTCCCTGCTGCTCGAGGACGTCCTGGAGTGTCAGCGCGTTCAGGACGGTCGCGAGCATGCCGGCATAATCGGCGGTCGCCCGGTCCATGCCGTCGGCCGCCGCGGTCATCCCGCGGTAGATGTTCCCTGCGCCGACCACGATCGCGATCTGGACGTCCCGCTCGTGGACCTCTTCGATCTCGCGCGCGATGCGCTCGACCTCGTGGAGGTCGATGCCGTACTCCTGCTCGCCCATCAGCGCCTCGCCGGAGAGCTTCAGCAGCACCCGGCCGAAGATCGGCCGGTTGCCGTTCGACTCAGAGCTCATTCTGCGATGACCACGCGTTGGCTGGGCGCCCGGTGCGCCCAGACGACCCGTGCTTCATCGCGGAAGGCGCTCAACCTAGCCTGCAAGGGCGTAACGCGCGAAGTCGAGCACCTCGGCGTCCTGCTCCTGGAGCACCTTCTCCACGGTCTTGCCGCTCTCGTGGATCCACTCCTGGTCGAGCAACACCGTCTGCGCGAAGAAGCGCTTGCGGAGCATGCCCTCGACGATGTTCGGCCGCACTTGCTCCGGCTTGGACTGCACCTCGTCGGAGTTCTCGTAGATCGTCCGCTCGGCGTCGATCTCCTCGGCCGGGACCTCGTCGCGGCTCCGGTATTTCGGCGCGGCGAACGAGATGTGCATCGCGAGCTCCTTCGCGAGATCGTCCGAGCCGCGGATCTTCACGAGCACGCCGATCTTGTTCGCCGGTGGGTGGACATAGGCGGCGATCGTCTCGTCGCCTTCCCGCTCGAAGCTCGTCGCACCGCGGATCGCGATGTTCTCGCCGATCTTGCCCACGAGCTCGACGCGGTCGTCCTCCAGCTCCTCGGCGGCCTCCGGTCCGTCCTGGTCGACGTTCTCCAGCAACTTCTGGGCGAAGTCGAGGAACGCATCGTTCTTGGACACAGGCTCTGTCTCGCTGCCGACGGCGACCAGCGTGCCGCGGTCCTCGCCGACGCGCGAGAGGACGATGCCTTCGGTCGTCTCGCGGCCGGCGCGCTTGCCGGCCTCGGCCATCCCGCGCTCGCGCAGGAGCCGCTTGGCGGCCTCGACGTCGCCGCCTGTCTCCTGCAGGGCGCGCTTGCAGTCCATCATCCCGGCGCCCGTCTCCTCGCGGAGCTGCTTGACGAGCCCGGCTGGAATCTCGGTCGTGCTCACTGGCGCTCCCCCTCCTGGGCTGGTGGTGCCTCGGTGGCCTCTGTGATCTCTGTCGTCTCGCTCGCCTCCGCGGCCTCGGTCTCCGCTGCACTCTCCGCCTGCGCCATCGGCTCGTGCTCGACGGGCGTCTCGTCGGCGGCGGGCGGCTCCGGCTCCGGCTCTGGCTCTGGCTCCGGCGCGGTCTCCGCGGCGGCTTCGCGCTGGCCGTTCTGCTCGAACTCCTGCTCGGTCACGCCCTGCTTCCCCGCCTCGATCGCGTCGCCGATTGCCCGCACGATGAGCCCGCACGAGCGGATCGCGTCGTCGTTGCCCGGGATCACGAGGTCGACCTCGTCGGGGTCGCAGTTCGTGTCCACGAGTCCGATGATCGGGAGGCCGAGCCGCCGTGCCTCGCGGACGGCGATCTGCTCCTTGCGCAGGTCGAGGACGAACAGCGCATCCGGCTGGCGCTTGAGATCGGCGACGCCGCCGAGGTTCGCCTCGAGCTTCTCGAGCTCGCCGAGCATCGTGAGGCGCTCCTTGGCCGGCAGCAGCTCGAGCTGGTCCTCGTCGTTGAGGCGCCGAAGCTCGTGGAGCCGCTCGATGCGGCTCGACATCGTGCGCCAGTTCGTGATCAGCCCGCCGAGCCAGCGGTGGTTGACGTACGGCATGCCGACCCGCTTGGCCGTCTCCTCGACGGCGTCCTGAGCCTGTTTCTTCGTGCCGACAAACAGGACCGTGCCGCCCTTGGCGGACAGGTCGCGCACGAAGTCGCATGCCTGCTCGAGCAGGTCGGACGTCTTCTGCAGATCGATGATGTAGATGCCGCCGCGCTCCGTGAAGATGAAACGGCGCATCTTTGGGTTCCAGCGGCGCGTCTGGTGGCCGAAATGGACGCCGGCCTCCAGCAACTCTCGCATCGAGACAGCGGGCAAGATGATCCCCTTTGGTTGGTTGACGGTGCTACTGCCGGTGGGAGAGACGTGGAACCGGCGACAACTCGCCGGCACCGACCACGCCCGAGCTCACCGGGTCGGGTACAGAACGGGCCGATTCTAGCCGAGGCCGTCCAGATACCGCTGGAGCTCGCCGGGAAGCGGCGACTCGACCTCGAGCCGCTCGCCGGTGAACGGATGCTCGAACGCCAGGCCCGTCGCATGGAGGAACTGGCGGCCAAGAGCCGGATCCGGCGCTCCGTAGACCGGGTCCCCGACCACCGGAAGCCCGATCGCGCCGAGGTGGACTCGGATCTGGTGCGTCCTGCCGGTCTCCAGGTCGACGCGGAGGAGCGCGTGCTGGCCGAGCAGCTCCAGGAGCTCGAAATGCGTGACCGCCTCGCGCGGGCTGTCGGTATTCAGCGACTGGCGCGTCGGATCGCGGCGATCGCGGCCGATCGGCGCCTCGATCCTGCCCTTCCTCGACCGCGGCCGGCCTCGGACGAGCGCCGTGTAGGTCCGCTCGAGCCCATGGGCCTTGACGAGCTCCTTCAGACGCTCGTAGGACTCGTCCGACCGCGCGACCACCAGCAGGCCCGATGTGTCGCGGTCGAGCCGATGGACGATCCCGGGCCGCTCCTCGTCGCCGCCCGCTGCGCCATGGGCCAGAACGCCGTGCACCAGGGTGCCGGTCCTGTGACCCGGCGAGGGGTGGACGACGACGCCGGCCGGCTTGTCGACGACGAGCAGATGCGCGTCCTCGTGCGCGACCCGCAGCTCGATCTCCTCGGGGGCGAGCTTGGGCTCGGGCCCCTCCGGCTCGAACTCGACGTCCTCCCCGCCCCGGAGCCGGCGGCTCTTCGGCGCCTGCTCGCCGTCCACGACCACGCTGCCGCCCTCGAGCAGGCGCTCGGCGACCGCACGGGAGCCAACCTCGGGCAGCCCGGCGAGGAAGCGGTCGAGCCGGAGCCCGGCCGCCGAGTCAGGAACGGTGACTCGAGCCAGGAGCGTGCCGGCGCGGCTCCCGGTCGGCGAGGAGCAACGCGGCGATCAGGATGCCGACACCGGCGACGATGAAGCTGTCGGCCAGGTTGAACGCCGGCCAGTAGCGGAAGTCCAGGAAGTCGGTGACGTGGCCGAGGCGGACACGGTCGATCAGATTCGAGACGCTGCCGCCCAGCAGGAAGCCGAGCGCCACCGGGAGGATCGGATGCCGCCCGCCCGACCGCGCGAAGAACACGAGCATCCACGCCACCGCGATCCCGGTCAGCACGATCACGACCGACGTGGCGGTGGCGAAGAGGCCGAACGCGATGCCCGAGTTCTGAACGTGGTGGATCGAGAGCGGGCCGACGACGTCGACCTCCTCGCCGAGCGCGAGCTCGTTGGAGACGATCCACTTCGTCAGCTGGTCGGCGGCGATCGCGGACAGCGCAACAGCGGCAAGCGCGGCCCACTGTCCGGCCGTTGCCGCGAGCGACCGCCGGGCTCCGAGCACCGGGACGACGCCGTTCGTCGACGATCCGACCCGGACCTCGGTCGCCCTGGCCTCGTCTAGCCCCGTTCCTCTTTGCGTTTGCAATCGATGCAGAGCGTCGCCCACGGCATCGCCTCGAGCCGCTCTTCGGGGATGGGGGTGTCGCAGTTGACGCATTTTCCGTATGTGCCGTCCTCGATCCGCCGGAGTGCGGCGTCGATCTCGGCGAGAAGCCGCTCGTCGTGCTCCTCGAGCGTGCTTCCGATCTCGCGGTCGACGGTCTCGGTGGCCGTGTCGGCCAGATGCTGGTCGGCGCTACCCGAGACGAGCTCGCCGGTCTCGTCCTCGAGCGAGACGGAGTTCTCGCGGTGGAGGTTGTTCAGCGCTGCGCTGACCGCCTCCCGCCTCTCGAGCAGCAGCTCTCGGAAGTGCTCGACGTCGACCGTGGTCATCGGGAGAGTCTCCGCTCGGCCTCGGACGGCGCAAGCCCGCTCACCTCGACGATCTTGTCGCGAGAGCCGTGGCCGGCGACCAGCCGCACGTCGCCCGGCTGGATCCGGAGGGTTTCGGCAAGCAGCGCGACGGCCGCGTCGTTCGCCCGCCCGCGCTCGGGCGGTGCGGCGACCCGGAGCTTCCAGGCGTCGCCGTGCCGCCCGACGATCCCGGGGCTCTTGGAGCCCGGGACGACGCGCAGCCGTAGCCGTGTTGCACCCCCTGCCACGCATTGATTCTAGGCGGCGGCGGCTTCGTCCGGAATCGGCTCCGGAACCTCGTCGTCGCCGTCGGCCTCCTCGACCGAGGCGAGGGCGGTGCGAAGCAGCTCTCGGAGACGCCTGACGTCCTTCAGCAGGCGCTCGCGTTCCGCGGTGGCGGCGAAGGTGATTCGGCGTGCCTCTACGTGCGCCTCCGCGACAACGGCCTCGGCGCTTCGGCGTGCCTGCTCCCGTTGCTCCTCGGCGGCCGCCTCGGCCGAGACGAGCGTCCTGCGGAGCAGCGACTCCAGCTCCCGGTGGCGCTGCAGCTCCTCCTCGAGGTGCTCGAGACGGTCTGCCAGCTCGGCGCGGTCGCGCCAGACGTCCCCGTAGCTCTCCGCGATCTCTTCCAGGATCCGGTCGACGGCACCTCGGCGGTACCCGCGGAGGCCGCGCGGGAGCGGGATGTGCCTGATCTCGGTGGGTGCAAGTCCCATCAGCCAAGCTCCCCGAGGATGCGGATCACCAGCCCGCTCACGATCCAGAGCACGAAGATCGCGACGATCGGCGAGAGGTCCAGCGGGCCGAGCGGCGGGATGAACCGCCGGAAGATCCGCAGGTAGGGCTCCACAACGTCGTAGAGAAAGCGCTGGATCCGCTGCATCCAGATCGAGTAGGGCATCCGGATCCAGGACATCAGGATGTACGCGAAGATCAGCAGGAAGTAGACGAGCGTGAAGACCTGCACGAAGTTCTGGGCGGAGTCCACCCAGTTCGCGAGCAGGATCGAAGCGTCGTTGACGGCGCCCACGGGGCGATGTTCGTTCTACCGGTTCCGTTCCCTCTCCCCGAGGGCGACGGCTGAGCGTATTCAGATACCCGGCGCCTTGGCCGCGCGCCGACAGCGGGGCCCGGCTTCAGGGCGTCAGGCTTGGTTGAAGAAGCCGCCGCGCTCGAGGAGCTGGGCGCGCTGCTCCGCCGACACCTCGACGTTTGCAGGCGTCAGGAGGAAGACCTTGTCGGCGATTCGCTGCATACCGCCGTCGAGCGCGTAGGTGAGACCGCTCGCGAAGTCGATCAGCCGCTTCGCCAGCTCCGAGTCCACGCCCTGCAGGTTGAGGATCACCGGTGTGTAGTCCTTGAAGCGGTCGGCGATGGTCTTCGCGTCCTGGAACGTGTGCGGGACGACGAGGTGCACCTTCACCGACGGGTTTGGAGCGGCTTGCACGGGCGCGAGCTCCGGGCGCTGCCGCTGCCGCTGCGAGCCGGTCCGGCCGGGCGTCGGCTCGGGGTCGGTCCAGTCGTCGAACTCCTTGCTGTTGTTGCGCCGGCGCGGAGCCAGCCGGCGGACGTTCGGCCGTTCCGAGTACGTCCGCTCGAGCTCCTCGTTCGTGACGTAGCCGTCCTCGTCCCAGTCGTCGTCGTCCTCCTCGGCGATGCCGAAGTAGACGAGGGTTCGGTTCCAGACGTCGGAAAAGGCCATCGAGCAGGGGATAGTAGCCCTGGTGGCGGCTAGTCCTCGCGCCAGAGCGCGGAGCCGACGCGGACGTAGGTCGCCCCCTCCTCGGCGGCGACGCGGTAGTCCTGGGTCGTCCCCATCGAGAGCTCAGCGAGGCCGTGGCGCTCGGCGAGCTGCCGAAGTCGGCGGAAGTACGGGCGCGACGTCTCCGGATCCTCGGCGAACGGCGGCATCGTCGAGAGGCCGCGAACCTCGACCGGGCTCCGCTCGAGGAAGGCCTCCAGCTCGTCGGGCGCGACGCCGGACTTCGACTCCTCGCCGCCCAGGTTGACCTGCACGAGCGCCGGAACCTCCAGCCGGTTCGCCGCCGAATCCGAGTCCAGCGAATGGACGAGCTCGCAGAGCTCGCTCACCGCACGCGCCTTCCGGCTCTGGAGGTGGCCGATGAAGTGCCAGCGGAACGCGTCGCCGTAGCGCGCGTGCTTCGCCTCGAGCTCCTGGGCCCTGTTCTCGCCGACCACTTCCACGCCGGCCTCCGCGAGAGCGGCCATGTCCTCCACGGAGACGTACTTCGTAGCGGCGACGACCGTCACCTGCGGGCCGACCTCCTCCCGGACCTGCTCGAGCCGCTCACGGATCCGGTCAGGTGACAGACGCGATCACTCCCTGACGCCCGGTGATCCCGCGGTCCCGGCGGTGCGAGAAGAAGAGCTCGGGATGGCAGAAGGTGCAGAGGTCGGTGCGCTCCACCTCGGCGACGCCCGCCTCCTCGAGGGCGAGCTCGGCGGCCCGCCAGAGGTCGAGCTTGCGCTCCGAGACGACCTCCGGGCCGAAGCGCTCCGTGAAGAGACCCGTCACTTCGGGACCGACCTCGTAGCAGCACGGTCCGATCCCCGGCCCGACCGCGGCGGCGAGCGGGCCCTCGCCGAGTGCGGCGACGCCGTTCTCGACGATCCCTGCGAGGAGGCCCCGCCAACCCACGTGGAGGACGGCAAGCGCCGGCGGTTTCCCATTCGCCCGCGCGATCGCCACGGGAAGGCAGTCGGCGGTCAGCAGCAGCATCCCCTGGCCCGGCTCGTCGCTCCACCAGCCGTCGCAGGGCTCGTGGCGCACGCGCTCGAGAATCCCCTCCGGCGAGGCCTGTTTCACCACCGGGCCGTGCCGCTGCCAGGCCATCCGAGCTCGCTCGGGGTCGATTCCGGTCCGGTCGGCGAGCCGGCGACGGTTCTGGAACACGTTCGTGGGGTCGTCCTGGGTCAAGATGCCGAGGTTGAGGGACTCGTACGGGCCCTCGCTGACGCCGCCGGCGCGCGTCGAGAAGGCCACGACGTACGGGCCGGGAGCCTCCCAGTGGATCACCGTGTGAGCAGTTCCCGTGCGGCCGCCAGCTCCGACTCGCGCCCGTCCAGCTGGCCGTTGAGCTTTCGCCGTCGCAGCTCGGCGAGGACCTCGCCCACCTCCGGCGACTCGCCCAGGCCGAGCTCCGCCAGGTCTGAGCCGCTCACCTCCAACTGGACGTTCCGGAGCCGCCGGAAGTAGTCGTCCAGCTCGGGCCGCTCCTCCAGGGCCATGGCGAAGAGCGGCGCGTCCGGTGCGTACGGGTCGGCCGCCGCGACGACGTCCGCCGGCTCCGCCGAGCCTCCGCGCAGCCGCTCGAGGATCCTTGGGCCAACGGTCACCGCCGCCGCGATGCGCTCGAGATCCCGGCGCTGCACTTTCAGGCGGCGGAGCCACGCGTAGACCTCGTCCGGCGGCATGCGCCGCGCGAGGACGGCAAACGCCAGCCGCCAGGGCGGAATCGCGGTGCCGTAGCGCTCGTTCAGCGCCCGCAGCCGCTCGAGCAACGCCACCGCCTGCTCGTTCGCGGCGAGGTGCGGATGAATCGCGGCACCGGCCCCCAGCTCGGCAAGTCGCAGGATCGAGGCGCCCGCGTCGCCCTCCTCGAGCAGCGCGATCAGCTCGTCCCGCAGCCGGGCCGACGAGAGGTCGCCGACGAGCCCCATCTCGATCGTGCCTCGCGCGAGGCGCTGCGTGTGGTCGTCCATCCCGAAGCCGTACCGGCTCTCGTACCGGATCGCGCGGAAGATCCGGGTCGGGTCGTCGATGAACGACAGGTTGTGGAGGATGCGGATCGTCTTCGCCTCCAGGTCACGCCGGCCGCCGAAGGGGTCGACCAGCCGCCCGAAGTCCTCGCCCTTCAGGGACACGGCCATCGCGTTGATCGTGAAGTCGCGGCGGAAGAGGTCCTCTCGGATCGTCGCGTGCTCGACGCTGGGAAGCGCCGCCGGCGCGTCGTAGAACTCCGTCCGCGCCGTCACGACGTCGACGCGCTCGTCCTCGCTGTAGAGAACGACCGCGGTCCCGAACTTCCGGTGCGCTCGCACCCGTCCCTCGAGCGCGTCGGCGAGGCTTCGCGCAAGTTCGATCGCATCGCCCTCGACGGCGACGTCCACGTCGAAGTTCGGCTCGCCGAGCAGGATGTCCCGCACCGTTCCGCCCACGAGGTAGACGCCGTCGTACGGCTCGCTGACCGCCGAGATCGCCTCGAAGGTACCTTGGAGCCCCTCGAGGCCGGCGAGCTCGTCGGCCAGGCTGGTCTCGACCTCCACCTCGGCGGTCGGCTGCTCGCCGAGCGCGCGCAGGACATCGCTGCGCGTGACCACGCCGACGAGCCGGTCGCTTTCCAGCACCGCGATCCGGCCGTCCGTCGAGCCGGAGAGCGCCTCCTGTACGTCGCCCAGGGGCGCATCGGCCGGGACAGAAACGACCCTCGAGCTCATGATCCCCTTCACCGGCGCGTGGGAGAGGCCGTGGGCGATCGCCTTGTCCAGGTCCTCCCGGCCGACGGCGCCGACGAGCCTGCCGTCCTCGACGACCAGGACCCCGCTCTGCGCGTAGCGCTGGCAGACGACCATCGCGCGGGCGACGTTCTCGTCCGGGCCGATCGACCGTGCCGGGCGGGACATGACCTGTTCAGCGCGGACAGGCTCACGTGCCGCGGCGGAAAGGCCCTCGCGCAGCGCCTCCTCGGCCTCCGCGAGCGAGCCGCGCAGGATCGCCGAGGCCGCCTCGCGGTGGCCGCCGCCGCCGAGGCCGGCCGCGATTGCCGCAGCGTCGATCTCCGGCGTCCTGCTGCGCGTGACTGCGAACACCCGATCGTCCATCTCGACGAGCAGGACGAGCGCGCGGCAGTCGGTCAGGTCGACGATCTTGTGGGCGAGATTCGAGACGCCGTCGACGTGGCGGGGCCAGGCGACCGCCGCGACCAGCACATCTACTCCGGCGACGCGCTCGGGTCGGACTGCGGCCATCAGCGCAGCGAGCAGCTCACGCTCCTCGTCGGTCAGCGGCGTGTGGAGGAAGCGCGCGAGCAGATCCTGCCGCGCGCCGTGCCGTAGGCACCACGCGAGCGCGTCGGCATCCCGCTGGGTCGCAGTCGGGTACGTCAACGACCCGGTGTCCTCGTGGATCCCGAGCGCGAAGGCGGTCGCCTCGAGCGGCGTCACTCCGATCTCCCGCTCGGCCAGCACGCCGACGAGCGTCGTCGTCAGCGCCCCGTCCTGGGAGACCACGGCGTTCTCGGGCTTCACCCAGTCGGGCAGCTCGCCCGCGTGGTGGTCGAAGATCACCGTCTCGACGTCCGGGTTGCGCGCGACCGCCTCGAGGTCGCCCAGGCGCGAGGCCGACGTGGTCTCCACGACGATCAGCCGGCGGACGGCATCCGGGTCGAGTCGTGACGCGTCCACGGCGTCGAGCTCGTCCGCATGGAGGCGGTAGAACTCGCGTACGTTGCGGTTCAGGGTGCCCTGGATCGCGACGACGGCGTCCGGGTAGAGCCGCCTGGCGGCGAGCAGCGACGCGAACGCGTCGAAATCCGTGTTCGCGTGGGTGGCGATGACCTCCGGTGCCTTCACACCGGAATTGTTGCTTAGGCGAGGGCGATCGCTTCGATCTCCATCTTCGCGCCCGAAGGAAGCGCTGCGGCCTCGACTGTCGAGCGGGCCGGCGGTCGGTCGCCGATCCGCCGCGCGTAGACCTCGTTCATCGCGGCGAAGTCACCGAAATCGTCGAGAAAGACCGTCGTCTTCACGATGCGGTCGAGGCCCGAGCCGGCCTCTTCGAGGATGGCGGCGAGATTGTCGAACGCCTGCTCGGTCTGCTCGGTGATCCCGTCGCCGACCAGCTCGGTGTGATCGGGCTGCAGGCCGACCTGGCCCGCCACGAAGACGAATCCGTTGGCGACGATCGCCTGCGAGTACGGCGCGCCCTGGAACGGCGCCGGCGCACCCTCCGTGCGCACGACGGTCTTATCGGACATCCCTACTCCTTTCGCGGCGCCGCCGCGCTGGCGAGCGCTCCTCCGAGGGCCTTGAAGATCGCCTGCAGGACGTGCTGCGCGTCCTCACCGTGGAGGAGCCGGACGTGCATCGTCAGCCCCGCCGCTCCGGCGAGCTCGCGCAGGAATCCGGAGGCGAGGTCGCGGTCGAGCCCCGCGACGTGAGCGTCGGACAGATCGACGTTCGAGACGAGCAGCGGGCGGTCCGAGACCTCGAGGACGACGTTGGCGAGCGCCTCGTCGGCCGGGATCATGGCGTAGCCCCAGCCGGTCGCGTCCTCGGCGCGAAGAAGGTCCGTGAGCGCCTCCCCGAGGGCGCGGCCCGCCGCGCTCGCGACGGCGTCCGGCCCGCCGGCCGCGACCTCGAGCTGGAGGTCGAATCCGGCGTGGGACGCGACCAGACCGAGGAGGTGATCCAACACAGGGAGCCCGGTCGCGACGCTCGCCCGGCCGCTGCCGCCCAGCTCGATGCGTGCAGGAAGAGCCTCCCGCTCCGAGTCCGTCGCCCGCTCCATCTCGGGCGAGGGTATCGCAGGCCTCCGGGACCGCCGATTAGAGATCCGTCGGCGCTAGCTCTCGGTCCGGTCGATCTTCGCGCCGAGCGCGCGTAGGCGCTCGTCGATCCGCTCGTAGCCTCGGTCGATCTCGCCGACGTTCCCAATCGTCGAGATCCCCTCGGCGCAGAGGCTCGCGATCAGCATCGCCATTCCTGCGCGAATGTCCGGGCTCGCCATCCGCTGCCCGTAGAGCTTCGCGGGACCGCTCACGACCGCGCGGTGCGGGTCGCACAGGATGATCCGCGCGCCCATGCCCACCAGCTTGTCCACGAAGAACAGGCGGTTCTCGAACATCTTCTCGAAGATGAGGACCGTGCCCCGCGCCTGAGTGGCCACGGCGAGCGCGATCGAGGTGAGGTCGGCCGGGAAGAGCGGCCACGGCCCGTCCTCGATCTTCGGGATCTGGTCGCCCAGATCGTCCTCGATCACAAGCTCCTGTCCCGGCGGCACGCGGACGCTCGAGTCGTGGAGCTCGACTTCGACCCCGAGTCGCCTGAACACGGGAAGAATCGGAGTCAGGTCGTCGATGTCGACGTCCTCGACCGTGACGTCGCCACCGGTGACTGCCGCGAGGCCGATGAAGCTCGCAACCTCGATGTGCTCAGGCGCGATTCGCCACTCCCCGCCGCCGAGCTGCTGGACGCCGCGGACGCGGAGGATGTTCGAGCCGATGCCTTCGATCCTGGCGCCGAGCGAGCCGAGGAAGCGGCAGAGATCCTGGACGTGCGGCTCGCAAGCCGCGTTCCCGATCACCGTCTCGCCGGTCGCGAGCGTCGCGGCCATGACCGCATTCTCCGTCGCCATGACGCTCGCCTCGTCGAGGAAGATCCGGCGGCCCTGGAGCCCCGAGGTCTGCATGTCGAAGCGGCCGTTGATGTCCACCTCGACGCCCAGCTCGGCAAGGGCGTGGACGTGCGGGTCGAGCCGGCGGCGACCGATTACGTCACCGCCTGGAGGGGGGACGCTGGCGCGGCCGAAGCGGGCGAGCAGCGGCCCGGCGAGCAGGAAGGAGGCGCGGATCTGGCTACAGAGATCGGCGTCGAGCTCGGTCTTCTCCGCGTTCCTCGGGTCGATCCGGATCTCGTTCGGGCCGGTCCACTCGACCTCGGCGCCGACGTCTGCGACCAGCGCGACCATCGTGTCGACGTCGCGGATGCGCGGGACGTTCGACAGCGTCACCGGCTCGCTCGCCAGCAGTGTGGCGGCGAGAATCGGCAGCGCGCCGTTCTTGTTCCCGGCGGCGGAGACGCGGCCGCCGAGGGGCGTCCCACCCTCGATGACGAAGCTCTCCATCAGACCGCTCGAGACGATGGTGGCCGACACGAGCGGACTATGGTAATGACCGTTGTGGAGGTCACCCGCGACCGAGCCTGGGACACGCTCACTCGTTACACGAAGAGTGAGGCGCTCCTGCGCCACGCGCTTGCTGTCGAGGCCGCGGTTCGTGCGTATGCGCGCAAGCTAGGTGGCGACGAGGAGCTCTGGGGCGCGACCGCACTGCTCCACGACTTCGACTACGAGCTCCACCCCACGCTCGACAAGCACCCGCAGGACGGCGCCGCGATCCTGCGTGAGGAGGGCTATCCCGAGGAGCTGATCGAGTCCGTGCTGTCGCACGCCGAGCACCTCGAGATGCCGCGCGACACCGACCTGAAGAAGACGCTCTTCGCGTGCGACGAGCTCGCCGGGTTCATCCACGCGTGCGGCCTCGTCCGGCCCGACGGGATCGATAGCCTCACGCCCAGGTCGGTGAAGAAGAAGCTCAAGCAGCCGTCGTTCGCGGCCGGCGTCCACCGGGACGAGGTCTACGCTGGGGCGGAGCTGCTCGGGCTCGAGCTCGACGAGCACATCCAGAACGTGACGGACGCGATGAAGCCGATCTCGAAGGAGCTCGGGCTCCGGACCGCGGCGGACGCGGCGTGACCCCGCGGTTCGAGGCGATCGGGATCGTCGTCACCGACATGGGCCGGGCGATCGGCTTCTACCGGCAGCTCGGGCTCGAGTTCCCCGACGGTGCGGAGTCGGAGAGCCACGCCGAAGCGAGGGCCGCGGGCGTCCGGGTCATGCTGGACACGGAGGAGACGATCCGCTCGTTCGAGCCGGAGTGGCAGCCGCCGTCCGGCGGCCACCGCAGCTCGCTGGCCTTCCGCTGCGACTCCTCCGCGGAGGTCGATTCGGCCTACGCGAACCTGCTGCAACACGGCGGCACCGGGCACAAGGACCCCTGGGACGCCCCCTGGGGCATGCGCTACGCGCTCGTCGAGGATCCCGACGGCAACGTCGTGGACCTCTTCGCCGACCTGGAGACCTAGCCCGGCCGTCTCGTAGACTTTCGGGTATGGAACGGCGGCTGGTTGCCGTCTCGATCCTCGCGGTGATCGCGGTCGGCGTCGTGGCCGCGTTCTTCCTCCTTCGGGGCGGCTCCGAGGAAGACAGCGGTCTCGCAGCCATGTCTTCCCGCGGCAGACCGGTCGAGATTGCCGTCCCGGAGCGAATTGGCGCGCCGAACAGCCCACTTCTGACCGGCGAGGCGATCCTGGTCGGCGAACGCGCCGGGTTCCGCTTCCTCCGCCTCCCGCGAGAGGACGGCTCGTCCTGCTTTGCGTACAGCGAGCTGCGCTCGGGCGATTGGCAGTTGCTCGGCCTCAGCTGCGAAACAGGCTTCCAGCGCTTTCCCGACCCGGCACAGCCAGTGATGACGGTCTCTGGGCTCCAGCTCTTTCCCGGAGAGCAGCTCTTCGTCTACGACACAGTGGCGGGCTTCGCCGCCGACGGCGTCAAGCGCATCGCGGTGATCGACGCGCAAGACCGCGTCATGCCGATCGCCGAGGTCGTCGACAACGTCTTCTACAGCGACGGACCGGAAGACCGGGTCAAGGCGCTCGCCGCGCTAGACGAGTCGGGCGAGGTCATCTGGCGCACCGCCGCAATCCCGCCACCAGACGACTGATGTCGTCCTCGTTCGTCCAGTAACCGCACGACGCGCGCAGCAGCCCGGTTCCCGGTAGATCACGGATGAGGACGCCCTCTTCGCCGAGCTGCTTCGCGACCTCGACCGTGTCTCCCTCCAAGCGCCAGGAGACGAGGTTGGAGTGGCCCTCCTCGGTCACGACGTCGCAGCCGAGCTCCAGCAGCAGCCCGCGGCACCGCTCGGCCATCTCTCGCGACCGCTCGAAGCGCCAGTCCGGAGGCACCTCGAGCGCCGCGATCAGCGCCTCCAGGTACGGCACGGGGATCCAGCCCGGATCGAACCGCTGCGCACCCTTCGCGCGGCTCGAAGCGGCCGTCGGGCTCGTAGCCGGCCTGGGAGAAGTAGCTCGGAAGCGCGACCGCGAGCCGCTCGGGCTCCTTGACGTACAGGCCGCCGGTCGGCGCCGGCCCGCAGAGCCACTTCTGCCCCGACACCGTGTAGAAGTCGTACGGCGACGCATCGACGGGAATCGCGCCGACCGACTGGGCGCCGTCGACCAGGAGCGGGACGTCGACCGCCGCGCGAAGCGCCTCGAGATCGATCACGTGCCCGTCGAGCCAGAGGACATGGGAGAGGGCGATCAGCCTCGTCCGCGGCCCAACCTCGGCGAGGATCGCCTCCACCGCCTCTGCCGCCGGCCGGTCGCGGACCGGGGCGACGCGGATCCTGGCGCCCGAGACGTGGATCGCACCGAGGAGTCCGAAGTGCTCGGCGTCCGTCGTCACGATCTCGTCGTCGCGCCCGACCTCCAGGCCGGCCATCACGATCCGGCAGCCCTCCGTTGTCGAGGTCGTCAGCGACATGTTCTCGGGCGGAACGACGATCTGCGCCGCCAGCGCGGTCCGAAGCTCCTCGCGTGCCTCGAGCATGCGATTCAGGTACGGCCAGCCCGCCCGTCCCTCCTCGACTTCGTCCTTCTCGGCCGCGATCAGCGCTTCGTACGTGCGGCGGGCGAGCGGCCCGACGGAGCCCGCGTTGAGGTACGCGTACCGCTCGAGGACGGGAAAGGCTGCGCGCGCTTCCGCGAACGTCACGTGACTTCCACCTCCACCGGCGCGTGGTCGGAGAGCGCAAGCTTTCCGAGTCGCCGGCGCTCGGGCGTCCAGCGGTCGTACGGCCCCGTGGAGGCGCCTCGGGCGACGACGTGGTCGATGCCCGGCCCCGCCTTCGTGTAGCCGTCGAGCTGCTCGATCGTCACCGATCGCGCCGTGTCGACATTGAAGTCGCCCGCGAGGATTGCCGGCGCGTCACCCGCCAGCCCGGCCGCCCAATCCGCCGCGCGAACGATCTCGGCGTCAGGGATCCGCGGGTTCCGCGCCTTCGTCGCGTGCAGGTTGGCCACGACCATCCCTCCCCCCAGCCGAACGGCCTGGCACTGCCGGCGCTCCTTGCCCCAGGCGAGCAGCGACACGATCGGCAGCCCCAGCCTACGGCCCTCACGGAGCCGGAACTGCAGCGGGTTCAGGGTCAGGACGTACCGCGAGAGGATCCTCAGACGGGGCGCGACGAGAATCGCGTTCGCCTGACCCTCGAAGCCCGAGCGGAGCAGCCCCGGATTCAGGTCGGTGATCGCACGGCCGAGTCCGACCGTCGACGGGATCGGCCCGATCGTGGGGCGCGCGGCGATCTCGCCGTAGACCTGCATGCCGCTCCACTCGCCGATCGGCCCGAACGCCCACGGAGGCACCTCCTGCAGGCAGACGACGTCCGGGCCGTCGTGGGTCACGAGCCGGATCATCTCCTCGACGTAACGGCGCCGTCCCGGCGGGACGGTGTTGCCGTGGAACAGGTTCCAGGTCCGGACGATCACGGCGGTACTGTAGGGACGCCGTGCGGGGCCGCTTCTCAGAGGTGATCGCTCGACAACTCGACCTCTTCGAGGAGCAGGACGCCGAGTTCCTTCGCCGCGTTGACGAGGCCGAGCGGGCGTACGACGAGGCGGATCGCGAGGACGCCGAGGAGGTCTACGGGCGGTACCAGGAGCTCGTCGAGCACGGCACCGAGGAGCTCGGCGAGATGCGCGACGCGTATGCGCGCACGCTCGAGGACGACGACGCGGAGGAGTACGCCGCCGAGTTCAACCAGGCAGTGATCGACCGGCTCCCCCGATTCGGCCTCGAGATCGAGGACGTGTGAGGCGGATCGCGATCTTCGTCGCCGTCGGCGAGGCCTCCGCCGCTACTCGGTCAAACGCCAACGCGCCCGAGCTCGCCAATGCCCGCCGCCCAGTCGAGGACTTCGCCGAGGATCGCTGCGAGGGCGAGTGGCGCAACCCAGCCGCTGTCGGCTAGCGGTGCCCGAAGTGGTGCGCGGGCGGAAGTGAGCTGCCCAGCTGGTCGACTTCGGCGAGGCGGCGGGCGAGCGGCGCGAGGGTCTCGATCTCCCGCACGAGGACGTTCTGGTTCCGCCCCTGCCGCTCGAACCGCCCACGCGCAAGGACCAGCTTCTCCGCCCGAACGACCGGCCGGAAGCGCTCGTAGACCTGCGGTGGGACGATCAGGTTCATCTGGCCGAACTCGTCCTCGAGCAGCAGGAAGACGACGCCCTTCGCCGTGGACGGGCGCTGGCGCGCCACGACCATTCCGGCCACGGCCACCTGAGCCCCGTTGAGTGTCAGAGACACGTCATGGCTCGAGCGGACAGTGGCCGGAAGGTGCGGGCGCAGGAGCTCCATCGGGTGGACGCCCACAGAGACGCTCGTCGTCCGGTAGTCGGACAGCATCCGCTCCCAGTCGGTCGGCTCCGGCAACACAGGCGTCTCGACCGTCGGATCCAGCGGCAGCGCGAGCTGCCGGGCCTCTCCCCCCGATCCGGGCACGGACGAGGACCGCGGCGCCAGCCCCGCCTCCCAGATCAGCGGCCGCGCCTGGTTGCCGAAGCACGCGCACGCACCGGACTCGATCAGCGCCTGCAGCCCCTCCCGCCGTAACGGCGCCCGCTGGGCCAGGTCTCGAACGGACACGAACGGCCCGCCCCGCTCCCGGTCCGCCACCAGCGCCAGAGCGTCCTCCTCCCCCACCGACGTCACGTACTCGATCCCCATCCGGACACGTCCGTCCTCGACCACGCACTTCGCCTCGCTGAGGTTCACGTCCGGCGGGAGCACCTCCACCCCGCGCCGCTGCGCGTCCCGCACGAGGGTCGCCGGCGGGTAGAAGCCCATCGGCTGCGCGTTCAAGAGCGCCGCCAGGAACTCGGCCGGGAAGTGGCACCGCAGGTACTGCGACTGGTACGCCAGCAGCCCGAAGGCGGCCGCGTGCGACTTCGGGAACCCGAACCCGGAGAAGGCCACGAGCTTGTCGTAGATCGAGTCCGCCAGCGCCTCCTCCACGCCCCGCGCGAGCGCCCCCTCGATGAACCGCCGCCGGTACGCCTCCAGCGCAGCCTCACTCCGCTTCCGGCTCATCGCGCGCCGCAGCCCTTCCGCCTCCCCCACGCTGAACCCCGCCAGCGCCACCGCCACGTCCAGCACCTGATCCTGGAAGACGACGACGCCGAGCGTGTCGCGCAGCGGCTCCTCCAGCAGCGGATGGTCGGCCGGCGGCTGGTACGACGGATCCTCCCGCAGCTTCTGCCGCCGCTCGATGTACGGGTGGACGGCCTTCCCCTGGATCGGCCCGGGTCGCACCAGCGCGACCTGCACCATGATGTCCTCGAGCGTCTCGGGCCGGGTGCGGAGGATCGTCTGCATCTGCGCCCGGCTCTCGATCTGGAACGCGCCGACCGTGTCCGCGTCCTGGATCTGCGCAAAGGTCTCCGGGTCGTCCAGCGGGATCCGAGAGAGGTCGATCGGCTCGCTCCGCTTCCGTGCGATCCCGTCGACGCACTCCTCGACCGCAGAGAGCATCCCGAGCCCGAGCAGGTCGATCTTCAGGAAGCCGGCGTCGTCGCAGGAGTCCTTGTCCCACTGGACGAGCTGCCGGCCCGCCATCGCCGCCGGCTGGACAGGCACGAGCTCGACCAGCGGCCGCGTCGAGATCACCATCCCGCCCGGATGCTGCGAGATGTGCCGCGGGAGGCCGGCAATCTCGTGCGTCAGCTCGGCGAAGGCGCGCCACCGCGGTGAGCGAGCCCGGCCCTCGAAGCCGGGAACGAGCGCGAGCTCCTCCGCGACCCGCTTGGCGTTCCACCCGTCCGAAACCCGCGCGAGCCGCTCGAGCTCACCGTGCGGGAGGCCGAGCGCCTTCCCGATGTCGCGGATCGCGCCCCGCGACCGGTAGGTCGAGAAGCTCGCGACCAGCGCGGCGTGCTCGCGCCCGTATTTCTCCGTAACAGCGACGATCAGCTTCTCGCGGATGTCGCGCGGGAAGTCGAGGTCGATGTCCGGGACGCCGGTCAGCTCCCGGTTGATGAACCGCCCCAGCGAGAGGTCCGCCTTCACCGGGTCCACGTGTGAGAGCCCGGTCAGGTAACAGACGATCGACCCCACGGACGACCCGCGCCCGCGGCCGGGCGGCAGCGAGTTCCGCGGCGACTCCCGGCCGCGCACCTCCACCGCGACCTTCCGGGCAAGCTCGAGCACCTCATAGTGCAGGAGGAAGAACCCGGCGAGCCCGATCTCCTCGATCAGCGCCAGCTCCTCGTCGAGCCGGGCCCGGGCACTTAGTAACACAGTGTTACTTGCCTCCAAATAGCGCCCGGAAAAGGCTTGGCTACAGACTTCTGCCAGGCGGGTGATGGCCGGTTCGTCCTGGTCCGAGAAGTCCGGGTAGCGATAGCCGAGCTCCTGCGTGAGGTCGAACTCGCAGCGCTCGGCCACTAGCGCCGTGCGCTCCACGGCCTCCCGGTCGAGCGGGAAGCGCCCAGCCACCTCGTCCGGCGCGCGCAGCACCGCCTCGTGGTTCCCGCGTCGCTCCGGCTCTGAGCCCTCCAGAGACGTCCGGTGCCGGATCGCGACCAGCGCATCCTGCAACGGCGCCCGCGAAGCCGCATGCGCGTGGACGTCACCGGTCACGACGGTCTCGACACGCAGCGCCTCGGCGAGATCCCGGAGCCGCGCGTTCCGCCTGACGTCTCCCCGCTCGAACGGACGCTGGAGCTCGACGAAGAACCGTTCGCGGCCGAACGCCTGTGCTAGCCGCGCCGCGGCGTTCGGGTTTCGCACGCCGAGGCCGAACCGCGAGCAGCCCGACAGGCACACCAGACCGTCGTTCAACTCCTCCAGCAGTGCCTGATTCAGCGCAGGATCCAGGGCCGGCTCCCCCTCTTTGGGCCGGGTCTCGGAATGGGCCGCCGTCAGCAGGCGGCAGAGGTTCGCGTAGCCGCGCGGGCTCTCCACCAGCAGCGTGACGTGCGAGCCGTCGCCGAGCGCCACCTCCGCGCCCGTGATCGGCCGGATGCCGAACGACTTCGCGGCGTGCGCGAACTCGAGTGACCCGTAGACGCCGTCGTGGTCGGTGAGCGCGAGCGCCTCGTAGCCGAGCTCGGCGGCGCGAACCGCCAGCTCCTCGGGCAGCGAAGCGCCGTCGAGGAACGAGTAGGACGAGTGCGCGTGGAGCTCGATATACGTCATTGAGCGAACATATGTTCGCTTCGTATTCGCCGAGTGTCAAACAACTACGCTCCGCAACAATGGACTCGGCGGTCGTCATCGAGCCGGGCGGTGGCGAACGCCTCGGGACTCACATCTGCGTGAAGCTCGAGCGGCCAGAGCTCTCGGTCAACGAAGTGTCGGTCGGACCGGACTTCGTCGGCACCGGCCCGCACTACCACCAGCACCACGTCGACGCGTTCTACGTCCTCGAAGGGGAGCTCGAGATCCTCTGCGGGACGGAGACACTTCGGGCGAGTGCCGGAGCGTCAGTGGCGGTTCCGCCCGGGATCGTCCACGGCTTCACGAGCTCCGAATCGCATGAGCGAACCCGGTACCTGAACCTGCACGCACCGGACTCGGGCTTCATCGAGTACATCCGCCGCCGGACTCAGGGGGCGGACGCGAAATGGGACAGCGTCGACGTCGACGAGCCGCGGGGGCCGAGCGATGCGGAGATCACCGAGACGGGCGGCGGAGAACGGCTTGAGCACCCGGTTCGGACGATCACCGTGCGGGCGGCGCGGCCGGAGCTCTGCTTCCTCGAGTTCGAGGCGCTCCAGGGGTTCGGCCCCATCCCGCCGCACCGGCACGACGCCCAGATCGATTCGTTCTACGTGCTGGAAGGCGAGCTCGGGCTGTGGGCGAACGGCGGCGAGGCACGATTCGGGCCTGGGGCGTTCGTCGCCGCGCCGCCGGGCGAGGAGCACGGGATCCTGCGCGTCCAGTCCCCGGTCCGGTTCCTGAACTTCCACGCGCCGGATGACGGGTTCGCGGCGTTCATCCGCGAGCAGTAGGGTCGCTCTCGTGAACCCGCGCGCTCGCTTCGAGGAGATCGTCGACGACCTCGGTGCGCGCGATCCCGATGTCGAGCAGAGCCAGATGATGGGCCGGCCAAGTATCAAGGCGGGCGGGAAGCTGATCGCGTGCCTCGAGTCGCGCGGGACGATGGCGTTCAAGCTGCCCGACGAAGCGGAGCAGCAGAAGGCGCTCGTGCTCGACGGCTCCCGCGTCTACGAGCCGGCCGATAACGGCCGACAGATGGGCGGCTGGATCGAGGTGCCGCCTGCGCACGCGGACCGGTGGGCTGAGCTCGCCGAGACCGCCCTTCGCCTGCGGAAGACGAACGCCTAGCTAGTCGCCGATGATCTCGCC
The DNA here is from genome assembly GCA_963802375.1 of uncultured Actinomycetes bacterium. Classification (GTDB taxonomy): domain Bacteria; phylum Actinomycetota; class Thermoleophilia; order Gaiellales; family Gaiellaceae; genus JACDAN01. The sequence continues at coordinate 372,502 of CAWDIJ010000010.1, forward strand.
CATGTAGGGCGGAAGCTCGAGCGCCCGCTCGAAGGCGGAGCGGTCGTGCACGGGCTCGCCGTGGGAGATGATCACGTGCTCGAACGGCAGCTCGAGCAGCTCTCTCATCGCCGGAAGGACGCGCTTCTCGTGCCAAGGCGTGCCCCAGATCACGAGCTGGCCGTCCCGCTCGGTCAGCGCATCGGCGAAGACGATCGCCCTCTGCTCCGGCAGCCACATCGGGGTCTCGTTGCGGCCGCGCCCGTCGTAGAGCGCAGTCAGGCCGCCGGGGAGCACGCTGCCTTCGCCGATCCACTCCAGCTCCGTCTCGGGCGCATCGCCGCCGAAGAAGACGTCGGGCCCGTATGCCTTCGCGCCGTAGCGTTGGACGAAGAGGTCGACGTCGCGGACGTGGTCAGGCTTGAGGACGATCAGGACCGTCGGCGGGCTCGCGTCGAGCCGGTCCCAGATCTCCACTGCGTCCTCGGGCGGAGCGAGCGCATCGAGGAGCGCCACCTCGCCGCCCGACTCCACCACCGTCGAGGTCACGGGCGGCTCCCACTTGACCTGCGGCGCCCAGTACGGATGCTCGATGCGCCAGATCCACAGGCCCGGCGCGACGTCGCGGATCTCGGCGGTCACGATGGCTGCTGGTAGATGCCGAGGACGTTCCCTCCCGGGTCGCGGAAGCGCGCGGTGATCTCCGGTGCGTCGCCTCCGATGGGCTGCACGATCTCGCCTCCGTTGGCGACGATTGCGTCGACGGTCGCTTCCGCGTCGTCGACCATGATGTAGATCAGCGGGCCCGGCTCCTCCATCGGCGGCCTCCCGGTCACCCAGGCGCCGCTCACCTCCTCGGTCGTGTCGTCGAAGGCCGTCCGGCCGTCATCGGGCCGCCTGATGCGCCAGCCGAAGACGATCTCGTAGAACGCGGCCGAGCGCTCGATTTCGGCGGCGGGGATCTCGACGTAACAGATCTTTCCGTCAGCCATCGTGGGAGACACTTGGGCTCCTAGTTGCGGGCGTGGACTCCGGCGAGATCGACCGCGACGGCGAGGAGCAGGAATCCGGCCCAGAAGTTGACGGGGTCGAAGGTGAGAGGCTCCTTGTCGCCGATGAGGTTCCAGATGAACCAGATGAAGAACCAGAGCAAGGTCATGGCGTGATCTAACCACTACGCGCCCCGCTGGCTGAACCAGCGACCGTGCTCGTCGTCGTGGAAGACGACGACGTTCTGGCCGCTCTCGAGCACGACGTCGAAGTAGCGGCGGTTGATCGGCTGCTCGGTCCACCAGCGGTCGAGCACGCGCCACTCCTCCCGGATCAGCTCGACCACGAGACGGTTGACGAGACGCGGCGCCCCGTCTGCCTCTGGCTCGACGAGGGCTGGTCGCGGCTCGTTGAGAGTCTTCAGCATGGTGTCCTTCGTCGCCAGAGTGCGATGGGTGGTGCTAGGCAAGGACGCAGGGAGCGTCCGTATCCACAGATACGGGCGCGACTGAGGACGCCGCATAGCGCCGCCCAGCGCGGTCTGGCGGCACAAGCGGCACCGTGCTGGAGGCTCTCTTAACCGTCCTGCGGTACGAAGAGCGCTCGCGCTTCCGGTATCCGAGACCACGGGGCCACTTCGACCACTGTTGCCACCGCTCCGCCGCCGGTCGATGCCTTGACCTGACGGAGGCCCTCGCGGAGCCGGTTCTGGAGCTCGGCGCCCTCGGTCTTGACGAGCTCGAGCTGCCGTCCGGTCTCCTCGGTCAGCTCGACGAGCTCGAGGCGAAGCGCCCGGACCGGCGCCGGCAGCTCGGCGATCTTCGGGCCGAGCGCGATCCGGATCCGGTCGTGGTCGCCGGCGGGATCGCGGAAGGTCAGCGTCCGGCGCCAGGAGGCTCCGCCGACGAGTCGTGCCGAAAGTGCGACTTTTCGGACGAAGCGGTCGGCGCGCTCCGGCCGGTTGACGGCCTTTTCGGCCAGGCTGGCGAGGGCGCGGCGGAGCGTGAGCTCGTTGCCGACCGCCTCGGGGAACTCGAGCTCCTCGACGACCTCGGCGGGCGGACGGCGGCCGCGGATGCGACCACGGTTCCCTCCTCTCGCCTGGCCCCAGGCGCTGCGGCCGTCCGGTCCCAGTCGTTCGGCAACGGCAGCGCCCGGGAGCCCGGCAAGCTGTCCGACCTTCTTCACGCCCAGCGCCTCCAGCTCCTCGCGGCGTCGCTCGTCCAGCCCGAGCAGTCGGAGTGGAAGCGGGGCGAGGAAGTCTTCCGTGTGCTCGTCCGAGACGACGAGCAATTGGCCTGGGCGCGCGACGTTGGCTGCCGCGAGGGCGGCGAACCGGCGGGTGGCCGCGCCAACGCGCGCGTCCCAGTGTGAGCCGACCGCGGCGAGGGCACGCTTCAGCGCCGGCTCGAGGCCGCCGTAGAGGCGTTCCACCCCGCGCGTGTCGAAGTAGGCGGTACCGAGCTGGGCGGACTCGACGGCGAAACCGTTGTCCTCGAGCCGGCGGACGATCTCCTCCCAGTCGCGTTCCGCGCCGGCCGGGTCGGGCTCGACGAGGACGAGCTTCGGGCAGGTCGCGAGCGCCTCCCCCATGCGCATCCCCGGCCGGACGCCGGCCTGGTGCGCCGCGGCAGTGACAGGCCCGATGAGCGGCTCGACGCCCTCGGGAGGCGCGAGCGCAGCGGGCTCGAGCGCGAGGCTGGGCCGCTTACGAAGGGCGGCGCGAAGCTCGAATCCAGGGATTGCCAGGCAGGCGATCATGACCGAACACGTGTTCTAGCACGAACATGTGTTCGGTGTCAAGTTGGCTTCTTTAGACTCTTTTCGAGTGCGGACTCAAACGTTTGCAGCACTTCTCTACGCCGCCCTAGCGATCGTCTTTGCCTTCACGTACGAGCTCTTCGACGAGGACGAGTCGTGGCTGGTCGAGACTTACGCAGCGGGCGCCATCCTCATACATCCGATCGCCGGGGCTCTCGTTCCCCGCTGGTGGATGCTCTTGCTCCCCTTCGTCGCGCTGGCTGTCGTACTGCCTTTCTCCGAGCCGGACCCCGAGTTCTTCGGGATTACCGACGCCGGCTTCATGTTTCTCGGCGGCTTCTTCGCCATGATCCTCGTTGCATTCGGGATCGCGTGCCGACTCACCGTCGACATGCTGCGCGAGCCGCGCTAGCGACCGATCTCGGCAGCGCCATCGACCATCCGCGCGAAGCGCGGGACGACGTCGATCGTGTTCTCCTGCGCGCAGAACCTGATGTCCTCCTCGAGGCCGGGCGGGCCGTAGGTTCGCGCCATGATCGCGTCCCACGCCGTCGGGAACGAGCGCGCCAGGATCGCCGACGCCTTCGCTGCGTCCGTGACCTCGCCGTCCAGAAGGTCGACGATCCGGCCGGCGCAGTACGCGTCGTCCAGCGCGAAGCGGCCCTGGAAGCCCGCGCACACGACGACGCAGTCGTCTTGCACGGCCCCGGCGACGGCTGACAGGTTCAGAAGCGAGCCGAGGAGCACCGTCTCGCACGCTGTGGCCGCCGCCAGCACCGCCCGTGTTCCATTCGTCGTCGAGTAGATCAGCGTCCGCCCGCGCGGCTCCAGGACCTCACGCGGGGAGGCGCCGATGTCGAACCCCTCGATCTGCACCGCGCTCCGCTCGCCGCCGAGCAGACCCTCCCCCAGCTGCTCGCGCAGCGCAAGCGCGTCCTCGATCTCCCGGCAGCAGTAGACCCGCTCGTAGCCGCTCGCAAGGGCCTGCGCGATCGTCGAAGTCGCGCGCATGACGTCGACCACGACCGCGACCGGTGCCTCGAGCACCTCGTCCGGCGTGAACGCGACATGGACTCTCACGGCCGCACTACGCTACAGCCGCCCCGTGGCCGCCCCCGAGCCCATGTACTGCTATCGCCATCCCAACCGGGAGACGATGGTCTCCTGCTCGGAGTGCGGCCGGCCGATCTGCGAGGACTGCATGACCTTCGCGCCCGTCGGGATCCGCTGCCCTGACCACTCCGGCGCGCCGCAGGGCACGCAGCGCGTCACGCAGGAGGTGCGCCGAGCGAGCTTCGAGGGCACCGGCGCGCTCGTCACCAAGACGCTCGTCGGGATCAACGTCGCCGTCTACCTCCTGGAGCTGGCCCTCGGCGGGCAGATCAACGGGACGGGCAACGAGATCTACCGCGAAGGCGTGCTCTTCGGGCCGCTCGTCGCCAACGGGGACTGGTGGCGGCTCGTCAGCGCCATGTTCCTCCACTACGGGCCGATCCACCTCGGGCTGAACATGCTCGCGCTCTGGTGGTTCGGCGCCGCCGTCGAGCAGGTGCTCGGGCGCGGGCGCTACCTACTCCTCTACATCGTCTCGGGGCTGTGTGGGTCGGCGGGCGCGCTGCTCTTCTCGCCCGAGAGCCTGACCGTCGGCGCCTCAGGCGCGATCTTCGGGATCCTCGGCGCGGCCTTCGTCCTCGAGCGCCAGCGGACGTACGTGCTCGGCGGCGGCGCGGTGTCGATCATCGTCCTCAACCTCGCGTTCACGTTCTTCATCCCAGGGATCTCGATCGGCGGGCACATCGGCGGCCTCGTCGGCGGCGCTCTCGGCTGTCTCGCCCTCTCGCGGTTCGGCCGCGGCCACGCTGTCTACGGGAAGCCGGGCGTCGTGGGCATCCTCGGCTTGATCGGCATCGGCGTCGTCAGCGTCTTGGTCTCCTACTGGAGCGTCCGGGAATATGTGATCTAGCGGCGCGGACGGAGCCGATCGACGCCTATCGATCGACTCCGCCGGCGCGTGTGACCGTGTACGTCGGTCACTAGCTGTCCAGTGACGGACGGCTGGCGCGGTAGGCGCTGGGGCGCAGCGCCAGCTTGCTCAGCGCGATCCGCATGATCCGGCGTCTCCGTCGGCGAGTCATCGGTTGTCGCGCGTCGCGCGTCAACTGCTCGATCCGCTCACTGCACATCAGGCGGCGAGTTTCCAGGTCGTAGCTCGACACGTCTCCTCCTCCTTTCCACTCTCTCGTCGGTGCTGGGATGCGGCATCCAGGTGATGCCTGTCGTGGGAACCACAGCGGTTCTCCTTTCTGGTGTTGCAGCGGGCGGGAGCGCTTCGGCTCCACGGATCGGGCGCCCGAGCGCGGAGTAGGCGTGCGAAGGTGCTCCGGCCCGCCGCGGGAACGGCCTTACCGTCCGCGACTGATCGCCTGGCTTACCAGGCGGTGACGGCCGCGGAGAGGCGAGGCCCGTACGGGGCGAGCGTGAAGTGCGTCATCGCCTCGGCCTCCTTTCCGTCGGCTGTCGGGCCCGAATCGGCCCGACGAGGAAGCCAAGATCATGCGCTTCTTCGCGCCGCATGTCAAGCTCGCGCCCATGTGGGACTGGGAGCGCTTGGCGGCCGGGACCGGGATCGCGTTCGTCCTCTCGTCGGCGGTCGCGTTCCTGATCGTCCCCGATCCGCCGACGGCGGACGAGGGCAGCGAGTTCATCCTCAACTTCGTCGCGGTCAACGATTCCGACCTGCTCTGGCAGGCCTTCTTCTTCGGGCTCGGCGGCATCTTTCTCCTGTGGTTCGGCGGGACGCTGGCCGCGGCCCTGCGACGGCTGGGGCGGAATCCGGATGACCGGCTGCCGGCGGTCATCACCGCCTCGGCGGGGGCAGCGGTCGCCATGTTCCTCGCCGGCGTGACCTGCGTCGGGGCGCTCGCTGCGGCGATCGAGCAGATGGATCAGGGCGTCGCCTACGGCCTCTACCAGGCCGGAAGCTTCGCCTTCGTGATGACGGACTTCCCGGCGGCGGCGTTCGTCTGGGCGGCTTCGCTTGGGATCGCGCGATCCGATCTCCTGCCGAAGTCGGTCGGCTACGTCGGAGGGATCGTCGGGCTGCTGCTCGTCGTGAACGCGGGCGGACGGCTGCTCGGCGACAACGTCGACTTCGCCCCGGGCGGCACGGCGAACACGATCGTCTTCACGTTCTTCCTGTTCTGGGTGTTCGTGACCAGTCTGTTTCTGGTGCAGCGGGTCTCGCCCGCTCGCCGGGCCCCCGAGAGCTAGCCGCCGACCGCGACCGCTTCGACACCGGCCTCGCTGAGGGCCGCCTGCGCGGCAGCCAGGCGAGCGAGCGGAACGCGGTACGGCGAGCAGGACACGTAGTCGAGCCCGAGCGTGTGGCAGAAGGCAACCGACGACGGCTCGCCGCCGTGCTCGCCGCAGATCCCCAGCTTGATGTCCGGCTTGGTGGAGCGGCCGCGCTCGACCGCGATCTGCATCAGGTCGCCCACCCCGCTCTGGTCGAGCGTCTCGAACGGGTTCCGCTCGAGGACACCGTCCTGGAGGTAGTGCGTCAGGAACTTGCCCTCCGCGTCGTCCCGGGAGAATCCGAGCGCAGTCTGGGTCAGGTCGTTCGTCCCGAAGGAGAAGAAGTCGGCCTGCTCGGCGATCTCGTCGGCGCGAATGCAGGCGCGCGGGAGCTCGATCATCGTGCCGACGAGGTACTCGACGTCGCCTTCCTCGGCGGCGGTCTCGATCGTGAGCTCGCGGAGCCGGCGCAGCTCCTCCTCGAACCCGACGAGCGGGTGCATGATCTCGACGAGTGGCGGGGCGCCGGTCCGATCGCGGACGGCGATCGCGGCGCGGATGATCGCGCGCACCTGCATCTCGTAGATCTCGGGGAACATCAGACCGAGGCGGCAGCCGCGGGTGCCGAGCATGGGGTTCGACTCGCGGAGAACCCGGATCCGGGAGCGCATGCGCTCGTCCGTCGCTTCCTCGAGCGGCGGGAGGAACTCGTGGAGCGGCGGGTCGAGCAACCGAATCGTCACCGGTAGCCCGGCCATGGCCTCGAAGATCCCCTCGAAGTCGCTCTGCTGGTGCGGTAGGAGCCGGTCGAGCGCGTCGCGCCGCTCGTCCTCGCTCGACGCCATGATCATCTCTCGGACGACGGGCAGGCGGTCGTCGGCCATGAACATGTGCTCGGTGCGGCAGAGGCCGATCCCCTCGGCGCCGAACTCGCGCGCTTTCGCGGCGTCCTCGGGCGTGTCCGCGTTCGTGCGCACCTTTAGGCGGCGAAGATCGTCGGCCCAGCCGAGGACGGTTTCGAAGTCCTCGTTGATGTCAGGCGGGATGAGCTCCACCTCGCCGACGATCACCTCGCCGGTGCCGCCGTCGATCGTGAGCGTCTCCCCCTCCTTCAGCGTGGTGCCGTTCAGGGACATGGTCTTCGCGTTCAGGTCCAGCGAGAGCGCCTCGCAGCCGGCCACGCACGGCTTGCCCATGCCCCGGGCGACCACCGCTGCATGTGAAGTCATCCCGCCGTGGGCGGTGAGGATCCCCTGCGCGCTGATCATCCCGTGGATGTCGTCGGGGGTCGTCTCCCAACGGACGAGGATGACCGCCTCGCCCTCCTTCCCGCGGAGCTCGGCGGTGTCGGCGTCGAAGACCACGGCGCCGGAGGCCGCCCCGGGCGAGGCGTTCAGCCCCTTCGCCGCAACGTCGTAAGTCGCGTCCGGGTCGATCCGCGGGTGGAGCAGCTGGTCGAGCTGGCCGGGGTCGATGCGCGCCACCGCCTCCTCGCGCGAGATCAGGCCCTCGTCGACCATGTCCACGGCCGCTTTCAGCGCGGCTGCGGCCGTCCGCTTAGCGCTTCGCGTCTGGAGGAGGTAGAGCTTGCCGTCCTCGACGGTGAACTCGATGTCCTGCATGTCGCGGTAGTGGGACTCGAGGCGGCCGACGGTCTCGACGAACTCGGCGAACGCGTCGGGAAGCCGGTCCTTCATGGCCTCGAGCCGCTCGGGCGTACGGATTCCGGCGACGACGTCCTCTCCCTGTGCATCGGCCAGGAACTCGCCGAACAGGCCGGCCTCGCCGGTTGAGGGGTCGCGCGTGAAGGCGACCCCGGTGCCGGACTGCTCGCCCTTGTTGCCGAAGACCATCTGGACGACGTTGACGGCGGTGCCGAGGTCGTGCGGGATGTCGTTGTGGCGGCGGTACCGCTGGGCCCGAGGAGTGTTCCAGGAGTCGAAGACGGCGCGGACCGCGCGGCCGAGTTGCTCCTTCGCGTCCTGCGGGAAGGGCCGGCCGGTCTGCTCCTCGTAGATGCGCTTGAAGGTCTCGATCAGGCCCGGCAGGTCGTCCTCCTGGTGGGCGAGCGCGTCGGAGAAGAAGTGCGCGTCGATGCCGTCGACGGTCTCGCCGTACATCTGAATCAGGCGGCGGTAGGAGTCCTGCGCGAAACGCTCGTTGCCCGTCCGGCGGGCGAGTCCCTCCGTCGCCTGGTCGTCGAGGCCGACGTTGAGGATCGTGTCCATCATCCCGGGCATCGAGATCGCGGCGCCGGAGCGGACCGACACGAGCAGCGGGTCGTCGGGATCGCCGAAGCGCTTGCCGGCCGCCTCCTCGAGGCGGGCCAGGTGCTCGTCGACCTCTTCGGCCAGGCCCTCCGGGAAGTCCCCTTTTTCCATGTAGGCGCGGCAGGCGTCGGTCGTGATCGTGAAGCCGGCCGGGACCGGGACGCCCAGCTGGGTCATCTCCGCGAGGCCGATCCCCTTGCCTCCGAGCAGCTCGCGGCCGCCCTCGGTGGGCTCGTCGAAGTCGTAGACGTAGCGGGCGTCGGCCATCGGGCAGCGGATTTTCCCACAGTGGCGATACTCCGAACCGCATGGCTCACCAGATCATCGTCCCGATCGGCGGCGGCAAGTTCTGCGACGGGCTCGCTGCGTTCCTCACCGGCCTGACCGGCAAGCAGCGGCCACGCGTGCTCTACATCGGGACGGCGTCGGCGGAGGATCCCGAGCAGGCGCTCCGCACGTACGACCGCTTCGGGTCGTCGGCCGACGTCACACGGCTCGAATTCTTCCCATGGCCGCCCGAGGATTTCCGCTCGATGGTGCTCGACCAGGATCTGATCTTCGTGGGCGGCGGCAACACGGCGAACATGCTCGCGATCTGGCGGGTGCACGGCGTGGACTCGCTGTTGGCGGAGGCGCGTGACGCGGGCGTGGTGCTTAGCGGGGTCGAGCGCGGGCGGGATCTGCTGGTTCGAGTCGGGCGTCACGGACTCGTTCGGCCCCCAGCTCGAGCAGATGGACTGCCTCGGCTTCCTGTCGGGGAGCTTCTGCCCGCACTGGGACGACGAGGAGCAGCGTCGGCCCCGCTATCACGCGCTCCTGAAAGAGGGGCTCGCTACCGGCTATGCGGCGGACGCCGGCGTCGGGCTCCACTTCGTGAACGGCGAGCTGCAAGGGGCGGTCGGGTGCGACGACGGCACCGGCGCGTACCGGCTCGAGGTCGTGGACGGCGAGGTCGTCGAGACGCCGATCCCGACCCGGATCTTGTAACACCGGCCGAGGACTGGGAGAGAAGGCTCACCGTCCGGCCGGAAAACGCCAGCCTTTGTAGATTCCCTGCACTTGCGGTTCTCGTACGTCAACCCTGCGGGCAATCGACCTGAAGGGAGGAAGGGATGAGCAAGGGGAAGAGCATCAGCCGCCGGAAGTTCATCGGCGTCGCGGCAGGTGCAACCGGGGCTGCCGCGATCGGCCCCTGGGCCCCCGGCGCACTCGCGCACGGAGACCACCGCGGCCGGGGCGGCGACCGCCTGCTGCCGAAGGACCGCATCGCCGTGCAGCTCTTCACTCTGCGGAACAGGATCGCTGCACTGGGATTCGAGCAGGTCTTCAGCGAGCTGGCGGAGATCGGCTACAAGTGGGTGGAGTTCGCCGGCTATGGGGCACCGGACACGAATGTGCCGAACCCGAATCCGCCGCCGGCAACGATCCCGGACGTCGAGAGACTCCGAACATTCCTCAAGCGCTACCGACTGAGGGGCATCGGCAGCCACATCGGCGTCACGCAGTTCCGCGACAACCTCGAGCAGGTGCTGGACGACGCCGAGACGCTCGGGCTCCGCTACATCGGCACTGCGAGCGAGCCCGACCAGCTGTTCCCGGCGGCCGAGCGACAAACGGTCGACGCCTATCGGCGCGCGGCCGAGGCGTACAACGAGTTCGGCGCCGCCGCGAGGGCCCGCGGGATGCGCTTCTACCACCACAACCATTCCTCGGAGTTCGCTGTCGTCGACGGCACGCGGCTGTACGACGTCCTGATGGAGGAGACGGACCCGAGGCTGGTCTTCTTCCAGCTCGACATCTTCTGGGCGTACGTCGGAGCAACCGGCGCCCCGGCAGTCCCCACACCGACCGGGATGAAGAGCTGGTTTCCGAACTTCGATCCGATCGAGCTCGTGTGGGACCAGCCGGAGCGCTTCCCGCTCTTCCACGCCAAGGACGGGGTGCGGACGGAGGTCGGAACACCGACGGCCTTCGGCTGGCAGTTCGTCGATCCCGGCGATGGGAACGTGCCGCTCTGGGCGCTCTTCAACGGGCTCGAGACCGACGAGCACTACTACATCGTCGAGCGGGACAACCACAACTTCCCGGGGCCTGCTCCGGCACCTGGCGACGAGCGAAACGCCGCCCAGCTGCTGACGGCTGAACGCGGCTTTGACTACCTCGCCGGGCTGCGGGAGCGGCACGGCGACGACGACTGAGTCGCGCTGGGAGGAGGGTAGTGGCCGCGCTACCCTCCTCCCGCGTGATCGAGCTGCGGCCCATGACGCCCGCGTTCCTCGAGGCGGTGCTGGGCGACCACCGCGAGGACGCCTCGTCCGAGCTCGCGATCGAGCTTCCGGACGAGTTCCCGCGCCCGGGAGAGCGGCGGTTCCTCGAGCTCCGGCTCCGCCAGATGCGCGAGGACGAGCGCTACGAGACGTGGTGTCCGAGCGTCGTGGTCCTGGACGGCCGGATGATCGGCCACGCCGGGTATCACGGGCCGCCCGGGGAGAACTCGACGCAGAACCCCGACGCGGTCGAGTTCGGCTACGCGATCTATCCGGAGTGGCGCGGCAACGGCTACGCGACGCAAGCCGCGGTGATGCTCATGGACCTGGCGGAGGAGCGCGCCGGGATCCGGCACTTCGTCCTCGCGGTCGCGCCGCACAACGATCCGTCAATCGCGATCGTCCGCAAGCTCGGCTTTGTCAAGACGGGCGAGCACATGGACGAGGAAGACGGCCTCGAGCACGTCTTCGAGTTGCAGCGCTAGGGGCGACGGCGCGCGCGGAACTCCGCGATCCACGCGAGCCCTCGCAGGCCGAGCCAAAACGGCGCCAGGAGGAAGTAGAACAGCAGCCCGGCGATCGCGAGCAGCGCCCACCAAAACGCCCAGCGCCAGAGCGGCACCGGCCTCGCCCGGGCTGCCGCCGCGGACTCGCTCACTTCGCCGGTGCGGCCGACCGCTGTCGCTGCTCGATCACCTGGATCACCCGCGCCGCTGTCTCCTCGATCGAGAGCTCCGAGATCTCGATCACCGGGCAGCCGAGCCGCTTGTGGAGCTTCTCCGCCGCGTCGAGCTCGTCGTAGATCGCCGTCAGGTCGCGATAGCGCCGGTTGTTGCCGCCGAGCCGCCTGGCGCGGTCGGTGCGGATCTCTGCCAGCCGCTCGGCATCGATCGTCAGCCCGACGACCTTCTTCGGGTCGACCCCGAACAGTGCCGCCGGCGGCTCGATCCCCTTCACGACCGGGACGTTCGCGGTGCGGTACCCGAGGTAGCCGAGATACATCGAGAGCGGCGTCTTCGACGTCCGGGAGACACCGACGAGGACGATGTCGGCGTCCTCCAGCCCTCCGGTCACCCCGTCGTCGTACTTGACCGCGAACTCGATCGCCGCCATGCGCTTGAAGTAGTTGGAGTCGAGCGGCGGGCGTGCGCCGGGCGTCATCGTCGCGGGATGGCCGGCGACCCGGGCGACGGAATCGATCGGATGCCCGAGGATGTCGCAGTAGTGGACGCGTGCGCTCTTGCACAGTGCGCGCATCGCCTCGCGGAGCTCGTGGTCGACGAGCGTGTAGAGCATCACCGCCGGCCGGCCCTTTGCCCGGTTCACGGCAAGGCGGAGGTCGTCCACGGTCTCGACCCGGGGATGGACGATGTCCTCGAACTCCGTATCGGGGAACTGAGCCTCGAGCGCCTGCACGAGCCGCTTGGCGGTCGCGCCGGTGGCGTCCGAGATCACGTGGAGCTCGACTGTCGCCATCGAGCCAGCCTAGCGCCGGCCTGAAACAGACATGGCCCGGTGACTGTCACCGGGCCATGTCCTGCGGGAAGGGGACTCTGGGTTACTGCATCGTTTCGGGACGCGTGCCGAGCTCGACCGTCAGATCGCGCTCGGTGGTTCCACGGCGAACCGTCAGTTCGAGCTCGTCGCCGGGCTTCTTCGCGGCGATCGCCTGCCTGAGCTCGTCGCCGGTCTCGATCTCGTCGCCGTCGACCTCGATCACGACGTCTCCTGCTCGAAGGCCGGCTCGTGCGGCGGGAGTTCCCGCGGGGACCCCCACGAGCCTGGCCGCGCCGTCATCCTCGAGTCTGACGCCGAGGTACGCATGCTCGACCTTGCCGTCGGCGATCAGCTCGTCGGCGATGCGCTTCGCGGTGTCGCCGGGCACTGCGTAGCCGACACCGTCGCTTCCGCCCGACTCGCTGCGGATCTGCGACGCGACCCCGACGACCCGGCCTTGCGTGTCGAGAACGGGACCGCCGGAGTTTCCGTGGTTCAACGCCGCATCCGTCTGAACGGCGTTCTCGATCGTGAAGCCGTTGGGCGACTGGATCTCCCTGCCCACGGCGCTGATCACGCCGGTCGTGAGCGTGCCTTCGAGACCGAACGGGCTGCCCAGCACGATGACGGGGTTCCCGACCTCGAGCGCGCCGGTCGACGCGAACTGGAGCGCCGTCAGCTGCGAGGCGGGACGATCGACGTCGAGCACGGCGATGTCGGACGAGGGATCGGTGCCGACGACCTCCGCGTCAACCTCGGTGCCGTCGGAGAACTCGACCCGAACGGAGTCGGAGTCGGCCACCACGTGCTGGTTCGTGACTATGTGGCCTTCCGCGTCGATGACGAAGCCCGAGCCGGTCGCCTGCCCGGGGTTCTGGCCCTCGAAGGGCGACTCCTCGCCGCCGCCGCTCGACGCGTGCACTTCGACGACCGCGTCCTTGGAGCGCTTGTAGAGCGCTGCGACGGCCGATGTCGTCTGCGCGACGGCCTGGTTGGCCGCCGCGGGCTCCGCCGCAGGCTCAGAGTCGGTCTCGAGCGCAACCGCCGCGCCCACCGCGCCTCCGACGCCCGCTCCGAGGAGCAGCGCCGCAGTGATCGCTGTCAGTTGCTTGGACATCGAGTTTCATTCCTTTCAGTGGCTTTGACGGCTTCATGAAACCTGTGCCGCCTAAGAGCCGCCTGAAAACCTCGTTGGTTTCGCGTTAAGACCCGTTAGCGGGGGATCTGGGCAAGATCGCCCAGCGCGCGAAGCGTGTCCCGGACGTCGAGGAGAAGCCTCAGGCGGTTCTCGCGCACCTTCGGGTCCTCCGCCATCACCAGCACGTCCTCGAAGAAACGGTGCAGGACGGGGCCGAGCCGGGCGCCGGCCTCCACTGCGGCCGCGAAGTCGCCGGTTTCGAGGGCTGCGGCAATCTCCGGCTCCGCTCGCGCGAGTGCATCCGCGACCCTCTGCTCGGCGGGCTCGGCCAGCAGCGCCGGATCGAGCTTGGCCGCCGCGTGCTCCTTCTCGCCCAAGCGGCTGGCTCGGATGTAGGCGGTGTGGATTGGCTCCAGTCGCTCGTCGGGCAGCCCCGCCAGCGCCTGGGCGAGGCGCGCGACGGAGCCGAGGTCGGGGACGCTCGCCGCGCGCGCGGCACGCACGAACTCCACCGGGACGTCGTGGAGCAGACCCTCGAACCGTTCTTCCACGAACTCGAGCACCTCGCCAGGCAGGAGGTCGCGCGGGATCGTCAGCCCGCCCTCGGTCGCGAGCCGGTCGAGCCCGATCGCCGCCCGGCGGAGACCGAACGGGTCGCGCGAGCCAGTCGGCTTGTGGCCGAGCGAGAAGGAGACCGTCAGCGCGTCGATCTTGTCGGCCGCGGCGAGCACCCGGCCGGGCTCGGTGTTCGGGAGCGGACCGCCGGCGGAGTCGGGCAGGTACTGCTCGGCGATGGCCGCGCTGACCGCCTCGGGATAGCCGGCGATGCGTGCGTACTCGGCGCCGATCTCGCCCTCGAGATCGGGAAACTCGCGCACGAGCTCCGATGCCTGGTCCGCCTTGGCGAGGCGCGCGGCCTCCAGCGAGGCGTCTCCCCCGCCGAGCCGGTCGACGAGACCGACGAGCCGCTGGGTCTTGTCGGCAAAGGTGCCTGCCTCTGCGAAATAGACGATCGAGCCGAGTCGGCTTGCGAGCTCGTCGATGCCCGCCTTCACGTCACGCTCGAACGTGAAGCTCGCGTCGTCCAGCCGTCCCTCGAGGACGTTTTCGTTCCCCCGACGGACGACGTCCGGCTCTCCCCCGTTGGCGACGAATGCGAAGCGGTTGCCGCCAAGCGGGAAGTAGCGCTGGTGCGACTGCATCGCCGTCTCGATCACGGCGGCCGGAAGCGAGAGGAAGTGCTCGTCGAAGCTGCCCTCCAGCACGAGCGGCGCCTCGACGAGGTGGATGACCTCGCGGAGCTTCCGGAGCGGATCGCGCCACTCACCGAGCGCGTCGAGGCCCTCCCGGATCAACCGTTCGCGCTCCGCCGGATCGGGCTCGACGTCATTCGCGCGAAGCGTCTCCAGGTAGGCGCCGGCGCTCGGCACCTCCACCTCCCCGTGCGTGAAGCGGTGGCCCCAAGTCGTGGTGCCGTGGCCCTCGACGGGATCCGCGTCGAGCCTGGCGCACGTCCACCGCATCGGCCGCGGAAACCGGAGACCGGACTCGTCCCAACGCATCGTCTTCCCGAACCGGAGGCCGCGGACGATCGCGTCGAGCTGTCCCGGCAGGGCCTGTCCGAGGGACTGTCCCTCGGACACGACCCCGAGGAAGCCGTCCCGCTCCTCGAGGTCCTCGACGGACACGCCATGCCGTTTCGCAAAGCCCTTCGCCGCCTTCTCGCGGAGGGAGACCGGCGGCCCCTTGATCCACTGCTCTCCCGACGGCTCCTCGACGCTCGCGAGGATTGCCAGCCGCCGCGGCCCCACCAGAACCTGGTCGGGCGCGGCGCCCAGATGACGCTCGCTGAGAACGGGGAGCTGCGCCTCCGCCTCGTAGACGGAGGCGGCGGGAAGCTCCTCGCAGCCGATCTCAAGCAGCAGCTGCTTGGCCAACGTACTCCTGGGCGACCTGCCGCGCGAGATCGCGCACGCGGCCGATGTAGGAGGCACGCTCGGTCACGGAGATCGCGCCGCGCGCGTCCAGCAGGTTGAAGGTGTGAGAAGCCTTGAGCACCTGGTCGTAGGCCGGCAGCGGCAGCTCCCGCGCGAGGAGACGCTCGCACTCGGCCTCGTAGTCGGCGAAGTGCCGCATCAGCAGCTCGACCGACGCCTCCTCGAAGTTGTACGCCGAGAACTGGCGCTCGTTCTCGCGGTAAACCTCACCCCAGGTCATCCCCGGTGCCCATTCGAGGTCGAACGCCGTCCGCTTGTCCTGGAGGAACATGGCCAGCCGCTCGAGGCCGTACGTGATCTCGCCGGAGACGACGTCCACGTCCATTCCGCCGAGCTGCTGGAAGTACGTGAACTGCGTCACCTCCATGCCGTCCACCCAGACTTCCCAGCCGAGGCCCCACGCGCCAAGCGTCGGGCCCTCCCAGTCGTCCTCGACCAGCCGCACGTCGTGGCGCCGCGTGTCGATCCCGACCGCCTCGAGCGAGCCGAAGTACTCGTCGAGGATGTCCTCCGGCGCCGGCTTGAGGATCACCTGGAGCTGGTAGTACTGCTGGAACCGGTACGGGTTCTCGCCGTACCTCCCGTCGCTCGGCCGGATGCTCGGCTCGACGTACACGGTGCGCCACGGGTCCGGGCCGAGGCAGTACAGGAAGGTGGCGGGATTGAACGTTCCGGCGCCGAGCTCGGTGTGGTACGGCTGCATGACGACGCACTCGCGCGCCGCCCAGTACGCCTGGAGCTCGCGGATCATGTCCTGGAAGTTCAGCGGCACGGGTCGGGCAATCCTACTTTCGGGGTGTGACTACGCCGCTTCCTGGGAAGAGCCTGCATATGGCCGAAACTCGAGAGGTTCGCGTCCAGGAGGTCAAGGCGTTCAAGACGAGCTCCGGCAACACGCGCTTCGTCCTCGTCGACGACACCGGAAACGAGTACACGACGTTCCGGGAAGGGATCGCCCGCAAGGCGGTCGAGGCGGAGGGTCGTCGCGCCCGGATCAAGTTCCACGAGCAAGAGCGAAACGGCTTCACGAATGTGTACCTCGACGCCGTCGAGGTGCTCGAGGAGGCGGCCGAGGCCGAGACAGCGCCCGCCCGCGAGGTCGAGGAGGCCGCGTGGGACGCTGCGATCGAGGCCGCTCCCCTGCTCGTCGGCGGCGACCGGAAGCGCAAGGTTCCGGCTGATCAGCTCTTCGAGACGCTGAAGCCGTTCAAGGACCGCGTGGCCGACGACATCAAGAGCGGCGAGGACGCTCCATGACCCTGTCGGAGGGCGGGCCGAAGCCGAACTTCTCGTAGAGCTTGTGCGCGTCCATCGTGTGCAGGATCCAGCGCGTGTCGGCGTACGGCCCGTTGTCGATCATCTCCCGGACGAGCTCGACGCCGAGACCCTGGCCACGGTACTCCGGCAGGACGTAGACGTCGGCGAGGTAGACGAAGTGCGAGTCCCCGATCGCCCGCGCGAAGCCGATCTGTCGCTCGCCGTCGTAGAGCCCCACGACCCGGATCGCCTGGCGGACGAACTCCTCCATCACCTCGCGCAGCCGCCCCGGCGCCCAGTACGAGTGGTTGGAGATGAAGTCGTGGACGGCGTCGACGTCCACTCGACCGACGTCGTCGTCGAGCTCGAGGCCCCCCGGAAGCTCGCGCCTCACGCGGAGAGCGTGCGGAGGCGGAATCCTCCGTGGAACTCGTACGACGAGGCGATGACGGCGAGCGCATCTCGCGCGGCACGCGTGCTGAGCTGCACGGCTCCGGCGTCGGCGAGCGGCGCGCGCAGGAGCCCCTCGATTCCGCGCAGACCCGCCGCCGAAAGCGGGATCGCATCCCCGCGGCAGTTCTCGCAGACGGCCCCGCCCGCCCGGGGCGAGTAGCCGACGAGCCCCGCCTCGCCGCCGCACTCGGCGCAGCTCGTGAGGTGCGGCAGGTAGCCGGAGAGCCAGAGGAGCTTCAGCTGGAAGGCGAGCAAGAGCGGATCGAGCGCCGGGCGGGAGTCACGCGTCTGCGCCTCGTCAAGGAGGTCGAGGAACCGCGCCAACGCCGCGAACGCCCGGCCGTTCGCCTCCTGCTCGGGGAAGAGCCGCAGCATCGCCTCGAGCCCGACGAACCCGACCGACAGGCGGTAGTGGCCCTCTCGGGCGGCGCTGTGCGGGCGGATCAGCTGGACGCCCGTGATCGTCTGCAGCTCCCCTCTGCCCTCGTGGAGGACGAGCTCGACGTGGCTCAGCGGCTCCAGCCGGCCGCCGAACCGAGACTTCGTGCGACGGATCCCCTTCGCGACCGCTCCGATCCGTCCGCGGTCGAGCGTGTAGAGGTGGAGCACCCTGTCGGCCTCCCCGAAACGCATTGAGCGCAGGACGATTGCCTCCGTCTTGTAGCTCCGGCCGGCCATGGCCCAAGTGTAGAAGTGGGGTCAGCCGGGAAAACCTTCTCCGATGGCGAGAATCGAGATGTACACGACGCGGTGGTGCGGCTACTGCGTGCGCGCGAAGGCGCTGCTCGAGGGGCGCGGGATCCCGTACGAGGAGATCGCGCTCGACGACGATCCGGCGTTCCGCCAGACCGTCCACGACCGGACCGGCGGCTGGACGGTCCCGCAGATCCTGGTCGACGGCCGGCCGATCGGCGGCTACGTCGAGCTCTGGAGGCTCGACCAGGCCGGCGCGCTGGACGACCTCGCAGAAGCGGCCTGACCGTCAGCGAATCGTCAGCGGCGTCCCGACCGGAAGGATCCTCGCGAGCCTGACCATGTCCGCGTTCCGCAGCCGGATGCACCCGTGGGACACCCAACCGGGCACGAGCTCTGGCTCGCTCGTCCCGTGGATGCCGATGAAGCCACCGCCGGGCCAGTCGGTGAGGACGGTCGAGCGCCCGCTCGTGCCGAACGCGACAGGGCCGTAGAACGGGTCGTCGAACCCGAAGAGCATGTTCCGCACGTAGAACTGACCGGCGGGCGTCGGCCACTGCGGCCGGCCGACGCCCACCCTCGTCGAGAACACCGGGTGCCCCTCCCGGTAGAGCGTCAGCGCCAGCCGGTGCCGGTCGACGAGGAGATGCGTCCTCACGATCCGCCAGTTGCCGAGCGTGCGCCTGGGCACCCAGCCGGTCGAGTTGTTCGGAAGAACCGGCAGGCGCACGCGCACCCAGACGCCGCTCGCCGTTCGCCGGCCTTCGAGGGCGAGGACGAGGTTGGTCGTGTTTTCGGGGGTCAGGAGCTTCAGCCGGGCGACCGGCCGGGCCGTCCTGCTGGGGGCGCTCCGGGCGACGACGCGGCGGATCACGAACGCCCAGCGGTAGGTCGCCGTCGCGCCGCTCGAGAGCGCGAACCTGGTCGCCTTGCGCGCGAGGACCTGGACGTCGAGGCGGCGTGTGGCCGGCGGAACGGCGGCATCGTTCGCCTGCGCAGTGAACGTCAGCGAATAGGTCCGCCCTGCATGCGAGGAGGTGGGCGTCCAGACGACGCCGGCGGCGGCCGGGTTCCCCGTGGTCGTCCTGAACGTGGCTCCGGGCGGCACTCCGTCGGCGCCGATCGTGATCCTGGCGTCCGGCGCGCCCTGTGCATGGGCGACGAGGTTGAACCGGAGCGGGTCGCCGGGGGCAGCCCGGAGCTTCGTGCCCTCGGCGGGCGTCGGAGTGCCCCAGCTGACAGGCGCGAGGCTCCCCGCTGCGGCCTCCGAACCGGCGACAAAAAGCCAGCCGACGGCCATCCCGCAGAACAACGCTGGTATATGGCGCGAGAGCGAGTGCATCGCCTGCGCCGCAGTTGTTCTGCTGAGGAGGCTAGCGGACGGTCAAAGGCGTGCCAACGGGCATCAGGCGGGCCAGGCGCAGGATGTGCCCGTTCTTCATCCGGATGCAGCCGTGGGAGACGCGGCCCGGGAGCAGCGACGGCTGGTTCGTCCCGTGCAGGCCGATGAACCCGCCGCCGGGCCAGTCGGTCAGGACGGCGGAGCGGGCGCTCGTGCCGAACGCGATCGGGCCGTAGACGGGATTGCCGAAGCCGTAGAGCTGGTTCCGGATGTAGAACTCGCCGCGCGGAGTCGGCCACCGAGGTTGACCGATGCCGACCGGGGCCCGGAAGACGACCTTGCCGCGCCGGTAGAGCGTCGCTGTGAGCCGCCGGCGGTCGACGACGAGCTTCGTCCGGAGCTCCTTCCAGTCGCTCAGCATCTTGCGTGGCACCCAGCCGGTGCGGCCGGCGGGCAGCGTCGCGAGACGGACCCGGATCCAGACGCCACGCTTGGTCCGCCGGCCGTCCAGGGTGAGGACGAGGTTCGTCGTCCCTTCCGGCGTCCACCGGCCCAGGCTTGCGACGACGGCGGCCGTCTTCCGCGGCGCGCTCCGTGCGACGCCCTTCCGGAGCACGAAGGCGTACCGGTAGAGGTGCTGCTGCTCGCTGCTCAGGACGAACCGCTCGGGCTTGGGCCGCGGTTTCGGCTTCGCCCTCGCGCGAACCGCGAGGATCACGCGGCGCGTCGTCACCGGCATCCCGCCTCCGCTCGGCTGCGCGGTGAAGGTGACGGGAAAGCTGCGCCCGGCGAGCGAGCGCGAAGGCGTCCACGCAAGCGAGGCGGACGCCGGATTTCCGTCCACCGGACTCAGGGCCGCACCGGGCGGCAGGCCTGCCGCGCGAATCGAGACGGGAACTGCCGGCCCGCCGGGGGCAGTCGCGGCGAGGCTCACGCTCAGCTGCCGGCCGGCGACGGTCTGCAGTCGAGCCCCCTCGGCTGGGGTGGGCGCAACCCAGCTCGCGCCGCCTGGGAGGGCGGCCGGACCGTTGCCCGACAAGGGGACGGCGTGTGCGATCGCGGGCAGCGTGAGACAGAGCGCCACCGCGCCGACGAGAGAGGCGCGGAAGCTGGACTCCATGGACCGCAGAAGGCTAGACGACATGTCGGGCGACGCGGGGGTCCCCGCGCCCTCGTTGGTCAGCGGATCGTAACCGGCGTGCCGACTCGCATCAGCCGGTCGAGCCGCCGAATTGCGGGGTTCGGGAGGCGAACGCAGCCGTGCGAGACGCGGCCCGGGAGGATGCTCGGCTGGTTCGTCCCGTGGATACCGATGAACCCGCCGCCGGGCCAGTCGGTCAGCACCGCCGACCGCCCGTTGGTGCCGAAGGCGAGCGAGCCGTAGATCGGATCGGTGAAGCCCGTCAGCCGCTCGCGGACGTAGAAGCGCCCGGCGGGCGTCGGCCAGTGCGGCTCTCCCACGCCGACGTGCGTCCGAAAAGCAGGGCGGCCGCGCCGGTAGAGGGTCGCCTGGAGCCGAGACCGGTCGATGACGAGATGCGTGTCGAGCTTGACGAAGGGCCCGACGGCGTCACGCGGGATCCACCCCATCCTGCCGTTCGGGAGGACCGGCAGCGGGACGCGCACCCAGTAGCGGCCCTGGCGGTCGATCCGGCCCGCAGAGAGGAGGAGGACGTGCGGCACGAACTCCGGTGTCCGGGGCCTGAGCCGGGCAACGACCCGTGCGCTTTCGTTCGGCGCTCGCGCGCGCCGCGACCGGGTACTTCAGAACGGCGTTGTTCGAGCTCCCCTCCGTTGTCCTGCTGGAAAGGCGGAACGAGCGCGACGCGGTTTTCCCGACGTGGACGCGTACCACGATCCGCGGTGCCGCCGAGGCGCCGTCGGAAGCGGTGAAGACGAACCGCCACTCCCCGCGTCTGGCTCGCCCGTGGCCGCCAGCGGAAGTCCACTCGCGCGGGGGCGGCGGCGAGCGGGACGAAGCCGCGCACCGGCCGGGAGCTGGTTGACGCGGATCCTGATGTCGGAGCCGAACGAGCCGACCGCCTCGAAGCCGATACGGAGCTCGCGTCCGACACCGGCCGCGTACGCCGTCCCGCTGTCCGGCGTCGTCCCCTGCCAGACGACCAGCGCGCCCTGGCCGCCGGCGGTTCCGGGCGCCAGCACGGCGAGCACGGCAACGACGAGCGCAGGCATTAGCGCCCTCCGTGCTCTGGCTGTCGATCGCGTATTCATCTGACTCCCGTCCGTTCTAGCAAGAAGAGGGCGACCATCCGGCCGCCCTCTCCCTCATTCGGTGCTTCGGGGCCTAGCCCGTGAAGGGCGGCCGCGTCCTGGCCCGAACCCGGCCTTTGGCGCCCTTGCCCTGCTTCTTCGCCTTCTTGACCTTCTTGGCCTTCGGCTTCCCGTACTGGTCGATCGCCGAGCCGCGCTTCAGGACCTTGATGACGTCCTTCGGCGTCACGACCCGCTTGACGCTCACAGCCGCGTCCTTCGCGGACGAGGACGCATAGCTCACGCCGCCGACCGAGGCCAGCGCGAGCAGCATGAGCGCGGTCAGCGCACCGACGAAGGCGACGCGAAGCGACCCTGCGCGCGAGCGGCGACCGGAATTTCTGACCCGTGCCTCGAGACGATGGACGAACTCGGGTGCGGGCTCGGGCCGGTTGGCCCGCAGCTCGGCTTCGAGGTCGAGTCCCTCGTGCCGCTTCCGCCAATAACGCATTTCGATGAACCCCCTGGAATCAGTGTCAGTGGTCTTGCACCACCTACTACTGGGAGGAGCCCCGTTTCCTTACAGCGTCTTGCTCGTCGGCTCCGAGAGTCCCGCGAAGCCGGCCGAGCGCGCGGTGGAGCGCAACCTCGATCGCGTTCGTCTTGACACCCTGGAGCTCGGCGATCTGGCGTGCGGTGAGATCCGCGCCGTAGCGGAGAGCGATCAGCTCGCGGTCCCGTTCGTCGAGCGCGGCGACCGCCCGTGAGACGGTGAGCCGGCGGATCGTCTCCTCCTCCAGGTCGGTCGTGTCCGCGGAGTCCACGTCCTCGGTGGCGTACTCGTTCTTCGACCAGCTGCCGTCGACGCAGCGCTTCGCGATCCCGAGTAACCAGGCGACGGGTTCGCCCTTCTTCGGGTCGTAGCTCTCGCGGTAGCGGAGGGCCCGCTCGAAAGTCTCGCTCGTAACGTCCTCGGCGTCGGGACCGGCGCCCACTCGATACGCCGCGTAGGCGTAGACGCGCTTGATCAGCGGCGCGGGGTCGGCGAGCGGGTCCCGCCGGATCACTAGGGCTCCTCGGTCTGCGCGGAACTCGCGGATCTCGTCGGCGAGCGGGTTCAGCCGTTCGGCCTCCCGGAGCGCCGCTTCCCGTTCGGCGCCGGAGCTCGCCTCCGCGAGGCGGAGCCAGAACAGCCAGTCGGCCGGCTCCTTGTCAATCGCTTTCCGGAAGCTCGCACGCGCGCCGGCAAGGTCGCCCAGGCTGAGCTGCGCCTCCCCCAGGCGCTGCCACGGCTCGGACGACCACGGAGCCCAGTCCTGCGCCTTCCGTGCCTCGTCGGCCGCCTCGTCCAGGTCGGGCGGGGTCGCAACCGCCGCATCGTCGCTCGCAGCCAGGGCGCTCGAACCGACGAGGCCGACGAACGCGGCACCTGCCATCAGCGCTGCGGCGGCCCCCACTGCGACCCTGAGCCTGAGCCCGGGGACGAGCTCCGAGCCGGGCGGCGCCCGGAGAGGCATCAGCGCCGCGCCCGCTGCGAGCGCTGCGACGGTGACCGCGGGCAGCTCCCAGTCCCAATCGACGGCTGCGTGGACGAGGAAGGCGACGTAGGCGCCGAACGCCCCGGCGGCAAGCGGATGCCGGCGGGCGCCGAAGGCGGCCGCGATCGGCGCACGCCAGCGCGAGGAGCAGCAAGGCGAGCCCGATCGGGCCCAACTCGCCCAGCGTCTCCAGGTAGAGGTTGTGCGCGTCGCGCACCTTGTGATCGAGTCGGCCGGTGCTCGTTCCAGTACTGCTCGTACGTACCCGCTCCGTCGCCGAGAAAGCGGGTTGTCGCGCCACTGGTTCCAGCGCCCTACCCAGACCTCGGCCCGGTAGCTGCCCGAGAAGGTGAACAGCCGATCGCCGAGGTCCACCAGTGACCGAACCGGGCGGCTCTGCTTGAACGCGTCGTATGCCCTCTCGACCATTTCCACGGGCCCGCCGAACCGGACGACGACTGCCGCCAGCGCGCCGAGGGTCAGCCACCGCGAACGCGCGCCGCAAAGGCCAACTGGACGTTTCGCGACGGCACGTATCGCCGTTCTCTGCGACCGACAGTCCGACCGTCGCGGCTGACCGCGACGAGCGCGAGCAGCGCAATGACGATCGCAAGCTCGCCGCCCTGCTCGGTGGCGACGCTCAGCGGCGAGTCGCTGCGGGTGAGCCCTTCGTAGCTCGAGCCGATGGCCGTCGCCAGCAGGGCGGGGATGCCGACGACGAGCAGAGCCACGATCAGCTGCAGCCTGCGCGGGTCGAGCGCGACGGCGGCTAGCCAGGCCCACGACGAGCGAAATCCACGCGCCCCGGCTAAAGGTGAAGTAGAGCGCGGGGAGCAGCAAGACGACCGAAGCTGCCGCGAGCCGCGCGGACGGTCACGTTCCGTTCGCGAGCCACGGCGCCGAGCGCGAGGAGCAGGCCGAGCGTCGACGAAGATGGCGAAGCCGTTCCAGTAGCCGAGCGGCTCGGAGAGCCGGTAGTCCGACACCGAGTCGTAGGCGCCGAGCCGTCCAGGGAAGAGCCGCGTCGCAAGGCCGTAGGCCGAGATGAGGACGAGCCCGGCGAGGACGCCGCGGAGGAGCGCCGGAGCCGTGTCGCGCCGGACCACTACGATGAAGGGCGGCGGCCACGCCCGCGTACGCGAGCATGCGGAAGCCCTCGAGCACGGTCTGCGGTCGTGTTGTCGGTCCAGCGGAGCGAGAGCCAGGTCCAGCCGGCGAGCGCGGTCAGGCCGGCGAGGAAGACGCCGGCGAGGCGCCCCCCGTGCAGCGCCGCGCGGCCCAGGAGCAGCCACGCGATGACGAGCCAGAGCGCGACGAGCGCCGTCCAGCCCCAGGCAGGAGGGAAGTAGCCTCCGTCGGCCGCGCCGAGCGCGCCCACACCGACTGCGGCGCCGACTCCCACTGCGACGTGCGAGAGATCCGGTGCGAAGGCGCGCGGGCGCACCGCTGAGGCGGCTGCATCGGCACCGAGGCTCTCCGGCTGGGCTCCGCGCACCTCGCTCAGAGGGTACAGCGGAGGTCTGTCAGCGACGGCGCGGCTAGGAGAGTTTGGCGCAAAAGCAGCTGAGCCGCCGGGCCGCGCTGCTCGCCCCCAGGACTGCGTCCTCAGTCGCGCCCGTATCTCATTCGATACGAACGCTCCCTGCGTCCTTGCCTGGAAACGAGCATCACACCCCGGCGACGAGCACTTTCACGCCAAACCCTCCTCGTTGCCGTAGGTGTCGGCGTACCAGCGGAAGGTGCCCGCGAGGCCGTCGTTCAGCTCGATCTCAGGCCGCCACCCGAAGGCTCGCTCGGCGGCAACCGAGTCGATCGCGCTCCTGGTCAGCTCCCCGGGACGCAGCGGCTCGAGCTGTGGCTCGACCGCCGTTCCGGCGGCCCGCTGCAGCCCGTCGAGGACGTCGAGCACCGACACCTCGCGTCCCCAGCCCAGGTTGAACGTTCCCTGCGCAGCCGTGACCGCAAGGGTCACGAACGCCCGCGCGATGTCGGCGACGTGGACGTAGTCGCGCGTCGGCGTCCCGTGGCCGTACGCCACGACCGGTTGATCGAGCAGCAGCCGCTCGCTGAAGATCGCGACGACACCGGCCTCCCCGTGCGGGCTCTGTCGCGGCCCGTAGACATTCCCGAGCCGGAGGACGGAATGGTCGATCCCGTGGAACCGAGCCAGGGCGCCGACGAAAGCCTCGGCGGCCTGCTTCGAGGCGCCGTACGGGGAGAGCGGCTGGGCCACGTAGGACTCGTCCGTCGGGATCGGCGCGCCTTCGCCGTACAGCGCGCCCCCCGTCGAGGCGAAGACCGTTCTCGCCCGGTGCTCGGTCGCGGCGTTGAGGATGTTGAACGTGCCGAGAACGTTCGAGTCGAAGTCGCGCCTGGGCTCCTTCACGGACACCGTCACGCTCGCCTGCGCGGCGAGATGGCAGACGTACTCGGGGCGGAAGTCGGCGAAGGCGGCCTGAACGCGGTCTGCGTCGGCGATGTCGAGCTCCGCGAGGCTCGCCTGTTGCGGGACATAGTCACGCGACCCGGACGAGAAGTCGTCGATGACGAGCACCTCGTCGCCGCGCTCGACGAAGGCGTCGGCCACATTGGAGCCGATGAAGCCCGCTCCGCCGGTCACGACGACCCTCACGTCAGCGTCCGTTCCCGTTCGGCACGAGCGGCTGACAGTTCGGGCAGTACCAGGTCCCGCGGCCGGCAGCGCGCGTCTTGCCGATCTGTGCGCCGCACCGGTAGCAGGGCTCCCCCTCGCGGCCGTAGACGCGCAGCGCAGCCTGCATCCGACCTTCCTCGCCGTCCGGAGTCCGGTAGTCCCGCAGCGTCGTCCCCTGGCGTGCGATCCCGGCCCTGAGGGCTTCCCGGACCGCTTTGTGGAGCCGCTTCAGCTCCTGCTCGTCGAGATCGCCCGCGGGGCGCAGTGGATGAATCTTGGCCCGCCAAAGCGCTTCGTCCGCGTAGATGTTTCCCATACCCGCCGCGGCACGCTGGTCGAGGAGCGCGGCCTTCACCGGGGCGCGGCGACGGTCGAAGCGTGCTGCGAGGCTCGCAGGCGTGAAGCCGCGGCTCAGCGGCTCCTCCCCGAGGCGCTCTGCGAGGTAAGCCGTCTCCTCGCCGGGCTCGAGCAACAGCCAGGTGCCGAACCTGCGAACGTCCCGATAGCTGACGTCCGATCCGTCGTCTAATGTGACAACGACACGGAGATGCGGATCGTGCTCGGGCGCTCCGCCGCTCTCGTGTCGCATCGTTCCCGTCATTCGGAGGTGGATCAGGAGCACACGACCGGATTCGAATCGAACAACCAGATACTTGCCGCGCCGCCCCACGGCGGCGACGGTCTCTCCCTCGAGCTCTACCGCGACCTCTCGTGGCTCCGTGGGTCGGGTCACCCGGGGGTCGCGGATCTCGACGCGATCGAACCGCCTGCCGACGAGGACGGGCTCGAGGCGAGTGCGAACCGTCTCGACCTCGGGCAGCTCGGGCACAGGGCTAGCCTAGCCAGGGCCTCGCCGCGTAAGTCTAGGAGAGCGTCTCGAGGATGACGCTGCCGGGTGCCGGAGCCTCGTCCGCGAGGACGTAGGCGGCCTCGACCTCGGCGACCGCGGCCTCGGCGGACACATCGTCCTGGGCGTGGATCTCGGCCAGAACGTCGCCCCGCTCGACGGTGTCGCCGCGCTTCGCCCGGCAGACGATCCCGACGGCATGGTCGATCGGCGCATCCTTGACCGCGCGGCCCGCGCCGAGGTGGACCGACGCCATGCCGACGGCGAGGGCGCCGAGCCGAGCGACTGCGCCGCTCCGCGACGCCGTGAGCTCGCGGACGACGGGCGCCCGCGGCAGCGCGCCGTCGTCGGGGTCGCCTCCCTGCGCCCGGACCCAACGCTCGTACGCCTCGAGTGCGGAGCCGTCGCGCAGGGCCGCGTCCACGCGGGATCGCGCCACAGCCGGCTCGGCGCCCTCGCAGAGCGTCACCAGGTGCGTTGCGGACGCGACCGAAAGCTCCGTCAGGTCGGCGGGCCCGTCACCACGCAGCGTCTCGACGGCCTCGCGGATCTCCAGCGCGTTGCCGACGGCTCGGCCGAGCGGCTGATCCATGTCGGTGAGCTCGCAGACGACGCGGCGGTCGGCCCTCCGCCCCAGCTCGAGCATCGCCTCGGCCAGCTTGCGAGCGTCGTCGAGCGACTTCATGAAGGCGCCGTCGCCGACCTTGACGTCCAGGACGATGGCGTTCGCGCCCGCTGCGATCTTCTTGGACATGATGCTGGCCGCGATCAGGGAGACGTCCTCGACCGTGGCGGTCACGTCGCGAAGGCCGTAGAGCTTCTTGTCAGCGGGGACGAGCTCCGCGGTCTGGCCGATGATCGCGAGACCCACGTCGCGCACCTGGTCGACGAACTCGTCGCGCGACAGCTCGATGCGGAAGCCGGGAATCGACTCGAGCTTGTCGAGCGTCCCGCCCGTGTGGCCCAGGCCTCGCCCGCTCATCTTCCCGAACGGCACGCCGCAAGCAGCCACGAGCGGGCCGACGACGAGCGAGGCCTTGTCTCCCACGCCGCCTGTCGAGTGCTTGTCGGCCACCGGTCGCCCGATCTCGGCCTGGAGGTCGATCGTCTCGCCGCTCCGCACCATCGCGTCGGTGAGCGCGTACGTCTCGCGCCCGTTCAGGCCGCGGAAGTAGACAGCCATGCAGAACGCCGCCAGCTGGTAGTCGGGAATCTCGTCGCGCGCGTACCCGAGGACGAGCTCGGCGAGCTCCTCGTCGTCGAGCTCCCCGCCGTCGCGCTTCCGCTGGATCAGCTCGACCGGCCGGATCACTTTTCGGCCACGAAGACACAGGGTGTACGGCGGGCGCGAATCGGCCCATCGACATCGGGCACCGTTCCCGACAGCACGACCATCGAATCCACGTACGCCTGCGCTGCGGCCGCATCCGGAAAGATCAACCAGCCGCGAATGTCCACCCGGTCGACCCCCGAGAAGTGACGACGCAGCGCCTCGGCACCGTTCTCCGCGTTGAAGGTCGTGACGGGTGGCTCCCGCCCCACGAGGTCGTAGAGCTCCCGTACGTGGTCCGGCCCGTTCGTCGCCGCCACGAGTCGTCCACCCGGACGCAGCACGCGAGCAAGCTCGGCGAGCGCTCGATCGAGGTCGGCAGGGTGGAACAGCACCCACGCCGCAACCGCGCAGTCGAAGGAGCCATCGGCGAATCCGAGGTCTTGCACGTCCCGAACGTGCGCTTCGACGCCACGCGCTCGCGTGAGCTCGACCATCCGTTCGGACTGATCGATGGCGACGACCGCAACGTCGAGCTCCCGACTCATCCGCTCTGCGAGCTCGCCCTCGCCGCACCCGACCTCGAGGATCCGCCGCGGGCCGAACTCGGCGACCGCCTCGAAGACGAGATCGCGCGCGTCCGGTCCCTCCGCCGAGGCGTGGGCCGCTTTTCGAGCCGCGAGGCGAGCCTCGTCCGCGTACTCCTCGCGGACGACCGCTGGGTCGTCCAGCCTCAAGGCTCGACGATCGGCGCGCCCGGCAAGCCGCGCACGCCGGACTTCCCGCCCAGCCACCGGTTCACCGTGGCCCCCACGTCCCCGAACTCCCCGTCGTGCCGCGCGCCCCGTGCATTCCGCCCCTCGACGTACGCCAGCAGCAGTGCATGCTCCCGCGAGTGGTCCGTCGAGGGAGTCGTCGGGTCGCAGCCGTGATCCGAGGTCAGGACGAGCAGGTCCCCGTCCCGCAGCGCGTCGAGAAGGTCCGGAAGGCGCCGGTCGAAGTCCTGGAGACAGCGGTGGAAGTTGACCGGGTCGTTTCGGTGCCCCCAGAGCATGTCCGTCTCTACGAGGTTCACGAAGATCAGCCCGTCGTCGAGCTCTCGGAGCAGCCGCTCTGTGATCGTGATCCCCTCCACGTTCGAGCGTGTCGGATGCGACTCGTCGATGTCGAACCCGGCGAAGATGTCGCGGATCTTCCCAACGCCGTGCACCTTGTGACCCGCGTCCCGCACGAGCGTCAGGTAGTTCGGCTGGCGGGGCCGCAGCGACCAGTCGTGGCGGTCCGGCGTCCGCGTGTAGTTGCCAGGCTCACCTTCGAACGGCCGCGCGATCACCCGGCCGACGGCGTGCTTGCCGGTGAGGATGTCCCGCGCGGTCTCGGAAGCCGCGTACAGCTCCTGCAACGGGATCGTGTCGGTGTGGGCGGCGATCTGAAAGACGCTGTCACCGGACGTGTAGACGATCCACTTCCCCGTCTTCTGGTGCTCCTCGCCGAGCTCGTCGATGATCTCGGTGCCCGACGCGGGCTTGTTGCCGATCACTCCTCGCCCCGTCCGGTGCGAGAACGAGTCGATGACGTCGAACGGGAACCCGTGCGGGTACGTCGGAAAGGGCTGCGCGGTGACGACACCCATGAGCTCCCAGTGGCCCGCCGTCGTGTCCTTCCCCTTCGAGCGTTCGAGCAGCCGGCCGGCGATCGCCGGCGCACCAGGCTGCGGCGGGCAGCCCTCGAGC
Source organism: uncultured Actinomycetes bacterium (assembly GCA_963802375.1). Taxonomy (GTDB): domain Bacteria; phylum Actinomycetota; class Thermoleophilia; order Gaiellales; family Gaiellaceae; genus JACDAN01. Next base: position 401,692 of record CAWDIJ010000010.1, read on the forward strand.
TCCTTGACGTTGCCCAGCCCCAACGCCTCGAGACTCGGCAGATCGAGCCCGCCGACTGCCTTGGCGACGTTGCCGAGCGTGTCGGAGCCCTCGTCCCCGTACTCGGCCGCATCCGGCAACTCTCCGACCCCGACGGCGTCGAGGACGATGACGCACGCCCGTGGCATGGGGGTATCCTAAATCCGCTTTGGACACCGTTCTCGGGCTCATCGGCATGGTCGTCTTCATCGTCGGCACCATCTCGCTCGCCGCCGGCGTCACCTACGCCATCGTCCGCATCTCACCGACAAAGCGCCGCGCGAAGAGCTCCACCAAGCCCGCGGCCTAGGAGGGCTTGGCGGAACGTCGCTCCTGCGGCACAGCCGATGTTGTGCCAAGCGCTCCTAAACAGGCGAGAGCGGGAGAACCTCCTCGAGCGGCGTGAACGGAAGGTCGTGCGCCTCGGCGACGGCCTCGTAGGTGATCCGCCCCTCGATCACGTTGACGCCTCGCGCGAGCGCTGGATCACCGGCGAGCCCCTCGCGGAGCCCTAGGTCGGCGATCTCCTCCACGTACGGCAGCGTCGCATTCGTCAGCGCCTTCGTGGACGTGATCGGGACGGCGCCCGGCATGTTCGCCACGCAGTAATGGGTGACTCCGTCGACCACGTAGACCGGCTCCGAGTGCGTCGTCGGCTTGGACGTCTCGGCGCAGCCCCCCTGGTCGATCGCCACGTCCGCGAGCACGGAGCCCTCCTTCATCCCGGAGACCATCTCCCGGGTGATCAGCTTCGGCGCGAGTGCGCCGGGAATGAGCACGGCGCCGATGACCAGGTCCGACTCGGCCACGGACTCCTCGATCTGCAGCGCGTTCGACATCAGGAGCGTCACGCGCGAGCCGAGCACTTCCTCGAGGTGGCGCATGCGGTCGATCGAGCGCTCCAGGATCGTCACCTCGGCGCCCAGCCCGAGCGCGATGACGGCGGCGTTGTAGCCGACCATCCCGCCGCCGATCACGACTGCCTTCCCGGTCGCCACTCCAGGGACGCCGCCGAGCAGGAGCCCTCGCCCTCCGCGCGGCTTCTCCAGGAACGTCGCGCCGGCCTGTGACGCCAGTCGCCCGGCGATCTCGCTCATCGGCGCCAGCAGCGGCAGCGCGCGGTCGTCGGTCTCGACCGTCTCGTATGCGATGCAGGCAGCCCCGCTCTCCATCAGCGCCCTCGTGAGCTCCTCGCTCGCCGCGAGGTGGAGGTACGTGAACAGGATCTGGCCCTCACGCAGGCGGCCGTACTCCTCGGGGAGGGGCTCCTTCACCTTGAGGACGAGCTCGGAGTCGGCCCAGACCTCGTCGACCGAGCCGATCCGCGCTCCGACGGCCGTGTAGGCCGAGTCGGGGAATGCACTTCCCTCCCCCGCTCCCTGCTCCACCACGACGCCGTGCCCGTGCCGCGTCAGCTCGAGCGCGCCGGCCGGCGTCAAGGCGACGCGGTACTCGTCCTGCTTGATCTCCTTGGCGACGCCGACGTTCATCGTCCGGATTATTCCGTTTACGCCACCGCGAGCCGCTCGACGACGCGCCTCTCCCCCGGGCCGAACCAGGGCGGCGTCCCGGCCGTCGCGTTCTCGATTGCATGCTGCGGGTCGCGCGTCGCCGGGATCACGACGTCAACGCGACTGTCCGAGAGCGCCCACTTGAGGAGCGCCTGCGCCCAGGTCTCGACCCCGAAGTCGCGCAGCGGCTCGAGCTCGCGCGGATCCGGCGGCCGACGCAGCAGCTGCCCCTTGCCGAGCGGGCGCATGACGATCACGGCGATGCCGAGCTCGTCAGCCAGCGGCAGCAGCTCGCGCTCCGACTCGCGCTCCCGGGGGTTGTACGGGAGCTGAACGGTCTCGAAGCGGCGTGTCCCCATCGCCTCCGCGAGCTCTCCGAACGCCGATCGGCGAATAGTGCGTAACGCCGATCCGGCCGATCCTCCCGGCGTCACGCTCGTCCTCCAGCCATGGGAGGTGTTCCCGCCAGGCGGCGAGGTTGTGCACCTGCTCCACGTCCACGCGGTCGAACCACCGAAGCTGATCCGCGTACTGGGCCCGGCCCTCCTCCACCGTCGGCGCCCAGATCTTCGTCGCGACGCTCGCGGAGTCCCGGCGACCTTCGAGCGCGGCAGCGAGCGAGCGCTCCGCCTGCCCGTACATCGGGGACGAGTCCACGAAGCGCGTGCCGGAGGCAAGCGCCGAGTCGAGGACCGGCCGGGCCAGCCTCTCGTCGCCGCCGAATGTGTCCCAGGTGCCGAGCCCGACGACTGGGCCCAGCCTGCGCTCCTCCATCAAGCCGCGGCCTTGTCGCGCGCGACCTCGCCGGCCGCGAAGGCGCACATGAAGAAGCACGGATCGTCCTCCAGCCTCCGACCCATGTGCGACATCGGGAGCCGCGCGCAATCCTCATGCCATCCCTCCACGTCGACCTCCTCGCGCGGCTCGAGCCAGTCCGGGGCGTCGAGTCCCTGCGGCCACGCGATCGTGACGTCGCCGAGGCAGAGGTCGAGGATCCCGCGGACGTGGTGCGAGACGCCGAGGTGGCGTTCCCGCCTGTCCGCCTCCGACATCCGCACGGCGAGGATCGGCCGGCCGCCGAGGGCCGTCGTGGTGTTGGCGGCAACGGCGGCTGCGATGCCGCCGTGACCGAGGAGCGTCCCGGTTCCGACGATCCCGGGGCCGATCGAGCAGATGACGACGTCGAATCCCTGCGCGGCGCACCAGGCGAGCGCCGAGGCCGGAGTGACAGCCTGGACATCGCCGTCCGTGCACGGCGAGGCGGCGACCGCCACGTCGAGCAGACCAGCCCGCTTCAACGTCCGGACGGTGTCCGAGAGCGAAACGGGAAGGGCGCCGCCGCCGAGCTGGACGTACGCGATGCGCCGGCCTCGTCCCAGGCCCGCCCGGACGGGTGCGAGCTGGCTGTGGAGCGAGCAGCAGACGACGGGCATGCCGTTCAGGGTCTCCGCCAGCGCTCCGTCCTCCTCGACATGCTTCGTCGCTGCCTGGAGCGGCGTGTACGGAAGCGTCATCACGTGTGACCCGTCCTCCCCGCCGGCATCGAGCCCGCGCGTGAGGTTGGCGTAGAGGACGTCGAAGCCGCCCGAGCCGAGCTGGAGCTCCCTCGCCTGGACGTTGACGATGACCTCGTCGCCGATCTTGACCGGCCCGGTCAGGCGCGGGTACGCGATCGCCGGCTCTCCGTCGACCTCGAGCCGGGTCAGGTCGTCGTGCTCCTCCGAGATACCGGTGACCGTGCCGCGCCTAAGGCTGAGTGGCATGGCCTTCCCGAGCGACATCCACGAGCGCGAGCGTGACGTCGACCATGCGCTCGAGATCGGCGACGGCGATGTGCTCGTCCGGGGTGTGGATCTCCATCATCCCGTTCGCGAGGTTCACGCATGCCTTGCCGCGCTCGTTGAAGACGTTCGCGTCGGCGCCGCCTCCCGTGAGCCCGAGCTGCGGCTCGATTCCCGTGCGCCGGAGCGCAGAGCACGCGAGCGCGACCGGAAGATCGCCCCGGTTGAAGCGGTACCCGCGGTAGCTCTCCTGAACGGTGGTCTCAGCCTCGCACTGCTCGAGCGCCGCCGCGAAGGTGATCGTCTCGAGGATCTCCCGCACCAGGTCCGAGAGCTTCCCCTCGTTGTGCGACCGGACATCGATCGAGAACGAGCACCGTTCGGGGACGATGTTCTTCGCCGTCCCGCCTCGGATCAGCCCCACGTTCGCCGTCGTCTCGTCGTCGAGGCGGCCGAGCCTGAGGTCGGCGATCGCGCGGGCGGCGGCGGCGATCGCGGAGCGGCCTTCCTCGGGAGCCATGCCCGCATGCGCGGCCCTCCCGCGGATCAAGACCTCGATCTGCCGCGCGAAGGGAGCGCCCAGGATGACGCCGCCGATCGGCGCGCCCTGGTCGTAGACGAAGCCGGTGTCGGCCTCCAGTCGCGAGGCATCGAAGGCCTTTGCGCCCTGGAGCCCCACTTCCTCCTTCGGCGTGAAGAGCAGTTCGATGCCCGCATGCGGCCGGTTCTCGGACAGGATTCTCCGTGCGCCCTCCAGCATCGCGGCGACGGCCGCCTTGTTGTCGGCGCCGAGGATCGTGCCACCCGCATTTCGCACGACGCCGTCGTCGACGACCGGCTCGAGCTCCGCAGTCGGTGGGACCGTATCGAGGTGCGCGCAGAGGAAGATCGGGACGCCGCCGTTCCCGGTGGTCGCCGGCAGCCGCGCGAGGAGGTTGCCGGCGCTGGAGCCGATCCGAGGTCCGGCGTCGTCCTCGTCGACCTCCAGCGCGAGCCCCTCGAGATAGGCGCGGACTCGGTCGGCGACGGCCCGCTCCTCGCCCGGTGGGCTCGGGATCGCCGCCAGCTCGGTGAAGAGGTCGAGCACACCCGACATGCGCCCGAGTGTAAAGGCGTCCCACGGGCCGCCCCGCGAACGGCCATGGCCATTTCGGCCATCTTGTCGGCTGCGGCTCGATGCACGAAGGTACGGGCCGAGGTGATTCGACTCCGTGCCGAGTCTGCACCGGTTCTGCTCACGCGTCCGGATGAGGGCGAGCTCCAAACTACGTTGACGTTTCTGGCAACCACACGAGGGAGACGCCATGAAACGCCTACTGCTCGTCGCCGTGCTCGCCGTCGCGGCCTCGCTCTTCGCGGTCGCGCCGGCGCTCGGAGAGTCGGCTCAGGGAGGAGACATCTGCGCCTGCTACGACCCTCCGCCACCGCCGCCACCACCGCCGCCACCACCGCCTCCGCCACCACCACCACCGCCTCCTCCGCCACCACCGCCTCCTCCTCCTCCTCCTCCGCCGTGGGATGACTGGGAATACAACGTCGGCGGCTATGCCGACTTCAACGACTCGGGCGTCTTCCTGGCCGGCGGATGTCGCCACCCGGTCGCCAGGCGTGAGTACCGCGGGGGAGTCGGCGCTCACCATTGGACGTACTACACACGGGTCAGGTTCTGTTGGCGGAACGGACGAATCACCAGCTTCACCCGCGAGCGATGGGTCTGGATGAGCGGCAGCATCCTCAACGGATGGGACTTCCATGACCACATCGCGAGCAACTGCAACACCGAAAACTGCAGCGGGCGCGGCGTAGGATCCTGGACGACAACCGCCTGGACGCAAGGCAAGTTCGAGTTCTGTTCGATCAGATTCGCTCTCTGCTCAACGCAGACTCCGCTCATCGGTATCCGCGTCTACGGCAACGGAGGTGTGAGCTATTTCCGCGACCACCCGCAATAGCCGGCGTTGGCTCATCATTTGGTGCGTCGTCGCCGCGATCGTCCTTCTGATCGCTCTCTATACGCTCTACAACGTCGGCGGCACGACGGACGGCACAGGCCTCTAGTTGTGCCTAACCTTGGCCGCGGTCGTCCTTCCGTTAGGCCGGTACGCGGGCCTGCTCGGCGGCGACGCCGCGGCGGGCCCGCGAGCGGCCGAGTGCGGCGCCGATGAACTCGCGGAAGAGGGGCGCCGGCCGCGTCGGCCGCGACTTGAACTCCGGATGAAACTGGCTGGCGACGAACCACGGGTGGTCCGGTAGCTCGATGATCTCGACCAGTCGTCCTTCCTGGTACGTGCCCGACACGGCGAGCCCCGCCGCCTCGAGCGCCGGGCGGAAGTGGTTGTTGACTTCGTACCGATGGCGGTGCCGCTCGTTGACGACCGGCTCGCCGTAGACCTCGCGAGTGCGCGTCCCCTCTGCCAGCTCCACAGCCTGCGCGCCGAGCCGCATCGTCCCGCCCAGATCCTCCACTTCTTTCTGCTCGGGAAGGAGGTCGATGACCGGATAGGGCGTCTCCGGATCCATCTCCGTCGAGTTGGCCCCCTCGAGCCCCACGACGTGCCGCGCGAACTCGGAGATCGCGACGTGCATTCCGAGGCAGATGCCGAGGTACGGGATCTGCCGCTCGCGCGCGACGCGGCAGGCCATGATCTTGCCCTCCCAGCCGCGCGAGCCGAACCCGCCGGGCACGAGCACGCCGTCGATCTCCTCGAGCTGTGTGTCGAGCTCCTCGAGCGACGCCCCCTCGGCGTCGACCCAGCGGACCCGGACGGTCGCACCGTGATGGATGCCCGCGTGCTTCAGCGCCTCATGGACGGAGAGATAGGCGTCGTGCAGCTGCACGTACTTGCCCACCAGAGCGATCTCGATCGTCTCGTCCAGGCCCTTGATGCGGCCGGCGAGGTCGAGCCATTCGCCGAGATCGGCCTCGACGTCCGGCAGGCCGAGCTGCTCGACGACCAGCCTGTCGAGACCCTCTTCCTGGAGCGCCGACGGAACGAGATAGACGTCGGGGACATCCCGGTTGACGACGACAGCGCCTGGATCGATGTCCGCGAAGAGCGCGATCTTGTCCCGCACGTCCCGGCTCAGCGGCTGCTTCGAGCGGCAAACGACGACGTCGGGGTGGATACCGATGCGGCGGAGCTCGTTCACCGAGTGCTGCGTCGGCTTCGTCTTCAGCTCACCGGCCGAGTCCACGAACGGCACATAGGTGACGTGGACGTACATGACGTTCTCCGGCCCGGCCTCGCGCCGGAACTGGCGGATCGCCTCGAGGAACGGCAGCGACTCGATGTCGCCGACGGTCCCGCCGACCTCGCTGATGACCACGTCCGTGTCGGAGGCCTCCGCGACACGCCGGATCCGGTCCTTGATCTCGTTCGTGATGTGCGGGATCACCTGCACGGTGGAGCCGAGGTACTCGCCCTTCCGCTCCTTGCGAAGCACCGAGTACCAGATCGATCCCGAGGTGTGGTTCGCGTTCCGCGACAGGTTCTCGTCGATGAACCGCTCGTAGTGCCCGATGTCGAGGTCGGTCTCGGCGCCGTCCTCCGTCACGAACACCTCACCGTGCTGGAACGGGCTCATCGTCCCCGGGTCGACGTTCAGGTACGGGTCGAACTTCTGCACCTGCACCTTCAGGCCGCGCGCCTTCAGCAGCCGGCCGAGCGAGGCGGCTGTGATGCCCTTGCCGAGTGACGAGACGACGCCGCCCGTGATGAAGACGTACTTGGGCGGCCGCTCTCTCACGGCCGGCGCCCGAGTGCGTCGATCTGCATCAGGCCCGGTGTGCGCTCGATCAGCTCGCCGATGGAGCGTCGTTCACCGAAGAGGGTGAGCCCGGCAAGCGCTCCGATCGCCAGCCAGCGGCTCCGTTCCGTGAGTCGACTCACGGACCTCAACCCTAGCATCGCGCCCAGCGCGTTCGATCCGGCGTCTCCGAGCATCGTCTTCTCGCGAAGATCGTAGGGAAGCAGCAGGACGGCCATGCCTATGGGAGCACGCGCGAGGAGGGCGCCCGCGAGGTACGCCTTGAGCGCCCGGCCCGGCCGCGTGTCGAGCTGGTTGAGAGAGTTCGCGGCGAGGCCGACGAGGAGCGCGCCTGAGAGCTTCCGAGTGGCGACCAGGCCGACGAGCGGGATCCCGACCAGCTTCAGGACGCCGGTCGTCGCACCCGCGCGCAGGTGGGCACGAAAGCCGCGCTCCGGTCCGCTCCAGAGGTCGTCGGCAAGACCGATGGCGGCCACCAGAGCAACGGCTGGGTCTCGACGTGCGCCGAGCGCAGCGCCGACGAGCGGCAGGCGAAGGCCGCGGTGGTTGGTGCCCTGGGGGCCGGCGGCCAGCACGGCGTCGATGAGCTGGCGCCCGCGGTGCAGGAAGCCGCGAGCGTCGCGGCCGGTCGCGCGATGCCGCAGCGGAAGCTCGATCTCCGCAATCGGGATCCCGGCGCGAGCCGCGTCGATCGACGCGCCGACCTCGCAGCCGAACCCTGCCGCGAGCGGGAAGCAGGTCGCCCGGGCCTCCTCGGAGAACACGCGCTGGCCGGAGAGCGGCTCGGCCGGAACGAAGCCGGAGCGCGCCCGGATCAGCGCCCTCGCGGCGCGCTTCGCGACCCCGAAGCCGCCGCCCTGCCGCTCGGTGAAGACGGCAATCGCCAGGCCGCCGTCGGCGCTCGCGAGCGGACGCAGGTCGCCGTCGAGATCCGCGTCGCACACCAGGATCGCGCCGGGTGGGGCCTCCCGCTCCGCAAGCGTCAGCGCCTGGCCCTTCCCGCGCGCCGGCAGGCGTAGCACCCTTGCTCCCGCGCGCTCGGCCTCCTCTGCGGTTCCATCGGTCGAGCCGTCGTCCGCCACGACCACCTCCGCGTCCGGAAACTGCTCTCGCAACCGGCCTACCGTCGAGCCGATTCGCCCCGCCTCGTTTCGGGCCGCCACCAGGACGGCCACGGGCCGAGAGCTCGTTCCAGGATGTGGCTCGTCGCCAGGGTGCGATGGGTGGATGCCAGGCCCGGACGCAGGCCGCCGTCCATATCGAGAAGATATGGGCGCGGCTGAGGACGACGCCTGGCGCCGCCCAGCGCGGCCTGGCGGCTCAGTACTCATCTTGGAGCGAGCTCTTAGCCACCGGGAAGCGGCGCGAGCGGCAGCGGCTCGATCGGCACCGGCAGCGTCCCGTCCTCCGCGGTCGTCTTGAGCCCGTAGTGGCCCTCGGGACCGCCGGCGAGCAGTAGGGCGAGCGCGAGCCTCCCGACCTGCGTGTCCATCGAGTCGACGCTGGAGATGCCGTTCGCCTTGTAGACGGCGATGCGGGAGGGCCGCTCCTCCGTGCCCTCGATCCCGACGACCGGCACGCCGCTGCCCGCGAGCCCGGCGTAGAAGCCGTCGATGAACATCCTCGTCGGCGCGTCGGTCGCGACTCCAGTGTGCGCGACGACGACGGCGTCCGACTCCGTCGAAGGATCTCCCCGGTGGAACGGGACGACGACAGGGATCAGCGCATCCCAGAGAGGCGTCTCGCCGCCCTCCACGAGCTCCTCACCCAGGCGCCGCCCGACCTCTTCCATCGTCAGGCCGGAGAACTGCGGCTCGAGCGCGTCCGTGACCTGCTCGGGGTCGATCGGGAGCTCGAACGCCTCGCGCTCGACGAGCGCCGGCCCCGAGGCGTCCTGGAGCGTCTGCTCGACTGCGTCGAGAGCGTTCTCGTCAGGCTGGCCGGTGAAGACGAGCGCCACGCGCTGGCCGCGGAGCCGCCCGTTCATGAGCACCGGATACGTGCTGGACACGTAGTCCTCCCCTGCCTGGCGCTGCCTGCGGAGCAGGTCCGCCTGCGCGACGAGGTCGTCATTCCGTTGCTGGAGCTCCTCGATCCGGTCCTGGAGCACGCGCCGCTCGCTCCCCTCGACGTCGGTGCGTGCCGCCAGCCCCGCACCGACGAGGATCCCGATGATCAGCGCCAGGAAGACAGCCGCCAGCGAGGCGACGTGGTAGCGGAGGTCGAACAAGGCGCTCTAGGTTAGGAGGGATCGGCGGAACGGCGCTCGTCGTAGCGGAGCGATGGTCGTTCCGAGGCTTTCGCCGAGCCCTCCTAAAAGCCCAGCAAATCGCGCAGTCGCATTCCGAGGTCCTCGAGGGCCAACCGGAGCTGCGGCGAGACCGCCACCGCCACGACGAGCGCGCCCAGGCCGGCGGCGGCGACGAGCACGAGCGGCCAGATGCCGACCTGGCGGCTCACGAGCCGGGAGACGCCCTTTGCGTCGACGAGGATCTCCCCCACACGCAACCGGGTCAGGAAGGTCGACGACATGCCGGAGCGGTTGCGTTCCAGGAACTCGATCAGGTTGAAGTGCGCGCCGACGGCGACGATCAGCTCGGCGCCCTTCTCAAAGGCGAGCAGCAAAGCAAGGTCCTCGCTCGTCGCGGGTGCGGGGACGACGTGGTGGTCGAGCCCAAGCGCCTTCACGCGGTCGGCGCCCGGCGCTGTCCCGCTCTCGTACCCGTGAATGATGAGCTCGGCGCCCGAAGTGAGGGCCCGGTCGGAGACGGAGTCCATGTCGCCGACGATCACGTGCGGCTTGTAGCCGGCCTCGAGCAGCGCGTCGGCGCCACCGTCGACGGCCACGAGCACCGGCCGGAAATCGCGCACGTACGGCCTGACGATGCGCAGGTCGCGCTTGTGGCCGGGCCCGCGGACGACGACGAGCGCGTGCCGGTCGCGGAACCGCGTCTCGATCGCGGGGAAGCCGACCCCCTCGGAGAGCAGACGTCCTTCCTCGCGGAGGTACCGCATCGTGTTCTCCGCGAAGCTCTCGAGCGCCTCGGTGACCCGGCTGCGCTGCTCGCGAAGCGCGTCCGAGAGGTCGTCCGCCCGGAGCTCCCGGCCGGCCACGAGCCGAGTTCCGTTGCGGAAGAGACTCCCGCCGCGAATGGTGATCAGCTCGCCCTCGTCGACCTTCTCGAAGAGGTCGGCGCCGGGCGCGTCGATCAGTCGGACTCCGCCGCGGACGAGTAGCAGCGGCCCGGGGTTCGGGTATCTCCCTGTCTGCGAGTCCGAGACGTTGACCACGACGCGCACACCGGACTCGAGGAGCTCTTCGGCCGAGACGCGATCGAGATCGGCATGGTCGATGATCGCGATGTCGTCGGCAGAGAGCCGCCGGACGAGGTGCTTCGTCCGGCGATCGAGTCGTGCGTGTCCCTTGTACTCGACAAAGCTCATCGAACGGCCGAGAGAAACTCTCGGCCGCCGAGCATACGCTGGAGCTCGTCCTTCCGCTCCGATTCCGCCAGCTGTTCGATGCGTGTGTGCGTTGGGTCGCCGGGCACCTTCTCGACGCTGAAGTGCCGGTCGGCGACGCTCGCGATCTGCGGGAGGTGCGTGATCGTGACGACCTGCGAGCGCTCGCCGAGCCTCCGAAGGGTCTGGGCGACCGCGTGGGCGGTCTCGCCGCCGATCCCGGCGTCGATCTCGTCGAAGACGAGCGTCATCTTCCCACCGGCCGCGGCGGCGATGGCGAGCGCGATGCGGCTGAGCTCGCCGCCGGACGCGGTCTCGGCAACGGGCGCGAACGGGAGACCCGGGTTCGGGCGGATGAGGAACGTGACCGCGTCGGTTCCGGTCGATCCGAGCTCGCGCTCGTGGAGCTCGACGTGGAACTCGCCCTCGTCGAGCCCGATACCGCGCAGCTCGGACGCGACCGCGTCGGCGAAGCGTCCGGAGGCCGCAGCGCGCGCTTCGTGCAACTCCTCAGCGAGCGCCTCGACCAAGGAACGGCACTCGGCGAGCGTCGCGGCCGCCTCGGCCGCAGGGTCGACGCCCGCGTCGCGCGCCTCGAGCTCCGACCGAGCGGCGGAGGCCCGCGCGAGAAGCTCGTCGTAGGACTCGCACCGGAACCGGCGCTTGGTGCTCGAGATCCGCTCGAGCTCCGCCTCGACGTGCTCCAGGCGGTCGGGCTCCGCCTCGAGCGAGTCCAGGAAGCCGCGGAGGTCGGCGCCGACGTCGGCGAGTCGCAGCTGCAGGTCGCGCAGCTCGGTCGCCGCGGCCGCGAGTTCTGGCGCGAGCCGCTCGAGCGGCGCGATCGAGCGCTCCGCCCTCGCCGCGAGCAGCGCGGCTCCGTCTCCGTCGCTCCGGCGACAGCGCCTCGGCGGCCGCGGCCGAGCCCTCGGCAAGCTCCGTCAGGTGGCGCAGGCGCTCCCGCTCGCCGAGCAGCGACGCCTCAGTCCCGGACTCGAGCCCGTTCGTGTCCTCCACCAGCGCCTCGAGCTCGGCGAGCCGGGCTTCCGCGGCAGCCGAGTCGGCCGCGATGTCGTCGTGGCGCCGCCGGGCGGCGGAGAGCTCGCGCCACGCGCGGCGCAGGTCGGCGCGCCGCCGAAGCTGGTCGTCACCGACGAACGCGTCGAGCACCTCGAGCTGGTACCCGGGGCGGGCAAGCCGTCGCTGCTCGAACTGGCCCGACATCCCGACCAGGAGCTCGGTCGCGGCCGCGAGATCCTCCCGCGCCGCCGCCCTCCCCCACGCGTACGCGCGAGTCCGTCCGTCCGGGAAGATCCGGCGGGCGAGCACGAGCCCGGCCTCGTCCTCGGGTCGCAGCCCGGCGAGCGCGTCGAGCCCGTCCTCGTCGAAGAAACCCTCCGGGAGGTCGAACTCCGCCTCGACGTAGGCCTCTTTGCCGGCCGGGCCGATCGCCTTCGCGTCGCCTCTCGAGCCGAGTAGGAGCCCGACCGCCTGCGCAAGGATCGTCTTGCCGGCGCCGGTCTCGCCGGTGATCGCGTTCAGCCCCGCGGAGAGCTCGAGCTCGGCCTCGCGAATCAGGACCAGGTTCTCGACGCGCAGTCGGCGCAGCACACGCAAGATCGTAGAGACGGCTCCCGACGCCCCTCCGACGCAAACGAGAAATGCGACGAAGGCGAAACCGCTCAGGCTCGTTTCGACGTCTCGGCGCGCCGCCAGAGCGCCTCGAGTGAGCTCGCAAGGCGCTCGGGCTCGACCCGGTGCGGCGGGTCGAAGTGGTGGCGTTCCTCGAACACTTCGAGTTGGAAGTCCGGGAACACTCCGCTCAGACGCTTCGCGATCTCCCCGTACTGGTCCGGGTTGCTGAGAGCGCCGAGTGCGAGGTAGACAGGGCGACCGAAACGGCCCAGGGCCTCGGGGTCGATCTCGTCCCGCTTGAACGCGCGATTAATGGCGCGAATCCCTGCCGGACGTTTGGCCATCCAGGGCAGTGGACCTCCGGATGGCGTGGCCGGGAGCGGGACACCCGGCTTGAGTCCGAGCCGCATGAAGGCAGCCATGAACTCCTCGGCCGGGAGTCCTTCGAGCCGGTCGAACTCGAGCCGAAGCGCCGTCTCCGCGGGGCTCAGATCCCAGTTTCCCGCCCAGGCGGGCTCGAGCAGACCCAGGCTCGCGAGTCGCTCCGGTCTGGCCGCGGCCAGCGCGAGCGAGGCTGCTCCCCCGCCCGAGTAGCCGACGAGATGAAACCGGTCCCACGCGCGTGCGTCCGCCTCGCGCAGCACGCCCGCCACCTCGACCTCGAGGCTGTAGTCCTCCGGCGGCTCCGGTGTTTCGTAGATCTCGAGATCCTTGGCGAACGCTTCGACATTCGCACCAAGCTCACCGATGAGAGTGCCGAAGGCAAGCTCGGCCGGCAGCACGATCCCCGGAAGCAGGATGACCCGAAAGGGCGCCACTAGGAGGCAAAGGTGTCGCGGTAACGCCGGAAGAAGGTCATCTCCGGCAGCGTCGCGAGGAGGCTGACGGCGTCGGCGAGTCGGATCCGGACCGGCTCCTCAGCGCGGATTGCAGCGACCTGGTGGCCGTCGGCGATCAGCGCAACCTCGACGTCGGCCGTCCAGTTCGAGACCTCGAGCTCGCGGTTCCGCGGGACGACGAGCGGACGGACGTGCAGGGAGTGCGGCGCGACGAACGTTACCGCCATCGAATCGAGCCCCCAGACGAGCACCGGCCCGCCGCCCGACAGGTTGTAGGCGGTCGAGCCCGACGGCGTCGAGGCGATGAGCGCGTCGCAGGGGACGGTGCCCATGTCCTCGCCGGCGATCGACCAGCGGAGCTCGACCATCCGGCCTAGTACGCCGCTGTGGACGACGACGTCGTTGACCGCCGGGTGCCGCTCGCCGGCGACCTCGACCTCGAGCGTCGGCAGCTCCACGACCTCGAACGTGCCGTCGAAGGCCCGAGCCAGGCCGGCTTCCAGATCGTCCTTGCCCATCGACGCCAGGAATCCGACCCGGCCGTAGTTGGCACCGATCACGGGAACACCCGCGCCGAGGAAGCGCTTGAGCGCCCGCAGCATCGTCCCGTCTCCGCCAAGCACGACTGCAAGGTCCGGGGAGTCTTCGACGATCTCGATCCCCCGCTCACGCGCGAGACGCTCGACCACCTCCATCGCCTCCGTCACGTCGACCCGCCCGTGCGAGACGACGGCGACCCGGCTAACCGACGGCATCGGCGATCCAGTCGTCGAGCTCGGGCGGCAGCCCCGCACCATGGCTGTGCACCAGGTGGAGGAAGAACTCGCGGTTCCCCTTCGGCCCGGGCAAGCCGGAGTCCGTCACGTCCACGGTCTGGGCCTCCCAGAGCAGCGCCTCCTCGGCCACTTCGCGAACGACTCTCCGGTGCACGCCTGGGTCGCGGACGACCCCGTTCTTCACGTCCGCCCGGCCGGCCTCGAACTGCGGTTTCACGAGCACAAGCGCCTCCCAGCCTGGCCGCGCGAGCCGCAGGATCGGCTTCAGCACCTGCGTGGCGCTGATGAAGGAGACGTCGCACGTGACGAGCTCGGGCTCGAAGGGGAGCTCTTTCAGATGCCGCGCGTTCACGCCTTCCATGACGGTCACACGCGGATCCTCCCGCAGGCGCTCGTGGAGCTGCGCGCGACCGACGTCCAGCGCGATCACGCGATTGGCGCCGTGCTGGAGCAGGACGTCGGTGAACCCGCCCGTCGACGACCCGACGTCGACCGCGTCGCGGCCGGACGGATCGACGCCGAGCGCCTCCAGCGCGTGCGCGAGCTTCTCTCCGCCGCGCGATACGAACCGCGGCGGCTGGAGCACCTCCAGCGCGGCGGTGTCGTCCACCTGCTGGCCGGCCTTGTCGAAACCCGGCACACGGCCGGCCATCACGAGCGCCTGCGCCTGAGTCCGCGATTCGGCGAGACCCCGCTCCACAAGCAGAACGTCGAGCCGCTTCCGCATCGGTCCGTAGGCTAGAGGGATGGCGAGCCGTCCTGCCGCCCTCCTTGCGATCGCCGCCGCTCTGGCGCTCGCTGCGCCCGCCCAGGCGCAGGCGCCGGTCACGCTTCGGATCATCTTTCCCGAGGGGTTCAGCGTCCGACAGATGACCGATCGGGTGTCCGAGGTCCGGAAGATCGCGATTCGCAAGCGCGGCGTGGCGCCGCGGCTGACCGGGGTCGCGTACAGAGTGGCTGCGGCGCAGGCCCGCGCGCCGCGTACATTCCGGCCCTTTCTGAAGCGGCAGTCAGTCGAGGGGTTCCTGTTCCCTTCGCTCTACGAGTTCACGCAGTACACGAGGGCCGGCGAGCTCATCCGCGACCAGATGGCTGCCTTCGAGTCTCGTTGGAGGACGATCGACCTCCGCCGGGCCGGGGCACGGAACCTCAACCCCTACGACGTGCTGATCATCGCCTCGATGATCGAGCGCGAGACCGCCGTCGCCTCGGAGCGCCGCCTGGTCTCGGCCGTGATCTACAACCGCCTACGGGCGGACATGCCGCTCGCGATCGACGCCACTCTTCGCTACGGGCTCGGCATCCCGGGGACCCGGCCGCTCACGAGGGCGCACCTCCGCAGCCAGAGCCGGTACAACACACGGCGCCACAAGGGCCTGCCGCCGACGCCGATCTCGAACCCAGGCGTGCCGTCCATGCGGGCCGCCGCCCGGCCGGCCGGGCGCAACTACCTCTTCTACCTCCGCCGGCCCGGCACGGTGCGGCACTTCTTCACGGCGAGCGAGGAGGAGTTCTGCGCGAAAGCTCGCGAGTGGGGCTACACGGAGGATTGCTGAGGCCGGGCGGCGAGCTCGTCGACGAGATCGGCGAGTACCGAGGTGTCGGCGTCGATCTCTTCCAGCCTTGATCTTGCGCGGGCCTCCCCCGCACCGGCGAGCTCCATGGCGGCCGGACGGCCGCGCTCGTTCACGAGCCCGTCGTCGTCGAGGAGATCGTCGACGACCTGGTAGAGGAAGCCGAACTCGGCGGCGAACCCACGCCACGGCCCTTGCAGCTCGGCGGACACCTCGGCGACCCAGAGGCCGCAGCCGACCGAAGCCTCGAAGAGCCGCGCCGTCTTGAGCCGGTTCAGCTCGAGGCGGTCTTCCCGGCCGCCGTTGATGTCGAGGTACTGCCCGGCGATCATTCCCGAGGTGGCGAGTGCGAGCTCGCGGGCGACGTGCGGCGCCTCGTAGCGCACGGCGAGGGAGAACGCTTCGTTGAGGAGCGCGTCGCCTGCGAGGATCGCCTGCCCCTCGCCGAAGCGAACGTGCACCGTCGGCCGGCCGCGGCGCTCCTCGTCGTCGTCCAGCGCGGGGAGGTCGTCGTGGACGAGCGAGAAGGAGTGGATGAGCTCCAGCGCCGCGGCTGCGGCGAGCGCCTCGTCGATATCGCCTCCGGCGGCCTCCGTCGTCGCCAGGCAGAGCACCGGCCGGATGCGCTTACCGCCTCCTTCGAGTGCGTAGCGGACGACCTCGTCCAGCCGGCCGAGCTCCGCTGAGAGCTCCAGCGCGGCGAGGAAGCGCTCGATGCTCTCTCGGTGATCGTCAGGTCTGCGCATCGGCGTCGCGCTTCGCTTTGGCGATCTCGGCCTCGACGTCCTTCGCGATCTCGGAGAGCTCGCTCAGGATCTCGATCGCCTGGTCGGGGTCGGTCGCCGCCTCGAGCCGGCTGCGCGCCTCGTCGAGCCGCTCGAGCAGCTCTTCGGCGCGCGTGAGATTCTCCTCCGGGTTCGGCTGCTCGGGCTCGCTCACGGCTTTGGCCCCCTTCGGCTCCCGCCCGGCGAAGCCGGGCTCCGCCGAAGGCTGACGCCGCTGGCTGCGCGATCCCGCGCCGGCGGCGCTTGTCCGTGCCGCATAGCACTGTCCTGCGCGCCGCCGGCTTGTCTCGCTTCCCAGCGACGCCCCAAAGCGCGTGAGTGCCTCATGCGACCTCCTCTCGGACGATGCGGCCCAGAATGCCGTTTACGAGCTTGCCCGCCTCGTCCGACGCGTAGCGCTTCGCGAACCGGACGCCCTCGTCGATCGCGACCTCGGGCGGGATCTCGCCCCGCTCGAGCTCGTGGATCGCCAGCCGGAGGACGTTGCGCTCGACCGCGCCGAGCCTGTCCGCCGGCCATCCTTCCGTCGCCTCGTCGATCCGGGTGTCGAGGTGCTCGGCGTTCTCGGCTACTGCTTTCGCGGTCTCCCAGGCGAAGTCGTCGACCTCGCCCTCGTAGGTCGAACCGAGGTCCTTCCCGGTCACGTCCCACTGGAACAGCATGAAGAGCGCGGCGCGGCGCGACGCCCGGCGGCTCTGGCTCACGGCGCCTCCGATCCAAGTAACAGACTGTTACTTGCTTCGACCGGCGGATGCTCATCGAGGTAGCTCGTCGAGTACTCGCCGCGAGCGAAGCCCTCGCTACGAATCACTTCGGCGGCCATGCCGATCGTCGTCGGCAGGCCGGTGACCTCGAACTCGTCCAGCGCCCGGAGGCAGCGAGAGAGCGCCAGCTCGCGGCCCGGTGCCCACGCGATCACCTTCGCGAGCAGGGAGTCGTAGTGCGGTGGGACGACGGCGCCGTCCTCGACGAACGTGTCCACGCGGACGCCGGGCCCGAGCGGCGGCCGGAAGCGCTCCAGCCGGCCGGGCATCGGCATGAAGTCGCGCGCCGGATCCTCTGCGTTCACCCGCACCTCGATCGAATGGCCGCGGCGGTCCGCGCGGCCTGTCTCGGAGAGGGGCTCGCCGGCGGCAACCCGAAGCTGCTCGTGGACAAGGTCGATGCCGGTGACGAGCTCGCTGACCGGGTGCTCGACCTGAAGCCGGGCGTTGAGCTCGATGAAGTAGAACGAGCCGTCCGGTGCGACGAGGAACTCGAACGTTCCGGCGTTCGTGTAGCCGATCGCACGCGCCGCCCCCTCAGCCGTCGCCTCCATCTGCTCGCGCGTCTCCGGGTCGAGAGCGCAGGACGGCGATTCTTCGATCAGCTTCTGGTGGCGGCGCTGAATCGAGCACTCGCGCTCGCCGAGCGTGAGGATCCCGCCCCTCGAGTCGCCGACCACCTGGATCTCGACGTGCCTGGCGGGGACGATCGCTTTCTCCAGGTAGAGGCTCCCGTCGCCGAACGCCGCCTCCGCCTCTGCCGCCGCCATCGCGTACGCGGAGTCGATCTCGTCGGGCACCGACACGAAGCGCATCCCCTTGCCGCCGCCCCCGGCCGCCGCCTTCACCAGCACCGGATAGGCGAGCCCGTCGGCCGCTCTTCCGACCTCTCTTGCGGAGACCGGTCCGGTGCCTGGCACCAGCGGGACGCCTGCAGCCTCCATCTCGTCGCGGGCGGAGGCCTTGTTGCCCATCCGGGCCATGACCTCCGGGGTCGGGCCGACGAAGACGAGGTCGTTGTCGGCACAGGCCTCCGCGAAGGCCGTGTTCTCGGCGAGGAAGCCCCAGCCGGGGTGCACGGCCTCGCACTCGGTGGTCGTCGCGGCGGCGACGACCGACGGGATGCGGAGGTAGCTCTCGGACGCGGAGGCCGGACCGATGCACACTGCGCGGTCGGCCATACGCACGTGCAAGGACCCCTCGTCCGCCCGGGAGTAGACGGCGACGGCTTCGATCCCGAGCTCGTGCAGCGCGCGGATGACGCGCACCGCCACTTCTCCGCGGTTGGCGACGAGGACCCGGTTAAATGGCCGTTCAAACGGCATCGAGCGGCCGCCCCAGTGCCGGCTCGATCTCGAACAGCACCTGGCCGAACTCCACGGGCTGGCCGTTCTCGACATGGATCCGGCGGACGGTGCCGTCGAGGTCGGCCTTGATCTCGTTCATCAGCTTCATCGCCTCGAGGATGCAGAGCGTCTGGCCGGCGGAGACCACGGCCCCCTCCTCGACGAACGGGGACGCCCCGGGCGAGGGCGCCCGGTAGAAGGTTCCGACCATCGGAGCCTCCACGCGGACCACGCCGTCCGCCGCCGACTCGATCGCCGGAGGGGCGACGTCCTGCTCGGTCGGAGCGGCCGGTGCGGGAGCCGACGCTGAGGCCACGGGCTCCTGCTCTTCTCGGCGTCGAACGGAGACCCGCATGCCGTCCTCCTCGATCGCAATCTCGGCGACACCGCTTTCCTGGACGATGCGGACGACCTCGCGAATCCGCTCGGCGCGCCCCAAGTCGACGCTCCCGCCGACGAGGCGCTCCTCGCCGCTCGCCCGACCACGGATGGTCGAGAGCAGCGGCTCGGCCTCCTCGCCGAAGAGCGCAAGGAGCAGCAGCTCCTCCTCGCTCGTCGCCAGGCCCGCGGCGTCCTCGCGGATGTCGTCGAGGTCGGCAGCCGGCTCGAGCTCCTGCCCTTCGTCTTCCGAGCTCAGCTCGATGGCGCGGCTCGCGTTCGGGTCGAGGTCGCCGGGCGGCGTACCGAAGTCGCCCTGGAAGAGCCCGCGCAACTCGTCCACGACGAGCCCGTAGCGGCTCGCCGAGAGAACGTGGATCAACGCCTGCGAGCCGAGGATCTGCCCGATCGGCGCGGCCAGCGGGGGCCAGCCGGCCTCTCCGCGGATGCGCTCGAGCTCGTCGAGCACCTCGTCGAGCCTGTCGCCCATCGACTGGGTGCGCAGGTGCGCATCGAGAGCGGCGACGAGCCCGGCCGGTAGGTGGTGCTGGGCGGCCCGAACAGCAATGCGGGGGGCCAGCGGCGTCACGGGCTCGTCGCCGATGTGCTGGTCGATCAGGTCGGATGCCTGCCAGAGGTGCTCGCTGTCGACCCCGGACGCGAGGTCGAGCCCCTCCAGGACGTCGGCGAGCCCTTCGCCCGCGACGCGGTGGAGGACGAGCGCCACGGCGTAGACCGCGCAGGCGATGCGGTCTGCCCCGGCCCGAGCAGCCTCGAGCGCCGCAGCCAGCGCGTTCCCGGCCGAGCCCTGGCAGTAGATCCCGATCGGGAGCCCGCTCGCTTCGCTGATCGCTGTCGTCAGCTCGCTGGCGCGATGCGGCTCCAGCGACCCGGAGGGATCGTGGAGCAAGATCCTGGCGGCGCCGAGCTCGGGCAGCTTCTTCGCCTGCTCGACGAGAGCGTCGGTCTCCCCGGTCGGCCCAGGGCTGTAGATCAGGCCGGCGTCGAACTCCCCGCCGGCGACCGTGATCGCCTCACCGGCCTCGCGGAGGTTCATGACGTCGTTCAGAGGATCGTGGAGCCGGAAGACCTCGATGCCGTTCTCCGCCGCCGTCTGGACGAACCGGCGCACGAAGTCGCCGCCGACCGGCCGGGAGCCCACGAGGAAGCGTCCGCGGAGCGCCATCCCGAGCGGCGTCTTCGTCCGGGACTTGATCGCCCGGATCCGCTCCCACGGGCTCTCGACCCCGCGGCGGACGGCGCTGTCGAACACCCCTCCGCCGGAGACTTCCAGCGACGCGAATCCGGCGCCGTCCAGGACCTCCGCCAGGTCGAGGATCGCGGACGTCGGCAGCCGGCCGGCGAGCGGTTCCTGGCTGACGAGCCGGACGGTGGTGTCTACGAGGGCGGGCATCCGCCGGACACTAACGCGAGGCTCGCTCCGCGGCAGGCAGCTGGGCGAACGCGTAGAGGACGAGGTAGAGCACGGAGAGGAGCGCGGTCAGCGCGACGGTCATGCCCAGGGTTCGCGGGTGGGACAGCGGATCCGATACACGGGCCCACACGTCGGCGAGGAGCGGTTGCGGGCTCGTCAGGACCTCCCAGCTGTTCCAGCGGAGCGAGCGGCCGAGGTAGATCCCGAAGCCGCTCGCCAGCAGGCTTCCGCCCACGAGCGCCCAGCCGAGGGCGGCGCCGCGCGCCCGCCGGACCACGACCTGCATCAGGTAGATCGACAGGAAGCCGAGGAACGCTCCCGTCCACGCGAAGGCGCTGAAGAGAACGAGGTCGAACCAGAGCGGCGCATCGCTGCGCGAGCCGAGGTGGATCAGGTCGGTGAGGAGGTAGGGCGCGTTCGGCAGGAACAGGAGCCAGACGGCGGCGAGTGGAATGAGCCGCGAGAGCCGGACTCCCCGGCGCTGCATGTCGTAGACAGCGACGGCAGCAACGAGAGGGATCCAGGCGAGGAAGAGGTTCCACCCGAGGAACCGGTACGCGCCCGGTTCGGAGTAGAGCCAGCGCGCGACGAGCAGCGAGATGCAGAACGCGGAGGCGAGCGCCAAGGCGGCAAGAGCGAGCGTGCGCCGGTCACTCATCGAGAGCATGCGGAGAGTGTAGAAGTGGCTAAGGAGCGTCCAGCTACGCGCGGCTGATGTAGCGCCGCTCGCGCGTGTCGACCTTGATCCGGTCGCCCTGGTTGACGAACAGCGGCACCTGGACGATCGCACCCGTCTCGAGCTTTGCCGGCTTCGTCACGTTCGAGACCGTGTCGCCGCGCACACCCGGTTCCGTCTCGGCCACGGTCAGCTCGACCGAGGCGGGCAGCTGGACGCCTGAGGGACGCCCGTCGACGGTCATCAGCTGGACGGTGCTGGACGGCTGGAGGAAGTCGAGCGCTTCGGCGACCGACTCCCGGGCCAGGCTGATCTGCTCGAACGTCTGCTCGTCCATGAAGACGACCTCGTCGCCGGAGTCGTAGAGGTACTGCGCGTTCTTGGTCTCGGTGATCACGCGCGAGAACTTCTCGCCGGCGCGAAACGTCTTGTCGACGACGGCGCCGTTGTCGAGGTTCTTCAGCTTCGTGCGGACGAAGGCGCCGCCCTTGCCCGGCTTGACGTGCTGGAACTCGACGATGCGCCAGGCCGAGCCGTCGAGCTCAATGTGCATGCCGTTCTTGAACTGGTTCGTGTTGACGACGTCGGCCACGGCAGGAGGCTAGCGAACAGCCATCAGGTCTTTGGGGAACGCGGTCAGGACTTCGCAGCCGCCATCCGTGACGACGACCGGGTCCTCGATCCGCACGCCCCCGACACCGCTCAGGTAGATCCCGGGCTCGACCGTTGCGACATTGCCGGCCTCGATCGTGTCGGTCGACTCCGGCCGGAGCGCCGGCGCCTCGTGAACCTGAAGCCCCAGACCGTGGCCGAGCCCGTGGCCGAAGTTCTCGCCGTACCCGGCGTCGGCGATGACGGCACGCGCGGCGGCGTCGGCGTCGCGCCCGGTCGTCCCGGCGCGGACCGCGTCGAGGCCCGCCTGCTGCGCCTCCTTCGTCACCTCGTAGAGCTCGCGGAGCGAGTCGGAGACCTCGCCCACCGCAAAGGTGCGGGTGCAGTCGGAGTTGTAGTGAGCGAGCTTCGCGCCGGCGTCGACGAGCACGAGGTCGCCCTCCTGCACGACCCGGTCGCCGGGAACTGCGTGCGGGCTCGCGGCCGTCGGCCCCGCCGCGATGTCGATCGCGAAAGCCGGCTCGTCGGCGCCCTCTTCGTGGAAGAGCTCCGTCATGCGCCAGACGAGCTGCTTCTCCGTGCGACCGCTGAACTGCTCCTCGACAAGCCGCTGGTACACGCGGTCGGTGATCCGGGATGCCTCACGGATCGCCTCCAACTCGCCCGGCTCCTTGACCGCCCGAAGCGACTCGACAAGGCCACGCCGCGGCACGAGGTTCACCCCGGTCTCTCGCAGGAGCTCGTGGTTCGCGTAGGTCACGGCGTCGGCCTCGAACCCGAGCGTCTCGGGAATCCGCCCGGCGAGATCGGCGTAGATGAAACGCTCGGTCTGCTCGACCTCCACGCCCTCCAGCTCCCGCGCCCGGTCGGCGTAGCGGAAGTCGGTGAAGAGCCGCACACAATCCCACTCGACGAGGACCGCGGCATTCGAGCTCTCGAACCCCGTGAGGTAGAGGACGTTCGTCGGGGCGGTGACGAGCAGCGGCTCCTCGAGCAGCGCCCGCAGGCGGTCTATTCGCGAGTCAGGAATTCCAATGCCTCCTTGTAGCCGTCGGGGCCCTTGCCGATCACCCGGTGCGCGGCGATGTCGGCGATGACCGTGTGCCGCCGCCACTCCTCCCTGCTCTCGATGTCCGAGAGGTGTACCTCGACGACCGGGCAGCCGGCGAGCTCGAGCGCATCGCGGATCGCGTAGCTGTAGTGCGACCAGGCGCCGGAGTTGACGACGAGGCCGCCCGCCGACGCGCCGAGCTCCTGGCACCACTCCACGTACTCGCCCTCGTGGTTGGTCTGGCGGCAGAGGACGTCGCAGCCGAGCTCCGTGCCCCAGGCGCGGATTTTCGCCTCGAGCTCGGACAGGGAGAGCCCGCCGTAGACAGCCGCGTCTCGTCGCTCCAGGACGTTGAAGTTCGGTCCGTGGAGCACGCCGACGAGCATGGCGGGAATCTAGTTGGCCAGAAGGGACGCCTTGCCATGACCTCGATGAGCCGCGACGATTGTGTGATGCTCTGGCGGAGGCGAGAGCCGACTGCCACGCTGGACGACGTCGTCGAGCTGCTGACGGGAATCGGTCAAACGGCGATGGGCATTAGCGCTCAGCTCAACCGAATCGTCGCCATACTCGAGGAGGAGGAAGACGATGAGCAAGCTGACTCCTGAGGAGCGCGAAGAGCGCCGCAAGGACCTGGAGGTGGCGGCCAACGCCATGCGCAACATGCGGTTGACCATCGAGCGAGTGGAAGCTCGCCGGCAAGCCCGTCGCGAGGCTTGGCTCAACCGGCCTCGCGGTCTCCGTCGTCTCCTCTTCTGGACGCGCTAGGCGATCAGCGCGTCGAGCGCTGATCGCACCTCGGCCTGCGGCCGCTCGACGCCCCAGACCGGCCGGCCGGGCGCCTCGAGGAGCACAAGCCGGATCCGGCCGTCGCGGACCTTCTTGTCGCGCCGAAGCGCCTCCCAAGCCCGCTCTCGGTCGACCGCCACGGGACACGGGTCGAGCACGGTCTCGACCACGTCCGTCGGGAGCCCGGAGAGCCGCAGCGCGGCAAGGAGGCCGAGCGCGACCGCATCGCCGTGGCGCACCGTGTAGAGCGACGCCGCCTCGAGTGCGTGGGCGAACGTGTGGCCGAGGTTGAGGATCGCGCGGCGTCCGCCCTCGTACGGATCGGCGAGGCAGACGGCCGACTTGTAGGCGGCGCAGGCGCGGATCATCTCCTCGTCGGGGAGGTCCCAGACGTCGACGCCGGCGAGCAGACCCGTCTTGACCACTTCGGCCATGCCGGCGCGGCGCTCCTCCTCGGGAAGCGTCGAGATCAGCCTTGGGTCGATCACCACCTGATCGGGGTAGTGGAAGGCGCCGGCGAGGTTCTTGCCCTCGCGGAGATCCACCCCGGTCTTGCCGCCGATCCCGGCGTCCACCTGGCCGACGAGCGTGGTCGGCGCCGCGATCCACGGGACGCCCCGCATGTACGTGGCCGCGACGAAGCCGGCGAGATCCGTCGTCGTGCCGCCGCCGTAGCCGACGATCGTCCCGTCGCGGGAGATGCCGAGCGCGGTCCAGAGGCGCTGTGCCTCCTCGAGCGACTTCTCCTGCACCTCGTGCACCTCTGGCAGCTCGAGCGGGTGGAGCTCCAGCGCCGTCGGGTCCGCGAGCAGTACGTCGCCCTCCGGCCGCACGCCGGGCTCGATCCGGACGCCGAGCGCGGCGAGCACGACACCGTCGAGGTCGCCGGCCCGCGCGTCGGCCGCCTCTTCATAGAGGCCCCGACGCCGCTCGTAGAGCTGCCGGAACTGCTCGGGATCCTTGGCGAGCGGCCGCACCGACTCGGCGACGCGATCCCACGCCGCGTCGACGTCGACCTCCACCAACACGGTGAGCGCGTGCTCGCGGAGGGCCACGCGGATTGCCGGCGTCTCGATGGCGCCGCCTCCGAGCGCGATCACGGCGGGCCGTTCGCGTTTGAGCGTTCTCACGGCCTCGCCCGCTTCGAGCACCCTGAAGCCCGCCTCGCCTTCGCGCCCAAAGAGGTCGGAGATGGAGCGCTGCACGGACTTCTCGACCTCCTGGTCGAGGTCGAAGAACTGCCTGCCGATGAGGTCGGCCAGACGGGAGCCGAGCGTCGTCTTGCCGGCGCCCATGAAGCCGATGAGGGCGATGTGGCGGTCTAGGGCGTGCGCCATGGGATGCGTTCGAGGTACGCCCGGTGCGCCGCGAGGAAGTCGTCGAGCGAGTCCCCGCCGAACTTCTCGCGCGCGGCGCGGGCGAGCTCGAAGGCGACCGACGCCTCGGCGACCACCGAAAGCGCTTCGACGGCCGCGACGTCGCTCCGCTCGACGAGCGCCTCCGCCGCCTCGCCGGTTTCGAGATCCACCGAGCGCAGCGGCTGCATCAACGTGGGGAGCGGCTTCATCGCGGCGCGTGCGACGATCTCCTCGCCGTTCGAGACGCCGCCTTCGATCCCGCCGGCCCGGTTCGTCTCGCGCTGGAGTCCGGGGAGGATCTCGTCGTGCGCCTCGGAGCCGCGCAGCTCCGCGAGGCCGAACCCGTCTCCGATCTCGACCCCTTTTACGGCCTGGATGCCCATCAGCGCCGCGGCAAGGCGTGCGTCGAGGCGCTCCTCCTTGGCGGCGTACGAGCCGAGGCCGGGCGGGACACCGGCTACCCGCACCTCGACGACACCACCCACGGTGTCCCGGTCAGCCCTCGCCGCGTCGACGTCGCCCATCTCCAGCACCGAGCCCGCGACCTCGACCTTGAGCTCGCTCAGGAGCGCCTTGCAGACCGCGCCGACGGCGACCGTCATTGCGGTCTGGCGCGCGCTCGCACGTTCCAGCGTGTTCCGAACGTCGTCGTGTCCGAACTTCAACGTCCCCGCCAGGTCCGCATGGCCGGGGCGCGGCAGGCTCACCGGCTTCGTGCCCTTTCCCTCCGGCTCGCCCTCGGGGTGCCACGGGCTCATCCCCCAGCGCCAGTTCTCGTGGTCCCGGTTTTGCACGACGAGCGCGACGGGCGTCCCAAGGGTCCGGCCGTGGCGCAGGCCCGCAAGGACCTCGACCCGGTCCTGCTCGATTCGCTGGCGCGGACTGCGCCCGTAGCCCTGCTGGCGGCGGGCGAGGTCGGCGTCGATCGCCTCGCGGTCGAGCTCGAGCCCGGCCGGAAGGCCCGTCAGGATCCCGACGAGCGCCGGCCCGTGAGATTCACCCGCTGTCGCGAGGCGAAGCACCCGTCAAGCCTACGGCGCGCCGCATCACCTCGACAGGCGCCGGCGCACCCGTCCACAGCTCGAACGAGGCGGCTCCCTGAGCCACGAGCACCTCGAGCCCGTCGAGCACGCGGGCGCCCTCGGCCCTCGCTGCGCCGGCCGTCGCCGAACGCGGGTACGGCAAGTCGACGAGGGTCTGCCCCCGGATGACACGGGCGACGACCTCGTCGGCCGCCGAGGTTGCGTTGACGACGAGGTCTGCATCCTCCGTCTCCGGCGGCCAGATGCCGCGCCTCGCGAAGACCCTGGCCCGAGGCATTGCAGCGCGGAACGCAGCCGCGGCTCCGCCGTCCCCGACGATCACCGGACGCTCGAACTCGAGCCAGTCGAGGATCGCCGCGTCCGTGCTGGTGGCGCGAAGCGGTTCGAACAGCAGCGTGTTGACGGACTCCTCCGCAGCGCCGACCAGCCGGGCGACGTCGGTCTTGTACGGGGCGGTGACGTTTGCCCCGGCGAACCCACGCGCCTCGAGCCCGCGGACGGCAGCCTCGAGCGCTTCGCGCTCCACCTCGTAGGCGACGTACACCCAGTCGAGGCCGAGCGCGGCGAACGCGGCGTTGTGCATCCGTGGCGACAGCGAATGCGCCACGGGCTTCCCGATCAGCGCGACGTTAGTAGCCGTTGGCGTTCAGGTAGTTGATGAACTCGCGCTCGCTCGCGGTGAAGAAGTGGTGCACCTTGTCCGGCTTGCGGACGAAGAAAAGGTATTTGACCTTCGCCGGACGCGCGGCCGCTTGCATCGAGGCGAGCCCTGGATTCGCGATCGGCGTCGGCGGCAGGCCCCTGTGGATCCGCGTGTTGTACGGCGTCGGGTCCGCGAGGTGTGATTCCCGCAGCGATTCCGTCCCAGGGACGCTGAGCCCATAGCGGATCGTCGCGTCGATCCCGAGCGTCATCCCGGCCTTGAGGCGGTTGTAGATCACGGCCGCGACGAGCGCGCGCTCCTCGGGCGCGATCACCTCCTTCTCCACCATCGAGGCGATGATCAGCACGTCGTACGGGGTCAGGTTCTTCGAGCGCGCGTAGCGGAGGTTGAGCCGCGCCCAGTTCCGCCGGAACGCGATCAGCTGCTTGTTCACGAGCTGCCGCGTCGTCGTCCTCGCGGTGAACTCGTAGGTCGCCGGGAACATGAAGCCCTCGAGGTGCGGCGGCCGGCCTTCCGTCAGGAACCGGCGCGGCACCCTGGACGAGCGCGCCGTCAGCGCTCGATACCGTTCTGGCGAGAGCCGGGGCTGGACGTCGCGCTTGTCCTCCGCGATCGTGTTGACCTCGCCGATCCGAGTCGCCATCTGCTCGCGCGTGAACCCCTCCGGGAAGATCACCCGCAGCGTCTTCGGCGGCGGGGCCACGGGCTGCGGCGGAGGAGCGGCCTCCTCGCCACCGCCTCCGAGGATCGCCCAGGCGGAGCCGACCAGGATCGCCAGCACGCCGAAGACGAAGGCGAGCGCCAGCAGCCGGCGCAGGAGGATCCGGCCGCGCGAGGCCTTCGCTCGGTCGCGCCGCGGCGGGCGCGGCGGAGTGATCACGCTTGTCGGTTCTTCCACCATTCCAGGTAGCTCGTGAGCAGGTGCGCGGCCGCCCGGGCGTCATCGTCGCCTCCCGGCCCGGCCAGCGACGTCGTGAAGCGCTCGTCGAACGTCTCGACCGGTACGTCCAGCTCCCGCATCAGGTTTTCGACGAAACGTTCGGTCTCCTCCGCCTGGGCGCCGCGCTCGCCCCGCAAGGTCAGCGGCAATCCAACGACCACGCGCTCGGGCTCCTCCGCGCGGACGAGCTCCACGAGGCGCTGCATCCCGTCCTCTGTGGCAGCACGCTCGACGGTTCCGAGGGGCCGTGCGAGGGTCCCGGTGGGGTCGGAGACCGCGACGCCGGTTCGGGCCGACCCGAAGTCGAGCGCGAGCACCTTCACGCAGTGGCCGCGATCTCGCGCTTCGCGACCTCGTACGCCTCTGCGAGCCCTTCCGGGTCCCTGCCGCCGGCCTCGGCGAGCGTCGGCCGGCCGCCGCCTCCGCCGCCGATCTTCTCCGCCGCCTTGCGCGCAACCTGAACGGCGTCGAGGCCCTTTTCGACGAGCGCCGGGTCGAGGTTGACCACGAGATAGGCGCGCCCGTCGTCGACCGATCCGAGCAGCACCGCGTCGGCCTTCTTCGACTGGCGGAGCTGGTCGGAGAGGTCCTTCAGCGCCGAGCCCTTCACGGCCTTGACCTCGGCGACCACGATCCCGTCGGACTCGTCCCTGATGACCACCTCCGAGTCGGCCTTCCCCTTCGGTCCCTTGGCGAGCTCCTTCTTCGTGCGCTCGAGCTCGGCACGCGTCTTGTCGAGCTCCTCCGACCGGGCCTTGAGCGCCGCCCAGGCCTCGCCGGCGGTGATCGCCTCGATCCTCCGCACGCCCGAGCCCACCGAGCCCTCCGAGAGGATCACGAACGGCCCGATCTCGGCCGTCGAGCGGACGTGCGTCCCGCCGCACAGCTCGCGCGAGTAGCCGTCGACCTCCACGACCCGCACCTCGTCGCCGTACTTCTCGCCGAAGAGCATCATCGCGCCCAGGTTCCGCGCCTCATCGATCGGCGTCACGAACGTGCGGACCGCAAGGTTCTGAAAGGCCTTCTCGTTGACGGCGCGCTCGATCTCCTCACGCTCCTCCGGTGCGAGCGCCTTGTCGTGCTTGAAGTCGAAGCGGAGCTTGTCCGGCCGCACCGCTGATCCCGCCTGGACGACGTGGTCCCCGAGCGTGTCGCGGAGCGCCTTGTGGAGCAGATGCGTCGCAGTGTGGTTCGCCATCGTCGGGAACCTGACACTCCACGGAACCGACGCCTTGACCCGGTCGCCGACGGCAAAGTTCTCGCCGCGGAAGGTGAGGACCTGGTCGTCGCCGACCCGCGTCGCCCGGACCAGCTCGGCCCGGTCGCCGGTCTCCTCGTTCTCGATCCAGCCCTGGTCGGAGACCTGGCCGCCGCCCTCCGGATAGAACGGCGAGCGTTCGAGCTTCGCCTGGAAGGTGCCGTCGCCAAGCTCCTCGAGCGCCAGGATCGCAGTGAGGACGTCAGTTGCCTCGAAGCCGACGAACTCGGTCGGCGGCCCGCTCACGCGGATCTCGCCCTCGAACGCGGCCGCCGACCGCGACCGCTCGCGCTGCTCGGCCATCAGCCGCGTGAACTCCTCCTCGTCCACCGCGAGCCCGCGTTCCAGCGCCAGCTCGCGCGTGAGCTCGAGCGGGAAACCGTAGGTGTCGTGGAGCCGGAACGCGTCCTCGCCGGAGATGGCCCCATGTGCCGCGACCTCCTCGAAGAGGCCCATGCCGCGCTCGAGCGTCTGCGAGAAGCGCTCCTCCTCGGCGCGGATCGTCTCGGCGATGCGCCCGCGGTTCTCCTCGAGCTCCGGGTACCAGGAGGACATCTGGTCGGCGACGAGGCCCGAGATCCGCCAGAAGTCGGTCAGCCCGATGCCACGCGCCTGCTGGACCGCTCGCCGGATCACGCGCCGAAGAACGTATCCGCGCCCCTCGTTGGAAGGGAGCACGCCGTCGGCGACCAGGAACGTCATCCCTCGGCCGTGGTCGGCCATGATCCGGTGCGCCTTCGTCGCCTTCTCCGAGCTCCTCCAGGCGACGCCGCTCTCGGCTTCGATCCAGTCCATCAGCGCCTGGAAGCCGTCCGTCTCGTAGACCGAGATCACGTCCTGCTGAATCGCGGCCGTCCGCTCGAGCCCGAGGCCGGTGTCGATCACGGGCTTGGGAAGCGGCGTCAGGGTGCCGTCGGCGCCGAGGTCGAACTCCATGAAGACGAGGTTCCAGAACTCCAGGTACCGCTCGCACGAACATCCGGGGCCGCAGTCCGGCCGGCCGCACGAGAGCTCCGGCCCGCGGTCGTAGTACATCTCCGAACAAGGCCCGCACGGGCCCGTCTCCCCCGCCTGCCAGAAGTTCTCCGTGCGCGGGAGGCCAACGATCCGCTCGCGCGGCTGGCCGACCGACCCCCACGCCTTGATCGCAACCTCGTCCTCGCCGAGCCCGAGGCCCGGATCGCCGGCGAACACGCTCACCCAGAGCCGGTCGAAGTCGATCCGGAGGTGGTCGCGCATGAACTCCCACGCGTGCTCGACGGCGCCTTCCTTGAAGTACTGCCCGACCGAGAAGTTGCCCATCATCTCGAAGAAGGAGAGGTGGTAGCCGTCGAGTCCGACCTCGTCGATGTCGGTCGTGCGGAAGACCTTCTGGTAGGTCGTGAGCAGCGTCGCCGGCGGCTCCTTCTGGCCGAGGAAGTACGGCTTCAGCGGCTGCATCCCGGCGCTGATCAGGAGCGTGGAGGTGTCCTCGGGAGGCGGGATGAGCGGCGCCGACGGCAGCCGCAGATGGCCATTCTCCTCGAAGTAGCGCAGGAAGCCTTCACGGATCTCGGCGGTCGTCCGCATGGGTTCGATTCTAGGTGTCGCGTTGCGGTTGCCCCTGCGCGCTTTCGGCGCACTTCCGGCACAGACAGGCGCGTCGGAGCTGGTTACGATCGAATCGGGGAGGAGGTTGGAGGCCCCCGAGGCGGATCAGCGGGGCGCCAGGCTAGGCGACTGAGGGCTCCTCGGCGATCTCTTCGCGGATCTTCTCGAGCGATCGCCTGATCAGCCGCGAGACGTGCATCTGCGAGATGCCGACCTCGGAAGCGATCTGCGACTGGGTCAGGCCGCTGAAAAACCGCAGATGCAAGATCTTTCGCTCGCGTTCGTCGAGCACCTGGAACCCGGGAGCGAGCACGGCGCGATCCTCGGCGACCTCGTACTCGTGCTCGATCGTCCCGAGGGACTCGAGGGGGTCGAGCTCGCCGTCCTCGTCGGTGCCGCCTCCGCTGGAGAGCGACACCGAGGTGTATGCGCGGCCACTCTCGAGTGCCTCGAGCACCTGCTCCTCCTCGACGCCGGCGGCCTTCGCAAGCTCCGGGATCGTCGGCGAGCGCCCGAGCTGCACGGTCAGCTGCTCGATCAGCTTCGAGACCTTGACGTTCAGCTCCTGGAGCCCTCGCGGCACCCGCACCGACCAGCCCTTGTCGCGGAAGTGCCGCTTGATCTCGCCGATGATGTTCGGCGTCGCGTAGGTCGTCAACTCGACGCCGCGCTCGAGGTCGAACCGGTCGATCGCCTTGATCAGCCCGATGGCGCCGATCTGGACAAGGTCGTCGAGCTGCTCGCCGCGGTACGCGTAGCGCCGCGCAAGCGACCGGACGAGCGACATGTACCGCTCGATCAGCTCCTCACGGGCGGCGAGATCGCCGTCCTCGTGGTAACGCCGAAGGAGGAGCTTGTCGTCGGCGGCCATCGCTAGCTGGATTTATGGGTCGTGGTCTGCTTCTGGAGCTCGATCCAGGTGCCGCCGTCGCGCTCCTCGAGCCTGTAGCCGTCGACCACCGCGTCGAGAAGCCGCCGGATCGAGAGAGCGTCGTCGGGCTCCCGCTCGAAATCTGACTTCAGCTCCCGCCCGAACGGTCCGAGCTCGGCCGCGAGGCTTCCGTCGAGGACGCGAAGGGTCAGCGTGATCTCCTCCGCGGCGTCGCGCCGGTCGAGCAGGCCGTCAAGGGCGAGCTCCAAGTCCTCGAGGTGGTCGACGGTGATGTCCAGGCGCGCGGCGACGCCGCCCAGCACCAGGTGAGCGACGCCGTAGTACGGCCGCTTGCGCGGCATGGTAAGCCTGATCTCGTCGGTGCTCATGGGTTGTGCGGAACCCCTTCTCCTCGCCACGCACGCGGCACCCTAGCCGTCACGCCCATCAGGTGCGGGACGATACGACCCGGCCGGCGCCGACGACGACATCGCCGTCGTAGAGCACCGCGGCCTGGCCGGCTGCGACGCCGTATGCGGGCTCGTCGAGCACCGCCTCGAAGCCTCGCGCCCTCCCCTGCACACGACCCGAGACGGCCGGCGACCGGTAGCGGAGCTTGACGTCCACGCGGTCCGCGTCGGCGAAGAGGCGGCCGTCCGCCCGCACCCGCTTGCGGGCCAGCGACTCACGCGGGCCGACGACGACCGCGTTCCGGTGCGGCACGGTCCGGAGGGCGTAGACCGGCGACCCGGCCGCGACACCGAGCCCCTTCCGCTGGCCCGGCGTGAACCGCCAGAAGCCGCCGTGGCTGCCGAGGACCTCCCCCGCCTCGTCCTCCACGACACCCTCGTCCGCCGCGAAGCCGTGGCGGGCAAGAAACGAGCGGTAGTCGTCGCCGCCCAGGAAGCACGCCTCCTGGCTCTCCGGCCGGCGAGCAGCGGCAAGGCCGGCGCGCTCGGCCTCCGCCCGCGTCTCCTCCTTGGCCTGCTCACCGAGAGGGAACGAGATGCGGTCGAGGACGCGGGGATCGAGCCTGGCGAGCATGTAGGACTGATCCTTCTCGGGGTCCGCGCCACGGGCGAGAAGAAGACGACCCTGATACTCGACGATGCGCGCGTAGTGGCCGGTTGCCAGGCGGGGAGCGCCCGCACGGCGCGCGAACTGTAGGAGCCGTCCGAAGCGGAAGAAGCCGTTGCAGCTGATGCACGGGTTCGGCGTCTCGCCCCGCCGGTAGCCGCGTACGAACGGCTCGACGATCGCGTGCAGGAACTCCTCTCGCGCGTCGATGGTGACGTGTGGGATCCCTAGTTCGTGGCAGGTGGCCCGAGCGGCGATCACAGCCGCCGGCGAGCAGCACGCACGCTCGACGTCGCTCCCCTCCGGGTCGATCCAGAGCCGCAGCGTCACTCCGACCGCCTTCGGTCCGGCGCGGAGCAGCGCCACCGCGCTGTCGACGCCGCCGCTCATCGCGACCGCGACCCGCTCCGGGTCGCGGCGCGCCCGGAAGATCGGCCCGATCGCGGAGGCGAGCGCGTCCGCGGTGAGCTCGTCGCCGCCGACGGCGGCCGCCTCGAGCAGCGTCAGCCCCTCGAGCGGCCGGTCGAGCCCCTCGGCGTCCGCCGAGACGATCCGGTCGCGGTCGACGGAGAGCCGGACGAGGCGCCACTCGCCGTCCCTGGACGAATCTCCGACGACTTCGATCATCGAGCCACCGTAGCTGAGGAAAGAGATGGGCCCGCTTCCCGCAGGCCCATCCGAGAAAAGTGCCCCACCCTGCCGGTGATGCCTCGCGCAGTGCGAACCTGGACTAGCCAGGTGGGTGCCGAGCCGAACCGGCTTCTGAGGGCCGGCGCGGACCCGAGCTCCCTTCACGTGTCTGTTGGTTCACGTTTGTACGCGAGGCCACGTACAGGGTCGAGCACCTCCCACTGTAGAGCACCTCGCCGGTTCAGGCGGGGCTTGCGAAGCGCCAGCGGATCGTCGCCCGGTTGGCGACGTCGAGCTCCTCCGCGAGTGCGTCGGTCAACCCGAACTGGACGCCTCCCGGAGTCGCGTCGCGCGCAACGACCTGGGTCAGAACCACCTTGCCGCCGTGCCCGAGGTAGATCTTGGCGCCGCACGGAAGCACAGGGTGCGCGAACCCCATCGTCGAGCGCTCGACGAGGTGACCGCAGGAGGTAGGGCGTCCGTAGAACCGCCTGCGCTCCCGACCCGCCATCGCCTCGTGCCAGCCGCCGCCGGGCGGTGCGACGGCCTCCGGGAGATTCTCTGCACTCCCCGAGTCGCCGAGGCGGTCGGCCAGGCTGAACGCGATCACGCCGCCGAGGAGCGCCACGGCCGCGAGCAGCACTGCCCGCTGGGCGAACGCGGGGCTCACGGCGCGGCCGCCGCGAGAGCGAAGTACGCCGCTCCGAGGGCGAAGCGGACGAGGGCCGAGTGCAGAAGGCGCAGCGCCTAGCCCCCCTCGGCTTCACGTCGCGACTCGACCGCGGCCGCGACCGGCTCGGGGTCGGTCACCTCGTCGGGCTCCCCGGCCGGCTCCTCCACTGCCGTCCGGTTTTGGACTGACTCCGGAAAGCGTGGCCTCTCTGCCCAGACGGCGAGCTCGAACAGGCAGACGAGCAGCCAGGCAACGGCCATGACGACGACGATCGCCGTCGCGCTGAGCTCGGCGAACCCGGCTCCGATCGCAACCGCGATCAGAAAGACGGTTTCGAGCGCAAACCGCAGCCCAAATCCTCCCTGCACTGTTCCGAAAGGCTACTGCGGCGTGAGGCGGTCTTCGTCTTCGTCCTGCTGAGCGGGCTCGGGAGACGATTCCGGCTCCGGTGCTGCGGCTTCGCCCTTAGCGCTCCGGTTCCTCGACCAGCCGGAGTCCGAGCTCCGTGAGCTGCTCCTCGGGGACGGGTGCCGGTGCGCCGCTCATGGGATCGACGCCGGCCTGGTTCTTCGGGAACGCGACCGTGTCGCGAATGACCGGCTCGTCGAGGAGCGCCATCGTCAGCCGGTCGATGCCCGAGGCGATGCCGCCGTGCGGCGGCGCGCCCATCGCGAGCGCATCCAGAAGGAAGCCGAACTTCGACCGCTGGTCTTCGGGCGAGATGCCGAGGAAGTCGAACATGCGCGACTGGAGCTCGGGCTCGTGGATCCTGATCGACCCGCCGGCCAGCTCGATCCCGTTGCCGACGAGGTCGTACGCGACGGCGCTCGCCGCGCCGGGATCGGACTCGAGCAGCGGGAGGCTGTCGTCGGTTGGACGGGTGAACGGGTGGTGCTGCGCCGTCCACCGCTCCTCGTCCTCGTTCCACTCGAGGAGTGGCATCGGCGTGATCCAGAGGAACTTCCAGGCGTCGCGGTCGATGAGGTCGAGCTCGCGGCCGAGATGGAGGCGCAGGAGGCCGAGCACCTTGCTCGCCAGCTTCGGCGTGTCGGCGACGAAGAGCGCCGTCGTCCCAGGCTCGCGGAACGCGTCGAGCTCCTGTTCGGACAGGAACTTCGCGATCGGGGAGGCGACCTCGCCGTCCTGCCTGAAGACGATGTACGCGAGGCCCTTGGCGCCCCACGGCTTCGCCATGTCCTCGAGCTTCTGGATCTCGGCGCGCGAGAGCTCCTTCGGAAGGCTCAGGTAGCGGACGGCCTCGGCATTCGCGAAGACGCCGAACTCCGAACCGCGCGTGAGCTCGGTGGCGTCCTGGATTTCGAGGTCGAACCGGAGGTCGGGCTTGTCGGAGCCGTACCGAAGCTCCGCTTCCTGCCACGACATGCGCGGGAAGGGCGGCTCGAGCTCGACCCCGATTGTCTCGCGCCAGATCCGCGGGACGATCCGCTCCATCAGTTCGAAGATGTACTCCTGATTTGGGAAGGCCATCTCGACGTCCAGCTGCGTGAGCTCCTGGAGGCGGTCGGCGCGGAGATCCTCATCCCGGAAGCAGCGGGCGATCTGGTAGTAGCGCTCGAAGCCGGAGATCACGAGCAGCTGCTTGTAGATCTGCGGCGACTGCGGGAGCGCGAAGAACCTCCCTCGCTGGAGGCGAGTCGGGACGAGGAAGTCGCGCGCTCCCTCCGGGGTCGGCTTCGCCATGATCGGTGTCTCGATGTCGACGAAGCCCTCGCGCTCCATCTCCTGGCGGATGATCGAGACCAGCTGCGCGCGGGTTCGGATGTTGCGCTGAAGCCGGTCACGCCTGAGGTCGAGCCAGCGATACCGGTAGCGCAGCGTCTCGTCGACGTTCTCCTCGTCGAGCTGGAACGGCAGCGGGGTCGAGCGAGAGACAATCTCGAGCTCGTCCACCTGCACCTCGACCTCACCTGTCGGAAGGTTCGGGTTGACCGCCTCCGGGGCGCGCGCGACGACCTCGCCGTTCGCGCGGAGCACGAACTCGTTGCGAATCTCGTGCGCGGTCGTCGCCGCCTCCGGGCTTCGCTCCGGGTTGATCACGAGCTGCGTCATGCCCGTCTGGTCTCGCAGGTCGACGAAGATCAGCCCGCCGTGGTCGCGTCGCCGCGCCGTCCAGCCGGCGAGCGTGACCCGACGGCCGACGTCCTCCTTCCGAAGCTCCCCCGCGCCGACGTCGCGCCAGCTCATCCGCCGAGCTCCTCGATGATCTGGCCGGGGTCCGGGGTCTCGCCTGGCCCGACCACGACCACCTTCCTCGCGTTCAGCCGGCTCGCCTGCGTGTGCTGGCCCTTGACCGAGCGGCCCGCATAGTCCATGTCTGCCGCGATGCCTCGTCGGCGCAGGTCGGCGAGAGCCTTCGCGATCGCAGTGCGGTCCGCG
Source organism: uncultured Actinomycetes bacterium (assembly GCA_963802375.1). Classification (GTDB taxonomy): domain Bacteria; phylum Actinomycetota; class Thermoleophilia; order Gaiellales; family Gaiellaceae; genus JACDAN01. The sequence goes on from CAWDIJ010000010.1 coordinate 437,390, forward strand.
CCCTCCTCGGCGACGAAGAAGACGTCGACGGCCTCCGGATCCACCTGCGGCTCTCCGAGAGAGAGCAGCAGCCGCTCGATTCCTGCGCCGAACCCGATTCCCGGCGTCGGCGGCCCGCTGATTGCCTCGATCAAGCCGTCGTAGCGACCCCCGCCGCAGATCGAGCTCTGCGCGCCGATCGCCTCGTCCTTGAATTCGAACGTTGTGCGGGTGTAGTAGTCGAGCCCGCGAACGAGAGTCGGCTCGAGCTCGTAGCTGACGCCGACCGTATCCAGGAATCCGCGCACGTGCTCGAAGTGCACGTAGCACTCGTCGCAGAGGTTCTCCCCGATCTTCGGGGCACTCGTCAGCAGCTCCTGCATGCGGTCGCTCTTGACGTCGAAGACGCGGAGAGGCGAAGTGCGGCGCTTGCCGCGCGCGTCATCGTCGAGCTCGGCGTCGTGCTCGTCCAGCCAGGCTTCGAGCTTCTCGAGGTAGGCGGGCCGGCAGTTCGCATCGCCGATCGAGTTCAGCAAGAGCACGTAGTTGGAGACCCCGAGCCGGCGGAGCAGCTGGTCGTAGAACTGGATCAGCTCCGCGTCAACGGCCGGATCGTCCGAGCCGATCGCCTCCACGGAGAGCTGCCAGTGCTCACGGTACCGCCCCTTCTGCGGCCGGTCGTAGCGCCACATCGGGCCGATCGTGTAGAGCTTCACCGGCTGCGGCTCCCGGTGCATCCCGTGCTGGAGGTAGGCGCGGCAGATCGGCGCAGTGGCCTCGGGGCGAAGCGTCAGCGAGCGCCCGCCCCGGTCCTGAAACGTGTACATCTCCTTCTGGACGACGTCGGAGCCCTCGCCCGATGTGCGAACGAAGAGCTCGGTGTCCTCGAATCCCGGGGTGACGATCCGGCGGTAGCCGTAGAGCGCGCAGAGGCGCTCCGCCTCCCCCGCGACTAGCTGCCAGAGCGGCTGGTCGGACGGGACGATGTCATGGGTCCCCCTCGGCGCCTCGAACTTCAAGAGGCGCGAAGCTCCGCGAGGAAGGGGTTCCGGGCGCGCTCGGCGCCTAGGGTCGTAGGCGGGCCGTGGCCCGGGTAGACGACCGTCTCCGGCGGAAAGCGGTCGAAGAGCGTCCGGATCGAGTCGACGAGCGTGTCCCAGTCGGCGAACGGGAGATCGGTGCGGCCGACGCTCCCTGCAAACAGGACGTCGCCTGAGAACAGCATCTCGTCGGTGGCGAAGGCGACGTGGCCCGGCGAGTGGCCCGGCACGTCGATGACGTCGAAGGCGAGACCTGCGACCTCCACCGTATCGCCGCCCTCGAGCCGGACGTCAGCGCGGTACGCCTGAATCTGTTGGTCGGGATAGAAGGCGGCGGGATCCTCGAGGACGGGCGCCTCGCGCTCCGCCATGTACACCGGCGCACCGGTGGCAGCGGCGAGCGGCGCGATCCCGCCCAGGTGGTCCCAGTGGCAATGGGTGACCAGAATTCCCGCGACCTCGAAATCGGGCGAGGCGACCTCGTATCCGGGATCGATGACGACAGCCTCTTGCGCGTCCGGGCCGGCGCGGACCACGTAACAGTTCGTCTGCGTGGGACCGAGCGCGTAGGTGTCGACCGCCGGAGCCATCGGGCGAGTGTAACGACGGGCCTTTCGCGGCTCGGACCGGGGTAGGATCGCCGCGGTGCAGAGTTGGAACCTGATGGAGCTCGAGACGCCCGAAGGCAGCCGGAGCCCGATCGTCCTGCACTCGCACGACGACGCCAGGGCGGTGCTGATCGGGCTGAATCCCGGCCAGGCACTCGGAGACCATCAAGTGCATGAGAACGCCTGGCTGGTCGTGCTCGACGGCCGGGTCGAGGTCGGCTCCGGCGAGAGTACGGTGGAGGCGGGCGCCGGAACCATCTTCCGCTTCGAGGCCCAAGAGCGCCATCGGGTGGCGAGCAGCGAGGGAGCCAGGATCCTGCTCCTTCTCGCACCCTGGCCGGGCGCGGGGCACTATCGCGGCAGCACCTAGCCCGCGGCGCGTTTCTTGTACAGCCGGTACATCAGCGCGTCGATCGCGTAGCTGAAAGGCAGGAAGAACGCGAGCAGGAATGCCGTGTTGACGATCCGCTGCGTCATCGTGAGATCGCCGCTGAGGAATGTGACTGTCAAGAACATGAGCGGGGCGAAGAGCAGCCCGCGCTTTCCGACTCGACGCCAGGAGGGCGGCTGTACCTCGCGTCCTCCGGACGACTGGGCCTTCGAGCGCTGCGGCTGCCGCTTCCCGTTGCGCGAGATCGGCTCGTCCTCAGGCGTTTCGACCTCCACGCCGGTCTCGTCGACGTAGACGTACTCCCATTCGTGGCGGCGATCCTTCGCGCGACGCTTCCGCTGTTTCCTACTGGGCATCGGAACTAGCGTAGCGCCGCCAGGCCACGCTGCCTCCCTGGATCACGGTCGCGACCAGGCCTCCGCCGAGGTGGTACGCGACGTGACGCCAATCCGTGGCGTCGACCAGGACGATGTCGGCGTCGTAGCCCGGCGCGAGACGGCCCTTCCGGTCGGCACGGCCGAGGACGTGGGCGGCGTTGACCGTCACGGCCGACAGTGCTTCGGCGGGCGACATACCGAGCTGCGTCGACGCGAGCGAGCACACGATCGGGAGGCTCTCGCAGAACGCGCTTCCCGGGTTGAAGTCGGTCGCGAGCGCCACCGAAGCGCCCGCCTCGACCAGCGCGCGACCGGGCGGCATCGGCCGGCCGAGGAAGAGTGCGCTCGCCGGCAGGAGCACGGCGGTGACCCCGCTTTTCGCGAGCTCTGCGATGCCTCGTTCGTTCGTCGCCTCCAGGTGGTCCACCGAGCGGGCTCCCAGCTCGATCGCGAGCTGAACGCCTCCCGCCTCCGTGAACTGGTCCGTATGAAGCCGAAGCGCGAGCCCATGATCTCGTGCGGCTTCGAGATAGCGGCGCGCCTGGGCAGCGTCGAACGCTCCGCGCTCGACGAAGACGTCCGCTGCCTCCGCGAGCTGCGCGGCCTCCGGGAGAACCTCGGCGATCACGAAGTCCAGATACGGCCCTGCGTCGCCGAACTCAGGCGGCACGGCGTGGGCTCCGAGGTACGTCGGGATTCCGCCTTCCGCCGCAATCGCCCGCAGCGAAGCGAGCTCGGTGTCGCGGTCGAGCCCGTAACCGGACTTCGCCTCGAACGTAGCGGTACCACATCGCAGCATCCAGCCGCGGTGTCGCCGAAGGGCCGCACGGAGCTCCTCCTCGCCGGCCGCCCGCGTGGCGCGAACGGTCGAGAGGATTCCGCCGCCGGCGGCATGCAGCTCCTCATAGCTCGCACCGGCGGCCCGTAGCGAGAACTCCTCGACCCGATCGCCGGCGAAGCACGCATGCGTGTGGCAGTCGACGAGCCCTGGGATCGCAGCCATGCCGCGCCCGTCGATCTCCTCGACGTCGCCCTCGAGCCGGTCGAGGTCCCGCATGCGCCCGACGTGCTCGATGCGACCCTCGGCGCAGAGGACGAACGCGTCCTCCAGCACCTCGACGTCGCCGAGCGCAGCCCCGCGGAGCGGTGCGGCCGACCCGACCGGGGTCGCAAGCTGGCGGAGGTCGCGGACGAGGAGCCGGCTGGGTCCGGCGGTCGTGTCGGTCACTCCGTCCGCGGTGGCATCGGCAACTCGAGGCCGTGCTGCTCGGCTGCCTCGAGCGCCTCGGGGTAGCCGGCATCTGCATGCCGGAGGACCCCGGTGCCCGGATCGGCGGTTAGCACTCGCTCCAGCCGTTCCGCCGCATCGTCGGTGCCGTCGGCGACCACGACCATGCCGGCGTGGATCGAGTTCCCGATGCCGACTCCGCCGCCGTGGTGCACGCTGACCCAAGTCGCTCCCGCTGCGGTGTTCAGCAGGGCGTTGAGGATCGGCCAGTCCGCGATCGCGTCGGAGCCGTCTCGCATCGCCTCCGTCTCGCGATAGGGCGATGCCACCGAGCCCGAGTCGAGGTGGTCGCGCCCGATCACGACCGGGGCCGAGACATCGCCCCGCCGGATCAGGTCGTTGATCGCGAGGCCGGCCTTCGCACGGTCGCCGAGCCCGAGCCAGCAGATGCGCGCGGGGAGCCCCTGGAACGCCACCCGCTCGGGCGCCAGCTCCAGCCAGCGCTGCAGGAGCACGTCCTCGGGAAACAGCTCGCGCAGTGCCGCGTCGATCACCTCGATGTCGCGGGGCTCGCCCGAGAGCGCAGCCCACCGGAAAGGACCGATGCCACGAGAGAACAGCGGCCGGATATACGCCGGGACGAAACCCGGATATGTGAACGCTTCCTCTATGCCTGCCTCAAGGGCCTCACCTCTGAGATTGTTGCCGTAATCGAAAACGTAGCTGCCGGCGCGGACGAACTCCAGGAGCCCGCGCACATGTGTTGCGATCGAGTCACGAGCTCGGCGCAGATATGCCTCAGGGTCGGCCGCCCGAAGCTCCGCCGCGGCCGCCACATCGAGCCCCTGCGGGACGTAGCCGGTGAGCGGATCGTGCGCGGCGGTCTGGTCAGTCACGAGATCGAACAGCTCTCCGCGCCGCGCCAGCTCGGGGACGACGTCCGCCGCGTTTCCCAGCACGCCGACCGAGAGCGCCCGCCTCTCTGCCGCCGCCCCCCGAACCCGAGAGAGCGCCTCGTCGACCGAATCGACCGCTTCGTCCAGGTATCTGGTCTCCAGGCGGCGCCGGATCCGCTCAGGGTCGACCTCGATGCAGAGCACCGCCGCTCCCGCCATCGTCCCGGCCAGGGGCTGCGCTCCGCCCATTCCGCCCAGCCCCGCGGTCAGGATCGTCCGGCCCGAGAGATCGGGCGACCCGAAGTGCGTCTCGCCCGCCGCGGCAAAGGTCTGGTAGGTGCCCTGGAGGATCCCCTGGGTGCCGATGTAGATCCAGCTCCCGGCGGTCATCTGGCCGAACATCGTCAGGCCGAGCGCCTCCAGGCGGCGGAACTCGTCCCAGGTCGCCCAGCGCGGCACGAGCAGCGAGTTCGCGATCAGCACCCTAGGAGCGCCCGAATGGGTCCGGAAGACGCCCACAGGCTTCCCGCTCTGGACGAGCAGCGTCTCGTCGTCCGCCAACCGCAGCAGGCAGCGCACGAGAGCCCGTAGCGCGTCCGGGTTGCGAGCCGCCTTCCCGGAGCCACCGTAGACCACGAGCTCCTCCGGCCGCTCGGCGACCTCGGCATCAAGGTTGTTCAGCAGCATCCGAAGCGGCGCCTCGGTCGACCACGACCGCGCGTTCAGCGTGGAGCCGCGAGGCGCACGGATCCGCCCCGGCTCACCGACGAGCGACTCGACCGTCGCCTCGATCGACTCGACCGCGGTCATCGCTTGGCGCGCTCCCGGCGCGCCTCCCGCTTCTGGTCGGTGTACATCCGCCACCAGGTCCACCCAGTGGCGAGCACGAATGCCGCGCCCGCGCCGATCGCCGCCCGGGACGCGTCCTGCCCCGTCAGCAGCAGGAACCCGAACCCGACGACGGCGAGCCCGCCGTAGAACAGCAGCGCGGCGCGAAACGGCCGCTCTGTCCCCTTCGGCTTCGCCGGCCGGCCGTTCTGGCCCTCGATCACCGGAGCGCCCCGACCTCGGCCTCGACGGCCGCCTCGAGCGACCCGTCCCGGATCGCGGAGGCCATGGCCTCGATATCCCCGCTCAGCGGTCTGTCCTCCACGACGCGAGGCGACAAAGACCGAACGAAACGGCGTGCCGCCTCGCTTCCGCGCCCGGGCGAGAGCGGCGCAAGGAACTCCACGGCCTGCGCACCGGCCAGCAGTTCGATCGCCACGGCGCGCTCGGCATTTCCGAGCACCTGCCACGCCTTCAGGCCGGACGCGTTTCCCATCGAGACATGATCCTCCTGGCCGGCGCTCGTCGGGATCGAGTCGACACTGGCCGGGTGGGCCAGGGACTTGTTCTCACTCACGAGCGACGCTGCCACGTACTGCGGGATCATGAACCCCGAGTTGAGCCCGCCGTCGGCGGCAAGGAACGCCGGGAGCCCGTCGGAGAGGTTCGGGTTCACCAGGCGCTCGGTCCTCCGCTCGGAGATGTTCGCCAACTCGCAGACGGCCATCGTCATCGCGTCGAGGGCGAACGCGACCGGCTGGCCGTGGAAGTTGCCGGCCGACACGATCTCGCCCTCGTCCACAAGGACGAGCGGATTGTCGGTGCCGGCGTTCAGCTCCACCGTCACCGTCTCCTCGACGTAGCGAAGCAGGTCGCGACTCGCCCCGTGCACCTGCGGCGCGCACCGTAGTGAGTACGCGTCCTGCACCCGGTCGCACCAGCGGTGGGACTCCATGATCGCCGAGCCGTCGAGGATCTGGAGGACGTTCTCGGCCGCCGCGGCCTGGCCTCGCAAGGGTCGCACCGCGTGGACGGCTGGCGAGAACGCCTTTCGCGATCCCTCGAGCGCCTCGACCGAGAGCGCGCAGGCGATGTCGGCCGCCACGGCGAGGCGCCGGGCGCGAACGACTCCTAGCGCCCCGAAAGCCGTCATGAACTGCGTCCCGTTGATGAGCGAGAGCCCTTCCTTGGCCTGCAGCTGCAGCGGCTCGAGCCCGGCGCGCAGGAGCGCCTCGCTCCCCGGCAGGAGCTCTCCGTCGAACCGGGCCTCCCCCTCGCCGATCAGCGGCAGCGCCAGATGCGCCAGAGGCGCAAGGTCGCCGCTCGCACCCACGGAACCCCGGCTCGGCACGCGCGGCAGCACACCCCGCCGCAGGCACTCGAGGAGGAGCTCTGCGACCTCGACGCGAGTCCCCGAGACACCTGTCGCGAGCGTGTTCGCCCGCAACAGCAGCGCCGCCCGCACGATCTCGTCCGGATAGGGATCGCCCACTCCGCAGGCGTGGCTCCGCAGAACGCGCACCTGCAGCTCCTCCACGAGCTCGGCTGGAATCGTCTGCGTGACCAGACGCCCGAAGCCGGTGTTGACGCCGTACGTCCGCTCCGGAGACGCAGCGGCGCGCTCGACGACGTCGCGGGCCACGCGCATTCGCTCACGTGCGGAGTCCGAAAGCTCTGCCGGCGCTCCCTCGACCGCGACGGCCCAGACATGGTCGGCCTCGAGGTCGTCGCCGGTCAGGACCTGGGTCTCGACCACGCCGCCACTCTATTCCTCCAACAGCCGGGTCTCGATCAGCCTCGAGCTGTCGAAACCGTCGATCCGCAGCGCCGTGCCGGCCGCCGCCGCAGCAGCGCCGGCCGGCATGAGCCCGACCAACTCCGACCTCTCGACGCCGACCCCGAGCCCGGCCGCCTCAGACTCGATTCGGGCGAGGATCTCGTGGAGCGCGGAGGCCTCCCAGTCCTCGACGTTCATGCTCACCTGCACTCGACCGGAGCCGGGAAGCTCGAGGCCCAGAGCGCGCACACCAGGGAAGCCGCCGTCGCGCTCCCGGATCGCAGAGGCAATCGTGCGCGCATCGTCGAGCGTGGCGCCGCGAAGCTCGGCGTTGAACGCGATCAACGGCCGGCGCGCGCCGACGATGACCCCGCCCGCCGTCGGATGGAGCTCCGGCGGCCCGAAGTCGGGACGGAGCTCGCCGCCAAGCCGGCTCGCAAGCTCCTCAGTGCCCCCGCGCCGGAAGAACGCAGGCCCACGGCCGCCCGCCAGCTCGCCGTAGAGGAAGACTGGCAGCCCCAGCTCGCCGACGCGCTCCGCCAACCGCAACGCAGCGGCCTTCGCCCGCTCCATGTCCGACGGCCGCAGTGCTACGACCGGGACGACGTCGGCGGCGCCGATCCTCGGATGCGCGCCTTCGTGGCGGCCGAGGTCGATCCGGTCCCGCGCGACGGCGACCGCGTCGACCAGCGCGTCGACGAGCAGGTCGTCCTCGCCGACGACCGTGAACACGGACCGGTGGTGATCCGGGTCCGAGTGCACGTCCAGTAACCGAACCCGCCGGGACAGCGCCGCGCCGATCGTCTCGATCGTGGCCGCGTCGCGCCCCTCGGAGAAGTTCGGCACCGACTCGAGCGGCAGCACAGCCCCACTCTAGGAGGACCCCGTGAAACTCCCTAGCGAAGCTGGATGGAGCGTACGGCTACCTGGAGAAGCGGCCGCGGCCGAAGAAGCCGAGGAGGGCCAGTACCAGGATGATGATGAGGATCCAGAGCCAGATCGACATAAATCCCTTTCGTAGAGTGAGGTACCTGTTCTCTTCCCCAGCCACCGAGTCCTTTGATCGTGAGCGACGCCCGTGAAGGCCTACTACGAGGCGCGGGCGCGCGAGTACGACGAGTGGTGGCTTGGCCAGGGCCTGTACGCGGACAACCGACCCGACGACTGGGACGACGAGCGAACACTCCTCGAAGGCTGGGTCGACGGGCTGCCGCCGGCCAGGACTCTCGACGTGGCCTGCGGGACCGGCTTCATGACTCGCCACTTGCACGGCGAAGTCGTCGGGCTCGATCAGAGTGCCCGGATGCTCGAGGTCGCCCGCGAACAAGCGCCCAGTGCCGAGTTCGTACAAGGCGACGCACTCGACCTTCCGTTCCCCGACGACTCGTTCGATCGTGTCTTCACGAGTTACTTCTATTGCCATCTCGAGGAGAGCGACCGCGCCCGGTTCGTCGCCGAGGCGCGTCGCGTGGCCCGCGAGCTCGTCGTCGTCGGAACCGTGTTCTCCGAGGGAGAGCAGCCTGAGCGCTGGGACGAGCGCGTCCTGAAGGACGGTTCGCGCTGGCAAGTCTTCAAGCGGGTGTTCGTCCCGGAAGAGCTCGCGAAGGAGCTCGGCGGCCGCGTGCTCCGCCGGAGCCGGCTGTTCGTGATGGTTGCCTCGCCTTGACCCGGCGCCGGTCGTCGTACCGGTCGATCGCCTCCCTCCAGCGCGACAACCGCGTCTGCCGAGCCTGTAGCGACGAGGGCTTCCCGCTCCTCTCGCTGCCCGTCGTCCAGCCGTACACGGGCCAGCGCGCATACATCCACGGACAGGCGCCCGGCGTCGTCGAGGGCGAGCAGCGCCTCCCCTGGCGCGGGCGGGCCGGCCGGACGCTCCGCCGGTGGCTCGAGCTCGAGGAGGAGGAGTTCTACGCGACCTTCTACTGCGCCTCGGTCACGCGCTGCTACCCCGGTCGCGCCCCGTCAGGGAGCGGCGACCGGACGCCGATGCCGCGCGAGCAGGAGCTCTGCTCGCTCTGGCGCGAGTGGGAGCTTCGGCTGATCCGCCCCGAGCTGATCCTGACGGTCGGCGGCCTATCGGCCCGCCGACTACTCGGAATCAAGAACCTCGGGGAGTCGATCGGCCGCCGCCACCAGCTCAACGGGGCAGCGGCGATTCCGCTGCCCCACCCGTCAGGAACGAGCCGCTGGCTGAACGACCCGGCGAACCGTCAGCGCCTGGCCGTGGCGCTCGACGTCGTCAAGCAGGAGCTTTCGCGCCTTCGAACTGCGCCTCCTCGGTCGAGCCCCTGAGCGCCAGCGTCGACGACTCGCCGCCGGAGATCGTCTGCGCCACGGCGTCGAAGTACCCGGCGCCGACCTCCCGCTGGTGCCGCGTGGCCGTGTAGCCCTCCGCCTCCAGCTCGAACTCCCGCTCCTGGAGCCGCACGTAGGCCGGCATCCCCTCGTCGATGTAGCCGCGCGCCAGCTCGAACATCGACGCGTTCAGTGCGTGGAAGCCGGCCAACGTGATGAACTGGAACTTGTAGCCCAGCTCGCCGAGCGTCGACTGGAAGCCGGCGATCTCCTCGTCGCCGAGGTGCTTGCGCCAGTTGAAGGACGGCGAGCAGTTGTACGCCAGCAGCTTGCCGGGGAACTTCGCGTGGATCGCGGTCGCGAACTCCCGGGCCTCGCCCAGCTCCGGCTTCGAGGTCTCGAACCAGACGATGTCCGCATAGGGCGCGTACGCGAGCGAGCGCTTGATGCACGGCTCGACGCCGCCCCGAACCTTGAAGAATCCTTCCGGCGTCCGCTCCCCCGTCAGGAATTCGCGGTCTGCCGGGTCGACGTCGCTCGTGAGCAGCGTCGCGGCATCGGCGTCCGTGCGTGAGATCAGCACGGTCGGGACGCCCATCACGTCCGCGGCGAGCCGCGCCGCTTTCAGCGTCCCCACGAACTGCGAGGTCGGCACGAGCACCTTGCCGCCGAGGTGGCCGCACTTCTTCTCCGACGCGAGCTGATCCTCGAAGTGCACACCCGCCGCGCCCGCCTCGATCATCCCCTTCATCAGCTCGAACGAGTTGAGGTTGCCGCCGAAACCGGCCTCGGCGTCGGCCACGATCGGGACGAACCAATCGCGCGTGACCGCACCCTCGGCCCTCTCGATCTGGTCGGCGCGCTGAAGTGCCCGGTTCAGGCGGCGCACCAGGGCCGGCACCGAGTTCGCCGGATAGAGCGACTGGTCGGGATAGGTGTCGCCGGCGAGGTTCGCGTCGCCTGCGACCTGCCAGCCGGAGACGTAGATCCCCTTCGCGCCCGCCTTGACCATCTGGACGGCCTGCGCGCCGGACAGCGCCCCGAGCGTCGGAAGGTAGTCGTCCGTGTGGAGCAGCTCCCAGAGCCGCTCGGCGCCGCGCCGCGCCAGCGTGTGCTCGATCTGCACCGAGCCGCGCAGCCGCTCGACCTCCTCCGCCGTCCAATCGCGCCGGATCCCGTCCCACCGCGTCTCCTTGCCGTTGCCGTTCCCGCTCATCGCCGCTCCCCTCAGTCGATGTACTCGTACGCCGGCAGCGTCAGGAACTCGACGAAGTCGTCGCCCAGCGCCACCCGTTCGAAGATCTCCCGCGCCTCGTCGAACCGGCCGCCCTCGAAGCCGAGCTCGTCGATCACGGCGCGCACCTGCTCCGCCGTGAACTCGCCGGCGTGGACCCACTGCCAGACCTGCGACCGCGAGATCTCCGCCGTCGCTGCGTCCTCCATCAGGTTGTCGATCGCCGCCGCGCCGACTCCTCGAAGCCAGGACTCGATGTAGCGGATCCCGACGCTGACGTTCTGGCGCAGCCCCTCCTCCGTGACGGCGCCGCCCTCGACGCGCAGGTCGAGCAGGTCGTCGGCCGAGACCGAGACGTCGTGGCGCTGCCGCTCGACCTGATTCGGCCGCTCGCCCAGGACGCCGTCGAAGACTTCCACCGCGACCGGCACGAGGTCGGGATGCGCAACCCAGGTGCCGTCGAACCCGTCGCCTGCCTCCCGCACCTTGTCCTCGCGCACTTTGGCCAGCGCGCGTTCGTTCACCTCGGGATCGCGCCGGCTCGGGATGAACGCGGCCATCCCGCCCATCGCGTGCGCGCCGCGCCGGTGCGTCGTCTGCACGAGCAGCTCGGTGTAGGCGCGCATGAACGGCGTCGTCATCGTCAGCTCGCCGCGATCGGGAAGGACGACGCCGAGCGAGCGCAGCCGCTTGATCAGGCTGAACAGGTAGTCCCAGCGCCCCGCGTTCAGGCCGACGATGTGCTCGCGGAGCTCGTAGAGGATCTCGTCCATCTCGAACGCGGCGAGCACCGTCTCGATCAGGACCGTGGCCTTGATGGTGCCTCGCCGGAGCCCGAGCTCGTCCTCGGTGAAGTCGAAGACCTGGTTCCAGAGCCGCGCCTCGAGGTGGCCCTCCAGCTTCGGGATGTAGAACCACGGCTTCGCGCGGTTGTGGAAGACGTAGAGGCCGAAGTCGAAGAGCGAGCCGGAGATCGGCTCGCCGTCGACGAGCACGTGGCGCTCGAGCAGGTGCCAGCCGCGCGGCCGGACAAGCAGAACGGCGGGGTCGTCCCCGAGCTCGTACGTCTTCTCGCCGGTGTCCAGCGAGATCGTGCCGGCGCTTGCGTCGCGCAGGTTGACCTGGCCGTCGACGTTGTTCTGCCAGGTCGGCGAGTTGGCGTCCTCGAAGTCGGCCATGAAGACGCGCGCGCCGGAGTTCAGCGCGTTGATGACCATCTTCCGGTCCACCGGCCCGGTGATCTCGACGCGGCGGTCCTGCAGCTCCGGCGGCGCCGGCGCCACACGCCACTCGCTCTCGCGCACCTCGCGGGTCTCCTCGAGGAAGTCCAGGCGTTCGCCGGCGTCGAGGCGCTGCTGGCGCTCCTGCCGCGCAACGAGCAGCCGCTCGCGCTCGGTGTTGAAACGCCGATGCAGCGCTGCGACGAACGCCAGTGCCTCCGGCGTCAGGATCTCCGAGACCCGGCCCTCGACCGGGCCGAGGACGTCGACGCCGCTACTCGTTCCCGTGATCGCGCTCACAGGGCTCCGGGCACGTGCACGGCGCGTGCTCCGACTTGAGATAGAGCGCCTTCTTCGGCGCCTGCTCGGTCGTCTTTTGCCGCATGAACCGCTTGAAAAGGGTCACCGCTGCCTCCCTTCATCGACTGGAGGCGCCCCACCCTAGGAAACTTTCGTTATAAACTCAAAGCGATAGTTTCGATCTGATCTATAGAAGAACTCTATGAGACTGGAGCAGCTCCAAGCGTTCGTCGAGGTGGCTCAGCGCCGCAGCGTGACCCAGGCAGCCGAGGCGCTCTTCGTCACCCAGCCGACCCTGACCGCCCGCCTCAAGGGCCTGGAGCAGGAACTGGGCTCACGACTCTTCATCCGCTCCGGTCGCGGCATGCGCCTCTCGGACGCCGGCCGCGCGTTTCTCCCGTACGCGGAGCGCTCGCTCGGCGCCGCCGCCGCGGGCCGGCGCCTCCTCACCGAGCTGGCGCGCGGTCAGAGCGGCCAGCTCGCGCTCGGCGCCGCCCCGGCCGTCAGCACCTACGTCCTGCCGCGCATCCTCACCCGGTTCCGGGGGACGCACCCGAAGGTGCAGCTGGCAGTCAGGACGGGCCACTCCGAGGAGATCCTCGACCTCGTCCTCCAGGAACAGGTCCAGGTCGGGCTCGGGCGGACCCTGCGCCATCCGCAGATCGAGGCGACGCCGCTCTACGAGGACGAGCTGGTGCTCGTGGTCGATCCCGAGCACACCTTCGCCGGCGAGGAGGCGATCGGCACGGAGCGCATGACCGACGTCCAGCTGATCCTCTTCGACCGCACCTCGAGCTACCACCGGCTGACGAACGAGTTCTTCCGCGGGGCGGGCGCGATTCCCCGCGGCGTGATGGAGCTCGACAACATCGACGCGGCGAAGAAGATGGTCGAGCAGGGCCTCGGCGTCGCGCTTCTCCCCCACACCGCCGTCGCGGGCGAGCTCGAGGCCGGGACGCTAAGGGCCGTCAAGCTCGCCGACGCGCCCGAGCTGAAGCGCGAGATCGTGATCTTCCGCCGCCACGACGCCGGGCCGGCGTCCGGGGCGCTCGAGTCGTTTCTGAACTGCCTGTCGGATCTCCGGCCGGAGCTCCGCTCGACGGCTCAGCGCTCGACGGCGTAGAGCCTCCACTCGCCTGGAATCCCCTTCAGCTCTGCCCGGCCCCGGTCGACGAACGCGATCCCCGAGCCGGCGACGAGATCCTTGACCGTGCTCGACACGAGCACCTCGCCGGGCCCGGCTTCGCTCGAAACGCGCGCGCCGATGTGGACGGCGATCCCGCCGACCTTCCCGTCCACCAGCTCGCACTCGCCCGTATGCACGCCCGCACGGATCTCGATGCCGAGGTCGCGCACCGACTCGCTCATCGAGCAGGCGCAGCGGATTGCCCGTGCCGGACCGTCGAACGTCGCGAAGAAGCCGTCGCCGGCGGTGTCGACCTCGCGGCCACGAAACCGGGACAGCTCGCGCCGCACGCGCTCGTGGTGCGCCGCAAGCAGCTCGTGCCACCCTCGGTCGCCGAGCTTGGCCGCCTTCGCCGTCGAACCGACGATGTCGGTGAAGAGCACGGTCGCAAGCACGGTGTCCGGCTCGTCGTGCGTCTGCCCGACGACATCCTCGACGAACTGCCGCATCTCCGACTGCATCGGCTCTTGGTCGCCGAGGACGGGAATCGGGTCGCCGTCGCCCAAATGGACGAGCCGGGCTGTCGGAATTCGCTCCGCGATGTACGGCGCAGTCAACGCGATCGGCCGGCCGGGAAGCGACCGGGAGAGAACCAGCGTCGGGACGCGGACGGTCGGAAGGATGTCGCGGACGTCCGTATCGGCGTTGGCGCGAAGGTGCGGCACCACGTTTCCCGGGCTGACGCTGAGCCGCAACGGACGGGAGAACGCGATGCGCTCCTCGCGGGTCTGGAGCGACGGGCCGGTGAGTTGGAGCATCTCGTCCCACATGTCGGGGTTGGCCCAGTCGCGCGCGGTCTCGTCGATATCTGCCAAATACCTCTCGCGACTGTCGAGCCACGGCATGTCGTGCGTCCGAACGAAGTTCACCAGCACGTTGCAGAGCACAAGCCCCAATGTGCGCTCGGCATGGGCGGCGGCGAAGAGCACGCCGAGCGGGCCTGCGTCTCCGGCGACGGCGACGACGGCCCGCTCGATTTCCACCTCGTCCAGCACTGCGCGAATGTCGTCCATTCGCTCCTCGAGCGGCGGCGAGTCCCCGACCCGGTCGGACAGGCCGGTTCCGCGCTTGTCGAGCAGGATCAGGCGCGCGAAGCGACCGAGCCCCTCGAACCATGCACGGCGGTACGGCTCCTCCCAGTTCAGCTCGAGGTGCTGGACGAAGCCCGGGATCCAGACGAGCGGCGTCTCGCCCTCGCCGAAGACCTGGTAGGCGATGTTCACGTCGCCGCTGCGGGCGTAGCGTGTTTCCGGCACTGGCAAGGCCACGGCTAGATTCTGACGGTGAGCGACGCTCCTTCCTACAGATGGACTTTCGCACGGCTGCTCGGCTTCCTCAGGCCGTACAAGTGGTCGCTCATCGTCTCGATCATCTTGGCAATCGGCTCCCAGGCCGCCGCCGTGGTGATCGCATTCCTCACCGGTGACGGGCTCGAGCGCGCGGTCACCGACGGCAGCCAGCGCGAGATCTGGTTGATCGCCGGGGCGATCGTCGTCGTCGGCCTCATCCGCTCGCTGTTGATGGTCGGGCGGCGCCTGATCTCGGGGAGGCAGGCGCTCGGCGTGGAGTTCGACATGCGGAACGCGCTCTACGCAAAGCTCCAGCGGCTGTCGTTCGGCTTCTACGACAGGCACCAGACCGGCCAGCTGATGTCCCGCGCGACCGTCGACCTCCAGGCGGTCCGCTTCTTCCTCGGCTACGGCCTGATCTTTTTCTTCCAGCACGTGACGACGATCGTCGGTGTGACGGCCGTGATGTACGTCGCGAACTGGCGGCTGGCGCTCGCGGCGACCGCAATCACGCCGCTGATCGTGTTCGTGGCCTACCGCTACTCGACGGTCTCGCACCCGATCCTGCGCGAGGTACAGCAGAAGATGGCGGACGTTGCCACGGTGGCGGAGGAGTCGATCGTCGGCGTTCACGTCGTGAAGTCGTTCGCCCAGGAGCAGGAGGAGTCGCGGAAGTTCGCCGATCGCTCCCACTCGGTGTTCGACCAGAGCGTGAAGGCGAACCGGCAGCGAGCGCTCTACGTCCCGCTGCTGTCGTTCTTGCCGCTGCTCGCCCAGGCGATCGTGCTGCTGGTCGGCGGCCGGATGGTCGTAAACGGCGACCTCAGCCTCGGCTCGTTCATCTTCTTCAACGTCCTCGTCGTGATGCTCGTGATGCCCCTGCGAATGCTCGGGATGTGGATCGGGCAGGCTCAGCGCGCGACCGCGTCAGGTGAGCGGATCTTCGAGGTGATGGACGAGCCCGAGGAGGTCACCGACAGGCCGGACGCGGTCGAGCTGCCGCCCGGAGAGGGCCATGTCCGATTCGAGCGTGTCTCCTTCGGCTACGACCCGCAGCGGCCGGTGCTCCGCGACATCGACCTCGAGCTCGAGCCCGGCCGCACGGTTGCCCTGATCGGGCACACCGGCTCGGGCAAGACGACGCTCGCAGGCCTCGTGCCGCGCTTCTACGACGTCTCGGTTGGACGCGTGACGGTCGACGGGCTCGACGTGCGAGACGCGAAGCTCGTCTCGTTGCGCCACGCGATCGGGATCGTCGCGCAGGATCCGTTCCTCTTCTCGGACACGGTGCGCGAGAACGTCGCGTTCGGGCGGCCCGATGCGACCCAGAAGGAGGTCGAGGAGGCGGCGCGGCTCGCCCAGGCACACGAGTTCATCGTCGAGCTGCCGGAGGGCTACGACACCGTTATCGGCGAGCGCGGGATCACGCTCTCGGGCGGCCAGCGTCAGCGGATCGCGATCGCCCGCGCGCTGCTCCTCGACCCGCGGATCCTGATCCTCGACGATGCCACGGCTTCCGTCGACGCCACGACGGAGGCGAAGATTCGGCTCGGCCTGCGCCAGGCGATGCGGGGCCGAACGACGATCATCATCGCCCACCGGCTCTCCACGCTCGCACTCGCCGACGAGCTCGTCGTCCTCGACCGCGGCCGGATCGCGGCGCGCGGCACGCACGACGACCTGATCGAGCGGAGCCCGGTCTACCGGGAGATCTACGAGCACGGGCTGCTCGAGCGCGAGTTCGCCGAGCGTGTGGAGCAGCGCGCGGAGGCGACCGCGTGACCGGGGCTCGGCGCTCGGCCGGCACACTTTCGGCTCGGAGACGTGACCCACGCGTGCGCTTTTCGGGTCTAGGCTCGCGCCATTGGGTTGGGGCGGTGGGGTCTTCCCAAGCTCGTGGGGCCACGCAAGTAGTCAGGCGATTGCGATGAGGGTTTGGCAGCCCGGCGGCCATCTGACTCGGGAGCGCGACGTGCAGGTCGACGACTGGTCGTGGCAGCGGACAGCACGCCGCGTGTCGACGCTGGCCCGCCTGACCGCGCCGTACAAGCTTCAGACGACGCTCGCCGTCGTCTCCCTCCTCGCAGCGACGCTGACCGCCCTCGTGCCGCCCTTCCTCGCGAAGCTCGCGCTCGACGACGGGATCCGACAGCGCGACCTGGACGCGCTCTTGGTCATCGTCGGGCTCTTCGTCGTCGCCGGGCTCGCCAACCTCGCGACCAGCGCGGCGCAGACCTACTTCACCGGCTGGACGGGCGAGCGGATCCTCGCCGACCTCCGCAACAAGCTCTTCAAGCACCTCCAGGGGCTCTCGCTTGGCTTCTACGAACGGAACCGCGCCGGCGTGATCATCAGCCGCCTGACGAACGACGTCGACGCGCTCGACCAGCTCGTCACTGACGGCGTCACGACGCTCGTCCAGAACACCTTGATCCTCGTCGGCTCAGCCGCTGTTCTCTTCTACCTCGACTGGCGCCTCGCCCTCGCGACGCTGAGCGTCATGCCGGCGATGGCGATCGCAACCGCCTTCTTCCGGATCCGCTCGTCCCGCGCCTATCGGCAGGTGCGCGAGCGGCTCGGCCTCGTAACCGCGACGCTCGCCGAGGACATCGCCGGGATGCGCGTCGTCCAGTCCTTCACCCGCGAGCGCTCACGGCTCCAGAACTTCCGCGAGGTGAACACGAGCTACCGACAGGCCAACCACCAGACGGTGATCACGAACGGCCTCTACTTCCCGTTCGTGGACTTCCTCTCGGCCGTCGCGACCGCGGTCGTGCTCGGCTACGGCGGGTACCTCCTGGCCGGCGGCGAGCTGACGGTCGGAACGCTGTTCGCCTTCATCCTCTACGTCTCCAATTTCTTCGACCCCATCCAGCAGCTCTCGCAGCTCTACAACACGTTCCTCGCGGCCGTGGCTGCGCTGGACAAGATCATGGACGTGATGGACGAGGAGCCCGAGGTGCGCGACCGTCCAGGCGCCCTCGAGCTCCCGCCGATCGAGGGCGATGTCGCTCTCGAGGGCGTGCGCTTCGCCTACCGCACCGGGCCAGAGGTGCTGCACGGCATCGACCTCGACGTGCCGGCCGGGACAACCGTCGCGCTGGTCGGCCACACCGGAGCCGGAAAGTCGACGATCGCCAAGCTGCTCGCGCGCTTCTACGACCCCGTCGAGGGCCGGATCACGGTGGACGGCATCGACCTGCGCGACGTCACGCAGGAATCGCTACGCCGCCAGCTCGGGATCGTCCCGCAGGAGGGATTCCTCTTCGCCGGCACGGTCCGCGACAACATCGCCTTCGGACGGCCGGACGCGTCCAACGAGGACATCCGGGCCGCGGCGACCGCGGTCGGAGCCCACGAGTTCATCATGCGGCTGGAGGACGGCTACGACACGGACGTCCAGGAGCGCGGGACGCGCCTTTCCCTCGGCCAGCGCCAGCTCGTCGCCTTCGCGCGGGCGCTGCTCGCGGACCCGCGCCTCCTGATCCTCGACGAGGCCACATCCTCCGTCGACATCGGCACGGAGCGGAGGATCGAGACGGCATTGAGGACGCTCCTCGCAGGCCGGACCGCGTTCGTGATCGCCCACCGCCTCTCGACGATCCGGGGCGCCGACCTGATCGTCGTCCTCGAGCACGGACAGATCGTCGAGCAGGGCACCCACCACGAGCTCATGGCCAGGAAAGGCCTCTACACGGCGCTCTACGGCGACTGGGCCGCAGACGTCGCGTGAAACGACCCTCGCTACAATCCGACCCCCCGTTGCGGGGTCGTCTAATGGTAGGACGCTCGGCTCTGGACCGAGTAGTCTAGGTTCGAATCCTAGCCCCGCAGCCTTCAGAAAAGGGCCGCAAATCGCGGCCTTTTTTGTTCCGAGCCGCGCTAGGCGACGCCGTCGAGCAGCGCGCCGGCGACGACGCAAAGCGCGATGAAGGCCGCCGCGAAGGCCAGCCTCAGCCTCGCAATGTTCTCCCTCTCCACGCGGCAGAGAGTGACAGCGAGAGGCCGCCTGTTCAATGGGCCGTTCGGCCTATTCCACGAAACAGCGGACCTACCCCTACGAGCGCCGCAGACAGGTGCCGTCCGATCCGCTCTCTACCGTCACGCGCGTCGAGCTGATGGATGTCTTCCGCCGAGCAGCAGCCGAGTTCGTCGGCACCTTCGCGCTCATCTTCGTGGGCGCAGGCGCGGTCCTCGTCGCGGCGCCGAGCGCCGGAGCCGGAAACCTCGACGTCGCGCTCGCTCACGGCCTCGTGATCGGCGTGATGGTTTCAGCGGTCGGCCACATTTCCGGAGGTCATTTCAATCCGGCGGTGACGCTCGGCTTCCTCGTCACCGGCCGGCTGTCGCCGGTGCTCGCCGTCTCCTACTGGATCGCCCAGTTCGGAGGCGCCGTCGCAGGTGCCGCCCTCCTGAAGTGGATCTTCCCGAGCGACCAGCAAGCCACGCTCGGCTCGCCGGCGGTCGGGCCGGGGATCGAGCCGGAGGCGGCGCTGATCATCGAGGCGATCCTCACCTTCTTCCTGGTCTGGGTGATCTTCGCCACGGCCGCCGATGCGCGCGGAACGTTCAAGTCGATCGCCGGCCTCGCGATCGGGTTCACGATCACGCTGGACATCCTGTTGGCAGGCCCGCTCACCGGCGGGGCGATGAACCCGGCTCGAGCCTTTGGCCCGGAACTTCTCTCGGGCACGTGGGACGACGTCTGGATCTGGTACGTCGGGCCGCTGGCCGGAGGCGTCCTCGGAGCGCTCGCGTACGAGTGGCTCTACCTCCGCCCGCTCAAGCCTCCGGTCGTCGGCCCGCCCGAGACGGGCGTCGTCGAGCCGCGTCCCGGCGACACCGCCCTCTCCTAGAGCCACCGAGTCGAGCTCTTACTGCTCGCGCATTCCGTCGACGAGCAGCTGCACGACGTTGTTCTCGGCCTTGGCGATGTCCTCGTCCGTGTCGGGCAGCTGGCCGAGGACCCAGCCGGTCAGGATCTCGTCCAGCGCGCCGTAGAAGACGACGGCGGAGAGGCGGGGATCGAGCTGCGGCCGGAACTCGCCGGTCTCCTGCCCCTTCGCGATGATCCGCTGGAGCGCCTGCATCGCCTGCGTGATCTCCTCGATCTCCTGCTGGACGTGCGGGTTGCGGGTCACCTCGCGGACGAGGACGCGAACGAGGTCGGGGTCGCGGCGCCAGGTGCGGAGCAGGAGTGCGGTGACCTGCCGAACCTGCTCGCGGGCCGGCACGCCGGAGCCCTCGACCTCCTGAACCCTGGCCAGCATCTGCGTCCAGGTGTCGCGGAAGATGGTCTCGAGGAGCTCCTCCTTCGACTTGAAGTAGTGGTAGACGAGCCCGTACGCGACACCTGCCTCCTCGGCGATGTCGCCGACGCGAGAGGTGTGAAATCCGCTCCTTGCGAAGACCTTGACCGCCGCGTCGAGGATCTGCCTGCGGCGGTCGGCCTGCCGATCAGGGCGCGCCGCCATCACGGGCAACTCTAGAACCTTGCGGGAGACGCGGAACGAGTCTCGGCTCGCCTAGCGGTCGAGCTCGCGACGTTCCTCCGGCGAAAGGCCTTCCTGCGGCGCTCCACCCGGCCCGGACATCGTCGTCCCGCCCTCCTCGACCAGCTCACGAGGATCTGCATGGCGGTACTCGTCGGTCTGGATCCCGCCGCGCGGATCGTCCGGCCGGTTCGGCTCGTCGTCATCTGAGCCAAGGAGTCGTTTCAGCCAGCGCACGACGCGGGTTGTACCCGGACGCCGCTACAATCACGCCTCCCGGCGCATTCGTCTAGTGGCCTAGGACGCCGCCCTCTCACGGCGGTAGCACGGGTTCGAATCCCGTATGCGCCTTTCGGCATCCGTTCGTCTTGCCGATACCGCTCAACGATGCGGGGGTGAGGCGTGCGAGGGGGTGCGGCCGATGACGGTACGGTGCTGCCACCGGTGCTGCCACGGAAACTCGTCAGCAAGGGCAACGCGTCATAGACTCGCCGGCGTGCATCCGGCGACGGTGGCGGCAGACCTCGACAAGCAAGTCGCCGAAGCCGTGGGCTTGCACCGACCGGCTACGAACGGCACGGCGCCGAGCTTCGAGCCGCGCCGAAGTGGCCCGCGGCCAGGCCACGGGTCAACCGACTTGCCGGTTCAATCCTTCTTCGCAGCGGACGCGTCGACGCAGACGATTCCCTTGTTGCCGTCCTGGTCGGCGATCACGGTGAGCGAGGGCGCGTCGCTGTCATCGACGACGGTCCCACCCGCGGCGACGGCAGCGGCGATCCGTTGCTCGGCCACCTCGGGCGCCACATAGATCTCGATGTGGATCCGCTGACCCGGGGCCTCGTGTTCGTCGGCGTCCCCAAACCACAGGTTTGGCACCCGTCCCGTGGCATCCCGGATCTCGTCGCTGGGGGTCCCGCGGCCCTGGGCATCGGCGCTCCCGGTCAGTAGGGCGGCCCACACCGGGGCGATGGTCGCGGATCGCGCCGTGTCGAGGCCGAGCTCGATGTCGCTGACCGAGCCCGGGTCGGCGTCGACCTTGTGGTCAACGGCGATCTCGGTGATCCGTCGCGCGAGGTCGACGTCCTGCTGGGTCACCCATTCAACAACGTGTTCGGTGCCTTCGTCGTCGCGGTAGATGGCGTCGTCGCTGACCAACTTGAAGTCGACGTACCCCTTACCGATGGACACGCTCGGGTGGTGGCCGAGCGCGTCGCCCGCCTCGCCCACCGCGGCGACGAACCGTGCGCCGGTGCCGAAGTCGTCGATCACGTAGCGCGCATGCAGTCCCTGGGCCAGCTTGCGCCAGTCGGTCAGGTTCGCCTCGGCGATCTGTTCGCCCTTCAGCATGTCCATGGACGGGGACCCTATCCCTGCCCTGGCCTGGCTGTCGGAGTCGTCAGCCAGGCCGCCGTCGCCGCGAGCGGCGAGCCGCTGCCGGTGTGCGCCGCGCTCGCCCGAGACAACCTGACCGGCGAGGACTCGCTCGAAGCAATCATCGCTCGCGCCGAAGCCGCGCTGGACGAGGGGTGCCTACTGGCGCTTGAGCGTGATCACTCTGGCGCAAGCAATTGCGCGCCTGTGTGGAGGGCCGCCTTGCAACCCAGGTCGCGCGCCTACCCGTGCCAATACTTGGCTGGGGTCTCTTTCTTGCAGTGTTCTTCCTGCGGCTTGTGCGTGTCCGCTACGCGGGGTCGATCTCGCGGCTCACGATCCACGCGTGCTTGCCGACCTGCCGTCCCCTCGTGAACCCGTACTGCTCGAACAGCTCGGCGGTCGCGCTGAACAGGAACCGGCTTTGAGCCTCCCGTCCGGCGGTTACCTCGGAGATCGCCTCGACGAGACCGCCGCCGGCGGCGGCGATCTGGGCGAGTGCGCCCTCCAGCCCGGCCCGCGCGACTCCGCGGCCGCGATGGCCCTTGTCGACGAAGATGCAGGCGATCCGCCAGCGCGCACGAGGCGGCGGGTTCTTCGCGTACTCACGGTGGTGCTTGAGCCCGAGTTCCTCCGGACTGCCGTACTGGCACCAGCCCTGCGCGAGGTCGTCCTCGTCAAAGACCAGTGCGGCATGCGCGCGGCCCGCCCTGACCAGCTCCTCCTTCAGAGTGCGGGGATCGCTGACGCCGCGTTGGTACTCGGAGTGATGGGCGATGCACCAGCACCCTCCGTAGACCCCGTTGTTGCGCTCGACCAGCTCCGCAAAGGCGTCCCACGTGGACGCGTCGAGCGGGCGGGTCTCGTAGGAAGCCCCCTCGGCCGGGCTCGCCTCTCCGGATATCGGTGCTGAGCGCTTGGCCATCGGCGGCTTCAGCCGAGAGCTTAGTCCGGGTCGTCGAGAGCAGACGGAAACGAGAGTGCTCCGTGACATTCCCGAACGCTGGCTCGCCGCGACGCTGGGGCGGTTCCTCGCGCTGCTGGTCGTCGCGCCGCTCGCGTTCGTCGCGTTCACGCCCTGGAGTTTCAGCTCTGCAAAGCGGCGCGCACCGGGAGGTGCCGGTGCGCTGAAGCGCCGACGGGACGGCTACCGTGCCCGCGTCGCGCATGCCACTCGTTCCGCCGGTCAGCGCCGATGATCCACACGTCGCCAGGCGAGCCGTCGCCGGGCTTCTCTCGATGATCGTCCCGGGCGCCGGGCAGGCCTTCGCAGGCGCCTGGCGGCGCGGCCTCGTCCTGTTCGCGCTCTTCGCGTTCGGGGCAGTGCCGGTCCTCGTCGTTGCCGCTGTGCCGGTCCGGTCGGCGGCTTGGCTCCTAGAGGGCCGGCTGCTCCCAGCAGCGCTTGCGGTCAACATCTTCCTGCTCGCGCTGCGGCTCTTCGCGGCGCTCGACGCTTGGCGCATGGGCCTGCTCGCCAAGAGCGTGCCGGCACTCACGGCTGCCGGCGCGATCGCTGTGCTGACCGCGACACCGCACGTCGCGGCCGGCTATGTGACCGTGCGGAGCGAGGTCACGCTGCAGCGCGTGTTCGCGGACGAAGAGCCGTCGGACGTCCTGCCAGCGCGCGGTGTGTTCCTACGGAGGGGCGACCGCACCGCGCCCGATTTTGGCCCCCGCGAGCTGCCCCGATCAGCGCCGCTTCCGGCCGGGCGGCTCTCCGCGACGCGCGACGTTCTCGTTCAGACGGACACGCCGCTCGAGCGGCCGTGGGTAACGATCCTGCTGCTCGGAAGCGACGAGGGCCCCGGCCAGGCGGGCGACCGCACCGACACGATGATCCTCGCCGGGCTGGAGCGCGACACCGGCCGCGCGGTCGCGTTCGGTATTCCGCGCAACCTCGTCAACCTTCGGCTCGGCGGGCGCGCAGGAGAAGAGCTGCGCCGCTTCCCCGACCTCCTCAACGCGCTCTACCGCTTCGCGAACGAGGAGCGTCCCGACCTTTTTCCCGGCGGGCGAGATCCCGGCGCGACTGCGCTCAAGCAAACGATTTCGCGCCTGCTCGGCCTGCGCGTGGACTACCACGCGATGGTCGACCTGGACGGGTTCCGCGACCTCGTGGACGCGCTCGGCGGAGTGAAGATCCGGGTGCGCGAGCGCATCGTCGACGAAGTGACGCGACCAGCGTGGGGCGAGACAAAGCCACGCATCAACGTGTACCCGGGCCGGACCTACCATTTCGACGGGCGCACCGCGCTCGCGTACGTGCGCTCGCGCAAGGACTCGGACGACTACACGCGGATGCACCGCCAGCGCTGCTTCCTGACTGCCATGGCGAACCAGCTCGACGTGGTCAGCGTGCTGCGCAACTTCGGCGCCTTGGCGTCGATCGTGGAATCGAGCGTGCGGACCGATATCCCGCGCGACCAGCTTCCCGACCTCATCCGCCTCGTCGGCCGGCTCGACCCGAAGCGGACTCTCACGGTCACGTTCGGCCGCCGCTACATCGCGCGCCGGCGCGCGCACGATCGCTTCCCGATCGCAAACGTCGGCGCGATGCGCACGACGGCGCGCGAGGCGATCCTGCAACTACGCCCGGACACCAGGCGCGACGTCGACACCGCCCGCCGCGCCTGCTGAGGGCGGCTATCAGTCCGGGCCGATGTTTTGGTTGAGCCGGAAGACCTTGTCCGTATGCGCCTCTTAGGCTCGCGGCGGCTTTTGCCCTGCGGCGAGCTTGACGGAGACCGGCACGGCGAACCCATCCTCGGTTCGGTACTCCTCGAGCAGTTCGTCGAAGTTCATCCGCATGGCGCGCTGCGTTTCGGGTGACTGTCCGACGATCATCGGCCGCACGCGCACCGAGCCGTCGACGAGCCCGTCCCAGAGCTCGTCACCGCTCGCCAGCCGAAGCGGGAACTCGACGGTCTCGATGGATACGTCGCCGAGCCCGGCGTCGCTCAACAGCCGGGCGAACTCGCTTTCCTCGGCGAACCGGAAGATCGGCGGGCCGGGCGGCACGTCGGGCGGCGGAAGCGCGCCGGCGGCCGTGAACGCGTCGAACACGACGCCGAGCCACCGGCCCCGCGAAGGCTCGTCCCAGACGCTGAACGCCGCGCGGCCCTCAGGCTCGAGCACGCGGGTGGCCTCGGCCACCGCAGCATCCGGCCGGCCGAGGTGCAGCAAGAGAAACGCGCCGGTCACCGCATCGAAGGAGTCGTCCGGGAACGGCAGCTCGGTCGCGTCGCCGCGAACGAACTCGACGCCGGGCGAGCGCGAGCGCGCAAACGCGAGCATCGTCTCGGAGAAGTCGAGCCCGACCGAGTCCGCGCCCCGTTCTGCCGCCCTGGCCGCGACGTAGCCGGGCCCGGTCGCGACGTCGAGCACCCGCTTGCCAGGCCCGGCGCCGACCGCATCGAGAAGCGGATCGGCCACCTGCGAGGTCACACGCCCTGCCAACGCGTCGTAACCGGCCGGCTCCTTCACTCCCCAGCCGGCTTCCTCGAACGTGTCGAACGCGACGGGGTCGTAGTCGCTCATGGGCGGAAGTATGAGCCTGGCAGTTCGGAAGCGAAGGGCTGGTCAGACCAGTCTGAGAAGTGCGGCGGCGAGCGCACCGAGCGCAATCGCCGCGAGCATGGGCACGCGGAGGAGGAATGCTCCGCCCGCGACCGCAACGCCGGCCGCCTGGGCGTCGACACGGAGGCTGCTGCCCTCGCTGAACGTCCCGACGACGACGAGGGCCATGAGCAGCGCAGGCCCGAGGAGGGCAATCACAGCGACGACGGGTGGTGGAAGCTCGCGGCCGCCCAGGAGCACGGGCCCGGCCGCCTTGATCGCGAAGTTCGCGACCGCCACGACCAGAATCGACGTCCAGACGGCAGTCACGCCGGGCGCCTCCGCAGGCCGATCAACGCCCCGGCGCACGCCGCGATGATCGGGATGCCCGGCGGCGAGACGGGAATGAGCGCCAGCGCGACTCCGGCGGCGATCAGCGCGGCAGCGACGAAGTCGGCTCCTCGGCGAAGCTCGTCGAGGAGCAGGTACAGGAAGAACGCCGGGAAGACGACGTCGAGGCCGAGCGCCTCCGGATCGGTAAGGACGTTGCCGGCGAACACCCCGACCGCGGTTCCTGCCACCCACGCGACGTACTGAGGCAGCGTCGCGCCCATGAGAAGCTCGCGGTCGAACCGCCCTTCTCCCTGATTCGCGAGGGCCCAAGACGCATCCACGGTCGTCTGCGCCTCCAGGGCCCGTCGCAGCGGCCCGCCGCGAAAGATCGAGGCGACGGCCACGCCCATGACGGCGAAGCGCGCGTTGACCAGGATCGCGGCGACGATCGCCGCCAGCGCCGTGCCGCCTGCCTCCAGCACCTCCGCGAGCGCGAACTGCGCCGACCCGGAGAACACGATCACCGAGGAGACGATGGGCGCGACGACGCCCCAGCCGAGGTCCCGCGCGAGCACGCCGAAGGACACGGCGATCACGAAGACCGCGGGCGCGATTGCCGTACCGGCGCGGAGTCCGGCCCTGAAGCTGTCCGGCCGGTGGTCCAACCGGGCTACTCCAGAGTGAGCTCGCGCCGGACGACCCCGGCGCGCTGGTGGCGCGCCTCCACCTGAACGACCGATCCCGCCGGCGCCTCTACCACCCACTCCGCCTTCGCGCGGTCGCTCGTCGCATCGTCCGACGCCCACCAGAGCAGCGACCGCCGATGGACGCGCCCTTCGAGCTGGCCCAGCTCCACCTTCTTCTCGCCGCCGAGCAGCCGCCCGCCGTCCGGCACCGTGATCTCCGCTTCCAGCGCGCGCACCGCTTTCCGCTCCACGGCCTTCTCCGAGACCGACGTCGGGAGCCAGCCGGTGTTGTGCAGCACCACCCGGACGAGCCACGACCCCTCCCCCAGCTCCTCGGCCTCGAGCGACAGGATCTCCAGCCGCGGCGAGACGAGCAGGTGCCAGATCGCGAGGTCCGCGTGCGGTGCGATCTCGCGCTCGAGGAACTGCGGCGGGACGTTCGCCCACGCGTACATGAGGTCCCAGCCGCCGAGCTCGACCTCGCCGAGCTGGTCGTGCTCGTACGCGTACCAGTCGACGTACCCCTTCCCGTCCAGCTGCTCGTCGCTCCACCGGATGAGCTTGAGATCGTCCTCGGGCGGGTGGTCGCGCATCCACTCGATGTACTGGTAGCCCTCGATCCCCGCCTCCCGCTGCGGGCTCCAGAACTCCGTCGTCCAGGAGTAGATCCCGAGGTGGTCGTACAACCAGTCGTTCGCGCCGCCCTTGACCGTCTGCTTCGGGTCGTACTTGAAGTCGTGGAAGATCGAGATCGCGGGATACCCGGTCAGCTCGGTCGCCTTCTCGCCAAGCAGCTGGTACGCGCGCAGGTCGTTCGTCGGATAGTGCTCGTCGGGATAGCTCGAGTACGGCCGCAGGTGGACGCCGCTGAACGTGTGGTACGCGAAGTGGGCAGTGATGTTCGGCCGGTCGACGATCGCCTGCACCATCGCCCGGATCTCGGGCTCGGACGTTGGGTACGGGCCTGCGCCATGCTGCTCGGCCTCGACTGCCCATTCCATCGGGAAGTTGCGGTTCAGGTCGAGCCCCTCGAGCGGCGGTGCGATCTTGATCGTGACACCGTCGAAGTTCCGAACCCGGCCCTCCCAGAGCAGCCGGAAGTACTCGCCACCCTCCTCGTCCGGGTCGCGCCGGACCATGAGCCGCGGCTCCTCCGCATGCGCCTTCCACGAGCCGTTCGGATCGCGGATCCGCATCATCAGGATGCGCCCGTCGCCGTCGAGATCCTCCTCGTAGAGCCCGTCGAGCTCCTCCGCGAGGGGCCAGGGCCGAGTGCTGGAGCGGATGAACCGGGGCCGGTCGGCCAATGCGAGCTCGGCGCCGTCGGGGTTCAGCCGCGGGACGACGTAGAACGCGCGCGTGTCGAGGACACGCGTGACGCGCTCGTCGCTGCCGTACCCCGAGAGCAGGCGGTGCATCAGGTAGAGCGCCGCCGTGGCGCCGGTCACCTCGACCGCGTGGATGTTGGCCTCGATCAGAAGCGCCGGCTTCTCGAGCGCCGGCCCGGTCTCGGTGTTCGAGATCGTGGCGAGCCAGATGTCGCGGCCCTCGTGGCTCTTGCCGATCGATTCGAGCGCGAAGAGCTCAGGCCGCTCGTCGGCCCAGCCCTGGAGGAGCTTCGCTAGCTCGTCGTACCCGTAGAAC
Source organism: uncultured Actinomycetes bacterium (assembly GCA_963802375.1). Classification (GTDB taxonomy): domain Bacteria; phylum Actinomycetota; class Thermoleophilia; order Gaiellales; family Gaiellaceae; genus JACDAN01. The sequence continues at coordinate 465,119 of CAWDIJ010000010.1, forward strand.
CGGTCGAAGGCCGGCCCAGCGGCGTCAGGCGCCAAGTTCGTGGAGAAGTGGCTTTGTGTCGTGCGGGTCGAACCCGAGGCGGCCCGCGACCTCCTCGCTGGAGGGACGCGTGCCTTCGGCGAAGAGCGAGCGCAGGTGATCCCCAGTGGCCTTGTTCCGCCACCAGTCTTCGCCGACCTCCTTCGTCAGCCACTGCCGCATCTGCGCCGAGCGGATCCAGGCCCGGAGGTAGTCCGCCGAGTAGAAGCCCGCGTCCATGTCCGCAAGGTATGCATCCGGCCGGTACGAAACGCTGCTCGCGGCCGTCAGGAGCTCGTGGTACCGGGCAGGGCCGGCAGCTCCGTTATCGAATCCGCCCCAGAACTCGAGCTCGAACTGGAGCTTCGCCGTGTAGCGCCGGTAGAGCAAAGCTTCCAGGAACACGGTTGCCTCGGCGTTGTCCTTTGCTTCCTCCTCCGAGAGCCCGAAGTGCTCGACGTGCCAGCCCGGCTCGCGGGAGATCGCCTCGAAGATGTACGAGTAGATCTCCGTCAGCGCGTGGTCGCGCGAGAGGTTGCGGAAGGTGTACGGCAGGTTCGGGTCGCAGTTGCCGTAGTGGAGTGCGTGGCCGGCCTCGTGGAGGAACGCCTGGTAGTCGTGCAGGCCGCCCTGGGCGCGGGTGATCAGGTGGACGACCTTCGGCGGGTCGGCGGCGATCACGCACGCCCGCGGCGACTTCTGCGGCCGGTCGTCCAGATCCATGCGGATGTTCGGCTCCTCGTCCATGTTGAAGCCGAGGTGGCGGAGCGTCTGGAGGCAGACGTCGGTCGCGCGCTCCTTCGTATACGTCGCCTCGAGCGGCGAGAGGCGCCGGAGCCAAGCGACGTGGTACGAGGACGGGACCCCCGGGCGGTCGTCGCCGAGCAGCTTGTCGAACCACTTCCCCGAGAGCCGGCCGTAGACCTCGTCGGCGGCGCGGCTCGCGTCCGTCAGGACCTTGGACAGCTCGCGGAGCGAGATGTCCTTCTCCTCTTCGTTCCGGGCGACCGCGTCCGGCTCGCCGGAGAGCTCGGCGTCGAGCTCCTCGTGCGCCTGGAGCATCTCCATCCGCTGGTCGTTGAACCCGGCGGAGGCGTCGCCGTGGAGCTCGCCGAGCTCCTCGCGCTCGTCGAAGGCGTGCAGGACGGCAAGCTGCGCCTGGGCTGACCGAAGGGGCAGCTCCTCCCCGCGGTACGTGACGCGGGCGGCGAGGATCGCGTTCTCGAGCTCGTCTTCGCGAGCGCTCAGCTCGACCTCGACGAGGCCGGACTCGCAGGTCTTTCGAAGCCTGTAGAGGCGCTCGCGGTCGTCGGGACCGGCGGCTGACTCGGCCTCGTGCAGCGCGTCGAGCTGCTCACGTGTGAAGAGCTCCCTGTAGCGCGCGACGATCTCGGCGCGCTCGGAGACCTCCTTCTCGCCGACGCGAACGGCGCGCCCTTCCTCGGCGCGCTCATAGAGGTATCTCTGGAGCTCGGCCTCGAACTCCGCGGGCGTCCTGACGGCAGTCACGCTCATATCGGATGGGGAATCTACCGAAGCGGGGAGCTCGACCGACCGACCAGCTCACGCACGGTGTCGCTCAGCTCGTCGATGGAGAACGGCTTGCCGATCACGGTTGCGCCATCCGGCAGGTGGACGCCCGGGCTCCCCGTCAGCAGGGCGACCGCCGGCCCCTGGCGCTCGATCGCCGGCAGGAGCACGAGGCCGTTGTCGTTCCCGAGGTGGACGTCGAGCAGGATCGCATCGAGGTGTTCCGCCTCGAGCGCGGCGCGAGCGGTGTCCACGCTCTCGGCCTCGACGACCCGGTATCCCTCGAGCTCCAGGTTGACCCGGCAGAGGAGCCTGAGCGAGGGATCGTCGTCGACAACCAACACCGTCGCCGGGCCCCCTGCCATCCCGCCGAGTGTATAGGCGTCCCTCGCCGTATCTCTCACGGACGCTCGAGCGTTCTCTTCTAGAAGTGGGAAATCAAGCCTGCTCACGTCCGTCGCCCGCACGCGAGCGGCAGTGGCAGGAGCTCCCCCGGCCCACGGCGAGCTTTCGACGCCGGTCCTGGCTGGAGTTCCAGCGCGCGCTGGACCCGTTGGCGCCGCCTAGGCCGCTTCCCCGCGGGCCGTCGCAAGGCGCCTGAGCGTCTCGTCCCGGCCGAGCAGCTCCAGGCTCTCGAAGAGGCCCGGTGAGACCTTCGACCCGGTCACTGCGATCCGGATCGGCTGAAAGGCCTCGCGCGGCTTCAACTCGAGGCGCTCGGCGAGCGACCTGAGCTCCCGCTCGATCGGCTCCGCCTGGAACGGCTCGACGCCGGCGAGAGCCTGCTCTGCCTGCTCGAGCACGGGTCCGGCGCCGTCGAGCGGGACGGCCGGCTTGACGTCTTCGAAGAAGAACCTCGTGTAGTCGGCGAACTGGTCGAGCTTCTCGATCTTCTCCTGCACGAGCGGCGCCGCCCGGCGCACCAGCTCCTCGTCCCAGTCGAGGCCGGCCTCCCGCAGGTACTGGACGACCCGGTCCGCGTACTCGTCGGGAGAGAGGTTACGCAGGTGCACGCCGTTCAGCCAGGTCAGCTTCTGGTAGTCGAAGACGGCCGGGCTCGGGGCCACTCGGTCGAGCCGGAACCGCTCGAGCAGCTCCTCTCGGGTGAAGACCTCCGTCTTGTCGTCGTAGGCCCAACCGAGCCTGGCGAGGAAGTTGACCAGCGCCGCGGGGATGTAGCCCGCCCGGTGGAAGTCCTCGACCGACTGGGCCCCGTGGCGCTTGGACAGCTTCTTGCCGTCGGTGCCGAGCACGTCGGGCGCGTGGGCGTACACGGGCGGCTCCGCGCCGAGCGCGCGCAGGATCTGGAGCTGCTTCGGGGTGTTCGAGATGTGGTCCTGGCCGCGGATCACGTGGGTGATCTCGTCGAGCATGTCGTCGACCGGGTTGGCGAAGTTGTACGTCGGTCGTCCGTCGGCCCTGAGGATCACGAGGTCCTCGATGCTCTCGTTCGGCACCTCGACCGGGCCGCGAACCACGTCGACCCAGCCCGTCGTGCCCTCGTCGGGCATCCGGAACCGGATCGCGCCCTCGTCCTCGTACGCCTTTCCCTCGTCGACAAGCTGATGCGCGAGCCGCTGCGCGTCCTCCATCCGGTCGAGCTGGAAGCGGACCGGTCCGTCCCAGTCGATGCCGAGCCAGCCGAGCGAGCGCTGAATCTGCTCGGTCGCCTCGGCGACCTCCCGGCTCGTGTCCGTGTTCTCGATGCGCAGGAGGACCTCGCCCCCCTTTTGGCGTGCGAAGAGCCAGTTGAAGAGGAACGTGCGGACGCTGCCGATGTGCAGCAGCCCGGTCGGGCTCGGGGCCATGCGGACGCGGACAGTTGGACTCACGCCTCTATCGTAGGGCCGTGCTCTTCGGCGGCCACGTCGGCGGTGGGGTCAAGGCGGCGCCGGAACGGGCGCAGTCGATCGGGGCGAACGCGCTGCAACTGTTCGTCCAGAGCCCGCGCGCCTGGCGCTTCCCGAATCACGACCCGGAGGTGCTCGCGTCGTTCGAAGGCCGTGCGCGAGCGGCCGGGATGGAGGCGTGGATCGTCCACGCGATCTACCTCTGCAACCTCGCAAGCCCGGACGAGGAGATCTACGAAAAGTCCGTCTCGACCCTGCGGTCGACTGTGGAAACGGCCTGCGCGATCGAGGCCGACGGCGTCGTCTTCCACGTCGGGTCGCACCTCGGTTCCGGGTTCGAGGCGGGCCTCGAACGGGCTGCGCCGGCGATCGAACAGGTGCTCGAGCGGTGCTCGGACACGACCTGGCTGCTGATCGAGAACTCGGCCGGGACCGGCGGAACGATGGGCCGCTCGATCGAGGAGATCGCCAAGTTGGTCGACCGGCTCGGGGCACACCCCCGCCTCGGCGTCTGCCTCGATTCCTGCCACCTGTGGGCGTCCGGCGTCGACGTGACCGACGCGGCCGCGTTCGATGCGCTTCTCGACGAGTTCGACGGGCTGATCGGGCTCGATCGGCTACGGGCGCTTCACGTCAACGACTCGGTCACCCCGCTCGGCTCGAACCGGGACCGCCACGCGAACCTCGAGGAGGGCCTCATCGGCGACGGTCTCGCGACGTTTCTCGGAAACCGACGGCTCCAGGACCTTCCGGCGGTCGTGGAGACCGAGGGCCAGCAGGGCAAGGGTGCCGACGAGCACGAGATCAGGAAGCTGCGGGAGCTCCACGCTGCCGGATCTCGCCGACGACGTGGTCGGCGTAAGGCCGGACGCGCGGCCTGAGATCGTCCCAGCGCTCGTCCTCCTCGCCAAGGTAGATCGCCCGCGCGCGCGCCAGCACCTCGCGGTGCTCCGGCGGGAGGCGCCCGAGCGCCCAGTCGGCCGCGGCGTCCTTCGGGCCGATCTCGCCTGTCTCCATCGTCCGCCAGATGCGCGCAAGCGTCAGGACGGAGTTCCGCGTGTCGTCCTCGAGGCCGGGCACCACTTCGTCGACGTCGGCGAGCATCGCTCGAACGAGGTCGTCGGCCGGCACGGGGTCGAGAACCTCCGAGGCCGGGGGCCCGAGCAGCGGGCGGCTCGCCTGGAGCACCATCGTGAGGAGGAGCGCCACGTCCGGATTCGTCGTCGCGGGCAGGACCTCGAGCTCGCCGCTCTCGAGCCCCGCGCGCAGCCACTCGCCGAACTGGAGGTCGTAGCGCGGCGGGTAGCGCCAGGGCTTGACGTCCGGCTCCGCGACGATCGTCACCTCCACCGGCAGCGGGCGACCGGAGACCGCGAGCAGCCCCTCGACGAGCCGACGCTTCTCGTCTGGCGTCGTCGGCCGCTCGACGAGGACGAGGACGTCCAGGTCGCTCCGCGGCCGCAGCCCACCGGTCAGCGCGGAGCCATACAGGTACGCCCCGACCAGGGCATCCGCGACGACCTGACGGATCAGGCCGACGACCTGCTCGAGCTGTTCCTCGTGCGGAGTCGTTGACCTAGGCGCCGGCGCTCGGGCGGACCTGAGCGAAGACGCGGAAGCTCGGCTCGCCGACCGGCAGCTCGTGGAACTCCGGGTTGACGCACCCGAGCTCGTCGGCCCGCCCGGCGTACGTGCTCTCCACTTCCGCGCGGCACATCGGCAGCGGCTTGCGACTGGCCCGAACAGCACCGAAGCCCGGGGCACGGGCTTCGGCTTGCTCCAGGAGCTGGAGGTCGATCTCGACGGAGAAGATCCGCTGCATGCAGCCGACGTAGGTGCGGCCAACTTCCTCGAAGGCGTAGAGGAAGGGACACGATCGGGCGAGGCAGGCTGCCGGGTAGACGACCTTGTCGCAGTGCACGCCGCACCGGCGGCACTCGACCTCGTCCTGCGGGCGGAGCGGGAGGCTCCGTGGACGGGTCGTCGGCCGGGACGCCATAGCTGGATTTTGTGTGACGGGTCCCTCGCTGCGCAAGACTTGACAGCGAAACCCGATCGCGCTAACAGCTCCCGGACCAAGTAACACTCTGTTACTTGCTCACCCTCGCCCCGCGACCCCGCTCGGCGTGAGCCCACAGGCGCCCGAGCCGGCCAAGTAACACAGTGTTACTTGGCCAAGAGGCGGTCGACGACGTTCACGACGTCCATCTGGGTGAAGGCCTGGAAGTCCGGCTCGGCGTCGACCGGCACGTCGTCGGCACGGAACCAGAGCGCCTGCACCGTCGTCATCCCGACCCGCGATGCACCCAGAACGTCGGCGTCCATGCGGTCGCCGACGAAGAGCGCGTCGCCCGCTTCGACCTCGACCTCCTCGAGCGCCCGCTCGAAGATCGCCGCGTGCGGCTTGCGCTTGCCCACCTCGGACGAGAGGACCACTGCGTCCACGCGCTCGACGAGTCCCTGTTGCTCGAGCACGGGCAGCAGGAGCCACTCCGGGCTCGCCGTGTTCGAGACCAGCGCGAGCTTGAGCCCTCGCGCGCGCAGCGCCTCGAGCAGCGCATGCGTCGAGGATGCGAGCGAGTAGTAGGAGGCCCAGACGTCATGCGAAGCCTGCAGGAAGAGCCGCAGGTCGTCGTCCTCGAGATCGACGCCGTGGTCCGCGAAGGACCGGCGCATCACCGCCGCGATGTCGATCTCGTCTTCGTCGGTCGGGAACAGCTCCGCCCCGTGGTCCGTGAGGTAACGCGTAAAGGCCTCGGCGGTCGGGAGACCCTCCCGCGCGAGCGCCGAGAGCCCGGCCGTGTGACCCTCGAGAGCGATCTCGTCGCTCCACTCGTCCTGCATGAGCGTCCCGCCCCAGTCGAAGAGGACTGCTTCGAGAGCTCGCTTCAGGATGCTGCTCCTTGCCAGGCTGCGATGGGTGGATGCCAGGCCCGGACGCAGGCCGCGTTCATATCCACTGATACGGGCGCGGCTGAGGACGACGCCTGGCGCCGCCCAGCGCAGCCTGGCGAGTCAGCTTCATCCTGGAGCGAGCTCTCAACACAGGTCGGTAGGGTAGGCGCCCGATGGCGCGCCGGATCCTCTGGGCCTCGCTGGCCCTTGCGCCAGTCGCGATCGCCCTCCACTACCTCGCCGACATCGGCGACACCCCGGAGTTCATCCTCGCGTCCGCCGCGCTCGTTCCGCTCGCGTGGCTGATCGGGGAGGCGACAGAGCATGCGGCACACCACACGGGCCCCGGGATCGGCGGCTTCCTCAACGCGACGTTCGGGAATGCCCCGGAGCTGATCATCGCGCTGCTCGCCGTCCACGAGGGCCTCACGGAGGTCGTGCGCGGCTCGCTGACCGGAAGCGTCGTCGGCAACCTGCTGCTCGTCCTCGGCTTCTCGCTGCTGTTCGGCGGCCGGGGGGAGATCGACCGCCCGTCCAGCTTCCTCTCGATCGGGCTGGTCTTGTTCGCCGTGCTACTGCTCCTGATCCCGGCCGTGCCGAGCTGGGAGGGCGATCCCGAGCGGGATCTGATCGTCAACCTGTCGATTCCGGTCTCGATCGCGCTGCTGCTCGTCTACGTCGCCGCAACGTGGTTCTCCCTCCGACGGCACCGCCTGATGCACATCTCCGACGAGCCGGCAGAGATGGCCGGCTGGAGCTTCGGGACGGCGATGGCCGTCCTCGGGGTCGCCACCGTCGTCACGGCGCTGATCGCGGAGATCGTCGTCGGCTCGATCGACAAGTTCGCGGACGACGTCGGCCTGTCGGACTTCTTCGTCGCGGCTGTGATCGTGGCGATCGTCGGGAACGCCGCCGAGCACGGGGGCGCCGTCGTCGTCGCGGCCCGCGGCCAGATCAAGCTGGCCGCCGAGATCGCGCTCGCCTCGAGCGCGCAGGTCGCCGTCTTCCTGATTCCTGCAGTCACCTTGCTCGCCCTGTTCATCGAGCCGCTCGCGCTCGGGTTCCGGCCCGTCGAGATCGGCGCGCTCGCGGTCGGCGCGTTGGTGACGGCGGCGCTCCTGGCGCAGGGCCAATCGAGCCGCGCGCGCGGGATTGCGCTGATCGCCGTCTACGTGGCCGTCGCCGTGGCGTTCTTCCTCGCCGGGGATCGCTAGGAACCGAACGCGGACGGCTCACGCGTGACCGGGTAGGTCGCGAAGTAGAGCTTCACGGGGACGCCGTCCTCGTCCCGGACGATCCGCAGGAGCTCACCCCGCTCGTACCCTCGGGCGACACGGTAGAGATCCTCGCCTTCGCGCTCGTAGACGGACCGGCCGAGATCCAGCCGGGCCCCCGGGAAGACCGACTCGAGCTTGCCGCCGCGGTAGGAGAAGACGATCGGATGGCCCTCGGAGAACCACTGGCCGAGGACGCCTTCCACCTCAGGCGGCGGCGCCTCGCCCGGCCGCCACTCTTCCTTGACCGGCCGGTAGGCGGCGGCGACAGCCTTGGAGAGCTCGATCCCGAGCGCGGAGATCGTCACGCCGGCGCCGTCGTTCGTGAGCACCGCGGCGCCCGTGCGCTTCGGCGGAAACGCGGAGACGTGAGCGAGGAACCCCGCGTGCGCGCCGTCGTGCCCGACGAAGACGTCGTCGCCGGTCCGATAGAGCGCGAACCCGAGCCCGTAGGCGAGCCGCCACTTCGTCAGGTCGACCATCGACTGGAACGTCGACATCTCCTGAACCGTCTCCTTGGAGACGACGGTTGGATCGGGGTCGGCGATGAACGCCGCCCAGCGGCAGAGGTCCTCGGCGGTGCTCCAGAGCTCGGCTGCGGGTGCCACCGCACGGCCCTCGATCACCGGCTCCAGCCGAGCAACGTCCGTGTATGGATGAACGAGGTAACCCACCGCCGACGGCTCGGCCGCGGTCCACGTCGTCCGGGTCATCCCGACCGGGCCGAGGACGTTCTCGGTGAGCTCCTCCTCCGCAGGTCGACCGCTGACCCGCGCGACGACCTCGCCGAGAAGCGAGTACGCGAGGTTCGAGTAGTGCCAGTACGCGCCGGGCGCGAGCGGCCTCTCGGCCTCGGCGAGCCGCGGCAGGAGCTCTTCGCGGGTCGGCATCTCGAGCGTCTCCCACACGTTTCCGGGCACCTCGCGCTGGAGGCCGGAGAGGTGCGAGAGCAGCCCGCGGATCGTCAGGCCGTGCTCGGCGCCCTCGAGATGCCGGTCGAGCTTGTCGTCGAGCGAGAGCCGTCCCTCGTCCCGGAGCCGCATGACGCCGACCGCCGTCACGGTCTTCGTGATCGAGGCGATCCGGTACTGGTGGTTCGGCGTCGCCTCTTCCCCACTCTCGGCGTTCGCGAGCCCGACCGCTTCGCTCCAGACGACCTCGCCGTCGCGGACGGCCGCAGCGCTGACGCTTGGCAGCCGGTTCTCGGCCTGCGCCTCCCGGACAATCCCCGAGAGCTCGGCCGCGAGTCCTTCAGGCGCGGGCAAAGACTCCGAGCGCCTTCGGCAGGATCTCGATCGCCTGCTCGATGTCGTCGTCGGTGACGCCGAGATGCGTGACGGCCCGGAGCCGGGTCGGATGGATCGTCGCCGAGATGCCGACGCCGGCCTGATGCACCCGCTCGAGCGCCTCGGGCTGCGACAGCCCGAGCGGCTCGAGGTCGATCTGGACGAAGTTCGTCTCGACCTCGTCGGGATCGACCGGAAGTCCGGCAGCGGCGAGGCCGTCTCCGAGACGACGGGCGCGCGCGTGGTCGTCTGCCAGCCGTTCGATGTTGTGCTCGAGCGCGTAGACGCCGGACGCCGCCACGATCCCCGCCTGGCGCATCGCGCCGCCGAACATGTGCTTGAAGCGGCGCGCGCGAAGCATCAGGTCGGACGAGCCGGCGACGACGGCGCCGAGTGGGCAGCCGAGGCCCTTCGAGAGGCAGATCGTCACGGTGTCCGCGCGCTCCGAGATCCGTGAGGCCGGCACGCCGAGCGCAACGGCCGCGTTGAAGAGCCGCGCGCCGTCGAGGTGGAGCCGGAGGCCGAGCTCCCGGCAGCAGTCGATCACCGCGTCGAGCTCCTCCAGCGGCCACACTCGTCCGCCGGAGCTGTTGTGCGTGTTCTCGATCGAGACGATCCGCGTCTTCGGCGTGTGGAAGTCCTCGTACAGGCGTGCCGCGGAGCGGATCTGTTCGGCGCCGATCCGCCCGTTCTCGCCGACCAGCGGTCGCGTCATGAGGCCGGTAAAGGCTGCGGGACCGCCGAGCTCCGCTATCAGGACGTGGGAGTGCTCCTCGGCGAGCAGCTCGTCGCCCGCCTCGCCGTGGAGCCGGAGCGCGATCTCGTTCGCCATCGTCGCCGTCGGGAGGTAGACGGCCTCTTCCTGTCCGAGAAGCTCAGCCGCCCGCTGCTCGAGCCGGTTGACCGTCGGGTCTTCCCGCTTCTGCTCGTCCCCGACCTCGGCCGACGCGATCGCCTCGCGCATCGCGGGAGTCGGCTTCGTCTGCGTGTCCGACCGGAGATCGATCACGGCGGGATTCTGCCTGCCGCCATCAGGTAGAGGGCAGCGCCGGTCACTCCTACCGGCGATCACGGCGATGGTGGAGATCCTCCGCGCGCTCGCGCCGCGCTACGAGTCGGTGCGGAAGTCGGTCGCGGTGCGCCCGTCGTCGGTCGCGGCGTCCTGATCGGCGCCGTTCGCGACGAGCAGCTCGTAGAGCTCGTCGTTCCCGGTCTGCGCCGCGGCGTGGAGCGGCACGAACCCGCCCTCCTGCCGGGAGTTCGGGTCGGCGCCGTGCTCGAGGAGCACGCGCGCCACCGCCGTGTGCCCGCCGGCAGCCGCGCTGTGCAAGGGCTGCACGCGGAGGGGGTTTCTTGCGACCGCGCCCACATCCGCTCCGCGCCGGAGGAGCGCTTCCGCGACTGCCTCGTGTCCGAAGAACGCCGCAAGGTGGAGCGCCGTGAACCCGTCTGGGGACCAGCGACCAGCGGAGTCGCGCTCGGCGGAGACCACCTCCCGCAGCCGATCGAGGTCGCCCAACGCCGCCGCCTCGAAGAGCGTCAACTTGGGTCGACCGGCCAGCGTCGCGTCGACGGCCTCGCGATCGCCGCGGTAGAGGGCTTCGAGCAGCTCCGACTCCGGGCTCGGCAGGACGCTCATCTGCCCATTCTCACCGCTGGGCATCGTCTGGCTCGCCGCCGCCTGGGAGGATCCGGATGCTCATCTTCATCCCCGCCGTCGCCGGCACGCTCTGGGTGCTCGTGCGGCGTCGCGGCGAACTGCCGGACGACACCGACCTGCTCTGGCGCTAGCTCGCGAACACCCTCCAGACCCGGTTCAGGTTCGTTTGCGCGTACGGAACCTCGACCGGGAAGAAGATCAGCGCAATGAAGAAAAGCAGGAGCCCGAGGCCCGGGCTCGCCTTCGGCCCGACATCGGCGAGTTCCTGAGCGGTGCGAATCCGCTTGAACGTCCGATACATCGAAACAAACGGCGGAATGATCAGAAACCAACCGAGACTCACGGCAAGCAGCGAGAGCCAGGGATTCACATCGATCGGATTACTGCCCGATTCCCCGCTCGCCCGGCCGAAATCACGAAGCTCGCGGTTGATGAAGTAGTACCAAAAGAGGTAGTAAATCCCCAGGGTGATGATGACGAGGAAGAACGCTCCCCAGGGGTGGCGGATCTTGGCGTAGGCGCCGCGAGCATTGACTTCGGTCGCCATCGGTCGGGCGACATTAACGGCTCGGCGGGACGGAGCGATGCGGCGCCGCGTGCTGCGGCTCAGACCCCCTTGGGCGTTTCGACCTCGCTGGCCGTCACCGGCTCGCCCGACAGATCCGGGTGGTCCTCGAACCGGTAGCGGACGATTGCGCGCTTCGCGGCCTTGACCTCGTCCAGCCGTCCCACGGGCCGGTTGTGAGGGGCGCGCTTCAGCGTCTCCGGCTCCTCGGCCGCCTCACGTGCGATCTCCTGCATCGCGTCGGCGAAGGCGTCGAGCGTTGCCTTCGTCTCGGTCTCCGTCGGCTCGATCATCAGCGCCTCCGGAACGATCAGCGGGAAATAGATCGTCGGCGGGTGGAACCCGTAGTCCATCAGCCGCTTGGCGACATCCAGCGCGGTGATCCCGTGCTCCTTCTTGAGCTTTCGCGCAGAGAGCACGAACTCGTGCATGCAGAGCCGGTCGAACGGGAGGTCGTATGCGTCCTTCAGCCTGGCCAGGAGGTAGTTCGCGTTGAGGACTGCGTCCTCCGACATCGTCCGCAGCTCCCTGCCCCAGGCGAGGATGAACGCGTACGAGCGGACGAATACGCCGAACGGGCCCGTGAAGGCGCGCACCTTCCCGATCGACTTCGGGCGGTCGTAGTCGAGGCGGAAGCGGTTGCCGTCCCGCACCACGGCCGGAACCGGCAGGAACGGCTCCAGGCGCTCCCGCACCGCGATCGGACCGCCGCCGGGACCTCCGCCGCCGTGCGGCTGGGAGAACGTCTTGTGCAGGTTGATGTGGACGATGTCGAAACCCATGTCGCCGGGCCGCGAGATCCCGCACACGGCATTCAGGTTGGCGCCGTCGTAGTACAAGAGCGCGCCGACTTCGTGAAAGATCTTCGCGACCTCCTCGATGTGCTCGTCGAAGAGGCCCAGCGTCGACGGGTTCGTGAGCATCAAGCCGGCCGTCGAATCGTCAACCGTGCTCCGGAGGTCGTCGAGATCGATGTTGCCGCGCGAGTCCGTGGCGACCTTCTGGAGCTCGTAGCCGGCCATCGTCACGCTGGCCGGGTTCGTGCCGTGCGCCGTATCGGCGACGACGATCGTCCGGCGTTGCTCCGCCTCGCCGCGATCGGCGAAGTAGGCGCGCATGAGCATCAGGCCGGTCAGCTCGCCCTGCGAGCCGGCCGCCGGCTGAAGCGAGACTGCGTCGAGCCCGGTGACCTCCGCGAGGATCTCCTGGAGGTCGTGCATCAGCTCGAGCGCGCCCTGTGCGCCCTCCTCGTCCTGGTGCGGGTGGAGATCGCGGAAACCAGGCAGCGCGGCGACCCGCTCGTTGACGCGCGGGTTGTACTTCATCGTGCAGGAGCCGAGCGGATAGAAGCCGGTGTCGATCCCGAAGTTGCGGGTCGTCAGCTCCGTGAAATGACGGACGAGCTCGATTTCGGGGAGCTCCGGCAGCCGCGCCGGGCGCTCACGGCGAAGCTCGTCGGGCACGGTCGGCGGTGACAGCTCGGCCGGACGCGGGATCCGCCCGGCGCGGAGACCCGGCCCCGACTTCTCGAAGACGAGTTTCATTCCGCCAGCGCCTCCGCGAGCCGGTCGATGTCCTCGACGGTGCGCCGCTCGGTGACGGCGACGAGGATCGCGTCGTCCATCCCCGGGTAGTCGCGACCGACCGGATAGCCGGGGTTGACCCCGTGGGTGCGCGCTTGCCGAATGGCCTCCTGCGCCTGCCGTCCGACGCGCACGCCAAACTCCTTGAACGTTGCCTGCTCCGGAAACAACAGTGGCAGCTCGAGCCGCTCCTTGGCGTGCTCGGCGAGCGCCATACAGGTCTCGCCCACCTCCCTGAGCCCCTCTGGTCCCAGCCAGCACAGATAGATGAGGCCGCCCAGCGCCAGCAGGGTTTGGTTGGTCGTGATGTTCGACGTCGCTTTCTCGCGCCGGATGTGCTGCTCGCGCGTCTGGAGGGTGAGGACGTAGCCCCGGCGTCCCTCGACGTCGGTCGTCTCGCCGACAATCCGGCCGGGCATTCGTCGCGTGAACTCCTCGCGCGCGGCGATGAACCCGTAGTGCGGACCGCCGTAGGAGAGGGCGTTGCCCGCTGACTGGCCCTCGCCGATCGCGATCGCGCACCCGTAGTTGCCGGGCGCCTCGAGCACGCCGAGTGACATGGGATCGACGTGTGCGACCGCCAGCGCCTCGGCGTCGTTCGCGGCACCCGCCAGCTCGGGCGCCGGCTCCAGGCAGCCGAAGAAGTTCGGCTGCTGGAAGATCGCGCACGCGGCGCCCTCCGCGGCTGCCCGGAACTCCTCGGGGTCGGTGACGCCGTCACGGTGCGGGACGTCCACGACCTCCATCCCGAACCCGGGCGCGTACGTGCGGACGACCTGGCGCACCTGCGGGTTGACCGTCTCGGCCAGGACGATCTTCGACCGGCCCGTCGCGTGCTTTGCGACGTAGCAGGCGTCCGCGGCGACCGTCGTGCCGTCGTAGCCGGACGCATTGGACACGTCCATGCCGGTCAGCTCGCAGATCACGGTCTGGTACTCGAAGATCGCCTGGAGGACTCCTTGGCTCATCTCCGGCTGGTACGGCGTGTACGCGGTCAGGAACTCGCCGCGCTGGAGGATGTAGTCGACGACGGCCGGGACGTAGTGGTCGTAGACGCCGGCCCCGACGAACGAGAGCTCCTCGCCGGCATGGACGTTCCGCGCCGCGAGTTCCTCCAGGCGCGCGACGATCTCCTGCTCGGTGAGCGGGTCGCCGAGCTCGAGCGGCCGTTCGTACCGGACGCCGGTGGGGATGTCGCGGAACAGCTCCTCGATGCTGGAGACGCCGATCGTCTCGAGCATCGCCTCGCGATCGGCGGCGGTCAGCGTCTCGTAGGTCACAGCTCGGCCAGGACGGCCTTGTAGGCGTCGGCGTCCAGGAGGCTGTCCGTTTCGGACGCGTCGGAGAGCCGGATCCTGATCAGCCAGCCCTCGCCGTAGGGATCCTCGTTGACGGTCTCGGGGGCGTCGGCCACTGCCTGGTTGACCTCGAGCACCTCACCGGAGAGCGGCGACACGACGTCCGAGACGGCCTTCACGGATTCCACCTCGCCGTAGTTGCCGTCCTTCGCGACCGAGGAGCCCACCTGCGGGGGCTCGAAGTGCACGAGCTCACCGAGCGCATCCTGCGCATACCAGGTGATCCCCAGCACGGCCTCGTCTCCATCGATGCGCGCCCAGTCGTGCTGGGGGTGGTACCTCAGCTCGCCGGGGTAGCTCTCAGCAGCCGCCATCAATCCTCCTCGCGCTTGTAGATCGGTTTCTTGACGACGCGGGCGCGCCGCTGCCTCCCCCGCACGTCGATCGTGAGCTCGGTGCCGGGCTCGGCCTGTTCGGTGCGGACATACCCCATGCCGATGCCGCGGTCGAGCATCGGCGAGTGCGTTCCGGAGGTGACCTCGCCGCCGCCCTCGATGGCCATGCCCTGCCGCGGGATCCCCGCATCCTCCATCACGAAGGCCCCCAGCTTCCGCGACGGGCCGTCGGCCTTGATCCGGCGGAGCTCGGCGGCGCCGGTGAAGTCCTTGTCGAGCGCGCAGACCCAGCCGAGGCCGGCCGAGATCGCGTCGGTGTCCGGCCCGATGTCGTTCCCGTGCAGCGGGTAGCAGACCTCCAGCCGCAGTGTGTCCCGCGCTCCGAGCCCTGCCGGCGTCACGCCTCGGGCCAGAACGGCGTCCCAGAGCGCCGCGCCTTCCTCGGCGGGAACCATGAGCTCGACGCCGGTCTCGCCCGTGTAGCCGGTGCGGTTGACCATCACCTCGATGCCGTCGAGGTCGTCCATCGCGAACGTGAACGGCGGCGCCTCGTCGAGGCCGAGTCGCTCCAGTGAGCGCGGCCCCTGGACGGCGAGGAGTGCGTAGTCGTCCGAGATGTCGCGCACGTCCGAGCCCGGGATCTCGCGCTCCTTGAGCCAGCGGAAGTCCGCGTCCCGGTTCGAGGCGTTGACGATCAACAGGTAGCGACCGGCCTCGAGGCGGTAGGCGATGAGGTCGTCGACGATGCCGCCGCGCTCGTTCGTGAGAAGCGTGTACTGGGCGTGCCCCGGCTCGACCTTGCCGAGGTCGTTTGAGAGGACGCCCTGGAGGAACTCGTGCGCCTTCGGCCCCTCGACCTCGAGCTCGCCCATGTGCGAGACGTCGAAGACGCCCGCGTCCGTACGCACCGCGCGGTGCTCGGGAATGACGCCCTCGTACTGCACGGGCATCTCCCAGCCCGCGAAGGGGACGAGACGCGCGCCGAGGGCGACATGACGCTCGTGGAGCGGAGTTCGGCGCAGCGTCTGCACGACGCGCCGGATGCTACCGCCGTGGGTTCTGGGGACCCGCCGCTATTCGCGGAGGAAGGACGGCACTTCGAGGACGTCCTCTCCGACGTCGAAGCGCTCGCGCTCCTCGGGTGTCCTCGTCGCCGGCTCGTCCTCGCTCACCGTCGTGCGCCGACGGCGCCGCTGCGCCTGCGGGCCGAAGCCCGTCGCGATCACCGTGACCCGGACCTCGTCCTTCAGCGCGTCGTCGATCACGGCGCCGAAGATCACGTTCGCGTTCTGGTCCGCCGCGCCCGTGACGACCTCCGCCGCCTCGTTCACCTCGAACAGCCCCATGTCGGGTGGGCCGCTGATGTTCAACAGGATGCCGGTCGCGCCTTCGATGGACGACTCGAGAAGCGGCGAGGAAACCGCGGTGTGAGCCGCTTCGGCCGCGCGGTTCTCCCCCGACGCGGTGCCAATGCCCATCAGCGCCGACCCGGCGTCGGACATGATCGCGCGCACGTCGGCGAAGTCGAGGTTGACGATCCCCGGGACCGTGATCAGGTCGGTGATCCCCTGGACGCCCTGCCGGAGGATGTCGTCCGCCATCCGGAAAGCGTCGACGATGGACGTGCGCTTCTCGACCACCTGGAGGAGGCGGTCGTTCTCGATCACGATCAGCGTGTCGACGTTGTCGCGGAGCTCCTCGATGCCCATCATCGCCTGGTCGGCGCGCTTGCGGCCCTCGAAGGCGAACGGCCTCGTCACCACGCCGACTGTGAGCGCCCCGAGCTCTCGCGCGATCTCGGCCACGATCGGAGCACCGCCCGTGCCGGTGCCGCCACCCTCGCCGGCCGTGACAAAGACCATGTCCGCGCCCTTGATCGCATCCTTCAGCTCATCACGACTCTCCATCGCCGCGTTCCGCCCGACCTCCGGATTCGCGCCGGCGCCCAGGCCGCGCGTCGACTCGGCGCCGATGTGGACCTTCAGGTCCGCATCGACCACGAGGAGCGCCTGGGCGTCCGTGTTCGTCGCGATGAAGTCGACTCCGCTCAGACCGGCGTCGACCATGCGGCTGACAGCATTCGATCCTCCGCCGCCGACGCCGACGACCTTGATCATTGCCAGGTAATTCCCTGTCTGCTCGCGTACGCTCAACGTCCCTCCACCTCAAGCTCGACTGTAGCTCGCGGCTTCGCAAGCCCTGCAACGCTCCAGCCTAAGGACGATCTACTGGCTTGTCAACGCGTCTGTTGCTCGATAACTCTCAGGCTCCACCTGAGACTCGAGACTTTCTCCCACCACCGGTCGCTCAGGAACGCTGACGTCGAGGTATGCGGCGATGTCGCCCTCCCGCCGCATCGTCGCCAGCAGCCGGCGCGACACCTCGAGCTTCAGCGGGAGGTCTGTGGCCTTGCCCAGCCGAATCTCGAAGCGGTCGCGCAGCACTGCGGTCGCTGTCCCCTCTTCGCTCATCTTCACGTACCAGACACGCTGCGACAGGCCCGGGGCCGCTGCTCGCATCGCGGCGACCGTCCGGATCGCGCGTGCCGGCTCCGGCGCTCGGAGGATTGCACCGACGTGCGGATCGACGGTCCGCTCGAGCCACACGACCGGGAGGGGGCGCCTGAGCCGTCGTTCGAGCGGCCTGAGCACCCGCCCTTCCGCTGAGACGAGCCAGTTCTCGTCGCCACGCCGCACCACCGCCACCGGGCGCTCGACGCTCACCCGGACGCGGAGGCTGTTCGGGAAGGCGCGGTCGTAGCCGAGCAGGTGGACGTGCGGGAGCTTG
This sequence comes from uncultured Actinomycetes bacterium, assembly GCA_963802375.1. GTDB lineage: Bacteria > Actinomycetota > Thermoleophilia > Gaiellales > Gaiellaceae > JACDAN01. The sequence continues at coordinate 482,260 of CAWDIJ010000010.1, forward strand.
TCCAGCCGGAGCTGGATCGCCTCCTGGTCGATGCGCAGCAGGCTCGTCCCGTGAAGATCCCCCAGCGCACGGGTGACCAGGCGCGACTGCCCATTAGGGATCGACTCGACCTCCACCTCGTGGACGGCGAAGACGCTCGTCTCGCGCGCGCCGACGAAGAGCGCGAAGGCGGCGGCGAGCATTCCGAAGCCGAGCGCGAGCGAGCGGCCGGACGGGACCAGCCGAAGGGTAGGGGACACCGAGACAGCCGTACGTGCCACGGCGCCAACTTCGCCGCCGCGCAGGCTGCTCCTACACCAGCTCGCCGGCTTCGAGTTCGTTCCAGGATGTGGCTCGTCGCCAGGGTGCGATGGGTGGATGCCAGGCCTGGACGCAGGCCGCGTTCATATCGAGTGATATGGACGCGGCCGAGGACAACGCCTGGCGCCGCCCAGCGCGGCCTGGCGGCTCAGCCTCCATGCTGGAACGAGCTCGCTGGCAGCTCGATCGCGCCGAGGAACTGCACCTCGTGCTCGAGCTCCACGCCGAACTCCTCGAGCGCCCGGCGGCGGGCCTCCGCCATCAGCTCGATCGCGTCGTGCGTCGTGGCGCCGTCCGCGTTCTCGATGAAGTTCGCGTGCCGTGGTGAGATCTGCGCGCCGCCGATCCGGTGACCGCGGAGTCCGCAGGCCTCGAGCATCCGCCCTGCGGACAGCTCGTGATCTGGGTTCTTGAACACACTGCCGAAGGTCCGCTTGTTCGTGGGCTGTGCAGCTTTTCGCACCGCCTGCATCTCGGCGACCGTCGCCTTGATCTCCTCGACCGGCCGAGGCCGAAGTCGAAACTCGGCGGCGACGACGACATCGCCGGGGCGCAACGCCGAGCGGCGGTACTCGAGCCCCAGCTCCTCCGGCGTGCGCCAGGAGGAGCCCGACGCATCGGCGACGAGCGCGCGATCGAGCACGCTCGCCATGTCGCCTCCGTATGCTCCCGCATTCATCCAGACGCCGCCTCCGGCGGTCCCGGGGATGGCGCACGCGAACTCGAACCCGCCCAGGGACGCTGCCCGCGCCCGATGGAGGCAGACGGCCAGCGGCGCGCCTCCACCCGCCCGCAGAACCTCGCCGTCGGCCTCCGCCGCCGCCAGCTCGCCGGAGAGCCTGAGGACGAGCGCCTCGACACCGTCGTCGGCTACGAGCAGGTTCGACCCCAACCCCACCACCGACACCGCCGCCTCGCGGTCGGCGGCCCAGGTGAGCGCTTCCCGGAGCTCGTCCTCCGTCTCCGGCTTCGCGAACCACCGAGCCGGACCTCCGGTCCCGACCGTCGTGAACCGGGACATCGGCACGCGGTCGTCGATCGTCACGCGAGCTCCCGGAAGACGAGGTCCGCGCCGCGGTCAACGTCGCCGGCCCCGATCGTGAGCACGACGTCTCCGGGCCGTGCGCGGCGTGCGAGGAACCGCGCGCCGTCCTCGACCGCCGGGGTCCAGCCGATCAGCATCCCCGGCCGAAGCACGGCGAGCGCGTCGACGACGAGCTTCCCCGTGACGCCCTCGACGGGCTCCTCCCGCGCGGCGTAGACCTCCGTGACCGCGACGACGTCCGCCTCGGCGAGCGCCGCGGCGGTCTCGCGTGCGAGATGCCTGGTGCGGGAGTACAGGTGCGGCTGGAAGAGCGCGAGGATCCTGCCGATGCCCTGCTCGCGAAGCGCAGCGAGCGTGACGCGAATCTCGGCCGGATGGTGCGCGTAGTCGTCGACGATCCGCACGTCTCCCGCGACACCGACCTCCTCCAGCCGCCGCCCGGCGCCCCGAAACTCGCGCAGCACCGGCCACGCCTCACGTCCGTGCACGCCGGCGAGCTCGAGCGCGGCGAGGGCGGCGGCGGCGTTGAGCCGGTTGTGTCGGCCGGGGATGTTGAGCTCGCCGTCGTACGGCTCGAGCGAGTCGCCGCGAACCGTCTGCGGGACGTTCTCGAGCCAGCGCTCGAACAGGGCGGCCACTTCCGACCTGGAAGCGAACTCGGTGTGATGGTCGAGGTCGACGTTCGTGACGACGGCGATCGCGGGACGGAGAAGCTCGATCGTCCTGTCCGACTCGTCGCCCTCGACAACGAGCCAGCCGGAGCCGGCGCGGGCATTCGCGCCCAGCTGCGGCACCTCCGCGCCGATCAGGAACCCCGGTTCGCGGCCGAGACGGTCGAGGACGAACGCGATCATCGCCGCGGTCGTCGTCTTCCCGTGCGCGCCGGCGACGACGATCGAGGCCTGGAGCGAGACCAGCTCAGCCAGGAACTCAGCGCGCGATCGCCCCTCCGCGCTGCCCGTGAACGCCGTCGAGACGATTGCCTCGGCGTCGTCGGGCACTTCGGGCTCGGGCGAGATCGTCACGACGATCTCCGACGGCAGGTGTTGGAGGTACGGCGTGTCGTACCGGTCCCACCCCGACACGTCGGCACCCCAGGCGTGCGCCAGGAGCGCGTAGCCGGAGAGGCCGGCGCCGCCGATCCCAACGAAGTGGAGCCGTCTACCGGCGAGCGGTCGCAAGCGCCAACACCTCCTCGGCGATGCGGTCGGCGGCGTCCTCCTTCGCGAGGCCGCGCATCGCCTCGCTCATCTCGCTGAGCCTCTCGTCGTCGGTCAGGAGCGACTCGACGATCGGCGGCGCTTCGTGCAGCCGTGTCTCCGGGACGACCACGGCACCGCCGCCCCGTTCGAAGTACCTCGCGTTCTTCGCCTGGTGGTCGGCCGTCGCGTGCGGGTACGGGACAAGCACCGCGGGTAGTCCGGCTGCCGCCAATTCCCAGACGGTCCCACCCGATCGCGAAAGGGCGAGGTCGACCGCCGAGAGCGCCGCGCCGAAGTCGTCGATGGCCGGAAGGAGGTGGTAGTCGGCACGCCGCACCCGAGCGCGAAGCGCGTCGTGATCGCGCTCGCCCGACAGGTGGAGCACAACCGGCCCCTCCGCTCCCCAGGTCTCGACCGCCAGCTCGTTGAGGCTCTTTGCGCCGGCGCGCGCGCCGAAGACGCCGAGAACCTTGCCATCCGGCGGGAGGCCGAGCCGAGCCCGCGCTTCCGTCCGTGGCACCGGCCGCGCACGCGCGGGGATCGGGCGCCCGACGACCAGGTACTTGGGCGGCCCGTGCCCGTCGAGCTCATAGGAGAGGAAGACACGCTCGGCCAACGGCGCGGCGAGCCGGTTCGCGAGGCCGAGATGCGCGTCCGCCTCAGTCAGCGCCGTCGGGAGCCGCATCGACGCAGCGGCGACAACCATCGGCCCGGCGACGAAGCTGCCCGCGCCGAGGACGACGTCCGGCCGCCGCCGCTTCAGGATCCGGCGGCTTTCGCGAACGGCGCCGCCCGCGCGAACGACCGAGCGCACGAGCTCGAGGCTCGGGCGGCGCGGCAGCGGCGAGATCCGGAACGAGTCGAGCTCGAACCCGGCCTCGGGAACGAGGCGTGATTCAACGCGATCCGGCGACCCGGCGAACGTCACGGCGGCTCCGCGGTCGCGAAGCGCCTCGCCGACTGCGATCGCTGGAAGCACGTGTCCGGCTGTTCCTCCTGCTGCGATCAGGCACCTGGGCGCTCGTTGCTCGGCCATGGTCGCCCGCGATGTTAAGGAGGATGCCCACGCCCGCGAGCCCGACGACGAGGCTCGAGCCGCCGTAGGAGACGAACGGGAGCGTGATCCCTGTCAGCGGCGCGACGCCCATTACGGCTGCAACGTTGATCAGCGCCTGGCCGCAGACAAGCGTGGTGATCCCGGCCGCGAGCCGTTTCCCGAACGGGTCCTTGCAGCTGAGCGCGAGCCGGAAACCCGCGTAGCCGAACGCCGCATAGGCACCGATCAGCGCCGTCGTCCCGACGAGGCCGAGCTCCTCGCCCACGATCGCGAAGATCATGTCCGTGTGCGCTTCCGGCAAGTAGAAGTTCTTCGAGATCCCCTCGCCGAGCCCGACGCCGAAGATCCCGCCCGACCCCAGCCCGATCATCGCCTGAACAGTCTGGTAGCCGGCGCCCTGCGGGTCGTCCCACGGGTTGAGGAAGCTCAGCAGGCGCGCGCGCCGGTACGGCTCGAACCAGGCGGCGGTGAGCACGAGGCCGACGGCGAGCCCTCCCGCGGTCGCCAGCAGCCGCGCCGGCGCGCCCGAGACGACGAGGACGCCGCCGACCATGACGACGACCGTGATCGCAGTCCCGAGGTCCGGCTCTGCGAGGAAGAGCGCGCAGAACACGCCGACCACCAGCCCGATCGGCTTGAAGAGCTCGCCGAGTGTCCGCGGGGCGGGGTGGCGCGACAGATAGGCGGCCAGCCAGACAACCAGCGCCAGCTTTGCGAGCTCGGACGGCTGGAACACCGCAGGGCCGAACTGGAGCCAGCGCTTGGCGCCGTTGACTGTCGTCCCGATTGCGAGCACGGCGAGGAGCAGCCCGAGGCTGCCGACGATCAGCGTCGGTGCGAGCGGCCGCAGCGAGTGATAGCTCGTCCGGCGCAGAACCACGAGGAGGACGAGGCCGACGAGCGCGTAGAGCCCCTGCTTCCGGAGGTAGTACGAGGCGTCGCCGTCACCGAGCGTCGCCTGCCCGGAGGTGGCGCTGAAGACCATCACCAGCCCGAACGCAACGAGCGCGAGCGTGATCAGCAGCAGGAGCTGCCCCTCGAACTGGCCCTTCTTCACCGAAGCTCCTCGACGAGGCGGCGGAACTCGTCGCCCCGCTCCTCGAAGTCCCTGAACTGGTCGTAGCTGGCACAGGCGGGCGAGAGGAGGACCACGTCACCGGGCGTCGCAGCGTCAGCCGCAGCTCGAACGGCCGTCACAAGGTCGCCGCAGAGCGTGTGCTCGTCGATCGCCTCCGCCAGCTCGTCGGCCGCGGCGCCGATCAGGTACGCCCGTGCGCCGCGAGCTCGTAGGTCGGCGGCGAGCTCCGCGTAGCTCTCGTTCTTGCCGAGCCCCCCGAGGATGACGTGCAGCGGCTCGTCGAATGACGCGATCGCACGGCGCGCCGCCGCCGCGTTCGTCGCCTTGGAGTCGTTGACGAAGCGCACGCCGCCGATCTCCGCGACTTCCTCGAGCCGGTGCGGCACCCCGGGGAACTCGCGGAGGGCCTTCGCGATCTCCTCCTCGCCGGCACCGGCTTCGCGGGCGGCTGCGACCGCCGCCGCGGCGTTCTCGCGGTTGTGCGCTCCCGGAATCCGCGGTTCGGCGGGCAGCGGGTCGTCGGGGGAGAACTCGACCCTCCTCCCCAGTCCCGGGATCTCGCCGAACCCGTGTGGGACGACGGCGACGTCATCCTGGCCCTGGTTCTCGAAGATCCGGAGCTTCGCGTCCCGGTACGCCTCCCAGGTGCCGTGCCGGTCGAGGTGGTCGGGCTCCAGGTTCAGCAGCACCGCGATCCGCGGCGTGAACTGGTCGATGTCCTCCAGCTGGAAGCTCGACAGCTCACAGACGATCCAGCGACCGCCGTCGTCGAGCTGGGTCAGCGCGCGCCCGATGTTCCCCGCCACAGGCGCCCCGAGCATCTCGCCGAGCAGCGCCGTCGTGGTCGTCTTCCCGTTCGTTCCGGTCACGCCGAGGATGGGAGTCGAGAGCAAGCGGCCGCCGAGCTCGATCTCGCTCCAGACTGGGATGCCGCGCCCTCGCGCAGCGGCGACGAGGGGTGCCTCGGACGGCACCCCCGGGCTCTTGATCAAGACGTCGACTCCCTCCAACAGCGTGGTCTCCTCAGTTCCGAGATGGACTTCGACGCCGGCCTCGGCGAGCCTTCCGGCCTCGGCCTCCGGAGAGAGGTCGACGGCGACGACCCGTTCGCCTCGACTCGCGAGCGCCAGCGCAGCCGCCCGGCCCGACCGCGCCAGGCCGAGCACGAGGTAGGTCATCCGACGAGGTCGGGACGGAAGGCCGGGAAGTAGCGGTAGTAGAGCGCGAACGCCGCGCCGCACAGGATCGCCGCGACGATCCAGAACCGCACCATGATCTTGGTCTCCGACCAGGCCTTCATCTCGAAGTGGTGGTGGATCGGCGCCATCAGGAAGATCCGGCGGCCCCAGTACTTGAACGAGAAGACCTGCAGGATCACGGAGAGCGCCTCGATGAGGAAGATGCCGCCGATCAGGATCAGCAGCAACTCGCTGCGGCTCATCACCGCGAACGCGCCGATCGCGCCGCCGATGGCCATGGAACCGGTGTCCCCCATCTGCACCTCGGCGGGGAAGGCGTTGTACCAGAGGAACCCGATCGCTCCTCCGATCAGTGCCGCGCCGAGGATCGCCATATCCAGGGAGGCCAGGTCCTGTTCGGCCTGGAACTGACCCGACCGCGTGTAGGCGACGACGTTCATCGCCGTGAACGTGAGCAGGGCGATGATCCCGATCCCGGCGGCGAGGCCGTCGACTCCGTCCGTCAGGTTCGCGCCGTTCGCCGCACCGGCCACGATCAGGAAGAGCAGGAGGTAGAAGCCGAGGGAGAGACCGAAGCGCCAGTCCGCGACGGGCACATAGAGGTCGCTCGGCGCGTTCACCTCTTCAACAGCGAAAGCGAGCCCGACGGTGATCGCCGCCAGGAGGACGAGCTTCCAGCGGCCGGCGAGGCCGAGCGAGCGGCGGTGCCGGAGCTTCGTGTAGTCGTCCACGAAGCCGACCGCGCCGCACCCGAGCATCACGCCGAAGACGGCCAGGCCCTCGGTCGTGTAGTGGCTGAGCGTCAGGAACGAGACGGTCGCCGAGAAGACGAGCAGGAGGCCGCCCATGGTCGGCGTCCCCTGCTTGACCCGGTGGCTCTCGGGGCCCTCCTCGCGGATGTGCTGGCCCATCTCGTTCCGGCGGAGGAACTCGATGAACTTCGGTCCGGCGACGATCGAGATGAGCATCGCGAGCAGGCCCGCGGCGAGGACTCGTTCCATCAGGTCTGAAGTTTCTGTGCGACGGCCTCGAGGCCTACCGAGCGCGAGCCCTTGACGAGCACGACGTCGCCCGGCTGGAGCAGCTCCGCAAGGCGCTCGGCGGCCGAATCCGCGTCCGGGACCCACTCACCCGTGCCGTACCCACGCGCGAGCTCGCCCACGGCGATTACGTGGTCGACCGGATCGAGCAGCTCGCCGATCTCGCGGTGGTAGCGGGAGCCCTCGGTGCCGAGCTCGGCCATGCCGCCGAGCACCGCGATCCGCCTGCCGCCGTTCCGCTTCGCGAGCTCCTCGAGCGCCGCCCGCATGGACGCCGGGTTGGCGTTCCAGCAGTCGTTGATCAGGACACCGCCGCCCGCCAGGGGGATCTCCTCGCCGCGGAGACGGGAGAGCTCGATCGCCTTCGCGCCCTCGCCGACTCGGTCGAGCGGAAGGCCGAGGGCCGCGTAGACCGCAAGCGCGACGAGTGCGTTCTCTGCCTGGTGGCGTGCGCTGAACGGCAGCTCGAGCTCGACGGTCTCGCCCAGCACGTCCGCTGCGATGTGGCCGTCCGTCCACGAGCGCAGCCGGACGTCCTCGCCGACGCGGATCACGTTCAGGTCGTCTCGCAAGTGAGGCTCGAGCTCGTAGACCCCGGCCGGGACGACTGCGGTCGCACCGGACGGCAGCGCCTGGAGCAGCTCGGCCTTGGCGCGTGCGACGCCGGCCACGTCGCCCACGAACTCGAGGTGGACGGGACCGACGGCGGTGATGGCCCCGAGCGTCGGCTGTGCGATCTCGCAGAGATCGCGGATCTGGCCGAAGCCGCGCATCGCGAGCTCCGCGATCAGCAGCTCGGTTCCCGGCTCCAGCCGCGCGAGGGTCAGCGGAACCCCGAGCTCGGCGTTGTAGCTGGCTTCGGCGGCGACCGTCGTCCGGTGCGGGGCGACAAGCGCGGCGAGGATGTCCTTCGTGGACGTCTTGCCGGTCGAGCCGGTGATGCCGACGACCTCGGCGCTCGACCGGTCGCGCACAGCCCGTCCGATCGCGGCCATGGCGGCGTGGTCGTCGTCCGGGACGAGTGTCGCACCAGCACCCGCCGCGCGTGCCTGCTCCACGTACGCGACCCCGCCGCGGACGGCGACGAACAGATCGCCCGGCCGAACTCGCCGCGAGTCGATCTGGACCCCGGTCACCTCGTCCGCCGTCGCCTCCAGCCGGCCGAGGCCCTGGAGCTCGGTAACCGGAAGCGGGATCACGCTGGAGCCCTCAGCTGCCGCAGTGCCTCACGGGCGACCTCGCGATCATCGAAGGGGATCTTGCGGTCGGCGAGCTCCTGGCCTTGCTCGTGGCCCTTCCCGGCGATGACCACGACGTCCCGGTCGCGAGCCTGCTCGATCGCCTTCGCGATGGCGGCGCGCCGGTCGGGCTCGACCTTCACGTCGCCGACGACGCCTCCGAGGATCTCGTCGATGATCGCCTGAGGATCCTCGCTGCGTGGGTTGTCGGACGTGACGATCGCGACGTCGGCCAGTTCGCTCGCGATCCGCCCCATCTCCGGACGCTTGCCGCGATCGCGGTCGCCGCCGCAGCCGAACACGCAGATCAGCCGCTCGCCGGCCAGCTCCCGCGCCGTCCTGAGGACGTTCGCCAGGGAATCCGGCGTGTGCGCGTAGTCGACGATCACCGAGAACGGCTGTCCCTCGTCCACGGACTCGAACCGCCCGGGGACGCTCGGCGCGCCCGCCAAGCCTTCCTCCACGGATCCCTCCGGGACGCCGACCAGGCGCGCCACGGCGACGGCTGCGAGCGTGTTCTCCCGGTTGAAACGACCCTGGAGCCGGCTCGTCCCCGGCGCCTCGTGGACGTCGGCGACGCCGGTCAGCCCGAAGGTGAGGAGCGGCGCGCGATCGAGCGTGCGGAGCTCGTCGGCGAGCCGCCTCCCGAAGTCGTCGCCGATGTTGATCGCCGCCGCCGGCGCAGGCTCGTGCTCGGTGAAGAGCCGTCGCTTCGCCTCGTAGTACTCGTCCATCGTGCCGTGGAAGTCCAGGTGGTCCTGCGTCAGGTTCGTGAACGCGAGCGCCTTGAACCTGACCCGGTCGAGGCGGCCGAGGACGGAGCCGTGCGACGTCGCCTCCATCACCGCGCTGCGGTCGCCGGCATCGATCATCTGCCGGAATGTGCGCTGGAGGTCGACCGACTCGGGCGTCGTCCGCACCGCGGGCCGCGACTCGCCGCCGACACGCGACTCGATCGTCCCGATCAGTCCCGGCCGCATGCCGGCGGCGTCGAAGATCGAGTGGAGGAGATACGCAGTCGTCGTCTTCCCGTTCGTGCCGGTGACGCCGGCGAGGAGCAGCTCCTCGGTCGGGCGCTCGAAGAACTCGTCGGCGGCGATCGGCATCGCCGCACGCGCCGACTCCACGAGCAGCTGCGGCACGTCGAGGTCGAGCGGCCGCTCCACCACCAGCGCCACGGCGCCGCGCTCGACCGCCTCGCCGGCGAGGTCGTGCCGGTCGATGGTCTCCCCCGGCGCGCAGAAGAAGAGCGCGCCGGGCCGGACCTCACGCGTGTCGTACGCGAGATCGGTGATGTCTGTCGGAGCGCCCCCGCGGACCTCCAGAGGTCCGAGCGCGGTGATCAGCCGCTCGAGATCCACGATCGGCTGGAGGCTAGCCTCAGGAAGCGGCGTCGGGAGGAATCTCCAGGTACTGCAGCGCGAAGCTGGCGATCTGCTGGAACGCCGGGGCAGCGACGACGCCGCCCCAGATCGTGCTCGGCTCGTCCACGGTCACCAGGATCACGAGCCGCGGGTCGCCCGCCGGCACCGCGCCGACGAACGAGGCCACGTAGCGGGAGGTCGAGTAGCCGCCGCGCGGATCCGGCTTGGCGGCCGTCCCGGTCTTCCCGGCGACCTGATAGCCCTCGACCGCGGCCTCGGTTCCGGTTCCCTCGACGACGACGTCCCGCATCATCGACATCAGCTGCTCGGAGACGGCGCGCGAGATCACCCGGCGCTGCCGGACCCGCTCCGACAGGACGAGGTGCGGCTGCTTCCAGACGCCGCCGTTTGCCACCGCGGCGTACGCGGACGCCATCTGCACCGGCGTCACGGCGATGCCGTGGCCGATCGGCAGCGTGCCGATCGTGGAGCCCGACCAGTCGCTCGGAAGGATCCCCCGCGTCTCGCCGGGAAAGTCGATGCCGGTCTTCTTGCCGAACCCGAACCGGCCGAGCCAGGTGGTCAGCCGTTGGCGGCCGAGCATCTGGGCGAGCGTGATCGTCCCGATGTTGGAGGACTGGGCGAGGATCGCCGCGACGGTCATCCGCTCGGTGCCCGTGCGGTGCGCTTCGTGGATCACCCGGTCCGCCACCTGAAGGCTCGGGGGAAGCGTGAACGAGGTCGTCGGGGTGACGAGCCCTTCGGCGAGCGCCCCGGCGACGGTCACGACCTTCAGCGTCGAGCCCGGCTCGTACGTATCCGTGACGGTGCGGTTGCGCTGCACCTCGCGGGAGGTCTGCGGGAAACCGTTCGCGTCGAAGCCCGGCTCGACGGCCAGCGCGAGCACTTCGCCGCTGTGTGGGTCGAGCACAACGGCCGTGGCGGCGCGAGCGCCCCAGCGGCGGACCGTCGACCGCAGCACGGACTCGGCGTTCGCCTGGAGGGTGGCGTCGAGGGTCAGACGGACGTCGCGGCCCTCGACGGCCGGCGTCGCCTGGACGACGTCGAGCGCACGGCCGAAGGGATCGCGGACGAAGGTCTCGCGGCCGGGCCGGCCGGCCAGCGTGTTGTCCAGCGCCAGCTCCAGCCCGGACAGTCCCTTGTTGTCGACTCCCGCGTAGCCGAGGACGTGGGCGCCGACCGATCCCTGGGGGTAGACGCGCCGCTCCTCGGCGTAGAAGCCGAGCCCCTGGATGCCCTTTCGCTCCAGCGCGTCGACGCGCTTGGCGTCGGCCTTGCGCGCCACGTAGACGAAGCCGCGCGACTGGTCGGCCAGCGGGCCGTAGAGCTCGTCGGGGTCGAGGCGAAGCGCCTCGCCTGCCGCGATCGCTGCGGTCCGAGGGTCCGCGATGTGCTTCGGGTTCGCGTAGACGGTCGTGGCGCGCCGGCCGATCGCGAGCTGCACCCCGTTCCGGTCCGTCATCGCTCCACGCGGCGCGGGAACCGTCACGGTCGCGTGGTGCTGGCCCTGTGCAAGCCGGTCGAGCCCGCGCGCGTGCACCGCCTGGAGCCAGACAGCGCGTCCGAACAGGCCCGCGAAGGCGAGCGTGAAGAGGACGAGCAGGAGCCTGATCCGGCGGTTCGAGAGCCGCCGGTTCACCGGCCCGAGAGATCCAGATACGTCGTCGTGGCGGGATCCGCCGGCTGGTAGCCGAGACGGTGCCGTACAAGGCTGCTCGTGCGCGCGGAAGCCGAACGTGTGGCGAGCTCGGACGCGAGCTCGGCCGACTCGGCGCGAAGCCTGTCGCGGTCGCGAGCAAGCTGGTCGAACTGGAGGTTGAGCCGCAGCACGGCGACGTTCAGCGCCACGACCCCGGCGAGGAGCACGCCGACCAGGACGATCCAGAACGCGCCTCCGGCGGTCCGGCGCTGAGCCTTGGCGCGGCCCTTCGGGCGAGCACCTGCGCGAGCACGTGCGACCGCGACAGCCATTAGTGCGTCCTCCGGTGATGAAGCCGTGCCTCTGGCACGCGAAAAGCAAGCCAGGGTGCGGACTCAGGACGCGTCCATATCGAAGAGATATGGGCGCGGCCTGAGGCTCCAGGCTGGCGCGGCTTTGCAGCCGCCAGAGGTGCGGATTTCATTGCCGGGGGGCGCACTAGGTCTTGACCGCCGCCCTGAGCCGTGCGGACGCGGCGCGCGGGTTGCTGGCGATTTCCTGCGCGCTCGGCCTGACCGCCTTCCTGGTCAGGACCCGAAGCGACGGTTCCTTGCCGCAGACGCAGACGGGAAAGTCAGGCGGGCAGGTGCACCCGTGCGCCTCGGCCCGGAAGAACCGCTTGACGATTCGGTCCTCGAGCGAGTGGAAGCTGATGACGGCGATCCGGCCACCCGGTACGAGCATCTCGAGCGCGGCGGGCAGCGCGGCTTCGAGCGCCCCCAGCTCATCGTTGACCGCAATCCGAAGCGCCTGGAAGACGCGTCGCGCGGGATGGCCGTCGCCGAACCGTGCCGGCGTCGGGATCGCGGACTTGATCGCCTCCACGAGCTCACGGGTCGTCTCGAACGGCTGACTGCGCCGGTCGCGCACGATCCGCTTCGCGATCTGGCGGGCGTACCGCTCCTCGCCGTATGACCGGAAGATCTCGGTCAGCTCCCGCTCGCTCGCCTCGTTCACGAGCCCGCGGGCCGAGACGTCCGCTGTCGGGTCCATCCGCATGTCGAGCGGGGCGTCGGCCGCATAGGAGAACCCACGCTCCGGCCGGTCGAGCTGCATGCTCGAGACGCCGAGGTCGAAGAGAATCGCGTCGGCGCCGCGGCCGTTGTCCGCGAACCGCTCCAGAACGTCGGCGAAGTCTCCGGCCAGAAACCGCGCCTTCACGCCGGAGCGGCGCCGGAACGACTCGAAGTACGGCTTGACGTTGGGATCCCTGTCGATCGCGAGGTACTTGCCCTCGCCCCTCAGGTCCTCGGCGAGCAAGGCTGCGTGCCCGCCCGCCCCGAAGGTGGCGTCGACGACAGTGTTTCCCGGTTGCACGTCGAGCAGGCGCCGAACCTCCTCGGCGAGGACAGGGATGTGATCAGTCGCGTTTGGCTGCAAGACGCTCGGCAACATGCTCCGCACTCCCTTCGACCTCGTTGAGCTCCCGTCGCCAGGTCTCCCGATCCCAGATCTCGAGGTGATCGTGGATCCCGGCGACGACGACTTCCCGCTCGAGGCCGGCGTAGCGGAGCAGGGGTCCCGGAATCATGATTCTGCCCTGCTTGTCCAGCTCCGCCTCGGCCGCCCCGGAGAAGAAGTGGCGCTGCAGCTTGCGGCCCTCGCTGCTGAGCGGATCGAGACCCGCGACCCGCGACTGGAACCGCTCCTGCCAGTCGCCCCGCGGATACGCATAGAGGCAACCGTCCATGCCGCGCGTGACGACGACGCCGTCGGACATGGCGTCTCGGAACCGGGCCGGAAGGGTGAGCCGGTTCTTGTCGTCGATGGTGTGTTCGTACTCTCCGAGCAGCATGTAAGTGCCATCAGCGGTCTCCCACTTCCCCCCACTTTAAACCATTCTTCCCCACTTCGTCAATATGGGGAAGAGAAGTCAGGTCAGGTCCGCGACCTGTCCGCTCCTGAGCTCGTCGTCGGATGCGGCGGCCAGGCGCTTCGGCACCACCATCCGCCACGCGTCGAAGACGAGCTCGAGGAGCTCCTGCTGGTCGATCGCGTCCAGACGGACATGCACCCAGTTGTAACGGAGGTCGCCCGGATCGGGCTGCATGAACTTCTCGGGCCACGTCTGGATCAGCGCATCCCGCTCCTCCTTGGGGAACGCGAAGCCCATCACCTTCTCGTCGCGCGAGAACGACAGGTAGACGATCCGACCCACACGGAACTTGACCCGGCCCCGAACCACGGCTTCGTACGACCTGGGCAGGCCGGCCGTCAGCGCCCGCACGTCGTCGATCGTGATCATGCTCGAGTCATAGTCGACCGAGGCCGACCCGCGTCATCGCGGCGGCCGCGCGCTCGGCGGCGAAGGCAAGCGCGTCGTCGGGGGCACGGCCCTCGCCCAGGGCGTACGCAAGGCCCGCGGCGAAGCAGTCGCCTGCTCCGTAGACGTCCTTCAGCGGGCCGGGCAACGGCGCGGGGTCCCAGCGGCCCTCACGCCCGTCGGCGGTGAATCGGCCTCCGGCCGCACCCTCCGTCGTGGCCACGAGCCTCGGCGCGGGGTCGAGATCACCCGGCCGGTAGCGCTCGCTCGGATCCCGCCCGCTATGGACGAGCGCGTCGAGCTGGACGCCCGCCTCGGCGAGCGTCGGCAGCTCTCTCGCCGTCGCGACGACGGCCCTTGCCCGCCGCGCGAGCCGGAGCGCGTCCGGATCGCCGCCGCAGAAGTAGACGGCATCCGTATCGGCCAGCCGATCCCAGGCGAACGGATCATCACCGTGCGGCACGAGCTTTTCGCCGATCACGGTGATCGTGCGCTCGCCGGCGTGGTCGAGGAACGTGAACCCGCGCCGCTGCGGCGCCTCGCGCGTGACGACCTCCAGCCTCAGGCCCAGCGCGCGCAGCTCGCTCTCCGAGCGACGGCCGAGGTCGTCGTCGCCGAGGGCGGTGTAGAACGTCGTCTCCGCGCCGAGACGGAGGAACTCGCGGGCGGCAACAGCGCCTCCACCAGCCGCCGCGGGCCAGCTCTCGAGGGCGGTCACGATCTCGCCGGGCTCGGGCACGCGCTCGACGCGCACGAAGTCGATCCACTCGACGTGGCCGACGACGGCGCACCTCATCTCACATCCTCCGCGGCCCCCACGTTGAAGAGGATGATGGAGGCAATGACCGTTCCGCCGTTCGAGCGGTTCTACGCAGAGAACAGGGACGCCGTGTTCGGGCACCTCGTGCGGCTGCTCGGGCGGCAGCGGGCCGAGGACGCGTTCCAGGAGACCTTCCTCCGCGCGCTGCGGGGCTACGACTCGCTGAAGCACGGCCGCTACCTGCGAGCCTGGGTGTTCACGATCGCGACCCGGGTCGCCGCCGACGAGGGGCGGACACGGCGCCCGGAACCGGCAGCGGAGCTCGACGGCGAGACGACCGACGACCGTCCCACGTACGCGCAGATCGAGCACCTCGCAGACGAGCTCCCGGAGAAGGAGCGCGCCGCCGTCGTGCTCCGGTACGGCTACGACCTCCCCTACTCGGACATCGGCACCGCACTCGGGTCCAGCGAGGAGGCGGCCCGCCAGGCCGCGTCCTCCGGCGTGCGGCGCCTGCGAAGGAGGCTCACATGACTTCCGTTCCCAAGACACTCGACCGCCGCTTCCGGCAGGCCGCCGCCGAGGCAGGCTTGCTCGACGTCTCGTTCGACGTCGCCGACACGCCGATCGGCCCGCTGCTCCTCGCCGTCACCGAGCGGGGCCTCTGCCGGATCTCGTTCGATCCGGAGCCCGATCGCGAGACCGAGACGCTCGCCCGAACCTTCGGTGTGCGAGTCCTGCGCGCACCGCGCCAGCTCGACCCGGTGCGGCGCGAGCTCGACGAGTACTTCGAGGGGAACCGGCGGGACTTCGACCTGCCGCTCGACCTGCGCGGTCGGGAAGGCTTCTCGCGCGACATCCTCGAGCGCCTCGCGAAGGTGCCCTACGGCGAGGTCACTACCTATAAGTCGCTGGCCGTCGAGGCCGGGAATCCCCGCGCGGCCCGCGCCGTCGGGACGATCATGAACCGCAACCCGATCCCGATCGTCCTCCCGTGCCACCGCGTCGTCGGGTCGAACGGCAGCCTCGTCGGCTACGGCGGCGGGCTCGAGCGGAAGCGCCTGCTGCTCGACCTGGAGGCGGGAACGCCAAGCCTTGACATCCACTGATCGTAAGTCTACGCTTACGGTAAGTGGAAGCTTACGCAGTAGCGATGAACGCCCTCGGCGACCCGACTCGGAGAACGATCTTCGAGCGGCTTGCCCTGAGGCCGATGGCGGTCGGGGAGCTGGCGGGTGAGCTCCCAGTCAGCCGCCCGGCCGTCTCTCAGCACCTCCGCGTGTTGAAGGACGCAGGCCTCGTCCGCGAGCGGGCGGAAGGAACACGGCGCGTCTACCGCGTCGACCTGGACGGCGTCGCGGCCGTCCGAAGCTACTTCGACCGCTTCTGGGATCAGGCCCTCGCCGACTTCAAGGCCGAGGCCGAACGGAGGGAAAGGAGCAAGGGATGAGCGCGACGGAGGCGCTTGCGGCGATCAACAAGACGATCATCGTCGAGGCGTCGCAGGAGACCGCGTTCGAGACCTTCACGCGGCAGGTGACGAGCTGGTGGCCGAGAAGCCACACGGTCTTCGAGGACAAGGTTGCGGAGATCGTCTTCGACGAGCGCGTCGGCGGGCGCGTGTACGAGCGGAGCACGGAGGGCGAGGAGTCCGAATGGGCGGACGTTCTCGCCTGGGAACCGCATGGCCGGTTCCTCCTGCGCTGGCGCGTGAACCCGGAGCGTGGCCCGACGGAGCTCGAGATCCGCTTCACGCCCGAGGGCACCAAGACCCGGGTCGACCTCGAGCACCGCGGCTGGGACGATCCCGAGGGGCGCGCGAACTACGGCCCCGGCTGGGACTTCGTGCTCGGCCGCTACACCGAGTCGTTCAGCAGCGAGTAGCCGACTCCCCCAGACGCCGGACGCGATGGCGTCGCGCACCGCTGGACGGCGAGGGGCGGCTGACGGCCGTCGCTGACCTGCGTAGTTCGCCTGCTGCTGACCGGCGAGCGTCGTCCTACGGACGCGGAAGCGTTCGCAGGTCGCCGCGAAGGCGAGACGTCGCGATGCGTCGTAGAAGCCCGTCGTGCACGTCGATCCCGGTAGACGACCTCGCCCGGCGGATGCCGCGAGCACGTGCGCAGTCCGCCGATCGCGCCGATGTGAGCGGCAGTCCGCGTCGTCGTCCGACGGCGTCCTGCGTGACGTCGGCTCGCGGCGGATCTGCTGCGAGCGCCGCGCCGTCGCGCGAACTCGCAGTACGTCGCGCCGGTGATCGGAGCACGTCGGCCGTGCGTGTCCCTCCTTGCGGATCAGCAGCATCGCGGTAGGAACAGCGCCTGGTCCGTGCTGCCGTCCGAGATCACCGCAGCGCCGATGGTCACCGTGCACGCGACGTGCGCCGGCGGTGCACGTGAAGCGGAACGTTCCGCCCGTCGTCGTCTCCGACCGGCGAGCCGAGCTGCGGTCGAGAATAGTCGCCCAGCGCGACGGTCGGCGAACTGCGCCTCGAGTCCACGACATCACGGTCACGACGCCGTACTCAGGCGTCCGGGGCGTGCAGCGCCCGGCGGGCCTGCCGGGCCTGGCTGGGCCTGCGGTCCGGCTGGCCCCTGCGGCCCGACCGGCCTGCGGCCCTGCGGGTCCCTGCTGGGCCGGCAGGACCTCGTGCGCCTGCTGGTCCCCGCAGGCCACGCGGGCCTCTCAGGCCACGTGGAAGCGCCACCGTTCGCTCCCCGCGCGCGCACTTGCCTGAGCTACGAGCCTTGACGTCGTAGCGCGTGTCCGCGTTGCCTTGAAGCTCGACACAGAGGACCGTCGCCTGAGAAGCACTGCGAGCCGGCGAAAGCGGTTGGGACGAGCAAAGCCAGGAGCAGCCCGCCCACAACGAGAGCCTTGTTCATAGAACCCCCTTCTTGTGATCCTGTCGATGTAGGTCCACGCCGCAAGGGGAAACACGTCGACTCTACCGCCGAAACCACAATTGTCCAGGGCGACTGCGGTACGCCCACGCGTTCAAGGCAAGCTGACCGTCACCAACAAACCGGCTCAGGTTCAGTGCAGGACTGGAAAGCGGCTCCGTCTGGCTAGCCGTCCACCAGCGAGTAGCCGACTCCCCAGACGTTTCGGACGAAGTCACCGCCTGCGGCTGAGAGCTTGCGCCGCAGGCGGGAGGCGTGGGAGTCCAGCGTCCGCGTCCGGCCGAGCGATCGGAAGCCCCAGACCTCGCGCAGCAGCTCTTCCTTCGTGAACACGCGGGTCGGGTCGCCGGCCAGCTTGACGAGCAGGTCGTACTCCTTCGCGGCGAGGACGACTGGTACCCGGGCGACGAGTACCCGCCTGGCGGCGCGATCGATCTCGAGCTCGCCGACCTCCATGTAGTCCCGCTCGGGCGGAGCGACACGGCGAAGCACCGCCCGGATCCGAGCGAGCAGCTCCTCGTAGTGGAACGGCCGCGCGACGTAGTCGTCGCAGCCGCCGGCGAACGCGCGGACGCGGTCGACGGCGTCCGACTCCGGCCGGCCGAGCACGATGACCGGCACGTCGGTCACGCGCCGGCAGAGCTCCAGCGCGAGCGCGTCGGAGGCGAGGACGAGGTCGGGCCGCGAGAGCTCCGCGAGCTCGAGCGCCTCGCCGTCACCCACCTCCAGGACCTCGAACCCGTCCTGCCGCAGGTGGCGCTCGAGGAAGCCCCGCGTCGCCGATTCCGGTTCTGCGAGAAGCAGCGCGCTGGTCATGCGGCCGAAGCTAGCAACGGCCTTTCGCGCGGGAAAGATGTCCTTTCACGCGGATCTGCGACGAAGAATCCAGAGCTGGCAAGGCCCGGAGGGACTGGTGGAACGTCGCTCGTCCCGGAAGCTCAGAGCCTGCCCGAGCGGAGAACGCCCCACAAAAGCCAGACCCCGAGGATCCCGGAGAGCACGAATCCGATCACCGAGAGGGCATTGATGCCGAGGATCTCGGGCCCGCCGGTCGCGAAGATCCCGAGGAGGCTCGACGCGAGCAGGCCTGCGGACACGACCAGTGCGATCACGAGCCGGTTCATCGTGACGACGATGCGGTCCATGAACTCGTCGAGGTTCTTGTGGACGAAGCCCACTTCGATCTGTCCGTCTCGGAACTGCTCGAGCGTGTCGTGCAGCTGGTACGGAACCTCCACGGCCATGCGCGCGAGGTTCCAGCTCTCGCGCCGGGCGCGCGACGCAATGCGTGCCGGCGTGTAGCGGCTGAGCATCAGGTTCCGGGCATACGGCCGCGCCACCTCGAAGACGTTGAAGTCCGGTGAGAGCTCGACGGTGACCGAGCCCAGCGTGGCGATCGCGCGGTCCAGGAGGACGAACCTCGTCGGCAGGCGGAGGTTCATCCGGTAGATCATCCCGAAGACCTCTCGCACGACCTGCAGCGGGTCGATCTCCTCGAGCGTCGCGCCGTAGTAGCGGTAGAAGAGCTCGCGCAGCTCCGCGACGAACTCCTCCTCACGCTCCTTCGGGTAGCGGACGCCGAGGTCGGCGAGCCGATTCGGCAGCGCCTCGATGTTCTCGTTCGCGACGTCGATGAAGAGCCGCGTGGCCTTCGAGACGTCCTCGTCGGTCAGACGCCCGGCGAGACCGAAGTCGACGAGGCCGATGCTGTCGGGGGCAAGGACGAGGATGTTCGCCGGGTGTGGATCTCCGTGGAAGAAGCCGTGGCGGAAGATCATGGTCATCCACGTATCCGTGAGGACCTCGGCGAGCCGGCGCCGCTCCTCGAGCCCGTAGTCGAGCGTCTCGATGTCGGCCAGCTGTGTCCCATCGATGTGCTCGAGCGTGAGCACGCGCGGCCGGGTGTACGTCCAGTAGACCCGGGGCACCTTGACGTGCGGGTGGCCCGCGAAGTTCTTGCGGAAGGTCTCAGCGTTGCGCGCCTCGAGGCGGTAGTCGAGCTCCTGCCGGATTGCGCGCGCGAACTCGTCGACGAGGCCCTTGGCGTCGATGAAGTCCAGGGCCCGCACGCGCTCCTTCGCGAGGCGGGCGGCCTGGTACATCAGATTGAGGTCGGCCTCGATCTGCCGCGGCGCGCCGGGTCGCTGCACCTTGACGGCGACGGTGCGCCCGTTCGGGAGAACGGCGCGATGGACCTGGCCGATCGAAGCGGCGGCCATCGGCACCGGATCGAACTCGCGGAATAACCGCTCGACCGGCTGGCCGAGGCTCTCCTCGATTACCTGCGCGGCCTCCTCGTACGGAAACGGCGACACGTCGTCCTGGAGGCCCCGGAGCTCGGCGATGATGTCCGGCGGCAGGACGTCCGGCCGCATCGAGAGCAGCTGGCCGAACTTGACGAACGTCGGGCCGAGCTCGTCGAGCATCTCCCGCAGGTGGCGGCCGCGCTCCGACGGCGCCTCGCTGAGAACCTCGCCGTCCTCGCCGATGAGGTCGGTGAGCTTGTTGCGGCGGAAGAAGTAGCCGAAGCCGTGACGGACGGCGACCTGGGCGATCTCGGAGATGCGTCCCAGGCTTCGCGGAGGCGCCTGAGCCATTAGTGCCCCTTCAAGTGGTGCTGCCCCGCTTCTGGGTCGCGAGCACCAAGCCAGAGTGCGCACTCCGACGAGTCAAGGCTAGACAGCCTTGGCGAGGAGGAGGGTGCGCTCTGGCGCCGCGTGATCGCGGGCCAGAAGCCGGCGTGTACCGCTTGGAGGGGCACGCACTCAGTGTTGCACGGGCGGGCTTGAACCCCTCTCGGGCGGATCCTCCAGGAGGCGCAGGCGGTGCTCCAGCTGGGCGATCCGCAGCTCGAGCTCCTCCACCTCGTCCTTCGTGACCAGGCCGAGCTCGCGGAACAGGCGGTCCAGCGTCGAGCCGGCCACCTCGCCCAAGCGAGTCGCGTCCCCGCGCCAGCGGGCAGTGACCTCGTCGATGAGCGCGCGTGCCTCGTCCCGCCGCACCATGCCGCGATCGGCGAGCTCCTCGGCGAGCATGTCCGCCCGCTCGGCCGTCAGCGTGGCAGCGCCGACCGCGGCAAGAGCGATGCGCTCGAGGAGGTCGCGGGTCGTGCCGTTGCTACCTGGCTCGGCCATGAGGGCGAGCCTTGCGGCGCTGGCGTCGGCGCTCGCGCTTCGACGCGTCAGAGCTGGCCGGCGGCACGACGGGCGCCGGAACCGGCGCGGCGACCTCTCCGTCCCCTCCGTCGACCGGCCCGGCCGGGACCGGCTCAGGCTCGGGCTCCTCATCGAGGTCGCTCGGCCGCTCGACCGGCTCGTCGAGACCCTTGCGGCCCTTGTACTCGGGCGACTTCTCGAGGAGCACGGCGAGGAACGGGGCAGCGATGAAGATCGTCGAGAAGGCGCTGATCGAGATGCCGATGAGAATCGCGAACGAGAAGTCCTGGAGCACTTCGCCGCCGAAGACGTAGAGCGCGCCGACCGGGAGCAAGGTGATGATCGTCGTCGCCAGCGACCGGCGAACGGTCTCCCAGAGCGACGTGTTGATGATCGTCTTGATCGAGGACCGCCGCATGATCGGCAGGTTCTCGCGCACGCGGTCGAAGATGATGATCGTGTCGTAGATCGAGTATCCGATGATGGTCAGGAATGCGGCCACGGTCGCCGCGCTCACCTCCTTGCCCGCAAAGGAGTAGATGCCCAGCGCGATCAGGCCGTCGTTGACGATCGTCCGCAGGATCGGCACCGCGAACCGCCACTGGAAGCGCAGCGAGATGTAGATCGTGATCAGGACGAACGAGATCAGGATCGCGTAGATCGCTCCGCGGAGGATCTGGTCGGAGAAGCTCGCGGAGACGTTCCGCACGCCCTGCTGCGTCGCGTTGAACTCCTCGGTGACGGCGCCGGTGATCTCGAGGACCCCGCCGGGCTCGAGCGGCTCGGTCCGGATCGTGAACTCGTTGAAGCCGCCGTCCGGCGCCTCCTCCCCGCGCCCTTGCACGATCGCATCGGGCTCGCCGATCTCCTGCATCTTCGCGGTCACTTCCTCCGGGGCCACCGCCTGCTGGGACGCGAACTCCATCTCCGTGCCACCGCGGAAGTCGATCCCGAGGTTCAGCCCCTTGAAGATCAGCGAGCCGATCGACGCCGCGATCAGGACGCCGGCGATCGTGAACCAGATCCGCCGCTTGCCGACCGCGTCGAACATCTGCCAGCCCGCCATCTTCTGCGCGCTCGCGCCCATGAATCTCGGGTTGTCGAACCAGCGGAACCCGGCCAGGAGGCCGAGGAACGCGCGGGTCGCGAAGACGGCGGTGAAGATCGAGATGACGGTGCCGAGCAGGAGCATGAACGCGAATCCGCGCACCCCGCCCGTTGCGACCGCGAACAGAACCAAAGCCGTGATCGCCGTCACCACGTTCGCGTCGACGATGGTCGCGAAGCCCTTCTTGTAGCCCGACGCGATCGCGGCGCGCACCGACTTTCGGGCAGCCGCCTCCTCCTTGATGCGTTCGAAGATGACGATGTTCGCGTCGGCCGCGACCCCGATCGCCAGGATCAATCCCGCGAAGCCGGGCAGCGTCATCGTGACCTCGAAGAGCACGATGACCGCGTAGAGGAAGGCCGCGTTCAGCGCGAGGCCCATGACCGCGATGACGCCGAGGAAGCGGTAGACGAGGAGCAGGAAGAGGAAGACGACCGCGAGGCCGATCAGCGACGCCTTGACCGCCTGGTCGAGCGACTCCTTCCCGAGCGTCGCCGAGACCCGCGTGAAGTCGACCTGCTCGAACTCGTACGGCAGCGCACCGCTGCGGAGGACGAGGGCGAGATCCTGGGCCTCGCCGGTGTCACCGATGCCGGTGATCTCCGCCGAGCCGCCGGCGATGCCGTCCGGGTTCTGGTCCCAGTCGATCGTCGGTGCCGACTTGATCTCGCGGTCGAGGACGATCGCGAAGCCCTGGAGCGCCCGGTCCTTGCCGACCTGGCCTGAGAGCAGCTGGCCGCGCTGGGCGATGTCCCGCGTGACGTCGTGGAACTTCTCGCCGCCGTCGTCCGTGAACTCCATCAGGACGATCGGCCCCTGAGTCTGGCTGAAGTCCTGACGGGTGCCGTCGAGCTTCAGGTCGGCGCCCGTCATCTCGGGGACCGGGTCGTCCTTGTTCAGCGGGTCGTGCCGGAAGAGGTAGAAGTAGTCCTGCTGCGGCGGCGCCTGGTTGACGCCCGGGCAGTAGCGCTCGCCGATGCCGCAGGTGAGGATGATCGTCTTCTCCGGGATCCCCCAGATCTGGAAGTTCTTCGGGATCGCCTTTCCGGTACGCGTCCTGTAGGCCTGCCGGATTCGATCCTGCGTTTCCTCCGGGCCGGAGATCACCTTCTTCGCCTTCGGGTCGACGAGGTAGTACTCGGGGATCTCGCCGCGCTTCGTCCGCGGCTGGAGCTCTTTCAGCAGCTGGAACTTGTTGGCACTGGGGACCGGGAAGCCGTTCTCGTCGCGCGTCGGGTCGAGCGTGTTCTCGTTGACGTCGTAGAGCCCGAGCTGCGCGGTCTTGCCGATCAGCTCGCTCGCCTTTTCCGGGTCGTCGACGCCGGGGAGCTGGATCGAGATCTGATCCCGGCCCTGCTGGCGGATCTCCGGCTCGGAGACGCCGAGCGCGTCGACACGGTTCCGGATGACCTCGATCGCGAGGTCCATGTTCTCGTCGGTGATCTCTTCGCCCTTCGGCGGGACCGCTCTCAGGACGAGCTCGACGCCGCCCTGGAGGTCGAGGCCGAGCTTGATCTCGCGGTGCAGCGGCGACTGCGGGATCGCCAGGAGCGCGACGCCGACGAGCGCCGCGACGACGAAGGCGAGCAGGGTGAGATTTCCGCGTCTGGTAGCCACCGCGACCCTTTAGGTTAGCTGCGTTCTTCCGGAGTCAACGGCGGCTCCTCGGGCTTCGGAACGCACGTTCGCGACGGCCTCTCTGGCGAGCCGAACTTCGGTGCCGGGCGCGATCTCGACGACGAGGTGGTCGTCGGCGATCGTGCGGACCGTCGCGAAGACGCCGCCGGCCGTGATCACCTCGTCCCCGGCCGAGAGCTCGGCCAGCATCGAGCGGTGCTTGGACTGCCGTTGCCGCTGCGGCCGGACGAGAAGGAACCAGAACACCGCTGCCAGCGCGGCGAGAAAGATCAACGGCTCCATGCGTTTTGCGTCCTCAACTCCAGTGTGTTCAGGCGTTCGAGTGACTCGGCCTTGAAGGATGCCAGCAGGCCGTTCGCGATCGCGTGCCTCGCACCTGCTGTGACGTCCAGGACGAACCGAAGATTGTGAAGCGTGAGTAAGCGAATTCCGAGGAGCTCATGCTGGTTGACGAGGTGGCGAATGTAGGCCCGGGAGAAGCGGGCGCAGGCCGGGCAGGGGCAGTCCTCGTCGAGTGGGCTGGAGTCGCGGGCGAAGCGCGCGTTTCGCATGTTCAGCCGCCCCTCCCAGGTCAGCGCGGAGCCGGTTCTCGCGGTGCGGGTCGGGAGAACGCAGTCGAACATGTCGATACCCCGCTCGATCACTTCGAGGATCCCTGCTGCGTCGCCGATGCCCATGAAGTAGCGCGGCTTCACCTCGGGCAGGAGCGGCGCGGCCCACGCTGTGGCGTCGAGGGTGAGGCCGCGCGGCTCGCCGACGGAGAGGCCGCCGAGCGCGTAGCCGTCGAAGTCGAGCGCGGTGATCTCCTCGATCGAGCGGCGGCGGAGCTCCGGGTGGGAGGCGCCCTGGGTGATCCCGAAGACGAGCTGCCCCGTTGCCCGGTCGGCCTTGCGCTGTCGCTGGGCCCAGAGCGTCGTCCGCCGGACCGCGTCCTCCAGCTCCTCGCGCGGGACGCCCGCAGGCGGACACACGTCCAGGCACATGGCGATGTCGGAGCCGAGGTTCGCCTGGATGCGGGCCACGGACTCGGGCGTGAAGGTGGCGGGCGAGCCGTCGTAGACCGACCGGAAGGTGACGCCCTCGTCGCCGGCCGCGAGGATCGTGTCGCGGAGGGAGAAGACCTGGTACCCGCCGGAGTCGGTCAGGATCGCCCCGTCCCAGCCCATGAACTCGTGCAGGCCGCCGAGCTCCGCGATCAGCTCGTCACCGGGCCGGAAGTGCAGGTGGTACGTGTTGCCGAGCAGAATCGAGGCTCCAAGCTCGCGCACCTCGTCTGGATGGAGGGTCTTGACCGTCGCCTTGGTCCCGACGGGCATGAACGCGGGCGTCGGCACCTCGCCGTGGGCGGTTTGCAAGACACCGGCGCGCGCAGCGCCGTCGGTGGACGTGACACGGAAGCTCACCGGATCAGCATCGCGTCGCCGAAGGAGTAGAAGCGATAGCGCTCGGCGATCGCGAGCTCGTAGAGGCGCCGGGTCTCCTCGATGCCCGCAAAGGCCATGACCAGCGCGAGGAGCGTCGAGCGCGGTAGGTGGAAGTTCGTCAGCAGGGAGTCGACGCGCTTGAACTCGAACCCGGGCGTGATGAACAGGCCGGTGCGGCCTTGTAACACAGTGTTACTTGCCCCCCGCCCGCCCGGCGCTTCGGCTCCAGCGGCGGGATCGGGCGGCACTTCGTCGGCTTGTAACACAGTGTTACTTGCCAGTGTCTCGAGGACTCGCGTCGTCGTCGTGCCCACCGCGAGCACAAGGTCCGCCGACCGGATTCGCTCCCAGGCCGCCGCCTCGACCGCGTACCGCTCGGTGTGGATCTCATGCTGCTCGAGCGTCTCCGACTCGACCGGGCGGAAGGTGTCGAGGCCGACATGGAGCGTGACCCGCTCGACGTCGAGTCGGCTGAGCAGCTCCGGCGTGAAATGGAGGCCCGCTGTCGGCGCCGCGGCCGAGCCTTCCTCGCGGGCGTAGACCGTCTGGTAGCGGTCCGGATCGGCGAGCGTCTCGGTGATGTACGGCGGGAGCGGCGTCTCACCGGCCGGCTCGCCCTCGAGCCGCAGCCGCCAGCGCCCGCCGCCGAGGGGCTCGAGCAGCTCGACCGGGCCGAGCCGCTGCCCGGCCCTCAGCCTGCGGGTTGGACGCGCCAGCCCTTCCCAGAGCCCGTTCTCCCCCACGCGCTCGAGGAGCAGCACCTCCGCCTCTCCCCCGCCCGGACGCTGCAGCCGCAGCCTCGCCGGCAGCACCCGCGTCTCGTTGACGACAACGAGCTCGTCCTGTGCAAGCTCCTTCGGCAGCTCGGAGAAGCGCCGGTGCCGCACATCGCCCGTCGACCGGTCGTAGACGAGGAGCCGCGACTCGTCCCGCCGCTCCGCCGGTCGCTGGGCGATCAGCTCCGGCGGGAGCTCGTACTCCAGCGCCGAGGTGTCCATCCGGGGGCAAAGCTACAGTCGCCCCGTGGACTACGCGGCCGTCGAACGGGCACGAGAGCGGCTGGAAGCCGCCGCCCAGTCGCGAACTCAGCCGGGCGACGTGGATGCGGCGCTCGAGCGCGCGAGGGCGCAGGTGGAGGAGCTCGGAGAGCTCGCCGCACGGATCGAGACCGCGCTCCCGGTCGCCGTCGGCCAGGCCGTCCAGGACGGCATGCGGGCCGAGGCGCTGCCCGTCGCCCGCCAGCTCGCCGAGGTGCGCGGCCTCGCCGGCCAGACCATCCGGCGCCTCGAGCGGATCGAGAACGACACCCTCGCCGAACGGCACGCACGGGTGGACGACCTCGCCCTACTGGTCGACCTGATCTCCTCGGGCTGGAAGAGCGTCGACGAGCGCCTCAGCCGCATCGAGACCGCCGTCAAGCAGGCGAACGGCGCGATCGTCTACCGCATCGAAGACGCGCAAGAGCGCCGCGAAGCGGGCTAGACCAACAACAGGATCGTCGCCGAGGTCACCGCCCACGCGGCGATCGTCGCCAGGATCGGCACGTCCGTCAGCAGCACGTTCTCGGGCTCCTCCCCGAGGTCCTCACGGTGCATCAGCTGGATGTACCGGAAGAGGCCATAGACGACGAACGGAATCGTCGCCATCATCGCGCTGCCCTCGCGCGCCTCGAAGGTGTACAGCGAGTAGGCGACGATCGTGCAGGCGGCGACGATGGTCACGAGCTGGTCGACGAGCTCCAGCGAGTAGCCGGAAAGCACGGGACGTCCCGCCTCGACGCCTGTCGTCGCCAGCTCGCCGCGGCGCTTCGCCAGCGCGAGGAAGAGCGCCAGCAACGCGGTGCACACGATCAGCCAGGGCGAGATCCGCACGTCCACTGCCTCCGCCCCCGCCGCCGCGCGAATGACGAACAGGCCCGAGATCGCCATCACGTCGATCAACGGGAGGTTCTTCAGGCCCAGGCTGTACGCAAGCTGGAGCCCGACGAAGCCGGCCATGTACGCCAACGAGCCCCAGCCGAGCGGCGCCACGACCGCGAACGCGAGCGTCGCAAGGATTCCCGCGACGTTCAGCGCGCGCTCAGGACGAACCCTCCCACTCG
Source organism: uncultured Actinomycetes bacterium (assembly GCA_963802375.1). GTDB lineage: Bacteria > Actinomycetota > Thermoleophilia > Gaiellales > Gaiellaceae > JACDAN01. The sequence continues at coordinate 508,855 of CAWDIJ010000010.1, forward strand.
CGATCGGGCGATGGCGCTTGAGCGGATGGAGCCTGTCCTGTTCTGCGTCCCGGACGTCGTTGTAGATGTACGCCGCGCTCGATGCCAAGCAGTAGGCGACGAAGGCTGCGGTCGCCTGCACCCACCGCTCAGGGTCGTCCAGCTCCGCGGCGAAGACGATCCCGGCGTAGAGCAGGAGGTTCTTCGTCCACTGCCGCGGCCGCATCGCCGCGAGCAGGCCGCCCTGGGCGGCGCGCTCAGTCGCCGCCATCCCCCGGCGACAGCGGGAGCACGAGCTCGAATCGCGCCCCTTCACCCGGAGACGACTTCAGGCGGATCCGGCCGCCGTGGGCTACCGCGAGCTCCCGCGCGATCGCCAGGCCGAGGCCGGTGCCAGAGCCGTCCCGCGTCCAGAACGGCCGGAAGATCCGCTCCTGCTCCTCCGGCTTGATCCCGGGCCCGGTGTCCTCGACTGCAACCGACACCGTGCCGTTCTCCGCACCGAGCTGCAGCTCGACCCGGCCCCCGTCGGGCGTCCACCGGAAGGCGTTCGAGAGCAGGTTCGAGATGATCTGGAGCACCCGGTCGCCGTCGGCCACAATCACCGGCCTGGCGGAGATGTCCTGGCGGTAGTCGATGTCGCGCCGCCTCGCCTCCTCGGCGAACGTGTTGTACGCGCGCTCGAGCAGGTGGCCCATGTCGACCTCCTCGCGCCGCAGCGTGAATCGGCGCGTGTCGAGCTTGGCGAGGTCGAGCACGTCGCCGACCAGTCGCTCCAAGCGCATCGCCTCGTGTGCGATCACGTCGAGAGACTCCTGCCGCGCCTCCTCGTCCTGCGCCACGCCCTCGCGGAGTGCCTCGACATGGCCTCGGATCGCGGTCAGCGGTGTCCGCAGCTCGTGAGAGACAGTCATCAGGAAGTTGCGCTCGAGCTCCTCCGCCTCCTGGAGGCGCGCCGCCATCTCCCGGAAGCGCTCGGCCAGCTGGCCGATCTCCCCGCTCGCGTTGATCTCGGGAACCTCGTACAGGCCGCCCGCGATGTTGTCGGCCGCCTGCGAAAGCGCCTGGACGGGCTCGGTGATGCGGCGGGACAGGTACCAGGCCAGTGCACCCGCGACGACGATTCCGAAGATCCCCGCAAGCGTGAGCCGCTCGATCAGGGTTGTCCAGCGCTCACGGAGCTCCGCCTTCGGCTTCGCGGCGATCAGCGCGCCGTAGACCTTGCCGTCGATCCGGACCGGATGCGCGACGGCGAGATACTCGCGTCTCGCACCAGGCGGCGTGAACTCGAAGACGTGAACGCGGCCGTCCTTCCAGTCGACCTCGCCGAGAGGCACTTCCTTGAGGCCGGTCGTCCCGCGGAACTGAATGCGAAGGCCGGTATAGAACAGCTTGCTGCCGCTCGCCTGCTCCAGCCGCTCCGGCTCGACGAAGTACGGACGATCCTGGTCGGCGGCTCGGATCGCCTGCTGCGCGTAGAGGCTCGAGAGCCCGCGTGCCTCTCGGCGAAGCTCCGCGACGAGGCGATCTTCGGTGTAGTCCTGGAAGAGCCCGAGGGCGATCAGCGTCGAGATCAGGCCGGCCAGCACAGCGCCAGCCAGGAAGAACGCCGGGAGGCGGAAGCGCAGCGACCGGAACATGGCCATGCTTAGTTAGTGCGCCTCCAGGCGATACACGCCTGCTTCTGGCCCGCGATCACACGGCGCCAGAGCCGACCCTCGACCTCGCCCAGGCTGCCTAGCCTGCGCTCGGCCGAGTGCGCGCTCTGGCTTGGTGCTCGCGACCCAGAAGCGGGGCAGCATCACCTGAAGGCACACTAATCAGGCGGTGACCGTGTCCTTGGAGGCGTCCTTCGCGGGCGCCGCCTTGTACCCGACCCCCCAGACGGTGACGATCGGGGAAGCGTCTCCGAGCTTGCGCCGGAGCTGCCGGATGTGGACGTCGACAGTCCGTGTGTCTCCGGCGAACGTGTATCCCCAGACCCGCTCCAGCAGCTGGTCGCGCGTCAGCACGAGTCCGTTGTGGTCGAGCAGCTCCCAGAGGAGGTCGAACTCCTTTGGCGCGAGCTGGACGTCATTCCCGTCGACCTGCACCTCCCGCCGGCCGGAGTCGACCATCAGCTGCCCGTGCCGGATCTGGGTCGTCTGTGCCTGCTTCCGCTCGGGCGTCGAGCGGCGGAGAATCGACTTGACGCGGGCCACGAGCTCCCGAGGGTTGAACGGCTTCGTCAGGTAGTCGTCGGCGCCGACCTCGAGGCCGACGATCTTGTCGACGTCCTCGTCCCGCGCGGTCAGCATCAGGATCGGCACGTCGGACGTGTGGCGCAGCCGCCGGCAGACTTCGATGCCGTCGATGTCCGGCAGCATCAGGTCGAGGACGACGAGCGCAGGCGACTGGGAGTCGGCCAGCGTGAGCGCGTCACGCCCGTTCGGGGCGACCTTGACGTCGTATCCCGCATTGCGGAGGTACATGGCCACGAAGGAGGCGATCGACGCCTCGTCTTCAACCACCAGCACGGTTTGCGCGTCGGACGATGCCATCGCGCCCATCAGGATAGACCTCGCGGCTCAGCCGCCGGTCGGCAGCGCCTCGAGCCGGACCGGGCTCCGCCCGTCCGGGATCGACCGATACGCGCCGCCGTTGAGGGAGAACGAGCCGTCGAAGTAGACCCCCGCGTCGGGATCTCCCCACCCGTCGAGCCAGCCGTCGCCGCGCCCGACCGCGGAGAAATTGATCTTCGAGGCGTTGATCTTGACGACGAACTTGCGGTCGTCCGCGATCCGGAACCTGATGTTCCTGCCCCGGTAGACGGTCGTGCGCTGGTTCAAAAACGTCGTCGTGTTGGCGCCACGAACGACGATAGTGCTCGTCCCGACAGGCGCTTCGGTGACCGTGAGCTTCCCGCGGGCGAACCGGCCGATGACGCCGCCGCTCATCCGGAGCTGGATCGTCGCGCGGCCGTCACGGACCGACAGCGTTCCGTCCTCGACCGGGCCAGGGCGCTCGGCCGAAGCCAGCGCGGCGAGCGCGAGGGCGAGGACGGCCGTGGCCGCGAGCAGGATCAGGCGCGCAGGACGCATGGACACAAGTATCGCCATCCGGAGTGTGACCCGGCTTAGCGATCTGTAAGGAAACCGTTATCGCGGCCCACGACTAGGCCCGCATTTAGGCTCGTTTTCGTGGACGAGCTGAACGTCTTCGGCGCGATGGTGCTCGTCGTCTCGGGCGGGCTCCTGCTCGCCCTGCTCCTGATCAAGCTCGGCGAGCGCATCCCGATTCCCGAGCCGGTGATCTTCCTGCTGCTCGCCGCAGTGGCCTCCGACATCTTTCCGTCGCTTGCGGAGCGCGTCACGATCCTCGAGGTCGAGCGGATCGGCGTCGTCGCGCTGATCGTGATCCTCTTCAACGGCGGGACGCTGGTCGGCTGGCGCCGCTTCCGGATCGCCGCTGTGCCGATCTTCTCGCTGGGGATCGTCGGCACGTTCGCGACCGCCGGGATCATCGCGGTGGCCGCGCACTACCTCTTCGACTTCTCGTGGACGATCGCCGGCATCATCGGCGCGGCACTGGCGCCCACCGACCCGGCGGTCATGTTCTCGGTGCTCGGGAACAAGGAGATCCGCGGCCGCGCCGGCACGATCCTCGAGGGGGAATCCGGCGTGAACGACCCAGTCGGGATCGCGCTGATGATCGGGATGATCGAGCTGGCGACGCAGGACGGCGCGACGTTCTGGGTGGTTATAGAGGAGTTCACCATCGAGATGGCGGTGGGACTGATCGTCGGCCTCCTCGGCACCGCCGCGCTGCTGCCGCTGCTGCGGATCCCGCTGCCGAACCCGGGCCTCTATCCCCTCCGCACGCTCGCAGCCGCGGGAGTCATCTACGGCCTCGCTGCGACGGCGCACGGCTCGGGCTTCCTCGCCGTTTTCGTCGCCGGTGTGCTTCTCGGCGACGCCGACGTCCCGCTTCGCGACGAGATCGAGCACTTCCACACGTCGCTCGCCAGCCTCGCCGAGGTTGTGGTGTTCACGGCCCTCGGGTTGACAATGGACATTACGAACCTCCTCACGAGCACCAGGCTGCTGGAAGGGCTCGCGCTGGCCGTGATCCTGGCGCTGATCGCCCGCCCGCTGGCCGTCTATCCGCTGCTCCTGCCGGTGAGGATGCGCCAGAGCGAGCGACTCTTCGTCGTCTGGAGCGGTCTGCGCGGCGCCGTCCCGATCCTCCTGGCTGCCTTCGCGCTCCTCGCCGCGGTCGACGATGCCGAGCGCGTCTACGACATCGTCTTCGTAGTCGTCGCCTTCTCGGTGCTGGTCCAGGGCTCGACGATCCCGTGGGTCGCCCGCCGCCTCCAGATCCCGATGCGGAACGTCGTCAGGAGTACCTGAAGAACCCCTCGCCGCTCTTGCGGCCCAGCTTCCCGTCGCGCTGCATCTGGAGCAGCCGCTCCGGCGGCGCCATCCGGTCCTCGCCGAGCGCGGCGTGCAGCGCCTCGGAGGCGTGGTTGTGGATGTCGAAGCCGACGAGATCCAGGAGCTCGCACGGTCCCATGGGCCAGCCGGCGCCGTTCGTCATCGCCTTGTCGAGGTCCTCGGGCGTCACGCCCGCCTCGTCCAGCACGCGCACGCAGTCGTTGAGGAGCGGGATGAGGATCCGGTTGACGATGAAACCCGGCGTGTCGTTGCAGCGAACGGGCTGCTTTCCGGCACCCTCGGCCCAGGCGTAGGCGGCGTCGACGGCCTCGTCGGAGCTGCGCTCGGCCCGCACGACCTCGACCAGAGGCAGGAGCGGCGCGGGGTTGAAGAAGTGCATCCCGATCACGCGCTCGGGGCGCCCCGTCGCTTCCGCGATCCGTGAGACGGAGAGTGCGGACGTGTTCGTCGCGAGGATCGACTCCGGCTGGGTGATCCGGTCGAGCTCGGCGAACAGCTCGCGCTTCGGCTCGAGCTCCTCGACGATCGCCTCGATCACGAGGTCCGCGTCAGCGAGGTCTCCAACCTCGGTCGTTGTCGTGAACCGCCCCACGGCCGCGTCCTTGTCGGCCGGCTCCATGCGGCCCTTCTCCACCGCGCGCGTCAGGAAGTGATCGATCTTCGACCGGGCCTGATCGCCGAGCTCGGCGGTGACTTCGCGGCCGACGACCTCGCTGCCGGCCTGCAGCGCGACCTGGGCGATCCCGGCGCCCATGGTCCCGAGACCGACGACTCCGACCCGACGAATCTCCATCGGCGGGGGACTCTAGGGGCTTCGACATGATGACGCTTCGGCGGCACAAGGCTCCTCGTGCTGGAGCCCCTCAGGGAAGAAGACCAATCCGCCGCGCGTCTAGGGACGAATGAGACGCAGAAAGTTGATCTTGGGACTGGCGCTGACGGGTCTCGTGATCCTCGCCCTCGCGGGTGCGGCGGCGCAGCTCGTCCGCGGCGAGCGTCCGGTCCTACTGCCGGCGTAGCATCGAGCCCCCCTGCGGCCGGGGGCTCAGCCGCCGGTTCCGCGCCAGCGTTGGAGCTAGTAACACTGTGTTACTAGCCCGGAAATGCGCTCACCAGGCGGCCTCCGGAGTCTTGTAACACTGTGTTACTTGGCATCGACGGCGGACGGCGACGCCTCGATCAGCGTCCTTGCCCGCTCGAATTGCTCCTCGGTCAGGCGGATGTGGGAGTGGCGCCAGAGGCTCTGCGGAAAGATCCCGGCCTCCTCGACTGCAGGCGCATCGTGCAGGTCCGTGATTGCCACAAGCGGGCGGATCGGGAAGCGCCACGACCATCGCGTCCGGCTCGGGTCGTTCGCGGGCGGTCCGGCAATCTCAACGATGGCGAACAGCGCCTGCCAGACGGCCGCATAGAGCACCGCCGGGTCTCCCTCCTCGACCGTTGGACGCCTGGACGACGAGTGGGCCCGAAGTTGATCCGGCCGAATCGCGGGATCGAGCGGCCGCTCGCCACGGCCGCGGACGAGCAGCCAACGGGTCAGACGCGCTCGACGACGGCCGCGATGGCCTGGCCGAAGCCGATGCACATGCTCGCCACGCCGTAGCGCTCGTTGCGGCGCTCGAGCTCGCCGAGCAGCGTCGCGGTCACCCGTGCGCCGGTTGCGCCGAGCGGATGGCCGAGCGAGATGCCGCCGCCGTTCGGGTTCACGTCGGCCCGCCGGTCCTCGAGATCGGCGTCGCGCAGGAACTGGAGGACGACGGAGGCGAAGGCCTCGTTGACCTCGATCGCCGAGACGTCGTCCCACGTGAGGCCGGACTTCGCGAGCGCTTTCGCGCAGGCCTCCGGGTTCCCGTGGAGCATCCGGTGCGGGTCGACGCCGGACAGGCCGAACGAGACGAACCGCGCGCGCGGCTCCAGGCCGAGTCGCTCGACCGCGGCCTGCGACGCGATCAGCACGCCTGCCGCGCCGTCGCAGATCTGGCTCGAGTTGCCGGCCGTGATCTTCCCGTCCGGGATGAACGCTGGAGCGAGCTCGGCGAGCTTCTCCGCTGAGGTGTCCCGCCGTGGCGTCTCGTCCACGCCGACGAGTACGCCCGTGTGCGGGTTCGAGACCTCGACCGGGACGATCTCGCGCTCGAAGCGCCCCTCGTCGATCGCAGCGATCGCTCGCCGGTGCGACTCCAGCGCGTAGTCGTCCAGCTCCTCGCGGGAAATGCCCCACTCGTCTGCGATCACTTCTGCGGAGATCCCCTGCGGGACGATCTGCCAGCGCTCGAGGAGCTTGTCCGAAAGGTCGCCGCCGTTCGATCCCATCGGCACGCGGGACATCATCTCGACGCCCGCCGAGACCACCACGTCCAGCTGGCCGGCCCAGATCGCCGCGGCCGCGTTGAAGTTCGTCTGCATGGAGGAGCCGCACTGGCGGTCGACCGTCGTCCCGCACACGGTCTCGGGCCAGCCGGCGACCATCGGCACCATCCGGCCGATGTTCCAGCCCTGCTCGCCGATCTGGGTCACGCAGCCGAGCTGGACGTCCTCGACCTCGCCGGGATCGAGATCGACCCGTTCGACCAGGCCGTTGAGCACCTGCGCGGCGAGCTCGTCGCCGCGAATCGACGACAGCGCGCCGTTCCTCCGCCCGATTGGACTGCGGACCGCGTCGACGATATAGGCCTGCGACGTCACTGCCGTACAGCGTAGAGACGCCACTCACCCGGAACGCCCTTGAGGTCGTGCGGGCCGCGATCCTCGAACTCGAGCCCCGAGCCGGCGACGAGCTCCTTGACCGTGCTGGAGACGAGCACCTCGCCCGGTCCGGCCACTGCGGCGACCCGGGCTCCAGTGTGAACGGCGATGCCCGCGATACCGCTCCCGAGCCGCTCGACCTCGCCGGTGTGGACGCCCGCCGTCACCTCGAGGCCGAGCGGTTGAACCGCCGAGCGAATCGCTGCCGCGCAGCGCACCGCGCGAGCAGGTCCGTCGAAGGTGGCAAGGAAGCCGTCGCCGGCCGTCTCGATCTCCTCTCCGCGGAAGCGTCCCAGCTCCCGGCGCACGACCTCAAAATGCCGCTCGAGGAGATCGCGCCAACGGCGGTCACCCAGATCCGCCGCTCGCTCCGTGGATCCGACGACGTCGCTGAACAGCACCGTTGCGAGCACTCGGTCCGCCTCCTGAACAGGACGGCTACCGGTGAGGAATTCCTCCACCTCATCGACGAGCTCGTCGACGTTTCCCGCCCAGATCAGGTGCTCGTCGCCCGGAAGCTCGACGTACTTCGCCCCGGGGATCTCCGAGGCGATCCAGCGACCTTCCTCAACGTTGACGTCGAGGTCGCCCGTCCGGTGGATGACGAGCGTCGGAACGCGGATCGTCGGCAGGACGTCGCGCACGTCGATCTGCGAGTTCATGCGCAGGAGCGCGACCGCCGCGCCGGGGCTCGCACTTCGTCGAATGTAGGCGACGGCCCGCCGCTTGAAGGACTCGTCCGCGCTCGGCGCGAGGCTGGAGATGTCCATCTCGCCGCCCCAGGAACGCTCGATCTGCTCGATCTCCGCGGCGCGAGCCTCCGGTGTGGGCGCCCAGGGATAGTCCGAGCTCCACAGCCGCTTGGCATAGATCGCGTGCGTGACGAGAGCCCGCGTCCGTTCGGGGTAGGTCGCCGCGAAGAGGACGCTCATCAGCCCACCCTCGGACGAGCCGAAGATCGCGGCCCGCTCGCACGCCGCGGCGTCCATCACGGCGCGCACGTCGTCCATGCGCTCCTCGAGCGTGGGCAGCAGGTCGAGCGGCACGGGATCCGAGAGGCCGGTGCCGCGCTTGTCGAACAGGATGAGGCGGGAGAAGGCGGCGAGCCGTTCGAGCAGGCGTGCCTGCGCGGGTTCTCCCACATCAGCTCGATGTTCGAGATCCAGCCCGGGACGTAGAGCAGGTCGAAGGGCCCGTCGCCGACGACCTGGTAGGCGATGTTCAGGTCACCGCTCTTCGCGTAGCGCGTTTCAGGTGAGCTCACTGCTGCACGGCGAAGAGCCGCCACTCGCCCGGAACGCCCTTGAGCTCGTGCGTCCCGCGGTCGGCGAACTCGAGCCCCGAGCCGGCGACGAGATCCTTGACGGTGCTCGAGGTCAACACCTCGCCGGGCCCTGCCTTTGCCGCCACCCGGGCACCGGTGTGGACGGCGATGCCTCGGATCTCCAATCCGTCGAGCTCGAGCTCACCGGTGTGAAGGCCGGCGCGGACCTCCAGTCCGAGCAGGCGGACCTGGTCGCGGATCGACGCCGCGCACGCAATCGCGCGAGCCGGGCCGTCGAACGTCGCCAGGAAGCTGTCGCCGGCGGTGCTCAGCTCGCGGCCGCGGAAACGGCCGAGCTCGTTGCGGATGACCGCGTTGTGCTGGTCAAGCAGCTCCTTCCAGCGGCGGTCGCCCAGCTCTGCCGCCCGCTCGGTCGAACCGACGATGTCCGTGAAGAGGACCGTCGCCAGGACGCGGTCGAACGCCGGATGTGGCCGCACGCCGGTCAGGAACTCCTCGATCTCGTCGAGAACGCTTTCGTGGTCGCCCAGCCAGGGCATGTGGTCGTTGCCCGGCAGCTCGACGACCTTCGCTCCCGGTATCCGCTCGCCCAGATACCGGCTCGCGTCGGCGAGCTCCTCGTCCGCGCGGTGTAGCACCAGCGTCGGGACTCGAATCGCGGGCAGCACGTTACGGATGTCGTTCATGGCGGTCATGCGGGTCAGCGACGCGGCCGCCGCCGGGCTCGCGGCGCGAGAGGCGGCGCGCGCGTAGGCGCGAATCTGCTCCTCGTCGTCGGCGATGGAAGGCGCGAGCCGCTGAAGGAGCGGGCGCATCGCGTCGACGCCCCAGTCCTCGAGAATCGATCGCTCCAGCTCCTCGAGCGCCTCTTCGATCGCGCCGACCTGATAGTCCGGCGCCCACCGCGTCCTCGCCGAGCCACCGACCATCACTAGTGCCCTCGTCCGTTGGGGATACGTGGCTGCGAAGAGCGCGCACATCGTCGCGCCCTCGGAGTGGCCGAGCACCGCGGCTCGTTCGGAGCCAACCGCATCCATCACGGCTCGCATGTCGTCCATCCGGGTCTCGAGAGTCGGGAGGTCGTCGGTCGGGACCCGATCCGAGAGCCCGATGCCCCGTTTGTCGAACATGATCAGGCGGGAAAACGACGCCAACCGGAGATAGAAGCGCTTGATCTCCTCCATCTCCCAACCCGGGTCGAAGCTCTGGACCCAGCCGTGGACAAGGACGAGATCAAGCGGGCCGTCGCCGACGACCTGGTAGGCGATGTTGACGTCACCGCTCTTGGCGTAGCGCGTCTCGGGAGGCATAGGCTTCATGTTATGGCGGTCACCGCGACCGAGAGAAAGCTGCTGATCGCCGGTGAGTGGGTCGAGACCGGCGAGTGGCAAGAGGTGCGCTCGCCCTATTCCGGCGAGGTCGTCGGCCGGGTCGCGAAGGCGGGCGCCGACGAAACGCGCCGGGCGGTCGACGCGGCGGCCGCCGCGATGGAAGAGCCGCTGCCGGCGCACAAGCGCGCCGAGATCCTGGTGCGTGTGGCCGGCGCGCTCGGCCGGCGACACGACGAGGTGGCGCGACTGATCTCGGACGAGGCGGGCAAGCCGATGAAGGCTGCGCGGATCGAAGCTCAGCGGGCCATGTCGACCTACACGTTCTCCGCGGTCGAGGCTCGAAAGCTCGGCGGCGACATGGTCCCGATGGACGCCTCGCAGGCCGGCGAGGGAAAGCTCGCCTTCACGCTCCGGCGCCCGCTCGGCGTCGTCGGCGCGATCAGCCCCTTCAACTTCCCGCTGAACCTCGTCGCACACAAGATCGCGCCCTCGCTCGCCGCGGGCTGCGCGGTCGTGCTCAAGCCTGCGGCCCAGACACCGATGTCCGCGCTCCTGCTCGCCGAGCTGGAGGACGAGGCGGGCCTTCCGCCCGGATGGCTCAACGTCGTCGTGGGCCCGTCGTCGGAGATCGGCGACGTGCTGGTCGAGGACGAGCGGGTCAAGGTCATCACCTTCACCGGCTCGAGCGGCGTCGGCTGGAAGCTCGCGGAGCGCTCGCCCAGGAAGCGCGTCAACCTCGAGCTCGGAAACTCGACGCCGCTGATCGTCGAGGCCGACGCGGATCTGGACGCCGCCGTGGCCGGCGACAGCGCAGCACGGCTTCTCCTTCGCGGGCCAGAGCTGCATCTCGATCCAGCGGGTCTACGTGCAGGACGGCGTCTACGACGAGTTCGTCTCCGCGCTGGTGCCGAAGGTCGAGGCGCTGAAGCTCGGCGACCCCGCGGATGAGGACACCGACGTCGGCCCCGTGATCGACGACGACGCCCGCGACCGGATCCTGGAGTGGATCGACGAGGCGCGATCCGGCGGCGCCGAGATCCTCACCGGCGGCGAGGTCGACGGCGACCTCGTCCGGCCGACCGTGATCGCGAACGCCCGGCCCGACCTCAAGGTCTCCTGCGAGGAGGTCTTCGGCCCGGTCGTCACCGTCAACCGCTACGAGACCATCGACGATGCGATCGAGCTCGCGAACAGCACGAAGTACGGCCTGCAGGGCGGGATCTTCACCGGGAGCTTGCAGACCGCGATGAAGGCGGCGCAGGAGCTCGAGTTCGGCGGCGTCACCGTCAACGAGGCGCCGACGTTCCGCGCGGACCAGATGCCGTACGGCGGTGTGAAGGAATCCGGAAACACGAAGGAAGGCCCCGCGTACGCCGTCCGCGAGCTGACGGACGAGCGGCTCGTAGTCATCGACCTCTAATTCGCGGCCGCAGGGCTTGGCTTTCATCCGCGTTCGCTAGATTCGATAGGTGGCAAGGCTCTGGCCGTTCAGCCGTTCCCGCTCGGCGGACGCGGCGCCCCGACGCGCGTCCTCACCCGGCATCCTCAAGCGCGAGCGCCGCGCGCTGATCCGCGAGCGCGAGCAGCTCGTCCGCGACCTCGGCGGGATCGTCTACGAGATGTTCCGTCTCGACCGGTTCCGCGTCGAGCTCGTCACGGACCGCTGCCGGACGCTCGCCTCCATCGACGACCGCCTCGGCGAGATCGACTCGCTGCTCGCATCGGCCACCAGCCGCGGCCCGCGCTGCGAGTGCGGCGCGCCGATCCCCTGGGGCGCGCACTTCTGCCAGAACTGCGGACGCCCAGCCGGCCCGAGGCCCGTCGTCGCCTGCGCTCGGTGCGGCTCTCCGCTCGCCGCGGACGTCCGGTTCTGCGGCAGCTGCGGAACCCCGGTCGACGTGGCACCCGAGCTGCCCGAGGACACAGAGCCGGACGGCGAGCCCGTCGACGCCGACGTGATCGCGGCCGGCGAGCCGAAGGCGTGAGCCCGGCCGACACGACTTGCTCGCGCTGCGGCGCGACCGTCGAGCCGCTCCAGGAGTACTGCGTCGAGTGCGGGCTGCGGCTGCGCGGAGTTGGGGTCGTGCCGACGCTCGCGAGCGGCTGGCAGCGGCGTGTGCGCTGGTACCCCGGAGACTGGATCTGGCCCTCGCTCCTGGCGCTCGTCGTCGCAGTGATCGCCGCCGCCGGCGCGATCTGGTGGACGCGCGACGCGAGCAGCGCGGCGAGCACGACGGTCGTCGGCGACACTGCGCCGCTTCCGACGGTGCCGACGACGCAGAGCATCCAGACGACCGGGCCCGCCGCAACGGTCCCGACCCAGACCCGCCTAACGACCACGACGGGGCGGCCGCGCCCGAGACGGCGAGCCCTGATCGAGTGGCCGCAGGACCGCAACGGCTGGACGCTCGTCCTCGTCTCGCTCCCGACCTCCTCGGGCCGGCCGCAGGCCGTCGGCAGAGCCCGCGAGGCGATCCGCGCCGGTCTCGACGAGGTCGGCGTCATCAACTCGTCGGAGTACGCCAGCCTCCACCCGGGCTACTACGTCGTCTTCAGCGGCGTCTACTCGACAATCGGCGCGGCGCAGGATGCGGTGTCGGACGCGGCCGAAGCCGGCTACGAGAACGCGTACGCGCGACGAGTGACGTCTTAACTCCGGCGCCGAGCGAAGGAGCTAGGCCGCGGCGTCGGCGAGGTGCTGGTGGCTCGGGCAGTACTCCCGCTCGGGCAGCGGCGTGCGCTGGCACGGCTTGCCCTTACGGGTCGTCGCCCTGCAGCGAGGGACGCCGCCGTCGAAGGCGCCGGCCTCGATCTGCTCCGTGATGAAGGCGACCGCGGCGGTCACCCCCTCCTCGACCGCCCAGGCGACCTGCGCCTGAGCCCGGATCGGGAAGTAGCGGCGAATGTCCTGGAAAAGCGCCCGTTCCGGCTTGGAGAAGTAGAGCGGGTCGCGCGCCAGGCGCTCCATCGTGTCCTCGCATGCGGCGAGCACCGCACGGCGGTACTCGAGCTGCGTGTCGCGAGAGACATGCGGGTCGATGAGATCTTTGATCGAGCGATAAATCGCCCGTGAGTACTGATACATACGGTTCTGTATTGCGAGCTTCTGAGCGTCCATCTCTAAGTATCAGCTCCTCGATTAAGCACTCGCAAATGTCTGTTAAGCGCCCTTTAACAGGTCTTTCACCGCCGCCTTGGCGGGAGCATAACCAAGTTCGGGGCGCTGTTACAAAGTCGGTTTGAAACTTGCCTTGCGAGGCAACGCAACGAGGCTGACTCGGGGGCCGTGGTCGGATCGGCAAGAATAGGCCGCCCGTGTCGCACGACACCGACAAGCTGATCCGACAGCTCTCCCTCGTCGCCTTTCTGATGGCGGAGAGACGTGCGCTGACCGCGCGCGACGTCAAGGGAAACGTCGAGGGCTACTCGGAGATGTCAGACGAGGCGTTCGCCCGCCGGTTCTACTCCGACCGCGCCGAGTTGCTTGCCCTGGGGGTGCCGCTCGACTCGCAGCGGGACGAATTCACGGGCGAGGAGCTCTACACACTCCGCTCCGAGCGCTACTTCCTCGGTGAGCTCGAGCTCACCGACGACGAGCTGGCGGCGCTCCAGACCGCGTTCTTCCTGCTGGAGGGACGCTTCGCGTACGCCGAGCCGCTCCGACTCGCGCTCCAGAACCTCGCTCTCGGACGGCCCGCCTTCGAGCGGCCGCCCAGCGGCGCCGCGGATCGGGTGGAGATTCGCGAGGTGGACTACTCGCCCGAGACGCCCGGCAGGCTCGCAAAGCTCGAGGGCGCGATCTCGAAGCAGCGCACGGTCAAGTTCAACTACCACGCCATCTCGAGGAACAAGGAGCAGGAGCGGACGATCGACCCGTACGCCCTCCTGATCGACGCCGGCCGCTGGTACGTGATCGGCCGGGACCACGACCGCGACGCGAACCGAACGTTCCGCATCTCCCGGATCCGCGGCGAGATCCGGCTGGCGACCCGGCGCGAGCGCGACTTCCGGCTCCCCGAGGACTTCGACGTCGAGGCGCACCGCGGACGCGCACACTGGCAGATCGGCGATCTGGTCGGCGAAGCGCGGGTCGAGGTCGCCGGCGACACGGCCTGGTGGGTGGAGCGCGTCTACGGCCGTGCCGGGCGGATCGAGGACAGCGTCTTCGTCACGCAATACGCGAGCCTCGGGCCACTCGTCCGCTGGATCCTGCGCCAGGACGGACGTGCCGTCCCCATCTCGCCGCCGGCGCTCCGCCGGGAGGTGAAGGGGGCGCTCGAGCTCGTACGCGAGCGGCACGAGGCGGACCCGCCGTCGCTCGCGAAGGAGGCTGTGCAGAAAGCTCTGGAGCCGCTCGAACGGCCCGGCTCGCCGGTCGCGCCGGAGCGCTTCGGCCTCCTCCAGGCGCTGCTCGCCTACCTCCTCGACCGCTGCGGGGACAGCACGAGCACGGACATCCCGGCCGCGGAGCTGAGCGAGCGCTTCCGCATCCCGCCCGAGGCGCTCGAGGAGCATCTGTCGCTGCTGAACCTCGTGAATTTCGGAGGCGGCTGCTACGCGGTCTACGCCGAGCTGCGCGGTGACCACGTCCACGTCGACAAGGAGCTCTTCGGCGACACGTTCCGCGCGCCCCCGAGGCTGACGCCGCTCGAGGCCCGCGCGATCCGCCTGGCGCTGGAGTTCGTCGGGCCGATGATCGCCGCCGACGCGCACACTCCGCTGGACCGCGTCCGCAAGAAGCTCGAGGAGACCTTCGGTGAGTTCGAGCTCGCACAGACGCCGGAGCCTGACGTGTCTCGCTCCGAGGTCGATCTCGTCACGACCTTCAGCGACGCGATCAACCAGCGGAAGCTGGTCGAGATCGAGCACCTCAAGGAGGGCGACAGGGACTCGACGACACGAACGGTCGAGCCGTACCGCCTGGAGCGGCGGCTGCCGTTCTGGTACGTCCACACGTGGGACCGCGACAAGGACGGCGAACGGAGCTTCCGCCTCGACAGGATCCGCAGCGCGAAGAAGCTCCGCGAGCGCTTCGAGCCGCGCGAGGGCTTCGACCCGAACGAGTTCGAAGGGACGAGACCCGTGCGGATCTGGTACTCGCCGGAGGTCGCGCGCTGGGAGGTCGAGCGCGGCGCGACGCCGCTCTCCGACGGCTCGGCTGTGCGGGAGACGACGGCGGGCGAGGAGTGGCTCGTCGGCGAGATCCTCTCCTTCCGCGGCGAGGCGGTGGTGCTCGAGCCTGACCTCAGGAAGCGCGTCGCGGCCCGCACGAAGCAGCTCGCCCGCGAGCTCGGCGTCTCGCGCGTGGCGGCGGCAGCGCGCGGCTCGCGCTAGTAACAGACTGTTACTAGCCTCCGGGGCCGCTTGCCGAGCGGCTCCCAGGGCCTTGTAACAGAGTGTTACTTGGCCTAGACGGCGAAGCCCTTGCGCCAGCGGCGCACGATGCGCCACTGCAGCCACACGATCAGCGCCGTCAGCAGGAACATCACCAGCGTGGCGGCGGACGCGTAGCCGTAGCGCAGGAACTCGAACGCGTTCCGGTAGACGAACAGCGGCACGTACGTCGTCGAGAACTCCGGTGGGCCGCCCTCGGTCACGACGAGCGCCGGGACGAAGGTCCACTGGAGGCTGTAGATCGTGTCGCGCGCGAACAGCAGGAGGAGGATCGGCGCCATCAGCGGCAGGGTCACGCGCCTGAACACACCCCACGCCGTCGCGTCCTCCAGTGCGGCCAGGTCGTAGAGCTCCGTCGGCAGGCCCTGGCGGGTGACGAGGAGGACCACGAAGCCCTCACCGATCGTGAACAGGCTCATGATGATGATCGCTGCACGGGCGTCGTTCGGATGGGTCAGCCACTGCGGCGGCTGGACGCCCCACGCTGTGGTCGTCGGGCTGTCGCCGTGCCAGCGGAGGAGCAAATTGATCGGCCCGTACAGCGGGTTGAAGAGCCAGATCCAGACGAGCCCGTACGCGATGTCCGGGATCACGGTCGGAAGAGCGGCGGACGAGCGGTAGGTGCCGACGCCGGTGAACCGGCGGTGCAGCAGGAGCGCCAGGCCGAGCGCGCCGACGAGGCGGAGCGGCACGGCGATCGCAGCAAAGACGAGCGAGTTCTTCAGAGCGATCCCGAAGATCTCGTCGTCCAACAGCTCGCGGAAGTTGTCGAGCCCGTTGAAGTTGGGCGAGCGGATCAAGTCGTACTCCGTGAAGGCGAGGCCGAAGGTGACGAGCGCCGGCAGCGCGACCAGCGCGACGAGGCCGAAGACGTACGGCGCGAGCATGAGGAAGACCTGACGCCGCTCGCTCATGGCCACTCGCGCCGCTCGCCGGTCGACTCGTCGAAGAGGTGCGTGGCCTCGCGATCGAAGCCTGCGCCCACTGCCGCGCCTTCGGCGGGCCGCGAGTGCGCCGGAACCCGCGCGACCAGCCCGCGGTCGAGATGGACGTACGCATCGCTTCCCGCCACCTCGACAAGGTCGACTCGGGTCGGCACACCGTCCTTCCCGAGCCTCACGTGCTCCGGCCGGACTCCGAGCACCGTTCCTTCGGGGATCTCGTAGAACCGGCTTGCCGCCTCGTGGCCGAGGAAGTTCATCGCCGGGCTGCCGAGGAAGCCGGCGACGAAGCGGTCGCGCGGCCGCCCGTAGACCTCGTCGGGCGTCCCCACCTGCCGGACGCGGCCGGCGTCGAGCACCGCGATCCTGTCCCCGAGGGTCAGCGCCTCGACCTGGTCGTGCGTGACGTGCACCATCGTCGATCCGATCTCCCGGTGCAGCCGCCGGAGCTCGGTGCGCATCTGCACCCGGGTGCCCGCGTCGAGGTTGGAGAGGGGCTCGTCGAGGAGGAATGCGTCGGGCCGTCGCACCAGCGCCCGGGCGAGCGCGACACGTTGGCGCTCGCCGCCGGAGAGCTCGTACGGGCGGCGCTCGAGGAAGTCCACGACGCCGACGAGCTCAGACGCCTCCGCGACCCGTTCGCGCACGACCTGCTTCGGCTCCTCGCGCACCACCAGGCCGAAGGCGATGTTCTCGCGAACCGTCAGGTGCGGGAAGAGCGCGTAGCTCTGGAAGACCATCGACACGTTGCGGGCGGCCGGTCTCACCTGCGTCACGTCGCGGTCGCCGATCCTGATCGTTCCCTCGTCGACGGCCTCCAGTCCCGCAACGCACCGGAGAAGCGTGCTCTTCCCGCATCCCGAGGGGCCGACGACGACGAGGAGCTCGCCGTCCCTTGCCTCGAGGTCGACGCCGTCCAGGGCCGTCGTCTCGCCGAAGCGCTTGCGAACCCTGTCGAGTGCGATCCGGCTCATCGTCCGAGCCACCCCGCCCCGCGGTCCTCGTGGAGGAAGTAGCGCTGGGCGATCACGAACGCCAACACGACGGGCGCAGTCGCGACCACGGCGCCGGCCAGCAGCATCGGATAGTTCGTGCGGTCGAGCGTCTCCAGCGAGCGAAGGCCGAGCGGGAGCGTGTAGAGGTCAGGGTCGAAGAGGTAGACCAGCGGCTCGAGGAAGTTTCCCCACGACGCGATGAAGGCCAGCAGGGCGACCGCGATGGTCACCGGTCGCACGAGCGGCATCCCGAGGCGGCGCCACATCGCGAACGGCGACATCCCCTCCAGGCGTGCCGCCTCGAACAGCTCCTTCGGAAGCCGGCGGAAGCTCCAGTAGAAGAGCAGGACGTAGAACGGCGAGAGCCCGAGCAGCGCGGGTGCGATCAGCGGAACCCAGGTGTCGGTCAGGCCGAGCCAGCGGAACATCGTGAAGCGCGGGACGAGCAGCGCGGTGACGGGGATCATCAGCGCGGCGAACGAGAGGCCGACCAGCACGGCCCGCGCACGCCCGGCCACGAGCAGCAGCGCGAACCCGGCCAGGGAGGCCACCAGCACCGCGAGCGGCACCGTCAGCGCCGCGACGATCAGCGAGTTGACCGTGTGGATCGCCAGATCGACGAGGTCGAAGGCGCGCTCGTAGCTCGTCGTCGAGACCGGCCGCGGGATCAGCTCCGGCGCGCGTGGAGGCGGCTGACCCGGCTCGCGGAGCGACCCACTGGCCATGAACCAGAGCGGGAGCAGGAAGACGACGGCCACCGCGATCGCGACCGGCTGTCGCCAGCCTCCCCACTTGCGCTCGCCGGCCCTCACGTGCCGCCGAGTGTAGAGCTAGCCCTCGGCGCTCTCGGCGCGTGCGAACAGCGGTCGAGTTTTCGCGTCGATCTCCGCGACCACCTTGTCCACGGGCTGCGCGAGATACATGCCGTTCTCCAGGAGCCCGTTCGTCACGTCCTCGATCTCGGGCCACGTGGAGACGGTCGGCACGTGCTGGATCGTCTCGATCGCATCGAGGAACGCCTGCGAGTTCTTCGGCTTCTGGGCCGGATCGAGGAAGGCGTCCGACTCCGCCACCGAGCGGAGCGACGGCACGGTCCGTCCTGTCTTCGCGACGACCGCGGCTCCTTCGGGACCGAGCGCGTACTCGACGAACCGCCAGGCGGCGTCCTTGGAGTCCGATGCCTCGGTCATGCAGTACGCGTCCGAGTGGAGGATGTTCGCGGGCTCGCGGTGGTACGGCAGAGAGACGACGTCCCAGTCGAACTCCGCCGCCTCCCGAAGGCTCGGAACCGCGCGGCGCGAGTCCATGAGCATCGCGAGCCGGCCGTTCACGAAGCGGCTCTCGTCGTCCTCCGCCTCGACCTCCTGGTCGGTCGGTACGACGCCGTGAAGCGTCCGGAGCTGGAAGAACGCCTCGATCGTCTGCTTCGCCTCGATGGTGTCGAGCGTGAACCGGGTCGGGTTGTCGGCGTCGTCGACGATCTCGCCGCCGTTCGACCAGACGAACGGCGCAACCCTGATGATGGAGGGCTCGATCCCAAGCCCGTAGATCTCGGCCGGGGCGGTGTTCGGCGCCGGCAGGTCCGGATCGGCGCCGCGGACCGGCTGGCCGCTCTTGTCACGCGTCATCTGCTGCGCCCGGACGACGAGCTCGTTCCAGTGCATGCCGTCCCTCGGAAGCGGGACGCCGAACCGTTTGAAGAGGTCGCGGTTGTAGTAGACGATCAGGCTCGAGATGTTCTGTGGGAGGCAGGTCTGCTCGCCCTTCCACCGGAATGCTTCCAGCGCCTCGGGGTAGAAGTCATCCTCCTGGAAGGCGTCCGAGTCCTCGAGGTACGCCGCCAGCGGCTCGAGCGCGTCACGCGCGGCGAACTGGCCGTAGAAGCGGTAGTTCATGAGGAAGAGGTCGGGCGGAGCACCGCCGGCAAGCGAGGTCGAGAGGCGCGCGATCAGGTCCTCGCGGTCGCTCGCCTCGATCAGCTGCACGTTGATGTCCGGCACCTCTTCGTTGAATGACTTGATCAGCGTCCGGTACGCGTTGATCTCCGCCGGATCGCCGAAGATCAAGAAACGGATCGAGCCCGAGGCTGCCCCCGAGTCGTCGTCGCCACCGCACGCCGTGGCCACGGGAAGTGCGGCCAAGGCGAGCACGGCGACGGCGACTCGGAGCAGAGGCATGGGCGGCATTGATACGTGGGCGGAAGGGCACCTGTCAAGGGCAACTTTTTGGCTTGATCAAGCCGTTCTTGGCGCCATTATTCTGATATCAGAGCTCGTTCGGACTGCTATCACGCAAAGGACGGGAGCGCCGCAGCCCCTAGACCGGCAGTGTGAGCGTGAACGTGGCGCCCCGGCCCGGGCCCGAGCGCACCTCGAGCGCACCGCCGTGTGCCTCGGCGATCGAGCGTGCGATGAAGAGCCCGAGGCCGGTCCCGGGCTTCGCGTGCTCTGCCACGTTGGCCCTCCCGAACTTCTCGAAGATCAGGCGCTGGTGCTCCGGCGAGATCCCGGGGCCTCGGTCGCGAACCTCGATTACGACGCGGCCGTCCGTGTTCTCCGCCTCCACCCTGACCGTGTCGCCCGGCGGGGAGTACTTGACGGCGTTGTCGATCAGGTTCACGAGGACCTGCCGGAGCCGGTCGCGATCGCCGCGCACGACCGGGAGCGGCTCGCGGACGACGGCCTCGACCGCCACCTCGTCCTGTCCGTGCTCCGCCGCTGCTGCGGAGTCGCGAACCAGCCGAGCGAGATCGACGTCGACGAACGAGTAGCTGAAGGTGCCGGCCTCGATCCTCGACGTGTCGAGGACGTCTCCGATGAGGTCTGCGAGCCGGGAAGTCTCGTGGGCGATCAGGGCCAGGAACGACTCGCGCTGCTCGGCCGTGAGCTCGCGCCAGCGCTGTTCGAGCGTCCGTGCCGAGCCGATGACCGATGCCATCGGGCTCCGCAGCTCGTGCGAGACGAGCGACACGAAGTCGGCGCGAAGGGCGGAGAGCTTACGGAGCTCCTCGACGGTCGTACGCTCGGCCTCGTAGGCGCGGATGTTCTGGATCGCGCTGCCGACCAGGCGACCCAGAAGCCCGAGCAGCTCGATCTCGCCAGCACGGAATGCCTCGGGCTCGTGGCGGACGACGGAGATCGCGCCGATCGTCGCGGCTCCGGACAGGACCGGCGCGACGACGCGGGAGCGGAGGCCGAGGGCGAGGAATTCCTCCTCCTCGTCGTACGCCGGTTCCGACATTTCCTTCCGGTAGATCGTCTGCCCACCCTTGACGACGTCCTCCACAACCGAGCCTTCGATCGAGACGATGGTTCCGGGCGGGAAAACCCGTTCGGCCCCCTCCCCGGCAGCCGCGAGCACGCGGAGCCGCCCGTCCTCGAGCAGGACGATCGCCGTGCGCTCGAATGGGATCAGTCCCCGCAGCTCACGGATGAAGGCGGCGAACGCCTGCTCCAGGTCGAGCGACGATCCGAGCGCGCGGGCGGCCCGGTTCGTTGCGTCGAGGATATCCGCGCGCCGACCCAGCTCGTCGCGCAGCGTCTCGGCCTCGGCCACTCGGTCCCGTGCTCGTCTCCGCTCGTCGCCCAACCGATTGACGAGCGAGCCGACCATCACACCCAGGATCAGCTGCACGCCGACCGGGAGAACGATCCGGTCCACGTCGAACTCCTGCGGGGGGAAGTGCTCCTCGCGCCACCATTCGGTGAACGCGAGCATCACCGCCGAGACGGCGGACATGGAAAGCGCGCCGACGATCCCGTAGCGCAGCGCCGCCTCGATCAGCGGGACGAAGACCAGCTGTCGGATGGGCGTCCCCGGCTCGAACGTGTAGACGAGCACGTAGCCGTACACGACGACGGTGTCGAGCACCAGTGCGCCGAAGCCGATCCGTCTCCGCGCCCTGGACGGCGCGCGGTACGCCAGCCAGAGCAAGACGACGGAACCGACCGCGAGGAGCGCGGTGAGCGCCCATGCCCAGCGCTCGTACCCGGGCGGGTAGTCGTCTTTGAGCAGCCCGACTTCCAGGACGGCGAACGGCACGGCGCAGAGCCGCACCCACGCCATCCACACCTCGGTCCGAGAGCGTCGTCTCGCGTCCTGGGGCACGCGGCTACGAATTCTGCCGTGCGTCGAGGCGTGCGAGCGCCCATTCGGCGTGCTCGCGGAGCAGCTCGTCGTCCGAATCGGCGTAATGCTCCGCGTGTGCGCGGTGCTCCGGGCCCGCGCTGTTCCCCAGAGCGACGAGCGCGTTGCGACGCAGGAAGCGCGGGTCGTTGCGCGGGACGAAGAGGCGCTCGTAGCGAGCGCGCAGCTCGGCGTCCTCCGCCTCGAGCCAGTCCACGAGCGAGACGTGAGTCTCGGCTCCGGGCGGCGCCGAGCCGGCTCGACGCTTCTCGACGCCGCGGTTCCACGGGCAGACGTCCTGGCAGATGTCGCAGCCGTAGACGCGGTCCTCGAGCGCCACGCGGACCGGCTCGGGGATCGAGTGGCGCGATTGCGTCCAGTAGGAGAGGCACGCATTCGTGTCGAGGACGCCCGGCTCGTCCAGCGCGTGTGTCGGGCAGGCGTCGATGCAGAGGCGGCAGGAGCCACAGTCGAGGCCGAGTGGCGGTGTCGGCTCGAGCTCGGCGGTTGTCACGAGCGTCCCGAGCACGACCCACGATCCGTGCTTCCGCGTGATCAGCATCGTGTTCTTCCCGTAGAAGCCGACGCCGGACCGGGCTGCGGCCTCACGGTCGACGTGCTGATTCGCGTCCACCAGGACGCGGTAGTCGGAGCCGAGACGGCGGCCGAGCTCGTCGAGGCGCTCGCGGAGCTCGGCGTAGGCGTCGCTCCACGTGTAGCGCGGGAGGCGCCCCTCCCCCGGCTGGAGCTCCGGGCCGTCGGCGTAGTAGCAGAGCGCTGCGGAGACGACCGTCCGGGCGCCGGCGAGGAGCGTCTCCGGGTGACAGGACACCTCCGGCTGCGCCATCGTGAACTTCAGGTCGGCGAAGAGACCGCGCTCCTTCCGCTCGCCGATGTGGCGCTCGGTCGCCGTGTAGGGCTCGGCCGGCGTTGCGCCGATCGCGTCGATCCCCAGCTCCGCGGCCAACCCTTCGAGTTCAGCGGCCGTCATGCCCCTGATTGTGCCTAGAGTCGGCCGAGATGAAGGCGATCCGGATCCACGAGGACGGTGGCCCCGAGGTCCTGCGCTACGAGGATGCGCCCGATCCGGAGCCGGGCCCGGGCGAGGTGCTGATCCAGCTCCGCGCCGCGTCGCTCAACCGGCTCGACCTCTGGGTCCGGGCCGGTCTTCCCTCCGTGCCGAAGCCACGGATTCTCGGAGCGGACGGCGCGGGCCTCGATCCGGACGGCCGCCGGGTCGTCATCAATCCCGGCATCGAGCATGGCGACCGGATCAGCGTCGTAGGCGAGCACATGGACGGGACGCACGCTGAGCTGATCGCGGTCCCGGAGTCGAACGTCTATCCGATTCCCGACGACCTCTCCTTCGAGGAGGCGGCGGCATTCCCGCTGGTCTTCGAGACCGTCTACCGGATGCTCGTCACGCGCGCCGGCCTGCGTGAGGGCGAGTGGGTGCTCGTGTGGGGAGCCGGGAGTGGGATCGGCTCCGCCACCGTCGTGCTCGCGAGGGCGCTCGGCGGGCGGGTGGTGGCGACCTCGTCCAGCGACGCGAAGCTCGAGCTGGCGCGCGGGCTGGGCGCGGAGGCGGTCGTCAACCACCAGACGGCTGACGTGCTCGAGGCCGTCCGGGAGGCGACGGATGGCGTCGGCGTCGATGTCGTCGTCGAGCACGTCGGCGAGGCGACCTGGCAGACCTCGCTCCAGGCGGTGCGGCCGCGCGGGCGGATCGCCGTTTGTGGTGCAACGAGCGGCCCGAACCCGAAGGCCGCCCTCCATCGCATCTGGTGGAAGCAGCTGACGATCCTTGGATCGACCATGGGCACGAAGGAGGACTTCGAGGGAGCCTTCGAGCTCGTCAAGAGCGGCAAGGCCAAGCCGGTCGTGGACTCGGTCTACCCGCTGGCCCAGGCGCGCGCCGCGCACGAGCGCATGGAGGCCGGCGAGCACTTCGGGAAGATCGTGCTGTCTATTCCGGCGTGAGGTAGGCGGCGCCTAGGCCGCCGTCGACGAGGAACGGCAAGTGCACGCGCCGCCGCTCGTAGGCGGCGGGATCGTCGCCGAAGATCCGGAGCAGCAGCGGTGTCTCCACCGGCCCTGGGCGCCGTCGACTCCGCGACCCTCGGCAATCACCTCCTCCGTCGCGGGGTTGAGGACGACGGTCAGGCGAGCTCGTCCCGATAGCGCCGCGCCTCGGCCACGAGCGCCGTGAAGAGCGCGGCGTCTTCTCCCTCCTCGGGATGCCAGAGGACGCCGAGCGCGAAGCGGCGATCGGGATCCTCGAGCCCCTCCACCAGCCCGTCCTCCGCCCAAGCGACCTCGCGCAGGCCGTCGCCGAGCCGCCCGAAGCCCTGGTGATGGTGCGACTTGACGGGCGCATGGTCGCCGAGCAGCCGGCCGAGGCGGCTGGCCGGCTCGACGCGCACGTCATGGTCCGCAAACGTGCCCGGCGTGTGGCGATGCTCCTCGTGACCGACGAGCTCAGGGACGTGCTGGACGAGGTCGCCACCCAGGGCGACGTTCAGGATCTGGGATCCACGACAGACGGCGAGCACCGGCATGTCGCGCTCGAGCGCCGCCCCGAGCAGGACTAGCTCAGCGCGGTCTCTGGCCTCGTGCACGCCCTTCGTCTCCGGGTGTCGCTCGGCGCCGTAGTGGTCCGGGTCGAGATCCTCGCCGCCCGAGAAGAGCAAACCGTCGAGCGCGTCGAGCGTCTCCTCGACGCCGTCGTCCAGCGGCGGCAGGACGACCGGGCGGCCCCCGGCCCGCGCGATCGCGCTCACGTAGGTGGACGGGATCAGTGCGGCCGAGAAGAACCACACGCCCGCCTGAACCTCCTCGGGCTCGTAGCTCGTGATGCCGATCAGCGGCCGCCGGCTAGCCACGCTCGAACAGCCGCTCGCGCTCGTAGCGGGTGACGACGTCGTCGAAGAGGCGTTGTTCCGTGCGCGCGTAGTTGAGGTAGTGGTCGACGACCCCGCCCTACTCCACCAGGTGCTCGACCTCGTCGCGCTTGTCGACGATGAGGTACCGGCCGGCGGCCTGCTCGACCACGCGCTCGATCTGGCCGTTCTCGTGACCGGGCAAGACCGCGAAGCGATCTCTCTGGCTGCGTACGACCTCGTACTCGCCGAGAGTCATCAGCACGCGCCCGTCGCAGGCCTCGTCTCTTCCGCATTCGCACTGGAACACGAACTGATGTTCAGGGCCGGCCCAGCCGGTCGCGCGCTCGTCGATTGCCGCGAGCTGGTCATTCACCGTGCGCATCAGGCCCTCGTTCCGGGCCTGCCGCTCGAACCGCTGCTCCACGTTCTTAGCCAAAGCCGAGGATGAACTTGGCGTCGTCGGACATCTTCTCCGGCGACCAGGGCGGGTCCCAGGTCAGCTCGGTCTCGACCTCCTCGACGCCGGGCACCTGGGCGGTGACCTGGTTGATCTGCTCGTCGATCATCGGGCCGACCGGGCAGCCCATCGACGTGAGCGTGTAGATCACCTTCACCTTCGGGCCCTCGACCTCGACGTCGTACATGAGCCCGAGGTCGACGATGTCCATCCCGAGCTCGGGATCCTCGACCTGACGCAGCGCCTCGACGACGTCATCTCTCATCGCCACAGGCCGCAGCGTAGCGCCCCGGTGTCGGACCCCGCGGGCTGTCAAGGGCGGTTCGTGCCGAAAGTGTGAAAAGTGCGACCGGACTTCAGAAGCCGGGAAGCCGCACTTCTTCCCGGCGCTCGCGCTGGAAGAAGTGGATGCCCTCGGTGAAGCGCACCCAGTTGCAGCGCGTGCACATGACGAGGGTGTGCGTCCACGCGCTGTCCGCGCGGAAGCGGACGCCGCGGAGGAGGTCGCTGTTCGAGACGCCGGTGGCGCAGACGATCGCCTCATTCGGGGCGAGATCGTCCGTCGTGAAGATGCGCTCGACGTCTTCGATCCCCTGCTCCCGCGCCTCCTCGATCTCCCGGCGCGAGACCGGCCAGAGCTGCGCCTGCAGCTCGCCGCCGAGGCAGCGCAGTGCGGCGGCCGCGAGCACCGCCTGCCGGGTGCCGCCAATGCCGATCGCGAGGTGGTCGTTCGTGCCTCGGATCGCGGCGGAGACCGAGGCGGTGACGTCGCCGTCCTGGATCAGCTTGATCCGGGCCCCGGCCGCGCGGATCTCCTCGATCAGATCGTGGTGGCGGGGCCGCTCGAGGATGATCGTCGTGATGTCCCCGACCCGCCGGCCGAAGGCCTCGGCGATCGCCTCGACGTTCTCGCCGACCGGCCGTAGGAGGTCGATGTGCCCGCGCGCGACCGGGCCCACGGCCATCTTCCGCATATACATGTCCGGAAGTGTCTGGAGCGATCCGGGCTCGCCGACCGCGATCATCGACATTGCGCCGCTGCCGCCCCGGGCGACCATGCCGCTGCCCTCGAGCGGATCCACAGCGAGCTCGACCTCCTCCCCTCCCAATCCGAGCTTGACGCCGGTCTGGAGCCGCTCGCCCTCGCCTGCGGCGCCGATCACGACGGTGCCGTCGATCGGAAGCTGCTCGAGCGCTTCGAGCATCCCCGACGTAGCGGCCTCCAGGGCCGCCGTCTCGTCCGCCCGTCCGAGCCAGCGGGCGCTCGCCAGCGCCGCTCGCTCGGTTCCCCGGGCGAAGCTCTCGCAGAGGCAGTTGCGCGTGGTTCCCTCGCCCATTGCGGCGAGATCCGTGCCCTTGGCGGCAACGTCGGTCACGGCGAGACGCGTACCCGGTCGGGCGCCGCCAGAACGAGCTCCAGCACGGCGCCGATTGCCTTCTCCCGCTCGGTGTTCTCAACCACCGGCACCCCTTCTACCTTGGCGCGCTCGACGATGTAGTCCTGGAGGTACCGGATGTCACCCAGACGCTCGAGGTACTTGTCCAGCGGCCGGAGGCCCTCGGACGCGATGTCGCGGATCCAGAAGTGTCCCGCGTGTGCCTCCGCGTTCCCGATCGTGATCACACAGTCGACAACGAGCGCGTTCTCGACCTCGCGCGGGAGCATGCCCGGCACGAGGTGAACACCCTCGATCACCATCGACCAGCCTTCCTCGAGCGAGCGGTCGATTGCCGCCTGGACCCCGACGAGGACGTGGCGGGTCTGCTCGAGAAACCCGTGGAGGAGGGGGTCGACCTCCTCCTCCTGCGCGGTGGGCAGCGCCCGGCCGGCGTCGAAACTCGAGTAGTGGATCGCCGGCAGGAACTCCGGCGTGAAGAGTGCGCGCATCGTCTGGCGCACGAAGTCGGTCGACGTCACGCGCGTGATCCCGAGGCGGTACGCCACCTCCGAGGCGATCGTGGACTTGCCCGTGCCCGTCGCCCCGCCCATCAGGATGATCAGCGGCATGTCGAGCTCGTCCAGCTCCTGGTAGCGCCGGAGCCGGCCGATCGTCAGGCCGCCATCGGGCTCGCCGAGCACCTCGACAGCGAGCTCCTCGATCCGGTCGAAATCGGCTGTCCGCTTGCCGCTCGCGGCGAGGTCCTGCTCGATGCGCCGGGCGACCTCGTATGCCCCGGCGACGCCGAGCCCGGTACGCATCAGGGCCCGCGCCATCAGGCCTTTCGAGTACGGATGCTCGTCAGTGCCTAGGTGGAGCGGGTCGAAACGGCGGCGCTCGGGCATCAGTGCTCCTCCCAGTGGTGCTGCCACGCTTCTCGGTCGCGAGCACCAAGCCAGAGTGCGCACTTCGACGAGGCAAGGCTGGGCGGCCTTGGTGAGGAGGAGGGTGCCCTCTGGCGCCGCGTGATCGCGGGCGAGAAGCAGGCGTGTATTGCTGGGGGGAGCACTAGTTCACGGGCTCCAGCTTGGCGGTCTCCGCGAGTGCGCGCAGCTCCTCGTCGAGGTTCGGCTGGCCCTCGAGCGGCACCACGTCATTGTCCGCGAACACGACCGGAACGCTGCGCTCGGCCGCTGCCCGCGCGACGACATCGATCGCGGCGGCCTTGATCTCGACCAGAAAGATGTCGGCATCGGCGCGCTCGACGTCCTCGCGCAGCGGCTCGCGCCGCGAGAGATTGCAGGAGACGGTGACGTCCGCGGCACCGTGCTCGTCGCGTAGGTGCCGCTCCAGCAGCTCGGCCGCGGACGCGTCGGCGGTCGTGAAGAACGCGACGCGTCTGCCCTCGATCGGCTCGATCGGCCGCGGACGGAGAACGGTCGCCACCACGGGGATGTCCTTGACCTCGCGAATCGTCTCAGCGAGCAGCTCGTGGTCAGTTCCGTCCTCCGCCATGGTCAGGACGACGAGGTCTGAGAGCAGGATGCGGTAGGCGTTGAGGTAGCCGACGACGAGCTCCGGCGGCTGGTGTGCACCGGCGACCAGCACCCGCCTTCGTGCCGCGACCGGCGGGATCGCGGCGCCGCTGCCGTCGAAGATCACGAAGTCGGGCTCCCGTCCGATCGCCTTCTGCATTCCCTCGGCGACGTTGCTCGTCCACGGGACACCGGCCAGCCCGCCGCCGGCCCGCCGGCAGCCGATCGTCGGGACGCCGCTGAGCGCGGCCGTCTCCAGATAGTCAGACGCCGCGTGTGCGCCGGCGCGCGAGAGCTCGAGGAGATCGTCGAGCGTCGGGCGGAGGTCGGCAACCTGTGGCTCCGCGGGCCCTCCGCGCCCCATCGACACGACGACGAGGTCGCGATCGGCAGCGAGCAGCCGCGCCGCATACCCGGTGACGGCCGTCTTGCCGAGGCGCTTGCCCGTCCCGATCACGGCGAGCGACGGAAGATCGAACGGCTCGTACGTGGGGACGCGAAGCGAGAAATCGGCGCCCTCGTAGGCGATCCCGAGCGCGAGGAACCGGCTCGCCAGCCGGAACCGCTCGCGCGGACCGAGGATCGGCTCGTCGGAGACATCCACGGCGACCTCCGGCTCGAACCGCGCAACCGCCTCCTCGAAGTCGGCGGCGACCGGCACGCCGTACTCGTCCCCACCGACGAGCTTCTCGGTCCCCCCGACGAGGAGCGCGCCGACGATCTCGTGCGGGATCTCGGCCAGGGCATCGCGCACGACCGGCGCATAGTGCTCTCCGTCGATCAACGCGAGAGCCCTCACCTGGTCGTCACCTCGCCCTCGATCCGGGCCGTGTACTTCTCGAACGCCCGCGTGTCGAGCGAGAACTGGATGATCCGCTCCTGGCCGTGGAACGGGTACTTGCGCCAGACGTCCACGTGCTTTCCGTGCAACTCGATGACGTTGTAACAGGGCCTCGTATTGCCCCTGAGCCGGATCGACGACACCGTCCCGGTGTTGACGACGAACATGTCCTCGAGCCGCCACGCGTACGGGACGTGCTTGTGCCCAGACAGGACGAGGTCGACCTGCGCGCCCTGGAGGCACTCGATCACGTCGCCGGCGTCGTAGACGATGTTGCGCTCGCGGCCCGTCCCCGGTACCGGGAGCAGGTGGTGGTGCATCACGAAGATCCGGAGCTCTGCCGGCGGCGCGAACTGCTCCTCGATCCACGCGTACCGGCCCCGGCCGATCTGGCCGTGGTCGAGGTCGGGCTCGCTGGAGTCGACGGCGACGACGGTGATCTCCTCCATCCGCAGCACGGAATGGCGGTCACCGAAGAACTCCTCGAAGTGCAGGTAGCCGACGTTTCGCGAGTCGTGGTTCCCCGGGATCACGACCCTTCGCTCGCAGTTCAGACGGTCGAGGTACTCGCGCGCCATGAGGAACTCCTGCTTGAACCCGAACGTCGTCAGGTCGCCGGAGACGATGATCAGATCCGGCTCGAGCTCGTTGACCTCCGCGACCGCGCGCTCCATCAGGCTCGGCACGAAGTCCGGCCCACCGCAGTGGATGTCCGAGATGTGGGCGATCGTGATCGACCCGTCGCGGCTCGCCATGCTCGAAGTGTAAGAAGCCGGGCCAGGCGCGGTGTCCGAGGCTATCGGTACCCTCAGGGTCTGGTGGCCGAAAAAGTCTCTGATTTCCAGGCATATCGTGGGGACGGGGAGCCATGCTTCGCCCACCAGGTCGAGCTTGAGTGCGCGAAGCTGCTCGACTACTACGGCATCCCCTGGATGTACGAGCCGCACACGTTCGTGCTCGAGCGATCGGCCGACGGCCGTGTGATCGAGGCGTTCGCGCCCGACTTCTACCTTCCCGAGCAGAACCTCTACGTCGAGCTGACCGTGATGAAGCAGTCGCTCGTCACACGGAAGAACCGCAAGCTGCGGAAGCTTCGTGAGCGCTATCCCGACGTGAACGTCAAGCTCTTCTATCGTCGGGACATCGAGCGATTGGCCCAGCGATACCGACTGGATCTGGCCTCGTAGCACCCGAGCTGGACGCGCGAATCGGGGAGGTCTACCTCTCCGCCGAGGACCTGAAGGCTCGGGTCGACGAGCTCGGAGGCGCCATCGCGGCCGACTACCGCGGGCGGGAGCCGATCCTCGTCGCCTCGCTGAAGACGGCGATCGTCTTCTTGTCGGATCTCTCGCGCGCGCTTCCGATCGTCCACAACCTCGACTTCTTCGCCCTGGCGGGCTACGAGGGGAACGGAGGCGGCGGCGGACGCGTCCGGCTCCTGAAGGACCTCGGATTGAGCATCAAGGGCCGGGACGTGCTCCTCGTCGAGGACGTGGTGGACACGGGAATGACGCTCAACTTTCTGGTCAAGACGCTGGCGCTGAGGGAGCCCACCTCCCTCACGGCGGTCGCGCTCCTCGACCGCCCGTACCGGCGTCTCGTCGAGGATCTCCCCGTCCGCTACGTGGGTTTCACGGTGCCGGACGAGTTCTTCGTCGGCTATGGCTTCGATCTCGACGGGCGCTGGCGCAACCTGCCCGACCTGCGCCTTCTCAAGCCGAGAAGCTAGAGAACGACCGGCCGCCCCGGAGGGCGGCCGGCGCCGTCGGGAGACGACAGTGCCGCAAGCCAACAGCGCGCGAGGCTTGCAGCGCGGAAACTATAAGCGCACGGCTTCAAAAATGGGGATCCTTCTCTGAGCGCCGCTGCGCCGGCGCGAAGCCGCTACAGGTAACCCAGAGGGTCGACCGCCGCCCCGTTCGACCGGACCTCGAAGTGCAGGTGCGGCCCGAAGCAGTGCCCGGTGCAGCCGACGTAGCCGATGGTCTGTCCCTGGGAGACCGCCCCGCCGCCGACGACGAAGCTCGACTGGTGGGCGTACGCGGTCGCGACGCCGTTGCCGTGGTCGATGATGATCAGGTTCCCGTAGCCGCCCATCCAGCCGGCGTAGATCACGTTCCCGGAAGCCGACGCCTGGATCGGCGTGCCGTAGCCGGCGGCGATGTCGATCCCCTCGTGCATCCGGCCCCAGCGCCAGCCGAAGCCGCTGACCACCGGCCCGCTGACCGGCCAGACCATCCCGCTCGCAGAGACCGTGCCGTCGCCGGTGCTGGTGTAGCTCGGGCCGGACTGCGCCGCGTTGATCCGGGCGGCGAGCTGGGCGCTCACTTTCAGCAGCTCCTCCGCCCTCCCCTCGTAGTGCTCGGCGGCCTCGTGCGCCTCGTCCCTCGCCTCCCGCTTCGCGCTCCGCGCCTGCGCGAGCCCGCTGCGTGAGATCAGCAGCTGGTCGTAGGCGGCGCGCTGCTGCTGCGTCCGGATCTCGACGATGCGCGTGGCCGCAGCCACCCGCTCCTTCGTCCTTCCGGTGCGCTCCTTCAGGTCGCGCATGTGGTCGCGCGCGCCGGTGACGTGCTGGACGACTCGCCGGTCCTGTGCCGCGATCGAGTCGAGATAGTCGATCTGGTCGAGGGCGTCGCTGAAGCTGTCCGCCTCGAGGACGATGTCGAGCGTCGTGGGATCCTCGCCCTCGTAGATCGCGACAAGCCGGTCGGCGAGCCGCATCTGCGCAACGCCGTACTGCCCTCGCAGGTACTCGAGCCGCTCGCTCTGGAGCCGGTAGAGCGCCTTGACGGCCTCCAGCTTCCGCTGGTGCAGCGCAAGGTCCTCCTCCAGCGCGGCGAGGCGGACGGAAACATCGCCGACCTCGGCCTCGAGCGCCTGGATCCGCTCCGAGACCGAGGCAATCTCGGCGCGGAGCGACTCTTCACGCGCGCGGGCGGCGTCCGCCTTCGACTGGAGCGCCTGCGCCTGGCCGTCGAGCCGTTGCTTGCGGTCGTAGAGGCTGCCCGACGCGGGAGCCGCGACGAGCAGGACGACGACGAGGCTGCAGACGAGTAGTCGAGCCATAGAGACCGTGTTCTCGAACCGAGGAGACCTCCCTCCCGGGCCCGGAATTCGGACGATCCTACCCGTCCGATCGGCCGGATGGGAGCTTAGGCGCCGAAAACTGCTGCTCCGAGGCCCCTTTCGGAGTCTCCGATGGCAACAACGCCGCCGCCTGGCGTCTGAGCGGATACACCTGGTTCCGGTAATCCTCGTCGGTGATCTTGCCCGTGCGGTGGTCGAACTCCAGCTCCTTGAGCTCTGCGAGGACGCGATCTCGCTCCTCCGCCGCCGCGAGCGCCTCGTCTGCCGGCGTCGCCTGCTCAGGCGGCGCCTTGGTCCGCAGGAAGGGCACCGCAACGAAGACGACGGCGGCGGCTGCCAGCAGCGCGCCGAGCAGGAGCTCGGGGCTCACGCGCCGGCGAGTGCTTCGCGGCCGCCGTACCGGACGGCCAGCCGGCGCTGCTCCCGGGCATCGGGCCAGAGGGCGATCAACGCGCCGCCGAGGAACACGAACCCGGCAAACCAGATCAGGTTGACCAGCGGCTTGACGAGGACTCTGAGGAAGAGCGTGTTGCCGTCGATCTGGTCGGCGATGAGGAACAGGTCCTCCCCGTTCAGCGGATCGGACCGGATCGCGGCCTCGTTGGAGACCTGCTGCTCGGCGAAGTAGCGGTTCTTGCCCGGCCGCAGCGTTCCCAGCTGCTCACCGTCCCGCGACACGTCCACGACGGCCCTGAGCTCCTGGGCATTCGCTCCGCGGGACTCCTCAACGCCGCGGTAATGGAGGTCGTAGCCGCTGACCGACACCGACTGGCCCGGGCGGAGCTGCACGTCGGAGATCGTGTCGTAGGCGCTGGACCCGACGACGCCGATGGCGAGCAACACGATCGACGCGTGGACGACGTAACCGCCATACCGGCGCCGGTTTCGGGCGACGAGCGAAGAGAAGGCGCCCGGCCAGGAGGAGCTTCCGAGCGCGTGCCGCGCGCGGGTCCCGCGCACGAACTCGAGCACGATGGATGCGAGCACGAAGGCGCAAAACGTGTACCCGACTAGGCCCGGGATCGACGATCCGGCGCCGAGCGCGAGAAGGATCACGCCGCAGCCGAGTGCGAAGGCCGCCGGCCACGCGAACGTCCTCCCCAGGCCGCGCAGCGACGCGCGGCGCCAGGCGATCAGCGGCCCGATGCCCATCAGCAGGAGCAGCGGCAGCCCGAACGCCTTGAGGAAGAAGTTGTAGTACGGCGGCCCGACCGTCACGGCCTCGCCGCGAAGCGCCTCGGTCAGCACCGGGTAGAGGACGCCCCAGAGGATCGTCAGGCAGAAGGCGACCAGCAGCAGGTTGTTGTAGAGAAAGCTCGCCTCGCGCGACACCGGCGACTCGAACCGCGTCTTCGACCGGAGCAGCGGAAGCCGGGACAGGACGAGCAGGATCGATCCCGCCAGCACGACGCCGATGAAGCCGAGGAACCACGGCCCGATCGAGCTCTCCGTGAAGGAGTGGATCGAGCTGATGATCCCGGAGCGGGTCAGGAAGGTCCCGAACAGCGCCAGTGCGAACGCCCCGATCACGAGGACGACGTTCCAGATCTTCAGCATCCCGCGCTTCTCCTGGATCATCACGGAGTGCAGGAACGCCGTCGCTGCGAGCCACGGCATCAGCGCGGCGTTCTCGACCGGGTCCCACGCGAAGTACCCGCCCCAGCCCACCTCGACGTAGGCCCAGTGGGCGCCGAGGAGCTGCCCGAAGCCGAGGAACGTCCAGGCGACGAGTGTCCACCGGCGGGTTACGACAATCCAGAGCTCGTCGCTGCGCCGCGCCACGAGCGCGCCCATCGCGAAGGCGAACGGGATCGTCAACCCGACGAACCCGAGGTAGAGCATCGGCGGGTGCGCCAGCATGTACGGGTTCTGGAGGCTCGGGTTGAGGCCGCCGCCGTCCGCCGGTGCCGCCTGGGTCGCGAACGGGCTCGACACCG
Organism: uncultured Actinomycetes bacterium; assembly: GCA_963802375.1. Taxonomy (GTDB): domain Bacteria; phylum Actinomycetota; class Thermoleophilia; order Gaiellales; family Gaiellaceae; genus JACDAN01. Next base: position 542,201 of record CAWDIJ010000010.1, read on the forward strand.
CGACGAGCATGAACGCGAAGAACGTGATCACCCCACCGAGGATCGGCACCGACCAGGGGAGCAGGCTCGGAGCCGACCTCCTGGCGAGGAGCACCGCGACCGCCGAGAAGCCGGTGAGGATCAGGAGCCAAAGCAGGAGCGAGCCTTCCTGCCCACCCCAGAAGGCCGAGATCGTATAGGCGAGCGGCAGCTCCCGGCTCGTGTGGTCGGCGACGTAGACGAACGAGAAGTCATTCTGGACGAGGGCCGTGAAGAGCACCGCCGAGCCGACGAGGGCGACGCCGAAGGAGGCGACGACGGCGTTCTGAGCGGACTCCGCTAGCCGCTGCCGCCGCTGCCGCGCAGCGATCGCGCCCGCGACGACGGCGTAGATCGCCAGCCCGAGGCACACGATGAGCGCTGCGCGCCCGAGCTCAGGCACTTAGGTCTCTTTGGAGGTGTACTTGGACGGGCACTTCGTGACGAGCGTGCCCGGGTTTCCGACGAAGGTGCCGCCGCGCAGCCGGCCCTTCAGCGAGATGTCGCGCCCGACCTTGAACATGTCGGGCACCGAGCCCGTGTAGGTGACCGGGAGACGGACCGACGAGCTGCCCTCGATGTCCTTGATCCGAAACCGGATCGTGCGCCCGCTCCGCTCGACCGGCGCGACCACCTTTCCGACGACCGTGATCTCGCCCGTGCGGCCGTTCAGCTGGCTCGGCCGCAGCTGCGGCGTCCCGCCGGCGATCGAGGTGTAGAGGAGGAAGACGGCAAGCATCGCCGCCACGGACAGGGCGATGACAAGGCGGGCTGGGCTCGAGCGCCGGGCCACGCCGAAAAGTCTAGACGCGGTGCGGTCAGCCTTCGCGGGTGGGAGCCGGGCGCCGCCGATCCGGGATCCGGTAGCCGTGCTCCTCGCACAGGCTGCCGGGAGAGTCCTCGGTCAGCGCGTCGCAGTAGCCCTTCCCGTAGGCGGCCCGCATGAAGGCGGCGACGATCTCGAGATTCCACTCGCCGACGTCGGCGGCCTCCCGCCAGAGGTCGGTCAGGCGAAGGTCGATGTCGAGCTCCAGCAGATCGATTCTGGACGGGCGCTTGGACATGAACTCAGGGTAGGAACGGCATCGGACGCCAACCCTGGTGGGCTACGGTCCCCGCATGGGCGAGCTGCGATTCGGGCCGGCGCGGATCCCCTCCCGCGAGTCGCCGGAAGAGGCGGTTGCGATCCTCCAGGAGCGCGGCTACACGGCCTGCGAGATCGATTTCGAGGGCAAGTTCTGGATGGACTACCCGTGGGCCGAGCGATTGGGTGAGCTGGCGCGCGACGCCGGGATCGCGCTTTCCGTCCATGCGCCGATCGCCGGCTTCGTCGGGCACGCGGAGCGCGGCAAGAAGCTGAACATGGCGATCGGGATGCTCGACCATTCGGCGGGGATCGCGGTCGCCTGCGGGGCCGAGCTCGTCGTCTTTCACCCCGGGTTCCTCCTCGAACGAGAGCGGGAGAAGGCGCTGGACGACGTCGTCGAGCAGGCGGGCGAGCTGCGCGAGCGGCTGGAGAAGAAGGGCCGCGGCGTCCCGTTCGGGGTCGAGGTGATGGGCCGCGTGAACGAGCTCGGGACGATCGACGACGTGCTGGCCATCGCTTCACGGCTCGACTGGGTTCGCCCGGTGCTCGACTTCGCACACATGCACGCGACCTCGGACGGGGCGTTCACGGAGGTCGAGCAGTTCGCCGGCGTCCTCGCGCGCGCGGACGCGCTGCTCGAGCCCAGTGCCCCGTTCCACATCCACTTCTCCGACATCGCCTACGCCAACCGGAACGAGACGAAGCACCTCTCGTACGGCGAGGGAACCCTGCGGGCCGAGCCGCTGGGCGAGGCCCTCGCGCGCGTCGAGCGCCCGGCGACCGTGATCAGCGAGTCGCCCGACGAGGAGTCACATCAGGCTGTCTACGCGGCGCTCTCGGCCACTTCGCCCGCTCGAAGCTCTTCGAGGCGGCGCTCGAAGGCTGCGATCTCGTCGAGCCGCTCGCGCTCCTCCAGGAACTGAATCATCGCCTCGAGCGGATCCGAGAGGAAACGCGTGTACTCGCTTCGCTCGAGGATGTCGATGGACTCTTGCAGCAGCGCCTCGGCCTCTTCGTCCCTGCCCTGGTTGGCGCGGACGAGTGCGAGCGACATCTTGGTCGATGCCTGTGAGCTGACGTCCTGGGGGCCGACGGTCTCCATGGCCTTCAGCGCGTAGAGCTCGGCCTCGTCGAGCTTGCCCTGGTCGAGCAGGACCTCGGCGAGGAAGCGCTGCACCTCGCAGAGCGTTCCGCGGTCTTCGAGCGGCTTCAGGATCCGGATTCCCTCGCGCGCCAGCTTCTCCGCCTCCTCCAGGTCGCCTGCCCGGCGGACGATCGACGCGATTCGGAGCATCGTCCGGGCCAGGTGGGTCGCCGCGCCGACCTCCGCGAAGAGCTCGCGCGCCCGTTCATATTCCTCGAGCGCCTCGTCGTCGCGGCGGCGCCATCCGTAGAGCTCGCCCGACTGCAGGTATGCGTGCGCTCTCGCCGTCAGCGACCCGCTCTCTTCGGCGAGGGTCTTTGCGCGTTCGATCAGCGGCTCCGCCCGATCGTCCTCCTGCCGCGAGGTGTAGATGCCGGCGAGCGAGAGCAGCGCCTCGCTCTCGAGGTCCGCGCGCTCGAGTCGTCGAGCGATCTCGAGCTGCTCCTGTGCGTAGCCCTCACCCTCGCTGAGCCGGCCACGCCACCAGGCGACGGTGTTGAGCACCTCGAGCGCCAAGACCTTGCTCTCGTCGTGCTCGGCGACCTCGAGGGCCTTCCCCGCCAGCTCTTCGCCGCGGCTCACGTCTCCCTCGCGGAAGATGCTGACCTCCGCGAGGGCTGTGAGCGCCCGGGCTTCGAGATCCCTGTCTCCCGCCTGGCGCGCGAGCCTGAGGACCTCCTGCATCTCCGGGGAGACGACGGGGAACTCACTCATCCGCCAGGCTGCTCGTGCCGCCTGGAACCGCCGCTCGACTGTCGGCTCGAGCTCGACGGCCCGGATGAGGAGTTTGCGCGCCGTCGCGTTCGCCTCACGTGCGAGCGCCCGGCGGCCGGCCTCTTCCAGCGCCGCGGCGGCCTCGGTCGCGAGCTTCTCGGGCGGGGAGCCGTCGAGCTCCGCGAGAAGCGCAGTGGCATGGTCGAGGTGGTACGCGCGGACCTCCAGCAGCTCCTCCGCGGCACGCTTACGCAGCCACTCGGCGAAGCGCTGGTGGAACCCGGCGCGGGCAGCCTTCGAGAGCCCGCCGTAGGCGACCTCGCGGATGAGCACATGCTTGAACTTGAACGCGGCCTCGCCCGAGATCGACGAGCGCGGCTCCGGGAGCACGAACTCGCGCAGATGCAGATCCTCCAGCAGCGGGTCGATGTCGGTGCCCTCGAGCACAAGCTCGGCGAGCGCGCCCTTCCAGAAGATCCTCCCCATGACCGCCGCGCCCTGGAGCAGCTCCTTCTCGCCCGGCGGCAGGTGGTCGATGCGAGCGGCGATGAGCGCCTGAAGGGTGTCGGGGATCCGCTCGATGCCGCCGCCGTTCGCTTCGGAGAGCATCCGGACGGTCTCCTCCACGAAGAGCGGGTTGCCCTCGCTCTTGTCGAGCACCGCCTGACGGGCGCCGAACGCGATGTCGCCGTCGAGCAGCGCCTCCACCAGCGCCTCGCTGTCGGCCCGGCCGAGCGGCTCCAGCTCGATCGCAGTCGCGCGAACGCGGCCGCCGCCCCAACCGGGCCGCAGGTCGAGCAGCTCCGGTCGCGCCAGACAGAGCAGCAGGATCGGGACGTCTTTGACCCAGGTGGCCATGTGCTCGATCAACTCGAGCAGCGCGTCCTCGGCCCAGTGGATGTCCTCGAAGATGAGAACAAGTGGCTGCGGCTCGGCGAGCTTCTCGGCCCACTCGCGCGCCGCCCAGGCGATCTCCTGCTGGTTCCGCTCGCCCTTGACCGCCTCCAGGACGCCGGAGGCGAGGGCGAGCAGGTCAGCGACGGCCTCGTCGGGGCAGCAGTCGCGCAGCTTCTCGAGCGCGTCGTCGAGCGGGTCGTCGTCGGCGATTCCGGCAGCCGTCTTGACCATGTCCGAGAGCGCGGAATAGGTCACGCCCTCGCCGTAGGGAAGCGCGCGGCCGGAGAGGACCGTGGCGGACTCGAGACCGCCGACGAACTCATGCGCGAGCCGGCTCTTTCCGACACCGGCGTCGCCGTAGATCGTGAAGAGGTGCGCGCGCTTGTCGCGAACTGCGCGCAGATACGTGTTCTCCAGGAGCTCGAGCTCGGCGTCGCGGCCGACGAGCGGCGCACGGCGCACGCCGGCTCGGCCGCTGACACCGGCAAGGCAGATGATCCGCCACGCCCAGACAGGCTCCGCTCGACCTCGAATCTCGACCGGCCCCTCGTCCTCGACCTCGAATGTGCCAAGCGTGAGCCGGTGTGCGCCGGGGCCGATCATGATGCTGTTGACGGGCGCCGCCTGCTGGAGCCGAGCGGCGATGTTGACGGCCTCCCCGGTCGCAAACGTCGACTCGGTTGCGTCGTCGACGACGACCTCCCCGGACTCGATCCCGATCCGGACGTCGAGCCCGAGCTCCTTGACGGAGTCGAGAATGCCGAGTGCGGCCCGGATTGCACGCTCGGCGTCGTCCTCGTGCGCCTGCGGGATGCCAAACGCCGCCATGACCGCGTCCCCCGCGAACTTCTCGACGATTCCGCCGTGCGTGACAACGCAGTGAGAGACCTTGTCGAAGTACTGCTGAACGCGCCGGCGCGCTACCTCCGGATCGCTTCCGGAGACCAGCGCTGTCGAGCCGACGAGGTCGACGAACAGGACTGTCGCAAGCTTGCGCTCCACCCTTCAAGTGTATGAACGAATGCGGACGCGGGAAAACTCCCGCTCCGAGCCGGTTTTCTCAGACCGGACGCGGCTGAATCCGGCGGCCTCGGCGCGCCAGGGCAGCCGCGGCGAGGACCACGAGGATCACGCCGCCGGCGAGCAGGTAGTTGGACCAACCTCGCTTGCTCGACGGCGGCACCGGTTGCGCATCGACTGCAGCCGGCCAGGCCTCCGGCGCCTCGAATGCCTCGAGCTTGCGGGCTGCCGGTCCGAGCTGCGCCAGCGCCTCCGTGCGCGGGACGTACCAGAGGAGCGCTCGCTCGGCACCGGCGTTCGATGCGATCAGCCCTGAAGAGGGGACGAAAAGGGTTGAGTATCCGTTCCGGTCGTCGCCTGCCTCGAACTCGACATCCATGCGGTAGAACGGGCCTACGGGCGGAGGCTCCAAGACGGTCTCGGCCGGACTGAGCACGTACGCCGCGCGATCCTCGAGCGTGACGCAGGCCTCTGCTCCACAGACGCGGACGGTCGCCATCCCCTTGGCCTCTACGGCTGCAGGAACCATGAGAGACGCGAGGGCGACGACTGCGGCGAGCCTCTTCACCGCCGATCTACACCGTAATCGGACGCGCGGTTCCGGGGATAGAGTCCGGCCGTGCTCGATCCCAAGGTCTTCAAGGCGTACGACGTGCGCGGGATCTACCCGACCGAGCTGGACGAGGACGGCGCCTATGCGATCGGCCGGGCGTATGTCGAGCAGTTCGAGCCTGGACAGATCGCGGTCGGGCGCGACATGCGGATCTCGTCGCCGTCGATGGCGGCGGCCCTCATCCGCGGTGTGACCGACGCCGGTGCCGATGTCCTCGACCTCGGCCTCGTCGGCACGGAGATGGTCTATTTCGCGGTCGGCGAGCTCGACCTGGACGGCGGCGTCGCGGTCACGGCCTCGCACAACCCCAAGGAGTACACGGGCATGAAGATCGTCCGGGAGGGGGCGCTACCCGTCGGCGGCGACTCGGGGCTGCTCGACATCCGCGACAAGGCCATGGCCCTCGGAGACGCGCCCGAGGGACAGTCCCTCGGACGTGTCCAGGAATACGACGTCTGGCCGGCCTACGTCGACCGCGTCCTGTCGTTCGTGGACGTGTCCGCGATCGAGCCGCTTCGCGTCGTCATCGACGCGGCGAACGGGATGGCGGGTGTGATGCTCCCGCCGGTGCTCGAGCGCCTGCCCATCGAGGCGATCCGCTGCTATTTCGAGCCCGACGGCACCTTCCCGAACCACGAGCCGAACCCGCTCCTGCCCGAGAACCGCGAGTTCATCGTCGAGCGGACGACGACCGAGGCAGCCGACTTCGGCGTGGCCTTCGACGGCGATGCCGACCGCTGCTTCTTCGTCGACGATTCCGGTGAGTTCGTCCCGGGCGACTTCGTGACCGCGCTGCTCGCCGAGTCCGTGCTGGAGAAGAGCCCGGGCGGCAAGGTCATCTACGACCTGCGCGCGAGCTGGGCAGTGCCCGAGACCGTCGAGGCCGCTGGCGGCACGCCGCTCGTGAACCGCGTCGGCCATGCGTACATCAAGCACCGAATGCGCGAGGACGGGGCCGTCTTCGGCGGCGAGGTCTCGGGGCACTACTACTTCCGCGAGTTCACGCAGGCGGACTCCGGCGTCGTGCCGTTTCTCCTCATGCTCGAGCTCGTTTCGCGCCGTGGCCAGAAGCTGTCCGAGATCCTGCGCCCCTACCGCGACCGCTACTTCATCACGGGCGAGCTGAACACCCCGGTTCCCGACGTGGCGCTCAAGCTCCAGGAGCTGAAGGAACGGTTCGAGTCCCAGGGCGAGGTCTCGCACCTCGACGGGATCTCGGTCGACTCCGCCGACTGGCACTTCAACGTCCGCCCGTCGAACACCGAGCCGCTCCTGCGTCTGAACCTCGAAGCCCGCTCGAAGGAGCTGATGGAACAGAAGCGGGACGAGGTGCTCGACGTCATCCGTGCTTGAAGCCGGACGACTGACCGACCGGAAGCCGCCGTTCAAGTTCTCGGCGCTCACCCGCGTCGGGTTCTCCGACACCGACGCCCAGGGGATCGTCTACTACGGCCGTTACTTGCCCTATTTCGACACAGCCCGCGTCGAGTACCACCGGCACCTCGGCCAGCTGTACACGAGCCCCGACGAGGAACGCCAGTTCGTCATGCGCGCGACGAACATCGAGTACCTGGCGCCGGCCCAGTTCGACGACCTGATCGAGGTCTTCATCAGGATCGCCCGGATCGGCCGGACAAGCATCACCTACGAGTGCGCCGCGTACCGGGTCGAGGACGACGTGCTGATGGTGACCGCGAACCAGACGCTCGTGCTGGTCGACCTGGACGAGCGAAAGCCTTGCCCGATTCCTGACTGGTACCGCGACCGGATCCAGGAGTTCGAGGGCGCCGCCCTCGAGCTCTAGGCGGCCTTTTCGACTCGAGCGGCTCTCACCCGAGCGCCGGAGGTCCCGTTCGAGCAAGCGAAATCACTCGAACGAGGGAGAGAGGGCTAGCTGGGCGTGACTCGATACGCGTCGAAGACCGAATCGACGTTGCGGAGCGAACTGAGCAGGCCGCGAAGTGACTTCACGTCGCCGACCTCGGCCGTGTACCAGTTCTTCGCGAGCTGGTCCTCCACGGTGCCCCCGTAGGAGACGATGTTCGAGCCGTGCTCGGCAAACGTCCTCGCGACGTCCTCGAGGAGCCGAGGCCGATCCCAGGCGTCGACTGCGATCTGGACACGGAAGCTCTTGGTCGAGCCGCCGTCCCAGTTCACCGGCGTGAACCGCTCAGGATTGCGGCGCAGCGCGCGCACGTTCGGGCAGTCCTCCCGGTGGATAGTGATGCCCTTGCCGAGCGAGATGTAGCCGACGATCTCGTCGCTCGGCACCGGCGTGCAGCACTTCGCGAGGCGGACGAGGACGTCCTGGATGCCCTCGACGTTGATTCCGAGCTGATTGCTACCCACCGCCTCCGCCGTCCGCGTCGGCTTGAGCGGAACGGTCGCTTCCTCCGCGACCTCGCTCGTCTTCAGGCGCTGGATCACCTTGTTGACGATCTGGTTGGCGGAGAGCTTCCCGGAACCGAGGGCGAGGTAGAAGTCCTCGGCCTTCTTGAAGCCCGCCTCCCGGATCACCTGGGCGAGGACCGCTGAGCCCGCGACCTTCCTGTACGGCAGCTTTTGTTGCTTCAGCGCCTGCTCGAGGGCCTCACGGCCCTTCTGCTCGGTGTCCTCGCGCGTCTCGCGCGAGAACCACTGGCGGATCTTGTTGCGCGCCCGGGAAGACTTCGCGAGCGTCAGCCAGTCCCGGGACGGACCCCGCCCGCTCTTCGTCGTCAGGACCTCGACGAAGTCGCCGCTCTGCAGCGAGTAGTGGAGCGGGACGATGCGGCCGTTCACGCGCGCGCCGACCGTCTTGTGGCCAACGTCGGTATGCACCGCGTAGGCGAAGTCGATCGGCGTCGAGCCGGCCGGGAGCATCTTGACCTCGCCCTTGGGCGTATAGACGTAGACCTCGTCGACGAACAGGTCGCCGAGCATCGACTTCTTGTACTCGCGTGGGTCGGACTCGTCGTTCCAGTCGCGCAGCTGCTTCACCCAGGCGAGCCAGCGCTCGTCGGGCTTGCGGCCCTTTCCCCCGCGCTTGTAGAGCCAGTGAGCCGCGACACCGAGCTCGGCCGTCTCGTGCATCTCCTTCGTGCGAACCTGAATCTCGAGTGGCCGACCCTGTGGCCCGATCACGGTCGTGTGCAACGCGCGGTAGCCGTTCAGCTTCGGCATCGCGATGTGGTCCTTGAAGCGGCCCGGCATGGGCTTCCAGAGCGAGTGGATCAGGCCCAGCGCGCCGTAGCAGTCGCGCGTGCCTTCCTCACCCGAACGCTCGACGATGACGCGCATCGCGGTGAGGTCATAGATCTCGTTGAACTCCTTGCCCTTCTTGGCCATCTTGTCGTAGATGGAGTAGAAGTGCTTGGCGCGACCGGAGATCTCCGCCGGGATGTCCACCTTGTCGAGCTCGCGCTGGAGGACGTACGCCGCCTCGCTGACGTGCTCCTCCCGGTCGGCGCGCCGCTCGTTGACCATCGCCTTGATCTCGGTGTACTTGCGCGGGTGGAGCGCCTCGAACGCAAGGTCCTCGAGCTCCCACTTCATCTGGTGGATCCCGAGCCGGTGCGCGAGCGGCGCGTACACCTCGAGCGCCTCGCGCGCCTTCTGCACCTGCTTCTGCTTGCCGAGGTACTCGATCGTGCGGAGGTTGTGGAGCCGGTCGGCGAGCTTGATGAAGATGACCCTGAGGTCCTCGGCCATCGCCAGGACCATCTTCCGGTAGTTCTCGGCCTGGGCCTGCTCGCGGCTCTGGAAGGAGACGCGCGTCAGCTTGGTGACGCCGTCGACCAGCTGCGCGATCTCTTCCCCGAACTCGGCCTTGACGTCGTCGAGCGAAACCTCGGTGTCCTCCACGACGTCGTGCAGGAGTGCCGCCGCGATCGTCTCGTCGTCGAGCTGGAGCTCTGCGCAGATGCGCGCGACCGAGTAGGGGTGGTGGATGAAGTCCTCGCCCGACCGCCGCTGCTGGCCCTCGTGGGCAGCCGCCGCGAAGCGGAATGCGCGGGCGATCAGGTCTCGATCGAGGTCCGGGTTGTACTCAGCGACCTCGGCAATGAGCTCGTTGATGAGGTCTTGATGTCGTTCCGGAGCCTCGAGAAGCGTCATAGGCAAATGGTACTCCGCGGGTAGGAGCTGACCTCCGGGCCGCGAAAACACCCGGTCCATGCGTATTTCCCGCCGTCAGAAACGGACAATCCTGGCACTGGCCCGGTTGCTTGCGAGCCTCGATTCCCAGACCCGCCGCGAGCGGTTCTGGGAGCCGCGAAAAGCTTAGGAGGGTTTGGCGAAATACCGGCTGTGCCGCGGTATTCCGCCAAACCCTCCTAGGCCGCCTCGGGCACCGCCACGGGCTCCTCGGCAACGAGGGCGCGGAAGGCGTCCGACTCGAGGAGTTGCCGCCTCGGCGCGCCGGCCTCCAGGCCGAGCTCGTCGAAAATCGCCTGCGCGGACGCGTCCCGTGCGCCCGCGTCCTTCCGGAACTCCCCGGCCAGCCACTCGCGCAGGCTCTCGTGGCGCTCGGGCGTCTCGAGGATCTGCCGTACGACCAGCTGCGGCGCGACCATGCCGTTCCAGCGGTTCTCCTCGAGGCGGAAGAGAACGTCGTGGCGCACTTCGCGCCGAGCGCGGTCGGCGTGGCGCCCGAGCCCGAACGCGATCGCCGAGCCGGCCGGCCGGTTCCGGTGGCGGACGCGGAAGCGGAGATGCTTTCCGTCCGCCGTCGGCTCGACATCCGAGAGGTCGCAGGACGGGAGCAGCAGGGTCACGCCGGGATTCCCGAGACCGAAGGGCGCGAGGTGCGCGAGCTCGGTCGAGAGTGCGAGCGTCAGCTCCTCTCCCGAGACGACCGCGTCCACCGCGATGCTCGGCTGGAGGTCCTCCTCCGGGAGCTCGGCGTCGACGGCCTCGCCGAAGCCCTCCGCGAACGCGCCGAGCCTGGTGGGGTCGATCGAAAGCCCGGCGGCGGCACGGTGCCCGCCGAACCGCGACAGATGCTCGGAGCAGGCGCCCAGTGCGGCGTGGAGGTCGAAGGACGGGATCGACCTGCCGGACCCCTTCCAGTCGCCGTCGGTGCCCGCGATCAGGACGACGGGCCGGTTGAACCGCTCGACGAGGCGCGAGGCGACGATCCCGATGACGCCCTCGTGCCAGTCCTCGTGCGCGACGACGTAGCCGCGGCGCCGGCGCCGGCTCTCCGGCCACGCCTCGACCTGGGCGACCGCCTCGCGGAGGATCCGGTCCTCGACAGCCTGCCGCTCACGGTTCAGCTCCTCGAGCCGGCCGGCGAGCTCGGCCGCCTCCTGCTCGTCCTCCGTGAGGAGGAGCCGGAGTGCCGTCTCGGGATGGGACAGTCGCCCGGCGGCGTTGATCCGGGGCGCCAGGCGGAACCCGACGGCGCCGGCGTCCACCGCGGCCGGGTCGACGCCGGCGGAGCGCATGAGCGCCTGCAGCCCCGCCTTCTGCGTCCGCGCGAGAGCCTTCAGCCCGGCCCGCGCGAGGTACCGGTTCTCGTCGACGAGCGGGACGACGTCCGAGATCGTCGCGATGGCGACGAGATCAAGGTGCCGCCTTAGCGCCTCCGCGCCGGCGCCGAGCAGCGCCTGTCCGAGCTTGTAGACGACCCCGGTGCCGCAGAGCTCGGGGAACGGGTAGTCGGACGGCCTCGTGGCGACGACTGGGCAGTCCGGCAGCTCGTCGCCCGGCCGGTGGTGGTCGGTGACGACGACGTCGAGCCCGAGCGCCTTCGCGCGGGCGACCTCTGCGCCTGCCGTGATCCCGCAGTCGACGGTGACGACGAGGCTGCACCCGTCCTCGGCGAGCCGGTCGAGCGTCTCGCCCGAGACGCCGTAGCCCTCCTCGAACCGGCTCGGCAGGTGCCAGGAGACGTCGGCACCGAGCTCCCGGAAGATCAGCACCGCCAGGGCCGTCGCACAGATGCCGTCGGCGTCGTAGTCGCCGTGGACGCAGATGCGCTCTCTTGACGCAATTGCGGCACGGATTCGTTCGCAGGCCGCGTCCATGTCGCCGAGCTGCCGGGGGTCATGACCGGGATCGGCCCCCGCCAGGAACGCCCGCGCCGAGGCGGCGTCAGAGTGCCCGCGCCGGAGGAGCACTCGAGCGGTGGTCTCGCTGATCCCGAGTTCCTGAGCCAGCTGAGCCGACTCCCGGTGCGGGCACGAGGTGATCGTCCAGGTTGCCTCGTACATCGCGGATGTCCAAGGTAGGGACGAGGTCGGACAGCAACCCGCCCGCGTATCCTCAGAGAGGTGAGCGATGCGAACTACGAGTCCGGCGACGACTACGTCGTCCAGTTCCTCGGGTACCGGTTCGCGTTCAACGCCGAGGACTTCGAGGAGCGGGTGATCGGCGCCGCCGTCAAGCTCCGGCTCGTCGAGAGCAACGACCTCGACGAGGACGAGGCCGCGGACCTGGTAGAGCTGACCGCCGACCAGCGGATCGACGAGCCGCGCAGCGAGCTGGGCCGCTACCTCGTCCGCCACTGGGAGGCGCTCGCGGCCGTGGGCGGCGAGTCGCTCGTCTACTGGCTCCGCAAGCTCGTCTTCCGCGGCGCCTGGCTCGACCAGCGCGTGAAGCTCGGGCTGCTCGACGTGGACTGGGACGAGGAGGTCGCCGAGTTCGGCTACCGCGACCCGCGCGGCGACCGGGCCCTCCTCGAGCTCGCCCCCGTGCCCTCGTGGCACGAGCTGCAGTTCCGGCGCTAGAGCATCTACGGCACGGCGTCGGGATCGAGGAGGACGGCCTCGATGTCCCACCGGCCGGCGCAGGCGGCCGGTTGCACATGCGCCTGGCCTCCGGCAAACGCCCCGAGGCTGAAGAAGACCTCCGCTTCGACGCCCTCGCTATCCGCTCCCACGAAGCGGTAGCCGGCGGCGGTCACGGCCTCCTGGATCAGCACCGAGGCCTCGTCCGGCGGCTTCGTCGTCACCGCCTGCACGATGATATGACGGCCGTCTTTCCGCACCCCCGTGACCGTCCCGATCTGGTCGAAGGACAACCCTGCCGGCAAGAGCGCTGTTTGTGCGGCCGGCGCGGCGCTCGGCTCCTGGCACAAGTCCTTCGGATCGAAGACCCTGAAGCTCAGGACGAACGCCAGGACAACGACGGGGATCGCCAGCAGCAGGAGCTGACGGCGACGAAAACGGCGTTCGACCACGACGGGATTCTCGCGACGTTTCTGCAGTCAGAGCGCGAGCGACTCGTATGCGATCCTATATTCGGTTAGGGTAACGCCGGCGACGGAGCGTGGCCCGGGTGATATCACCTGGAAGGCGCACCCGGCGGGTGGGAGAGTGGCGCAATGCGCGCCTAAAAACGGGGAGGTACACGTGCCGATGCACACCAGAAGTTTGGCTCCGACTGCGGTCGTGGCGGCTCTGATGACGCTGTTGGTCATCGCCGCCGCAATCGTGACGAGAGGTGACGGGTCGGAGCCCGTCCCGGCAGTCGTGCCGGCCGTCGCGCCCGAGCCCGACGGCGCCGAGGATTGGATGTACCTCCAGCGGGCGAATGCCGACGGGACCATCCCGGATGCGGCCGTCAACGAGGCGATCGCGCAGTCCAAGGCGATGGGCAAGCAGCGGATCGCCGGCCACTGAGCAGGTCTGGACCGAGCTCGGGCCGAGCAACATCGGCGGGCGGATCCGCGACGTCGCTGCCGATCCGACGACGAAGGACGTCGTCTACATCGCCACCGGCTCCGGAGGCCTCTGGAAGTCGACCGACGCCGGCGCGACGTTCGCCACCGCGTGGGATTCCCAACTGCCGCAGTCGATGGGCGCGGTCGCAGTCGACTCCAAGGGCGTCGTCTGGGCCGGCACCGGTGAGGTCGACCACGGCGGCGGCTCGGCGTACTACGGCAACGGCATCTACAAGTCGACCGACGGCGGCGCCACCTGGACGAACATGGGCCTGGGCGACGGCGACACGATCGGCCAGATCGTCATCGACCCGCGCAACGACGACCGGGTCTTCGTCGCAGTCATGGGCGCCCTGCACGACCTGGATGACCCGGACCGCGGCCTGTTCATGACCGAGAACGGCGGGGCCAGCTGGACTCGCGTCCTCACGCCCGAGAGCACCAACACCGGGGCCGTCGACGTGACGATCAACAAGACGAACCCCGACATCATGCTCGCGACGACGTGGGACAAGACCCGTGACGAGAAGTCGCGCATCTACGGCCCGCACTCGTACGTCTACCGCTCGATCAACGGCGGACGCACGTGGGACAACGTCCACAACGCGCCGCTCCCGCAGAGCCCGAGCCGACCCGGCCCTGCAGAACCCGGACACCCTCGTCGGCCGGATGGGCGTCGACTTCAGCGACAGCGACCCGACCCGGGCCTACCTGATCTCGAGCACGGCCCGCGGCAACTTCAACGGCCTCTTCGTGAGCAACGATGCCGGCGCGACGTGGACACAGGTCACCCAGACCAGCGGCACCCTCCAGGCGATCAGCGGCGGTTTCGCGTGGTGGTTCGGGCGCGTGTACGTCGATCCGATCAATCCCGACCACATCTTCGTCGCCGGCGTCAACTACGCCGAAAGCCTGAACGGCGGCCTCACCTGGACCACGCGGTCCACGAACGTGATCCACGCCGACCAGCACGGCCTCGAGTTCGATCCGCTCACCCCGGGCCGGGTCTACCTCGGCAACGACGGCGGCTTCTACGTCTCGAACGAGAACGGCACGGCCGGAGGGCTGTGGTTCAAGACCCCGCGCCTGCCCGTGACGCAGTTCTATGCGATGGACGTCTCGGTCCAGGACGGAACGCGCGTCAACGCCGGCTCGCAGGACAACAACTCGCTGAAGTCCTGGCAGAACGACAACACCGTGAACGGCGACTGGATCCCCTACGTCGGCGGCGACGGGATGATGAACCGGATCGACCCGACGAACGACCGGAAGTTCTACGGCTGCTCCCAGAACGGCGGCTGCCGCCGGTTCTTCCCCGGTTCGAACAACGGGGTCGCATGACGATCCCGGGTGCGCGCAAGAACTGGGTCGCGCCGCTCGAATTCGCGAGCCGATCCGAGGTTCCTGTTCGGCGCCAGCGAGAACGTCTATCGGATCGACACCGAGCCGGCGAACACGACGCCCCGCGCCTGGGTCCAGATCAGTGGGGACCTCACGGACGGCCCCGAGCTCCCGCGTGCACCGGGCTTCGGCACGATCACGGCGCTCGGCACGAGCGAGACGGATGCAAACCTCCTCTACGCCGGCACGGACAGCGGCCGGATGTGGGTGAGCCGGAACGCGATGGCCCCGGCCGTCGAGGTCACGTGGACGGAGCTCAAGAGCCCGCTCTTCCCCGGCCGCTGGGTCACCCGGATCACGGTCGACCCGGACAACGCGAAGATCGCCTGGGCGACCTTCTCGGGCTGGCGGAACCATGACGCTTACCCGCACATCATCATGACCAGCGACGGCGGCAATACGTGGGTCGACATCGTGGGCACGAAGCTCCCGCAGGCGCCGATCAACGACGTCATCCGCCACCCGTCGAAGCCGAAGTGGCTCTTCGTCGCCACGGACGTCGGCGTCTACCGCACGACGAACCTCGGCCAGACGTGGCTCAAGGTCGGGGCCAACCTGCCGCTCGTGCCGGTCAACGACATCGACCTGCCCGCAGGCTACCAACACGCTCTACGCGGCGACCTACGGTCGCAGCGTCTGGACGACGTCGCTCGACGACGCTTCCTGAGCTGAGCGCGAACGGGCGGCGAGCCTAGAACAGGCTCGCCGCCCGGCTCGCCTCTTCAGGCGAGCCGAGGTGCTTGCGGCCCAGCTTCGTCACGACGCGGCCCCGCGGCGTTCGCTGGATGAAGCCGAGCTGGAGGAGATACGGCTCGTAGACGTCCTCGACCGTGTCTTGCTCCTCGCCGAGAGCCACGGCGAGCGTGGAGAGGCCGACCGGGCCGCCGTCGAAGCGCTCGACAATCGCACGGAGGAGCGCACGGTCCGTTCGCTCCAGACCGCAGCCGTCGACCTCGAGCAGCTCGAGAGCCTCGCGCGCGATCTCCGGGGTGATGACGCCCTGGTGGCGCACTTCCGCGACATCTCGAACCCTTCTGAGGATCCTGTTCGCGACGCGCGGGGTGCCGCGCGAGCGGCGTGAGATCTCCTCGGCGGCGTCGTCGCCGATCTCCACGCCGAGGATGCTCGCGGAGCGCCGCACGATCAGCGCCAGCTCCTCGGGCTCGTAGTAGTCGAGCCGGAAGGTCATGCCGAAGCGGTCGCGGAGCGGGGTCGTCAGCAGCCCGGTGCGAGTCGTGGCGCCCACGAGGGTGAAGGGCGGCACGTCGAGCGTCAGCGTGCGAGCCGCTGGCCCCTGCCCGACGACGATGTCCAGGCGGAAGTCCTCGAGCGCCGGGTAGAGCACCTCCTCCACCGCCGCGCTCAGCCGGTGGATCTCGTCCACGAACAGGACGTCACGGTTCTCGAGTGCGGTCAGGATCGCCGCCAGGTCGCCTTTCCGCTCGAGTACGGGGCCTGCGACGGTCCGGATCCCGACGCCGAGCTCTTCGCGGACGATGTACGCGAGGCTCGTCTTGCCGAGACCGGGCGGCCCGACGAGCAGGACGTGGTCGAGCGCCTCACCCCGCGTCTTCGCCGCTTCGAGCGCGATCGAGAGCTGCTCCTTGACGCGCGACTGGCCGACGAAGTCGTCGAGCGAGCGCGGGCGGAGCGAGCGCTCGATCTCGTCCTCGTCAGGACGGACCGTCGGCGCCAGGAACTGCGGCGCCGTGCTCACCGGTCACCTTTCACGCAGGTCGCGGCCGTCGCCGGTGAAAAGCCCGCCTCGCAAGGACGCAGGGAGCGTTCGTAGCCGGAGGCTACGGGCGCGACTGAGGACGCGGCGAGGCGGCGCTTTGCAGCCGCGCGACGGTTGCGAGATGTGGGAAAGGGGGCCGACATCAAGCGGCCCTCAGCGCTTGCCGGACGCGTTCCTCGGGCTCGGCTTCGGGTCGGTGGACGCGAGCGCCCGTTCCGCCTCCACGAGGGAGTAGCCGAGCTCCACGAGCGCGTCGCGTGCCACGAGCTCCTGCTCGCGCGGAGCATCGACGGCCTCGAGTACGCCGATCTTCTCCTTCAACTCGAGGACGACCCGCTCGGCAGTCTTCTTGCCGATCCCCGGGATGGCGACGAAGCGCGTCGTGTCCTCCAGGGTGATCGCGCGGCGGAGATCCGCCGGCGTCGAGCCCGAGAGGATGGCAAGTGCGACCTTCGGTCCCACGCCGGAGACCGAGAGAAAGTTCTCGAAGAGCTCCCGCTCGGCCGGCTCCGCGAAGCCGTACAGCTGCAGCGCGTCCTCACGAACGTGGAGGTACGTGTCGAGGGTGACCTCGCCCTTCGCCTGCGCCTTCCTGAGCGCGCGGAGGGTCGTCTGGACACGGTAACCGACGCCGTTCACGTCGAGGACGACTCCGTCGAGCATGCGCGCGACGACCGTGCCCCGCAGGCTGCTGATCATCCCGTCGCCCGCACGAGCTCCGGCGCCATGGCGTGACAGATCGCGACGGCGAGCGCGTCGGCCGCGTGGTGCGGTGCCGGCGGAGCGTCGAGCCGCAGGATCGCCTGCACCATCCGCTGAACCTGGGCCTTCTCCGCACGGCCGTAGCCGGTGACGGTGAGCTTCACGTGGGCCGGCGAGTACTCAGCGCAACCGACGCCGGCGAGCGCGGCCGCGACGACCACGGCGCCGCGCGCCTGCCCGACAGAGAGCGCGGTGCGGGCGTCGACGCCGACAAACGACTCCTCGATTGCGACGGCGGTCGGCCGGTAGCGCTGGATGAGCTCTTCCACGCCGTCGTGGATCTTCAGCACGCGCTCTTCCGGCCGCTGGGACGCGGTGGTTTTCCAGCACCCGAAGTCCCCCGCCCGTAGACGGCCGCCCTCTTCGATGACTACGCCGAATCCGCAAGATGCCGTGCCTGGATCGATGCCGAGAACCGTCACGGATCGAGGTTAGGCACCGGATCGGACGTTCCTTCCCGGGCAAATCCGCGTGAGCGGCGCCTCCGTAGTCCCAGGTGTGAAGGTGCTCCTGCTCGGGGCTGCGGCACTTCTGCTTGTGCTGCCCGGGGCGGCGCGAGGAGTCGGCGAGCCGAGGCTGATCGGCACGGTACGGGCCGACCTCACGATCACGCTGACGGACGCGAACGGCACCCCGGTCACGTCTGTCGCGCCCGGCACCTACGACTTCGAGATCCATGACGAGACAGTTAGCCACAACTTCCACCTGACCGGTCCTGGCGTGGACCGCAGGACGGAAGTCATCGACCAAGAGATCACGACCTGGGAAGACCTCGTGTTGCAGCCGGGGTCTACGCTATCAGTACGTGTGCGACCCGCACGCCGACTTCATGAAGGGGAGTTTCACGACATCGGCGGCGTCTCCTCCGCCGCCACCACCGCCGCCGGGACCGCCTCCACCGCCGGGACCGCCGCCACCACCACCTCCACCGCCGCCCCCGCCCACCCACTCCCACCAGACGGTGTCCGGCGTTCGTTTGCGGATCGTGCGCTCGGATGGGCACCGCTGGCTCGTCGCCCGCGCGAGGGTGACGATCGCCGCGCCGGCGCGCCTGCAGCTCCTCCGGCGGAACCGCACCATCGCGAGCGCGAGAAAGCGCTTCCGTGCAGGAGGGAACGAGCTCCGTCTCCGTCTTCGGCGGTCGCTTCCTCGCGGTACGTATGTCGCCCGCCTGACGATCGGCGGCGCCGCTCGCCCTTACATGACCCGAATATCGATCGGCTAGCCTCTTCCGCCGTGCGGTGGGCCGCGTTCGCATCCGTCGCGGCCGGAGTCGTTATGGCGCTCTCGGTCGCCCAGCTGGCGACAGGTCAGAGCATCGACCGTGTCCGCGTCGCGCCGAATCCGCCCGTTGCGAGCGTCCCGACGGGCCTGTTCCTCGTCGTCGGCTCGCCCAACGCCTACTCGCGGGCGTCTCTCTCCGGAGGACGCGGCAGCTGGGTGGGGCCGGGATACGCCCCGCTCGGCTCGCCGAGCCCCTGGGGCAACGCTTCCATCGACTGGGAGGTCGGCTACGACACCCGCCGGCTGGACACCGAGCGGGTCGCGCTCGCGAACCTGACACGCGACTGGCAGGAGGACCAGCGCGCCGGCGCGTCGATCCCGCATGTCGTCGGCGGCCGGGTGGTCGGCGACATCCCCGGCTTCTTCATCCTGCAGGTGGTTCGCCAGTCCGCGCCGAGCGAGCTCGTGGTCGCCTTCCCGCTGAGCCGCGACGTCCACGCCTACGTCCGCTTCCTCCTCACCAAGCCGGAGTCGAACGACTTCTACGTCAACGGCTCGATCCTGGCGTCGAGCTGGAACCGCGGCCAGGCGCTCGTCGCGATGTCCCGCGTCCGGCTCGAAGGGAACCTGCCGCCCTCGCTGGTCTCGATCCGCTCCCGACGCGGAGGCCGCCTGATCTCCGGGTTCGCGCTGGACTTCGCCCACCACCCCGTCGTCGGGATCCCCGTGACGCTGGAACGCCGCAGCGGCAGCGGGTGGAAGCGCGTCGCGACCGTACGCACGACGCGCATCGGCGGCTACACGTTCCAGGTCGCACCGGGGAGCTACCGTGCGCGCGCGCAGCTCGGCGCCCCGCGCTTCTCGGCCACGAGCGGCATCGTCCGGATCCGCGCCGGCCGCTAGGAGGGTTTGGCGGAACAGCGCTCGGCGGCACAGCCGGTGTTTCGCCAAACCCTCCCTAGGTCGCGACAACTTCGAGCATCCGCTCCGGGATGTCGAAGTTCGCGTAGACATCCTGGACGTCATCGTTGTCCTCCAGGGCGTCCATGAGTCGCACGACCTTCTTCGCGGCGGATTCGTCGTCCACCTCGACGGTCGTCTTCGGCACCATCGTGAGGTCGGCCGACTCCACTGTCATTCCCGCCGCCTCGAGCGCCTCACGGACGCTCCTGAGGGACTCCGGTGCAGCCACCACTCGCCAGCTGTCGCCCTCGCGCTCGACGTCGTCGGCGCCGCTCTCGGCGGCCGCGAGGATAAGCTCGTCCTCGTCGGCGCTCCCGTCGACCAGCACGACGGCGCGCCGCTCGAACAGCCAGGCGACCGACCCGGACTCGCCGAGGCTGCCGTCGCTCTTCGTGAAGATGTGCCGTACGTCGGCCGCGGTGCGGTTACGGTTGTCGGTCACCGCCTCGACGTAGACGGCGATCCCGGACGGCCCGTAGCCCTCGTACGTGACCGTCTCGTACGAGGCGCCGTCGCCGGCAGGACCGGCGCCCCGCGCGATCGCGCGCTCGATGTTGTCCTTGGGCATCGAGGCCTCCCTCGCCTTCTCGATCGCGTTCTGGAGCGCGAGATTGCCGGCGGGGTCAGGCCCTCCCTCCCGAGCCGCCACGATGATCGCCCGTGCCAGCTTCGAGAAGAGCTGGCCCCGTTTCGCGTCGGTGGCGCCCTTCTTCCGTTTGATCGACGCCCACTTAGAGTGACCGGACACCGGGGGACACCTCCTCCCGGACCATTTCGAGGAACAGCTCGTGCACTCGCGGGTCGTCGGTCAGCTCCGGGTGGAACGAGGCGACGAGGAAACGGCCTTCCCGGAGCAGCACCGGCTCGCCGTCCAGCTCCGCCAGCACCTCCACGCCCGGCCCGGTGGCGGCCACCCGCGGCGCGCGGATGAACACCCCGCGCACCGGCTCCTCCTCACCCGCCACCTCGAGATCGGCCTCGAAGCTCGCCACCTGACGGCCGTACGCGTTGCGCCTCACCTCGACGTCCACCAGCCCAAGGTGGTCTCGGTCCAGGAGGATCATCCCTGCGCAGGTACCGAACACCGGCCGTTCGAAGCTGCGAAGCGCCTCCTCCAGCCCGTAGATCTTCACGAGGCGCATGATCGCGGTCGACTCGCCGCCCGGGATCACCAGGCCGTCGAGGCCCTCGAGCTCGTCCGGCTTGCGAACCTCGACCAGCTCCGCGCCCAGCCGCCGCAGCACGGCCGCGTGCTCACGAAAATCGCCCTGGATTGCCAGCACCCCGATGCGCATCGGGGAAATCGTACTCACCGCTCGTTGAGTGTCCGGGCGAGCCACTCCTGCCGGTCGGTGTCCGCGTCCGGGCCCATGTTGTGCCCGTAGTCGGGGTACCACTTGACCTCGGCGCCGCCGAGGACTTCGGCCAGGCGCTCGTACTCCTCGAGCGGCCAGTCGTCGTCCCGCTGCGGATTCTGGATCAGGACGTCACCGTCGAAGGAGCCGAGCAGGCGGATCGGATCGAAGTCCCGGAGGAGCTCGTGAAAGCTCTCGAAGGTCTCCTGCGGGACGAGCTCCTTCGCCCAATACCTGCTCGGCTCGGCCGGCGCCACGGACAGCACGAGCGCGTCAACGCGGTCGTCCACGGCTGCAAGACCGCCGGCCGGAAGGGCCCCGTACTCCTGGCCGACCACGGCGATCCGGTCGTCGATGTCGTCTCTTCCCTCGAGGTAGTCGAGCGCCCTTCGAAGATCGACGATGTCGTGGCGGACATACGATCGGAATGCGTCCGCGGCGTAAACGGGATCGAGCAGGTCCGCCTGGGCGAGGTCCTGCCTAGACATGGCCCCGTTGACGAGAAATACAGCGACTCCGCGCTCAGCCAGGTCGAAGGCCTCCCGGTAGTACAGCGATCGGGAAAATCGGTGCGGGTGGGTGTACAGCGCGACTGGGTAGCGCCTTCCCTTTTCTTTGTCGGGCGGGAGGACGAGCGTCGCCTCGACGTCGCCACCGCGCGGGCTCTGGAAGGTGATGTCGGTCGAACCCGTGTTCTCGGCTTCGATCCTGGTTCGCAGCGGTTTGTTCTCGTCGTAGGCGGCGAGCTCGGCCACCTCAGAGGCTGACTCGCTGCCTCCGCAGCCGGCAAATGCGAGGGCGACGAGGAGAAGAGCCGCAGTCCGTCCAGACACGGCGGCAACTCTAGTCCGCTCGGGTAGACGATCCTCGATCCAGCGAGTACGCTCCCCACCGCATCGCTCACGACGAAGGGGGAGAGCACGTGTCAACTGCAGCAAGGGCGACGGTCGTCGCCGCACTTTCTATTGCGGTCCTGGCCGTTACCACGGCGGCGTTCGCCGCCAAGCCCGGGCCCGGGACGAGCACCGGCACTGCTTCGGTGTTCGTCTCCAATCCGGTCGAGGATCTGAACAACCAGTCGCTTCGGGATCAGAAAGACTCGGCGGCCGCTGTGCCGGCCGCGGCGTACCACACGGTGACGCTGACCGATCTCGACGGCAGCGGCTTTTTGCGCGGCCGGTGGGCCGAGATCGTTGGAGAGACCGGCAATCCCGCCTACTCGCCGACGAACAGCTTCTTCTACAACCGAAGCCAGGACGAGTTCGAGCAGGTGATGGCGTACTACTGGATCACGGAATCGCAGAAGTACATTCAGAGTCTCGGCTTCGGCTCGACTCTCCGGCCGGTGAACATGGAGCCCCAGCGGCTCCGGATCAACCAGTACGGCATCGACAACTCGTTCGCCACGACCCACAAGGACGAGATCCGTCTCGGGAAAGGCGGCGTCGACGATGCCGAGGACGGCGAGGTCATCAACCACGAGTACGGCCACGCCATCCACTTCTCGCAGAACTTCGCGTTCGCCTCGGTCCAGGCCGGCGCGATCAGCGAGGGCTTCGGTGACTACTGGGCCGTCACAACGACGATGGTCGTCCGTCAGAAGCTCGGCCTTGCACCGCTCACAGATCCGGCGTGTGTCGCCGACTGGGACGCCACGTCCTACGATCCGACACCGCCGCACTGCCTCCGCAGGGTGGACTCGAACCTCCGCTACCCGGCGAACCTCGTCGGGCAGGTGCACGCCGACGGACGGATCTGGTCGCGCGCGCTGTGGGACATCCGCAACGCGCTCGGCAACGTCCGTGCCGACACCATCATCCTGGAGGGGCAGTTCAACTTCGACGGGACGACGATGACCCAGCTCGCGACGCGGACCGTCGCCGCCGCGGATCGCCTCTATGGGCCTGCGGTGGCCAACACCGTTCGCGCCCAGTTCCAGGCGCGCGGAATTCTCTAGCGGCAAGCCAACGAAAGGGGGCGCCTCCGGGCGCCCTCTTTCGTTACCAGCCGCGCGTCTCGAGCAGCTCTTCGGGCGCGAGCGACGCGGTGGACAGTCCGCTCATCGCGTCGCCGAGCCCGCCCGAAACACGAGCGATGATCTCCGCGTCGTTGAAATGAGTCGTCGCCTCGACGATCGCCTTCGCGCGTGGCAGCGGGTCGCCGGACTTGAAGATCCCGGAGCCGACGAAGACGCCGTCCGCACCGAGCTGCATGCAGGCGGCCGCATCCGCAGGGGTCGCGATCCCGCCGGCCGTGAACATCACCACAGGGAGCCGACCGTTCTCGGCCACCCACTTGACGAGCTCGTACGGCGCCTGGAGGTTCTTCGCCTCCGTGTAGAGCTCCTCGGGCGACAGCGCAGTCAAGCGGCGAATTGCGCCGACGACGGCGCGCATATGGGTGAACGCGTTCGACACGTCGCCGGTTCCCGCCTCCCCCTTCGTCCGGATCATCGCGGCTCCCTCGGAGATCCTGCGCAGCGCCTCCCCGAGGTTCGTGCAGCCGCAGACGAACGGGACGGTGAACTTCCACTTGTCGATGTGGTGCGCGTTGTCGGCCGGCGTCAGGACCTCGCTCTCGTCGATGTAGTCGACCTCGAGCGCCTCGAGGACCTGCGCCTCGACGAAGTGGCCGATGCGCGCCTTGGCCATGACCGGAATCGTCACGGCTTCCTGGATCTCGGTGATCTTGTCCGGGTCGGCCATGCGCGCGACGCCGCCCTGCGCGCGGATGTCGGCCGGGACGCGCTCCAGCGCCATGACGGCGACCGCTCCCGCATCCTCGGCGATGACCGCCTGCTCT
This sequence comes from uncultured Actinomycetes bacterium, assembly GCA_963802375.1. Taxonomy (GTDB): domain Bacteria; phylum Actinomycetota; class Thermoleophilia; order Gaiellales; family Gaiellaceae; genus JACDAN01. Next base: position 565,584 of record CAWDIJ010000010.1, read on the forward strand.
GCCGTCGTGACGTCCATGATCACGCCGCCCTTGAGCATCTCGGCGAGTCCGCCCTTGACGCGCATTGTTCCGAGCTCGGCCATCGGCTAAATGCTAGCCGTCTGCGCCGAACCAGAAGTGGTCGGTCCGGCGGCCGCGGAGGTCGACCGACCATCCGTCCAGCCGGTTCGCCCGCACGACGAGATAGACGAAGCCGTTCTCCGCCCGGCCGCGCAGGCGGCGCGGGTAGCCCGCGGGACAGGATTGGGTCTCGTACTGCTTCGCCCCTCCGCCTCCGTGCACGACGTAGCGCACGCCTCGCCTCGGCGCGAACCGCTGGTAGTTGTGGTCGTGTCCCGACAGAACGAGCCGGACGCCATGGCGCTCGAAGAGCGGTACCCACCGGCGGACGACGTCTGGGTGCGAGCGGTACGCGCCGCACGTGAAGGCCGGGTGGTGGAAGAGCGCAAGCTTCCAGCGGGCTGTCGAACGGGCGAGCGACCGTGCGAGCCAGGCGGTCTGCCCGCCGTCGATCCGGTTCGAGTCCAGGAAGAAGAGCTCGATGTTCCGGCGCTGGAGCCGGTAGTACCGGCCGGCCATCCCGAGCGTGCGGTACTGGTAGCGCCCCTGATCCACGCGCACGTCGTGGTTGCCCAGCACGCCGGCGACCCTCATGCCCGAGCGGCGCGCCCAGCCGAAGCTCGACGCCCAGTTGCTGCGGAAGGCCGTGGGGCTCTCGGTGTAGTCGTTGTCGCCGAGCGTGACCAGGAGGTCGGCGCCGTTCCGCGCGCGGAACCGCTGGACGGCCTCCCCGAGTTTCCGCTGGGTTTCACCGCCGACCCCGAAGTCGCCGATCGCGACGATCGCGTCGGCGCCGGCCGGCGCGCTCTGTGCCTGCCCCGCCGGCAGCAGCGCTGCGAGCGCGCAGAGCGCCCATGCGGCGAGCTGAACCACGATCCCCCGAACGGACGTCTTCGCCGGGTCGCTCAGGCGCTCGGCGGCGAGAGGCTGAGCATGACGCCCTGCGTCGGCAGCTGCTCGAAGGACGAGCTGAAGAGACGCGTCTCCGTGAGGCGGTTGATCGTGTCGGCTTCGCCGGGACTCAGGTCGCCGTCCGCGAACGGCGGCTTCTCCGGAAGGGCCCTGGTGAAGTTACTGCCGAGGAGGCCATCCATGTGCCTACGCTGGAAGTACACGGCGAATGTCTGCGGCGGCTGACCCTCGCCGCGCGGCACTGGCGGCAGCAGGGAGACGACCGTCTGGATCTCGGGCAGGAGCTTGAAGGTGTAGTACGACAGCTCGACCGCCTCACGGCGCAGCAGCATCAGCCGCTCCGGCGTGGCCTGGCCCGGCAGCGAGCAGTTCTGGTCGCCCGCGAGGCCGCAGAAGCTGAAAAGCGCGGTCTCGCCCGGCTGGACGACCGAGACGTCGCCCTGCGTGAGTTGCCTGTTGCGGCCGTGTCGGAGCGCGATGTACTGGAGGGGGAGGCCGGAGACCTCACCGGGCTGCGCGGTGACGGCGACGAGCTGCTCGCCGTTCGCGCCGCGGTACTGACGAGCGACTTCGGTCGCGATCTCGCGCGCCCGCTGGAAGCCGCCCTCTTCGGTCGTCAGGCCGCCGGCCGCGGTCGTGGAGCTCGAGCCGCCCCGGGACATGAAACCCAGCGTCAGCAGCGCCGCGAAGACCATCACGACGATCACCGCATAGCCGACCATGAAGCGCCCGCCGTGAACCGCCTTCTGGCGTTCGAAACGCGGCAGCGGCTCTTCCGCCGGCGAGGCCCGCTCTCGTGAGGGCTCGGGAACTACAGCTTCGGCCATGACTCTTCCTCGAGGGGATCGGCAGCGGGTATTTCGAGGTTGACCGACTCGAGCAGAGCGAGGATCTCGTCGCCGTGCAGCTCGCGGCGCTCGACGAGAGTGTCGGCCACCCTGGCGACCCCGTCGCGGTTGTGCTCGACCAGCTGGTGCGCGGCCACATAGGCCTGTCCGAGAAGCTGGGAGGCCATCGCGCGCTTCGTCGGATCGCCGAGCACGCCGGCCAGCGGGTCACCGTGGCCGTTTCCGGACCGGTTCATGATCTGGTCGCCGATCTTCTGGTACTTCTTGGCGATCTCCTCGCGGACGTCGTCCTCGGTCTTGTCCTTCGGAGGCTTGAAGCCGTCGGCGAACTCGATCCGCTCGGGCGCCATCGCGCAGGCGCCGACCATCCAGGCCGACCGAGCGGTCGCGCTCTGGACGTCGCCGCCGACGCCGGTCGAGTTCTCGCCGTAGAAGACCCGTTCCGCCGCCATCGCGCCGAGCGTCCAGATCAGGCGCGCGAGCTCCTCGCTGCGCCACGAGCTGAACCGCTCCTCCTTCTCGAGCGCCTGATGGTGGCCCAGCGCCTCGCCGCGGCGGCGGATCGACAGGCGGGTCGATTCCGCGCCCTTCATGTACGCATGGCCGGCGACCGCGTGGCCTGCCTCGTGGACGGCGATCGCCCGGGTCTCCTCCGGGATGTACTCGATGTTGATGGCCATGCCCGACTCGATCGTCGTCATTGCCTCGACGATCTCCTCCCAGCCGAAGCGCGGCTTGCCCTCGTGGTGCGCGTAGGTCAGCGCCATCGAGCAGACCTGCTCGATCATCGCCGGCGAGTAGCCGTTCGTGATCCGCGCGATCTCGTCGCGGCGCTTCTCCGAATCGAGCTCGGGGTCGTGCGAAACCTTGTTGAGGTAGAGGTCGAAGATGTCGAGCCGGTCCTTCTTCGTCGGCGTGCGCAGCCACACGTAGCGGCCCATGCGCCCCGGCCGCGTGAGGGCCGGGTCGAGCGCCTCCAGCGGCACGTTCGTGGCGCCGATGAAGTAGATCTGCTCGGTGCGTGGGCGCGGCGGCGGCATCCGGAGAGACCGGCCGCCGACGCGGCGCGGAACGATGTAGGTCGCGTCGAGGAACGTGTTGATCCTGTTGGTGAAGAACCTCTTCGTGAACGGCGGGTTGTCGATCCCGTCCATGACGACGAGCAGCTGGTTCAGGGCCAGCTGGCCCTGACCGCCCATCATCGCCCCGGGGAACGCCTGGTTGACGATGGCGCTGACCCGGCCGAATGCGCTCGGGCGTCGCTCAGGCATGCGATTGGCGAAGAGCTTCTCGCGCCAGGCGCGGGTCTCGAGCACGAGGTCGCCGGTCGAAGTGAGCGAGCCGTTGCTGCCGTGGAACGCGAAGTCCTCGAACGTCGAGGGCATCGGCGTCGCGAAGCCCCCCATCCCTCCGTCACCCAGTGCCGAACGCCGCCGGCCCACGGCATCGATCTCGTCGATGAAGACGATGCACTGGCCGCCCCACTTGCGGGCGAGCTTCTTGGCCTTCCACGCGAGATAGCGGACGATGATCACGTCCATGCCCATGAAGGTCTGAGCGAAGCCGGAGCCGGGCATTGACACAAATGGACAGTTGAAGCCTGTGGCGATCGCCTTCGAGAGCATGGTCTTCCCCGTTCCAGGAGCACCGAGAAACAGCAGGCCGCGCTCGCGCTTTCCGCCGGCCGCCTCGAATGCCTCGCCGGACTGCCAGATGGAGACGACCCGGCGCACCTCTTCCTTCGCCTCGGCCTGCCCGCGGACGTCGTCCAGCTTGACGCCCCACTCCGCGTCGCCCGGCTCGAAGCCCTGCATCTGGGTGATCCCCATCAGCATCATCGGGCCCAGCAAGATGACGAAGTTCATGATGAAGAAGAGCGGGAAGATGATCGCGTAGAGCAGCATCGACGGGTTCGTGAGAATTGGCTTCAGCGCCTCCCACGGGTCGGTGATCGTCGAGATCCAGCTCGTGTCGCCGCCGGGAATCAGCAGCCGGATGATCCAGAAGAACGTGATCGTTCCCACGATCCAGACGAGCAGCCGATACCGCTTGCCCCAGTACCAGGCCCGGCGCCGATTGACCACGTCGTCCTCGCGCGCCGCGGGCTCGTCGCTGCCGAAGAGGCTGGGCCACGGGATGAAGCGGCGGACGATGATGTCCATCAGACCGCGGAACGCGATTACCGCGATGAACGTCCAGAAGAGCGAGTACCACCGGCTGATGCCGACCTCCTCGCGGAAGAAGAAGTAGACGACCGGGCTGGTGAGGACGGCGACGGCGGTGGCGGTCCGGATCAGGCGCCGCCACTGGAGCGTGAGTTCCTTCGTTGCCTCTTCGGACGGCAGCCCGACGAGGCCCTCGCTCGATGCCATCGTCAGAATTTAGACGTGCGAATGTTCACGTTTGATGGACAGTACGTTAAGTAGCGGCCGCCAGATCTTCGATTCCGAGCAGGTCGAACGGGCCCGCCGCTACCACCGCCCGACCTACTTCGCCCGTGTTCTCGGGATCGCGCTCGGCCTTTTCGTGCTCGTGCTGCTGAGCTTCGGCAGCCTCGGCGATTGGCTCTTCGGGCTCGTCGACGGCCTGGCGTGGTGGGGGGAGGCGATCGCGTTCTCGGCGCTCGTCGCGCTCGTCGGCTCGCTCGTCTCGACCCCGATCGCGTTCTGGCGCGGCTACCTCCACGAGCGGCGCTGGGGGTTCTCGACGCAGACACTCGCCGGCTGGGTCTCGGACCGGGTCAAGGGCGTGGCGATCGGCATCGCACTGACCGTGATCCCGATGGTCGGCCTCATCACGGCCGTGCATCTCTTTCCTTCGTGGTGGCCGGTGGTCGCGGCAGTCGGCGGGGCGGCGATCGTCTTCGTCGTCTCGTTTCTGGCGCCCGTCCTGCTTGAGCCGGTGTTCAACAAGTTCGCACCGCTCGAGGATCGGAGCCTCGCGGAAGAGCTCCGCTCGCTGGGCGACCGGGCGGGGGTGCCGGTGCGCGACGTGCTCGTCGCGGACGCAAGCCGACGGACGACGAAGCACAACGCCTACGTCTCCGGGATCGGGAAGACCCGCCGCGTGGTCGTCTGGGACACGCTGCTCGACCGGGGCGAACCGGGCGAGCTGCGACTGGTCGTCGCCCACGAGCTCGGCCATCGGCGCTTCAGGCATGTCGCGATCGGCACTGCGATCGGCATGGCCGGAACCGCCCTCTTCGTCCTTGGGCTGTGGCTGCTGTTTCAGTGGGACGCCCTGCTGGACGCGATCGGCGCGGACGGGCCGGACGACCCGCGCGTCATCCCGTTCGTCCTCTTCGCCGGCACGTTGGCCGAGCTCGCAGTCCGGCCGTTCGCGCTGGCGCTCTCGCGACGGTGGGAGCGTGACGCCGACCGCTTCTCGCTCGAGCTGACCGGCGACGCGGAGGCGTACGAGGCCACGCATCGCAACCTTGCCCTCTCGAATCTCGGCGACCTCGACCCGCCCAAGGCTGCGTACCTCTTCTTCTTCAGCCATCCGTCGGCGCCCGAGCGGCTCGCCGCCGCTCGCACGTACCGCCCGCGCTGACATGACGCTGCTCGCGGAAGTCGTCGCTGCGTCGGGCGAGGTCGCCGGGACGAGCTCCCGCATCCGGAAGGTCACGGTCCTCGCCGACCTGTTGAGGGCGCTCGAGCCGGGCGAGGTTCCGATCGCCGTCGGTTTCCTCACCGGCGTGCCCCGGCAGGGTCGTGTCGGCGTCGGCTACCAGACCGTGTTCGGGATCGAGCGCCAGGCGTCCGATCAGGCATCGCTCACGATCCCCGACCTCGACCTCGCAATCACCGAGGTGCAGGAGGCGACGGGAAGCGGATCGGGGGCCAGGCGAAAAGAGATCCTCGGCGCGCTCCTGGGCCGGGCGACAGCCGAGGAGGCCGACTTCGTCAAGCGGCTCCTCACCGGCGAGCTCAGGCAGGGCGCCCTAGCCGGCGTGATGACGGACGCGGTCGCGAAGGCAGCCGAGGTTCCGGGGAACCTCGCGCGCCGGGCCCTGATGCTCTCGGGCGATCTCACTCGGACGGCCGAGATCGCCATGACCACAGGTGAGAAAGGGCTTCGCGAGGTCGCTTTCGAGATCTTCCGCCCCATCCTGCCGATGCTCGCCTCCACCGCCGAGAGCGTCAGCGACGCAGTGGAGAGCTTCGAGCGCGCGATGGTCGAGTGGAAGCTGGACGGGATCCGCATCCAGATCCATCGCCGCGATGACGCGGTTCGCATCTACACGCGGAACCTGAACGAGATCACGAGCTCCCTGCCCGGGATCGCAGAAGCTGTTCGCGGCCTTCCGGTGCGGCAGGCCGTGCTGGACGGCGAGGCGCTCTGGATGGGGGACGAGGGGCCGGCCGCGTTCCAGGAGACCGTCTCGAGGATCGACCGGGACGCGCCACCGGAAGGGGTCGTGACGTTCCTCTTCGACCTGCTGCACTTGGACGGCGAGGAGCTCCTCGACACACCGCTCGAAGAGCGCGCGACGCGCCTCGAGGCGATCGCGCCGGACCTGAAGATCCCGGGGCTCCTCACCTCTGCACCGGAGGAGGCAGATCGCGTGCTCGACGAGGCGCTGACCGCCGGGCACGAGGGCGTCGTCGTCAAGGACGCCGCGTCGCAGTACGCGGCCGGCCGCCGCGGGAAGTCGTGGAGGAAGGTGAAGCCGGTTCGGACGTACGACCTGGTCGTCCTCGGCGCCGAGTGGGGTCACGGGCGGCGCGAAGGCTGGCTCTCGAACCTCCACCTCGGGGCCCGCGACCCGAGCGGCGGATTCGTGATGGTCGGGAAGTGCTTCAAGGGCCTGACCGACGAGCTTCTCGAATGGCAGACGAAGGAGCTTCTCGAGCGCGAGATCGACCGCCGTGGGATCGCCGTGCTGGCGCGGCCCGAGCTCGTGGTCGAGATCGCCCTGGACGGCGTGCAATCCTCGACGCGCTACCCCGGTGGGGTCGCGCTCCGTTTCGCGCGAGTGAAGCGCTACAGGCCGGACAAGAACGCGGAGGAGGCGGACACGATCGACAGCTTGCGAGCGCTGCTCCGCCGGCAGTAGGGCAGATCAGTTGTCGATCCGGCCGCAGGTGCGCTCAGTCACAGTCCTCGTCGCCGGGTCGACGGTGATGATGCAGACGCTGCTCGTCCCCGCCTCCCGCCGGGGAGACCTCACAGCGCCACTCCTGGTCGCCGTCGCCTTTTACGCAGTCGATCGACTTCGGCGGGGTGTCGTCGAGGTTGACGACTCCGCCGCCTGCTGCCTCGGCGCGGAACGCCTTCTCGACGTCCTCGGACGACAGCTCCTCCGACCCGGCCGAGGCCGGCGGCGGCGGAGCGGAGGAGTCGTCGGAGCCGCAACCCGAGGCGAGGATCGCGACGAGGGCCACGAACGCGAGCGCCCACTTCATCAGGCGGTCCTTGTACCCGATTCGACGGTGAGAACCGACGCAACCCGCCGCTTCACGCGCCTTCCCCGCAGGAACGCCCCAAGGCTGAGCAGGGGAGGAGGTACAACGGCCACCCGAAGATGAGCAAGGGCAGCCGAAGTAGAGGAGCCATACGAGATCGGAGTTGAACGCGACTGCGCCGATCGCCGTCATCACCGCCCCCGGTATCAAGCCCAGCCAGATCAGCGTCGTCCTCTTCCCAAGCAGGTATCCCGTTGCGACGACGGTCAGTGCCGACGGAATCACGGCGATCACTCCCCCACATCGACCGGTGAGACCACCGCCGGAATGTCGTCCCACCTCGTCAGCCCGGGGAGCACCAGAGCGCCCACATACGGCCAAATTGGGCCCGGCGAGCCGAGAGCTCGGCTGCACACGATGCTCCAGCTCGCCCGCTACCAGCGAGACGGCACGGGCTCGAGCAGCCCGAGCTCGTGTGCCCGGCCGGTCGCCTCCGTTCGTGAGCGGCAACCGAGCTTGGCGAGCATGTTGCGAACATGCATATCGACCGTGCGCGGGCTGAGGAAGAGCTGGTGGGCGATCTCGCGGTTCGTGCGTCCCACCGCGACCAGGCGCAGGATCTCGAGCTCTCGCCGCGTCAGGCCGCCCTGCTCCAAGTCACGAGCGGCACGTCGGCCGAGGCGCTCGTCGACGCGCTCTCCGGCGGCCTCGAGATCCGCGGCCGTGCGGTTCGCGAATGGGCGCGCGCCGAGCTTCCTGAACGTGTGGTAGGCGCCGGTGAGCCCTTCCACCCCAAGTTCCCGCTCGCCCGCGGCAATGAGCGCAGCTCCCGCGCGTGCCTGCGTCAACGCGCGCTCGAAGGGCGCCTCGACCTCCCCCAGGCGCTCGAGCGCCTGCCCGAACTGATCGGCCGCGGACGTCGGCTCGCCCTCGAGCAGCGCAACCTCGCCGAGCACGTGAGCAAGCGCCGCGAGCGCGTCCGCGCTGCCGAACCGCGAAGCCCACGAGGCGGTTGCGTCGGCGCAGGCGTAGACGAGCCTGCTGTTGCCTCGGCGCGCGGCAAAGGTCGACGCGAGCCGCAGCCCGCGCGCACGTGACGCGGACATGTGGTCGACGCGCGCAATCACGAGCTCGTCCCAGCGGGGGCTCGCGGCGTCTTCGAGCTCGTCCACGAGTGCGAGGCCGAACTCACACCCGTGGCTGCTTTCCACCATCCCGATCTCATGGGTGATCGCGAGCGCCCGCATCAGCAGGCGCCGCCCGCGCTTCGTCGCGCCACGCGCTGCGGCGATCAGGCCGAGCGTCATCTCCGCGTGCGCCCTATTCCACTTCTGAAGGGAGGGCCGATCGAGAAGAGCGCGCGCGAGCTGGTCCGCGCGCGTCCATTCCCCCGAGTTCGCCAGCACTACGGAGAGGCAGCCGATGCACAGTTGCTCGTCGTCGCTCAAGTGGTTGGCCCGGCAGTACACGAGGGCGTCGTCGAACGCCGCCTCCGCAGTCGGGTAGTCGGCCCAGTCGTAAGCCGTCACCCCGAGCGCCCAGTACGCGGTGACGGCGGCCTCGACATGATTGCCGTCGACGGCGACGGCCAGCGCCGTACTGAGCAGCTCGACGGCGTCGCCACGGCGTCCCTCGCGTCCAGTCTTGAAGCCCATGCTGCTCAGGCAACGCGACTCGACATCCGACCGGCCGGCGCGCCGCGCGGCCTCGAGCGCTCGATCGAGGATGCGCTCGTGCTGTGCAGGATCCTCGAGCCACAGGCCTTCGGATGCGGCGTAGAGCTCGACGGCAGCGTCGCCGTGAAGACCGACGGCGTCGAACCCGTCTGCGGCTTCGAGACGCACGGCCACCGCCTTCGGCGAGGCGCCCTCGAGCTCGTACACCGTCGCCAGCTGCCGTTGCACCTCGGCGAGCCGTTGTGGATCCGCCGCCTCGTGGAGGCCGTCAGCGACCTCCTCCCATGCGCGGCCGGCCTCGCTGAGCTCACCGCAGAGCTGGGCGCAGCGGCCGAGCTCCTCGAGCACCGCCAACCGGCCCCCTTCGTCGTCGCCCTCCGGCCAGATCTCGAGCGCGGTGCGGCCCGCGGCTGCCGCGTCCCGGTACGCGTGGACCTCGCAGGACCGTCGCGCAGCCTCGACGAGCAGAGGTAGTGCGCGCCCGCGCTCGCCCGCAGCGAGCCAGTGGTCTGCGGTCAGGCGAGGTTCGGCACCGCCGCCTTCGAGCAGGTTGGCCAGCTCGCGATGCAGCGAGCGACGCCTTGGCCAGTGCGTATCGGCGTAGAACGCTTCCCGGACGAGGTCGTGCCGGAACGCCGCGATCCCCGGCTCGACCTCGTGGAGCAGACCTCGGTCCAGGACCTCGCTCAGGCCGCCGTCGCGGCCCAGCACTGCGAGCAGCCCGAGCTCGACCTCGACACCGACGACAGCGGCTGTCTCGAGGGTGTCACGCCCCTCGTCCGACAGGCCCTCGGCTCGTACACGGAGTGCGTCGCGAAGCGTCTCGGGGAGAGGCACGCTCGACCCTTCTTCGAGCTCGAGGCCAGGCGGCCCGGGCGCGAGCCGCGCCTCGTCTCGAAGCGCAGCCGCCAGCTCTTCCACGAAGAACGGCACGCCCTGTGTGCGGTCGTAGAGCGCTGCGCGAAGCGTGGGGCCAGGCTCGCCGCCGAGAACCCGTGCTGCGACGCGCGCCGTCGCCTCCGCATCGAGTGGCTCCAGCCTGACTTCCGCGAGCCGGCCCGCGCGACGGAGGTCGGTGCGGAGGCGTCGCAGCGGATGGCCGCGTGGGACTTCCTCGCTTCGGTACGCGCCGAGCACGAGGAGCGGCCACTCCTCCGCGGCTTCGGCGAGCAACGGAACGAACTCGAGGGTCGCCGCATCCGCCCATTGAAGGTCGTCGAGGAAGACGACCGTCGCTTCGCGTGCTGAGATCGTCTCGAAGGCGCCTCGCACCGCTTCGAAGAGTGTCTCGCGATCGCTGACGGCGGGCGCCGGTCCGAGCTCCGGCAGGAGGACGCCGAGGTGCGCGAAGAGCGGTTCTGCCCGGGAGAGCCCACCGGGCTCGCGTCGGAAGTACTCGCGGAGCACCGCCGCGATGGGCGCGTACGGCGAGGCGCCCCGCTGGGCAGCGACCCCCCGCAGACAGACGAGCCGCGCCGTGGCAACGGCGGCCTCGGCCAGCCGCGTCTTCCCGACGCCGGCCTCCCCCGCGAGGAGGAGCAAGCCCCCCTCACCTTCTCGCGTCCGAGAGAGGATCTCGCTGAGCTCCTCCAACTCGCGTTCGCGGCCGATCACCGGATCGCTCCTTCTCATCCACCGAGTCTAGGAGGCGCCGGCGGGCGTGCAACCCCGCCGGCGCCTTTGGCCTACCGCCTCAGTTTCCCGCGGGCTTCTCGCCGCGCGCGGTCACGTAGATGTCGGACGCGCCCGTCCCGCCCTCGCCGGTCCCAGCCGGCCCTGCACGGCCGAAGAGGAGCTGTTCCGCGTGCCAGGAGAACGACGGTCGCGACTCCCCGAGGCCCGTATTCACGCTCGTGCCCAGGTTCACCGGCGCTGACCACGCGTCCTCGACGCTTGCCCGCGTCGCTGACCAGATGTCCTGGCCGCCGGCGCCGCCCGCGCGGTTGGAGGAGAAGACGATCTCACGCCCGTCCTTGCGCACGTTCGGCTGGATGTCGTTCGCACCGGCGTCGTTCAGTTCGGCGATTGGCGTCGCCGGCCCGAATGACATGGCTCCCTGCTTCTCGCTGACGAAGAGCTCGCCCGTGTTGCCGGGAGGCAGACTGGAGCGCGAGAAGTACAACCGCCCCTGGATGTACGAGGGCCCCTGCTCGTCCAGCGCGCTGTTCGGGCCATCGGGAGCGCAGGCTAGGTGCTCGGGCTCGCTCCAGCCGTGCGCCGGATTCCGGCTCGCGAAGTAGATGTCGCCCAGCCCGCATGTGACTCCCGCCACGGCCCGCCTGCTCACGAACAGGAGCTTGTCGGCGTGGAGCGGCGTGGGGCAGAAATCGTCCGATCCCGAGTTGATCGGTTCGGGCAGGTTCTCGGGCGCGCCCCATGGGTCGCCCGTGCTCGCCCTCGTCGATACCCAGATGTCGAGGCCGCCCTTGCCTCCCGGACGGTTCGAAGCCTGGTACAGGCTGAGCCCGTCCGGGGACTGGATCGGACACCCGTCGAGGGATGCCGTGTTCAGGTCGGCGTGGTTTCCGCCGAGGTCGTCGATCTTCTGTGCCGTGCTCCACGGCGCGAAATGCATCGCGCTCGCGGCTGCGGCTGTGATGCCCAAGAGCATCGTCGCTGCGATGAGTGCTTGGCGTAGTCGGTGCAAAGTGCCTCCTTCGGTCGGCCAGTGCGCTGACGTTAGGAAGGGAGGCGCGACTCGGCATCGGTGGACTTGCCGTACTTTCGGCACAGGCATGCCGTAGTTCGAGCGGCCTTGCCGACTCGAGTGGGAACCCGGCTACGCCGCCCCGACCGAACCACGCGGCGGGCGCCTCGAGGTCGCGAAGCCGAGCCCGCAAGGCTGACACGCCGCTCAAGCTCGACGCCCTCTGTTAGCGCCAGGGCGAGGTCTATCGTCATGCGAGATGGTGGATCGGCTAAGTCCCAACGAGTGATCGTCGAGCTCAGGCAATACACGCTGCGCCCCGGGCAGTGGGCGATCCTCTCCGGGCTCTTCGAGCGAGCGCTCGCCGAGGGCCAGGAGGCGGTCGGGATGACCGTACTCGGTTGGTTTCGCGATCTCGACGACCCGGACCGGTTCGTCTGGCTCCGGGCATTCCCGGACCTAGCTCGGCGGGGGCCGGCGCTGGCAGCCTTCTACGGCGGCCCAGTCTGGGCTGAGCATCGTGAAGCGGCGAACGCGACGATGATCGACTCCGCGAACGTGCTGCTCCTCAGCCCGGCCCGCGCCGAGGCAGGCTTCTCGCTCAACCGGGGTGCAGAGGTCGTGGTCTCGATCCATCAGTGCCCCGAGCCCGTCGATGATGGCGTGGTCGAGCGCCTCGACCGAGAGCTCGGACGAGCCTGGGCAACCCTGGTCACAGAGGAGAGCCCCAACGACTTCCCGGCGCTGCCGGTGCGCGAGGGCGAGCACGTGGTGGTCCGGTTCTCGGATCGGGAAGACGCCGGTGCCGACGAGGTGCTGCGGCTCGCCCCGCCGTAAGTGCGATCCCAACGTCAAGGAGCCGGTGAGGAATACCCCGCGGTTCCAGGCGTTTTCCTCAGCGGAAGGAGGTAACCGAATGCTCGGAGCTCTGCTCGTCGTCGCGTTCGTGATTGCCATCGGCCCGCTCGCCGTCCTCTACGGCAGGGACTCGCTACTCGACCGCGACCGCAACTCGCTCTTCTAGGCAACCGTTGCGAGGTCAGGGGAGCCGAATCAGGCCGATCCGGACGGCGGAAAGGTCGAAGGCGTTCACGGGCGTGACTGCGACGAGCCCCGCGGGACCGAAGGCGGCGTGCGTACTCACGCCCTCGAGTGACTTCCTGAGCCGGCCGATGCGGCGGGACCGCGCGCCTCAGGCGTCACCGCGCACGACGCGAACTCCGTAGGGAGCGTCCTCCGGGATGTACGCACGGCGAGCTTGCCCGAGCGGTACGCAGCGGCCAGGAGCCTGGGCGCACGCGTCTCGCGACAGTAAGGACGACGACGAGCGCGGCCGCGACGGCGACCATCCGCATGAGCCTCCTTTACCACTCGTCCGCGCCACGGTCAAACCTAGGGGGCCGGGTGCGATCCGAACGCCCGGGCGCTTGCCACGCCTCCCGGCCGTTCTCGAACCTACGCTCCCTCAGGCAGCCGCGCTAGAGCCCGTCCCGGGCATATCCCTACGACCAGTGAGACTCGGACAAGTTTCGCGCCCACTCGCCCTCATCATCGCTGGTTCTGCCTGTTCGCGAGAAGCCGCGGCTCAGGTATAGGCGGTGCGAACGCTCGTTGTCTTGGTGCGTCCAAAGGTGAATCCGCGAGTAGTTCCGCTGCTTCGCCTCAGCGAGAACAGCGTCCAAGAGGACGCCGCCGATTCCCTCGCCCCACCGCTCCGGAACGACGAAGAGGTAGTTGAGGAAGCAGCCGCCGGGTATGTCTGGACCCGTCCCGTCCTCGCCACGAAGAGGCGCGGCGCAGGCCATCCCGACTGACACCGGTCCCTCGTTCGCGACGAGGAACCATGAATCGGGGTCGCGTAGGCGGGCCATGGCATGCTCAACCCGGGCGGCCCGGTTGGGCCAATCACCCTGACGGCGGGCCAGGGCCGACCGCTCGTAGACGGAAACTGCGGCATCGACATCAGCCGCATCACCCAACCGGACCCGAATGGCCACGCCGAGAGCTTAGGAGCCTCCGACGCCGGGGTGGGTCAACCGCCCGAGGCCAGTTCCTCGGGCCTGAAGTGGTAGGTCATCCGTCCTCCGTTTCCGTGCCCGGAGGCTGGGACCGGACGGCTGCAGCCGAGCTTATCCCCTGACCGGATTAGGCTCCCGCACGGTGCGCAACGTGCTTTGGGTTGTTCTCACGATCCTGGGCGGCCTCACGCTGTTCTGGGTGCTGTTCCTACTGCAGCTCATCGTGGATAAGACCGACTAGGCAGGCCCGGAATCCAGGGGGTAGCTAGGGGAGCTCGGCAGTTTCCGGCCCTCTCCGAAGCATCTGAACCGCATGGCTACGCAGAGCCCGCGTCAGCAGGGAGGTTCTAGTGGGCCCGCCTGGACTCGAACCAGGGACCAACCGATTATGAGTCGGCTGCTCTAACCAGCTGAGCTACGGGCCCTCTTGGACAGGGTATCCGGGCTACGCGAGCACGTTCTCGTAGGTCGCATAGCGACGCGTGACCTTCATGCCGGCGCGCTCGTAGAGGCGCGTCGCGCCGGTCTCGTTCTCCGAGTCGACTTCGAGCCCGACGCGCGTGTGCCCTCGGCGCCAGAGCGCCGCGAAGCCGGACTGGAGCAGCAGGAGACCCAGCCCGCTACGTCGCGAGGCCGGTCGGACCGCGAGATCGAGCACCCAGCCGTACCGTTCCTCGCCGAAGCACAGGGCGGCACCTGCGATCTCGCCGTCCTCCTCCGCGATCTGCCAGAGCGCCGGGTGGTAGTCGCCGCGTCCGTGACGCCACGTCAACCAGTCCTCGAGGGGGCTCGGCGTGAAGTCCCAGTGCACAGAGAAGGCTGCCTGTTGCATCGTATGGAGGGCCTCGTCGTCCTCGCCTGGCCGGTACTCGCGGATCGTCACTCCCGCGGGCGGATCGGGCACACGAGGCTCGTCGGCCAGATCGATCTCCATCCGCCAGAAGAACCGCACGAGCTCGTGTCCGCGCTGCTCGACCAGCATGCGGCCGCCTGCGTTGGCGACGTGCACGTGGAGCCGCTCGAGGCCGTTCCCGCGAGCCCATTGCTCTGCCTCGTCGAGGAGGTGCGAGCCGATCCCCAGGCCGCGTGCCTCGGGATGCACGCACGACTCGTCGGCCAGGTTCGCGACATCCCCGTATCGCGCAACCGAGGCGTACCCGACGATCTCACCGTCGCGGAGCGCGATCCACGCGTCGGTCGCAAGCCGGGGCTCGTCCATCGCCCACCACTCGCGAAGCTCGTCGCCCGAGAACTCCATCGGGTCGTCCTCGCCGAAGTCGGCGCGGTCCCTCGCGACGATCAGCGCGGCAACGCCTCCGGCGTCATTCAGGGTCGGTGGGCGTACGACGACGTCCTCCACTTCGGTGGGCCAGCGTACCCACGAGCACCCGCCCGAGCCGTGGATAGGATTGCCGCCGATGAAGGCGTTCCAGGGGGAGCAACGGCTTCGGACAGAGGGTCGGCTGTCTGTTCGGGACATCACAGACGAGGTCATGGAGGCGGTTCGCGAGAGCGGCGTCCGAGACGGGATCGTCTGCGTCTATTCGCCCCACACAACCTGCTGCGTGCGGGTCAACGAGTTCGAGAACGGGTTCCTGGAGGACTTTGCGTCCATGCTTCGCCGGCTCGTCCCGAGCGAGCACTACTACGCGCACGATGACTGGGACCGGCGCAAGGAGAACATCTGCGAGGAAGACATGGAGCGCGGCAACGGCCACGCCCACTGCATGTCCATGCTCCTCGGCAGCGCCGGCGAGGCCATCCCGATCCGGGACGGCGAGCTCTGCCTCGGCACCTGGCAGCGCGTGCTCTTCCTCGAGCTCGACCGCGAGCGAGACCGCCGCTGGCTCGTCCAGGTCGTCGGGAACTAGCCCCGCGACTCGACGGCTTCCGGCTCCCGGACCAGCCCGCTCTCGTCGAGCTCGAAGACCCAGAAGTCCCGGCCGATCACCGGGACGCCGACGTTGAAGACGGGGACATCGTCGATCCTGCCGGCGAAGGTGCCGCCGTGGCCGTGGCCGTGAAGGACGAGGTCAGGCCTGTGCTCGGCGATCGGCTCCGCCAGTCGCTCGCTGCCGAGGTACGTCCAGATCGCCTCCGGCTCGCCCGCGATCGTGTCTCTCGTCGGCGAGTAATGCAGCAGGACGATTCGAGCAGCGCACTCGCCGACCCTGCGTAGTCCGCGGTCGAGCGCGGACACCTCAGCGCTCGTTTCGGCGTAGACGCGCCGGAGCAGCGGCTCGCCGAAGTCGGGCAGCAGCGAGCCCGTGAAGCCGCCGATGAACCCCTTCGTGCCCACGATCCCGATCTCCATCCCGCCTACGGAGACGACCTCGGCGGCCCGCTCGAGGACGTGGATGCCGCCCCCGCGCAGCGCCGACACCAGCTCCTCGTGCCGGTTCGCGTGCCAGTCGTGGTTCCCGAGCACGGCGTAGATCGGGACGCCGATCCCGCGAGTCACGTCAGCGAGCACCTCGGCCTGCTCCGGCTCGCCGTAGGTCGTGAGGTCGCCGGCGAGCAGGATCAGGTCGCCCTCCCGCTCGGCGTCCATGAAAGCCGTCTCGAGGCGCGCCCGCTCCTCTTCGGAGCAGTGGATGTCGCCCGCGGCTGCGACGCGCACCGTCATGTTCTCGTGATTCCCCCTCAGGCTGCTCGGGTAACGAGTGAATGGTGGCGGAAGAACAGCCGTTCAGCGACATCAAGGAAAGCGTGAAGCTGGTCGCCGGGGCCCTGCGAGAAGCCGAGGTGCCTTTCCTCCTGGGCGGCGGCCTCGCCGCCTGGGCGTACGGAGGCCCGGGAACCGGCCACGACCTGGACGTGATGGTGCGACCCGCACATGCCGACCGGGCGCTCCAGGCGCTCGCCGACGCGGGGATGCGCACCGAAAAGCCGCCCGAGGGGTGGCTCTACAAAGCCTGGGACGGCGACGTGCTGGTGGACGTCATCTTCCGTGCGGTGGGCCACGACGTGGACGACGGGCTGTTCGAGCGCGCACAGGACCTCGAGGTGAACGCAGTCCCGATGAAGGTCATGTCCCTCGAGGACATCATGGTGACCAAGCTCCTCGCGCTCGACGAGCACGGGCTCGACTACGAACGGTCGCTGGAGTTCGCCCGCTCGCTCCGCGAGCGCATCGACTGGCTCGACGTTCGCCGGCGGACGCGGGACTCGCCCTACGCCAAGGCGTTCTTCACGATGGTCGAGGAGCTCGGCGTCGTGCCGCGGCGGCACATCTAACCCTCCTCGATATGCGCGAGCACGTCGGCGTCGCTGCTCCCGGCGAGCGGCAGGTCGACGTAGAACCTGGAGCCCTCGCCTTCCTGCGACTCGACCCAGAGCCGACCGTCCATGCGCCGCACCAGCTCGCGCGAGACGTAGAGGCCGAGCCCGGTCCCTCCGACGCCGCGGGTCTGGTTCGGGTCCACGCGGTAGAACTTCTCGAAGATCCGCTGCTGCTCGCCGGCCGGGATGCCCAGCCCCTCGTCCTCGACGCTGAAGCGGACGTAGCGGCCGTTCCGCGCGATCGTGACCCGGATGGATCCGCCGTCCGGTGAGTACTTGACGGCGTTGTCCAGAAGATTGCCGAGGACCTGGCGTACCTTGTCCGCGTCGATTGCGATCGTGGTGAGCTTCGGGTCGGCGACGAGCTCGAGGGAGAGCTCCGGCGGCAGGGAGACGCTCGCGGCCTCGACGACTGACTCGGCCACCGGCTTCGGATGGCACTCCTCGAGTGTGAAGTCGAGGCGCCCGCTCTCCAGTCGGCTCGCCCAGAGCACGCCGTCGATGATCCGGCCGAGCCGGCCCGCCTCGTCGTAGACCACGCCGAGCAGGCGCTCCCGCTGTTCCTCGTCGAGGCGATCCGACCGCTGCTGCAGCGTCATCGCGGCGCCGTATACCGCGGCGAGAGGCGTCCGCAGCTCGTGGGAGATGGTCGCAACGAAGTCGCTCTGCAAATCGCGGAGCCGGCGCTCCTCGGTCATGTCCCGGAATGCGTAGACCGTCCCCTGCGGGAAGCTGACGCCGGAGATCAGAATCCAGCGCTCGCGGTCGCCGACGTCGAGGGGAAGCGTCTCCGGACGCAGGTCGGCGGGACTAGCGGTCCCGGCAACCGGGACGAGGTCGTCGATCGCCTCCCAGCCGGGAATCCTCAGGCCGACCGGCCGGCCGACGATCTCCGCGGCCGGGATCCCGGTGATCGTCTCCGCGGCCGGGTTCCAGAGCCGCACGAGCCCGAGGCTGTCGACCAGAAACACCCCCTCGCGGACGTGGTCGAGCACAAGCGAGGCCTGCGCCCGCTCCTCCGTCTCGGCATGCAGCCGGGCGTTCTCGATCGCGGCGGCCGCCCTTCTCGCGACCTCCTGTGCGAAGGCGAGGTCGCCGACGCCGAAGCGGCGATCCGACGTGGACGAGATGAACGTCATCGCGCCGAGTACGCCGCGCCTGGCGAGGAGGGGCACCGTCATGAACGACCGCAGGCCCAGCTCCGCGATCAGCCGGCCGTGCTCCTCGTTCTGCGCCAGCTCGGCAATCATCTCGTCCGTCAGCTCGGAAATAAGCTGCGATTCGCCGGAGCGGACGACGGAGCCGGGCCCGTACGGCGCCTGGTCGTCGGGCGGGTACCGCTGCTCCAGCGAGCGGATCAGCTCCAGCGTCTCGGGGTCTGCGTGAGCAGTCGCGACGCGTCGAAGGCCTCCCTCCTCCGCAACCATGTCGATCAGCACCTCGTCCGCCAGCTCAGGAACCGCCAGCTGTGCGAGGCGCTCCAGCGTCGACTCGTAGTCCAGCGACGACCCGAGGAGCTCGCTCGCCCGCGCGAGGAACGACACCTGTGCGTAAGCGGTCTCGGCCTCGCGGCGCGCCTCGCGCTCGGCCTCGTAGAGGCGTGACTGCGTGATCGCCATCGCAACGCGGTCTGCGACCAACTGGAGGAGCAGCCCGTCGTCGGGGCTGAAGTAACCCGGCCTGAAGGCGCCGGCGTGGACGACGCCGATCAGCTGGCCGAGGTGCAGGAGCGGCGCGCCGATCAGCGAGCGGATCCCGACCGCGCGGAGCACCGGATTGACGATCTCCGCCTCCTCGATGTCGTCGATCACGACGGTTGCACGCTCGGCGGCCACACGGCCCGCGAAGCCCCGGCCGATCGGGATGGCGACCGGCACCTGGAGCTTCGCATCGAACCCCTTGATCGCCCGAGGAACGAGCGCGTCACGCTCCTCGTCCACCAGCAGCATCACTGCGGTGTCGGCGTCCAGCAGGTCGCGGATGCGCTCGAGCAGCTCGTCCAGCAGCTGGTCGAGCTCCAGGTGGGACAGCGCCGTCTCGGTGATCGCCTCGAGCCGAAGGAGCCGGTTCTCCGCCAGCCTGCCCGCGGGCTGCACCGAGTGCTCGTTTCGACGCAGGCGCTTCACTAGCCCCGAGGCGCCCCGATCAGCGGAAGATGTTGAGCAGCGCGGCGAAGACGTTCGTGGTCGGAGGGACGGCCCCCGGCTGACGCTGGACCTCGAGCAGCTGGCACGAGTTCAGCGGATCGGCGATCGGCGCCGGCGGCGGATACTGGTCGGGCCTGCTGGTGTGGGCGTTCAGGCCGTCGATGGTCTCCCAGGTTCCCTGGAACGCGTCGGCTGTCGCAGCCGTCGAGCAGGCGGAGAACACGAGCGCACTCGCGGCCACGCCCTGGACGTTGCGCATGTCCGTGCGGAGCTTCTTGACCTGTCCCTGCATGACCTTGATCTGTCGCTGCATGGTCTTGATCTGGCTTGCGAGCTTCCGCTCCGTCGGCGTCGCCGGGGTGGCCGGCGCGGCGAGGACGCCGGCAGCGACCAGCGCGACGAGCGTTGTGGCGAGACGCGTTCTCACGAGGAGACCTCCTGGTGGCAAGAAATGAGCAGACCCCGCCTCAGTGTACGCCGCGTAGCCCGGATTTCTAGAGCGCCCCGAAGTGAGGATCAGTAGCGTTCGGCGCGCATGGAGCCCGGCGCCGCCCCCGACCCCAGGCGTTGGCGAGCGCTGGCGCTCGTCTGCGTTGCCTTCTTCATGGTGATTTTGGACGTTGCGATCGTGAACGTCGCGCTGCCGTCGATCCAGGAAGACCTCGGGATCTCCCGCGACACGCTCCAGTGGATCGTGACCGCCTACTCGCTCGCTTTTGGCGGCTTTCTCCTTCTCGGCGGACGCTCTGCGGACCTCCTCGGCCGGCGCAGGGTGTTCATGTTCGGGATGGCGCTCTTCACGGCCGGCTCGCTCGCCTGCGGGCTCGCCGACAGCGCGACGCAGCTGATCGTCTTCCGGGCGATCCAGGGACTCGGCGGCGCGATCGTCTCGCCCGCCACGCTCGCGATCATCAGCGACGCGTTCCGCCACGACCAGGCCGAGCGAAACAAAGCGTTCGGGATCTGGGGCGCGGTCGCAGGTAGCGGTGCAGCGGCGGGTGTGCTCCTCGGCGGCGTGCTGGTCGAGTACCTCGGCTGGGAGTGGATCTTCTTCGTGAACATCCCGGTCGGCGTTGCCATCTTCGCCCTGACGCGGACGCTGATCTCCGAAGGTCGGATGGAGGGCGGAGACCGGCGGGTGGACGTCCTGGGCGCAGTGCTCGTCACCTCCGGCCTCGTCATCTTCGTCTACGCGATGTCGGAGGCGCCCGACGCCGGCTGGGCCAGTGCCCAGACGCTCGGGCTCACAGCACTCTCGGTTGCGCTTGTCGCCGCTTTCTTCTGGTGGGAGGCCCGCGCGCCGTCGCCGATCGTGCCGCTCGGGCTCTTCCGAATCCGGCCGGTCTTCGTCGCCAACACCGTCGGCGTGCTCCTCGGCGCGACGATCTTCGGCGGCTTCTTCCTGCTCACCCTCTACATGCAGACGGTGCTCGGCTACTCGGCGCTCGAGGCCGGTTTCGCATTCCTCGCCACCGCCGGGATGACCATCCCCGGCGCGGCGATCGCCCAGGCCGTCGTGACCCGCGCTGGCGTGAAGCCCGTGATGATGGTCGGGACCGCGTTCCTCGCCTTCGCCTACCTCTGGTACACGCAGCTGCCGGTCGACGGGTCATTCTGGGCCAACCTCTTCATCCCGTTCGTGATCAGCGGCTTCGGGCTCGCGTTCATCTTCATCCCGATGTCGCTGGCTGCGCTCTCGCGCGTCGAGGACCGGATCGCCGGGGTCGCCTCGGGCCTCCTCAACACCTCGCAGCAGCTCGGAGGCGCGGTCGGTGTCGCACTGATCTCGACGATCTCGAACGAGCGGGCGGACACGCTCGCAGCCGAAGGCGAAGACCCACTGTCCGCGCTGACGGGCGGCTACAACTGGGGCTTCGCGGTCGCCTCGGTCTTTGCGCTGCTCGCCGTCGGCGTCGCCTGGGGCGTCCTCAGGCGGGACGACGTGCCCGCGGCGGCGCTGGCGCAGCACGCGCCCGGCGCCTGAGACGACGCCTGGCGCCGCCCAGCGCGGCCTGGCGGCACAGCGCTCATTTTTGGAACGAGTTCCTAGTCGCGCTGGATCGGGCCGAACGTCTCGATGTCCGGATCCGAGAACGGCCCCTCGACGCCTTCGTTCTCCGCTGCGCGGGTGGCCAGGTCCTCCTCGACCATCACCGCGTAGAGACCCTGGTCCGGATCGATGCTGACGACGCCGAAGCTCGTGTCGATCTGGTCGGCGTCGACTCCGAGCTTCTCCTGGACCGCCGGCAGTGAAGCCCCGTTCGGGTCGAGCCTGACGGTCATCAAGACCTTGGACACTCGTCTCACTCTAGCCGTCAGCGCTTCTTCGCCCGCCGCGCCGAGCTGGCGGGCCTGCGCCGCCGTGCCGAGGTCGGACGTGGAAGCATCGCCACGATCGCTGCCGGGTCGAGCTCGCCCCAGCCGTAGTCCGGATCCCAGCCGGGCGGCCCCACGTCCCCCGCTGTCTTCGCGATCACCGACCGCAGCTGCGCCGGTGAGACCGCCGACGGCCGATACACGCTGCGGATCGCCGCGACCACACCGGCCGCGATCGGGCAGGAGGTCGAGGTGCCGCTGTCCGGCGCAGTCGTCCCGTAGACCTGCGAGCCGCGGAAGTGCGAGTACGTCACGAAGTCGGGCTTGCGACGGACGAGGCGCCCCGGCCCCTGCGACGAGTACCCAAGCCGCCGCCCGCGGACGTCGATGCCGCCGACGCAGAGGACGTCGGGATGAGAGTTCGCGCCGCAGATCGGCCGCGAGGTGAAGGCGCACCGGCGGTCCGCGCAGTCCCGCCCGCAGTTGCCCGCCGCGAAGAGGATGTCCGCGCCCGTTCGCTCGAGGCTCGCGACGACGATGTTGAACGGGTGCGCCGGGTTGTCCGAGTAGTTCCCGGGATGGCCCAGCGGGAAGTCCCAGGACGGCTTGTACATGCCCCAGCTGTTCGAGACGACGAGCGGTCTCGGGCGTGCCGTGGCTCGTTGAAGCTGCAGCAGCTGTGAGTACGACGCGACCGCGTTACTGAGATAGCCCGACATGGCAGTCGGCCCGGGCGCCGCAGCGCCGAGAACCGCGTGGTCGAGGAACCTCGCCTCCGGGGCGACCAGCCCGACGTCGTACGCACACATCGTGCCATGCTCGACCTCGTGGCGGCCGGGCTGCGTGGTCATCCCGGACGGCGTGTAGCTGCGGCCCGCGCTGAGGCGCGCCTTCTGGCCCTTCGCCTGCAGGTACGCGACGTTGATTCCGCCGTCCACGATCGCGACATCCACGCCGCTGCCGTCCAGCCTGCGCCGGCGAAGCGCGTCGACCCCGAGCTTCCTCCGCACGTCGTTCTGCGTCCCGACGGCCGGGTCGCCGCAGTAGACCGGAAAGTTCTCGATCACCGGATCCGACCAGACACCGAGGACCTCTGCGCTCGCGAAGGCGTCCGCGAACGACTTGCTCTGAGCCGCAGCGTCGTCGGGGAGCTCGGCGCGCACGAGGTACGTCGACTGCTCGGGCTCCATCGAGAACTCGACGGGCACCGTAAGCGAGAAGGTGACCTGGTTCGTCTCCTTCGAGATCGGCGTCGGAAGCTGGATGGGCGAGAACGCCGCGTCGACGGTCGCATCGGGAAGCTCCGCCTCCAGGAGCGAGGCAACGCCGGAGAGGTCCTCCTCTCCGGTTGTGGCCGCGTGGACGGGCTCGCGGTGTCGAACCTGCAGGAGAACGCGCAACTCAGGCCTCCGGTCTGGTCGGGTGGAGCCGGCCGCCGATCGTACTGGGCTTCTCAGCCGGAGACACGGCGGCGCGCCTCGTCCACGAGCTTCGGCGGCGCGACCTCCACGTAGGCGTCCTCGAGGATCCCGGCCAGCTCGTCCCAGTGGATCCCGCGATCGAGGCGGACTCCGAGCCAGCCGCGGTGTCCGACGTACGGCGGGCGGAAGAACCGCTCCGGATCTGCCTCGACGAGCATCTGCTGGACGCCGTCCTCAGCCGCGCACCACAGCGCGAACCGCCCGTCGCCGTGGTGGTCGTTCAGAACCATCGCGAAGGAGCGCTTGTCCCGGACGAAAAACGTCGGGTGGCCGTGGCTCAGGCGTTCGCTGGTCTCAGGCAGCGCGAAACAGATGCTGCGGATGCGATCGAGGACCTCGTCATATTCAGCCACGCCCGAACGCTCCGTAGGCGGCGCGCCCGACGCGACCCGCGAGCACGTCCGACGCGGAGCCGGCGCCTCGGGCGTTCCAGGTCAGGACGGTGGCGACGAAGCTGCCGCCCGCCCAGTAGACGAGCCCTGTGTCGTGGAGCGCCGTCCTGATCCAACCGGCCTTCTGGAGCACCACGGTGGGGCCGCGCGGCAGGAACCTGTCGATCCGGCTCACCTGCGAGTGAGCGAGCAGGTAGAGCAGGAAGCGGGCCTGCGTTGGACGGAAGCTGAGCCTCGCCAGCCCGCCCTGCCCGACGGCCGCGAGATTGAGCGAGCGCATCAGCGTCGTCAGATCCGCCGCAGTCGTCCGCTTGCCGACGAAGCTCGGCTGCGCTCCCGTCCGGATCGGGATCCGGCCCTGCGTGACGATGTAGCCGCCGTACATGTCGGTGTCGTGCATGCCGAGCGAGCGGAAGAGCGCGTTCACGTAGGTGGCCCCGCCGCTCGTCGAGCCGCCGAGCCAGATGAGCAGGTCGTTCGCCGCCCGGTCGTCGGACGGGATGATCGCCTTGCGAAGCAGCGCGTCGATCCGGCTGCCGCGCCGCGGCTTCCCGCCCAGCCTCCGGAGGACCTCGATCGCGATCGCGACCTTGACCGTCGATGCGGCCGGGAACCGCGCGCCGGCGTTCCAGGCGGCTCCTGCGCCGGTGCGCAGATTCTGGACGTAGATGCCGCAGATCCCGGGGAAGGCGCGCGCGAGCGAGCGGATCGTGC
The DNA here is from genome assembly GCA_963802375.1 of uncultured Actinomycetes bacterium. Classification (GTDB taxonomy): domain Bacteria; phylum Actinomycetota; class Thermoleophilia; order Gaiellales; family Gaiellaceae; genus JACDAN01. The sequence continues at coordinate 589,485 of CAWDIJ010000010.1, forward strand.
GGGCCAAGCGGAGGTCCTCGACGCTCCTCCTCGGCGGCCCGCGTGGCTCCGCCGCCGCCGGCAGCGAGAAGACGGGATCGACCGTGGTCGAGCCGCCGCGGCCGCGCTCGTCCAGCGCGGTGACCGTGAGCCGGACGTCGCGCGCCGGAAGCGGCACGGCGAAGTCGAACCGCGCCCTCCCGACGTCCTTACTGGCCGCGACGCGTCCGTCGACGCTGACGACCACCTTCGTCGTCCCGGCGCCCACACGGCCGATGACCCGACCGAACGAGATCTCGTAGGCAGCGGGCGACACGACGACCGGTGCGGGCGGTGGAGTCGCGAGCAGCGCCATGGCGGGAATTGTGGCCGTTACCGTTGGCGCGTGGCCCGACCGCACCTCGGCCTGATCCTTCCGAACTACGGCGAGGGACTCGATGCCGAGCGCCTGGCGAGCGCGGCCGTGGCGGCCGAGCAGGCCGGGTTCGACTCCGGCTGGGTGACCGACCACGTCGTCGTGCCGCCCGAGCACGCGCCGATCTACGGAACGATCGCCGAGGCGCTCGTCTCGCTCGGCTTCCTGGCCGGCCGCACCGAGCGGCTCCAGCTCGGGGTGTCGGCGCTCGTCGTCCCCCAGCGGAATCCGCTCGTCGCCCTGAAGCAGCTCACGACCCTCGACTTCCTTTCGGGCGGACGGATCGTCACGGCGGTGGCGGCCGGCTGGATGGAGGGCGAGTTCGCGCTGCTCGGCGCCGACTTCGCGAGTCGCGGCCGCCGGCTCGACGAGTGGGTGCAAACGGCTCAGCACGCCTTCGAGCAGACGCCTGGCCCGGTCGACCTCCCGTCCGGCCAAGGCTGGCTCGCGCCGGCGCTAGTCCGGCCCCGCGGCCTGGAGCTCTGGATCGCCGGCGTCTCGCGCGCGACGATCCGGCGCGCCGCACTGACCGGCGTATGGCACCCCGTCGCCCTGCAACCGGACCAGTTGCGAACCATGGCCGCCGAGTTCCGGGACCGGCGCCCTGATGGCCGGGTGATCCTCCGGATCGGCGTCTACCTCCAGGACGAGCCGGACGACGGCGAGGACGAACGAGGGCGGCACGCCGTCGCCGGGCCCTCGGAGTGGGTCGCCGAGCGGCTGATGGAGTACGTCGACGCCGGCTGCGACGGCTTCGTCGTCAACCTCGACCACGAGGCGCCGGGCGTCGAGGAGCGCGTGCTGCGCTTCGCCGAGGAAGTCGTCCCGCTGTTGCCCGCTACTCCCGGCTCGACTCGGCCCAGAGGTTGATGCCGCTGTCCTGTGCCCACCGGTCGATCTCGGCTAGCTCGTCCTCCGTGAAGTCGCGCCGGTCGAGCGCGGCCAGGCTGTCCTCCAGCTGCGCGACGCTGCTGGCGCCGATCAGCGCTGAAGTCACGCGCTGGTCGCGGAGCGTCCAGGCAATCGCGAGCTGCGCGAGCGACTGACCCCGCCTCTCGGCGACCTCGTTCAGCGCGCGCACTCTCTCCATCGTCTCCTCGGTCAGGAGCTCCGGCGAAAGCGCGCTGCCGCGCGTCGCCGCCCTCGACCCCTCGGGTATCCCGTCGAGGTACCTGTTGGTGAGGAGCCCCTGCGCGAGCGGCGAGAAGACGATGCAGCCGACGCCGAGCTCCTCGAGCGTGGCGAGCAGGTCATCCTCGATCCAGCGGTTCAGCAGCGAGTACGACGGCTGGTGGATGACGAACGGCGTCCCGAGCCCGCGCAGGACCGCCGCGGCCTCCGCCGTCTTCACGGCCGAGTACGAGGAGATCCCGACGTAGAGCGCTTTGCCCTGTCGGACGGCGGTGTCCAGCGCGCCCATCGTCTCCTCGAGCGGCGTGTCGGGGTCGTACCGGTGCGAGTAGAAGAGGTCGACGTAGTCGAGGCCCATGCGGCTCAGGCTCTGGTCCAGGCTTGCGAGCAGGTACTTGCGTGATCCCCACTCGCCGTACGGGCCTGGCCACATGTCGTAGCCGGCCTTCGAGGAGATGATCAGCTCGTCGCGGTACGGCGCCAGCTCGTCGCGAAGGATGCGGCCGAAGTTCTCCTCCGCCGAGCCGTACGGCGGCCCGTAGTTGTTCGCGAGGTCGAAGTGCGTGATCCCGAGGTCGAAGGCGCGCCGGATGATCGCGCGACCGATCTCGAGCGGCCGGTCGTCGTTCCCGAAGTTGTGCCAGAGCCCGAGGGAGATGGCGGGCAGGAGCAAGCCGCTGCGGCCGCTCCGCCGGTACTCCATCCGGTCGTAGCGGTCCTCCGCGGGCAGGTAGGTCACGCGGGAGTCCTCACCGGGTGAGCGGCACGCTCAGGCGGCTCAGGAAGAACTCGTACTTCGAGCCCCACGTCAGGCCCTGGTCCCAGCCGAGGAAGACCAGCCCTGACTCGGTCTTCTGGCCGGTCAGGCGGTCGAAGCGGCCGGTGTTTCCGTAGGCGCCCGCCGACACCGCGGCCTGTGCCGCAGGTGCCAGGAGCGCGAGCACGCCAACGACGCACGAGAGGACGCGGACGGATCGCACGCAGGAACCGTATACCGCGAAACGGAGAAAATTGGAACGGCCCCGGTATGTGCTGCGCTACCCGCTCCCACCCAAGGCGTAGCGGTACCGTGGCGGCGTGGATCTCGCGCTGCTCGAGCGCACGCTCACCGACGCGGGCGAGCCGTCTTTCCGCGCCCGGCAGGTCTGGGAGTGGACGGCGCGCGGCGCGGCCGGCTACGACGAGATGACGAACCTCCCGCTGACGCTGCGCGCGCGGCTCACCGAGAGCGTCCCCTTCTCGTCGCTCTCGGTCGAGGACGAGGCGACGGCGGCTGACGGAACCGTCAAGGCGCTCTTCCGCACCGCCGACGGCCATCCGGTCGAGGCCGTCCTGATGCGCTACCGGGACGGACGGAGGTCGGTCTGCGTCTCCGCGCAGTCCGGCTGCCCGCTCACGTGCACCTTCTGCGCGACGGGCCAGATGCGCTTCGGGCGGAACCTGAAGATGTCGGAGATCCTCGACCAGGTGCTCCACTTCCGGCGCATCGAGCCGGTGAACCACCTCGTGTTCATGGGCATGGGGGAGCCGTTCCTGAACTACGACGAGGTGCTCGCCGCCGCCCGCCGCCTGCCCGAGATCGGGGTCACTCACAGGCGGACGACGATCTCGACCGTCGGCTGGATGCCCGGTCTCACGCGCTATGTCGACGAGGTCGAGGAGCCGATCCGGCTCGCGCTCTCCATTCATGCCGCCGATTCTCGGCTGCGGTCGGAGCTGATGCCGGTCAACGACCGCTACCCGCTTCCCTCGGTCCTCGCCGAGTGCCGGCGCTACTTCGAGCTGCGGCACCGCAAGGTCTTCGTCGAGTACGTGCTCCTCGCCGGCGTGAACGACTCGACGGACCGGGCTGCGGAGCTCGCGGAGCTGCTCGACCCGAAGGTCTTCAAGGTCAACCTGATCCCCTACAACCCGACGGGGATGTACGACGGTTCCTCCCGGGAGGCGATCGCGGCGTTCAAGAGGGTGCTCGACGAAGCGCGGATCCCGTCGACGGTGCGGCTCACTCGCGGCCGCGACATCGCCGCCGCCTGCGGCCAGCTCGCCGCGACTCGCTAGTCGCGGCGCTCTTCGAGAACCTCTTCGGGCCGAGGACCGGCAGGGTCAATGCCGCACCGTCACGAGACGCGCACCTCGTAGACCGTCGTCGTCCCGCTGACCTCGTTCGAGACCACGAGCAGCGGCAGGAACGTCGGGCTCTGCGACTCCGGGATGAACGTCAGTCCCTCCGGCCCGACGTCGCCGGCCGCCGGGTTCGGCGCTCCGGCGATCGACACCGGCTGATTGAAGTCCCGCGGATTGACGTAGGTCTTGAAGGCCGGCTCCTCGGGATTGGTGACGTCGTACGCCACGACGCCGCTAAGGCGCTCGAGGCCGATGAACGCGTAGGTGCGACCGTGATGCTGGCCGAGCACGACTCCCTCCGGCTCGGGCCCCTTGTTGTCACTCCGGGTGTCGAACGAGTTGCCTTCCTCGTGGTTGGAGTTGAACGGCGTTGTGAGCGGCGGCACCGGCGAAGCCGCAGCTGCCCGCGGACACGTCGCCGCGGGAGCCGCCGGGACCGGCGGCTGCAGGACGAGCGGTGGAGCCGGCGCCGGTCCGCCCGGGAACGACGCAGCGATCCGCTCCAGCTGGTCGCCGGAGTCGAAGACCTGGTCACCTCGACTCGACCAGATCGAGATCGACCGGGCGCCGTAGACGAACAGGCGGTCATAGACACCGCCGGTCATCCCGAGCGTCCGGTTGACGCTCAGACGCCCGAGGTTCTGGTTCTGCCTGGCGATCGGGTTGAAGCCCGGCCCAAGCGCGAGCGCCGAGACGCGGGCCTCGTCAGCGGCTCGCGAGTCGCCTTCGTTCGCCGTCACCAGATACGTCTGGCCGTGGTGGTGGAAGGAGGCGATCGAATCGGGCTGGTACATGCCATGGAGGCCCGCCCAGGCGCAGAGGTTGATCGTATTGTCGCGGTCACTTGCGTCCAGTGCGTTGCCGGCCACGCCGTGATCCTTGAAGCCGAGCCCCCGCAGCGACGTGACCTTTCCGCCGCCGACGTCGATCTCCGCGACAGCATTCGCGTCCTGGAGCGTGACCCAGGCGCGCTTCGAATCATGGGAGACCGTGATGTACTCGGGCTCGAGGTCGACGGAGGGAGCCTTGCCGGCTGCGATGACGATGCTGGGGTCGAGCGTCGCGCCGTCGAACGACGTGAAGTCCGCGGTGTCCACGACGAGGTGCTGTGGCCACTTGTGGAAGCTGATGATCGAGACCGAGCCCATCGGGTCGAATGCGCCCGGCTCTCCCTCATTCGCGACAAGGAGGAACCGGCCGTTCGGCGAGAAGGTCAGCATGTCCGGCACGGCGCCGACCTTGATCATCCCGAGTCGCGTGCCGCCCGGCGTGAAGAAGACCACCGTGCCGGGATCGGTACGCACCGGCGCCTCAACTGCGACGGCGATGACCCCGAGTTGCGTGTCGACGCTGTTCGGCGTCCCGAGATCCGACACGTCGAAGTGAGTCACCTTGGTCGGGGCTGCGGGGTTTCGGATGTCGAGCACGTCCACGCGCTTCTGCACGGCGTTGACGACGTAGACCCTGCGTGTGAGCCGGTCGTAGGCGGGGATCTCGGCGGCGCCGACGTCGCCGTTGAAGAGCACGCCGGTGGCGTAGGTCCCGATCGGCGTCAGGGTCAGGTCCTTCGGCTGCTTGGTGCCCGACGCCGAGCCGGCGAGCCAGGCGGCGAGCGCCAGTGCAGCAACAGCAGTAATCGCGAGACGTGCTCTCAAGACGATCCTCCCTCTCCGTTGTCCCCGAGCGATCGTATGACGCGCCATTTTCCGGCTGGTTCGCCAAGTGGTGTACGTGCGGTGAAGAGGCGGTTGCGGACGGGTGACACCGGGCGCAGAACGGCGATATGTTCAGCATCGCATGGCCATCGCCGACCAACTCGCCGCAGTCGGCCTCTTCTCGTCTCTGGATGAGTCGGAGCTCCAAACCCTCGCCCAGTGGTTCAGCGAGGAGAGCAAGGGCGAGGGAGTGAAGCTCTGCGGTCAAGGCGCCACGGGCTACTCGTTCTTCGTGCTCACAGAGGGCAGCGCCGTCGTGACCGCCGACGGCAGGACGCTCGGCGATCTCGGCCCCGGCGACTACTTCGGCGAGATCGCGATGCTTGACGGCGGCCGGCGCAGCGCAACGGTCACGACGACGGCGCCCGCGAAGCTCCTCGTCCTGTTCGGGACCGAGTTCCGCCAGCTCCAGCAGACGCAGCCAGCCATCGCCGGCCGCATCGAGCAGACGATGCGCGACCGCCTCACGGCGGACGGCTCAGCCTGACGCCGCGAATACCGGCAGCTAGCCCGTGAACGGCGGTCGGGCGGCTGCGCAGACCCGAATCGTGGCCTGGAGGAGGACGGCCGGACTGCCCGTCCCTCGCTGGAAGGTCACCCGCACGCGAAGGCTGTATCTCCCCGGCGGAAGCGTCACGGGTGGAGTCAGACGCCGCTGCAGCGTCCGCACGGTCAGCGCCCTCACGGCTCGGTTGTTCACGAACACGTGGACGCGTGAGATCCGTGTGCCCTCGAGGTTGATTCGCGGAGCCCGGCCGCGAATGCACCGGGAGACCGTCTGACGGAGAGCGGCACCGGCGACCGCCGCATTGTCGGCGTCGGGCGGCGACGGCCCCGGTGGCACAACGGGCGACGGAGGCTCGACAGGCTCGACGGAGGCTCGGGGGGGCACGTAAGGGCGGTATCGATACGACTGTCGTCCCTCACGGTGCTTCCGCCCGCCTCGCCCGTGACGACGGCGGTATTCGTGACGACGGACGGCCTGCAGTCTTCTGGCGCGACGGTCTTCTTCGAGCACGAGTACGTCCAGACATCGCCCGGGTCGAGAGTTCGCGGCGTGGCGTCGGCGCCGGGGGGGTCGGCCTTGCCGACTAGCGCAGGCGGGTCGTCACAGTTGGGGTCCACGACTTCCACTGACGCTGCCGGAAATGGCACGCCGCCCGGGTTCCTGACGACCAGCTGATACCGCAAGGTGTCTCCAGCTGTCGCGCTGGCAGGCCCCACCTTGTCGATCGCGATCGCGGGCGAGCCGAGTCGGACGTTGCGGAAGGTGCAGACAGCCAGCTGTCCGGACCGGAGTCTGAGGTCCGCGTAGGCACTGCCCAAGCGGACCCGCGTTCCCCTCGTTCCAACTTTGCACTCGACGCTTGATCGGTAGTTGGCCGCGTTCGTCCCAGCCGCGGCAACCTCCGAGACTGTGTAGGCGCCGGGCCGGACTCTCGAAGCGCGGATCGCGCCGTCCCCGGCGGCTGCGACGACGACGCGGCCGTTCACGAGTAGGTCGAAACGGCCCGGGTCGCTGCTCGGCTCGAGCTGCTTCTCGACCACCAGCGTCGCTGGCACGTAGTTGCCGAAATCCTTGAAACGAGCATAGGTCGTGGCCGCGGATCGGATCGGCCCCCAGCCGCAGCGGAAGAGCCCTCCTGGCGCGGAGCCGGTGCCGCCGTCCGTGTTCGCGTTCGGGTAGCTACACGTGACGCCGGCAAGGCGCGCCAGACGGAGCCCCAATTCCGTCGAAAGCGTCTCGCGAAGCATGTACGTCCCGTCCGGCGGGCGGATGTCGTTGATGACGTAATGGCCTAGCGCATCTGTGATCCCGAAGGGCTCGGCGGAGTCCCGAACACCGTCGTCGTCATAGTCGGCCCAGATGATCCAGCGGGGAAGGCCCGGCTCGCCGCGATCGCGACTGCCGTCCGCGTCGAGGTCGTGGAACTTGTCGCCGGAGGCCGAGCACGAGCGCGCGATGATCTCGTGAGGCGCCACGTAGTCCTGCATGTTCGAATCCTCCGACGTGGACGAGCGCGAGTGCATCCACACCGAGGCGAACGCGAAGCACTCGTTGCCGAGCGCATCGTCGAGGATCTTGCTCAGGTTGAGCGCTGCCTCGCCGAACCGCTCGTCCGGCACCGTTCCCTCGTAGTAGCCCGGAAGCCGGCTCGTGATCACCCTCTGGTTGATGGCGCCCTGTGCGTCGACGTTCGGGGTCAGACCGGTCAGACCGTCGAGGTGGCCGCGGGTCGAGCACCCCGTTGCCAGGTCGTCCGCCGTGGACCTCCACCGCTGGAGCACGACGTCGACAGCGTTGCCGTGAGGCTCGTAGGAAATCAGGATGTCTCCTGTCCTCCGACACGGAATCGTCGCCCCCACGCTGTTCCTCCAGAGACGCGCGTCGTGGTTGAGCTCGAAGGTTAGGAACGCCGTCGCGTCACGAAGGCTTACTGCGGAAGCACGGGCGAACGCGAGATAGACGAACGTGTCCGCTCCGTTCTGGTTGACGGCCGACCAGGCGTCGAGGATGTTGGCCTTGCTCGGGTTGACACCGTTCCGCTCGGTTCTAAGGTCCCACTCGCCCGGCACGTCCTCCTTGCTGCCGCTGGTGAACGCAGTGTCCTCGTCGTTCTTGTCCACGGTGTGCCTGACGTCGCCAGCCGCTTGCAGGCCCTGCCAGTCGAACCGGGGAGCAGCATCGTCCTGGTTCCCGTCCGCCCCCTGGAACGCAGGGGCTGGGGGTGGGAGCGGGTCAGGCGTGGGATCCAGTGTCGCGCCGAGTGCAGGGGGAGCGAAAAGGAGCCCTGATGCAAGCATCAGCAGGCCCCACTCGAGGGCGCGCCGCAGACGGAACGCAGGCCCGCCCGAACGAGACATTGAGCGGAAAGTAGCTGTAAAAGGATAAAAACCGCAAGCGTCGCGGGCGTCGCGTCAGCGGCGGAGCTTGCGCACGGCGATCCCCGCTCCACCCGCAATGAGCAGCGCGGAGGCGCAGGCGGCGAGAACCAAGAGCGGGATCGGGATCGAGCGCGCGTCGTTCGTGTCCACGCTGAGCGCCTGCTCGATCGGCCCTTCCGCGCTTCCGCTGCTCTGCGGCCGCCGGGCGACGGTGTCGCGCAGCGCTTGGCGGATCTGATCCTCGATGTCGCTGTAGGCGCGGATGTCCTCGGGCGCTCGTTCGAGCGCCTGCTGAAGACAGGCGACGGAGAAGGGGTGGTCGATGCTGGTGTTGTCGGCCCAGTCGTCCAGAACCAGCTCCCAGCAGGGCTTCGCAGCGGACGCCGGACTGGGCTCGAGCGAGAGGGACGCCCCAATCGCGATCAGGAGCGCGGCCATGAGAACCGCCAGCGGGCCCGCAGATGAGCCCAACCTCCTACGCACCGTCGCTCCTGTTCCTGTCAGTCCAAACGTAGCACCGAAGCCGTCGGGGTGGAATCCCGCGATACCCGTCTGTCATTCATCGCGCAGCTCCATCAGGTCCGGATCACGCGGGTTGAGGGAGACAGCGCGGGCAAGCGCGTCGCGCCTCGCTTCACCCTCGCTCGCCAAGGCAAGGTCGGTCCAGAGCTCCCAGTCGCCGTTGTCGCGACTCAGCCCTTCGCGGAAGCTGGCGCGGGCAGCCGCGAGCTCGCCACGCTCGAGCTGACTCTCGCCGATGACACGCCAGGGCTCCGCGGACCACGGCTGAAGGCGGGCCGCCCGGCGGGCGGAGCGCTCCGAGCCGTTCTCGCCGAGCGCGAGCTCGCGGTTCCCGACATAGGCGGCCACGGCGAGCGCGAGCAGCGCGACCGCTGCCCCGGCACCTACGAGGCTCGGGCCATGTGCGAGTCGAATCCACCGCTTCCGCGCTGCGAGTAGTAGCGCGACCGCGCAGGCGAGGGCCGGCACCGTGACGGCCGGCAGCTCCCAGTCCCAGTCCTGTGCCGTGTGCGCAAGAAACGCCACGTATGCGCCGAGTGCCGGGGGTGTGAGCGGGTCGGCGCGGGCGGAAACGGCGGCCGCGAGCGGTAGACCGAGCGCCACTAGCAGGAGCACAAGCCCGAGCGGCCCGAGCTCGGCGAGCGTCTCGAGGTAGAGGCTATGGGCATCGCGCGCAGGCTGAGGCTCCCGACGGTGTTGGAACCACCGGCGGCGGAAGCTGCCGGATCCCGAGCCGAGCAGCGGCTCAGCCTCGGCCGTTCGTAGCGCTACGCGCCAGTAGTCGGCTCGGCTACTGCCCGAGAGCGTCCGCAGGCGCGCGGCGCCGTCCGCCGGTGTGGCGGTCGGCGACGCGAACGAACGAGCGAAGGCGACTCCGGCGACGGTCACCGCGACGAGGATGACCGCACAGACCGCGACGACGAAGCGGCGGTCGAGCGAAGCGATTCGGGTCGCAAAGAGCGCGAGTAGGCCGATTGCGAGCGCAAGCCACGCGCCACGGGAGTACGTGAGGTGCTGCGTCGCGACGAAGACCGGCAGAAGCAGAAGGCAGGCTGCACGAACGGCAGGACGCCGGGCGACGAGAGCGAGGCCGACCGCAATCAGCGCCCCCATTGCTGCGAGCACGGCCATGCCGTTGGCGTACCCGACAGGCGCTGCCAGCCGGTCCTCGGAGCCCGGATCGTCAGTGACCGCCCCGATGGGGTCGTCCCCGACCGCGGCGTCCGCAAGACCGGCCAGGCAGAGCACTGCGATCCCGACGAGAACTCCGACGAGGAGGCCGGGTCTCGAACCGGGGCGCGCCAGCAACACGAGTGCCGAGGCCGTCGCCAGGTAGAGCAGCAGCCGCTCCGCGTCGAGAATCGAGGCAGTCGGGTCGAGCGACCAGATCGTCGAGACGAGCGTCCAGAGGAGCAGGCCGGCGAACGCCGCGAGGAACCCGAGCTCGAGGGACGACGGTCGGCGGGCTTCTCCGAGAACGAGCGCGCCGGCGACGATCGCGAGCGGCACGGCGCTCCAAAACCAGGTCGACGGAGCGAAGCCGCCCTGGTCGAAGCCGAGAACGAGGACGAGCCCGCCGGCAAGGAGTCCGGGGAGCTGATCCACACGCGAGCCGGCTGCCGACAGCCCAACGTCGATCCGCACAGGATTCCACCTTCTGGCGAAGCGGGAGGCCTCGCTCACGAGACCTCCCGCCGAACCACTCTCCCCCGTCTCCGTCTAGCCGCGCTTGCCCTTGTGGGAGTCCTTCCCCCCGTGCTTGTCCTTGCCCTTGTGCCGCCTGCTGCACGAGCCGAGCCTGTCGCCGTGACGCAGGTGCTTCTTCAGGGCACGAGTGCCGATCACCTTCATGGTCTTCTTGCCCGACCGCGACTTGTGGCAGACGACGAACTTGGCCCGGGAACACGGACCGAGCTTGTCGCCATGGCGGAGGTGGGCGGGGACAGCCCGCTTCGAGACGCGGATCGTCACGAAGGGATGCTTCTTCGACCCCGTCCGGTGACAGATCGTCACCTTCTTGTCGTACTGGTACTGGTGAGAGGCCGAGTGCTTCCCCGTGGGGGAGACTGCACCCCCGACCGAGGCCGCAACGGCGAACATGATCGCCCCCGCGCTGGCGACAAGCACAGCACGAACTCCCCGACCCCCCGTGATTGCTCTCATGCGCGTCGAACCTCCTCAGCGGCCCGCGTCCGCGAGCACTGGTTGGACATCACGTTCAGAGGCGACGCGAGTGTAGCCCGACTATCGAACCATGCCAACAGTTTTTGCAAATCGAAACAATGGGGGCTGTTCCGGCCCTCGTCCGTTCCCGAACTGTCACTTGGTAAAGCCCTAACCGTCGCTTCGCGAAGGCCTAACGACGCCCGAGCAAGAGTGGAGCGAGGGGCCGCGCTTGGGGTTCAGAGGCGCGCGGCCCCTCGAAACGGCGGCTTTGAATCCCGATGGCCATTCCCAACTCTTGAGATCGCTGTGCGGATAGCAGAATGGCTGCTTCATGCGCGTCCGCATCGGACCGATCACGCTTGCGACGACAGAGCCCGAGTGGAAGTACGTCAACGTCTGCCGGTTCGCGCTCTACCTCGAGCGCAGCATCGCCGAAGGAACCCGATGGGCCGTGTTCGAGCCCAACGGCGAGAACCTCTGGCGGGAGATCCGGCGCAGCGTGGAGACCTTCATGCTCACCCTCTTTCGGCAGGGGCGCTGGCGGCCACGACGGCCGAGGACGCCTACTTCGTCCGCTGCGACCGAACGACGATGACCCAGGACGACATCGACAACGGCCGCCTGGTCATCGTGGTCGGTTTCGCGCCGCACCGCCCGGCCGAGTTCCTCGTCATCCGCATCAACTAGGGCGGAAGGCGACGTCCACTGCGCGCCCGCTTTGGCAAGAACGTCGCCGTGTCAGCGCTTCAGCGATCTTGGCGCCGGCCGGTGCCAGAGCCGCGACAGCAGGTACGTCGGGACGAGCCAGATCAGCAGAAAGCCGACCAGCACCGTACCGGAGGCGCCGTTGAGAAGCAGCGTCAGCCCGAAGACGAGGAGCAGCAGGAAGCTGAACACGAGATAGGCGCCGGTGAAGACGGCAAGCATCGCACCCCGAGCGACCGACTGCACGAGCAAACGGCCACGAGCCGCGAGCTCGCCGGGATCCCCGAAGACGGGCAAGTCTGAGAGAGCGCGCCGAATCTCGGCGCGCGACCGAGCCGCCAGAACACGTCCTGTGCGGTCGGAGAACTCCTCGAGCGTCAGACGGCCTCCGACGTAATGCTCCTGCAGCGCGGCCGTCGCACGTTCGCGGTCATGATCTCCGGCCAGCATGGCGCCATCGTAGCTCGCGACCGGCAAAGACCGATCCCGCGTTGGGTCAGCGCGATTGTCGCCAACACTTCGCTATCACTACTCGGCGATGAGCCAGGACCCAGGCGCTGCCCTCGCCTTGGCTGAGGCGCAGGTCGCAGCCGCGCGCGACGATCCCGCGGCGCGTCTTGCCTTGGTCGTGCGGACCTACCACGGGCCGACCGGCCGCGCCCCGAGACACCTGCCGTTCCGACGGGCGGCGTTGTCGTTCATGCGCTGGCAGGCGCGCCGCGGTGTGCTCAATTCGCTGGACGCCTCGCCGCCCGGCAGCGTGTGGTGGCGGGCGATCAACGAGCGGCTGCTGCGGGACGGATGCGAAACGGTCGCTCTCCTCGGTGGCCTGACCGGCGAGCCGTCATCGGAGCCGGTGCGGCTCTGGCTGGAGTTCGGCGCGAGACCGACGGGGTGCAACTGGTACCGGGCGCACAACGCGACCATCGTGGCCGGATACCTGGAGCACCGGGACCTCGCTGAAGCGGAGAGCGCACCGGAGCGCTTCTTCATGAACGTCGCGCTGGCGCGCGTGCTGTACGCGCACGCGCTCGCCGGGGCACCGCGGCTGGCGCTGGGACGGTTCGCTCCGCTTGGCCGCCTGCTGGGTGACCCCCGGCTCGGGATGGCCGGCGTCTTCCTCTCACTCCGCCGCGTGCTCCCAAACCGGTATCCGCTCGCGCTTGACGTGGAGCGCTATATCGCCGACGAGCAGCGTCTTGGCCGGCTCCTGGACTACGCGGTGATCGTGCCGCGGTTGCAGCGCCTCTACGAATGGTCCGCCGCGGAGCTCCGCGAGCCGCGTCTGCTCGAGCTGGTTCGCGACGGCAACCCGATCTACGCCTGGCCCTTCGAGGAGCGACACGTTTGGCGCCCTCCGCAGATGCCGGCGGTCGGGCGGTTTCTCGAACGCGCCACCACGGCGCGGTGAATACGGTGTACGGGATCGAGTCGAGTACGCTGGCCATCGTCTCTTGACCGAAAGGTGAATCGCGCATGAGCAAGCCGCGCATCTTCCTCGGGTCGTCGGGCGAGCAGGCCAAGCTGCTCCAGGCGATCACGCGCGGGCTCGAGGACGTCGCCGACGTGGAGCCCTGGACGACTACGTTCAACCCGGGGCGGTCCACCCTCGACCGGCTCGTCGAGCTCTCCCAGGAGGTGGATTTCGCAGCGTTCGTATTCGCACAGGACGACTGGACTACGACGGATGCGTCCCAGTCCGGACAGGCGTCGCCGCGCGACAACGTGGTGTTCGAGGCTGGGCTGTTCGGCGGGGCGCTCGGCATCCGGCGCACGTTCATCCTTCACGCGGACGGTTCGAAGCTGCCGAGCGACCTGCTCGGGCTGACCTCCGTCCGCTACGACCCCGCGACCAGCCCGGCGGAGGTTGGCGCGATCAACCAGAAGCTCCGCAAGGCGATCGCGACCGAGGGCAGCCGCAGCCTCGTCGAGGGGCTGTGGTGGCAGCTCTCGCTCACCATGCGGAGCGAGGAAGAACCGTCGGCGGTGAGTCTCCTGCGCATCTCGCGGGACCGCGACGGTGGCCTGAACGTGACCGGCCGGGCCTGGCAGGAGGACGGCACTCTTTCTGCCCGCTACTGGAGCGAGGCTGCGAAGGAGCGCAAGGATCCGGCCGGCGTCTTCTACTTCTGGAGGGGCGAGCGCCCTCGACACCCGAATGCGCCGGAGCTCGAGGGCACCGCCGAGATCAAGGTGGAGACCGCCGACCGCGCCACCGGGTACTGGACAACACGTTCGGATCGCGACCCCGGGCTGAATGCCCGAACGGCCGGCATCTACCTTCGAGCCGACCCCTCGGACCTCCAGGTGCTGGACGGCGGGAGCGAGGAGGAGCGGGCGCAGCTCATCGCTCGGCGCCTCCAGGAGTGGAAGTCGGCCGCAAACGCATACTGACGTCAACCCCGCCACGCCGGACGTGCTTCAGCTGATGGCACAGCATCAGGTGCGGCGCCTGCCGGTCGTGGATGACGAGAACCGGCTCGTCGGCGTGGTGTCCCAAGCCAACGTCGCGATCGAGGCGAAGGACAAGTCCGTGGGCGAGATGCTGGCTGGAGGGTATCCGCCGCCGCGCTGGCTGAATCGACCGCCTGTGGCGGGGCCTTACCGCTGATCCTTCACGAGAACGCGGGTCCCTCATCGTCGAGTAGTTGCCCGATCACCGCGTCCCCGAGCGGCAGCGAGGAGGTGAGCCCGGGCGACTCGATGCCGAAGAGGTGCACCAAACCCGGTACACCGTGCTCCCGCGAGCCTTGCACGAGGAAGTCCGCCGCGGGTGCACCTCTCCCCGAGATCTTGGGGCGGATGCCCGCGTAGTCCGGCCCCAGCGCCCCATCCGGGAGTCCGGGCCAGTAGCGCCGGATCGCCGCGTAGAAGCGGTCGGCGCGCCGGGGGTCCACCGTGTACTCGATCCTGTCTGTCCATTCCACGTCCGGGCCGAAGCGCGCGCGCCCGCCGAGGTCGAGCGTCATGTGCACGCCGAGGCCTCCGGGCTCGGGCACCGGGTAGACGAGGCGCGAGAACGGCGAGCTCCCCGCGAGCGTGTAGTAGTTGCCTTTTGCGTAGAGCTCGGGCGGCGCGAGCTCCGCGGGGTAGCCCTTGATGCGGCGCGCGAGGCTCGGCGCCCGCAGACCTGCGCTGTTCACCACCTGCGTGGCAAGGATCGGCTCGGCGCCCGCGACGTGCAGCTCGATGCCGTCGGCGCGCACCACCCCCTTCGTGAGCGGGCTCTTCAACGCGAGCATTGCACCGGCGCGCTCCGCATCGCCTAGGAAGGCGAGCATCAGCGCGTGGCTGTCGATGATCCCCGTTGAGGGTGAGTGCAGTGCCGCCACGCAAAGCAACTCCGGTTCCATCGCCAAAGCTTCGGCTGGGCTCACGGGCACGACATCGGTGACGCCGTTGGCGTGCGCGTTCCGTCGGATGCCCTCCAGCTCCTCCGATTGCGCGGCGTCGGTGGCGACGATCAGCTTGCCGCAGCGCCGGTGCGGCACCCCGCGCTCTTCGCAGAAGGCGTAAAGGCGCTGCCGACCCTCCACGCAGGTGCGCGCCTTGAGCGAATCCCGCGGGTAGTAGATCCCGGCGTGGATGACCTCCGAATTGCGCGAACTCGTATGCTTGCCGATCGCGTCCTCGGCCTCGAGGATCACGACCTCGCGTCCGGCCGTCGCCAGGGCGCGCGCCACTGCGAGGCCCACCACGCCGGCGCCAATCACGACTGTGTCGACGCGATCCATGGAGGAAGTTGCGCTCGACGAGGAAGGTGCTGAGACCCGCGGCTGCCGTGGCCATTGGGCGGGCGCCGCCGTAGGACAAAGCCACGGGGAGATCGCGCTCCGCTCATGGCGCAAATTACATCGGGCATCAGTTCCGTGGCATCGGTGTCAGACACCGATTTATGACAAGGGGCATTCGTGCCAGCTCTACAACATTCGCCGCCGCCGACTTCGTGAACGAACCGAGCGAAGTCGCCATGGCCCGCGCAGCGGGCCATGACTTCGATCGGGAGTGGAGGCGGCGGGAATCGAACCCGCGTCCGAGGCCGCACCGACAAAGCGTCTACAAGCTTAGGCTGCCCTTCAGATTCGCCCGCCGGCCGGTGGACAGCCAACCAACCGCCGGGCTAGTCATCCTTTGGTGTCGCGCCTCAGGCGATGACGTTCCCTTGGCGCCAAGCCCGTTCGTTGACGCCGCTGACCGAACCACGGGCCGAGCTCGGAGCGACGCGCTTCGCTACGGGTTAGGCAGCGAGAGCGAGTGCGTGATTGTCATCCGCACTTGCATTGGTTCCCGGTTGTTTTACGAGGCCGACCGGGGACCTCGGCTTGCAACTCTGCCGGAGAACCGACCACGTCGAAACCTGGTCGCCCCCGTATGTCAAGCCGCATTGTAGCCGCGGGCCCGCGCCCTCCCGCAAGGCGGAGGTGGAGCGGCACCGAACGAGTCGGTTCGCGAGAATCGCGCATGATGCGCGCCCACCGCACCATTACCGTCGTCAGCTGCCACGCGGGCGGCGAGGTCGGCAACGTCGTTGTCGGCGGGGTCCTCCCGCCGCCCGGCGATTCCGTTTTGGCGCAGATGCAGCACCTGCGGACGCACGGAGACGGGCTTCGGCGCCTGCTGTTGCGCGAGCCGCGCGGCAGCGTCGCTTGTCAC
This sequence comes from uncultured Actinomycetes bacterium, assembly GCA_963802375.1. GTDB lineage: Bacteria > Actinomycetota > Thermoleophilia > Gaiellales > Gaiellaceae > JACDAN01. The sequence continues at coordinate 605,781 of CAWDIJ010000010.1, forward strand.
GCGAACTTGGTGGTTCCCACGACGAGGGAGGACTGCGACGCGGGGTTCATCATCATGGAGCCGACCGAGTACCCGCCGATGTCCGGCTCGAACACGATCTGCACGGCGACGGTGCTGCTCGAGTCCGGCATCCTGACGATGTCCGAGCCGGAAACCATCCTCCGGCTCGAGGCTCCGGGCGGCGTCGTCGAGGTGCGGGCGGCTTGCCGGGACGGCCGCTGCGAGAGCGTGGAGTTCACGAACGTTCCCTGCTTTGCCGACCGCCTCGATGCACCGCTCGAGGTCGACGGCCTCGGCACTATCACCGTCGACGTCGCCTACGGAGGGATGTGGTACGCGATCGCCGACGCGGCCGCACTCGGCTTCACCATCGAACCGCACGAGGCGCGTGACCTCTCGCTTGCCGGTGAGAGGATCCGAGCCGCCGCCCGGGAGCAGCTCACCTGCGAGCACCCGGAAAACCCGTCCATCGCCGGAGTCAGCATCGTCCAGATCGCGGAGCCGTGGCAGGGCGTCGGCGCAGTGAGCCGAAACGCGGTCGTCGTCGCCCCGGGTCGGCTTGACCGCTCGGCGACCGGCACCGGGCTCTCCGCGCGCATGGCGACTCTCCACGCCCGCGGACAGATGAAGGCCGGAGACTCGATGACGCACGCCTCCGCCATCGGCTCGGAGTTCGTGGGCCGGATCATCTCCGAGACGTCGGTCGGCGACCGCCCCGCGATCGTCTCTGCGATCCGCGGCAGCGCCTGGATCACCGGCATTTCTCAGCTGATGGTCGATCCGACGGATCCGTTCCCGGAGGGCTACCTGCTCTCGGATACATGGGGAGTCAGCGGTCTGGACACCCAGTAGCTCCGGCATTTTGAGTTCGGCCGCGTCCCGAACTACGGTCGAGGCGATCAGCCGACGGCAGTCGGGAAACGAGGGCTTCGAAAGGGGAAACAGCGTTCACAGTGCGACGGTGGCCGCGCACGATCCGGCGGCGACCACGTCACGCCGCGTCCAAACGGGCGGCCCGCGCTCACGCGCTGGGACATCAAGGAAAGGGCCAAGCGCAATGGGCACGTAGAACGGGAAGGGGCGCGGCCGAAGCCGCGCCCCTCACCGGGCTCAGCGGCGGAAGATCTCGTAGACCGCGCCGTGCGTAAGGGAGACCACGAAGAGGTTCCCGTTCGGCCCGGTCTCGATGTCTGTTCCGACGCCGAAGTTCGTCCCGAAGAGCAGGCTCTCGCTCTCGGTGATGTCGTGCTTGGCGGTGTTGTCGGCGACCCGATCTTCGAGACGCGGGTCGTCGACGCCGATCTGCCGCCTGTTCCCCGTCAGGTTGAACCGGAACAGGTACCCACCGGCGGTCAGCGGCGTCGCCGCCCCCGCGAACAGGTCGTTCCGGTACTGGGGTCCGAGCGCCGGGCTCGCAAGGAAGCCGATCCCGGCGGGCGGCACCGCGAAGCGCCAGCTGAACTCCGGATCGCTGTAGTGCGATCCGGGCAGGACATGCAGGCGCGACAGCGCCTCCTGCGGCGTGTTGGCGATATTGCTCGGCGGCCAGCGGATCTGCTGGAGCTGTGCCCCCGCCAGACCACCGGACGGAGGCAGCGTCTGCTCGATCGCCTTGAATTGCGCGATGCGACCGACCGGGCCCATGATCTGGATCCAGCCGCCGTTCATCCCGCGCTCCACGCGGTTCATCTCGTCGAACGCGTCATCGGCGTTCTGCTGGTCCCAGAGCGCTCCGGACGCCGGGTCGAACGCGATCCCGAACGTGTTCCGAAGCCCGTACGCGAACACGCGCTGGATGTTTTGCCCCGCCTCACCACCGACGGACGCGCCCGCCGAGAAGAACGGATTGTCCATCGGTGTCGAGCCGTCGTCGTTCAGTCGGAGGATGACACCGCTCAGGTGGGCGTTGTCAGGCTCCGGACCGCCGAACTGGTCGTCGTCCGTTGGCGGGGTCGGTCCGTTCCGCAGGTTCTGCATCTGCCCGCGCCGGCCGAGGTCGCCTACGGCGACGTACAGCTTTCCGTCGGGCCCGAACGCGATCGGACCGCCGTCATGGTTCCCGCGCGCGGGCTGGGCCGAGTCGCCCTGCCCCGGCGGATCCGGCGCCCCGTCGTGCTGGAACGCGAGCAGCTTCCTCAGGTTCTGGTCGTAGACGAGCTGCGAGCCGGTCCACTCGAACCGGTCGACCCGGTTTCCGAGCAGCGGCACTTGGAGCGTATCGCCGGTGTCGGGCAGCCCCGTCATCGCTTCGGGTGTGTCCAAGCACGCCGGCTCCTCGGGCTGGAACGGATCGCCGGACTGCGGCGCCGTGCTCCGGCAGGTCCAGAAGAGATAGACGCCCGGATCGGTCGGGAAGCGCGGATGCAGCGCGATCCCGAGCAAGCCCCGTTCGGACGCGTTGTTGACTGAGAGGTCGAGGACCGTTCCCTGGACCGCGCCGTTCACGACGCGCTTGACAGCCCCGGTGTTCTTCTCGACCACGAGGAAGTCGTTCGGGCCGAGGAACGCCATCGTGCTGGGCGTCACGAGCCCGCTGACCACGGTTCGAACCCGGAGATTGGGATCGAGGACCGCAGGCCCGGTCTCTTGCGCGCCGACCGGGGCCGTGGACGCACCTGCGATCAGCGCGGTCACGGCTGCTGCTGCAGCCAGCAGCGACGCGCGCATGAGTCGTGTGGGTCGTTGCATGCAGTTTCCCCCTCTTCGCCGCAAATCGACCTGGCGGCTTCGAGCCGCCCAAGGGGTCCCTACGGGTCGTTCGCGAAGACGGTTTTCAAGTAGGAAAGACGGCTAGCGAGAGCGCTGCTTCAGCGCCCGCTCCATCTGGCGATCCGCCTCGCGGCGCGAGATGTCTCGGCGCTTGTCGCGCACGTCCTTACCCTTCGCGAGCGCGATCTCGACCTTCGCGCGCCCGTCCTTGAAATAGAGACGGGTCGGGACGAGGGTGAACCCGCGCTCCTGCACCTTCCCGATGAGCGACTCGATCTCGCGTCGATGCAGGAGCAGCTTGCGGTCCCGGTCGGGCTCGTGGTTTCGGTCGCCTGCCTGGTCATACGGGGCGATGTGCGAGCCCACGAGCCAGAGCTCGCCGTCCCGGATGTCCGCGAACGACCGCTGGAGGTGAGCCTGGCCCTGCCGGAGCGACTTGACCTCGGATCCCGTCAGGACCAGGCCCGCCTCGTGGCGCTCGAGCAGGTGGTACTCGTGTCGCGCCTTGCGGTTCTCCGCAATCAGTTTCTCGCCGTGAGCCATCCGATCAATTGTGGCTGCTGGCGGGGCGGATCTCGATCTTTCCCTCCGCTCGATTGATCTCGGTGACGGCAACCTGGATCGGATCGCCGAGTCTGAACGTGCGCTTCGTGCGGCGTCCGACGAGGCCAGTGCCGAGCTCGTTCACCTCGTAGTAGTCGCCGCCCAGGCGCCGGACCGGGACGTAGCCCTCGAAGACCTCGCCGAAGCGGACGAAGAGGCCGGAGCCGATGACGCCGTTGATCTCGCCCTCGAACGTCGCGTCCCAGCCGCGGTCGAAGAGCACCGAGTCGAGCAGCCAGGCGAGGCAGATGTCGTCCGCGCGGTACTCGATGTCTGCGTACCGGCGCTCCTGGACGGACGCATGCTCCGCGGCCTCGCCGAGATCCTCGGGAAGCGGGTCGTCGGCGACGCCGAGCTCGCGCAGGAGCGCGCGGTGGACGACGAGGTCGGGATAGCGCCGGATCGGCGACGTGAAGTGGGCGTATGCGGAGCTCGCGAGTCCGGAGTGGCCAAGGTTCCGGCCGTCGTACCGCGCTTGCTTCAGCGCCCGCAACACCAGGGCTGGGAACGCCTCGGAACCGCGGCCCGACCGCTCGACGTAGTCGGAGACGCGCTCGCTCGTGTCCGCGGCGAGCTTGGCTGCCGCCGCGGGGGTCAAACGCTCCCGCTCGGGCGCCGGCGGCGTCGGCACTTCGAGATCGGCGAGCTTCGCGAGCAGGTGCAGGACGGCCTGTGGATCCGGCCGCTCGTGGACGCGGTAGAGCGCCTCTCGGCGGCGTCCGGCCAGTAGTCCGCCGACGGCCTCGTTGGCAAGGATCATCAGCTCCTCGACGAGCATGTGCGCGTGCGGCTCGAACTCGAGCCAGGCGCGCTCGACGCGGCCGTGCTCGTCGAAGGCGAATGCAACCTCCCGGCTCGTCACGCGGAGGGCGCCGCGGGCGAAACGGCGGCGGCGCAGTTCGAGCGCAACCGTCTCGGCCAGCCTGAGGCCTTCCTCGAGCTCGGGCGCGGCGGCCTCCTCTCCGCCCAGGATCCGCTCCGCCTGGCCGTAGGTCAGCCGGGCGCGGCTGCGAATGACCGACCGGTAGAACGCCGGTTCGCCGAGCTGCAGGTCCGCGTCGATGGGAACCTCGACGGTGACGCAGAGCCGATCCTCTCGGGGCCGCAGGCTGCACAGGTCGTTCGAGAGCTCGGGCGGCAGCATCGGCGCGACGCGGCCGGGGATGTAGAGGGAGAAGGCACGTTCCGCGGCACCGCGGTCGAGCGGCGAGCCCGCAGGGACGAAGTGCGACACGTCGGCGATGTGGACCCAGACGCGAAACCCGTCTCGCTCCCGCCGGACCGCGATTGCGTCGTCGAAGTCCTGCGCCGTGTCGGGATCGATCGTGAAGCAGACTTCCTCGCGGAGGTCGACACGGCCGTCCAGGCTCGGGGCCGGCGGGTCGTGCGGCTCGAACTCCGTCCTCGCCCCCTCCTGCTCGAGCAGCGCCTCGAGGACGTTGTCGAGCCGGTCGGCCCGCCCGAGGGCCTTCTTGACCCGAGCGCGCCCCCGCGCAGTGGTCACGACCGCGAGGTCTCCGGGGCCGACCTCGCCGAGCCCGCGCTTGTCCAGCGTGAGCGGCAAACCGGGCGTGAAGAACGGCTCGCCGACGAGAAAGCGCCCGCGCCGAGCGACCTCGACGACGACTCTGTCAGACACCGGCAGTCGCTCTCGAATTCGCCGCGGAACGGGCTTTGCCCGTTCGGCTCGAAGACCTCCGAACCACCACCACCGCGTGAGACCAAGCATTCGCGCCGCGCGGCGCGGAAGCGCCGCCCGGCTGCTGGAAGGTCGCTGAAAGTCGTGAGACTTTCAGCGAATCAGACGCGGAGGAACCGGCGCAGCGTGAGCCCGGAGCCGGCCGCTCCGAGCAAGAGGCCGAGGCCGAGGAGAATCATCGCGTTCAGCCAGAAGCCGAGCGCCTGAACGTCCGGATCGCTCGTCAGCCGCGGGAGCAGCGACGGCAGGGCGGCCTCCTTGCTCACGAAGAGCAGGATCACCGCGAGCAGCGACCCGACGAGGCCGCAGATCAGCCCCTCGAGCATGAACGGGCCACGCACGAACCAGTTCGTCGCGCCGACGAGCTTCATCACCTCGATCTCACGGCGACGCGCGAAGATCGAGAGGCGGATCGTGTTCGCGATCAGGATCGCCGCGGCGGAGAGGAGCACGAGCACCGCGATGCCGAAGATCGCGTTGATGATGTTCGCGACACGCAGGATCCGCTTTGCCTTCTCCTTCCCGTACGTCACGTTGTGGACGCCGTCCGGGTATGGGCTCGCCTTCGTCCCCTGGCCGACGGAGGCCGCGATCTCCTCCACGTGTTCCGCTTTCGTGGGGTACACCGTCCAGGCGGGCCCTAGCGGGTTGTATGGGAGATCGTTGCTGAAGATGTCCGGGCGCGTGCGGCGCATCTCGCGCAGGCCTTCTTCTGCCGAGATGAACTCGATCCGCTCCTTGTCGACGCGCGGGTCCTGCTCGAGCACCACGCGGACGGCGTTCACCTGCTGCGGCGTGGCGTCGCGATCGTGGAAGACCTTGACCACCAGGCCCGCCTTGACGTCGTCGCTCCACGAGCGCGCGTAGGTCGCGAACGCGATCACGAGCCCGAGCAGGAACATCCCGATCAGCACCGTCATGGTCGCCGCGACCGTCGTCGAGAGGTTCGCACCGATCGAACGAACCGCCTCGCTGAGCATCATCTTGAGCCTCACTCGGACGCGTAGCCTCCGCGGCGCTCGTCACGCGCGATGCGTCCGTCCTCGAGCGCGATCACGCGGCGACGCATCTTGTCGACCATCTCGCGGTCGTGCGTCGCCATCAGGATCGTCGTGCCCGAGCGGTTGATCCGGTAGAGGAGCTGCATGATCCCGACGGAAGTGTCCGGATCGAGGTTGCCGGTCGGCTCATCGCAAACCAGCAGCGGCGGGTGGTTGACGAACGCGCGCGCGATGGAGACGCGCTGCTGCTCGCCGCCTGAGAGCTCGTCGGGATAGGAGTTCCCCTTGTGCGTTAGGCCGACCAGGCCGAGCACCTCCGGCACCTTCCGCCGGATCGCGCTGCGGCTCTCGCCCTGCACCTTCAGCGCGTAGGCGACGTTCTCGGAGGTCGTCCGATCGGAGAGGAGCTTGAAGTCCTGGAAGACACAGCCGATGTTGCGGCGGAGCTGCGGCACCTTCCTGTGCGGGAGGCGCCCGAGGTCGCGGCCGCCGATGACGATCCGTCCGGTCGTCGGCTCGAGCTCCTTGAGCAGGAGGCGGATCATCGTCGACTTTCCGGAGCCCGACGGGCCGACGAGGAAGACGAACTCGCCCTTCTCGATCACGAAGGACGCCGACTCGAGGGCGACGACGTGCGGGTCGTACGTCTTCGAGACGCTCTCGAAGACGATCATCGCCCCCGCGCCCGGCGCGGCGGCAGTTGTCTCTTGCTCGCCTGGCTCCGCCAGGGCGGTTGGCGTGTCTGTCACGAAGGTTTCTTCCTCTACGGCTGTCATCGCAGTGCGCGCGCTCACGGCGCCGTCGCTTGGCCTGGAACGACGCATCAGCTTAGCGAAAGGCCCTGCTAGACGACCTTTCCGGCCGCCTTTTCCAGGAGGTATGCCTGGATGAACGGGTCGAGGTCGCCGTCGAGGACGCCGTCGGTGTTGCCCGTCTCGTGCTCGGTCCGGTGATCCTTGACCATCTGGTACGGGTGGAGGACGTAGCTGCGGATCTGGCTGCCGAACCCGGTGTTCTGCGCCTGTCCGCGCTCACGGGCGAGCTCGGCCTCTCGCTCCTCCTCGGCGACCTCGGCGAGGCGGGAGCGCAGGAGCCGTAGAGCCGTCTGCTTGTTCGAGGACTGGGAGCGCTCGTTCTGACACTGGACGACGATCCCCGTCGGGATGTGGGTGATCCGGACCGCCGAGTCGGTCTTGTTCACGTGCTGGCCGCCGGCTCCGCTCGCGCGGTACGTGTCGATGCGAAGGTCCCCTTCGTCGATCTCGACGGCGGCCTCGTCGGCGACAAGCGGCGCGACGATCACCTGCGCGAAGGACGTCTGGCGCCGGTGGGCGGAGTCGAACGGCGAGAGGCGGACGAGGCGGTGGACGCCGCGCTCGGCCTTCAGCGTGCCGTATGCGTTCTCGCCCGACGACCGTGATCGCGGCGGACTTGAGCCCGGCTTCCTCGCCGGGGCTCGCCTCGATCGTCTCGGCCTTGAAGCCCCGGCGCTCGGCCCAGCGCAGGTACATGCGGACGAGCATCTCGGTCCAGTCCTGGGCGTCGGTGCCGCCCTCGCCGGCGTGGATCGTGACGAGCGCATCACCGGCGTCGTACTCGCCGGAGAAGAGCGCGTCCTCCCGTAGCTGGTCGAGCTCCTCCTCCATCGGCCGCAGGTGCTCGTCCAGCTCGCCGGCGAGGTCGCCGTCGAGCGCGAGTAGCTCCTGGGCGTCCTCGAACTCGCCGACGAGCCGCTCGTAGCGCTCGAGGCGTCTTGTCAGGCGAGCATGCTCGGCGGAGATGTCCGCCGCACGGCGCTGGTCGTCCCAGAAGCCGGGCGCGCCCATCCTCTGTTCGAGCTCTGCCGTGCGCGTCCGGAGTTGAGCGGGGTCAAAGGTACTCACGGACCCAGGCGAGCTGGGTCCCGATCCCCTGAAGGCGCTCCTCGACGGTCTGGGTCGTCTCTGCCATCGCGGCGTGATGGTAGCGCCAGCCGGGGACTAGGCTCGCCGGCGCGGTTTCGGGACCAGCACCGAGCGACGGCCGGCGCAGCTCAGCCGGCTGCTGACCTCGGGGCCGACGGCCGTGCAGACCTCCCAGTTCAGCGGCTCAGACTTGGAAACCGCCGGCTCGGGGAGAAATCGGCACACCTTTGGCTCACAAGCCCAGGCTGTCCCCGCCAGGTCCGAGGGACAGTCCCTCGCCCCGAGCGCGCTCACAATCACCCACGCCAGACGCGGCAACCGCGCCGCGCAGCGCGAAGCGCTGCTGGGGCTTCAGGAAGGTCGCGAGACTTTCAGTGAAGCGAGCGCGGCGCGAGCCGCGCGAGGCTCAAGCTCCGTGGCACTTCTTGTACTTCTTGCCGGAGCCGCACGGGCAGGGATCGTTGCGCCCGACCTTGTCGAACTCGGAAGTCACGCGCTGCTTGGTCGCGACCGACCCGCCCCCGCTGCCGACCGCGCCGGCCGCGACTGCCGTAGCCGAAGCGCCGACGGTCCCCGTCGCACCTGCCGCGGCAATCGCCTCGGAGCCGGCGAGCGACTGGTGCTCGTAGGCATAGCCGTCGCCGTCCTCCTCGAAGCCGCCTTGCATCTCCTCCTGGAGCGCGTCGGCGTCGCCCGGCGTCACCTCGGCGTGGAACAGGAGCGAGACGACCTCGCTGCGGATCAGCTGGCCGAGCTCCTCGAACATGAGATGCCCCTCGTGCCGGTACTCGACGAGCGGATCCTTCTGCGCCATCGCACGGAGGTGCACGCCCTCGCGGAGGTAGTCCATGTTCTCGAGGTGCTCACGCCAGCGCTGGTCGACCACCTGGAGGACCACGTACCGCTCGACGTGCCGCGCGACGTCGTCACCCCACGCCTTCGCGCGGTCTGCGTACTCCTCCTGAGCCGTCTCCGAGAAGTCGTCGACGAGGGCCTCGCGCGTCAGCTCGGGGATGTCCTCGCGGATCTCTTCCTCGGTGATGTCGGTGCCGAGCATGTCGTTCAGCGCCTTGACGAGCTCGGCGATGTCCCACTCCTCGACGTACTCCTCGGCCGTGTACTCGGCGACCAGGCGCTCGATGACCTCGTCGATCCAACCCTTGACGTCCTCGGAGAGGTCGTCGCCCTCGAGCACCCGGCGGCGCTGCTCGTAGATGACCTGGCGCTGGACATTGAGGACGTCGTCGTACTTGAGGACGTTCTTCCGCATCACGAAGTTCTGCTCCTCGACCTTCTTCTGGGCGCTCTCGATCTGCTTCGAGAGGATCGAGGCCTCCATGGGCTCGTCGTCCGGGAGCTTGAAGCGCTCCATGATGTTGTAGATCCGGTCGCCGGCGAACAGGCGCACGACCTGGTCCTGGCCCGAGAGGTAGTAGCGGGACTCGCCCGGGTCACCCTGACGGCCCGAGCGGCCGCGCAGCTGGTTGTCGATGCGGCGCGCCTCGTGGCGCTCGGTCCCGAGGACGTAGAGGCCGCCGAGCTCGCGGACGCCCTCAGCGAGCTTGATGTCGACGCCACGGCCCGCCATGTTCGTCGCGATCGTGACCGCGCCGATCTCGCCGGCGTCCTTGATGATCTCGGCCTCGCGCTCGTGCTGCTTCGCGTTCAGGACGTTGTGCGGGACCCCGCGACGCTGCAGTCGCTGCGCGAGATGCTCGGACGTCTCGACGTCGATCGTGCCGACGAGCACCGGCTGCCCGGCCTCGTTGCGCTCGGCGATGTCCTCGATCACCGCGTCGAACTTCGCGTCCTTCGTCTTGAAGATCAGATCGTTGTTGTCCTCGCGCACGACCGGGACGTTCGTGGGGATCTCGACGACGTTGAGGCCGTAGATCTCGACGAACTCCTTCTCCTCGGTCTTCGCGGTACCGGTCATCCCGGCGAGCTTCTCGTAGAGGCGGAAGTAGTTCTGGAGCGTGATCGTCGCGAGGGTGACGTTCTCCTCCTGGATCCGCACGCCCTCCTTCGCCTCGATCGCCTGATGCAGGCCCTCCGACCAACGGCGCCCTTCCATGATCCGGCCCGTGAACTCGTCGACGATCTTGACCTCGCCGTCCTGGATGACGTAGTCCTGATCCTTGTGGTAGAGCGCCTGCGCCTTCAGCGCCTGGTTCAGGTGGTTGACCAGCTGGACGTTGCGGGGGTCGTAGAGGTTGTCGATCTTGAGGGCGCGCTCGACCTGGTCGAGCGCGGACTGGCTGGGGGACACGGTCTTGTGCTTCTCGTCGAAGGTGTAGTCGACTCCCGACTGCTCGGTCTCGTCGATTCCCTTCGGCGTCAGTCCCTCGCTCTGCTGCCCCTCCAGCGTCTTCACGACCCGCGCAAAGTCGTAGTACGTGCTCGCAGCAACCTCTGGCTCGCCGGAGATGATCAGCGGCGTCCGCGCCTCGTCGATCAGGATCGAGTCCACCTCGTCGACGATCGCGTAGGCGAACCCGCGCTGGACGGTCCCCTCGAGCGCGACGGCCATGTTGTCGCGGAGGTAGTCGAAGCCGAACTCCGAATTCGTTCCGTAGGTGACGTCCGCCTCGTACGCTCGCTTGCGCTCGGCGAACGGCATCATGTTCTGGATGTAACCGACCTTCATCCCGAGGGCGTCCCAGACGGGCTTCGTCCACTCGGGGTCGCGCTTGGCGAGGTAGTCGTTGACGGTGACGAGGTGGACGTTCCTGCCCGTCAGCGCGTTCAGGTACAGGGGCATCGTCGCGACGAACGTCTTGCCCTCACCGGTCTTCATCTCGCCGATGTCACCCTCATGGAGCGCGATTCCGCCCATCAGCTGGACGTCGAAGAGTCGGACGCCCATCGTCCGCTTGAACGCCTCGCGGACGGCTGCGTAGGCCTCGAAGAGGATGTCTTCGGGCGTCTCGCCGTTCTCGAGCCGCTGGCGGAACTCGGCTGTCTTCGTGGGCAGGTCGGCCTTTTCGAACTCCTCTTCGAGCGTGCCGATGTAGGTAGCTTGCTTGCCTAGCCGCTTGAGCCGCCGGCCTTCGCCGATGCGGAGGAACTTCTCGAAGTTGCCGAGGTCCGTGGCCACAGACCTAGGGTATCGGAGGCAGGTCGCCCGACCCTGAGCGGGGATCAGGCGCTCACAAAGGGTTTACCTCGACCGCCCAGAGGTTGCCGTCGAGGCGCTCGGCGATGAGGACGAAATCGGGATGGACAGCGGCACCGATCTTCTCGAGAGCCGGGACGCTCTCCCAGCCCGGTCGCTCGTCGACGGTCAGCGTGCGCTCGCCGTCTTGCACGGCGAGGCTGACCGTGTCGCCGGAGATCTCCTCGGCAAGCTCCACGACCTGGATCGCGTTGGCCGCGACCGCCCAGAGGTCGCCCTCGCTGCGCACCGCCCTGGCGCGGTAGGGCGGCGCGATCGACTGCTCGACGACGCCGACCAGCGGAGAGAGAGCGTCTTCGGGCAACTCGTCGTCCACCAGGAGGGTGGAGTCCGGGAGCGCCGTGAACTCGAACGTGTTGCCGGGCAGATCGGGCGCCTCAGCGGTGCCGACCGCATCCCACTGGCGCGGCTTGCCGCCGTGCAGGACGTCCAGCGTGCCCGCGAAGGACGGCGGGTAGACGGGCGCGTGCTTCGACCGCCACTCGAGCAAGCCGGTGCCTTCGGCGAGCTGCTCGTGCAGCGGCTTCTCCCGCCGGCGCAGAAACGGCACTTCCTTGCCCTCAGATCTGCGGCTCGATCAAGCCGTAGGCGCCGTCGCGCCGCCGGTAGACGACGTTCATGTCGCCGGTGTCGCCGTTCTGGAAGACGAAGAAGTCGTGGCCGACGAGCTCGAGCTGCAGCACGGCCTCCTCCGGCCCCATCGGCTTGACCGCGAACTGCTTGGACTTCACGATCCTCGGTTCCTCGTCCATCGGGATCGCATCCTCCGGGATCCCGGCCTCGGGCAGCTGGCGATCGCGCCTCGACCGCCGCTTTTCCCGGTAGCGCTTCACCTGCCGTTCCAGCTTGTCCACCAGCTGATCGATCGAGGCCTTGTGATCCGCGGACGCTTCCCGCGCCCTGAGGATCGGCCCCTTCGTCCAGATCGTCGCCTCCGCAACGTGGTTCTGCGCGATCGAGGGGTTCCGCTCGACTGCGAGCTCGAGCTCCACGCGCGTCGGGTCCGCCAGCTGGCGCCCGAGCTTCGAGAGCTTCTCCTCCGCGTACTCACGAATCGAGTCGGTGACCTCGACGTTCTTGCCCTTCACCTGGAGTCGCACGAAGCCCTCCCGAGATCGCCGTTGCCGGTCGAGCCGTCGATTGTATTGACCGGACGGCACGCGCGAAGGTGACCACGTCGACCCGGGCCGCTCCCGCCTTGCGGAGTGCCGACGCCGCGGCCGTCGCGGTGGCTCCCGTCGTGTACACGTCGTCGACGAGCACGAGCCTCTTTAGGCCTCGTTCCCGGGCCACGAACGCGCCCGCAACGTTTCGTCGCCGCTCGGGCAGCGCGAGCCCACGCTGGGGCCGCGGAGCGCGCGTCCGGCCAAGTGTGGCGATCACAGGCAGCGCCCAGCGTCGCCCGAGCTCGCGGGCGAGACGCTCCGCCGGATGGTGGCCGCGGCGAACGCTGCGGTCACCGTCGGGCGGGATGAACGCGATTGCGTCGGCGATCGGGCACGCGAGGGAGTCGGCGACGACGTCCGCCGCCAGCTCGGCCAGCCGCCGGAGCCCGCGCTCCTTCCACGCGGCAACCACCGCGGGCACATGTGATTCATATGCCACCGCAGCCCGGGCGGAAGCGAACGCGAGCCGGCGGCCTGAGCATTCGCGGCACCGCAGGACCGGCCAGACCGTCGGCGCGCCGCAACGAGCGCAGTGCGCGCCGAGCAGGAGCGGGAGCGCGGCACGGCAGTCCGCGCACAGATCCTCACCCAGACGGGCACAGGAAACGCAACGGCGAGGCAGGAGAAGGTCGAGAAGCACATCACCTCGACGCTAGCCCGGAAATCCGCGCGCGTGGCGCACGGATCCGTGCCAAGAGTGCTAGGAGGGTTCGGTGGAATGGCGCTCGTCTCCGGGTTGCGATGGTCGTTCCGAGGCAAGGACGCAGGGAGCGTCCGTATCAGGAGATACGGACGCGACTGAGGACGACGTCCTCGGGGCGAGCAGCGCAGCCCGGTGGCACAGCTGCTATTTCGTCGAACCCTCCTAGTTCTCGGGCGAGTACTCGGCGCGCGCCGGAAGGCCCGCCCGCTCGCGCATCAGGTTGTCCGCGTCGAGGAGCTGCTGCGGGTCCCCGATATCCATCCAGTCGCCGGTGAACCGATACGCGTACACCGGCTCCCGCGTGTGGAGCCAGACGAGGAAGCTGCCCGGCGCGTCCGGCGAGTTGCCGGCGGCGAGATATCCCGGGATCGAGGCCGCGTATCGCGCCGGGTAGAGGTACGAAGCCGTCGCGGCGAGATCGCTGCGCGGCTCGGACGGCTTCTCCTCGAGCGACACGATGCGGTCGTCCTCGTCCAGCTCGACGACGCCGTACTGCTTGATCAGCTCCGGGTCTGAAACGCGGTGGACGGCCGTGGCGGCGCCTTCGCCCTTGCCGCGCCAGAACGAGACGAGCTCGTCGAGCCGGTAGCCGATCAGGTTGTCACCGGCCAGGACGAGCAGATCCTGGCCCTCCAGCCCGCCATGGTCGATCGCGAACGCCATGTCCCCGACAGCCCCGAGCCGGTCGTCGTTCGATTTCGTCCCGTCGTCGTGCACGACCACAGGCACCGCACGCTCACCCGTGCCCGCCCACGCGCGGAAGTCTGCCGCGAAGCGCGAGTTCGTCACGACGTGCACCTCATCCACCTCGCCGACCTCGGCGATCCGGTCGTATAGGTAGTCGAGCATCGGCCGCCCCGCCAACGGCAGGAGCGGCTTTGCGACGTGGTCGGTGAGCGGCCGGAGCCGGGTGGCGTACCCGGCCGCCAGCACCAGTGCCTTCAGACTAGGTCCCCTCGTTCCAGGACGCGAGGTAGTTCGCCTGCTCCTCGGTCAGCCGGTCGATGGTGATCCCCATCGTGTCGAGCTTGAGCCGGGCGATCTCGCGGTCGATCTCGTCCGGCACCGGGTAGACCTTGCGCTCGAGCTCGGCCGCATGATCCACCGCGTACTCGGCGGAGAGGGCCTGGTTCGCGAACGACATGTCCATCACGATCGCCGGATGGCCCTCGGCAGCGGCCAGGTTGATCAGCCGACCGTCGCCCAGGAGGTAGAGCCGACGCCCGTCCTCGAGCGTGAACTCTTCGACGAACGCACGCGCCTCGCGGGACTCGACCGCCATCTGCCGAAGTGCGGAGATCTCGATCTCGACGTTGAAGTGACCGGTGTTGGCAAGGATCGCACCGTCCTTCATCCGCTCCATGTGCTGGAGGGCGATGACGGACTTGTCGCCGGTCGCCGTGCAGAAGATGTCCCCGACCTGGGCGGCCTCCGCCATCGGCATCAGCTCGAACCCGTCCATCGCGGCCTCGATCGCGCGCAGCGGATCGACCTCGGTGACGATCACGTGCGCGCCCATCCCCTTCGCCCGCATCGCGACGCCCTTGCCGACCCAGCCGTAGCCCGAGACGACGAAGCGCTTGCCGGCGAGGAGCACGTTCGTCGCGCGGATGATCCCGTCGATCGTCGACTGGCCGGTGCCGTACCGGTTGTCGAAGAGGTGCTTCGTCTGCGCCTCGTTGACGGCGATGATCGGGAACCCGAGCGCGCCGTCGGCCTCGAGAGCCTTCAGCCGGATGACGCCGGTGGTCGTCTCCTCCGTCCCGGCGATGATGTCGCCGAGCTGCTCGCGGCGGTGCGCGTGCAGGACGCCGATGACGTCGGCGCCATCGTCCATGGTCAGGTGCGGCTTGTGGTCGACGGCCGCCTCGATGTGCTGGTAGTACGTGTCGTTGTCCTCGCCCTTGATTGCGAAGACGGAGACGTCGAACTCGTCCACCAGCGCCGCGGCGACGTCGTCCTGCGTGGAGAGCGGGTTCGACGCGCAGAGCACGACGTCGGCGCCGCCGGCCTTGAGGGTGCGGGCGAGGTTGGCGGTCTCGGTCGTGACGTGGAGGCAGGCCGCGACCCGGTAGCCGGAGAGCGGCCGCTCGGCCTCGAAGCGCTCGCGGATCGCGGCCAGCACGGGCATCTGCCGGTCCGCCCAGGCGATCCGTCGTACGCCTTCGCTTGCAAGTGACAGGTCCTTGACGTCGTAGCGCTTCGTGGTGGCCATCAGCTCTCTCTCTGTCTCGTTGACTGCGGGAGTCTAGTTAGGCGGCAAGGAGCCGCTCGTGCTTTCGCTGTTCCCAGTCGACCCAGTCCGCCGACCCGACCTCGGAGCCTGCGAGCCACGTGTCGACGGCGCCGCGGAGGTCCGGCTCGCGGCGAAGCCGCGCGGCGAAGGCGATGTCGGTGAGCTCGGCCCCGAACCGGCTTCGCAGCTGTCTGAGCGAGCGCAGCTGATTGAGCTCGCGGAGGCCGTAGAGCCTGTAGCCAGAGGCGGAGCGCCGTGGGACGACGAGCCGGGCGCGTTCGAGGTAGCGCAGCATGCGCGCCGACCAGCCGGTCGCATTCGCCGCCGCACCCACGGTAAGCCCGTCCATCGGGAGCAACCTTAACATAAGTGTGTCAAGGATGCCTACGGCGCGGAGGTTCCCTCCCGTCCATACACGTCCTCCAGGCGGACGACGTCGTCGATCTGCGGCGTCGACACCTCGAGGATCGTCGTGTCTTCGAGCGCCTTCACGCGATGCACCGTGCCAGGTGTGATTCGGAAGGCAGCGCCGGCCGTGACCACCTCCCTCGTCGGGGCCTTCTCCCCCGCCGCCGCCATCACGATCTCCGCACGGCCCTCCAGGACGTACCACGATTCGTCCTTCTCCCGGTGGAACTGCATCGACAGGGCCTGCCCCGACCGGACGACGAGCAGCTTGCCGCAATACGCGTCGGTGAGCGCCCAGATCAGCTCGTAGCCCCACGGCTTGTCGACGCGCCGGGGCTCGAAGGCCCAGCGGTCCAGCAGCGTCAGATTCGGGGACAATCGGTCCCTCGACACATGGCAATCATCTCACCGGGCTAGGCGAACCGCTCGGGGTTCGATTCCACGAATTCCTGCGCGACTCGGAGGTCCTTCGGCGTGTTCACCGTCAGCCAGAGCCCCTCGTGGCGCCAGGCTCGAAGCCGTCCCTCCGCCGCCAGCTCGGGAAACGTCGTCGTCTCATGATCGCCGCGCTCAGGGAGCCGAGCGATGGCCTCGTCGTCGAGCACGTACAGGCCGGTGTTCACCCAGAAAGAGGGCAGGAGCGGCGCCTCCCGGAAGCCGGCGACCACGTCGCCCGGTCCGAGGTCGACGACACCGAGATGGCTGCGCAAGGGCGCAACCGTGATCGTTGCCGCCGGGCTCGTCTCGAGATGCCGCGCGAGCACGTCGCGCAGCTCGATGTCGAAGAGCTCGTCGCCGTTCAGCGCGTAGACCGGGCCGGTTTCGCGCCGCTGCTGGGCGGCCAGCCGAAGTCCCCCGCCCCGTCCGAGCGGCTCGGGCTCGCCCACCAGCACCAGTTCGATGTCGAGGTCCCCGAGCTCCTGCTCGAACGCCGCTTGCTTGCCGTCGGCGCAGCTGATCAGCACCCGGTCGACACCTGCCCGGGAAAGCAGCGCGATCTGGTAGGCGGCGAGCGGCCGACCTGCGATCGAGACGAGCGCCTTGGGACGGCCCTCGGCTGCGTTGCCCAGCCGCTCGGCCTTCCCGCCGGCGAGGATGATCGCTTCCACCGCTAGTGCCTCTTCGGGTGACGCTGCCCCGCTTCCGGGTCGCGAGCACCAAGCCAGAGCGCGCAATCGGAGGAGCCAAGGCTAGAAAGCCTTGGCGACGACGAGGGTCGGCTCTGGCGCCGCGTGATCGCGGGCCGGAAGCCGGCGTGTGTCGCCCGGAGAGGCACTCTTAGGCGAGCTCGTGCTCGGGCTCGCTCGTCTCGGGCAGTCCCGAGAGCGGCGACGTGGGCCGGCCGATGCCCTCGTAGGCAAAGCCCGCCTCGCGTACCGCGTCCGGATCGAGGATGTTCCGGCCGTCGACGATCAGCGGGCTCCGCATCGCAGCGCGGATCTCCTCCCGGGGCAGCTCGCGCAGCTCGTCCCACTCGGTGACGATGACGGCGGCGTCCGCGTCCGTCACGGCGTCGACGACCGACTCGCGGATCTCGACGCCGTTCATCAGGGATCCGGGCTTCGCGACGGGATCCCAGCCGCGCACCTCCGCCCCCTCGGCGAGGAGCCTGGAGGCGAGAACGATGCTCGGCGCCTCGCGCATGTCGTCGGTGTGCGGCTTGAACGAGAGCCCCAGCAGAGCGACGCGTTTGCCGCGCAGCTTGCCCAGGTGCTTCTGGAGCTTGGCGACGACGCGGCGCTTCTGGAGCTCGTTCACCTCGATGACAGCGGAGAGCAGCTGGAAGTGGTAGCCCGAGTTCGAGGCGAGCTGCTTGAGCGCCGACGCGTCCTTCGGAAAGCACGAGCCGCCATATCCGATCCCCGCGCGCAGGAAGTGCGGGCCCAGACGGTGGTCGAGGCCGACGCCCCGGGCGACCTCCTGCACGTCTGCGCCGACGAGCTCGCAGACGTTCGCGATCTCGTTGATGAAGCTGATCCGCGTCATCAGGAACGCGTTCGCAGCGAGCTTGATCATCTCCGCGGAGGCGACGTCGGAGCGGACGACGGGCGCGTCGATGCTCGCGTGCAGCTCCTCGACCCGGTCGCCGTCGGCGTGGTCGAAGGCGCCGATCACGATCCGGTCCGGCGACATGAAGTCGCGCACAGCGGTCCCTTCGGAGAGAAACTCGGGATTCGAGGCGTAGCCGACGTGGTCGAGCCCCCGCGCGTCGAGCGCGGCACGCACCTTGTCGCCCGTTCCGACGGGCACCGTGCTCTTCATGACGAGGACCGGCCGTCCGGTGAGCTCGGGCAGGTCGTCGAGGACGCTCCACACGTAGGAGAGGTCGGCGTCGCCGGCGTACGTCGACGGCGTTCCGACGCACACGTAGAGGAACTCGGCGTCCCGCGCGGCCTCTTCCGCATCGAGCGTGAACGTCAGACGCTCGGCGTTCCGCTCCACGAGATCGACGAGATCGGGCTCGTGGAACGGCAGCCCTCCCCCGCGCAGCGCATCGATCCGCTCGGCGGAGATGTCCCGGACGACGACTTCGTGGCCGAGCTCGGCGAAGCACGCAGCCGTGACGACGCCGACCCAGCCGGCGCCGAAGATTCCGATCCTGCTCACTGCTTCTTCCCCCCGAGCGGCCTCAGCCCGCGGGCGATCGAGAGCATCGTCTCGTTGGAGAGCGTGTCACGAAGGGTGTTCACGACCCAGTAGTTCGCCTCGCCGGTGCGGAGCACGACCATGTGGAGTCGCGAGCCGTCGTAGTAGAGGTCGAAGTCCCGGTTGCCGATCCGCCGGCTCACGTTCTTGCTCTCCAGTACCGGCGCGTCCTCCCAGCTCGTCTGCTGGATGCCCCAGTACTCCTGGATTCCGGTGCGGAACGTCATGCGGACGGCTCGCTCGCCCTTCTTCATCGCGTAGACGCGTACCGGGTGCTCGAAGTGCAGCGCTGAGCTCCGCTCGATCTGGGTCGGGACCATGAGCGGGAAGTCCAGGCGGTGGCGGACCGCCCGAAGCTGCGAGAGCGAGGCGCCGGGGTCGCGGACCGTGTTTGGCGGCTGGCGCTTCGGCGTCCTGTCGGCCGGCGCCGGCGCGAGGTTGTTGTGGAAGGTCTTCCCGACCACGACGACGAGCATTGCCGTGTTCGCGAAGCCGGCGATCTCGGGCGTCATCGGCCCCTTGACCACCGCGGAGCCGAACAGATTGCGGACCGAGCGGGCTGCGCCGCGGGAGCCGCGCTGCCGCGGGTCGAAGTAGACCTCCGTCTTGAACCGGTTCGGCGGCGGTGCGTTCGCGAGCACGCCCTCGGGTGGCGGCAGCGTCCGGTAGCCGCGCCGGCCCAGCAGGTAGCTCGCATTCGCAGCCGAGCCCGTGACTCCGTTCCCGTTCAGGACGACCATGGACGTTCGGCCGGGCGGCGGCGCTTTGACACCCGGGAGGCGTGGCCGCTGGCCGAGCGCGGCGGCCGTCGCCTTCTCGCCCGCGACGACGTCCGGAGTCTGGAACTCCTCCACCGCCGCCTGAATGTTCGACGGATCGGTGCGCAGCGGGTCACCTTCGGTTCCGGACCCGTAGAGCCCGCCGACCTTCGACTGGAAGATCCGGCCCGACGGCAGTTGGAGCGCGAAGAACGCCCAGGCTCGGAACTCGTCCGGATCGAGCGCCTTCTCGGCGCCCTTCGCGATCCTGATGTTGTCGCGCGCGATCTTGGTCAGCTTGGGAATCGTCCCCGGCGAGGTGATGCTGAACGCGCTCGAGACGCGTTCGCTCAGCGCGCGCATGAAGAGGCGCTGGCGCTCGATGCGGTACAGGTCGGAGTCCGTGTGCCGGTAGCGCACGAACGAGAGCGCGCCGCGGCCCGAGACCTGCTGATAGCCGGGTTGGAGGTCGATCGGCGGGAACGTCGGCCCGCCGCCGGAGTTGTCGTTGAAGTAGCGGCGGTCGACGTCGATCCAGACTCCGCCCATCTTGTCGACGGTCTGGATGAAGCCGCGGTAGTCGATCGTCACCAGGTAGTGGACCGGGAGGCCGGTCAACTGCTTGACGGTCTCCACGGTTCCCTGGAGCCCGCACAGCGCGTATGCCGAGTTGATCGGCCCCTGAAACGGCGAGCGGCCGGGGCAGTGGATGTCGACCATCAGGTCGCGGGGGAACGAGATCGTGGACATCGTCCCGACGTTCGGATCCGCGCGCAGCAGCATCACCGTGTCGGCACGGCCGCCCCGCTCCTCCTCCTTGGCCCACTTCCGGAAGTCCTGGCCGACGACCATCGCGATCGCGGGACGGCCGGGCAGCACGATGTCGAGCTTTTGCGCCGCCTTGCGGATCTGCGGATCCTTCCGTGAGGCGCGGTCGATGTCGACGACCGTCTGCTCGCCGTCGAGCCAGTAGCCGCCGGCAACGCCGAAAGCCAGCGAGGTCACGGCCGCGAGGAGGAAGAACAGGATCCGTGCGATCAGGCCGGGGATCCCGCCGCGGCGGCGCGGCTGGCGGTAGTGGCTGACCGCCGTCAGGCCGGGTGGCAGCGCGGCGTAGCCGTTTCCGTTTCCGCCGGTCGCACGACCGACTCCTCGCTTGAGTGTCGTCCTCATAAGAATGCGACAGACGCCCTCACGGGCGCCTCCCAAGGAGGATAGCTCAGACTGCCGCCGGGGCTGCCTCTGCCTCCGGGTCGTATGCGAGGTTCGGTCTGAGCCAACGTTCCGCCTCCTCGACCGGGATTCCCTTTCTGACGGCGTAGTCCTCGACCTGGTCGCGGCCGATCCGCCCGACCGAGAAGTAGCGGGCCTTCGGATGCGCGAGATAGATGCCGCTGACGGCGGAGGCCGGCACCATCGCGCAGGTCTCGGTCAGCTCGACGCCGACCTCGGCGACCGGGAGCAGGCCGAAGAGCGTTCTCTTCTCGGTGTGGTCGGGGCAGGCGGGGTAGCCGTACGCCGGCCTGATCCCGCGGAAACGCTCGGCGATGAGCTCCTCGCTGGAGAGCTCGGGGCCAGTCTCGTACCACCGGCGCCGCGCCTGCTGGTGGAGGTGCTCGGCGAAGGCCTCGGCGAGCCTGTCGGCGAGCGCCTTGACCATGATCGCGTGGTAGTCGTCGTGCTCGGCCTGGTAGGCGGCGGCGAGCTCGTCCGCGCCGTGGATCGCGACCGCGAAGCCGCCGAGGTGGTCGTTCTCCGGCGCGACGTAGTCGGCGAGCGACCGGTTCGGGCGGGCATCGCCGTACGCGGACTGCTGGCGCAGCATCGCGAGCTTGGTCCCGTCCTCGAGGAGGATGTCGTCGCCGTCGGAGCTCGCCGGCCAGAAGCCGTAGGCGCCCTTTGGTTGGAGAAGCTCGCCGTCCACGATCTGCGTGAGGAGCGCCTGCGCATCGTCGAAGAGCTCCCTGGCGGCGGGCTGCTCCAGGATCGCAGGGAACTTGCCCTTCAGCTCCCAGGCGTGGAAGAAGAACTGCCAGTCGATGTAGGTGACGAGGGTGGCGAGGTCGGGCTCGACGGTGCGCGTGCCTGTGAACTCGGGAACCGCGAGCTCCGTGAAGTCCGCCTCCTCCGCGTTGGCCTTGGCCTCCTCGATGGGAAGCAGCGGCTTCCGCTCCTTCTGCGCGTGCTGGTCGCGGAGCCGGTCCTGAAGCTCGGCGTTCTCCTGCGCGAGCACGGCACGCCGCGTCGAGTCGAGGAGGTCGGAGACGACGCCGACGACGCGGGAAGCATCGAGGACGTGGATGGTCGGCTGGTTGTAGGCGGGCGCGATCCGCACCGCGGTGTGCTGCTTCGAAGTCGTCGCGCCGCCGATCAGCAGCGGGAGGTTCATCTCGCGCCGCTCCATCTCCCGGGCGACGTTGACCATCTCGTCGAGCGAGGGCGTGATCAGCCCGGACAGACCGACGACGGCGCAGCCCTGCTCGACGGCGGTGTCGAGGACCTTGTCGGCCGGGACCATGACGCCGAGGTCGATCACCTCGTAGTTGTTGCAGCCGAGGACGACCCCGACGATGTTCTTGCCGATGTCGTGGACATCGCCCTTGACGGTGGCGAGGACGACTTTCGCGGCAGGCGGGCGGCCGCCGTCCGCCTCCGCCTCGGCCTCCATGAACGGCTCGAGGTAGGCGACGGCGCGCTTCATCGCGCGCGCGCTCTTCACGACCTGCGGCAGGAACATCTTCCCGGAGCCGAACAGGTCGCCGACGACCTGCATTCCGCGCATGAGCGGGCCCTCGATCACGTCGAGCGGCCTCGGGAGCTCCTGCCGGGCCTCCTCGGTGTCGGCCTCGATGTGGTCGACGATCCCGTGGACGAGAGCGTGTTCGATCCGCTTCTCGACCGGCGCCTCGCGCCAGGCGGTGTCGAGCTCGCGCTTTGTGCCCTCCCCGGCGACGGTCCCCGCGAACGTGACGAGGCGCTCGGTCGAGTCGGGCCGCCGGTTGAAGATCACGTCCTCGACGTGCTCCAGCAGGTCCGGCGGGATGTCCTCGTAGACCGCAAGCTGGCCCGCGTTGACGATCCCCATATCGAGTCCCGCCTGGATCGCGTGGTAGAGGAAGGCCGCATGCATGGCCTCGCGGACGACGTCGTTACCACGGAAGGAGAAGGAGAGATTCGAGATCCCCCCGCTCGTGCGGGCGCCCGGGCAGCGCTCCTTGATCAGCGGCAGGGCGTCGATGAAGTTCTTGGCGTAGTCGTCGTGCTCCTCGATCCCGGTCGCGACCGCGAGGACGTTCGGGTCGAAGATGATGTCCTCGGGCGGGAAGCCGGCCTCGTCCACGAGCAGGTGGAACGCCCGCTCGCAGATCTCCACCTTGCGCTCGACGGTGTCTGCCTGTCCCTGCTCGTCGAAGGCCATCACGACCGCGCCGGCGCCGTACCGGCGGATGGTGCGTGCCTGCTCGAGGAACGGCTCCTCACCTTCCTTGAGGCTGATCGAGTTGACGACGCCCTTGCCCTGGATGCATCTCATTCCCGCCTCGAGCGCCGACCAGCGGGAGCTGTCGACCATGATCGGGATCCGTGCGACCTCGGGCTCGGTCGCGACGACGTTCAGGAAGGTCGTCATTGCCTGCTCCGACTCGAGCAGGTCTGCGTCCATGTTCACGTCGAGGAGGTTCGCGCCGCCGCGGACCTGCTCCAGCGCGACGTCCACGGCGCCCTGGAAGTCGTCCGCCTCGACCAGGCGGCGGAACCTGGCTGAACCGGTCACGTTCGTCCGCTCGCCGACCATCACGAACCCCGTGTCGGGCCCGATCTCGAACGGCTCGAGGCCGCTGTAACGCGTGCGGCGTTCTCCACCGAAGACACGTCTTGGGGTCAGACCCCGAGACACGTCCGCGATGGACACGATGTGCTCCGGCGTCGTGCCGCAGCAGCCGCCCACGACGTTGACGAGCCCCTCCTGGACGAACTCCCCGAGGATCCGGCTCGTGTCGCCCGGCTGCTCGTCGTGCTCGCCCATCGCGTTCGGGAGGCCCGCGTTCGGGTGGCAGGCGACGTACGTCGTCGCGACTCGCGCGAGGTCCTCGACGAACGGGCGCATCTCCGTCGCGCCGAGCGAGCAGTTGACACCGACGATGAAAGGATCGGCGTGCTCGATCGACGTCCAGAACGCCTCGACCGTCTGGCCCGAGAGGTTCCGGCCGCTCTTGTCGATCGCCGTGAACGAGATCCAGAGCGGTAGGTCGGGTGCCACTTCCTTCGCGGCGACGATCGCGGCCTTCGCGTTCAGCGTGTCGAAGATCGTCTCGACCATGAGGATGTCGACGCCGCCTTCTGCCAACGCCCGGATCTGCTCGGCATAGGCGTCGCGAACCTGGTCGAACGTGGCGCTGCGGAACGCCGGGTCGTCGACCTTCGGCGAAAGCGAGAGCGAGACGTTGAGCGGGCCGATCGAGCCGGCGACCCAGGCCGGCCGGTCGAGCTCGTCCGCGGCCTCGCGCGCCAGCCGGGCACCCTCGACGTTCATCTCGTAGGCGAACGACTCGAGCCCGTAGTCGGCCTGCCCGATCGTCGTCGCGGTGAAGGTGTTCGTCGTGACGACGTCGGCGCCGGCTGCGAGGTAGGAGCGGTGGATGTCGCGGACGACGTCGGGCTGCGTGAGGTTGAGGAGATCCGGGTCGCCCGCGAGGTCGCGCGGGTGATCCGCGAACCGTGAGCCTCGGTAGGCCTCCTCGCCCTTGACCGTCTTCTGGATCAGGACGCCGTACGAGCCGTCGAGCACGACGATCCGCTCGTCGAGAAGCTCCTTGAGTTGTTCGATCGTCGCCTTCACAAAAACGCTCCCGTCCTAAAGAGTGCGGGAGCGGAGGCTCCGCGGGCTCTTTAGGCGTTTGGTAACCCGGTCGCCAAGCTGCCGTTCAAAGCTCTCCGGATGGGTGTAACTGTAGCCACTCGAGCAGCGGCCCGGCCGCCTCCTCGACAAAGCGGGGCTCGATCTCGGCTCCCGCCTCGACGAGCAGCTCCGCCACCGCGACGCGCCAGGAGCTCACGGACGAGCTCGACGTTCGTTGCGGAGCTGCTCGGATTCATGCGACCTCCCCCTTGGGCCCGTGTCCGCGTCGTCGGGCGGAGAAGAGATCGGATGTTGGCGCTGCGGCTTCGGGAGGTGGGCTCAGCCCTGCCCGCGGACCGGGTGCGCCCTCACGCGCATCCGCATCCTACGATGATTTTCTCCCTCTGCAAGAGTCTCTAGGCCATGGCAACCATTCTCAACATCACAATGTCGCTCGACGGCTTCGTCGCCGGGCCGAATCAGACGCTGGAGGATCCCCTCGGCGAGCACGGCGAGGACTTGCACCAGTGGATCATCGGGCTCGAGAGCTGGCGCGAGCAGCACAGCCGCGAGGGCGGCGAGAAGAGCGCTGACGACGAGCTCGTCCGCGCGATGCACGACCGCACCGGCGCGTTCGTCATGGGCCGGCGGATGTTCAGCGGCGGCGAGGGCTCGTGGGAGGACGACCCGAACGCGAACAGCTGGTGGGGCGACGATCCGCCCTTCGGCGGGCCGGTGTTCGTCGTGACGCACCACGAACGCGAGCCGCTCGTCCGCGGAACGACGACATACACCTTCGTCGACGGGGTCGAGGAGGCGATCGGTCGGGCGCGGGAGTCCGCGGGCGAGAAGGACGTCCAGGTCTCGGGCGGAGCGAACGTCGCCCAGCAAGCGCTCGACGCCGGTCTGCTCGACGAGCTGCACATCCACGTCGCGCCGATGCTCCTTGGCGGCGGCGTCAGGCTGTTCGAACAGCCGGCACGCCGGCCGATCGAGCTCGTGCGCTCCGTGGAGTCACCGCAGGTGACACATCTCGTGTACCGGGTGACCGGCTAGAGGGTTGGTGGGAAATTCGGCCGCAGTCGGGGGCGCTCCAGACCAAGCCGGGCAGTGCGGTCGTTCGTGGCGCGTAGCAGCGCTACGTGTCGCGGGCGAACGCGCTGATCCGGCGCCGCGTCTGGGGCGTCATCCGGCCCGGCGGAATTTCGACATCAGGCCTCTAGCCCGCGGGTGCAACCGGGCGGATCCGTCCGCCGCCACCGCCCGAGTAGACCTCGAGCTGGTTCTCGGCGTGGCGGATCCGCTGCTCGACCTGCCACCGGTCGGCCTGCGATTCGCCGCGCTCGATCCGCTCGAGCTCCGCCTGCGCCTCCTCGAGCTGCTCGCGGGCCCGGTCGGGATCGATCTCCCGAGCGTCGACGGCGTCGTCGACGAGCGCGAGTGCCCGGTCCTGCTCGACCTTGAAGAAACCCGGCCCGGTGGCGAACTCGCGGATCTCCTCGTCCCGCCGGAGGTGGACGCGCGTCCCGCCCGCCTTCAGGGTTGCGACGAGCGGCGCGTGCCGCGCGAGGATGCCGATCTCGCCGTCCTGGCCGGGGACGATGAGCATCTCGACCTCGCCTTCGAACGCCGCCCCGTCGGGCGTGACCAGCGAGAGGTCGAACGTGCGCCGATCCTGGGCCACTAGTGCCCCTTCCAGTGATGCTGCCGAGTCTCTCGGTCGTGAGCACCAAGCCAGAGTGCGCACTCGGCCGCGCCGGCTAGGGATCGCGGGCGAGAGGCCGGCGTGCATTGCTGGGAGGGGCACCTAGGCGGGTACGGGCTCAGCCGGCTCGGCTTCGGGAGTTCTCCTCGGCCTCGGCCTCGGCCTCCGGCTGTTCCCGGTCCTCGCCGGACATCTCGCGCGCCTTCTGCACGGCCTCGTCGATCGTCCCGACCATGTAGAACGCCTGCTCGGGAAGGTCGTCGTGCTTGCCGTCCAGGATCTGTCGGAAGCCCTCGATCGTATCCTCGAGCTTGACGTACTTGCCGGGCGTGCCCGTGAACTGCTCGGCGACGAAGTTCGGCTGCGAGAGGAAGCGCTGGATGCGGCGGGCGCGCTGGACGATGAGCTTGTCCTCGTCCGAGAGCTCGTCCATTCCGAGGATGGCGATGATGTCCTGGAGGTCGCGGTACCGCTGGAGGACCTCTTGGACGCGCGTGGCCATCTCGTAGTGGTCGTCCGAGACGATCCCCGGCTGAAGCGCGCGGGAGAACGAATCGAGCGGGTCGACGGCCGGGTAGATCCCCTGCTCGACGATCGCGCGAGAGAGCACGGTCGTCGCGTCGAGGTGGGCGAAGGTGTTCGCAGGGGCCGGATCGGTGAGGTCGTCGGCGGGCACGTAGATCGCCTGCACCGAGGTGACCGAGCCGGTGCGCGTCGATGTGATCCGCTCCTGGAGCTGGCCCATCTCGGTCGCAAGCGTCGGCTGGTAGCCGACGGCGCTCGGCATGCGGCCGAGCAGCGCGGAGACCTCGGAGCCCGCCTGGACGAACCGGAAGATGTTGTCGATGAAGAGCAGCGTATTCTGGCCCTGGTCGCGGAAGTACTCGGCCATCGTCAGGCCGGAGAGACCGACGCGGAGGCGGGCCCCGGGAGGCTCGTTCATCTGCCCGTAGACGAGCGCGACCTTGTCGAGGACGCCGGACTCCTCCATCTCGAGCCAGAGATCGTTGCCCTCACGCGTGCGCTCGCCGACACCTGCGAAGACGGACACGCCGCCGTGCTCCTGCGCGACGTTGTGGATCAGCTCCTGGATCAGGACGGTCTTGCCGACGCCGGCGCCGCCGAAGAGGCCGACCTTGCCGCCCTGTACGTACGGCGCGATCAGGTCGATGACCTTGATGCCCGTCTCGAAGATCTCGACAGTCGGGGAGAGCTCGCGGAAGCTCGGCGGGTCACGGTGGATCGGCCAGCGCTCGACCTCGCCAGGATCGTCGCCCTTGTCGATCGGGTCGCCGATCACGTTCCAGAGACGGCCGAGCGTCACGTCCCCGACCGGGACGGAGATCGGCTCGCCCGTGTTCTCGACATCCAGGCCGCGCGCGAGCCCGTCGGTCGAGTCCATCGCGACGGCGCGAACGCGGTCGTCCCCGAGGTGCTGCTGCACCTCGGCAATCAGGTCGCGCCCCTCGACCGTGATCCTGAGTGCGGAGTAGATCGCCGGCAGCTCATTCGGGAAGACGGCGTCGATGACGACGCCCTTGATCTCGACGATCTTGCCGACGTTCTGCTTTCCGTTTTGCGCGTTGTCAGACACGAGCCTCCCGAAATCTCAGTAGTCGAAGGCGGCGCCACATGGGCAGGCGCCTGCCGCCCGGAAGTCTATCGGAGCGTTCCTGCTCCGAAACAAGCAAACGGTGCCGCTCTGACGCGTCCGCCAACCTGGCGGCATGGTCGAGCGCTCAGACGTAGGACGTGATCGGCGAGGCGTACACGCCTCAACCGTACCCGTCGGCGCCTAGGAAATAGGGAGGTTCAGGCCGCCGGGGGAAATCTGGCGGGCCGGCCGCCGAAGCATCTCGCGGCGGATGTCGCTGAACTCGCGGCTCTCGAGCGTGTTCGAGACGCCGGGTGCGCCGAAGCTGAGCGTCGGGTTGTTGGTCTCGACTTCCCTGAGGGCACCGGCGACGCCGAGCGTCGTCAGCATGAGCGCGGCAGCGGCGGCGATCTCGACCGGGCGGCGGGTGCCGAGCCTGCGGCGGGCCGGCAGAGAGACCGGCTGCTCGAGGCGGGCGAGCGGCGTCGCGCGCATGTGATCCGTCAGCGAGTCGAGCTCGTGCGCGAACGACCGGCACGGCTCGCAGCGCGCGAGGTGCGCGGAGAGGAGCGCCTGCTCGAACTCGGAGAGCTCGCCGTCCAGGCGCAGCGAGGCGCACTCGCGGGCGCGCTCACATTGTTTCGTCATCGGTTTCACCAGGCGCACGTCCATTGTGACGGAGCATCCGAAACATAGTTAGGCGGGCGGCTGGTCGCCAACCGTGTTCTACACGAGGTCGTAACGATTGTCGGCCGCGACGCCGACGAGAAGGAGCACGAATCCGAGCACGACGAAGATCGCTGAGAGGTTGATGTTCTCGTCGCGTTCCGACGGCGACGCCCAGCGCACGAACCGGGAGCCCCAGAACAGCGGCGCCTCCTTGTCCCGGCGAAAGCGCACTGGACCGCGGTTTCCCACGAAGAAGCCCGCGACGAGCATGAACGATCCCGTCAGGTAGAAGCCGACCGAGATCGATCGGGCGGCGTCGGCGCCGGCCGCGACTCCGAAGATGAGCGCGCCGACCAGCGTCACCGCCGAGGCCAGCAGGAAGAGCCCGGTGATGCGGCCGAGCGCCGCTAGCCACATTAGTGCCTCGGAGGGTGGTGCTGCCCGGCTTCTGACGCGCGAAAAGCAAGCCAGGCCCGGACGCAGGGAGCGTGCATGCCCTTTGCGGCATGCACGCGAGTGAGGACGACGTCTGGCGCCGCTTTGCAGCCGCTCAGAAGCCTGGCGGGCACCGCCCTTCGAGGCACCTAGGAGGTGGAGGCGGTGGGCTCCGCCGACGGCTCGACGGGAGCCGAAGCGGGCCGTGAGCTCGGCCGCCGCATCTCTTCCTCGCTCAGCGGCCAGCTCTCGAGCGGGTAGTGACAGGCGGCGACATGGCCCTCCCCGAACGAGTAGAGCGGCGGCGGCTCGACGTCGCAGTGACCCTCCTGGAACCGGGGGCAGCGCGGATGGAAGTTGCACGCGGCCGGCGGGTTGAGCGGGCTAGGTACGTCGCCCTGGAGCACGATCGGCTTGCGCGCGCGGCCGAGCTGCGGGTTCGGGATCGGCACGGCCGAGAGAAGCGCTCCGGTGTACGGATGCTTGGGCTCGGTGTAGAGCTGGTCGCGCCGAGCCGTCTCCGCGACCTTGCCGAGATACATCACGAGGACGCGGTCGGAGATGTGGCGGACGACGTTCAGGTCGTGCGCGATGAAGATGTACGTGAGGCCGAACTGGTCCTGGAGGTCCTTGAGCAGGTTCAGGATCTGCGCCTGCACGGAGACGTCGAGCGCGGAGACCGGCTCGTCGCAGACGATCAGCTTCGGGTTGACGGCAAGCGCCCGGGCGACGCCGATCCGCTGGCGCTGGCCGCCCGAAAACTCGTGCGGGAAGCGGTTGTAGTGCTCCGGGTTGAGGCCGACGACCTCGAGGAGCTCCTGCACGCGCCGCTTGATCTCGGCGTCGGTGCCCATCTTGTGCACCTCGAGAGCCTCGGCGATGATGAAGCCGACCCGCTTCCGCGCATTCAGCGACGCGAACGGGTCCTGGAAGATCATCATCAGCTCGCGGCGGATCGGCCGCATGTCGGCACGCGACAGGTTCGTGATGTCCCGCCCGTCGAAGACGACCTTGCCGCCGGTCGGGTCGAGCAGCCGCATGATGCAGCGCGCCATCGTCGACTTCCCGCAGCCCGACTCGCCCACGACCCCAAGGGTCTCGCCCGACCTCACGCTGAAGGAGACACCGTCGACCGCCTTGACCGAGGCGACCTCTTTCTGGAAGACGATGCCCCGGGTGACGGGGAAGTGCTTCTTCAGATCCTCGACGACGAGCAGGTCGTCGCTGCCCGCCGTCATCGGACGATCGTTGCTCGAGACCTCGGTCACCTAGTGCTCCTCCCGGTGATGCTGCCGGGTCTCTGGGTCGCGAGCATCAAGCCAGGGGCCGCACTCCGACGAGGCAAGGCTGGAAAGCCTTAGTGAGGAGGAGGGTGGGTTCTGGCGCCGCGTGATCGCGGGCCAGAGGCCGGCGTGCATTGCCGGGTGGAGCACCTAAGAGACCCCCGCGAGGGTCGCCTCGAGGAGCTTGGCCGCCTCCCGGTCTTTCGTCTGTTCGTCGAGGTGGCAGGCCTGGAGGTGCGACGGATCGTTGCTGATCGGGAGCAGCTCCGGCTCCTTCTCCTTGCAGACGCTCATGACGTACGGGCAGCGCGGATGGAAGCGGCAGCCGCGAGGTGGGTTTAGCAGCGACGGCGGCTGGCCCGGGATCTGCGTCAGGCGCTCCAGGTCCGCGTCGAGCCGCGGCAGCGACCCGAGCAGCCCCCACGTGTACGGCATGTGCGGCCGGTTGAAGAGGTTCTCGACCGGCGCGTTCTCGACCACCCGCGCCGCGTACATCACGACGACGTCGTCGGCGGTCTCCGCGACGACGCCGAGGTCGTGCGTCACGAGGATGATCGCGCTGCCGAACTCGCGCTGGAGCCGGTTCATCAGCTCGAGGATCTGCGCCTGCGTCGTCACGTCGAGCGCGGTGGTCGGCTCGTCGGCGATCAGGAGATCCGGGTCGTTGATCAGCGCCATCGCGATCATCACGCGCTGGCGCATGCCGCCCGAGAACTGGTGCGGATAGTCGCCGATCCGTCGTTCGGCGCGCGGGATCCCGACCGCCTTGAGCAACTCGAGGGCCCTCGACTTCGCATTCTTCGTCGTGACGTCGCGGTGGAGCTGGATCGCCTCGACGAGCTGCCGGCCGATCGTGTGCACCGGGTTCAGCGACGTCATCGGGTCCTGGAAGATCATCGCGATGTCGTTGCCGCGAATGTCGCGGAGCTTGCTCGGCTTCATCGAGATGAGGTCCTGGCCCTTGAAGAGCGCGTTGCCGCTCGTGATCGTGTTCCGGCGGTTGTTCAGCCCCATCATGGTCAGGCAGGTGACGCTCTTTCCGGAGCCCGACTCGCCGACGATCCCGAGCGTCTTCCCCTTCTCGACCTGGAACGTCACACCGTCGACGGCCTTGACGATGCCGTCGTCGGTACGGAAGTACGTCTTCAGGTCATTGACCTCGAGGAGGGCCACTAGCGCGTTCCTTTGGGCATGGGCTAGGAGAGCCTAATGCGCGGATCGATGACTGCGTACAGGAGGTCGACGAACAGGTTGAAGACGATGACACAAATGGTTGCGAAGACGACGATCCCCATGACCGCGGGAAGATCGAAGCCCTCGAGCGCCTGCAGGGCGCTGCGGCCGAGCCCGGGCAAGCCGAAAACGGCCTCGGTGAAAATTGCTCCTCCCAGCGCCACCCCGATGTCCATGCCGAGCATGGTCACCACCGGCAGCATCGCGTTCCGCAGGACGTGGGCGCGCATGACCAGCCACTCGGGCGCGCCTTTCGCGCGGGCTGTGCGCACATAGTCCTCATTCATGGCTTCCAGGACGTTCGCGCGGATCATTCGGACGTAGAGCGCTGCGAAGAGGATCGCGAACGTGATCCACGGAAGGATGAGCGAGTGCGCCCACTCGACCGGCCCGCCGCAGTCGGTTGACGGGTTGATCATGTCGCAGTACCCACCGAGCGGCGTCAGCCCCGCCTTGTACCCGATGAAGTAGATGAGGATCAGGCCGATCCAGACAGGGTGGGCCGAGATCCCGATCAGGACGAACACCATCGCGGATCGGTCTAACAGCGATCGCGGTCGCAGCGCCGAGAGGATTCCGATCGGCACCGCGATCAGCATCCACAGGATCGCGCCTCCGAAAACGAGAGAGGCCGTGACCGGGGCGGCGTCCTTGATGATCTCGGTGACCGGCTGGCGTGTCGCGTACGAGCGGCCGAGCGAGGGCGCCTTGAGGTGGAGGCCGCCGTCGAAGCTGACCGGCATCATCCCGCCGAGGAAGCGCCCGTACTGCTGGTATACGGGATCGTCGAGCCCCATCTGCTTCCGGATTCGCGCGACCTGGTCCGGCGGGGCCTGCGGCCCGGCCATCAGTCGCGCCGGCTCGGCGGGGACGAGGAAGAAAATGATGTACGAGACGATCGTGACGGCGAGGAACAGCACGCCCGCCCACAAGAGTCGCCTGATCAGATACCTATACATCCTTCGCGCCGCTCCCTAGGTCTTGGAGGGGTCACAAGCTTACCGCTGGTGCTTTGCGTGTGCCGTATGGATGAAGAAAGGGCGCCGGCCGAAACCGGCGCCCTTTTCCTCAGACGCGATCTACCTGTTGAGGCAGAGTGCGCCGTAGTCCCACGTGAACACCGGGTGGTAGTGGTAGCACCCGACGCGTGAGCCAACGTAGTGACGATCGTTCGGGCTCGAGTACGTCGCGAGCGGCGCACCGTTCCGAACGAGGTCGTGATCGAGATTCGAGAACGCGCGATAGCGCGGAACGCCAACCAGCGTCTTCGCACGGCTGATCTTCCGGTTGAAGGCAGCCGAGTTGAAGTACGAGAAGTTGACGTTGTTGGCGGGCCGGATCGTCGTTCCGTCGACAAGGAAGATGAAGTCGTACGGATCGAAGTAGTCCATGTGCCAACCCTCGAGGGTCAGGTCGAACGGCTCACCACGCCGTCCCGTGAGCTCGAACTGCGTAGCCCGCGGGAACAGCTTGATGTCCATGTTCAAGCCGATGTTCCGCAGGTTCGCCTGGACGATCTGACACGTCGCCGGAGCCGGAGCCCGGTTCGAGCAGTAGAACGTGCCGTCCCCGCCCCGCTGCTGGCCATTCGAGAGAGTTCTCGCCTGGCTCAGGTTGGGCCGCCGCGGGTAGATGGCGACGTTCCGGAAGCCGCGCATGCTCGGCGGCATGTACTGGTCGTTCGTGACGCCTGCATAGGCACCACGCTGGGTGAGCATCGCCTGACGGTCGATGGCGAAGTTCACGGCCTTCTTGAGCCGGACGTTGCCGGCCGTGGAATGCCGACCGCCGCTCGGGGCCCCGAAGAGCCGCCGCTCGTGGTTCATCGCCAGGTACAGGATCGTCGGCGCAGGGTTCGCGAAGTAGCGACCCGGCGACTGCTTCTTGACGCCGTACCTTCGACCGAGATCCGCGTGCGCTGCCGGCGGGATGTCACCCGTGTCGGTGGCGCCGCGGTCGATGTTCAGCTTGATCGTCTCGAGCGGGAGCCCGATGTCGATCACGAAGCCGTTCACGTTGTGCGGAGCGGGACCGCGATAGAAGCGGTTCCGGGCCAGCACGATCTGCCGGTTCTTCGTCCACTCCTTGATGAAGTACGGGCCCGACCCGACAACCGGGGCC
Source organism: uncultured Actinomycetes bacterium (assembly GCA_963802375.1). GTDB lineage: Bacteria > Actinomycetota > Thermoleophilia > Gaiellales > Gaiellaceae > JACDAN01. The sequence continues at coordinate 638,666 of CAWDIJ010000010.1, forward strand.
GAGACGCCGTCCGGGTTGACCGGCATGTTCGCCGGGATACCGCAGAAGAACGGCATCGCAAGGCGAGACAGCAGGTCAGGAGCCCGCTTGCTCATCCGAATCCGAAGCGTGTATGCATTCGGAGTCGTGACGCCCGAGGCCCGCGATGCACGACCGTCGATGACGGCAGCAGCACCGGCGATGTCCTCGATGAACGGCTGAGCCGGAGAAGCCATCCGCTTCTGCAGCGCACGGTTGATCGCCCACGCGAAGTTGCGCGCGTTGAGCGGCTGCCCGTTGCTGAGGCGGTAAGACCTCTTCAGCGTGAAGGTGTAGATCAGACCGTTACTCGAAATGCGCGGGAACCCCTGAGCAACCTCGGGCACGAGCCGGGACCCACGAGGGGCCGGAGCGTGCGGGTAGTTCAGGAGCATCGAGCACGTCGAGTACGCGATCGTCCACGACGGCACGTAGTACCAGAGCGACGGATCGACATAGTCGATGTCGACGCTGAGGCTGTGCTTGAACGTGCCGCCGACTCTTGCGTCTCCGGTCTGCTTGCCCTGGGGCGCAGCGCTGCTCGTGGGGCCCGCAACAGCGGACGCCGCCAGCAGCCCGGCACCAACCAGGAGCATTGCGACCGAAAGCATGAGTCGTCTGTGCATGAGACTCCTTTCCGCGTTTCGAGCCGACACAGGCGGTCGCGCCGACTCAGGACACATACGTGTCCCGTCTCATCAGACGAGGGCGATCAGAGTTAGTTAGCGGGCGATTAAGAGAACTTCTCGGCCCGCATCAGTGCGCCGATCCTCGCGGATCGAAGGCGTCCCGGAGCCCGTCGCCGAGCAGGTTGAACGCAAGCGTCGTGATCAGCACGGCTGCACCCGGCCACACCATCAGCCACGGCTGCTGGAGGTAGAAGTCGGGAGCCGTCGAGAGCAGCGAGCCCCAGCTTGCGGTCGGCAGCTCGATGCCGACGCCGAGGAACGAAAGGCCGGCTTCGAAGAGCACGAACTGGGCGACGATCAGCGTCGAGTAGACGATGATCGGCGCGACCAGGTGAGGCAGGAGGTGTGACCGGATGATTCGCCAGTCGCTCGAGCCGACCATCTGCGCGGCCTCGATGAACTCCTTCTCGCGGAGCGACAGCACCTGCGCGCGGATGATCCGGGCCGGGTAGAACCAGCCGAAGACGCCGCCGACGAGGATGAGCATCAGAACGCCGGGGGATAAGACCCCGCCAAGCGTGATGTCTTGAAGGCGGTCGCCGACGGTGGCGGCGAGCGCGATCACGAACAGGAGTAACGGGAACGCCATCACGATCTCGGTCAGGCGCGAGATGAGTGCGTCGATCGAGCCTCTGAAGTAGCCCGCGGTCGCTCCGAGGAGCACGCCGATGAACATCGAGAGGAACGTCGCTCCAATCGCCACCTCCAGCGACACCCGCGCGCCGTACATCAGGCGCAGCAGCTCGTCGCGTCCGAGGGTGTCCGCGGTCCCGAGCGGGAAGTAGACCGCTTCCTCCTGGCCCGTCTCCGCGTTGTAGTTCGTCGCGTGGGTGTTCGGCCCGACGGGAACGAGGTTCATGTCCACGCCCACCCCCGGCGTCGGGAAGATGTCGTTCGGCCCGTGGCCGAGCCACTTTTCGACGACCGGGGCGCCGGGGAAGGCGGCAAGGATCATCAGGACGATGAGGATGCCGCTCGCGATCGCGACCTTGTCCTTCCTGAACCGGATCCAGACCTGCTCCCAGTAGCCGCGCGCCCGAACTGCCTGGATCTCGCCGAGCTCGCCGCCGCTCTCGAGCGCGACCTCCGCAGCGAGGCCGGCACCCGCAGAGAGAACTTCGCGTCCTGATTCTTTATGCGCCATTGAGCGTCGAGAGCATAACGGCGGGGAGTAGCCGTCTCTGATTAGACGTTCTGATCGCCGCCCGGGTTAGGAATCCGTCGTGGAACCGGCTCCGCCGGTTCCGCTCACCGGTAGGCGGGCAATCGCCGCATCACCCGCCAAACGACCGCGCCGCGCGGCGCGAAGCGCCGCCCGGCTTCCGAAGGTGGAGAAAAGTCGTGAGACTTTTCTCCAGAGCCTGAGCCCGTTCGGGCTCAGGCGGTGAGGGCATCCGCTCCCGCCACGACTTCCAGGATCTCCTGCGTGATCTCGGCCTGGCGGGCCCGGTTCATCGCCAGCGTCAGGCTGTCGATCAGCTCCGCCGCGTTCTTCGAGGCGTTTCGCATCGCCGTCATCCGGGCTCCCTGCTCGGACGCGGCCGACTCGAGCAGCGCCCGGTAGAGCTCCGTCTCCACGTAGACGGGGAGCAGACGCTCGAGGATCAGCTCGGGCTCCGGCTCGTAGATGAAGTCGCCGACGAGCGCCGGCGCCTCGTCGCCGGACTCGAGCACGCTCTCGGGGATCGGGAGGATCTCCTGCTCCACGACCCGCTGGACGAGCGGCGACTCGAAGTGGTTGTAGACGACGATGACGCTGTCCACCTCGCCCTCCGTGTAGAGCTCGGCGATGTGGTGCGCGATCGCCTGGGCGTCCGCGTAGGCGGGACGGTCGCTGAACCCGATCCAGGACTGCCCGAGCTCGTAGCGGCGGAACCTCAGCGTCGAGGCGCCCTTGCGGCCCGACACGAGCCATTTCACGTCGACGCCTTCGCCCCGTAGGCGGCGCTCGACCGCGAAGACGTGGCGGAGGATCTGCGCGTTGAACGCGCCGGCCAGGCCGCGATCGCCGGTCAGGCCGAGGATCGCAGCCGTCCGGATCTCGCGCCGCTGAAGGAGCGGCAGGCCCCGAACCGACGTGCTGGCACGGGAGGTACCGACCATCAGCTCCATCATCCGGTCCGCGTAGGGCCGCATCGCCTCGATGCGGGCCTGGGCGCGCCGGAGGCGAGCGCCCGCGACGAGCTCCATCGCCTTCGTGATCTTGCGCGTGTTCCGGACCGAGCGGATCCGGCGCTTGATGTCCTGGACCTGCGCCAAGGCCTACGCGGCGTCCTTGACGAGGAAGGTCTGCTTGAACTTCTCGACCTCTTGCCGGAGACGTTCCTCGACCTCCTCGGGAAGATCGCCGGTCTCGCGGATCTCCTTGTAGATCGTCCCCTCGGTGCGGGAGTATTCCCGGAGCTCGTCGTGGAACCGCGATACGTCCTCCACGGGGATGTCGTCCAGGTAGCCGTTGATGCCGACCCAGATCGCGGCGACCTGCTCCTCCATGGGCCACGGCTGGTACTGCGGCTGGTTGAGCGTCGCGACCATCCGCTGACCGCGGGCAAGCGTCCGCTGCGTGGCCGGGTCGAGCTCGGAGCCGAACTGCGCGAAGGCCTCCAGCTCGCGGTACTGGGAGAGCTCCAGCCGGAGACGGCCCGCGACCTTCTTCATCGCCTTCGTCTGCGCGCTCGCGCCGACGCGCGAGACCGAGACGCCGACGTTCACGGCTGGACGGACGCCGGAGAAGAACAGGTCCGACTCGAGGAAGATCTGGCCGTCGGTGATCGAGATGACGTTCGTCGGGATGTAGGCGGAGATGTCGCCGGCCTGGGTCTCGATCACCGGCAACGCCGTCGAGGAGCCGCCGCCGAGCTCGTCCGAGAGCTTCACGGCCCGCTCGAGCAGCCGCGAGTGGAGGTAGAAGACGTCGCCGGGATACGCCTCGCGTCCGGGCGGCCGACGGAGGAGCAGCGACAGCTGCCGGTACGCGTCCGCGTGCTTCGAGAGGTCGTCGTACATCACGAGGGCGTGGCCGCCGTTGAACATGAAGTGCTCTGCCATCGCCGCGCCTGCGAAGGGCGCCATCCACTTGATCGGGGCGGACTCGTTCGCTGACGCGTTGACGATGATCGTGTAGTCCATCGCGCCTGCGTCGCGGAGCCGCTCGTAAACCTGGGCGACCGTCGACGCCTTCTGACCGATCGCGACGTAGATGCAGATCACGTCGGTGTCCTTCTGGTTCAGGATCGTGTCGATCAGGATCGCCGTCTTGCCGGTCGAGCGGTCGCCGATGATCAGCTCCCGCTGGCCGCGGCCGACGTTCGTCATCGCGTCGATCGCCTTGATGCCGGTCATCAGCGGCTCCTTCACCGGCTGACGGTCGACGACGCCCGGAGCCTTGAACTCGAGCGGCCGCGTCTCGCTCGTCTCGATCGGTGGCCCGCCGTCGAGCGGATTGCCGAGCGGGTCGACGATGCGGCCGATCAGCGCATCTCCGACCGGGACGCTCGCGACCTGGCCGGTGCGCTTGACCGACTCGCCTTCCTTGACGAGCTCCCACTCGCCGAAGAGCGCCGCGCCGACGTTGTCCTCCTCGAGGTTGAACGCGATGCCGGTGACGCCGTGCTCGAGCTCGAGCAGCTCGAGTGCAACGGCGTTCTCGAGCCCGTGGATGCGGGCGATACCGTCGCCGACTTGGAGGACGCCGCCGACCTCGGCGAGGTCGGTCTCGACGTCGTACTGCTCGATCCGCTCCTTGAGGATCGAGGTGATCTCTTCTGGTCTCAGGCGCACGTGGGTTAGCTCCTTCCGGTTCCTGTCAGCTGACGGCGTAGCGTCTGCAGGCGAGACCGGATGCTCGCGTCGACGCGATGCGATCCGGCCTGCAGCACGAATCCTCCGATGAGGTTGGGGTCGACCTTCCGCGTGGCGCGCAATCGGCGGTCCGAGACGCCCTCGATTCGCGCCAGGATCCGGCTCGCCTCGTCGTCCGAGAGCTCCACGGCGGTCGTGAGCTCGACGTCGAGGATCCCTTCCTCGCGGGCGACGAGCGCCTCGAACTCACGGACGATCGCGGGGAGCTCGTTCGTGCGGCCCTTTTCGGCCACGAGCAGGAGGAAGTTGCGGACGCTCTCGTCGACGTCGGCAAGGATCGATCGCAGCGCATCGACGCGCTCGTGCGTGTCCACTTCGGGGCTCTCGAGGAGCGCGCGCAGCTCTGGCACCTGCTCCATCGCCTGAAGGAACTCGGTGAGCTCCTCCCGCACCGCGTCGAGCTTGCCCTGCTCCTTCGCGGACTCGAAGAGCGCGTTCGCATAGATGCGCTCGGCAACCGGCACTACTTCACTTCTTCCAGGACAGAGAAGTCGAGCTCGCCGATCGCGTCGTCGATCAGGCGCCGGTGGTCTTCGTCCGTCAGGACCTTGCCGGTCACCTTGCTCGTCGCGATCACGGTCAGGTCGGCGACCTCGGCGCGGATTTGCTCCAGTGCGCGGCGCGTCTCGGCCTCGATCTGCTTCGTGGTGTCCTCGAGCCGGCGCTGCCGCTCGGCCTCGAGCTCCTCCTTCATCCGCTCGCGCTGCGCCTCGGCCACGCGCCTTGCCTCGGCGAGGATCTGCTCGGCGTCCCCGCGCGCCTCGGCGATCATCGCTCGATGCTGCTCGAGGAGTTTCCGCGCCTCCGCCCGGGCGTTGTCGGCTTCCTCGATCGCCTGCCGGATCCGGTCTCGGCGGGCGTCGATCGCCTTCTGGACGGGCCCGAAGATGTACCTCCGCAGCACGAAGAACGTGATGCCGAAGCAGAGCAGCGTCCAGATCATGAGGCCGGGGACGACCTCGATCAGCGGGTTGGCGGCGACGAGCATCTCGATCAAACCAGGACGAACGCCAGCAGCCCGCCGATGAGGCCGTAGAAGACGACTGCCTCGGTGAGCGCGAAGCCGAGCCACTGGATGCCGGTGAGCTCACCGCGAAGCTCAGGCTGGCGGGCGACGGCCTGGATCATCGAGCCGAAGATGTTCCCGATGCCGATCCCGGCGCCGAGCGAGCCGAGACCGATGCCGAGTGCGAGCGCGACCGCCTTTCCGGCGTCGACGCCGTCCTCGGCGGCCGCGAAGACGATTGCAGCGAGGTTCATCTGTGCTCCTTCCTAGTGGTTCGGCTCGATGGCCGAGCCGATGTAGATGGCTGACAGGGCGGCGAAGATGTACGCCTGGATCGAGACGACGATGAGGATCTCGAAGAGGTAGAACGCCGTCGCGGCGGGGACGACGAGCGGAGCGAGGACCACCGTCTCGAGCACGAACATCAGGCCGATGAACGTGAGGATCAGCATGTGGCCGGCGAGCATGTTCGCGTAGAGCCGGACGGAAAGCGAGATCAGGCGCATGAACTGACCGAGGACCTCGAGCGGGACGATCAGCGGGTACATCGCCTTGGGCACGTCGGGGATCCAGCTCTTGAAGTACTTGGCGGCGCCGTTCGCACGGATCCCCTCCACGTGGGTGAAGACGAACGTCATCAGGGCGAGCGTGAGCGTCACCGAGAGCGTCGAGGTCGCCGCGTAGATGCCGAAGGTCGGAAGCTCGACGCCGAACAGCTCGAACGTCTCGTCCGAGAGCGGCAACGGGACGAAGCCGATCATGTTCACGACCCAGATGAAGAGGGCGAGCGAGGCAACGTAGGGGAACCAGCGCGCGATCGCCTTGGTAGGCAGGCCCTGCTCGGCGATCTGGGTCTGAGTGATCTCGTAGACCCACTCGCCGACCGTCTGGCGGCGGTCGGGGTCGGTGCCGAGGCGCCAGCGCATCAACAGCCAGCCGAGAAGGATCGTCAGCACCGAGCCGAGGATCAGGTAGGCGACCGCCTTGTTGATGGAGAGATCGAGCGGGCCGATGTGAATCGGAATCCACTCGTGGAGGAGCCACTCGTGCGACGGGTCGAACTTCTCCTCTTCCTCGCCCTCGACCGTGGACGCCAGCGCCGAGGTTGGCAAGGTCAGCGCGAGGCCGGCCACGAAGGCGAGCGCGTGCTTCATCTGTGGGCAGGGCTCCCGAAGTAGGTGAGCAGCGAGAGGCCGAGCTCGAGCGTGTATGCGAGCGCGTAGACCGCACCCGCGGCGAGGCCGACCTCCTGGTTGGAAGCCGCGACGATGATCACGACCACCATCACGGCCACTGGCCTGAACATCATCCCGACTCCCCTCACGCCTGAGGCGGCGAGATTATCGGCGCCGAGCTGCAGGCGTGAGAGCAGCACGCCGAGCAGCTGCGCGCAGAGCCAGAGAATCGCGCCGAGCGCCCAGCCGCGCAGCGGCCAGCCGGCGACCGCGAAGACCGGGAGCGCGAGCAGGACAACGGCGCCGCCCGCCGCGACGGGCACGAGGCGGCTCGGAACCGCCCGAGGGGTCGCCCAGACGTCTCTCACGAGAACACTCCGCGGTAGCGGCGGTAAACGGCGAAGATCCCGGCGGGGATCCCGAGGATCGCTCCGACGAGGGCTCCGATCGGCCAGGCGCCCGCCAGCCAGCCCACGAGCGCCCCGATGCCGATGCCGGCCACCATGGTGCCGAGAAGGACGGCGCCTGCCCCAGCCGGGTCTAGCGACTCGCGAGGGGCGCGCTCCATTCCGGGCCGAGCATACCAAAGCTTGTAACAGCGGAAACCCGCATGGTTCAGCCAAAATCGCGTGAGCTTGTAGCTTCGATTGGCATCTGGCCCCAGCGGTTGACGCCGCGGCCGGAGGGGCGCTACGCGCTGCGGCGCGCGTCCTCCCGCGCCTGCTCCTCCCGGCGGCGGATGCGGGGGTTCGCCAGCTTGACGATCTCGAGGAGGTACGCGATGTAGATCGAGGCGGCCACGGCCAGGACGGCCACGCCGCCGGCGATCAGCGTGTTCGAGAGGTCCCACTCGCCGCGCGGGCGCGGCGGCAGGAAGCGCGTCGCGAGCGCGGCCGCGGCGAGGATCCCGCACCACGCGTACATGTACACGACGGCGCGCTTCTGCGAGAAGCCGATGTTCATGAACCGGTGGTGGAGGTGCGCGCGGTCGGCCTCGTAGAGCGGCTGGCGGTACTTGAGGCGCTTCGCGACGACGAACGAAGTGTCCACGATCGGGATCGCCAGCACGAGGAGCGGCAGGACGAGCGTCGCCAACGCGGCCGTCTTGACGAGCCCCTCGATCGCCAGGGTCGCGAGCAGGAACCCGAGCAGGAGCGCCCCCGAGTCGCCCATGAAGATCCGCGCCGGGTAGAAGTTGTGGTGGAGGAATCCGAAGCAGGCGCCGGCCACGATCGCCGCGAGCAGCGCCGCTTCCGGTGCGCCGAGCGAGAGCCCGATGATCGCGAACGTCGAGCCGGCGATCGCGCAGATGCCGGCCGCCAGGCCGTCCATCCCGTCGAGGAAGTTGACCATGTTCATGATCGCGACGACCCAGACGATCGTCGCCGCGCCGGCCGCCCACTCCGGCAGCTCCTGGCTCCCGAAGCCGGGGAACGTGAACCGGTCGACCGTGACCCCGAATCCGACGGCGACGGCGCCGGCCGCGACCTGGCCGCCGAGCTTGCCCCACCACGGGAGCCCGCGGAAGTCGTCGATCGCGCCGACCGTCGTCGCGATCGCCGCGCCGAGCAGGATCCCGCGGTACGGCCCGTCGAGCTCGAGGAACGCGAGCGCCGGCACGAAAATCCCGAGCAGCAGCGCGATCCCGCCGAGCCGCGGCACGGGATGCGTGTGGACGCGCCGCGTCTCCCCCGGCTCGTCCACCACGCCGATGAAGCGCGCGAAGCGCCCTACGCCGGGCGTCAGGAGCAGGACGACGGCAAGGGCGAGCAGGAACCCCCAGACGACCTCCGGGTTGTCACGAAGAGTGTCCAATCAGTGCCTCTCCCGGCGATACACGCCGGCCTCTGGCCCGCGATCACGCGGCGCCAGAGCCGACCCTCCTCCTCGCCAAGGCTCTCCAGCCTTGCCTCGTCGGAGTGCGCGCTCTGGCTTGGTGCTCACGACCCAGAGACTCGGCAGCATCACCGGAAGAGGCACAACTCCTATTTCGTGCCGTACAGGCGGTCTCCGGCGTCGCCGAGACCCGGGACGATGTAGCCCTTCTCGTTGAGGCCGCGGTCGACCGACGCCGTGACGATGCGCACGTCGGGATGCTCCGCGTGCACGCGCTCGATCCCCTCGGGCGCCGAGACGAGGCAGACGAGCGTCACGGTCCTGGCGCCCGCCTCCTTGACCTTGGTGATCGCCGCCACGCTCGAGTTCCCCGTCGCGAGCATCGGGTCGAGCACGATCGCGTCGCGGTCCTCGAGGTCGTTCGGCAGCTTGACGTAGTACTCGACCGGCTCGAGCGTCTCCTCGTCGCGGTAGAGGCCGATGAAGCCGACCCGCGCGCCCGAGACGAGCGAGAGCACCCCGTCGAGCATCCCCATGCCGGCGCGCAGCACCGGACAGACGGCGACCTTCTTCCCGGAGATCCGCTGCACAGTCGTCCGCTCGAGCGGCGTGTCGATCTCGACGTCCTCGGTCGGGAAGTCCTTCGTCGCCTCGTAGGTGAGGAGCAGCGTGACCTCGTTCGCGATCTTGCGGAAGTGGACGGTCGGCGTGTCCTGCTCGCGCAGGTACGACAGCTTGTGCTGCACCAGCGGGTGCTTGACCTCGATGACGCGATCGGTGGCGACCGCGCTCACGCGACGTACGTGGTGAAGCCGCGGAACCCCGGATAGAGCGGATGCTTGTCGCACAGCGCGGCGCTGCGCGCGGCGAGCGCTTCGAGGTCGGCGCCGTCGTCGAGCGCCTCGACGATCACCCGGCCGACCTCGGTGAAGTCCTCTTCGACGAAGCCGCGCATGGTCGCCGCAGGCGTTCCGATCCTGACGCCCGACGCCACCGTCGGCGGCTGCTCGTCGAACGGGACTGTGTTCCGGTTCACGGTCAGCTTCACCTCGTCGAGCCGCTCCTCCGCGGCCTTGCCCGTCCACTCGGTGTTGCGCAGGTCGAGCTGGAGGAGGTGCGTGTCGGTCCCGCCGGTGAGCACGTCGAGGCCGCCCTTCATCAGGGTGTCCGAGAGCGTGTCGGCGTTCGCACGCACCTGGCGCTGATAGTCCCTGAACGCCTCGGTTGCGGCGATGCGGAAGCAGGTCGCCTTCGCCGCGATCGTGTGCTGTAGCGGCCCGCCCTGCATCCCGGGGAAGACGGCGCGGTCGACTCGCCTGCGCGTGCTCCTCGCGGCAGAGGACGAACCCCGCGCGCGGCCCGGCCAGCGTCTTGTGCGTCGTCGAGGTGACAAAGTCGCAGTGCTCGACCGGGTTCGGATGCAGTCCCGCTGCGACCAGCCCGGCGAAGTGGGCCATGTCGCAGAGCAGCAGCGCGCCGACCTCGTCCGCGATCCTCCGGAACTGGTCGGTCTCGACGGTGCGGGGGTACGCCGACCCGCCGCAGACGATCAGGCTTGGCCGGTGCTCCTTGGCGAGGTCGAGCACCTCGTCGTAGTCGACCATGTTCGTCTCGCGGGAGACGCCGTAGTGAACGATCGTGTAGAGCCGGCCGGAGAAGTTGACCTTGAGCCCGTGCGTGAGGTGGCCGCCGTGCGAGAGCTCGAGCGACAGGATCGTGTCCCCCGGCTTGAGCGCCGCCATGTAGACGGCCATGTTCGTCTGGGCGCCGGCATGCGGCTGGACGTTCGCGTGGTCGGCCCCGAAGAGCGACTTCGCGCGGTCGATCGCCAGCTGCTCGATCTCGTCGACGACCTCGCAGCCGCCGTAGTACCGCTTGCCCGGATAGCCCTCCGCGTACTTGTTCGTCGGCGTGCTGCCGATCGCCTCGAAGACCGACGGCCAGGTGAAGTTCTCGGACGCGATCAGCTCGATCTGCCCCCGCTGCCGCTCGAGCTCGCGGCCGAGCAGGTCGGCGATCTCGGGGTCGACGTCGGAAAGGCCGGCGGTGCGGAGCTGGTCGAGCGTCTCCTGCGCGATCGCCATCCCGGGGATCGTACCCCGGACTCAGGCGGAGGAGACCCGCTCGAGGGCCTCGGCGGCCGGCACCGCTCCCTCACGTATCACGACCGGCACCGGCCCGGTCAGGTCGACGACCGTGGACGGCGTGCCTGGAAGCTCGCCGCCGTCGAGCTCTGCCGCGCAGCCTTCCCGGAGCTCGCGCGGAACGTCCTCGAGCCGGCGAGGGTCGTCCCCACCAGGAAGGTTCGCGCTCGTCGCCGCGACGGCCTTGACCCTCTCGAGCACGGTGCGGGCCTCGCCCTCGAGCTCCGGAATCCGCACGCCGATCGTCTCCGGCCGGCCGCCTGTGAGCCAATGGAGGCGACGAGCCGGGTTGGGGAGGATCAGCGTGTAGGGCCCACGGAGCAGGGGGCGACCGGCGAGCTCGGGCACGGCTTCCACCACGGCGTCCTCGCTCGCAGCCACCAGTGCCGTCGGCTGCCCCGCCCCGCGTCCCTTCAAGCTGTAGAGACCGCGGACGGCCTCCTCAGTCGAGCGCATCAGCGCAGAGCCCGTAGACGGTGTCTGTCGGAAGGATCACCGGCGCACCGGCCCGGATCGCGTCGACCAGGCGCTCGATCACGGTCGGCGGCCGTCGACCACGCGCTCGCGCCCGGCCACGTCCGCCGAGACCGCGATCTCCTCGTACCCGAGCCTCCGCAGCAGGTCGCCGACCGCCGCAGCCTGGGCGTCTCCAACTTCGAGCACGAGCGCTCCGCCCGGCCGGAGCGCGTCCAGCGCCGCCCGGGCCACCGCTTCGTGGTCGCCGTCTCCGACCAGCGCCTCGCGCGGCTCGTGCAGCAGCTCCGGCTCCAGGGCCGCGAGCTCGGCAGGCGTCACGTAGGGCGGGTTCGAGACAACGAGGTCGAACGGGCCTCGCTCGCCCGCGAGCAGGTCGCCGTGGGCGAAGCGCACGCGGCCGTCCACGGCGGCGCGACGCCGGTTCTCCTCCGCGACCTCGAGCGCGGACGCCGAGACGTCCGTGGCGACAACCCGGGCGCCGGGGTGCTCGTCCGCGATCGCTAGTGCGATCGCGCCGGAGCCGGCCCCGATGTCGAGGACCGACGGCTCCTCGATCCCGTCGAGGATGGCCAGGCAGCGCTCGACCACGCTCTCGGTCTCGGGCCGAGGGATCAGCACTCTTCGATCGACAACGAGCGTCAGCCGCCGGAAGCCCCACTCGCCGAGGATGTACGCGAGCGGCTCGCGCGAGGCGCGCCGCGCCACAAGGCCGCGAAAGCTGTCGAGCTCAGCAGCCGTGACGTCCCGCCCGCCGGCGTGCAGCGCGGTGCGGCTGACCCCGAGGACGTGCGCAAGCAGCCACTCGGCGTCCACGGCCGGCGAGGGACAGCCTGCCCGATCGAGCGCCTCGGCACCCTCGGCAAGGGCCGCGCGGACCGTCACACCGCAGCGGCTTCGAGCGCCCGGCGGCGCTCCTCGTCCCCGAGCGCGCCGGTGAACTCGTCCAGCTCGCCTCCGAGCACGGCGTCGAGCCGGTGCGCCGTCAGCTTCACGCGGTGATCCGTGACGCGGTTCTCCGGGAAGTTGTAGGTGCGGATCTTCTCCGCCCGCTCGCCGCTCCCGATCTGGGACCGCCGGGCACTCTCGAGCTCGGCCCGCTGCTTCGCCCGCTCGAGCTCGTACAGCCGCGCGCGCAGGACTCGCAGCGCCTTGGCGCGGTTCTGGAGCTGCGACTTCTCGTCCTGCATCGAGACGACGAGATTCGTCGGCAGGTGCGTGATCCGGACGGCGGAGTCGGTCGTGTTGACGCTCTGACCGCCGGGCCCGGTCGAGCGGTACACGTCGATCTTGAGGTCGTTCGGGTCGATCTCGACCTCGACCTCTTCGGCTTCGGGCATGACGGCCACCGTCGCCGTGGAGGTGTGGATGCGTCCCTGCGACTCGGTGGCCGGCACACGCTGCACGCGGTGCGTGCCTCCCTCCCACTTGAAGACGGAGTAGGCGCCGTCGCCCTTCACCGCAAACGTGACCTCCTTGAAGCCGCCGCCCTCGTTCGGGCTCGCGGAGAGCTCCTCCGTCGAGTAGCCGCGGCGCTCGGCGTAGCGCGTCAGCATGCGGTAGACGTCGGCGGCCCACAGGCCGGCCTCGTCGCCGCCGACGCCCTGGCGGACCTCGACGATGACGTCCTTCCGGTCGGCCGGGTCCGCCTCGACGAGCGCGAGCTTCAGCTCCTCCTCGAGCCGGGCGATCTCGGCTGGGTCCGGCGCGAGCTCGGCGAGCTCGGGATCATCTCTTGTCGCCTGGAGGTCCCGCTGGGCCTCGCGCCACTGCTGCGCGAGCTTGTAGGGGCCCTCGAGCTCTTTCAGGCGGCGCCCGGCGTCGGCCGCCTCGCGGTGGTCGTTGTAGACGGCAGGGTCGGACATGCGCTCCCGCGCCTCGTTGTACGAGCGTTCCAGGTCGACCACCAGCTGCTCGATCCCGGCCATGGAGAAAGGTTAGATCAGCCTCGTGCGGGTACTTACCGCCTGATGGCCGTGCGGCTGCTCGCGCTGATCGTGCTGGCCGTTGTCCTTGGCGGCTGCGGCTCGTCCGACACCGCCGGAGGAAGCAGCGCCGGCCTTGCTCTCGCGTACCTGCCGGCGAACGCCGCGACCGTCATCCTTCTCTCCACGGACGTCGACGGCGAGCAGTGGGATGCGTTCGACCGCCGTGTGGTGCGCCGGATCGCGGACGAGAACGAAGCTCAGAAGTCGTTCGACGAGTACGCCGAAGAGGCGTTCAGGGAGTCGGAGGGCGTCGACTGGGAAGAGGACGTCAAGCCGCTGCTCGGAAACGACATCGCGATCGCCGTCGAGGGTGACCCCATGGCCCTGTTGGGCGGAGATGGCGAGTCCTCGTTCGTCGCGGCGCTCGAGACGCGAGGCGGCGACATCGAAGCGGTCCTCGAGAAGGCAGGCTGGAAAACCGCCGGGGAGGCGAACGGCGCGACGCTCTATACGGAGGAGCAGGGCGACGACGTCTTCGCCGTCGAGGACGGCGTCTTTCTGACCGCCGAGAACGAGGCTGCCCTGCGGAGCGCACTCAAGCGCCGTGATGCCGGCGACGGGCTCGACGACGACACCGTCGAGGAGGAACTCGCGGACCTCCCGTCGGACTCCTTTCTGCGCGGCTTCGGGACGCTCGACGGGCTCGCCGAGCAGGAGCAGCTTCGCCGCTTCGCAAACGTCGGGTTCCTCCAGGTCCTGGAGACTTGGGCGGCCGCGGTCCGGTTCGAGCAGGATGAGCTCAACGCGGAAGTCGCCGTACGTCTCGACGAGGAGCAGGTCGAGGAGGAGGATCTCCCGGTCGTCAGCGGCGAGGAATCACCCGAGATCGTGCCGCGCGGCACTGAGCTCTCGGGCGGCAACCTCAACCAGAGCCAGACGACCGCCTTTCTCCTTCGCGCGGTGCAGGCGGCCTATCCGAACTCGCGGTTCGTCAAGACCGTTGACGCCCTCGACGAGGACCTCGGCATCAGCTTCGAGGAGGAGATCCTCCGGCAGTTCAACGGCCCGAGTGCCTCGTACGTGAGCCCGGACGGTCGCACGTTCGCCGCGCGGAGCGAGGTGCGCGACCCTGAGGCGCTGCGAGAGCTTCTCCCGCGGATCGCACCGCACCTCCCCGCGCTCGTCGAGGGCCTTCAGGGCCTGCAATCGGAGGGCATGGCGCTGCTCTTCCTGCTCGCGCCCGACGCGCCGGCGGCGGCGCCGATGCAGGGCGTGAAGGTCGATCCTCCCCAGACGCCCGACGGCTTGTACCGCATCTCGGGCCTGACCGGCGACGGCCCGGCGGAGCTGCATCTCGGCCTGATCGGCGACGTCTTTGTAGTCGCCTCCGATGAGCAGCGCGCGAGGGAGATCGCCGCAGCGGACACCGAGCCCGCGGAGGGAGCGCAGGGAGCCGGCGTCCTCCGCGCGGACCTCGCGAAGATCAGCCGGGACCTCGGCAACTTCCTGTTCCTCTTCCCGCTCGAAGGCAAGGAGTTCGTCACGTCGCTCGAGGCGAGCACGGACGAGCTCCGAGCGCGAGTCCGGATCGAGCTCGAATAGCTAGGCCATGACCTCGACCTTGCGCTCTGCAGGGTCGAGTCGGCCTTCGCGCTGGAGGACATCCTTCAGCGCGCGAATGGAGACTTCGAGCTGGTCGAGCGCCGGCTCTCGGGTGGTGAGCCGCTGGAGCCAGAGACCCGGCGCGAGCAGCGTCATCAGAAAGCGATTGTCGGTGTGCTTCCCGGCGAAGCGGATCAGCTCGTAGGCGATCCCGGCGATGATCGGCAGCAGGGCGATCCGCGAGAGGATCAGCCAGTACCAGGCGGGCTGGCCGAAGAACGCGAAGACGAAGATGGCGATCACCATCACCCAGAGCAGGAACGCCGTGCCGCAGCGCGGGTGGATGAGGCTGTAGCGCTGCACCGTCTCGGGCGTCAGATCCTCGCCCGCCTCGTAGGCGTTGATCGCCTTGTGCTCGGCAGCGTGGTACTGGAACACGCGCTTGAGGTCCGGCAGGAACGAGATCAAGACGAGGTAGAGGATGAAGATCGAGACGCGGATCAGGCCCTCGACGACGACGAACAGGCCCGTCTGGTCGATCGGCAACCAGCTCGTGATCAGCGCCGGCGTGACCTTGAAGAGGACGAGGGCGAAGCCGATGGCGATCACGAACGCGAAGAGCAGCGCGCCGCGGCCGATCTCGGTTGAGACCTCCTCGTCGTCCCCCTCCTCCTGCGCCGCATAGTTGGCGGAGATCGCGAGCGCGCGGAAGCCGATTGCCAGCGATTCACCGAGCGCGATGATTCCGCGGATGACCGGCAGGCGGAAGAACCGGTGCCGCACCATCACCGAGTTGATCTCCCGCTCGACCGTGGCGATCTCCCCGTCGACCTTGCGCACGGCAAGCGTCCAGTTCGAGGGGCCGCGCATCATCACGCCCTCGAGGACGGCCTGTCCACCGATCGGAGCTGCCATCAGTGCTCCTTCAGGTGATGCTGCCCCGCTTCTGGGTCGCGAGCACCAAGCCAGAACCCGCACTCCGACGAGGCAAGGCTAGGCAGCCTTGGTGAGGAGGAGGGTGGGCTCTGGCGCCGCGTGATCGCGGGCCAGAAGCAGGCGTGCAATGCCTGGAGAGGCACTAGGTCAGCTCAGGAACCGCGGCGCGCGCCGCCGGCCCGCTCCAGTCGCCGCTGGAAGCGCTCCACCCGGCCGCCCGTGTCGACCAGCTTCTGCTTGCCCGTGTAGAACGGGTGGCAGTTCGAGCAGATCTCGACGTGCATCTCGGGCTTCGTCGATCGCGTCTCGAAGGTGTTCCCGCAGGAACACTGCACGGTCGCGACGACGTAATCAGGATGGATGTCCGGCTTCATGGCCGGGCCAGGATAGCAGCGGCGGTCTGGGCGGCGACGTTGCCGCCTGTGACGACGCAGACGACGGTTTCGCCCTCGTCTGCGGGAACTTTGCCGGTCATGAGTGCTGCGACGGCGACCGCTCCGGCCGGCTCGCAAGCCAGCTTCGCGCGCTCGTAGAGGAAGCGCATCGCCGCCTCGATCTCCTCTTCCTCGACCATGACGACCTCGATGCCACGCTCCTGGGCGATGTGTAGCGGCAGCTCTCCCGCGAAGGGTGCGTTGAGCCCGTCGGCGATGGACCGCGCGTCGACGGGGACCGGCTTTCCGGCGGCGAGCGCGGCGGTCAGCGCATTCGAGATCCGTGGCTCGACACCGACGACGCGCACATCGGGCAGGGCGGTCGCGATGCCGGCGATCAGGCCGCCGCCCCCGATCGGGATCACGACGACGTCCACCCCGGGCACGTCCTCGGCGATCTCGAGGCCGACCGTGCCCTGCCCGGCGATCGTGTGCGGGCCGTCGAACGGATGGATGAACGTCCGGCCCGTCCTCGCGCGAAGCTCCTCGAGTCGGTCGAACACCACGGCCGGGCTCTCCGCTTCCAGGTCGACCTCCGCGCCGTAGCCGCGGGTGGCCGCGATCTTGGCCGGGCTCGCCGTCTTCCACATGACGAGCAGCGCGTTGATCCCCTCCAGCGCGGCGCAGTACGCGACTGCCTGCGCGTGATTGCCGGCGGAGGCGGCGATGACCCCCGCGCGCCGCTCCTCGTCGGAGAGTCGGCTCAGCGAATTGAGGACGCCACGAGGCTTGAACGACCCGGTGCGCTGGAAGAGCTCGGCCTTGAGGAAGACACGGGAGCCCAGTGTCGCCGAGCTGAACATCGGCGTCCTGTGGAGCCGTCCGGCGATCGCATTGCGCGCCGCCAGGACGTCGTCGCGCGCGATCACGGCGGCTGCGCCCGGCCCGGCTGAATCAGCCGTGGCCTAAGTGCGGTGTCGGACACCGATTCTTGTCAAGGGGAATCTGCGCCGACTTTGCAACATCTGAGCTAACTAGGTGAGCTTGTACTCCGGGCCGGCGCCTCCCTCGGGCGGTGTGAGGCGACCGCCCTTCGCGGTGATCGCGCCACACTGGACGCAGTTGGAAGGCGTCACCTCTACGCCGCCGCCCTCCTTGGCCTCGTAGACCTGCGCGGGACACATGTGCTCCCACATCCGTGCGACCTCTTCGGGCACGTCCGTCTGTAGCCGGATGTGGTTCGGCGCGTCGTCGCGCGTCTTGTTTCCGGACAGGTAGACGGACGAGAGCTTGTCGAAGATGAGCTTGCCGTCCGGCTTCGGATAGCGCGACGCCCGCCCGGTGCCGATCAGTTCCTGCTCGGCGTCCCGCTCGGTTTTCTTGTTGCCCGGCGGGAACTTGCCGAAGCTCATCGTCATCGCGCCCGCCATCGCGCTGCCAAGCCAGAAGCCGTTGCCGAACGCCTGCCGCATGTTGCGCACCTTCTTGAGGTCATCCCAGATGAACGTGTCCCGGATGGCCTGGTCGTACGAGGCCAGGGCGCCAGGCGTCCACGGTGTCCGGCCGCGCTGGAGCGCAGCGAAAGCCGTCTCCGCTGCAAGCCGCCCGGACTCGATCGCATAGTGGATGCCCTTCAGGGCCGGCACGTTCACGAACCCGGCGCCGTCGCCGGTGATCAGCAGCCCCGGTGCGTGCATCTGCCGCGGGACGGCCACGTAGCCGCCTTCCGGGATGGTCTTCGCACCCCAGCCGATCCGCTCCCCACCCTCGAGGATCCTCCGGACGAGCTTGTGCGTCTTCAGCTCCTGGAGCAGGTCGTGCGGCGAGATCTCGAGGTCGCGGTAGTCGAGCCCGACGACCATCCCCAGCGTGACCATGTCGTCGCCCATCGGGTAGATGAACGAGCCGCCGAACTCGCGGTACTTTCGGCCACCGCGGAGCGGCCAGCCCATCGTGTGGATCACCCGGTCGAGCGGCTTCGCGACCTTCCACACCTCCTTGACGCCGAGCGCCCAGACCTGCGGGTTCTCGCCGGCAAGGCCAAACCGGTCCATGGCGACGCCGGTGAGGTGTCCCTGCGTCCCCTCGGAGAGGACCGTGACCTTGGCTGTCACGTCGGAGCCGGGCTCGAAGTTCGGGAGCGGCCCGCCGTCGCGCCCTCGTCCCTTCTCGCCGGTGCGCACGCCGACCGCCCGGGCGCCCTCCACGAGCAGCTTCTCCGCGGAGGTCTCCGGGAGGATGTAGGCACCGGCGGCCTCCGCCTGCTCCCCCATCCACCGCGTGAGCTGGGACAGCGACGCGACGTAGTTTCCGTCGTTGCGCATCGTCGGCGGCGCCGGGATCCGGAGCGCCGAGCCCTTGGTGAGGTGGTAGACCGCCTCGTGGTCGACCGGCCCGTAGAACGGCATGTCCTCCACGCGGACCCGGTCGCGGAAGAGCCGGCGCAGCGCGCGCGGGTTGACGACGGCGCCAGACAGCGAGTGCGCCCCGACGCCTTTGCCCTTCTCGAGCACGGCGACCGGGACCTCGCCGAGACGCTCGGCGGTCTCCGGCGACTCCTCGAGCAGCTGGCCGAGCCGGATCGCACAGGCGAGCCCCGCCGGGCCGGCGCCGACGATCAGCACGCCGACGTCGATCCGCTCCTCCGGCGGATCCGTCGGTGGCGCGACGTACTCGCGGGAATCGAACGCTGGTGGGAAATCTGCAGGTCGCGCGCGGCTCATCGCTGTGCCGACCGGCCGCTTTGGGCGCGTGATCCTAGGACGCGTAGCGTGGCGGGCTTCACGACTTTCGGGCGCGGACGAGCTCGGTCAGCTTCGGGACGATCTCGTTCAGGTCTCCCACGACGCCCAGGTCCGAGTACTCGAAGATCGGCGCGTTCGGATCCTTGTTGATCGCGACGATGACGCCGGAGGACTGCATGCCGACCTTGTGCTGGATCGCCCCCGAGATCCCGCAGGCGATGTAGAGCTTCGGGGAGACCGTCTTGCCGGTTTGCCCGACCTGCGTGGCGTACGGGTACCAGCCGGCGTCGACGACGGCGCGCGTGGCCGCGACGGCACCGCCGAGCGCCTGCGCCAGCTCTTCGACGAGCTTGAAGTTCTCGGGCGCGCCGAGCCCGCGGCCGCCGGCGACGATCACGTCGGCGTCCTCGATCGACGGCCCCTCGCTCTCAGCGTGCGCCCGCTCGACCATGGTCGCCGCCGTGGAAAAGTCCTCGAACTGCACGTCGACCTCCTCGACCTCGGCTTCGCCTCCGGTCTCCTGCGGGTCGAACGTGCCGGCCCGGATCAGCGCGAGGCGGGGCTCCGAGCGCCAGCCGACGTCCACGAGGATCGAATCGCCGAGCGCCGGCCGCTTCCCGATCAGGTCTCCGTCCTGCTGCACGAGATCGGTGAGGTCCCAGTTCAGGCCTGCCTGCAACCGCGCCGAGAGCCCGGCCGCGACGTCGGCGGAGAGCACGGACGCCGCGAAGAGGACGGTGTCGAAGCCCCGCTCCTTGATGATCGACGCGAGCGCGTCCACGCGCGGCTGCGGTAGCGGGGCCTCGAGCTCCGGCTTGTCGACGACGAGCACCTTGGCCGCGCCGAACTTCCCGGCCTGGGCGGCGATCTCCTTGACGCCCGCGCCGAGCACGACGCCGGTTACGTGCTCGTCGAGCGTGGCCGCCTTGGACAGCACGCCGAGCGACGGCTTCAGCAGCTCGCTGTCGTGGTGCTCGAGGAAGACGAGGGTGGCCACTAGAGCAGTTTCCGTTCGGCGATGAACTCGACGATCTTGTCCGCGGCGCTGCCATCGTCCTCGACCTTGACCGTGTCGCCGCGGGGCGGAGGGTCGTTGAGCGCCTCGACGGTCGTCTTCGAACCGGCCTCACCAACCTCCTGCACCCCGAGCTCTGAGACCGACACCGACCGCTGCGGCTTGGAGCGCGCGCCCATGATCCCCTTCAGCGACGGGTACCGGGGCTCGTTGATCGCATCCGAGACGGCGAGCACGGCCGGGGTCGGCGCCTCGATCACGTCGTAGCCGAACTCTGTCTGGCGCTTCCCACGAACCTTTCCGTTGGAGACGTCGAGCTCGGCGACCTGCGAGATCACCGGCAGCCGAAGCCGATCGGCCACGGCCGCCCAGAGCACAGCGCCGTCCGAGTCACTCGACTGCTGGCCGAAGACGATGAGATCAGCGCTTTCTTTCTCCAGCGCCGCGGCCAGCGCGTTCGTCGTGGCGACGAGGTCGGAGCCCGCCGCTGCCTCGTCCGTGATCATCAGCGCCTCGTCGGCGCCCATCGCGAGCGCCTTGCGAACCGAGTCCTGCGCGCCGGCCGGGCCCATCGTCACGATCACGACCTCGCCGCCACTGGCCTCCTTGATCCGGAGGGCCTCCTCGACGGCGTGGACGTCGAACGGATTGATCGCGCCCTCGCCCGAACGGTCGAGGCGTTTCGTGCCCGGATCGATCTTCCGGGCCTGCTCGGGAACGTGTTTGACGCAGACGGCGATCTTCACGGCCCGAGACTCTACTGACGGCCGGCGGGGCCGCCGACATGGAAGCGGATGAACCGGCAAAGCCGGCCCCATCCTCGGCCGGCGTTGCCGAGATCGACGCCTTAGCTCTGCTAGGGTCTCGCCCTTCGAGCGCGAACCGGAGCGCTTAGTCCCAGCAATGAGACGCCACCGGACGACAGCCCGAGGACTTCTTGTGCTTGCCATTGCCGGCCTGACGGCCGGACCGGCGGCTGCAATACCCGACTCCGGATACGTGCCGAAGCGCGTCAAGGCGGTTGCCGGGACGACCCAGCAGCAGCCGACAGGCAAGCGGCTGGTCTTCCCCGTCCTCGGCAAGTTCCGGTACGGCGACGATTACGGCGACCCGCGGGGCCAGGGCAGGCACGAGGGCAACGACATCATGGCGCCGCGCAAGGCGCTCGCATTGGCGGCCGAGGCGGGGCGGGTCAAGTTCCACATCACGTCATCGCGGGCCGGTTGCATGCTCTACCTCAACGGAGTCAGCGGGACGACCTACCTCTACGTCCACCTCAACAACGACCTCGGCATGACAAACGACAACCGGGGCGGCTGCAAGCCCGGCATTTCCTTCGCGCCGGGGCTGAAGAGCGGGATGAGGGTGGCGGCCGGCGAACCGATCGGGTTCGTCGGCGACTCGGGCGACGCGAACGGAATCGAGCCGCACCTCCACTTCGAGATGCACCCCAACGACGGCGCCTCGATCAACCCGTACACGCATCTGAACCGCGCCTACAGGCTCCTGTTCGCCGCTCCCGGCAAGGCCGACACCGCCCTCTGGCTGAAGGGCAGCGTTCTGGCACAGCAGCCCGAGGCACTGAAGGTGAACGTGAACAGCCTCGGTGTCCGGACGACCGGCCTGAAGCTGAACGGCATCAGCCGCCCGGTGCAGCTGGCCATCTCGCCGATGACGGTCATCCAGACCGTGGCCGGCCGCCTCGCCGGCAACTCGCGGGCGACGGTTTGGTCTGAGATCTTCCCGAACACGCTCGCCGCCCAGCTCGGCAAGCCGAACGCGATCACTGCCGAGCGGGTCCTCTTCTCCCGCTAGCCGCGAGGGACCCGCCGCCGCCGCCGACGGCCCGGGAGCGTCACGCAGGTCGGAAGAGGGCAAGTAACACTGTGTTACTCGGGCCTCGAAGCTCGTCGCGCTCGCGCCCTCCGCCACGACGGCTAGCGTCTCAGTGCCGCGACGCCGACGCCTGACAGGTGGTCTGCGATCGCCTCAGGCGGCCGGGCACGGAACGCAACGTCGACGAGCACGGATGCTGTGCTCGGTCCACGGCGGATCCGCCTGGACTCGTGGACGAGCTCCCGAACGCGCTGGTAGCTCGGCCTCGTCAGCCCCAGGCGTTCAGCTTCACGTCCGACCCGGCGCGAGGTCTCAGCGATCGGGACCGAGCGGTCGTCGAGCCGAACGATCGCCTCGATCAGCCTCGGTGAGATCCGCGGGGCGAACGTCGGCATGCCTCCGAGTGTGGCGCCCGGCCGGCGCGAAAATGTGCCGACCCTGCGCCAGACGAGCCAAGTAACACTGTGTTACTTGGCCTTCGAGGTGCCGGGCGCTACCGCCCCGTGAACTTCGGCTCGCGCTTCTCGGCGAACGCGGTCAGGCCCTCCCTCGCGTCCTCGCTGGAGAAGAGCTCGCCGAAGCGCTCGCCCTCCCGGCGGAGGTTCTCGGCGTGGTCGCCGGCCAGGGCGCGGTTCACGGCCTCCTTCGCAGCCTCGAGTGCGAGTGGGCTCTTCCTCGCGAGGCCGACGGCGATCTCCATCACGCGCGGCATCAGCTCCGCTGGCTCGTAGACCGCGGTCACGAGCCCGTGCTGGCGTGCTTCCTCGGCGTCGACGGTGCGGCCCGTGAAGATCAGCTCCTTCGCAAACCCGATCGTCGTCGCCCGCGCGAGCCGCTGGGTGCCGCCCCACCCCGGGATGATCCCGAGGTTGATCTCCGGCTGGCCGAGCTTGGCCTTCGTGGACGCGTAGCGAAGGTCGCAGGCAAGCGCGAGCTCGCAGCCCCCGCCGAGCGCGAATCCGTTGATCGCCGCAATGGTCGGCTGCCGCATGGTCTCGAGCAGCCGGCCCGCCTCGTGGCCTAGGCTGCCCCACGCCTTCGCCTCCTCGACGCCCAGCCCGCTCATGTACTTGATGTCCGCCCCGGCAATGAATGCACGGTCGCCTGCGCCGGTGAGCACGACGACCCGCGTGTCTCCGTCGGAGGCGAGCGCTACCAGCCGGTCGCGGAGCGCCGTCAGCGTCTCAACGTCGAGCGCGTTCAATGCCTCGGGGCGATCGACGGTGACGATCGCAACCGGCCCCTCGTGCCGGACGTCGATCAGGTGACCGGGACCTTCTCGCGCAGGAACTCGACGATCTCGCTCGTCGGCGCGCCCGGCGTGAACACCTCGGCGACGCCTTTGCGCTTCAGCTCCTCCGTGTCCTCACGCGGGATCGTCCCGCCGACGACGACAAGGACGTCCTCGAGGCCGTTCTCCCGCAGCCCGTCGACGATCTTCGGCACGAGTGTCATGTGGGCGCCGGAGAGGATCGAGATCCCGACCGCGTCGGCGTCCTCCTGGATCGCCGTCTCGACGATCTGCTCCGGAGTCTGGTGGAGACCGGTATAGATCACCTCCATGCCGGCGTCTCGCAAGGCGCGCGCGATGATCTTCGCCCCGCGGTCGTGACCGTCGAGGCCCGGTTTGGCGATCACGACTCGAATCTTCCCGGCCATCGGCCGTGAGTATAGGAACCAGGTTTCTCTGGAAGACGCAGGGCCTGGCTTCCGTCCGGGTATAGGCGAGACTATGGAAATGAGGCTCAAGGTGATCGGCTGCTCGCCGGCGTGGCCCAACCCCGGCGGCGCGCAGTCGGGTTACCTCGTCGAAGGGCCTCCCGGGCGGGTGCTCCTCGACTGCGGCGCCGGCGTCCTCGCGAAGCTCCGCGAAGGCGATGACTGGCCGCACGTCGACGCGATCTGCCTCACCCACTTCCACCTCGACCACTGGGGCGACATCGTGCCGTGGGTCTGGGCGCTCTGGTTCGGCCCCGCGGCCGACCATCCGCGGCCCGACCTCTGGGTACCGCCGGGAGGCGAGAAGCTGCTCGGCGAGCTCGGCGCACGGCTCGGGACACCGGACATGTTCCACAAGGCCTTCACCGTCAAGGAGTACTACGAGGAGGAGGGCTTCGAGACGGCCGGCTTCCAGATCACGCCGCGCCGCGTGCTCCACTACGACCTTCGCGCCTACGGCTTCCGGGTCTCGTGCAACGGCAAGACGATCGCCTACTCGGGCGACAGCGGACCGAGCGACGAGCTCGCGGAGCTCGCGCGCGACGCGGACCTCTTCCTCTGCGAGGCGACGCTGCTCGAGCCGCACCCCGAGGGCGGGCTACGCGGCCACCTCTCCGCTGACGAGGCGAACCAGGCGTTCCAGGCCGCCGGCGCGAAACGCCTGCTGCTCACTCACCGGCCGAAGGAGCGCCCGCTCGAGCCGGAGTACCAGCAGGTCCACGACGGCTACGAGACAGAGATCTAGGAGGGGCTGGCGGAATAGCGCTCGTTGCCAGGCGAGCGCGCGGCCTGGCGGCACAGCCGGTATTTCGCCAGCCCCTCCTAAACCGGACGGTGGCGCGAGCCGTACAGCGCCTCGGCCCGGCGGCCGCGGCGCCAGCCGCGCACGTAGTACGCGCTGACGATCAGCGGCACCAGCAGCAGGAGGCCCAGCGGCGCGAGGAGCCACTTCGCGTCGAGTCGCGCCTCACCCTGCTGCAGCGAGCTGTCGCCGAGGTTCGGAACTCCACCGGCGCCACTGGGCTGCGCGGCAGGCGCTGCGCCGCCCGCGCCCGCGCCGGTCATGCCGACCGGCGCCCAGGACGAGACGAGCCACCGGCTCTGGCCCTGTCCGGGCGGTGTCAACTCCATCGCGAACATCGACGGGCGCAGGTTCGACGCTGCGGTCGGGAAGAGCATGACCTGGAGACCGAGCGCGTCGCTGTATGAGTACTCGATCTTCCACCGGGCCTCCTCGACCGGGAAGGGAACCACCGGAATGTCCTGCGACTTCCACTCGGCCCTCGAGAGCCCGCCCTTCAGCTCCGGCGCGGTCAGGTCGTAGGCGCGCTCGACCTTACGCCGCGCAACGGCGTAGGTGACGAAGTTGGCCGCAGTGGCCAGGGCCTTGGCGCGGTCGACCTGCGTGAGCTCGACCCGCTTCGGCTCGTTGTAGACGTACGCCTGGCCTCTGGAGAACTCCTCCGGCGTCTCTGTCCCGGTGTTGGGCCACATGACGCCAACGGCGACCACGAGGGCGACGATCGCGGCGGTGCCGCCGATCCACGCCAGCCGCCTGCGCATCCGAGCCGAGAAGAGAATGCTCTTCACGCCCGGGGCATCGGAGGCGGTCGGGTGCTTACCCCTGCTGCGGAGCGCTCGGGATGGGCGGCGGAGCGTACGGCGCCCAGTAGTCGACGAGCCACTTCGCGTTGGCGCCCGAGCCGAACTTCTTCAGGCCGATGAAGAAGACCTGCGGCTTCTCCTTCGAGCCCTGCTTCGGCTGCATGACGACCTGAAGCGAGACGTCGTTCGGATACGACCAGTCGACCTTCACCGGGGACTCGTTGACGGCCGCCTCCGGATACGGGACGACCGGGATCTCGCCGGTCATCCACTGCTTGAGCGTCATGTTCTGCTTGATGCTCGGGCCGGAGATCGCCCAGGCCTCGCGGAGGTTCTTCCTGACCACAGCGGTCTTGATGAACTGGACCGCGATCTGGCGGGCTTCCGGCGGCAGCGGCACGGTCTTATCTGCGGCGACGTTCGTCGCCGGCTCGTTGCTGAAGGTCTCCTTCGGATCGTCAGTCCGAATCTGCGTCTGCCAGAAGGCGAGCACGCCGAGCAGCAACACAGCTCCCGCCAGCCAGGGCAGGGCACGGTTGAACGATCTCGAGCTGAACAGGCCGCCTTCCACGTCTCGTCACAGGTTAGACGCGATTTCCGGCGGGTCTGTTAGCGGGCCGTTGCGGTCTTGTTAAGTGCCCGGTTCAAAAGACCGGCGTCTCTCTCCAGACGCCCCAGACCTCGCGGAGCGTGTCGCACATCTCGCCCATCGTCACGTACGCGCGGGAGGCGTCCACGATCAACGGCATGAGGTTCTCGTCACCCTCCGCGCCGCGCTTGAGAGCTGCCAGCGTCTCCTCCACCTTCGCCGAGTCGCGCCGGGAGCGCAGCGCGGTGACGCGCTCGATCTGCTTCGTCTCCAGCGCGGGGTCGATCCGCAGGATCTCGAGCTCCGCGTCGTCCTGCTGCTGGTACCGGTTGACGCCGACGATGATCCGCTGCTTGGCCTCGACCTCTGCCTGGTACCGGAACGATGCGTCGGCGATCTCCCGCTGGAAGAAGTTCTCCTTGATCGCAGGAACGACGCCTCCGAGCGCGCGAATCCGGTCGAAGTACTCGTAGGCCTCCGCCTCGAGCCGGCTCGTCAGGTCCTCGACGAAATACGACCCGCCGAGCGGGTCGATCGTGTTCACGACGCCCGTTTCGTGCGCGATCACCTGCTGGGTGCGCAGCGCGAGGCGGACCGCGTTCTCGGTCGGCAGCGCGAGCGCCTCGTCGAACGAGTTCGTGTGGAGGGACTGGGTCCCGCCGAGCACCGCCGAGAGCGCCTCGAGCGCGGTGCGGACGATGTTGACCTCCGGCTGCTGCGCCGTCAGCGACACGCCGGCGGTCTGGGTGTGGAAGCGCATGAGCCACGAGCGCGGGTTCTTCGCGCCGTAGCGCTCGCGCATCTCCTTCGCCCAGATGCGGCGCGCCGCCCGGTACTTGGCGATCTCCTCGAAGAAGTCCAGGTGCGCGTTGAAGAAGAACGAGAGCCGCGGCGCGAAGTCGTCGACGTCGAGGCCGCGCTCCATCGCTGCCTCCACGTAGGTGAAGCCGTTCATGAGCGTGAAGGCGAGCTCCTGGGGCGCGTTCGAGCCGGCCTCGCGGATGTGGTAGCCGGAGATGGAGATCGGGTGCCACTTCGGCATCTCCTGGGTGCAGAACTCGACCATGTCCGTCACGAGCCGCATGGACGGCTCCGGCGGGTAGATCCACTCCTTCTGCGCGATGTACTCCTTGAGGATGTCCGTCTGGATCGTCCCGCGGAGCTCCGAGCGCGGAACGCCCTGCTCCTCGGCGACACACGCGTAGAAGGCGAGCGCGATCGGCGCGGTGCAGTTGATCGTCATCGAGGTGGAGACCTCGCCCAACGGGATGCCGGCGAAGAGCGTCTCCATGTCCTCGAGCGAGTCGATAGCGACTCCCTCGCGCCCCACCTCGCCGAGCGAGCGGGGGTGGTCGGAGTCGTAGCCCATCAGCGAGGGCATGTCGAACGCCGTCGAGAGCCCGGTCTGGCCGTGGTCGAGCAGGTAGCGGAACCGCTCGTTCGTCTCCGCCGCCGTCCCGAAGCCGGCGAACTGCCGCATCGTCCAGAGCTTTCCGCGATACATCGACGGGTAGACGCCGCGCGTGAACGGATACACGCCGGGGTAGCCGAGGTCGCGCTCCTCGTCGATCTCGACCGAATCGGCTGTGTAGAGCGGGTCGACCTCGAGCCCCGAGATCGTCGAGAAGAGCTCGCCCTGGCGCTCGGGCGATGCCTCGTAGAGCTGGCGGCGCCACTCGGCGATGCCGTCGAGCGAGGCGGGCCTGTCCTCCGTGGTGGCCATACGCAACAAGTGTACGAAGAGCTAGCCGAATACGACTTCGGCCAGGAACGCAAGCGAGATCACCAGCAAGGCAATGCCGATCGCCCGGCGTAGCGTTTCCTCCCCGATCCGGCCGGTCAGGCGGGCGCCGAACCAGCCCCCGGGAAGCGCGCCGGCGATGCCCGCTGCCAGGATCGGCCAGTCGACGTTCCCGAGGAACGCGTGCGTCACGAAGGCGACGGCGCCGAGGGCAAAGCCGATCACCAGGTTCGTCCCGACCGCTCGCTTCGCGGTCAGCCCGACCCCGCGGAGGAGCGCCGGCATGCGCAGGGTTCCGAGGATCACCCCGACGGCGCCGCCCAGGACTCCGATCAGGAACCCGAAGACGACCGCGGGCGTCAGCTTCGGCTCAGCCGACTCCCGCGGTCGGACCGGCCGCACGAGCAGGTCGAGCCCGTTCCACGCGAGGATCGCGGCGATCGCGAGGAGCAGGAGCTTCGTCGGCAGCTCGTCAGTGAGCACTGCGCCGACCACGGCGCCGACGATCGACGGAGGTGTCATCCACGCCACGATCCGCCGGTCGACCCGTCCCTCGCGGGCATGGCGGTAGCCACCCGACGCGGCGGAGGCGGCGCTGATCGCGATGTTCGTTCCCGCGCCGGCGGAGGCATCGCCGGAGAGGAGCAGGATCGCCGGCAGGCGAAGCGTCCCGAGCACGAGGCCGACCGCCGAGCCGACGTAGCCGGCGACGAATGAGGCGCCGAACGCTAGGAGGAGCTCCCAGGCTTCCAAAGCACTTCCGTGCCGGGATTGGAAGCCCGGGCGAGGATGAACAGGAGGTCCGAGAGGCGGTTGAGGTAGACGGGGACGAGCGGGTTGATCTCCACGCGCTCGGCCGCGTCGAGGACGTCCCGCTCCGCCCGGCGGCAGGTGGCGCGGGCGACGTGCAGCCGTGCGGCGAGCTCGCTGCCGCCTGGAAGCACGAAGCTCTTCAGCTCGGGCAGGTCTGCGTTGAACCGGTCGCAGTCGGCCTCGAGCGCGTCGATCTGCTCCTGGGTCGTCCGGAGACGGTCGGCGATCCCGAACGGGACGCTGATGTCGGCACCGACATCGAAGAGCTCGTTCTGGATCCGGGAGAGCACCTCACGCATGGCTTCGGGTGGCCCGGCTGCAATGGCCAGGCCGAGGAAGGAATTGACCTCGTCGACCGTCCCGAACGCGGCGATCCGGCAGTCCAGCTTGGGGACGCGCGTCCCGTCGCCGAGGCTCGTCTCGCCCCTGTCACCGCCGCCCGTGTAGATGCGGGTAAGGCGGACGGGCTCATCGATCTCGCGCGGCATGCCTGAGACTCTAGGCGCCCCGGCGGCGGGGACGGCGGCGCTTCTCCGCCAAGTAACACTCTGTTACAAGCCTCCGAAGCGCCGTCCAAGAGCAGCCTCAGAGACCTAGCAACACTGTGTTACTAGGCTCAGCCCGCCGCCAGCTCGCGCTTCTTCAGCTCGAGCACCGACCTGGCGATGACGAGCCGCTGGATCTCGCTCGTCCCCTCGTAGATCTCCGTGATCTTCGCGTCCCGGTAGAAGCGCTCGACCGGGAACTCCTTCGTGTAGCCGTAGCCGCCGAGGATCTGGATCGCCTCCGCGGTCTGGCGGCGTGCCATCTCCGATGCGTAGAGCTTCGCCTTCGCCCCTTCCTCGGTGTGCGGACGGCTCTGGTCCTTCAGCCATGCAGCCCGGTAGACGAGCAGGCGGGCGGCGTCGATCTCCGTCGACATGTCCGCGAGCTTCCACTGGATCGCCTGGTGCTCGCCGATCGCCTTGCCGAACGTGCGGCGCTCCTTCGCGTACTCGCGCGCGACGTCGTACGCGGCCTGCGCGATGCCGAGCGCCTGTGCAGCGATCCCGATCCTCCCGCCGTCGAGCGTCGCCATCGCGACGTTGAAGCCCTTGCCCTCCTCGTGCAGGAGCCGGTCCCGGCCGACCTCGGCCCCCTCGACGACGATGTCGTTCGTCACCGACGAGTTGAGGCCGAGCTTTTCCTCCTCACGGGTGACCCGGACGTGGTCGGCGTCGAGAACGAACGCCGAGACGCCCTTCGCGCCCGGCGTGGCGGGGTCCGTGCGGGCGAAGAGCAGGAAGGTCGAGGCGTGCTCCCCGTTCGTGATCCATTGCTTGGCGCCGGTGATCGTCCAGCCGTCTCCGTTCGCCTCCGCCTTCGTTCGTAGTGAGCCCGCGTCGGATCCGGCCTCGGGCTCGGTCAGCGCGAAGGCGCCGATCCCTTCGCCGCGAGCGAGCGGCGGCACGAACCGCGAGCGCTGCTCGTCGGTGCCGAACGCCAGGATCGGAAGCGTGCACGCGCTCGTGTGCACGGCGACTGTGACCCCCACGCCGGCGTCGGCGCGCGAGAGCTCCTCGAGGACGAGGACGTAGGAGAGGAAGTCGGCGCCGGCACCGCCGTACTCCTCAGGGACGCAGACGCCCATCAGGCCGAGCTCGGCGAGCTTCGGATAGAGCTCGCGCGGGAAGCGGTGCTCGCGGTCCCACTCGGAAGCGTGTGGCGCGATTTCTGCGTCCGCGAACTCACGCGTCAGCGAGCGGATCTCGCGCTGCGACTCGGTGAGCTCGAAGTCCACCCGGCGAGTATATGAAGGGTCACCAAAACATAAATGCTATGTTGCATAGAACACAAATGATTAGCGGCGACATTCTCCGCGCGGCACGCCTCCGAGCCATGCTCACGCAAGCGGAGCTCGGCCGGCGCGTTGGCCGTCCCCAGTCACAGATCGCCCGCTGGGAGAACGGGCGAGTCGAGCCAAGCCTGGAGACCCTGGTCGAATTGATTCGCGCCTGCGGTTTCGAGCTGACCTACTCGCTCGCGAACTACGACGATTCGTACATCCCGTACATCGAGCGAATGCTCGAGCTCTCCCCCCAAGACCGCATCGAGGACGCGCTCGAACGTGAAGCAGTGTTCGGAGAGATTCGTGGCGCAGCCTGAGCGACTCGACCCCAAGCGCCTGATCTCGACCCTCGTCGAGCATGACGTCCAGTTCATCGTGATCGGAGCGATCGCTGCGATCGCACAGGGCGGCCCGTTGATAACTCAGGATCTCGATGTCACGCCCGAGCGCCAGCCCGAGAACCTCGAACGTCTCGCCAATGCGCTCAAGCACCTCGATGCACGCCTTCGGATCCCCAGGGATCCTTCCGAGATCGAGTTTCCGATCGACGCGAGGTTTCTCGGAAGCGTCGACAGCTGGACATTGCACACGCCGAGCGGCGACATCAACCTGCTGTTCGCTCCATCAGGCACCACTGGGTATGGGGACTTGAAGCGCGCAGCCGTGTCGGCTGACCTCTGGGGTCAGACCGTCCTTGTCGCCGCGCTGCCAGACATCATTCGAATGAAAGAAGCAGCAGGACGGCCAAAGGACCTTGCGCAGTTGCCGGTGCTCCGACAAACACTGGAGCTTCGGCGCGAGCGCGGTCAGTCGTAGCTGTAGAAACCCTCGCCTGACTTCCGACCCAGCCGGCCCGCCTCGACGTGCTCGCGCAGAAGCGGGCACGGCGCGTACTTCTCGTCGCCCAGCCCGTCCTGCAGCACCTCCATGATCGCGACACACGTGTCGAGCCCGATCAGGTCGGCGAGCGCCAGCGGCCCCATCGGATGCGCGAACCCGAGCTTCGCGATCGTGTCGATCGCTTCCGCCTCAGCGACCCCGGTATGAAGCGCCCAGACCGCCTCGTTGATGAACGGCATCAAGATCCGGTTGGAGACGAACCCGGGAAAGTCGTTCGCCTGCGCCGGCACCTTGCCGAGCTCCTTCGCGAAGGCGACGACCGACCGGGCGGTCTCGTCCGAGGTCTCCTTGCCACGGATCACCTCGACGAGCTTCAACACCGGCACCGGGTTGAAGAAGTGCATGCCGATCACCTTGTCCGGCCGGCCCGTCACCGCCGCGAGCGAGCCGATGGGGATCGACGACGTGTTGGACGCGAGCACGGCCCCGAGCGGCAGCGTCGAGTCCGCCCGGCGGAAGATGTCCTCCTTCACCGCCAGGTCCTCGACAACGGCCTCGACCATCAGGTCGGCGGGAACGAGGTCATCGACCGGCTCGATCCGTGCGAGCACCTCGTCGGGGTCCGGTCCGCCCTTCTCCGCCAGCTTCGATGC
This sequence comes from uncultured Actinomycetes bacterium, assembly GCA_963802375.1. Classification (GTDB taxonomy): domain Bacteria; phylum Actinomycetota; class Thermoleophilia; order Gaiellales; family Gaiellaceae; genus JACDAN01. The sequence continues at coordinate 670,092 of CAWDIJ010000010.1, forward strand.
GCTTTTCCGGATCGTCTCGAGCGCCCGGTCGGTCGCACCAGGCGCGGCGTCATGGAGCGAGACGCGGCAGCCGGCTGCCGCGGCGACCTGGGCGATGCCGCCGCCCATCTGGCCGGCGCCGACGACGAGGACGTGGTCGAACTCCACGCCGCGGCAGGGTAACGTCAACCGCCGTGACCGACCTCTGGTACGACGAGACAGGCGACGGTCCTCCGCTCGTGCTCCTGCACGAGGGCGTCGTCGATTCGCGGATCTGGGAGCCGGTCGTGACACTCCTTGCGGAGCGCCACCGCGTGATCCGCTACGACCAGCGCGGCTTCGGGCGCTCGCCGATGCCGAACGGGCCCTACTCCGTCGTGGGCGACCTGATCTCCGTTCTCGACGCGGCCGGTGTCGAGCGTGCCGCGCTCGCCGGCGCCTCGCGCGGCGGCGGCATCGCGCTGACCGCCGCAGTCGAGCGGCCCGAACGCGTCACGGCGCTGATTCTGCTCGGCTCCGCCCTGCCGGGTGCGCAGCTCAACGTCGAGTGGACGCCCGACCAGGTCAGTCGCTGGGAGCAGGCCGAGGCCGACGACGACTGGCCGGCGATGGCCGAGCTCGACATGGACGCCTGGGCGCCCATGGGCGCCGACGCCGAGCTACGGGCGATGTTCCGCGAGAACGCCGTCGGGTCGAACAGCGAGGATCCGGCCACCGACGAGCCCGTCGCCGAGCGGTTGAGCGGCATAACCGCCCCCACCCTGGTCATCACGGCGGGCCGCGACGTCCGCGGGATCAACGAGATCGGCGACCGGCTCGCCCGTGACATTCCCGGTGCTCGGTCGGCCGTAATCGAGGAGGCCGATCACATGATTCCCTGGCGGACGCCCGAAGAGCTCTCTCGTCTGACTCTCGACTTTCTGTCGGGTCTCGGCACGCGGCTGAACTGAGGTTCAGACCTCGAGCAAAAGGGCGTCGCCCTGGCCGCCGCCGGAGCAGATCGCCGCCAGGCCGAGCCCGCCGCCGTTGCGACGCAGCTCGTAGATCATCGTCGAGAGGATCCTGGCGCCGGAGGCGCCGATCGGATGGCCGAGCGCGACGGCCCCGCCGTTCACGTTCACCTTGTCAGGGTCGACGCCGAGCATCGCCGTCGAGTTGAGGGCGACGGACGAGAACGCCTCGTTGAGCTCGACCCGCTCGACGTCCTCGATCGACTTGCCGGCCTTCTCCAGCGCGATCGCTCCCGCCTTGGCAGGCGTACGCGCGAGGTAGGCGAAGTCGTCTGCGACGTAGGCCTGGGAGACGATCGTCGCGAGCGGCTCGAGCCCGCGCTCCTTCGCGAACTCCTCGCTGGTGACGACCAGCGCCCCGGCGCCGTCGTTGACGCCGGGCGCGTTGCCCGCGGTCGTCGTCCCTTCCGGATCGAAGACCGGCTTCAGCGACGCCAGCTTCTCGAGCGAGGTGTCGCGCCTCGGGCCCTCGTCGTGGTCGAGCTCGCCGACCGGGACGATCTCGTCCTCGAAACGCCCCTCGTCCTGCGCCTGAACGGCGCGCTCATGCGACCGGAGCGCCCACGCGTCCTGATCCTCGCGCGAGATCCCGAGCTCGCGCGCGACGAACGACGCCTGCTCGACCATGTGCTTCTTGTCGAACGTCGACGTCAGGCCGTCGTGGGTCATGAGGTCGATGAGCGTGCCGTCGCCGAGCCGGTACCCGAACCGGGCCTTCTTGAGGATGTACGGCGCATTGGACATCGACTCCATCCCGCCGGCGACGACAACCTTGTGGTCGCCCGACCGGATCATCAGGTCGGCGAGCTGGACGGCCCGCACCGACGACGCGCAGACCTTGTTGATCGTGTCCGACGGGACCTCGATCGGCAGGCCGGCGCCGATCGCCGCCTGGCGCGCAGGCGCCTGGCCTGCGCCGCCCTGGAGCACCTGCCCCATGACGACGTACTCGACCGCCTCGTTCTCGAGGCCGACGCGGTCGAGCGCGTTGCGGATCGCGATCGAGCCGAGCTCGGTCGCCTCGAGATCCTTCAGGCCGCCACCGAGCTTCCCGAACGGCGTGCGGACTGCTGAGACGATGACTGAGCGCATACGGGGTGAGGGTAACAATGGCCCGATGCCTGCCCGAGTCGCCAGGTTCGTCAACGTCCTGGGCCTCGAGCTCGTCGGTGGAATCGTCGTCCTCACGCTCGGCGCCTGGATCTTCGGGCTCACGGTCGAGGAGCTCTCGGAAGGCGACACGCACCTGGACACGCGGTTCGCCGCCTGGCTCCACGAGAACGCAACCGAAGGTTGGACGACGTTCTTCGAGAACGTCACGCGGCTCGGGAATGTCCCGGTGCTCGCGGCCGTCACCCTCGTCGCGGCGATCCTGCTCTGGCGGAAACGGCTGACGTCGGAGCTGGAGCTGCTGCTGCTCGCCGCGTTCGGCGCCCAGATCCTCACCTTCGGGCTCAAGCTGGGGTTCGAGCGCGAGCGGCCGTTCTTCCCCGACCCGCTTGCAACCGAGAGCACGTACTCCTTCCCGAGCGGCCATGCCTCTGTCTCGCTCGCCGTCTACGGGACGATCGGCTATATCGCGGCGCGGCATGCCGCCTCGAGACGACGGCAGATCGGAATCCTCACCTCAGCTGCCGGGCTCATCCTTTTGATCGGGTTCAGCCGCCTCTACCTCGGCGTTCACTACCTCAGCGACGTGATCGCCGGTTTCAGCCTCGGGCTTGCCTGGGTCGCGCTCTGCGTCGTCCTCCTCCACCTGAGGCTGCGCCTCAGGACACGACGTCAGACCTCCCGGTAGCGAGCCTCCACGAAGCAGTAGAGGCCGTAGGCGATCAGCCCGGCCGAGACGATCCCGAGCATCGTGTCGCCGTAGTCCTCCTGGAGGATCTTCGACAGCGCGCCGTCGAGCCCCACGGCCTCATTGGGGTCGTACTGCCACGCAGCACGCACGAGGAAGAACCCGATCAGCCCGAAGACGGTGCCGCGGGCGATGTGCCCGATCATGCCGATGATCGTGAACACCTTCTCCTCGAGCTCGCTCATCTTCCGCAGCTTCAGCTTCTTCTTGAAGCTCTGCGTGATTCCGCGCCAGTAGTTGAAGACGCCGACGCCGAGGATTCCGAGCCCGACGGCGGCGACGATCCACCGTCCGAGCGGCCAGTCCATGACGCGGGCCGTCGCGCGGTCCTCCTCCCTGGAGCCGCCTTCCTCGTCCGCGCCGGCGAGCGCCGCGAGCACGACCCACAGGAGGAAGAGGTACCAGGCTGAGCGCGCGAAGTAGCCGAGGCGCTTCGGCCAGCCCTCCTTCTTGCCGCCCTCCAGCGGCCGCCCGAGAACGCCCTCGGCGAAGCGCCACGCCGCGTATCCCGCGAGCCCGATCGCGAGCAGGAAAATGAGGACCTTCCCGTACCAGGTGTCCGCGACGGTCGCGACGGCCCCGCCGCGATCCCGGAGTCGCTGGCCGCCGCCGATCGCTACGTCGGCGGCAATCACGCCGACGAGGACGTAGAGCACCCCCTTCGAGACGAGTCCCCAGCGCGCCAGCGCCTCGCCGAACGGGCCGCGCGCGACATCCTTCGCCTCCTGTTTCACATCGGCCACGGCGGGGGACAATACGGCGTCGCGCGTTTCTCGACCGTGCTCAGGTGGTAGGACCTTCACGATGGCGGACGAGCACGTGAGCGCGCTGATGGAGCTCGGCGAGCGCGAGGGTTGTCTCGAGCTCTCTGACGTCTCGCGGGCGATCGAGGAAGCCGGGCTCGACGAGGAAGAGGTGGAGCGCCTGTACCAGGACATCCAGGAACGCGGAATCGAGCTCTCGGACGACTGCGGACGGTCGGCGACCGACTCGACGTACGTGAACGGCGATCTCGCCCACTCGACCACCGACGCGCTGCAGCTGTTCCTCAACGAGGTCGGCCGCTACGAGCTCCTGACCGCCGAGCAGGAGGTCGAGCTCGCGAAGCGAATCGAGCGCGGCGACCGCGAGGCGAAGGAGCTGATGATCAACTCGAACCTCCGGCTCGTCGTCTCGATCGCGAAGAAGTACCAGGGGCATGGCCTCTCGCTGCTCGACCTGATCCAGGAGGGGATCATCGGGCTGATCCGCGCCGTCGAGAAGTTCGACTGGCGCCGGGGGTTCAAGTTCTCGACCTACGCGACCTGGTGGATCCGCCAGGCCGTGCAGCGCGGCGTCGCGAACAAGGCGCGCGAGATCCGCATCCCCGTCCACATCGTCGACCGCGAGCGCAAGATCGCCCGCGCCGAGCGCGAGCTCATTGTCAAGCTCGGACGCGCACCGACTGAGGAAGAGGTCTCGAAAGCCTCCAAGCTGCCGCTCAAGCAGGTGCGCGAGGTCCGTCAGGCCGCCCGCGCCGTCACGAGCCTCGACAGGCCGGTCGGGGAGGGCGAGGCGTCGTACGGGGACCTCTTTGCCGGCGACGAGGCGCCGCCCGAGGAGCTGATCCAGGTCAGCCTCGAGCAAGACATTCTGCGCCGCGCCGTCGAGAAACTGCCCGAGCGCGAGCAGGAGGTCGTCAAGCTCAGGTACGGGCTCAACGGTGACGACCATCCGCAGTCACTGGAGGAGATTGGCCGCCGCCTCGGCCTCACGCGCGAGCGGGTCCGCCAGCTCGAGGGCAAGGCCCTCGAGCAGTTGGCGATCAACCGCGAGGTCGAGGCGCTCCGCGCGGCCTAGGCTCGCGCCTGCCGCCCGAAGGACATGTCCTCAGGACATGTCCGGGATCCAGTCCGTTGCGGCTATGGCCATCCGACACGGATGGCTTGGCAAGGCGCCGACCCCTGTCCCGCCGGGGCGCGCCTTGGGGTCAGACCCCAGGACCTGGCCGGCGAGGACGGTGGTCAAGCGGCTGCGAGCCTGGCTTTCCGAATCTCGAACGCGTAGCGGCAGGCAATGACGCCGAGGATGGCGCCGACGACCGCCGCGCCGGCGAAGAAGCCCCACATCGCGGAGTCGCCGAGCTCGCCTCGCACCTGGAGGCCGAGGAAGGGGCCGAGCGCGAAGCCCACCGAGGACGTGCTCGAGAAGGCGCCCATGTAAGCGCCGCGGAGGTCGGCGGGAGCGAGGCCGGCGGCGATCGCCTGCGACGTCGGGATCCAGAGCATCTCGCCCACCACGAAGATCAGGATCACCAGCGCCAGGATCGCGATCGAGGCGTTCACGGAGAGGAGCAGGAAGGGCCAGCCCATCAGGATCATCGCGAGCGCGAACTTCGGCGCCGCCGGATAGCGCTCCACGCGGCGCGTGAGGCGCAGCTGGAAGATGGTCACAAGCGCCGGGTTGATGATGACCAGGAATCCCCACGCCGCAGGGGTCAGACCGTACGAGTCGACCGCGGAGATCGGGAGCACCGCCTCGTAGGCGAAGTAGACGAGGTGCGCCAGCACCATCGCGACGAGGAAGAGCAGGAACGCCCCGTCCCGCCGGATGACGCCGAACGAACCGCGGCCCGGCGGCTCGTCGGGCGTGAACTCGCCGCGTTGAGGGATCAGGCGCCAGGCGAGAACCGTGGTCACCGCTCCGAGCGCCGCGACGCCGATCCACAGCATGTCGTAGTCACCGGTGAGCAGCAGCGCACCACCGACAGGCGGCCCGAGCGTGACGCCGAGGTTGTTCGAGACCCGAAGGGAGGCGTAGGCGTGCTCGTGCCGCTCGGGCGGCGTCACGTCCGCGACGAGCGCTTGCGTTGCCGCCATCGCCGTCGGCGCGAAGAGCGACGCGAGCAGGAGCAGCGGAATGGCGACGGTGAAGTCGTCGACGAGCACCCAGGTCAACGGAACGAGGGAGACGGCCGTCCAGCCAAACAGGATCACCGGTCGCCGGCCGAGATGGTCCGAGACGTAGCCGCCCCCATATCCGGTGGTTGCCGACACCGCCGCGGCGATCACGAAGTAGACGCCGAGCTGCGCCGACGAGGCGTGGAGCTCGTCGACCGCCCAGATCCCGATGAACGTCCAGGCCGCGGAACCGGCGAGCGAGCCGGCGAACCCGACGATCAGGATCGGCCGCAGCGCGCGCTCGACGTCGTCGCCCCAGATCAGCCTCAGCACTCGGCCGAGCATCCCGAGACTCTAGTGATAGAGAAAGATCTATCAGCGGCACGCACCGACCGCTTTCAGGCATGGTTCCCGAGTGAAGGTCACGATCATCGGCGCCGGGAACATGGGCCGCGGAATAGGCATGCGCGCAGTCGCAGGCGGGCATGACGTCGAGGTCATCGACCGCAACCCGGAGGACGCGCAGGCGCTTGCCGCGGAGCTAGGCGGCGGCTCGACGGCCGTCGAGCCGGGCGGCTCGATCGGAGGCGACCTCGTCGTACTCGCCCTTTATTACGCGTCGATGGCGGAGGCCGTCGAGCAGTACCGCGACCAGCTCCGAGACAAGGTCGTCGTGGAGATCTCCGTCCCGCTCGACTGGGACACGATGGACGGGTTCGTCGTCCCCGGCGACAGCTCGGCCGCAGAGGAGGTCCAGAAGCTCCTGCCAGAAGGCACCAAGGTCGTGAAGGCGTTCTGCACGACCTTCGCGCGCACGCTTCAGACCGGCGAGAAGAACGGCGTCCAGCTCGACGTCCCGATGGCCGGCGACGACGAGGACGCGAAGCGGAAGGTTGCGGCGCTCGTCGAGGGCGGCGGCATGCGGCCGATCGACCTCGGACCGCTTCGCCGCGCGCGGCAGCTCGAGAACGCGACCTTTCTACATATGGCAGCGCAGAAGCCCCTCGGCGCCGGCTTCGACACCGCGCTGAAGATTCTCGACTGAGTGGGAGGGGCTGGCGGAATGGCGCTCGTTGTCGGGGTGCGGTGGTCGTTCCGAGGCAAGGACGCAGGGAGCGTTCGTATCGATCAGATACGGGCGCGACTGAGGACGCCGCGTCGGGGCGAGCAGCGCGGCCCGACGGCTCAGCCGCTATTCCGCCAGACCCTCCTATGACGACGCTCGCTCCCGCCGAGGTCGAGGTCGAGCAGCCCAGCGAGGTCGACGAGCCCGAGCACGACCGCCCCTGGGTCGTGATCGTCTGGAACGACCCGATCAACCTGATGTCTTACGTGACGCTCGTCTTCCAGAAGCTCTTCGGCTACTCGCTCGAGCACGCGACGAAGCTGATGCTCCAGGTGCACCACGAGGGCAAGTCCGTCGTCGCGGCGGGCACCCACGAAAAGGCTGAGCTCGACGTCGCCCGCCTCCACGCCTACGGGCTGTGGGCGACGATGCAGCAGGACTGATGTTCCGCAGCTCGATCCGCCGCGGGCCGGACGGCACCGTCCGACTGAATCTGGCCGAGGAGGAGCGCGGTCTTCTCCGCCAGGTCGCGGGCGAGCTGCGCGAGCTGCTCCGCGAGGAGCCGGAAGACCCGTCGCTCCGGCGTCTCTTCCCGACCGCCCACGAGGATCCCGCGCTGGAGCGCGACTACCGCGAGCTCACGCGCGACCAGCTGGTGACCGGGCGCGAGAAGAGCCTCGACCTGCTCGCCGAGACCGCCGACAGGGACGTGCTGACTGGGGACGAGGCCGACGCGTGGCTCAGGGCACTCAACGACACGCGGCTGGTGCTCGGCACCCGACTCGACATCACCGAGGACTTCGACTGGGACGGATTCGACCAGTCCACGCCGAGGGCGCCCGAGCTCGCGCTCTACGCCTACCTCTCCTGGCTCCAGGAGCAGCTCGTGGAGGCGATGTAACTGCAGAGTTGCTCAGTTCATAAGCCCCGATGCCTTTGGCCGGGCTGTTGAGCCCTCGCCGCTGTTCGACTGGCTCGGCAACGGCGACGTCGCCTGGCGCTTCCCAGGCGCCGACTACGAGGCCCGCACCACCCAGGCTTCGGCCGACTTCATGCTGAGCCAGTACGCCGAGTTGGCGGCGGTGGTCATCGGACGGCGGGTGTTCGACATGACCACGGCTGGAACGGCAAGCCGGCCGCAGGCGAGCACGTCTTCGTCGTCACCCATCAGCCGCCGACGGACTGGGAGCACGCCGACACCGCGCCGCTCACGTTCGTCGACGGCGTCGAGAAGGCGTTAGCGGCCGCCAAGAAGTTCGCGGGCGACCGGGACGTCGACGTGGCCGCCGGTCAGATCGGCGGCCAGGCGCTCAGGCTCGGGCTGATCGATCAGGTGGTGGTCAACCTGGTCCCGGTGGTCTTCGGCTCCGGCCGTCCGTTCTTCGCCACCGGCGGCCTGGCCGAGCCGCTGCGGTTGGAGAACCCGAGCACGATCGTGCGAGGCGACCGGGTCACCCACCTGGTCTACGACGTCGGCCGCTGAGGCCTGCGTTCGACAGCGTTCCCGCCCGAGCCTGACTGCTTTACGCTCGATGGGTGGGCGAGTCGCTGCGCACGCTCGAGACGCCTGACGGCCGGACGCTCGCATTCGCGGTCTGGGGTGATCCGGATGGGTTCCCGATCCTCGTGCTGCATGGCACGCCCGGTTGTCGTCTTGTGCGGTGGCCACGCGAGGAGTTGTACGCCGATCTGGGTGTGTGCTTGGTGACGCACGATCGTGCGGGGTATGGGAGGTCTGATCGGAACCATGGCCGTCGCGTGGTCGACGAGGTCGCCGACGTACGCGCGCTTGCAGATGAGCTCGGCTTCGATCGCGTCGGAGTCAGCGGAGGGTCGGGCGGGGGACCGCATGCACTCGCGTGCGCGGCCCTCCTACCCGATCGTGTCGTCCGCGCCAACTGCGATGTCGGTGTCGCGCCGTTGGGCCCGCCTGGGCTCGAGCAGGATGCCTGGCTTACCGGCATGGATCCGGAGAACGTCAAGGAGTTCGGCTGGGCGCGCGCCGGCGAGGACGTCCTCACTCGCGAGCTGCAAGCGTTGCAGCAGCAGTTCGAGGAACGCGCCCGGGTCGACCCTTCCACCGTCTTGCAGGACGTCGACATGAGCGAGTCGGATCGAGAGGAGTTGGCTCGCCCAGAGATGGTGCAGATCCTCAGCGAGTCGACGTTCGAGTGGGCGGTGAATGGTGTCGGCGGCTGGGTCGACGACGACCTTGCGGTCCTGCAGCCGTGGGGGTTCGACACTGCGGATATCTCCGTGCCGGTGCTCGTCCGCTACGGGATGACCGACGTGTTCGTCCCGCCGGCGCACGGCGAGTGGCTGGCCGCGAATGTTCCTGGCTGCATCGTCAAGATCAACGACGCCGCCGGTCATTTGGGCGCAAATCCCGAGCAGGAAATCGCCGAGAACGCCCGCTGGCTGAGCGCCGGGATCGCGCCCGACGGAAGCCGCACGCACTCTCCCGCCGCGAACTGAGCCCACTCAGGTCCGCCGATAACAAGAGAGTGGTGATTACCCCCGACTGCGCTCCAGCGATCAGTCGCTCGCGCACGCTCAAGGCACAACCGTGCGCATTACACAGTTCCTTTTGCCTTTCGGGCGGAGGTAGCTGAAGCCGGCCCGCTCGTAGAGGGACCGTGTGCCGTTGTAGAGCACGGACACCTTTTGGCCGCCGGTGTCATGCGGGTATCCCTCGACAACCCCGCCGCCGGCCTGAGCAATCAGATCCATAGCACCACCAAGGGCGGCCGCGGTCACTCCTCCGCGCCGGTACTTCTTGTCCACGAAAATGCAGGTGATCCGGTAGTCGGGCGGCCTGTCGAGAGCGGCCTCGTACTCCTTGCGGTGGTGGATGTTCTGCAGTTCCTCCGGGGTGCCGTACTGGCACCACGCCACTGCCTCATCACCGTCGAACACCAGCGCAGCGTGTGCGCGGCCCTCCTCGACCAACCGCTTCTTGAGGGCGCGGTTGCCCTCGGCGGTGAACGTCTTCTCCGCCTCGAAGGTGTGGAACCAGGTGCACCAACAGCCACCGAACACACCGTTGTGCCGCGCGACGAGCCGCGAGAACGCGTCCCAGGTCTTCGCATCGAGCGGCTTGACCACGTAGTCCGTCATGGGGTCTCCTTGGCTCCCGTGCGGGCAGCGTAACCCGGCACTGCGAGAGGCGAGAGCGCCAAGAGTTCGAACGGAGGAACCACCGTTTCTCTGGCGTCACTCCGGAACACTGGCGCAGGCGAGGGGTCTCTCCTCAACTGCGGAGTTGTCGGTATCCCCGACTGCCTCTAGCGACGGTACGCCCCGTGCAGGCGACCAGGGCGAGCCCCAGCTCTGGTCACGCAGGAGCGCTAAGAAGCGTAAGGGCGGAAACGCCCGGCCCAGGCCGCGCGCGAAGACCTAGGAGGGGCGCGGGTCGAAGGCCGCGGCCCTTCCCACGCTCCCGGTCAAGGAATGCGTGCGCCCTGAAGGTGATCTCAGCCCGAGTAGTACAGGCGCCGGCCGTTGCGAGACCAGACCGGTGGTGAGACTCGGCAACAGCCTACGCACGTACAGGTGGCGCCCTGCGCGACGAGTTTCGTCGAGCGCCCGTCTATGCGGGCGACGTACAGCTGGTTGCCGGAGTTGTACGCGAGCTGCTTTCCGCCGGGCGACCACGCCGGAAACGGAATGGTGTGCCGCGTCGACGCGGCGGCGATTCGGCGTGGCCGGCCGCCACGCGAGGGGATGACCCAGATGCCGCTGCTGCGCGTGAAGGCGATCCGGCTGCCGTCGTGCGACCACGCCGGCGATACGCCGACGGCGAGGAACCGTCTTCTGCGGCCGTCGAGGCTGAGAAGGTGGAGGCGGACAGCGCCCATGCCGACTCCGTAGACGATCGTCCGCCCGGTCGGCGACCACGCCGGAGGGGCTCGTGGTGACCCCCAGAGGTTCGCTCGAACGAGCTGTCTCGCGCCGGTGCCATCGCTGCTTGCGACGTAGACGCCCAGCGTGGCGCGATCGGCATTCGCGTCGTGCCGCTGGAAGAGGAGCTTCGAACCGTCGGGCGACCAACGCGGCTGGAATGCGCTGTCGAGGACCTTCCGTTGCCCCGACCCGTCCGCGTCGACGGTCCAGACGTCGGGGACGGCGCATCCGGACCCCGATGTCGGAGTGCAACCGGAGAAGTCCCAGACCATGTAGGCGAGCCGCCGGCCGTCCGGCGACCACCGGGGCCCGAACTCCCAGTCGCCGCCACTGGTCACCCTTCGTTGGTCGTTCCCGTCGACGGTCATGACCCAGATCTGGCCGCGAACCCCCTCGCTGCGGACGTAGGCGATCCGACGCCCATCCGGCGACAGGGCGAGCTCGGATTCGGTCGCCCCGGTGCGCGTCAGGTTCTGCCGGCCACGGCCGTCGACGCCAACGACGAAGATCTCCCCTCGAGGAACGGGCGCGCGCGCTGCCTCGCTCCCGCCGGCGAACGGGACAAGCAGGGCGAGTACGGCGACGAGCCCTCGCATGCTTCCAAACGGTAGAGCCGGGCTGTAACGAAACTGTATTCGAGAGCCGCCGCCGTGACGGCCCGCGCTACGCCGGCGCTGCCTCGCGCTCGCGCTTGCGGCGGGAGGCGAGCGTCTGCCGCTTCGTCGCCGACAGCTCGGCCTTGCGCAGGCGGATGCTCTTGGGCGTCACCTCGACGCACTCGTCCTCGCGGATGAACTCGAGCGCCTGCTCGAGCGAAAGCGGTCGCGGCGGGATGAGGCGCACGAGCTCCTCGGCCGAGGCGGAGCGCATGTTCGTCAGCTTCTTCTCCTTGCCGGCGTTCACGTCGAGATCCTCGCCGCGCGCGTTCTCGCCCACGACCATGCCCTCGTAGAGCTCCTGCCGCGGACTGATGAAGAGCGAACCACGCTCCTGGAGCGCGGTGATCGCGAACGCAGTCGCCTGGCCCCGGCGGTCGGCGACGAGGCTCCCCGTAGGACGCGTTCGCATCTCTCCGTGCCACGGCTCCCAGCGCTCGAACACGTGGTGCAGGATTCCCGAGCCGCGCGTCTCGGTCAGGAACTCCGTCCGGAAGCCGATCAGCCCTCTTGCCGGCACGAGGTACTCCATCCGGGCCCAGCCGGTCCCGTGGTTGACCATCTGCTGCATCCGGCCCTTCCGCAGCGCCAGCATCTGGGTGACGACTCCGATGTAGTCCTCGGGGACGTCGATCGCGACGCGCTCGACCGGCTCGTGCGCCTGTCCGTCGATCTCTCGGGTCAGGACCTCCGGCTTGCCGACAGTGAGCTCGAAACCCTCGCGGCGCATGATCTCGACGAGCACCGCCAGCTGGAGCTCGCCGCGTCCCTGTACCTCCCAGATGTCGGGGCGCGAGGTCGGCCGGACTCGGAGCGAGACGTTGCCCACGAGCTCCTGCTCCAGTCGCCCGATCAGCGCGCTCGCGGTCAGCTTGTCGCCCTCGGTGCCCGCGAGTGGTGAGGTATTGATCCCGAGCGTCATCGCCAACGAGGGCTCGTCGACAGCGGTCACCGGCAGTGGCCGCGGATCCTCCGCGTCGGCAATCGTCTCTCCGATCGTCACTTCGGGCAGGCCGGCGAGCGCGACGATCTCGCCCGGCCCGGCCGCTTCCGCAGCAACGCGGTCCAGCGCCTCGGTGACGTACAGCTCGGTTACGCGAGCCTTCTGGACCCTCCCGTCGGCACGGCACCAGGCGACCTCCTCGCCTTTGCGGATCGTCCCGTGCAGGACCCGGAGGAGCGCAAGCCGGCCGACGTAGGGCGATGCGTCGAGGTTCGTGACGAGCGCCTGGAGCGGGTGGTCAGGGTCGTACGACGGCGGCGGAATGGTCTCTAGCAGCGTCTCCACCAGCGGGCCGAGGTCGTCGGCGAGCTCGTCGGTCGCGAAGCCTGCGCGCCCCTCCCGGGCGTTGGCGTAGACGATCGGGAACTCGATCTGGGACTCGTCGGCGTCGAGGTCGAGGAAGAGCTCGTAGACCTCGTTCACGACCTCGGCGGTACGGGCATCGGGCCGATCGACCTTGTTCACGACCAGCACCACCGGAAGCCGCGCCTCCAGCGCCTTCCGGAGGACGAAGCGCGTCTGCGGAAGCGGGCCTTCGCTCGCATCCACAAGCAAGAGCACTCCGTCGACCATCGTCAAACCGCGCTCGACCTCCCCGCCGAAGTCGGCATGCCCTGGCGTGTCGACGATGTTGACCTTCGTGTCCCCGATCTGCACCGCAGTGTTCTTCGCGAGGATCGTGATGCCCTTCTCGCGCTCGAGGTCCATCGAGTCGAGCACGCGCTCTGCGACCTCCTGGTTCGCGCGGAACGAGCCGGCTTGCCAGAGCAGGGCGTCGACGAGCGTCGTCTTCCCATGGTCGACGTGCGCAACGATGGCGACGTTTCGAAGATCGTCTCTCGTGGCGGTGAGATGGGGACGCGCGGGCAAGACCGGCCAGGGTACCGCCGGTACCCTGCGCCGGTGCCCAGCGACAAGCCGGAACCGATGACGCAAGCACAGAAGGCGCAGCTCGAGACTGAGCTGGCCGAACTGGAGGGCCCAGGGCGGGCCGAGGTCGTCCAGGCGATCGCCACCGCCCGCGGATTCGGCGACCTGTCGGAGAACTTCGAGTACCACGCTGCCAAGAACGACCAGGGACTGCTCGAGCACCGGATTCGGCAAATCCGCGACCGGCTGGACCGGTTCGTGCTGGTCGACGAGACGTCCTCCGCGACCGGCACGATCGGCGTCGGCTCCAAAGCCGAGATCGAGGACGAACACGGGGAGCGGATGAGCTTGGAGATCTCGAGCGTGGGCGGCGTCTCCCCCGACTCACCGCTCGGCCTGGCCCTGCTCGGAGCGAAGGCGGGAGACGAGGTCGACGTCCATGCCCCCAAGGGCGCGTGGCGCGCTCGCGTGCTCTCCGTCGGTGTTTGACCATGTGACGATCCGGGTCTCGGACGGGCTGGTGGCCGAAGCCTTCTACGACCTCGTGCTCCCGACGCTCGGGATCGAGCGGACCAATTCCGAGCCCGACTTCGCCGAGTGGGACGACTTCTCGCTCTCCGGCTGGAGCCCCGGCAAGCCGGTCACACGCAGGCTGCACGTCGCCTTCGCGGCGCCGTCGCACGAGGCGGTCGACGAGTTCTGGCGCGCCGGCACCGGCGCCGGGTACCGGAGCGACGGCGAGCCGGGCCCGCGGCCGGAGTACCGGGACGACTACTACGGAGCTTTCCTACTCGATCCGGACGGGAACAGCGCCGAGGCGGTCCACCACGGCGCGATGCGCGAGGGCGGCAGGATCGACCACCTCTGGTTCCGGGTCGCGGACATCGCCGCGGCGAAGGAGTTCTACGAGGCCGTCGGCCGCCACGCCGGCTACCGCCTCGAGCACGACAGCCCCGAGCGCGTGCAGTTCGTCGGCTCCCCTTCCGGATCGTTCTCCGTGGTGACAGGCGCGCGCACCGATCCGTTCCACATGGCGTTCCCCGTCGGCGACAACGCCGCGGTCGAGGCGTTCCATGCCGACATCGTCGGTCAGGGCTACAGGGACAACGGCGGCCCCGGCGAGCGGCGGAAGTACCACGAGGGGTACTACGGCGCGTTCGTCTTCGACCCCGACGGCCACAACATCGAGCTCGTGAACCACAACCGCTAGGCGGAGGTGCGGCGGGCGAGCGCGAGCTCTGCCAGGCGCGACGTGCCTGTCAGCACGGCCACGCGCGAAGCCCGGACTGCGCGAAGCGTTGCCGTGCGCCTCCCGTCTCCGAGCACCGCGAGCTCGCCGAGCACGGCGCCGGAGCCGATCTCCGCGACGGTCTCGCCGTCGATCTCGACCTGCAGCACGCCGTCGAGCAGCATGAACATGTCGGTGCCGGGGTCACCTTGTTCGACAAGGCACTCGCCGGGAGCGAGACGGCGCCTCTCAGGCTTCGCGCCGCCGGTCCGCAGCACGATCTCGTCGAGCTCCTCCTCCAGCTTGCCACCGCCCCACGGCGACTCCTCGAACGACTCCTGGTACCAGCCGTCGTAATTTGAGAGACCGTGCTCCGACACCAGATCGCCGTCGGGGCCGTAGACGGAGTGGTGCGGGAACGGGCTCGCCGCGACGAGCCTGCCGTCCGACGAGCCGTCGGCATGGATCACGAGCTCCAGCGTCGTCCACGCAGTTGCGGAGCCGATGTGGAGATAGGGCTTGCCGCGAAGCGGCCGCGGGGCGGGCAGGCCGATCCGGCCGCCGACCGTCTGCTGGAACCGGACCCAGCCGTCACCGACCTCCGGCTCCGGCCGGAGAACCGGAAACTCGACCGCCGGGAAGGCGATCTGGTCGTTCGCGAGGTCGAGCCGCGCGCCGGCGACGACGTTGCGGCCGCCGCGGCCGAGGTCGACGATCCTGCCGTTCTCGACGGCGACCCACGCTCGAAGCTCGTTGGCCTCGCGAAAGGCGTCCACGTCGCGCAACCGGTCGACGTCGCGAAGCGGGTTGGGAGGCGGCTCGTCGAAGTGCGCGACGGCGATGCCGAGCGGAAGGTTGGGCATCGCGTCGAGCACGCCGAACGGGAGCCAGGTGATCGCGGCGACGGAGGACTCGATTCGCATCAGGCAGTCGCCTCAAGTGCGGTCTCCACAGGGGAAAGCTCCTGCACGAGGGCCGAGACGACCTCCTGGAGCTGCTCGAGCAGCTGCTCGTCGGTCAGCCGTCCGTCCTCGTCGAACCGGGTTGGCGCGTGCCCGACCGCGACGTCCCCCTCGAGGACGCGGGCTCCGATCGTGCCGAGCACCTTCCGCAGCTCGGCCTGCGCCCAGACTGCACCGAAGGCGCCGGTGCTTGCCCCGATGACCGCTGCGGGCTTGTTTCGCAGGGGGTTCGACCGGAGCGGGCGCGAGACCCAGTCCAGCGCGTTCTTCAACACGCCGGGAATCGACGCGTTGTACTCCGGCGTCGCGATGAGGACGGCGTCGGCGCCGGCGATCGCAGCGCGAAGCGCCGCGACCGGTGCCGGCGCCGGCTCGACGTCGTCGTCCTCATCGTAGGGTGGGATCGCCTTCAGCCCGTCCCACAGGTCGAACTCCACCTCGTGCGGCAGCAGCTCCGCTGCCGCACGAAGCAGCGTCGTGTTGTAGGAGGCGTCGCGCAGGCTGCCCGAGATACCGAGAACCTTCATCGGAGCTAGGCGGCCCTCACGAAGTACAGCTCGGTGACGATCCGGACCTCGTCGCCGACCGCCGGCTGACCCGTCGGCAGCGGGACGTTCCAGCTGACGTCGAAGTCGTGGCGGTCGACCGTGGTGGAGAGCTCGAGGCCGATGCGCTCGTTGCCGTAGGCGTCGACGATCGGGGCGGTCAGCGTTCCGGTCACCTCGACCGGCTTCGTGACGCCCTTGATCGTGAGCTCGCCTCGGGCAAGCACGTGCTCGCTGTCGAGATCGATGTCGTTCGCGGTGAAGCGAAGCTCGGGGTGCCGCTCGGCGTCGAAGAAGTCGGGCGACTCCAGGTGCGCCGCCAAGTTCTCGTCCTTCACGTCGACGCTGTCGACCTTGGCCGCGCCCTCGAGGGTCGCCGCGGAATCGTCGACGACGAGCTGCGCCTGGACATCGCGGAACTGACCCTTGAACGTGCCGACGAGATACGGGACCTCGAAGCCGACCGAGGAGTGAACCGGGTCGAGCTTCCAGGTACCCGTCAGCGTGCGGCGAATTTCAGTCGTGGTGCTCATTGCAGTACCTCCTTGAGTACGCTATAGTTGAGTCCGCAAGCAATAGTAGCGAGGGAAGATTGAGTCGTCAAGTGTTGAGCACACAACGGTCGGTGAGCCTGGACGCCTGGGTTCGCCTTCTCCAGGCGCACGCGGCGACGACCCGTTCGCTGAGCGGCAGCCTGCTCGCCACGCACGGCCTGACCATCAACGACTACGAGGCGCTGATGCGGCTCGCGCGTGCGGACGAGGGGCGCATGCGCCGTGTCGACCTCTCCGAGCAACTGCTGCTCACGGCGTCCGGGATCACTCGCCTGCTCGACGGGCTCGAGGCAGCCGGCTACGTCGACCGGGCTGCGTGCTCGAGCGACCGCAGGGTCGTCTACGCCGTGATCACGGATGCGGGGCGGGACAAGCTCGAAGAGGCTGCGGAGTCACACTTCGCCGAGGTGCGGGCGCTCTTCGAGGAGCGGTTCGATGCCGACGAGCTCCAACAGCTCGCCGACCTGCTCGGGCGACTGCCGGGCGCCGAGAACGCCGTCGGCGAAGACTGCAACGTCGACTGAGGGCCGGGCGACTTGACCTTCCGCTAGCGGTCGCCGTGCCAGGAATCCCAGAGCGAGGCGTACGAGCCTTCGCGCTCGACGAGCTCGTCGTGGGTGCCGACCTCGGCGAGGAGTCCCTCCTCCACGACGGCAACACGGTCGGCGTCGTGCGCGGTGTGGAGTCTGTGCGCGATCGCCACGACCGTCCGGCCGGCGAGCACCGAGCCGAGCGAGCGCTCGAGGTGCCGCGCGGCGCGCGGGTCGAGGAGCGAGGTCGCCTCGTCGAGCACGAGGGTGTGCGGGTCGGCGAGGACCAGCCGTGCGAGCGCGACCTGCTGCGCCTGGGCAGGAGTGAGCGGGAGACCGCCGGCGCCGACTACGGTCTCTAGCCTGTCGGGCAGCGCGTTCGCCCACCCGAGGGCGTCCACGGCGTCGAGCGCCTCGCGCAGCTGGTCGGCGGAGGCACCCGGCCGCGCAAGCCGGAGGTTCTCCGCGAGCGTGCCGACGAAGACGTGCTGCTCCTGGGTCACGAGCGCGACCTCCTGTCGGAGGGTGTCGAGCGGGAGGTCGACGAGCCGGACGCCGCCGATCTCGACCCGTCCAACACGCGGCGGATGGATCCCGGCCAGGAGCCGGCCGAGCGTCGACTTGCCCGCGCCGGACGGCCCCACGACGGCGACGCGCTCGCCCGGCGCGAGATCGAGGTCGATACCGTGGAGGACATCTCGGTCCGCGATGTACGCGTAGCGCACGTCCCGGGCGGTCAGGTCGTCGCCCTGTGGCTCGTCGTCGGTCGCCGTCCTGTCCGGAGGCACACGCGCGATCCCGACGAGCCGAGCGAACGAGGTGGCGCCGACCTGGATCTCGTCGAGCCAGGAGATCAACCGGTCGACCGGGTCGGCGAGCTGCACGACGTAGAGGGCGATCGCGGTGATCTCTCCGATCGTGGCGTTCCCGTTGGAGACGAGCCACCCGCCCCAGGCGAGCGACGCCGCGACGGGCAGCACGTAGGAGAACTCCGCGGTGGGGAACCAGATCGTGCGCAGGCGAAGCGTTCGGCGCTCGGCGCGGTAGGCATCCTCGAGGTCGGCGTCGATCCGGTCGACCCGCTCCTCGCGAAGGCCGAGCGCGTCGATCGTCCGTCCGCCCTCGACCGTCTCCCCCACGCGCCCGGCGAGCGTGGCGTAGGTCGCGCGCTCCCACAGGTACGCGTCCGGAGCGCGCTTCAGGTACCAGCGCGTGCCGACCCATAGCGCCGGAACGCCGGCGAGACAGGGCAGCGCCGCGATCGGATTGACCCAGAACGCGGCGCCGACGGTCAGCACGGTCGTGACTCCAGCGATCAGCGTCTCGGGCACGGCGAAGCGAATCGTCCGCGCCATCGAGTCGACGTCGGCCGTCGTGCGCGAGATCAGGTCGCCGGTCCCTGCGCGCTCGACGGTCGAAAGCGGGAGGCCGAGCACGCGGCGCATGAAATCCTCCCGAAGCTCGGCGAACATCTCCTCCGCGAGGAGGAACGAGGCGCGGCGCGCGAACCACGTGAGCACCGTCTGGGCCAGGAGGAACGCCGCGAGCACCAGCACGAGCTTGTCGACGTAGGCGCGCGTCGTTCCCTCCTCGACCGACTCGACCAGCCGGCCGAGCAGCGGCGGCCCTGCAAGGCCCGCCGTCGCAGCGGCCGCGTGCAGGCCGACCGTTCCGAGCAGCGCCCGCCGGTGCCTGCTCGCGAGCAGGCTCGCCTGGCCGCGCAGCTCGGGCCCTTCGGCGATGGGGAGCAGCTCGCTCACACGTCCTCCCCACGCGTGACGGTCTCGCGGTAGTCGGCGCGGTCGGCGAGCAGCTCGCGGTGCGTCCCCTCCGCGACGACCTTTCCGCCGCGCACGAGGACGACGTTGTCGGCCTGGTCGAGGACGAGTGGGCTCGTCGCCACGATCACAGTGGTTCGTCCCGCTCGAGCGTCCCGGAGCCGGCGCGCGATCCTCGCCTCGGTATGCGCATCGACGGCGCTCGTGGGCTCCACGAGGACGAGCACCTCCGGGTCGGCGAGCAGCGCGCGGGCCAACACGAGACGCTGGCGCTGCCCGCCCGAGAACGAGCGGCCGCGCTCGTCGACGTCGGCGTCGAGGCCCTCCGGAAGCGCCTCGAGGATGTCCTCGGCGTTCGCGACGGAGATGGCCTGGAGGATCTCGGCGTCGGTTGCCCGGCCCCAGGGGTCGAGCTCGGAGCGGAGTGTTCCGGCGAACAGCACCGGATCCGCCTCGCTGACGACGATCCGGCGGCGGACGTCGTTCAGGCACAGCTCCTCGAGCGGCGTCTCGCCGAGCAGCACGCCGCCGCCGCTGCCGAAGCGTCCAAGCCGGTCGGCGATCGCCGTTGAGTCGTGCGGAACGGCGGAGACGATGCACGTCACGAGCCCCGGCTCGACGACCAGTCCCGACCGCTCGTCCAAGAGCGGCACACCGGGTGGTGGCACTACTGCAGGCGACTCCGGGTCGGCGACGTGCGGCTCGACGGTGAGAACGTCCAGCATCCGTCGGGCGCCGACGAACGCGCGCGTGATCTTGTCCACGGCCTCGGCGGCGGTTCGCAGCGGGATGACGAGGAACGCCGCGTAGCCGTAGAACGCGACGAGCTCACCGACGCCGATCTGCCCGGATACGGCGAACCGGGCGCCGAGCCAGGTGACGAGCACGACGAAGATCCCGGGAACGAACACCTGGGCTGCGTCGAGCGTCGACTGCGGGAGCGCGACGCGAACGCCGGCGTGACGGACCTGCTGCGAGCGGTCCCGGTACCGGTCGTAGAACGCCTGCTCGCCCCCGATCCCGCGAAGCACGCGCAGCCCCGCAGCGGTGTCAGCGCCGAGCGCGGTCAGCTTGCCGACCTCGTCCCGCTGATCCCGCTGCCGGGTCTGGAGCGGCTTGATCACGAAGCCCAGCAGCAGCACGAGCACGGGCACGCCGACCAGGACGACGAGGCCGAGCACGACCGACGACGAGAGCAGGATGAAGGCGACGACGACGTACGCGACGAGGGCGCCGGAAAGCCGCGCCGTGATGTCGAACGCGCCGCCGGCGCGCATCGCGTCGTTGGAGACCGTCGCGACCACCTCTCCCGTCGAGAGGCGACCGCGAACCGCCGGGCCCGAGCGTGCGGAGTGGTGCGAAACGACCTGCGCCAGCCGGAAGGACGCCTGGAGCCAGTTGAAGACCGCGTAGCGGTGGCGCATGATCCCCGCCCCCGCCTGGATGGCCCCGAGGCCCAGCAGCGCCAGTGCCCACGCAGCGAGCGCGCGGTTGTCGCCGTTCACGATCCCGTCCTCGATCGCCTGCCCGATCGCGAATGGCATCAGCGCCTGGGCGACCATCCAGAGAACGCCGAAGAAGACGCCGGCGACGAGCGTCGGGATCTGGTGGCGCCCGACCCAGAGCAGCAGCCGCGCCGGCGACCGCGTGTCGGGCACGCCCGGGTCCTCCTCGGGCAGGCGGACGACGCCGGTCCAGCGGCGCGGGGCGTCGAGGGTTGCCGAGGAGGCCCGGTCCATGCGTCTGGCGGGACGTCGTCCCGCCCCCTGATCGTAGTCAGAGCCTCGAAGGTGCTTGCCGCGTTAGCGGGGTTCCGGCTCTGGGGGAACGGTTGACTCGACGGCGAAAAGCCGGCGTGCCCCCTCGACGCCCTTCAGCTCGTGCTCACCCCTGTCAGCGAAGGCGAACCCGGAGCCGACGGCGAGCTCTCGCGTCGTCGCGCTGACGAGCACTTCGTTCGACTCGGCTCGGGCCGCCACGCGCGCGGCGATGTTCAACGCGACTCCGCGCGGCGTTCGGCCGACGCAGACGACCTCGCCCGTATGGACGCCTGCGCGGATCGAGAGGCCCAGAGCCGACGCCTGGTCGCGCGCGCCGAGCGCAGACGACACCGCGGCCGCCGGTGTGTTGAAGAGCGTCAGGAAACCGTCGCCGGTCGTGTCGATCTCCTCGCCGCCGAAGCGGAGGAACTCGTCTCGCAAGACGCGGTCGTGGGCGGAGAGAAGCTCGGCCCACGCGACGTCGCCGAGTCGCGCGGCTGTCTCGGTGGAGCCGACGATGTCCGTGACGAGGATGCTCGCGAGGAGGCGGAGGTCGCCCTCGCCGCCGGCCTCGAACTCTGTGTCCCCGACCACTCGTAGTGCGCGCAGCTCGGCGCCGTCGCCGGCCACGCGTTCGAGACGGAACCGGCCTGATGCGAGCCCGGCGACCTCGGAAGCGATCAGAACGTCGGCGTCATTGCCGCGGGCAGCGAGCCTCGACGCACGGTCGACCGGGTCACCCTCGGCGACGTAGACCCACCGCGGCCCCCGAGCAAGCGGCTCAGTCCTGGCTGACCCGACCGTGGCGCGACCTGCGGCGACGCCGACGCTCACCTCGAGCGGGATCGGCTCGGCCGAGTCTCGATGGTCTGCGATCACGGCGAGAGCCGCCTCGACCGCAGCAATCGCTCGGGCGCGCCCGTCCGAGCCGTCGAAGACACCGACCAGCGGCATCTCCTCAGCGTCGCTCGGTATTCCGCCGATGTGCCGGATCATCTGCTCGACGGCGATGCGACGCCTTCGCCCGACGAAGCCGAGTGCCTCCTCCGGCAGCAGTGCGTCGCGGGGGCGCACCGCAACCGAGACGATCGCGACGTCGCGCTCCTGACGGCCGTACTCCGCGAGATGCGCGCTCGTGCTCTCGAGCTCGGCGACCGTCGCGTCGATTGCGCGCTTGGCGCGGAGCGCGGTCCTGATCCGCGCGAGCAGCTCGCGGTCGTCAACGGGCTTCGACAGGAAGTCGTCGGCCCCGGCCTCGATGCCACGAACCCGGTCTTCCACCGCTTGCAACGCCGTCATCAGGACGACCGGGATCAGCCTCGTCTCGGGGTCGCTCTTCAGGACGCGCAGAGTTGTGATCCCGTCGACCCCGGGCATCATCACGTCGAGCAGGACGATGTCCGGCCGCCGCGCGGCGACCCGTTCGAGCGCTTCCGCCCCGTCGCGCGCTGTGTCGGTCTGGAACCCGCTGTCCTCGAGCTCCTGTTCGAGATAGTCGATGTTCAACGGCTCGTCGTCCACGATCAGAACGAGAGCTCCGGATTCGACGGCCGGTTCAGTCATCTTGCCCGAGGTGCAGGCGCAGCTTCTCCCAGAGCTGTCGCTCGTCGATCGGCTTCGTCAGGTAGTCGTCGCAGCCCGCCTCGAGTGCGCGTTCGGGGTCGCCGGGCATCGCGTACGAGCTGACGCCGATGATCGTCACCCCTGCATTCGCCGGCTCACGACGGATCGCCCGCACGGCTTCCCAGCCGTCGAGCTTGGGCAGGGCCAGGTCCATCAGGATCAAGTCGGGGCGCTCGGCCCGCGCCTTCGCGACCGCAGCCTCGCCGTTCTCTGCGGTCACGAGCCGATACTGATCCTCGAGCAGCTGCACGAGCAGGTCGCGGTTGAGCTCGACATCCTCGACGATCAAGACCGTCTTCACGTCGTCGCCTCCGTGACTTTCGTCGCCGCATGCGACGCGGGCAGCCGCAGCGTGAACGTTGAGCCCACGCCCAGCCGGCTCTCGACACCGATCTCGCCGCCGAGCGCGCGCGCGAAGCGCCGGGCGATGGGCAGCCCGAGGCCCGTCCCGCCTCGGGATGCCCGGGTCGCCTGCTCGGCCTGGTGAAACTCCTCGAAGATCCTCTCGAGATCCTCAGCAGCGATACCGATGCCCGTGTCCGAGACATCGGCGACCAGGCTGTCGCCGTCGAGGCGGGCCGAGACCGAGATCGAGCCCGCCTCGGTGTACTTGACGGCGTTGCTGAGCAAATTGACGAGGATCTGCCGGAGCGTGTCCGGGTCGGTCGAAAACTCGTCGAGGCCCTCGTCGACCCGAGCCATGACCTCTACGCCGGCAGGGACGAGCGGCTCGACGGAGGCGACGCACTCCCGGACGAGCGCCGCAACGTCCACCGTGCGCGGCTCGACACGTAGCTGACCTGCCTCGACCCGTGAGAGGTCGAGAATGTCGTTGATGAGCGAGAGCAGCTGCCTCGCGCTGAGAAGGATCTTGTCGAGATTGTCGGTCTGTCGGCGGTCGAGGACTTCCTCGGAGTTCCTCCGCACGATCCGAGTGAAGCCGATGATCGCGTTGAGCGGGGTGCGCAGCTCGTGGCTCATGCTCGCAAGGAATCGACTCTTCGCATCGGTCGCGTCCTCGGCTGCGTCCCGCGCCATCTCGACGCTCTGAAGCAGGTCAGCGAGCTCGGCTTCGTGCCGCTCGCGGTCCGTGACGTCCACCTCGATCCCCGCGATGGCCACCACCGAGCCCGATCCGTCGCGCACCGGGAACTTCACATCCGCGAACACGTGCTCGCGCCCCTCGTGGACGACCCGCCACTCGAGCTGGATCGCGCGATCCTCCGCCATGACCTGGCGTTCATGCTCGGCATGGACCGCGGGCTTGAGATCGATCGACGTCATCTCGGCCGCCTCCGACAGTGTCTTGCCCCGGATATCGGCGTTGCGGAGACCGTAGAACTCTTCATAGTCGCGGTTCGCGAGGACGAAGCGGCCGTCGAGGTCGCGGACGTGGACGTGCGCCGGCATGTTGTCGACGAGCGCCCGAAACCGCTCCTCCTCCGAGCGTTGGCGCTCGACGACGCGGCCCAGCTGCGTACCAACGCTGAGCATGGTGTCCAGCAGCTCGGCGTCCGGCGGGGTGGCGTCCTCCGAGAAGAATTCCAGGACGGCCGCGACTTCGGCTCCGGCGAGCACGGGCAGCGCGAGCCCGGAACGGAGCCCGAGCTCGTGCCAGACGTCCGAGCGCGGAAAGCGGCTGTCCCCCGGCTGCGCGATGTAGGCCCGCACCGCCTCGGGGTCTGCAGCAACCACCGCCTTGCCGCTCGCCACCCAGACGGGAGCGGAGGTCGAGAGCGCTCGTCCGGGCAATCCCGTCCCGGGCCGGAAGCTCGCCTCCTCCGTCACCCGGCGGAGAGGGTCGAAGCGGTTCGCATCGCGGAGCTCCCAGATCCCCGTCGAGCGCAGAGCGGTGGGGTCGTCACGATCGACGAGGTAGGCGTGACCGACAGGCCACCCGGTGAAGTGGCACACCTCGGCGAGGAATGTCCGGATTGCCTCGTCGACAGTGGGCGCCTCGTTCGCCGCGGCGGCCGTCCGCTGGAGCAACCTAAGCGACGCTGTGCGCTGCTCGATCGCGCCGAGCACGCTGTTGTACTGCGCGGCGAACTGACCGATCTCGGTGTGGGACTCGACCCGGACCGGTCGTGAGTAGTCACCGGTCTCCCGCTGCACGGTCATGTCCGCGACAAGATCGACGATGTCCGTGCTCGCTCCGTGCTCGGCGATGTTGAGGCCGTGACCCTCGCCGACCGCGTCCACGCGGAGCGGGAACACTCGGTTGAGAAGCCAAAGCAGCACGAATCCGACGCCGAACGCCCACGCGAAGCACACCCCGGCGCCGAGCGCCTGCAGGCCGAGCTGCTCGAGCCGTCCGTCCGCGACCGGGAACTCCCCCGGGTCTCCGAAGAGCGCGACCGCGATCGTTCCCCAGAGTCCGGCCCCGAGATGGACGGGCACGGCTCCGACGGCGTCGTCGACCTCGATTCGGTCGAGGAGGGCCTGCAGCGCGAGCATCGCGACCGCGGCCAGACTCCCGACCACGACGGCCCCGGCCGAGCTCACTATGTGCGCGGACGCCGTGATCCCGACCAGCCCCGCGAGGGACGAGTTCATGATCGCGACGACGTCCGGTCGCCCCATCAGGACCCACGAGAGAACCATCCCGGTCAGGCCCCCGAAGGCAGCCGCGAGCGTCGTGTTCAGGATCACGGCGGGAACGTCGGGAGTGAGCCCGTACAGGCTCCCGCCGTTGAAGCCGAACCAGCCGACCCAGAGGATGAAGACGCCGAGGGTCGTCAGTGGCAGGTTGCTGCCGCGGATCGGGGCCGCGCCCGGCCCGAAGCGGCCGATCCGGGCGCCGATCAGGATGATCGCGGCAAGTGCGACCCAGCCCCCCATCGAATGCACCACCGTCGAGCCGGCGAAGTCGACGAACCCGAGCTCCCGCAACCAGCCGTCGGACCCGCGAGTCTGCGGCGCGAGGCCTGCATCGCCCCACGCCCAGCGGCCGAACAGCGGGTAGAGCAGCGCAGCAACGAGCACGGTGACCGCGAGGTAGCCGGCGAACCGCATCCGCTCGGCGACCGCACCCGAGATCAGGGTCGTCGCCGTCGCGATGAACCCGAGCTGGAAGAGGAAGAACGCGACAAGTGGCGCGGACTCCGAGTCGAACAAGAACCACGAGGTCCCGATGACGGCGCCGCCGCTCGGGGCGAAGACGACGCCGAACGCGAAGAGCCAGAAGATCGCCGCCGCAACGAGCAGGTTCGCGAAGTTCTTGATCGCGACGTTGATCGAGTTCTTCGTCCGGACGAGCCCGCTCTCGAGGGCCGTGAAGCCCGCCTGCATGAACAGTACGAGCGCAGCGGACGTCAGGAGCCAGACGAGATCGACTGGGTCTGCACTGAGCATCGCTCTAGCCCTTCAAGGCTACTCCGTTGCGGCCGTGTGGCAGCGGCCGCGGCTTGGGGCTACGGCTTGACGGCTTTGACGATCGCGCCGTACATGCCGTCGGCGACGCGGTGCGTGAACGCGACCCGCACGTCCTCGAAGCCTGCTGCCTGGAGGCCGGCGACGTACTCCCCCTTGGACAATGCGCCCGCGATGCAGCCCACGTAGCTGCCGCGCTCTGCGCGCTCGTCCGGCGCGAGCCGGTCCTCTGCCACGACGTCCGAGATCCCGATGCGGCCGCCGGGCCTCAGCACGCGCGCCATCTCGGTGAGCACCGCCGCCTTATCGGTCGAGAGGTTGACGACGCAGTTGGAGATCACGACGTCAACGGAACCGTTCGGGAGCGGCACGTCCTCGATGACGCCCTTGAGGAAGTGCACGTTTGTCGCACCTGCCTCCGCCGCGTTCCGCCGCGCCAGGTCCAGCATCTCGTCCGTCATGTCGACGCCGTACGCGGTGCCGGTCGGCCCCACACGCTTCGCCGAGAGGATCACGTCGATGCCGCCGCCGGAACCGAGGTCGAGGACCACCTCGCCCTCGCGGAGCTCGGCGACCGCGGTCGGGTTGCCGCAGCCGAGCGAGGCGAGCGCAGCCGCGTCGGGAAGCTCGGCGCGCTGCTGGATCGAGTAGAGGGTCTCGCCGAAGGCGCCCTCCTCCCCGTCGCAGCCTGCGTTGCCGCAGCAGCCGCCGTCGTCGTTGCAGCCGCAGCCACCCTTGTCGACGGACCGCGCGGCCGCCGCATAGCGCTCGCGAACCTGCTCGCGCAGGTCGTCCCCGGTCATGCTCATCCAACCACCTCCGGGATTCGGACAAGGCCCTCGAGATTCGAGACGGCCCGTGGGTTGAGACTGAAGTAGGCCCACTTGCCGCGCTGCTCTCGGTCGATCAGCCCGGCGTCGGTCAGCTTCTTCAGGTGATGGCTGACAGTGGCCTGCGTGAGCCCGAGGCCCGGGGTGATCTCGCACGCGCACACGGGCTCCTCCGCTCGGGCGAGCATGTTCACGATCTTCACCCGGGCGGGATCAGCCAGCGCCTTGAAGACGTCCGCGGTCGCGCGGGCCTCGTCCTCGTCGAGCGTCGGCGCGCCGAGGGGCCGGCAGCAATCGATCACGTCGAGCGTGCTCATATCGACATTGATCGTAACGATGTTTGTCGATATGTCAAGACCGAGGAGGGGCCCCACCTGCGCAGGGCCTCTCCCGACGGCTACTCGGCTTCGGCCGCGGCCGGCACGCCGCTGGGCTCCTCGCCTCCGTGCGCCCCGTGCGCGACCGCTTCGCCGCGCGGCAGCGTCAAGGCGACGAGGGCCGAGGCGACGACGAAGACCGCGCCGACGAGGAACGCGAGGTTGTAGCCGCTGTTCAGCGCCTCGATCGCCCCCTCGCCGGAGTCGACCAGGCTCTCCGTCCGGGCATCTGCGATCGCGGCAAGCGCAGCGAGCCCGACCGCACCGCCCATCATGAACGCGGTGTTGACGACGCCGGAGGCCAGACCGGCCTGCTCCTGGCCGACTCCGCTCATCGCGGCAAGCAGGATCGGGTTGAACGCGATGCCGGCGCCGAGGCTTGCCGCGAGGGTCGCAGGGAGAACGTCGACGAGCCAGTTCCCGTCGACCGGCGTCCGTGCGAGGAGGAGCAGCCCGACGGTCATCAGGCCAAGACCGGCGACCATCGGCGGCTTGATCCCGAAGCGCATGACGAGCCGGTCGGAGAGCAGCAGCGACGAGGCACCCCAGAGGACGGTTCCCGGCAGGTAGGCGAGGCCGACCTCGAGCGGGCTGTAGCCGAGGACGAGTTGCAGGTACAGCGCCGAGAGGAAGAAGTAGCCGAACAGCCCCGCGGCCATGAGCCCGCCCAGGATGTTGGCGGTGGAGACGCTGCGGTTCCGGAAGATGCCGAGCGGCATCAGCGGGTTCGCGATCCGCGACTCGATGACCAGGAAGGCGGCCATGAGCGCGGAGGCCGCGCCGAGCAGGCCGAGCGTCTGCGCCGAGCCCCAGCCCTCCTCGTTGCCGTTGACGATCGCGTAGACCGCGAGCATCAGCGAGCCGGTGACGGTGATGGCGCCCGCGAAGTCGACACGCCCGGTCGCCATCGCCTCGCCGTCGGCCGGCAGGAGCCGCAGCGTCAGCAAGAAGACCGCAACGCCGACGGGCAGGTTGACGAGGAAGATCCAGTTCCAGCTCAGGAGGTCGGTGAGGATCCCTCCGGCGAGGACGCCGATGACGCCGCCGCCCGAGAGGACGAAGCCGAACACGCCCATCGCCTTCGCGCGATCCGCCTGCTCGGTGAAGAGCATCATCAGGAGCGAGAGAGCGACTGCAGAGACGACTGCGCCGCCGAGCCCCTGAACCGCGCGCGCCGCGATCAGAAAGCCCTGCGACGAGGCGACGCCGCAGGCAAGCGAGGCTGCGGTGAAGAGCGCGATGCCGGACAGGAACATCCGCCGGTGCCCGAAGAGGTCGCCCAGCCGGCCGCCCAGCAGCAGGAAGCCGCCGAACGTCAGCAGGTAGGCGTTCACCACCCAGGCGAGCGAGGTCTGCGAGAACCCGAGGTCGTCGCGGATCGACGGCAGTGCGACGTTCACGATCGTGCCGTCGAGCACGATCATCAGGTCCCCGAGACAGAGGACGTAGAGGGCGAGCCACCGGCGTCGCATGTCCAGCGAGGTCATAGATGGGTTCCTTTCGGCGCTGTCATCGTCTTCAAGGGCTTGGACGGGACAACGTCGACGAACTCATCGGTCATCCCGCGATGAATTTCACCAGGGCGATCGGTCTTAGTCCCAATGGGCGCAGCGCCAAAGACCGTCGGCCTCGCGATTCGAGGCCCGATCACCCGTGCCGACCTTCCCGGCCTCTGCGACCGTGTCTGCGCGCTGCTCCGCGATGCTCCGGGAAGCGTCGTGCTCTGCGACGTGCACGCCGTGGAGCCGGACGCGGTCACGGTCGACGCGCTGTGCCGGCTCCAGCTCGGCGCGCGGAGGCACGGGTGCCAGGTGCGGCTTCGCCACGCGTCCCGCGAGCTCATGGAGCTCGTCCACTTCATGGGCCTGACAGATGTCCTGCCCGACCGAGAAAAGGAGAAGACCATGGCCGCGAACGGCTCTCGCAAGCTCTTCGTCAATCTGGCCGTGAAGGATCTGGACCGCTCGGTCCGCTTCTTCACCGAGCTCGGCTTCTCGTTCGACCCGCGCTTCACGGACGAGACGGCCACCTGCATGATCCTCAGCGACGAGGCGTTCGTGATGCTGCTCGTCGAGGACAGGTTCAAGGACTTCACGTCGAAGGAGCTCGCCGATCCGGGCAAGCAGACGGAGGCGATCCTGGCGCTCTCGGCGGTGACTCGGGAGCAGGTCGACGAGCTTGCTGACCGGGCGATCGAGCTCGGCGGTTCTCCCGCGGCCGACCCGGTCGAGATGGAGGGCATGTACAGCCGCAGCTTCAACGACCCCGACGGCCACCACTGGGAGCTGGTCTGGATGGACGTGAGCGCGATGGAGCCGGCGTAGCCGCGAGCCGGGGCGCGAGGGACTGTCCCTCGGACCCGGCTCGCCGGGCCATGGAGTTCGTGACGAACCTGCGCCAAGATCGGCCCGCGCGGCCGTTCGGGCTTCGGTCTCAGCGAGAGTGCACAGCGCGGCTGCCGGTGCGGGCTGTCCTTGCTGGACGACCCATCTGGTCCGTGGCGGTTGGACCGAAATCAGGCTAGGAGTCGAGCCGGGGCGGCAGCCCGAACAGCGGGAAGATCGCGCCTGTGTCGAGGAAGAACGTGAGCTCGACGATCCGCCCGTCCTCGACCTCGATCACCTGGAGCGCCCACGGCTCATAGCCGCCGTCTGCGCTCGGCCGGTACTGCCCGTAGGCGGGCGAGCCGTTCGCCGAGCCGGCAGGGATCATGCGCGAACCGCGGCAGGTCGCTCCCGGCCCGACCCAGAACGAGAGCATGTCGTCCCGCCCGCTCAGCCACAGCTCG
The DNA here is from genome assembly GCA_963802375.1 of uncultured Actinomycetes bacterium. GTDB lineage: Bacteria > Actinomycetota > Thermoleophilia > Gaiellales > Gaiellaceae > JACDAN01. The sequence goes on from CAWDIJ010000010.1 coordinate 699,663, forward strand.
TACGGCGGCATCGACTGGATCGCGTCCTCCCGGATCAGTGCGGTCAGCGCCTCCATGTCGTACTCCTCGAACGCCCGGACGTATCGGGCAAGCAGGTCGGCGTCCGCCTCCTCGAGCGGGCCCGACGCCTCGGCGAGGCTCACGTCGCTCGCCTCGAGCGTCGCCCTGGCGCGCTGGAGCGCGCTGTTCACCGACGCGACGCTCGTCTCGAGGAGCTCGGCCACCTCGCTCGCCTTCCAGCGCAGGACCTCACAGAGGATCAGGACCGCGCGCTGCCTCGGCGGCAGGTGCTGGAGCGCCGCGACGAAGGCGAGGCGGATCGTCTCGCGCGCCTCGGTCAGGGCGGCGGGGTCGCCCTCGGCCGCAACACGGACGTCGGGGATCGGCTCGATCCAGTTGACCTCGGGCAGGGTGCTCAGGTTCGCCTCGATCGGCTCGCGCGACGGCCCGAGATCAATCGGACGCGCACGGCGCTCGCGGCTGCTGAGCATGTCCAGGCAGACGTTCGTCGCGATCCGGTAGAGCCAGGAGCGGAGCGCGGCGCGCCCCTCGAACCGGTCGAGGCCTCGCCAGGCACGGATCATCGTCTCCTGCACCGCGTCCTCGGCCTCGAATGGGGAGGCGAGCATGCGATAGCAGTACGCCGTCAGCTCGGCACGATGCTGTTCGAGCTGGAGCTCGAGGTCTCGCGTGACTGAGGTGGCCACGAAGGCCATCCTAGGCCCCGGCGGCCCCCTTGGCCGAGTGACCGCCGATGAGTTCGCCGCTCGCCGCGGGTTCTACTCTCGACGAAAGGAGGCCTGATGGCCGAGGTTGCGACGAGCGACGTGACGGTCGCGGCGATCGACGAGATGGATCCGATTCACGGCGGGGTTGCGCGCCGCGCGCGGGCGGAGCTGGGCGTGTCCTCCTGGGGCATGCAGGTGCTGACCCTCCCGCCGCACTGGGAGGACTACCCGAACCACAACCACGACGCCGACGCGTTCGACCCGGAACAGGAGGAGGTCTACATCCCGATCTCCGGCTCGGCGACGCTCGTCGCAGGGGACGAGCAGTTCGAGCTTCGGCCGGGGCTGATGGCCCGCGTGGGCCCGGAGCAGTACCGGCAGATCCGGCCGGGGCCGGACGGGATCCGACTGATCGCGCTCGGGGGCAGGCCGGGGTCGTTCGACGCGCCGTCCTGGACGGAGGTCGGCGCGCCCGCTCCGGGGGAGTAGCGTCGGGGCATGGAACTGCTCTCCGCGGCCGCGGCGGGCGACGAGCAGGCGTTCGTCGAGCTGACGGCGCCGCTGCGCCGCCGGCTGCACGTGCACTGCTACCGGATGCTCGGCTCCGTCCACGATGCCGACGACGCGCTCCAGGAGACGATGCTCCGCGCCTGGCGCGGGATCGGGCGGTTCGAGCCGCGCGCGGAGCTCTCCTCCTGGTGCTACCGGATCGCGACCAACGTCTGCCTGCGCATGATCGAGCAGCGCGGCCGGTGGGACGCCGCCTCGGTCGACGGGTTCCTGCAGCCGTATCCCGACGTGCTGTTCGAGCCCGTGACCCCGGAGCGGGAGGCCGAGCGCCGGGAGACGATCGGCCTCGCGTTCGTGACCGCGGTGCAGCTCCTCCCTCCGCGGCAGCGCGTCGCTCTCATCCTGAGGGACGTGCTCGGCTGGTCGGCCCGCGAGACGGCTGACATCCTCGGGATCAGCGTCGCCGCCGCGAACAGCGCGCTCCAGCGAGCCCGGGAGCGGGTCGATCGCGAACGGCAGGACGGCACCCTGGCCCGCGTCCACCGGCCGGCCGACGAGCGCGCCGAGAAAGCGGTGATGCGCCGGTTCGTGGAGGCCTGGGAGGCGGTCGACATCGAGCGCCTGGCCGGGCTGCTTGCCGACGACGCGCTGATGACGATGCCGCCTGAGCCGATGCACGTGGTCGGCCCCGCGGAGATCGGCGGCTTCTTCGCGACCGTCCCGATGGAAGGCCGCCTCGAACTCATTCAGCTCCGACCGACGCGGGCCAACGGCCAGCCGGCGCTCGCCGCCTTCGTCCAGGAGCTGCCGGGTGAGCGCTTCCGCGCCTACGGGATCATGGTCTTCGCGCTCCACGGCGAACGCATCGCCGGCATCACGGGCTTCGCCGGCTACCCGGAGCTGTTCCCGGTGTTCAGACTTCCGGCCGTACTGAGCTAGAGCCGCCCCGCCTCAGCCCGGAAGCCAGCCTTCGCGATAGCGGGTGGGCTCACGCCCTGCGACCCGCGCGTACGCCTGAACGGCGTCAGTGGTCTCCTCCTCGACACCCGCGCCGTGGCGAAGGGCGGTCTCGTCGACGGGGTAGCCGCCCCAGTCCGGCCCAGACGAAAGGCGAGCCCCGACGGCGAGGATGACGCAGTCTCCGTCTCCGGCGCCCACGATCGTGTGCTTGGTCTCGGCTGGGCAGTGGACGAAGTCCCACGGGCGGAGCGTGCGCTCCTCGCCTTCGACGATCAGCAGCGCCTCGCCGGCGAGAACGAGGAAGTCCTCCTGGTCCGCTTCCCAGTGGTACATCGACATCGGCTCACCGGGTCCGAGGATCCTCAGGTTGATGCCGATCTGCGGGAAATGCTGCTCGCCCTCGAAGACGCAGACGGCGCCACGACCGGGCGCGGATCTCCACGGCGCGTCCCGGGCGTTGACGACAAACCAGCCGTCCTCTTTGGGCACGAGGCCGTGGTCGCTCGGCTCGAGGGGGGATTCGGTCGGCATGTGGCTGACAGTTTCTCGTACACGGAGACGTTCGACCTGTTGAGGTTCTTCTCCAGTCGCGTCCGGACTCTCTCAGGCAGGATCGCCATACCGCCATTCGCCGTAGAGAGGAGATTGAGATGTGCCGTTGGCTCGCTTATTCGGGAACGCCGATCCGGCTGGAGGAGCTGCTGATCAAACGGGACCGCTCGCTGATCGACCAGAGCCTGCACGCGCAGCTCGGCGCGACGACGACGAACGGTGACGGGTTCGGCGTCGGCTGGTACGAGGAGGGGACGCCGAGGCTCTACCGCAGCACCCACCCCGCCTGGAACGACCGGAACCTGCGCGAGATCGCAGCCGGTATCTCGTCGCCGCTGTTCTTCTCCCACATCCGCGCCTCCACTGGGACGGCGATCCAGGAGACCAACGCGCATCCGTTCCGCCACGGCCGCTGGCTCTGGATGCACAACGGGCTGATCCGCGAGTTCCCCCGCGTGAAGCGCGACCTCGTGCTCGCAGTGGACGAGTCGCTCTTCCCGTCCATCGAGGGCACGACCGACTCCGAGACGATGTTCTTCCTCGCGCTCACGTTCGGCCTGGAGGACGACCCGGTCGCGGCGGTGGAGCGGATGGTGGGCCTCGTCGAGGAGACGGGCCACAAGCACGGGGTCGAGCACCCGATCCAGATGACAATCGCCACGACTGATGGACGCTCGATCTGGGCGTTCCGCTACTCGAGCGAGGGCGACTCCCGGTCGCTGTACTTCAGCACGCGTATGGACGCGCTGAAGGAGATCTACCCTGAGATCGAAGAGCTCGAGGCGCTGTCGGACGAGACCAGGGCGATCGTGTCCGAGCCGCTCGGAGACCTGCCCGGCGCCTGGAACGCGGTGCCTGAATCCCACTACGGGATCGTGCAGCCAGGCGCCGACGAGCTGCACCCGTTCGCTCCCCGCGTGGGCTGAAACCGCCGACGCGCTCCGTAGGCTTTCGACGCAGTGGTCGGCGACACCCGGCGAGTCGAGTTGATCCTGCCCGTCCGCACGATCCTCCTCGTGGCGGCGGCGTTGGCGATCATGGCCGCCTTCTGGGCGATCGGTGACACGTTCCTGATCGTCTTCGTCGGCATCTTCCTGGCGCTGGTCTTCGAGTATCCGGTGCGGTTCGTGATGGCGAAGACGAACATGTCGCGGGGGCTCGCTGCGACGGTAACGGTGCTTGGGATCGCCCTGGCGGTCACCGCGCTGGCCCTCCTGCTCGCCGTTCCGCTCATCGGAGCCGTGCGGGATTACCTCCAGGACCTGCCGGAAACCGTTCAGAGCCTGCGCGAGTCCGACGAGCTCGAGTCCCTCGGGGACAGCGGCGCCGCTGAGAACGTCCAGTCGGGCGCCGAGACCGTCTCCACGTCCGTTCCCGAGACGATCCAGGCCATGCTCGGCATCGCGGGCGACTTCTTCAGCATCTTCCTGGCGGCCTTCACGATTCTCTTCATCTGCCTCTTCCTGCTCAGCGACATCGCCAACCTCAAGCGTTCCCTGGCGAGCATGCTGATGCCCGGCGAGGACGAGCGCTGGCTCGCCGTCTGGGAGCGGGTCACCGAGCTCGTGTCCCGCTGGGCGATCGGCGTGGTGGTGATCTCGGTGATCGCCGGGGTGACGCAAGGGACAACGGCGTGGCTGCTCGGATCGAGCTACGCGGTCGCACTAGGCGTGATCGCGGGCCTGCTGGACATGATCCCGAACATCGGCGCGACGATCGCGGGCTTCATCCTCGTCCCGACGATCTGGGCCGAGGAGGGCCTGACCGCGGCGATCATCATGCTCGTAGTCGTCCTCGTCTACCAGCAGGTGGAGAACAACATCGTCACGCCCAAGGTCCAGGGCAAGGCGGTCAGGCTCTCCGGGTTCTTCATCATCGTCGCCGTGACGCTGTTCGGCGCGCTCCTCGGCGTCCTCGGCGCGCTCACCGCCGTGCCGCTCGCGGCCACGATCCAGATCTTCGTCCAGGAGCTGACGAAGGCCAAGCGAGAGCAGGTGGCGGCGGCCAAAGCCGCGCTCGAGACGTCGGGCTGACCTTGCCAAGCGAACATATGTTCGCTTTGATCTCCGGGTGCAGCTCGCTCTCGATGCCCTCGACCGGCTCGTGGACACGCTGGAGGAGCGCGGCCCGCTGTCGGCAGTCGAGGCGGCCCGCACGCTGTTCGCGACATCCGCGATCTCCGAGGGGCTCGCCTGCTCGCTGATCGCCGAGGTGACCGCCGGCGACAGCCGGCTCGTCGCCGCGGGCGCCACCGTCTCCCTCGCCCGAACGCGAGTCGATCCACTGCTGGAGGAAGCCGAGTTCGTCGTTTTCGACCTCGAGACGACCGGGCTCTCGGCCGCCCGCGACCGCATCTGCGAGATCGGCGCCGTTCGCGTCCGAGCGCTCGAACCGGTCGAGACCTTTCAGTCGCTGGTGAATCCGGGGGTGAAGCTCCCGGAACAAGTGGCCCGGCTAACCGGCCTGCGCGAACAGGAGCTGAGGCACGCGCCGTCCGTCTCGACCGTTCTCCGCCGCTTCCTCTCCTTTGCGGGCGATGCGCTGCTCGTCGCCCACAACGCCCGGTTCGACCAGCGCTTCCTCGAGCGGCAGCTGCTCTTCGCTCACGGCCGGCGCCTGTCGGAGCCGCCGCTCTGCACGGCAGCGCTCGCCCGTCGGCTGCTCGAGGGCCGCCGACGCCGCGTCGGGCTCGCCTCGCTCGCCGACTTCTTCGGCGTCCCGACCAGGCCCTGCCACCGAGCACTGCCCGATGCCGAGGCGACAGCCCAGGTGCTGGTGCACCTGATCGGGCTCGCGCAGGAGCTCGGCGCGAGGCGGCTCTCCGAGCTTCGCGCTCTCGCGGCGCCTCGCAAGCGCCGGGTTTACGACAAGCGGTCCCTCGCCCGGGGCGCGCCCACCCGGCCCGGCGTGTACCTCTTTCGAGACCGCCATGAGCAGGTGCTCTACGTCGGTCGCGCCCGCGACTTGCGCGCCCGTCTTCGTTCCTACTTCCGAAGCGAGGGCCAGCGGCCCTCGGTCGAAGCGGCGCTGTTGGCACTCCACCGCATCGAGTGGCGCGTACTTGGCTCCGAGTTCGAGGCGGCGCTCGAGGAAGTCAGGCTGATCCGTGAGCTCCAGCCGCCGGCCAATTCCCGCAGCCGCCGGAAGGAGCACGGCGTCTACCTCAAGCGCCGCGGCGAGGACTTCGTCGTGAGCAAGACCACGACCCCGCTCGGCCCGATCACGAGCCGCCGGAAGGCCTCGCTGGCCGCCCGTGCGCTGGCACTGAGCACGCCCGAGGAGCTCGACGACCTCCTCCTGGGCGGGCCGCTGCCGCGCCTGCGCGCGCGTCTCTCGCACCTTGCCGATTGCCTCCGCTACGAGGAGGCGACCCGGCTGCGTGATCGCATCGAGGCGCTCGAGCAGGTCCTCGATCGCCTCCGCCGGCTTGACCGGCTGCGCAGGATGGAGCTCTGTCTCATCGCACCAGCGGGCGAGCCGAGCTGGCGAAAGGCGTTCTTCTTGAGCGGCGGCGAGGTCTGCGCCGTTCGCTCGCTGCCGCCGGGAGGAGGCGCGAGGCTCGAGGTCGAGGCCGGGCTCGCGCTCTGTCGGGCCGCGCGCGTGCGTGCCGAAGACACCCTCACGCCCGAACAGGCGGAGGACCTGCTGCTCATCGACGGCTTCGTTCGCCGTCCGCCGCCCGAGCTCGCCGTGCTGCCACTCGACGCCGCGCTGATCACGTCGCATCTCACTGGCAGCCCGCTTCGCAAAGCGGCGTGACGGTCGGGCTTCTAGGAGTCCGCCGCCGCCAAGATTGCGTCGAACCGCTCGAGGCTCGCGGCCGGCCACAGGACCGTCCTGTCGTAGTAGACCTCGAAGGCCGGCACCGAGTCCGGGAGCGTCACCCAGCTCAGCTTGGACTTGATGAAGATGTGGACGTCCGGCGTGACCGTCCACGGCTGATCGAGCGTTCCACCCCGAACGAACAGCACCTCGGGCCGGCCGTAGTCGCTGTAAACGGCAACCTGGCAGGTCGGACAGCGATAGATCCGCTGCTTGCTGCCGTCGTCGCGCGGCACGTCCACCGGTTGCGGGGCTCCCGCGAGCAGCTCCACCCGGTCGGCCTCGATCAGCAAGTTGATGACGAAGGCGCTCCCGGTCTGCCGCTGGCAATTCAGGCAGTGGCAGCAATGCGTGAAGAGCGGCTCCGACGTAAGCCGGTAGCGAACCGCTCCGCAAGCGCAACCACCATCACGCGCGACGCTCGTCACGTCAACAATCATGCGGACCATGACCGGCTACGTGCACGGCTACGGGACGCCCGAGCAGGAGCGGCTCGTGGAGCAGGCGGAGCACTGGCGCCACCGGCTGATCCGCGACGGCACGCAGCTCGAGCCCGGGACGCGCTTGCTCGAGGTGGGGTGCGGCGTGGGCGCCGTACTGGCGGTACTCGGACAGGAGTTCCCCGGCGTGAGCCTGACCGGGGTCGACATCGAGCCAAGGCAGCTCGAGTACGCCCGCGGCCACCTCGAGCGGGCCGGCGTCGAGGCGACCTTGCTGCAGGCCGATGCGCTCGAGCTCCCGTTCGAGGACGAGTCGTTCGACCACGTCTGGATGATGTGGTTCCTCGAGCACGTCGCCGATCCGCCCGCCGTGCTGCGCGAGGCCCGACGCGTGCTCGCCCCGGGCGGCGCTATCACCGCGATCGAAGTCGACTACTCGACCGTCCGCGCCGAGCCCTCAACGGACGCACTCGAGGCGCTGTTCGGCTCGATGGTCGAGGGCATGGCTGCCTCGGGCTGGAGCGACGCCGGCACACGGCTGCCAGGCTGGCTCCGCGATGCCGGCTTCCGTGAGGTCGTGGAGGGCGAGCGCACGTTCTGGTGGCAGGACCCCGATCTGTCCGGCCAGGCGAGTTACGCGGCCGACGTGGTCGAGAGCGCGCTCGCGCACCAGCCCGGCGCCATAGAGGAGGAGTTGCGCGCGGGGCTGGAGGACCTGCGCAGCCTCCCGGGCCACCCCGGCGCAGGGCTCGGCTGGGTCCTGCACAAGTCAACTGCCGTCCGCTAGTGCCAGGCCCCTCGCGATACGACGCGATCGTGATCGGGGCCGGCCACAACGGGCTGGTGACCGCGTGCTATCTGGCGCGCGCCGGCCGGCGGGTGCTGGTCCTCGAGCGGCGCCATGTCGTCGGCGGCGCCTGTGTCACCGAGGAGACCTTTCCCGGCTACAAGGTCTCCACCGCCGCGTACGTGAACAGCCTGTTCCACACGGCAATCGTCCGCGACCTGAGGCTGGCCTCCTACGGCTACGAGGTCCTCCCCCGCGATCCCGCGTCGTTCACGCCGTTTCCCGATGGGCGCTCCTTGACAATGGGCCCCGACGCCGACCTCACGCGCAGGGAGATCGCCAAGTTCAGCGAGCGAGACGCCGAGCGCTATCCGCAGTACGAAGCGATGCTCGAGCGCGTCGCGGCGGTGGTCGAGCCCACGCTGACGATGGCGCCGCCCGATCTGTCGAAGCCGCGCCTCCGCGACCTCCGGACGCTGCTCTCGCTCGGACGTTCGTACCGGCGGCTGGGAGACGCGGCAGGCGAGGCGGTGGAGATCCTCACCGGCGCCGCGCGGCCGATCCTCGACCGCTGGTTCGAGTCGGAGGAGTTGAAGGGGACGCTGGCGACCGACGCGGTCATCGGGGCGATGGCAGCCCCCTCGATGCCGGGGACCGCGTACGTGCTGTTCCACCATGTGATGGGCGAGAGCGGCGGCGCGCGAGGTGTCTGGGCGTACGTGCGCGGCGGCATGGGCGGGCTGACGCAGGCGCTGGCGGCAGCCGCCCGTGACCTCGGTGCCGACATTCGCTTCGAGGCCGAGGTGGAACGCATCCTGGTGCACGACGGCCGAGCCGTCGGCGTGGCGCTCGCCGGCGGCGACGAGTACCACGCCCCGGTCGTGGCGAGCAACGCCGACGCCAACGTGACGTTCCTGCGGCTGCTCGACCGGAGCACGCTTCCGGGGGCGTTCGTTGCCGACGTCGAGCGGATCAGCTACGCGAGCGCGTCGCTGAAGATCAACGTCGCCTTGGCGGAGCTGCCGGACTTCCGCGCGCTGCCGGGCACCGAGCCGGGCCCCCAGCACCGAGGCACGATCCACCTCTGTCCCGACCAGGACTACATCGAGCTTGCCTTCGACGATGCCAAGTACGGCCGACCCTCTGCGGAGCCCGTGCTGGAGTGCACGATCCCGTCGGCCGTCGACCCGAGCGTCGCGCCGCCCGGTCGGCACCTGATGTCGATGTTCGTGCAGTACGCCCCGTACGAGCTTCGCGACGGATCCTGGGACGACCAGCGCGAAGCGTTCGCCGACCGCTGCTTCGACCTGGTGGACGAATACGCGCCCAACTTCAAGCGCTCGGTCCTCGAACGCCAGGTGCTGGCGCCGCCCGACCTCGAGCGGGTCTTCAACCTCACCGGCGGCAACATCTTCCAGGGCGCGATGACTCCCGGTCAGCTCTTCGCCTTCCGACCGGTGCCCGGCTACGCCCGCTACCGGACGCCGGTCGCCGGCCTCTACCTATGCGGCGCCGCAGCCCACCCGGGCGGCGGCGTCATGGGCACGCCGGGCCTCAACGCGGCCCGCGAGATCCTGGGCAAGCGTCGCCTGCGCGCATCGATATAGACAGGCTTGGCGCGAGCTGAGCGCCCGGGCGTATCGTCTTGGGAGTGGTGCCACAGACGCAGTACGCGAAGAAGGGCGACGCGCACATCGCGTACCAGATCGTCGGAGAGGGCAATCCTCTAGACATCGTGCTCGTCTCCACCTGGTTCAGCCATCTCGAGGCACGGTGGGACCTGCCGGGCTATGCGCACTATCTGGGCCGCCTCGCCTCGTTCAGCCGGCTGATCTCGTTCGACAAGTACGGGATCGGCCTGTCCGATCCGATCAGGTCCACAGAGCTCCCCCCGCTCGAGGACTGGATGGACGACGTGTCCGCGGTGATGGACGCTGTCGGCCTCGAGCGCGCCGCGATCGCAGGCGCCGGCGAGGCCTCGCCGATGGCGGAGCTCTTCGCCGCCACGTATCCCGAGCGTACGAGCGCACTCGTCCTGATGAACCCGACCGCACGCGCCTCGGCGGCGCCGGGATACGAGATCGGCGCACCGCCGGAAGTGCAGGAAGGCCTCGTCTCGATGGTTGAGCAGACGTGGGGTCGCGGCGACATCATCGCCGCGATCAATCCGAGCCTCGCCGGCGATTCCGCTGCAATCGAGGCCTGGGGACGATTCCTTCGCCTCTCCGCAAGCCCGGCAACTGCTGCGGCCGTCATGCGCATGCTTTTCGAGCTCGATGTACGGGACGTGCTTCCATCGATCAGGGTGCCCACGCTCGTCGTCCACCGCCGGGACAACCCGATCGTCACCGTCGACCAGGGACGGTATGTCGCGGAGCACATCGAGGGCGCGAAGTTCGTCGTCGTGCCTGGCGCTGACTACGGGCTGGGAGTCGGGGACATCGACGTCCTCATCGACGAAGTGGAGGAGTTCCTCACGGGGTCCCGCCCGGCGCACGCGACCGACCGTGTGCTCGCCACCGTCCTGTTCACGGACATCGTCGACTCCACCCCACGGGCGGTCGAGTTGGGCGATGCGCGGTGGCGGGAGCTGCTCGAGAGGCACGACGAGCTGGCGGCGACCGAGGTCGCGCGCTTCGGCGGAACGATCTCCGACTTCGCGGGTGATGGGCTGCTCGCAACCTTCGACGGCCCGGCGCGCGCCGTTCGCTGCGCGTTTGCGCTCCGGGACCGCCTGCGAATGCTTGACCTGGACATGCGTGCCGGTCTCCACACGGGCGAGGTGGAGCGACGCCGTGGAGGCATCGCCGGCATCGGCGTCCATATCGCCGCTCGTGTGAACGGGCTCGCCGGAGCGGGCGAGGTGCTCGTGTCGCGGACGGTGAGGGACCTCGTTACGGGCTCCGGACTCTCCTTCGTCGACCGAGGCGCACACAGGCTGAAGGGCGTTCCCGACGAATGGGAGATCCTCGAAGCTCTCGAGTGACCCTGGCGCCTCAGGCGTCCCAATGGACCACGATTTGGCCACTCAGGCCGGGCAACGGCAGGGATTCCGCCTCTGCCTCAAAGTAGGCGTCGCCGCTCGGGAGAAGGAGGCGGAGCCGAGCTGCGGCGACAGAGGAGGCCTTGCTACGCCGCGACTGCAGACGAGTCGGCGAGGCCCACCACATCCGCACGAGCAGCCGACTAGGACCAAGAGGAAGGCCCGCAAGCGCGAGCCTTCCTTCCATCGGACTCGAACGTTCTCGGCGACGTTTACGCGATCGCTCGGCTGCTGGCGTGGCCGTGTTCGTCGAACGACAGCCGGTAGCGCAGGTCGTCCCCGCGGCGCAGGTTGAAGAACCGGCGCCGACCCCTGATCAAGAGCACCGCCTCCGTGTCGTCGTGAGACTCGATTCGGTAGCCCTGCGTGCGTTTCACTTGGAGTGTCCGCTCGATCTCTTGGTTCCTGGTTAGAACTGCTTCGGCCATGACGGCCTCCCTCTATGGGGTCGGCCTCGCTGGGCCGTTAACTCAGCAAAGCGATGTGCAGAACAACGTACTGGGGAGGCCCCGCGGTGCGGGCCTCCCCTTGCAGCGTCGGGGTTACGCGCGGACGAGTCCGTTCGTTTTCACGATCGTTTTCTCCACGATCACGTCGCCGCCCGTGACCTTGGGCGGATTCGGAAGTGCCGCCTCCAGCTTCTCCTCGCGCACCCAGGTGGCCGCGACGCGGGTCGACTCGTCGGCCTGCACCGACGTGTCGAAGAAGTCGATGGAACTCATGACGCCGTTGTCGGCCTCGATGAGGTGGTAACTCTTGAAGCCCGGCATCTCGCTCAGGCGCGGCAGAAGGCTCTCGCCGACCTTCCTGGTCAGCTCCTCCGTGCGATCCTGGTCGATGCCCTCGTACCGTCGGATGGTGGCATGCATCTGATGCTCCTCACTGTCACAATTCAGGCTGAAGAGCCTGCCGGTTGAGCTCTCCTTGATGCGCTTGGGCCCGGTGTGACAGTCGAAAGAGGAGAATCCTCGGAGCCTCGACGGCTTCCGTCTGGGTCTTCGCGCACCACGCACTGTAGCAGACTTCTTGACAACGTAGCCTTACGGGGTTACGTTTTTATACGTTATCAACGTAAGCGCTGAGGCAATATGCCCTTCTCCGTGACTCTGGAGCGCGTTCCGGATCGGGAGCTCGGCCCACTTCTGATTCAGCTCGCGCAGGCGGGCTTCGACAATCCGATCATCAAGCCTGTTGATGCCGATGGCACAGATGGGAAAGGTGTCGCCTCTGCTCGTGGGCCGAGGGCGGGATCTCGCCGAGGATTGGGGGCTCGTGCAGGAGCGGGAGGGCCAGTCGTATCAGTGGCCGGAAGAGCGCGAGCGCTATTCGCGCTACCGCGTGTTCATGGGTGTGACGCGCGCCGAAGGCGCGGTTCACATCGGTCTTGGCGAGACGATTCGCAAGAACAAGTGGGGGCGCGACCGAAAGTACGTCGTCGCCTTCCTGAGCAGTGGATCCCCGCAGCGGCCGCTAGCCGAGTTCGTCGCAGCTGACGACTACGAGGAGACACGCGACCTCGTCGCAGTCATCCGTGGGAGCGACGGTGGGCGGCGTATGTACGGCGCCGGCGACGCCCTTCCCCAGGTCTACACGGAAGGCTTTCGGACTCAGCTGTACAGCGAGCGGGTCGTCTATCCGGGCGTCTGGAACAAGGTCGTCGTCGTCGCGCGCGAAGACGAGGACGCGATGATGCTCAACCACGCGCTGATCCAGGGCCGGCGGCGCCACCCGATGTAGGCGCAAAACATTGGCGGCCTCCTGCGCCGTTCAGGACGACGCTGCTTGATGGAGTCGCCCTTCGCGGTCTGCTCCCGAAGTGGCGTCGCGGTCGCGGGGAGGGCCGCCATGCCAGTCGAGACACAACGCCGTGGCGTCATCGCGTAGCTGACCGCCGCTTGTCTCAAGGACCGCCTGGGTGAGTTGCTGCACCGCCTCGCGGGCGTGCATGTTCATGCTTGCGGTCAGGATGGCCGCGATGTTCATCCGGGAGGCGTCGCGCTCCAGCATGCCGTCGGTCACGAACATCAGCCGGTCGCCCACCTCCAATGGGAGCGCTTGCACCCGGTAGCCGCGACCGGACACCAGCCCGAACGGGCGGTCAGCCTCCAGACGAAGCTGCTCGAACTTCCCGCCCCGAAGCCTGAGCGGCGGGGGATGGCCGGCGTTGACGATGCCCGCCGTCGACGTCGCCAGGTCAATCCGCACGAGCAGGCCGGTAACGAACTGGCCTTCGCCCGCCTGCTCGGCCAGCGCATCGTTCGCCAGCCGCGCCTGCTCGGCCAGCTCAACCCCCCGCCGGCGGGCGTTGCGTAGGCCACCGACCAATACCGTGGCCAACAGGGCGGCGTCCATCGTGTGGCCCATTGCGTCGGTCATCGACACATGCAACGTGTCGCGCTCGAGCGAAAAGTCGAAGGTGTCACCGCCGATCTCACCCGCCGGCTGCAGCCAGGCGGCGAGAGTGAACTGTCCGGCCTCGCACGTAAAGGCACCAGGCAACAGCCGGTGCTGGATCTCCGCCGCCAATGACAGCGGTACCGAGCGCTGTCCCCACTCGAAGAGATCGGTGTACCGGCGGTTCGCAATCACCACGTACGCCAAGAAGTGCGCCGCAAGAGCGACATCGGCCACCGTCTGCTCAGCCGGGAAATCCTCCAGGCCCAACTCCAGAACACCGACCGCTTCACCGCGGCTGGTCACCGGCGCGAACAACCGAGCGCCGCCATCCTCGACGATCACCTCGACGGCCTGGGCGGCTAACGCCTGCCCGTGCGGCGTCCCAACCAACGGCACCCGTTCCGCAGTCTCCTTCCCCTGCAACCGCATTTCCCTCGTCCCGCCCGAGTGGCCAAGTCGGATCAGCGACCGCCCACTGAAGTCAGCGATCAGGAAACTGACCTCGCGGGCGCCGATCGCTTCCGCTAGCGCGGTGGCGAGCACATCGACCGCCGCGACCGGCGGCGCCGCCTCGACCGCCGCCAGCAACGCATTCAGGTTCAGCGGTGATTGGCGACCCTCACCCATGTCGCCTAGCTCGTGCAAGCCCGCGGCCGCTGTCCGGTGCCGGTGATCGCCATCATCCGATTCTCCCATCGTGAGTTCGATCGCCGAACCTGGGCGCTGAGGTCAGACAGCTGCTCGCGCGTGCTCTACTGAGGGCGCATCTTTTCGCGGGGCCGGATCGCTTCTGGCCCCGCGGGCCGATCCGCTGCGCCGGTGTTGAGGCGCCGCAGCGGTAAGACTAGCGCGCATCCGCGTCGGCAGCCGACGCCACCTGAACCGCGCGCCGCCGTTCCCAATTACCGTGGCGGACGCGAGCGGGAATTCCGGTCGTGCGGTTCGCGCGCTTCTGCAGAATTCCGCCGCGACTATGCGAGACGTACTTTTAGGCGCGCGGAAATCGGGCATCCTTACTCCGTGACCAGGACTCACAAGGTGGCGAACCTCGTCGGCATCGGTTTTCCGGTCGCCGGCCTCCTTCTGGCGATCGCCCTCCTTTGGGGCCGGATGGTCGGTCCGACGGAGATCGCGATCATGATCGTCGGCTACCTCCTGACCGGGTTCGGGATCACGGTCGGCTACCACCGCCTTTTCACACACCGCTCGTTCGAGACCTTCAAGCCCGTGAGGTACACCTTTGCGCTGCTGGGCCAGATGGCCGTGGAAGGCGACGTGGTTGCCTGGGTCGCCGATCACCGGAAGCATCATCAGTTTTCGGACCAGGAGGGCGATCCGCACAGCCCGCACGCGGGCTACGGCACCGGAATCCTCGAGGCTCTGAAGGGCCTCTGGCACGCGCACACCGGTTGGATGTTCAGCCTCGCCGGCAGGGCCGACAAGGCGAAGTACGCAAAGGATTTGATCGACGACCGCGGCCTGCGCCTGATCGCGAAGCTCTTTCTTCCGACCGTCGCCCTGTCGCTCCTCATCCCCGCGCTCGTCGGGTGGGCGCTGATCGGCGGCTGGTACGGCTTCTGGGCAGGGATGATCTGGGGCGGAGCAGTCCGCATCTTCCTGCTTCATCACGTGACCTTCTCGATCAACTCGATCTGCCATTTCTGGGGCGGGCGGCGGTTCGGAACCTCGGACCAGTCGCGCAACGTCTGGTGGCTCTCGTGGCTCTCGTTCGGAGAGTCGTGGCACAACAACCATCACGCCTTCCCTTCGTCCGCCTTTCACGGCCTCCGGAAGTTCGAGGTCGACCCGGGCGGCTGGATGGTCTGGGCGCTCGAGAAGTGCGGACTCGCCTGGCGGGTCGTCAGGATCCCGCCCGAGCGACAAGCTCGCAAGATCGTTCTTCCCTAGGTTCGCGAAAAGCGCTCGAGCTCGCGGGCCACGAGCTTGGCCCAACGGCCGGCGCGGGGAAGCGGGGTCAGGCCCCAGCGTGGCCGAAGCGCTGCGCCGTGGAGCCCACCCGGGATCAGCGTGTACTGAACCTCTGACGCCTGGGCTCTGGCTCGGTCGAGGCCACGGCGGGAGCTCGCGGCGCTGACGCCCGGGATCCCGGGCAGGTTTCGGTCGAATGCTCCGTGGACGACCGCGAACCGGCGGCCTGCAAGAGCGTCGAGCGGCAGGCGGTCCGGCAGCCAGGGCGCGAGACCGAGCACGCTCTTCACCGCCGGGTGATCCGCCGCGGACGCCGCGACCGCCCCGCCCATCGAGAATCCGATCAGCAGGATCCGCTCCGCGCCACCCTGTACGGCCGCTTGCAGAGCGGCTCGAGCGTCCTCGACACAGAGTTCCAGCCGCTGCCAGGACTTGACCCGGTACCGAACCTCGACGAAGCCGAGCTCGGGGAACCGGGGTGAGAGCCGCTGGACGAGCCACTCGTTGCTGGCGCTCCACGTGCCCGGCTCCTCGGCGTTGCGTCCGCCCCCAAGCCAGACGACGGTGGCGGCCCGAAGGCCGTTCGTCACCCGCGCCTCGGCGCCGCTCGCGAGTTGACGACGTTCGGGGACCGGGCACATCGGGGCAAGGAGCATGCACTGATGAGCAGGAGTAGCGTCATAGAGGTGGACGGCTGGCAGACGCGCGACCGGCAGACGGAGGACGGTGCCGTCGAGTCGGAGCAGCGCGCGGCGCTCGGAGACCTCGTGGTCGAGGTCTCGGCGGAGGGTGCCGAGCGGCTCGGTAACGCGTACTGGCAAGAGGTCGAACGGTTTACCGGTCGGGTCGTCCGGGCCCGGCAACGTCAGGGCTCACTCGAGCTGTGCCTGCTGGGACGTGGTCCGGCGCTCCTCCGGTTCGGTGCCCCGCTCATCGACGTGACTGGAACCCTTGTGTCTTGCAGATACCCCATCGAAGGCGGCCTGCTGGCGCAGCGTCCCGCCGGCGAGATTCTCTTCGAGCAGACGGGAGGGCCGGAATCTGTCCTTCGCTCGGCGATCCGCGGTTTCTTTCCGCGCCTCGCCGCCCGCAAGGGCAGGCCGGACTGGACGGGCGCGCTCTACAACCGGGTGCAGAGCCGAATCCATGTGGCGGTCAGCCGTCGCTATTTCTCGCGGTTGATCGCCGAGGCCGGCAGATGAGGGTCGCCGTCTTCGGCGCCTCGGGGACGATCGGCGAGCCCTTGCTCGCTGTGCTTGCGCGCGAGCACAGCGTCGTCGCGGTCTCGCGCAGCGAACGGCCGGACGGCAATGTGGCTTGGAAGGTCGCCGATGCGACAGACCGAAACTCCGTTGCCCGGGTGCTCGAGGGGGTCGAGGTTGCGTACTACCTCGTCCACTCGCTCGGGAGCACCGATTTCGAGGGGAAGGATCTCGAGGCCGCCGAGACGACTGCGCGCGAGGCCGAACGCGCCGGCGTCAAGCAGCTCGTCTACCTGGGCGGGCTCGGAGACGACTCTCCCGACCTCTCGCCCCACCTTCGGAGCCGGCGGGAGACCGGCAAGCGGCTGGCCTCGACGTCTGTCCCGGTCACGACTCTGCGCGCGGCGATGGTCGTCGGCCGGGGCAGCGCCGCATTCGAGACGGTCCTCGCGCTCGTGAACCGCCTTCCGGCGATGGTGACGCCGCGCTGGGTCTCGACGCGCACGCAGCCGATCGCTTTGAACGACGCCATCGCCTACCTCGCGGGGGTCTGCGGGCTCAAGCCTGCGCTCGGAGGCGAGTTCGACATCGGCGGGCCGGAGGTCATGACCTACCGCGAGATGATCGAACGGATCGCCCGTCTCCGCGGAAAGCACCCGATCATCGTTGAGGTCCCAGTGCTGACACCGCGCCTCTCGTCGCTGTGGCTGCACCTGGTCACCCCCGTGAATGCCGGGGTCGCGCGCCCGCTGATCGAGGGGCTGCGGAACGAGACGGTCGCCCACAACGACCGCATCCGCCAGCTCCTGCCAATCGAGCTGACGCCGTTCGACGAAGCAGCGCGGACGGCGCTCGGGTAGCCGCCGGCCGCGCACGGCCCGTTTCTTGTCCGGATCGGCTTCCGCGAAGCCCTAGCCTCTTACGCGCGTCGCACACGTGCCGACTTTCGCCGGCGCCTAGCCGAGCAGGGCCGGAGTCGCCTTATGAGTCCCTCGCCTAGACTCGTGGGAGCGACCTGAGAGGAGGACAGAGCAATGTGTCTCCCCGGAACTGTCGAGATCGTGCGCGAGCAGGTCGAGCAGCAGGATCGGCCTCGCATCGACCGTCGCACGGCCGTCCTGACCGGCGTCGGCGCGGCCGTCGCCGCTGCCTTCCCCGGCCTCGCCTCCGGCGGACGTCCCGCGACGCACCGCCACGACAAGAAACGCCTTCAGGACCTCACGCATGTCTTCAGGGAGGGTTTTCCAGTCTTTACCTTCGACTCGCCCGCGAGGGAGACGCTCGTCACGATCCCGTTGGGCGGCTTCTACGCGCAGGAATGGACGTTCGGCGAGCACTCGGGAACCCACATGGACGCACCCGGCCACTTCACGCCGGGCGGGCGGCTCTCGCCGGAGATCACGCTGGAAGAGCTGATCGTCCCGATCGTCGTGATCGACATCTCGCGGCGCGCCGAGCGAGAGCCGGACACGATGGTCACCGTCGATGACCTCCGCCGGTTCGAGCGGCGACACGGGAGGATCCCGGAGGGGTCGATCGCCTGCATGGACTCCGGCTGGGCCGCCAAGGTCGACGACCCTCTCGAGTTCAAGGGCGGCGCCGCCTTCCCGAACTACCACTTCCCCGGCTTCAGCGTCGAGGCCGCCATGTGGCTCGCCGAGCACCGGAGGGTGACTGGCATTGGCGTCGACACGATCAGCCTCGACCCTGGGAACTCAGCGACCTTCCCCGTCCATGTGGACTTCCTCGCGACCGACCGCTACGGGCTCGAGGGCCTGAACAACCTCGACAAGATCCCGCCGAGGGGTGCCGTCGCTTACGTCGGACTCATCCCGTGGGAGGAGGGATCAGGCGGGCCCTGCCGTGTGATCGCCAGTTGGTAGTCCGGTTGTTCTAAGGGATCGCGACGCCCGTGAGCCGCACGGGGCCGAGCGTGTAGTCGAGCTCCGTGGACTGGAGCACGCCGGGTGCGGGGATCACGTCGACCGCCTTCGGAACGAGGCCGGGGTCGAACGTGCAGTGGGGATCGGAGCTCGCGGTCGCGCAGACTCCGAACTGGAACTCCTGGGGCGTCGGCGCGAAGCTGCGGGCATTGTCGGGGCTGAAGCCGTCCTGGCCGGTGAGGACGACGACGAAGCCCCAGCCGGGTCCGGGCGTCCCGAGGGACGCCTTTGGGACGCTGAACGTGATGAAGCGTGAGATCGGATTCGCCGAGATCAACACCGTCCCGAGTGCAGTGCCGCCCGCGTCCACGTAGCGCTGGCCGAAGCCCTGCACCTGGATCAGCCGGCTCCACGCGAACGCCGGCGCGATCGCGAAGTTGCGCAACGAGTGGGCCGCCGCCGTGGACGTCGTCGCCGCCCCGGGGACGCGTACGTAGACGTCGACGAGCTGCGCGCCGAGCGGGCTGCCGAACGTCTCCGACAGGTCGCGCGTCCGCAGCCGGAAGGTGACGGTGTCGCCGGAGTCGAAGACCTGGAACCGCTGGATGTCGAAGGCGCCCGGGCGGAAGCCGGCGAAGGTCGGATACGCGTAGTTCCCGGGGCCGGCGTCGTCGCCGTCCGGGTCGGGGACGTCGAGGAGCAGCGCCCCGGGCAGGACGTCGAGGAGGACCGTGCGCCGCGCGTGGGCGGTCCCACCGGTCGGGCTGACTGCGACAACGTTCAGGACGTTGGTGCCGCCCGTGATCGGGACGTCGACACTGAACGAGCCGTCGCCGCCCGCGGTCGTCGAGACGACTGTCGTCGCGGAGTTGGCATCCGTGTTCGTCGCCGCGACGTAGACCGCATTCCCCGGCGCGGTCGTGCCGGTGACGGTGACCGGAGAGGAGGTGACGGACGTGTTGTCGGCTGGGCTCGTCACCGTCAGCGGCGTCGTGCCCTGCGTGTTGGCGACGTAGCGTGAGTGGGTCACCGCCGGCAGCACGACGTTCCGGCCGGTCGCCAGGTCTCGCGCGAGCCTCACGAACGAGGCCGCGGACCAGGTAAGCGGCGAGGCGGAGCCGGCTGCGCCGCCGTTTTCGAAGCCGATCGAAGCAACCGTCGGGTCGGTGCCGTAAGGCGACGCCGGGAGGTCGGGCAGCTCCCAGTTCTGCTCCGGGATCAGGCCGACGCCGGAGGAGAACCGGCTCATGGCGAGCAGCAGCGAGGCCGCCTCCGCCCTGTCGCCCGTGACGAGCTCGTGCTCGCCGCGCTCGGCCGAGAGCGCCGGCCAGAGGTGGCCGTTGCCCTGGCCGCTCGGAGCCCATGGCCGACCATCGGTGGCGCGGTCCCCGTAGCCGTCGCCGTTGTAGCGATGCCACCCGGGGCCTCTCTCGGTCGTCTTCTTGATCGTCGCGTCGACGACCGGGAGCGACCGGAGGACGTCAGGGTCGTCCGGCGGCAGCTCGCCGAGGCGCACCAGCTCGAGGAAGCCGGCGTCGATGACGGCGCGCTGGTCGAGCGTCGGGCCGCCGTTGCCGACGTTGTACGTGATCGCGGCGTTCGGGTCGCCGGTCTTCGAAAGCCGGATGAAGTACGGATGTGTCGCGTGAGGACCGGTCGTCGTCACGGTCCAGCCCTTCACTGACCGCTGCCAGTCGTCTGCGACGCCCAGCCAGACGGCCGCCGAGGCCGCGTCGCCGTTTGCCCTCGCCAGCTCCGCTGCCGCAGCGAGACCGGCGATCTCCGCCGCGATCGTGGACGGCGAGAAGCCGCTCTGCTCCTCCCAGCGCTCGACACCGAACGCGGGGCCGCGGGCGATGAGGAAGTTCGCCGCCGGCCTGATGTGATTCGCGTACAGCGACGCGTCGGTCAGCCCGAGCTGCTGCGCCATCAGGATCGGGTACGCGGTCTCGTCCAGCTGCGTCCCGAAGGAGTCGGGCGCGACCTTGCCGTTGACGAGGCTGTTGCGCGGCATCGACCCGTCGGGAAGCTGCTGCCGCTCGAAGAGGAAGAGGGTCGCATCGCGCGCGGTCGCGAGGTCGCCGGCAGCGACCAGGCCCGTCCAGCTCTCGTAGAGGTCGCGCGCGAACACCTCGCGGTAGGAGCCGAAGTAGGTGTTTGCGGGGTCGCCGGCCGAGACCGCCTGACCCCACGGCGAGGCGAGGCTGGCGACGATCGCGCCGCGGAACGTCTTGTCCTCCGACGCCTTGATCACGTTGGCGCTCAGGTAGTACGAGTCCTGGAGCTGCTGCCGGTCCGTGGCATTGATCCCGGGCAGGCTCTCCATGCGAGGCTTGAGCAGTGAGTTGTCGTACTGCTTCCAACCCTCCTTGTAGTCCTCGAGCGCCGTGGTGAAGTCGACGCCGAGCGACCCTTCGGCCGTGGCGACCGCGTCTTCCTGGGACGAGCCGAAGCCAAGCGCGAGCACGGTCTGTCCGCCGTCGTCCAGGACGACGCGAGCGGTCTGGACGACGTTGCCGCCGAAGGCCTCGGCGTAGGTGTCCGTCAACGCGTGCGAGGCGTCGAGTTGGACGAGGCCGTCGCTCGAGGCGCCGACGAAACCGCTCGACGCCTCGCCGAACGAGCCGTCCAGCGCCGCGAAGACCGGCTGCGCGTAGTCACGGTTGGCAGCGTTCGTCGCGATGACGGGATCCGACGAGACGAGTACGGGATGGCCGGTCGAGTCGTCCACCGTTGCGGAATCGGCCCCGCCGTTTCCCGCGCCGCCGCCGCCGTTTCCGTTGACCGTCGGATCGAAGCGGACGTAGAGCCGGTAGCCCGGATCGCGCGGCTTGAACTTGACGCGCATCAGTACCGAGTTCCGGTTCGGGTCGGTGATGTACTCGGTCTCGATCCGGTAGCGCCCGCTCTTCGCCGTCGCCGTGACCTCGCAGACCATGCCGCCGGCGTTGTGAACCGCCCGCACGGCGTAGGTCATGTCGCGCGTCTGCAGGTCGGTGAAGGTCGATCCGTCGGTGACGACGTACTGGAGCGTCTCGAGGTTCGTGTTGTCGATGGTCGGGTAGTAGACGTCGCTGAGGACGCCGTTCGCGACCGTGTACCAGACCTTCGAGCGCGTGTTGCGAGCGGTGCCGAGGCAGTCCTTGCGCGCCAGGTCGAAGTGCGAGAGCGCGCCGGGGCCGCCCGGCGCGCCGGGGACGGTGGCGGCGACGGTCAGGACGTGCGTCACGGCGTCGTAGGTGAACGTCACAGTCGCGCCCGCGACCGGGACGTTGAACGCGATGTTCGGCCCGTTCGGCACACCGCCCTGCCCGTAGTTCTCGTCCCAGCTCTCGTTGATCGCAACCTTCCCCTCGTACGAGCCCTGCGGCAGCGCCGTCGTCTCGAACGAGTAGATCCCGTCGCCCTCGGGGTCCTGCAGCCAGGAGCGGAGGCAGCCTGGATCCCAGTCGCTCGGGCAGCCGAGCTCGGACTGGAAGCTTCCAGCCGCAACGGCGATCACTGCGCCCTTGTTGTCCGTGACCCAGTGGCTCTCGTGGTCGTAGTAGAACTTGACGCTCGCCCCCGAAGCGAGGTCGAGCGGGACGTTCGCGCCGTTTGCCTGCGCGTTTCGGCCGTAGTTCTCGTCCCACGAGTCGTTGAGGGCGCCCTTGTACTCGAAACTGCCCGCCGGAAGCGAGAACGTCCCCTGCCAGACGTCGTCGCCCGCGTCGTACGTCAGATGGGTCGCCGCGCACTCCGGCTGCCAGTCACCGGGACAGCCGAGCTCCGACTGCAGCGAGCCGGCGATCGTGACGGAGGACGGGGCCGGAGTATGCGACGCGGTCGCCGCAGGAAGCAGCACGAGCGCCGCGGCGAGCACGAGCAGCACCCCGCCAAGGCTCCTCACTCTGGTCACTCGAATCCGACCGGCGATACCCCACCCCCTTGGGGGACCAGCATACGACGATTGCGTCGACGATGAGAGTGTCCCGCAACTCCTCGGCCGTGCGCTCAACGGGCGTCCGTCCGCTGCGTGACGTTACGGTGCAGCCCGTGAACGGCTCCTCGGTCGTTTCTGTCGCCGAGCGGCTGTATGAGCCCGGCCGCGTTCGCCGCAGTCTCTCCTGGGTCGGGCCGTCGGCGTACGCCGTCGCGCTCTCGGTCATGGTCATCAGCGACGGCGTGACGCTCTCGCGCAGCCATCTCCTCGTCTGGATCGTCCTCGGGCTGCTCGCCTTCTCGTTGACGAACGTCCGTGGCTGGATTCGCGGCGTCGTAGTCGAGTGGCTTCCGTTCGCTCTCATCCTTTCGGCGTATGACCTCCTGCGAGGGCATGCCGACAACTTGCTCTTTTCGGCGCACGTGCGCCCGCAACTTCGGGTCGAGGAGATCCTGTTCTTCGGCAGCGTTCCGACGGTCTGGCTCCAGGAACGCCTTTGGGACGGTGCGGGAAACCTGCACTGGTACGACTACGCCGTCTGTGTCGTCTACCTGAGCTACTTCGTCGCGACCTATCTCGTGGCCGGGTTCCTCTGGTTCTCCGCCCGAAGCCTCTTCCGCCGCTACGTCGCCATGGTCGTGATCCTCGCGTTGATGGGATTCGCGACCTACGCCCTCTTTCCGGCCGCACCGCCCTGGCTCGCGAGCCACTATGGGGAGCTCGACCCCACGACCCGCTCGATTGCGGTCATCTGGAGTGAGATCCCCGTCGTCCACGTCAACACGTTTTTCGAAGAGGGCTCGCAGTACGCAAACCCAGTCGCTGCAGTTCCGTCGCTACACGCCGCGTACACGCTGCTCATCACGCTGATCCTCTGGCGCCCGGCGCCTCCGTGGGGCCGGCTGATGCTCGCCGCGTACCCGTGGGCTATGGCGTTCGCGCTCGTCTACACGGCGGAGCACTACGTCGTCGACATTCTGCTCGGATGGATCTACGCGCTGGTCGCGTTCTGGACGGTCAGCCGCTTGGCCGAGCTGCGCGCCGTCAGTGCTCGCTTCCGCGCCGACGCAGCAGTCTCGGATCCTCGGGCCGAGCTGCGCGCCTAGTTGTCCACGGCCAAGGAACGAAGGAAATCGTGTGGATGGAGGAGCGCAGGCTCGCCACCGGCCGTTTTCGCTCCCGTTTCGCCCTCAGCTTTCGATCGACGGCGCCGCCGCGTACTCCTCGTCGCTGACGTGGTCGCCCCAGGTCGCGGGGTTGCCTTCCTCGTCGACCTCGAGCATCGCGATGTGGGTCATGAACCGGTTGGGCGCGGCACCGTGCCAGTGGTCCTCACCGGGCTCGAAGAAGATGCGGTCGCCGGGCCGGATGAGCTCGATCGGGCCGCCGCGGCGCTGCGCAAGGCCGATGCCTTCGAGCACCCAGATCGTCTGGCCGTTCGGGTGCGTGTGCCACGCCGTGCGTGCACCGGGCGTGAAGTGGACGCTGCTCGCGCTCAGGCGCGATGCGGCTGACGGCGCTGCAACGGTGTCGAGGTAGACCGCGCCGGTGAACCAGTCCTCAGGCCCCGCGGCGGTGTCGCGGCTGTTCCTCGTGATCTGCATGGATTTCCTCCTCAGTCGTCCCAACTGACGACGATTTGGCCACCTAGGCCGGGCAACGGTAGGGACTCCGCCTCTGCCTCGACGGCTTGGCGTTCCGGGCTGGAGAGGCCTCGCCACGTTTGGATGGCAACCACCTTGTCCGCTCGTCGCCAGGTTCCCACGACTTCGCCCTCGACCAGCACCGCGCCGGGCCAGACGCGCGAGGTCCACAGCTCGGGTCGCTTGTTTTCGGCGGGGACCAGAAGCTCGCGATCGACTCCGTGGAGCAGGAAGTATGGGTCGCCGCTCGGGAGGAGCCGAGCCGCCGCCGCGGGGGAGGGCTCGGCCCGGAAGCTCCGCTCGTCGCTCGTCAGGATCCACCCCTCGCCGACCGGCGTTCGCACGGCCACGACCTCATCGGCGAGCGAGTCGAACGCCGCGCGGCCGTCAGCCGTCCCGATCCCGGCCCACTTGGCGAAGGCCGCGGAAGTGGTCGGCCCGAAGACGTGCAGGTACCTGCGCGCGAGCTCCAGTCGAGCCTCCCCCGGATCGATCTCGGGCCGCGGAACGGTCCAGATCACCGGCAGTCGTGCGCCCTCCCAACGGATCAGGACGGTGCCAGTCGGTGCGGCATACCGCAACGCGTTGGGATGGACTCCGACACCCAGGCCCGCCTCGTCGTATCTCATCCGCCGGCCGTCGAGGAACGCGTGCAGGCGAGCGGCGGTGTCTTCGGCGCGGCGCAGGCCCTTCCCGCCGGACGGGAGCCGACCGAGCGTGAAGAGCGCTCGATCACGCGCGGCGACGACGTACGCGCTGAACCGCGGCCCCCACACCTGGACAAGCGACGAGTCCTCCCAGGTGGACGGCTCGGCCCCCTCCACGCGGGCGTGGATCGAAAGCAGAGCGGCGCGCGGCATGCTGTCCTGCAGGCCGACCCACGCCGCGCGCTCGAGCGAGGTCTTGCCCGGGGGCAGCCGCTCGTCGAGCGCGCCCGCCCTGCGCCGGTGCGCGAGGACTTGCTCCCGCGAGAGGTCGAGCCGAGGCGTCGTCACCTGTACTCGTGAACGTAGTTCAAGAGAGATTTGAGATCGGGTCCTGTGAAATCCGAGTATGGGTGAGACGCGCGAGACGCTGCGGCGCACCTTCGACACGGCCGCCGACCTCTACCACGCGGCGCGACCCTCGTATCCGGAGGAGCTGTTCGACGACCTCGTCTCGCTTTCAACGCTCGAGCCTGGCGCCCGCGTACTCGAGATCGGCTCCGCGACCGGTAAAGCGACCCGTCCCCTGCTCGAGCGCGGCTATTCGGTGGTCTGCGTGGAGATGGGCCCGCAACTCGCGGAGAAGGCGCGCGCCAACCTGGCCGGCCTTCCAGCTGAGATTCACGCCTCAACGTTCGAGGAATGGGAGCACAAGCCTGAAGCGTTCGAGCTCGTCTATGCCGCGACCGCTTGGCACTGGATCGATCCGGCGATCCGCTACCGCAAGGCGCATCGACTCCTGCGACCAGGCGGCCACCTGGCGTTTTGGAGCGCCACGCACGCGTTCCCCGCCGACTTCGATCGCTTCTTCGCCGAGATCCAGGAGGTCTATGACGCGATTGGCGAGAGCCACGCTGGAGAGTGGCCGCCCCCTCCGCCCGAGCAGATCCCTGATGAGGCAGCCGAGATTGGCGCCAGTGGTCTGTTTGAAGAGATCCAGGTTTGCCGCTACGTCTGGAAGAAGCACTACACGGCCGACGAGTACATCGCGCTGCTGAACACCTTCTCCGGCCACATCGCGATGGACGCGACGAAGCGGGAGCGCCTCTACCGAGAGATCCGACGACGTATCGGCCGTCGGCCCGATCACCGGGTGCGGCGCCACTGGTGCGCGATCCTCCACGTGGCGCGTCGGACAACGCAAGCGCCTGCCACCGGTTGGAGACCCTTCCAGTAGCGGGAAGACCTTCGGGCGCTCGGCCGGGGCGCTAGCGGCTTCGCCCGGGTGCCCTGAGCTGAAGAAGGGACTACTTCTTGCAGGCGGCCGCGAGGTCGAGGTCTTACCCCTGGAGCGAGCCGAAGCAGCCGAAGCTCCCCGACACGAGGATCCGTGCGCTGGTGTCGGCATAAGCCGCCACGGGCGGGTCGTTGCGCATGAGATCGGTCTCGAGGTCGGCCCATGCCTTGGCTCGGGCAGGCCGTTTCAGTCGGCGTCCGGCAGCTCCCGCGCCCTCGACGCCGCGCGAGCTTCGCGATCGAAGGCATCCCGCGTTCGCTCGAACAGGATCCGCGCCTCCTCGCGGCTGTCGCCGACCGCGGTAACGCCGATCAACCCGTGCCGGCCGAGCGCGGTCAGCATGTGGAAGACGGCCCCCGTCTCGGTTGTATGGTCGAAGTGAAGCTCCTTGCGAAGGGCGAGGTCGAAGACGTCGTCTGGCTGCAAGGATCGGTAGGCCTCGGACTCGAGTCGATCGGTGGACACGAAGAACTTCGGCTGCCCGGTGGGCGTTAGGAAACGACCACGCTCGGCGTCGTAGGTGCCGTCCGTCAGGAACTCCAAGGTCAGGTACGGGTGCGTCGTGCCGCCCTTGCGGAGGTTCAGCTCGATCGCGTACGGCTTCCAGTCGCCGTCCGCCCGCGCGGTGAGAAAGTCGACGGCGAACCGGCCGATGACGCCCCGCCCTGCGAGCGCCTCGCCAACCTTGAGCGCCTCGACCGCGATCTCGCGCGCGTATTCATCGCTTGCCGGGAACACGGAGCCAAGGAAGGTCTGCCCGCTGGCCCCTCCCAGCAGCTGGTCGTGCGTCGACAGCTGCTCGACCTTCCCGAGCGGCGTCACACGCATCTGCACGCTAGGGCTGCGAAGCTCCCTCGCCACGACCAGCTCCTCGACGATGCCGCCGTCAGCGAGCCGCTCGAGGAATCGCTCAGCGCTGAGGTGCGCATCCTCAGGGCGAAGTTCGCTTAGCGTCTGCTCGACTGTGGCGCGCGCCGCCCCGTTCAGCCCGCGCACATCGAGCACGGCGTTGCCGTACCCGGATACTCCCTCGTCGTGCTTCAGGACCAGGGACTCGATGCCCGGCCGCGCCGCCACCAGCTCGAGCACTGCGTCGACGATGTCGTCGCGGGAGCGCAGGCCCTCTCGGCCCTGCGGATGAGGGACGCCGGCCTCGGCGAACAGCGCGCGCCCGCCGCTCTTCGTTCCCAACGCGGTGAACTTCGGATCGGACCCGTACATCGGGATCCCGAGCCGAAGGGCGAGATCCCGCTCGAGTCGCGTCGTATTGAACGGAACGAGGTGGGCGCGATCGGGATCCCCCGCGAGCGTGCGGATCTCGTCGAGGAGTCGGGGGCGCTCGAGCAGCTTGGCCGACAGCGGCGCAGGGCCGCCGTCATGCGGGCTCAAGAAGTGGAGCCGCGCCCGGGCGTGACTGGCGACGACGCCCGGAAGTAGGCCGACGTAGTAGTCGATGAGGGTCGGCTGAATCGCCTCTGAGGTGACGTAAATCGCCTTTGCCCGCGGCTGCCGAAGTAGGAAGAGAAGGAAGAGGTAGCGTTCCTCGTACGCCTGTCGCTTCGTCGAATCGAGCGGCAGGTCAACGCCGCTCAGCGATGGCACGACGACCAACGTGTACGGCTCGTCGGTAAATGCCTCGATCAGCTCCCACTGCGGAATGAGCTTGCGCTGCAGCGCTTCGAACCGCGCTTGCAGCTCCGCCTCGGGCAGCGGGATCCGCAGCCGGTCGAGATCGGCGGTCGCCGCCGTAGCGGGGGCGCCGGCGTGCACGCCTGCATTGTCCCACCGATTGATGCGCCGCCTGCCAGCAGCAACCCTGCGTCCAGGTTATGAGCCGCCTCGATTGCGTACATTCGTGCCGCGGTGTTCCGCCGAAATGCAGGCTCCAGGGGAGAGTGGCTCCACGGCCGTTGTATTTAGGCGGAACGCGGTGACATCGCGGCGGGCGCCCGGTGCTTGCAGAACGCTTGCAGCCCAGGCGCGTCCCTTCGACCGGGAAGACCTGCTTCGGCGTTATCTTCCCTCACCTCGTGAAGAAGCACGTCGTGATCCTTGGCGCCGGTTTTGGGGGCCTGGAGCTGGCTACGCGACTCTCCGACTCGCTTGCGGAGGACGTCCGCGTAACGCTCATCGACCAGAACGATTCGTTCAGCTTCGGGTTCTCGAAACTGGACGTCCTGCTCGGCCGCAAGACCGCAGCCGAGGTGAGGCTGCACTACCGCGACATCTCCAAAGCGGGAGTCGAGTTTCGCCAAGAACGGGTCATGTCGATCGACCCGCAGCGGCGACGGGTGACGACGGACAGCGGTTCCTTCGACGCCGACGTGCTCGCGGTCGCGCTTGGAGCTGACTACGACTTCGCGGCGACTCCCGGATTCGAGGAGAGTGGCTTGGAGTACTACTCGGTCCCGGGTGCCGAACGAATGCGCGACGCCCTCCCGGGGTTCGAGTCGGGGACGATTCTGATCGGGATCCTCGGCCACCCGTTCAAGTGCCCGCCCGCTCCATTCGAAGGTGCACTTCTGCTGCACGATCACCTCGTCGAGCGGGGAATCAGAGCTGATGCGGAGATCCGTGTAATCGGCCCGATGGCGGCTCCCGTGCCGATCACGAAGGAGCTCTCGAAGAGCATCCTCGATGCGCTCCACGAGCGACAGATCGAGTACGTGCCCAGGCAACGCGTGGTCGAGCTCGACCCGCGCAGCAAACGAGCGCGACTCGAAGGCGGCGGAACGGTCTCGTACGACCTTTTCGTCGGGATCCCAGTCCACCGGGTGCCTGCGGCGGTCGAGAGCTCCGGACTCGCCGTTGATGGGTGGGTGCCCGTGGACCACGCGAACCTCGCGACCCGATTTCCGGGTGTGTACGCATTTGGCGATGTTTCCGCGTTGCCCATGGCCAAGGCCGGCGTGTTCGCCGAGGCCGCGGCCGCGGTCGTGGCCGACGACATCGCTGCTCGTCTGCGCGGCGAGGAGCTTCAGCAGCCCTACGAGGGCGCCGGCAGCTGTTACATCGAATTCGGAGGCGGGATGGTCGGCAAGGTCGAGGCGAACTTCCTCGGCGGTCCGGCTCCGACAGCACGCCTCGTAGGCCCGTCTCAGGAACTTGCCCGGGACAAGGAGACGTTTGCCTCGACTCGGCGTGCGCGTTGGTTTGGAGCCTGATCTCAGTCGCGGAGCGCGAGTTCGACGGCGTCGCCGAAGGCGAGCGCGCGCCCCTCGGCACGGACTTGTCTTGGTGTTCGCCCTCGGGTTGTCGCTCGTATGCGCCGTGCTCGGCGCCCTGCTCGGCGAGAGCGAGAACGTGTTCGGGTTCGCACTGGCGTGGGGTGTCGCGATCGCCGCGATCGCCACCGCCCAGATGATCGTCGCGCTCACCCTCGAGCACAGCTACGACCGCAGGATCTTCCGCGCGCTCCTCGTCGGCGCGCTCTTCCCCATGGCGTTCTGGATGCTCTCCGCCGCGGCCGCCCTCCGCTCCGAGATCGCCTCCCTGCTGCGCGGACCACGCGAGCACCGCGTCGTCTGGAACATCCCACGGGAGCCGATCGCCGGGCAGCGCGAGAAGGCGTCTCGCCGAGACGGATAGCGAACCGCGCCGATCAAGAAGGAAAGAGGATCCGCGTGTGCGGATCCTCTTCGAGTAGCGGGGGCAGGATTTGAACCTGCGACCTCCGGGTTATGAGCCCGGCGAGCTACCTGACTGCTCCACCCCGCGTCGCTGGTGCCGATTGTAGCGCAGCTCTTGGAGGGCTTGGCGGAACGTTGCTCGCGGCTCAGCAGGCGTTTCGCTAAGCCCTCCTAGGCTGAGCGAACGAGGCCGACGGGGCAGCTGACGCCCGTCCCGCCGAGGCCGCAGTAGCCGTTCGGGTTCTTCTGGAGGTACTGCTGGTGGTAGTCCTCGGCGTAGTAGAACGGCCCGGCCGGCGCGATCTCCGTCGTGATGTCGCCGTAGCCCGCTCCGCGCAGCTCGCCCTGGTACATGTCTCGTGAGCGTTCCGCGTCCTCGCGCTGCTCGTCGTTGTCGTAGAGGATCGCCGAGCGGTACTGGGTTCCGACGTCGTTGCCCTGGCGCATGGCTTGCGTCGGGTCGTGGTTCTCCCAGAAGAGGCGCAGGAGCTCCTCGTAGCTCGTCTTCTTCGGGTCGAAGACGACGAGGACGGCCTCGGTGTGACCGGTCTGTCCGCTGCAGGTCTCCTGGTAGGTCGGGTTCGGCGTGTAGCCGCCGGCGTAGCCGACCGCGGTCGTGTAGACGCCGGGCGCCTGCCAGAAGACGCGCTCGGCGCCCCAGAAGCAGCCGAGTGCGAGCACGGCTCGCTCGAGCCCTTCGGGGAACGGCGGCTGGAGCGGCGTCCCGAGCACCTCGTGGCGCGCAGGCACGCGCATCGGCTCGTCGCGGCCGGGAAGCGCACGATCCGGCTCGACCATGGAGACGTCTTTCTCGCGGAAGAGGAACATGCGGCTAGCGTAGCCGCCGCCATGCGCGTCGCCGCGATCGACCAGGGGACGAACACGACGCGACTGCTCGTCGCAGACGTCGACGACGCCACGGTCGAGGACGTGGTCGCGCGCACCGAGATCACTCGGCTCGGCGAGGGGGTCGACGCGCGCCGCCGCCTCCTTCCCCTCCCCATCGCCCGTGTGCGAAACGTGCTCTCGGACTACCGCCGCGAGGCCGAGCAACTGGGCGCGGAGCGCGTCCTCCTGACGGCGACGAGCGCGGTCCGGGACTCCGAGAACGGCGAGGCTTTCCTGGGAGAGATCGAGTGGAGCTACGGCTTCACGACGCGGCTGCTCGGCGGCGAGGAGGAAGCCGATCTCACCTTCCGCGGCGTGACGAGCGACAGGCAGCTCGACCGGCCGACGCTGGTCCTCGACATCGGCGGCGGCTCGACCGAGTTCGTCGTCGCCGGGCCGGACGGAGTGCGCTCCGGGCAGAGCGTCGACCTCGGCTCCGTCCGGCTGACCGAGAGGTTCCTGCGCAGCGATCCGCCCTCCGCGAGCGAGCTCGGCGCCTGCGCCAGACACGTCGCGGCGTCGATCCCGGACGATCTCGTCGTCGACGACGCGATCGGCGTCGCAGGGACGGTCACCAGCCTCGCGGCGATCGAGCTCGGCATGCACGAGTACGACCGAGATCGGATCCACGGGCACCGCCTGACGCTCGAGGCGATCGAGCGCGAAGTCGATCGCCTGGCGCAGATGCCGCTCGCGGAGCGGGCGCAGGTGACCGGTCTCCATCCCGACCGGGCGCCGGTGATCGTTGCCGGCGGGATCATCGTGCGCGAGACGCTGAGCCGGCTCGGCCTCGACGCATTGACGGTCAGCGAGCGCGACATCCTCCACGGCATCGCGCTCGAGGCGGCGCAGCTGCCGGCGCCCGTCGAGGGTGACGCGCCGCCGGGCGCCTACACCTGCTGCTAGACGAGCTCCGGATCGGCCTGCGGTGGTTCGTCCTCGGCCAGCCGGCGCTGGAGGCCGCTTCGCGAGAGGACTCCCACCAACCGCTCGCCTTCGACGACTGGAACCCGCTCGGCGTCCTTCTCCTCCATGAACCGGAAGGCCTGGTCGACGGGCATCTCGGCATCGATCGTCCAGTGCGGCTCTTCGGCGATCTCGCCGACCGGCGTCTCGCGGGGGCTTCGGCCCGTCGCGACCACCTCGCGGACGAGTGTCTTCCGCGTGACGACACCGACGAAGCGGTCTCCGTCGCAGACGAAGACCGCCCGCACTTCCGGCCGGGCAAGCGCCTGGCCGGCGTCCTGCGCGCTGTCACCCACCTCGAGCGTCGGTGGGTCGGAGACCATCGCCTCGCGGACAATCGTCACGGGTAGATCCCGCGCGCCGTGAGCGCGCCCGCGACCTCCCGGATGGCGGCAACGAGTGCGGCCTGCCGCTGGGTGACACCGAGCTGGTCGGACAGATCCCAGACCCGGTCGAACGCGTCACCGAGCTGCTCGGCGAGCTTGTCCCGGATCTCGTCGCGCCCCCAGAACAGCCGCCCGAGATCCTGCACCCACTCGAAGTAGGAGACGGTGACGCCGCCGGCGTTCGTGAGGATGTCCGGCAGGACGACGATCCCGCGCTCGGCGAGGATCGCGTCGGCCTCGACCGTCGTCGGCCCGTTCGCGCCCTCCGCGACCATCTTCGCCTCGATCCGACCGACGTTGTCGGCCGTGACCTGATCCTCGAGCGCCGCGAGGACGAGGATGTCGCACGGGAGCTCTAGGAGGTCCGAGTTCGAGACGTGCTGGGCGTCGGGGTAGCCGTCGAGCGAGCCCTGCTCCTCGATCCAGGCGTCCACTGCGGCCAGGTCCAGTCCGGCCTCGGAGTGGACCCCTCCGGAGATGTCCGAAACGGCCATCACCCGGGCACCGCGGACCGCGAGCTCGTGGGCGGCGACACCGCCGACGTTTCCGTAACCCTGGACGACACAGCGTTGCTCGCCGAGGTCCCAGCCGAGGCGTGCACACGCGCGCTCGACGACCATCACGACGCCGGCGCCCGTCGCCTCGCGGCGGAAGACGGAGCCGCCGATCGAGACCGGCTTTCCGGTCACGATCTCGGGCACCGCATAGCCCTCGACCATCGAGTACGTGTCCATGATCCAGGCCATGGTCTTCTCATTCGTGGCCATGTCCGGGGCGGGGATGTCCTCCTCGGGCCCGATGATGGGCCGGAGCTCGATCGTGTAGCGGCGGGTCATCCGCTCGAGCTCACCCATGGACAGCTCTCGCGGGTTGCAGCGAATTCCGCCCTTCGCGCCGCCATAGGGGATCCGCAGCAGCGCGCACTTCCACGTCATCCACATCGCCAGCGCGGTGCATTCGCCGAGGGAGACGTGCGGGTCGTAGCGGAGGCCGCCCTTCGTCGGCCCCAGCACCGTCGAGTGCTGAACCCGGTAACCGGGGAGCACCTGTAGCGTTCCGTCGTCCCGCCGGACCGGCACCGACATCATCACGGCGCGTTCCGGGTAGCGCAGGCGCTCGGCGACGTCCTCTTCGACATCGGCGTGCTCGAGCCCCTGCTCGAACTGCGCGATCGCCATCCGGAAGAGCGGCGAATCCCACTCCAGGGCGGCCTGTTCGACATCGAGCGCCACGGGCCGCAGAGTCTAGTTCGGGGTCTTCGAGGCCTTCCGCACGACGAGGAGCAGCTCCGGGTCGAGCCGCTCGACCACGACCTCGTCGCCGATGTCGGCACCCTCCTCGCAGCGTGCCCGCCAGAGCTCGCCGGCGACGCGCACCTGCCCGTCGGGCCGGCAGGCCGCCACCACGACGCCGCGGGATCCGGGCAGCGCCTCGGCGCCTGTGACGGCCTTCCGTCGCTTCGAGAGCCAGAACCAGAACCCGGTCTCCCCCACCTCGAAGACCAGCGCCGCAGCTACGAGCGCGATTCCCCAGCCCGTCGGCAGCCACAGGACGGCGACGACGATGGCCAGGACGAGGAGCAACGGATCAGTGAGGTGCCGGGGGCGGGACTCGAACCCGCACGCCCCCGTAGGGGACAGCTGATTTTAAGTCAGCCGCGTATAGCCAGTTTCGCCACCCCGGCCGGCCAAGGATAGGCGCTACTGGTTGCCCGGCTCGAGGTTCTCGCGGCGGAAGCAGCCCTGCTCGATGTCGTTCTTGCACGACTCGGGCCCGGCGAAGCCGAACTCCTCGATGAACGTGTCGAAGACCTCCTCGTCGAAGGTCCTGCCCTTCGCGATGTGCGTCCAGGCCGTGACCGCGATCTGGTCGCCGAGCCGGTCGTCGGGAGCCATGATCAGGCCCCTGGGATCCCGGTTGTAGTAGTCCTGCATCTGGGCGATCTTGTCCGCCGTTACGTCCGGCCCGTAGAAGATCCCGATCGCGCCGTGCTCGAGGTTGTGGACGTAGTTGATCTCGGAGACCTGCTGGTCGTAGACGCCGTAGACGACCGTTTGGTTCGAGTGCGGGCCGCTCGTCCCGGGCGTGGTGTTGTACTTGAAGCTCGCCTCGAGCTCTGGAACGTGGTCCCGTCCCTGGCTCGTCGTCTTCTGGTACGTCCACCCGGCGCCTCTGATCGTCGCGACCGCGCCCTCGGCGCTCTCGGTGTCGTCGCCGCCTCCCATCAGCGCGAAGATCCCGATGACGAGAGCGAGCATGACGAAGCCAGAGGCACCGATCACGTACAGGAGCTTCCTGTTCCGCGAATCGTCGCGCGGAGTCGCCCGCTGCTTCGGTGCCTGCACCGCGCGCTTCGGCGGTGGTGGTGTCTTGACTTTCCTGGCCATCTCGCGCGCGGATGGTAGCTACGGCGACCGTAGACTCGGCGCCGTGACCGTCCGTCTCGAGCCGTGGGGCAAGGACGACTTTCCGCTGCTGGAACGGCTGCTCGGCGACCCCCGGATGACCGAACATCTCGGCGGGCCGGAGAGCCACGAGAAACTGGTCGACCGGCAGGGCCGCTACGAACGGCTCGCCGACTCCGGCAAGGGCCGGATGCTGAAGATCGTCGACGAGGGCTCCGGCGAGCCGGCCGGCTCCGTGGGCTACTGGGAGCGCGAGTGGGCCGGCGGAGAGGTCTACGAGACCGGCTGGTCTGTGCTGCCCGAGTTCCAGGGGCGCGGCATCGCCGGCGCGGGAACTGCCCTGGCGATCGAACTGGCCCGTGCGGAGCGGAAGCACCGGTTCCTGCACGCGTTTCCATCCGTGGAGAACCTCCCGTCGAACGCGATCTGCCGGAAGCTCGGCTTCACGCTTCTCGGCGAGTGCGACTTCGAGTACCCGAAAGGCCACCCGCTGCGGTGCAACGACTGGCGTCTCGACCTGTTCGCGGGCGAGTAGCCGCCGCATCACCCATACTCTTCGGCTGCCGCAACGATTGGAGGAGAGAGATGAGCTTTCTCGACAAGCTGCTCGGCCGGAGCAAGCAGGCTGCCGGCGACATGAAGGACGACCCTGAGATGCGCGCGGAAGGGATGCACCAGGAGGCGGAGGGTGCCGCCGAGGATCGTGCGGAACAGGCGGAGGACATGGCGCAGGAGGCGCGCGAGGACGCGGCCACGCACCGGGCGGAGCGCGAAGACCCGATGTAGAGCGACGGTCGGGGCGGCGCGGTTGCGTCGCCCCGATGTCGTCCGACCCCATCTCTAGCGTTTCTAAGTCCTATGGGGACTGTCTTGCTCACCCTTGGTTTGGCCGCGGCCGTCGCGATCGCCGGCACCGTTGTCCTGCGGACGATCCGCGAGCTGATCGAGAGCCGGCTCGGCTCTGTCGAGGAGCGCTTCGACCGCCGCCTCTCCGAAGCGCACGAGGGCTTCGACCGCCGGCTCGAAAGCCTCGACGGCCGGCTCCTCTCGAGCCAGCAGACCGCCGGGCAGACGGCGAGCGATATCGTCGAGCGGCTCGGCAAGCTGGACGGCGCGGCCGCACAGATGATCCAGCGCGCCACTGACCTTGCGCGCCTCGACCAGGCACTACGGCCGCCCAAGGCGCGCGGTGGCGTCGGCGAAATCCTGCTGGCGAACCTCCTGCGGGACATGCTCCCAGCGGATGCCTACAAGCTGCAGCACACCTTCCGCTCCGGCGAGCGGGTTGACGCGCTGATCCGGGTCGACAAGCTGCTCCCGGTTGACGCGAAATTCCCGCTGGACAACTTCGAGCGCCTCGTCAACGCTCAGGACGACGGAGAGCGTGAGCTCCACGAGAAGGCGTTCGGACGCGACGTCAAGCTCCAGGTGGACGCGATCGCAACCAAGTACATCCGGCCCGAGGAAGGGACGTTCGACTTCGCGTTCATGTACCTGCCGTCGGAGTCGATCTACTACGAGGTCGTCTGCGGCAAGACGGGATCGCTGTCGGCGTACGCGCTCTCAAAGCGGGTCTTCCCCGTGTCGCCGAACACATTCCACGCCTACCTCGTGATGGTCACGCAGGGCCTCCGGGCACTGCAGATCGAGCGTCACGCCGAGGACGTGATGGCGTTCTGCACGACGCTAGGCAAGGACTTCGAGCGGTTCCACGACGAGTTCCGGAAGCTCGGTACCCACCTCGGGAACGCTCAGACGAAATACGCTGAGGCGGACCGGCGCGCGGCGCGTCTCGGCGCGAACCTCGAGCGGGCAACCGAGTGGGAGACTGACGAGCTCGAAGTCGCGGATGCGAAGGAGCTTCCGCGCGCTCTCGACGCGGCGTAGCGGTCCATAGAATCGAGGTGTGGCCGCCGCCGATGCCTCCGGAGTTCGTTCGACGCTCGACGTCGGGGGCCAGAGCTACGAGATCCACCGGCTGGCGCCGCTCCAGGAGCGCTTCGACGTCGAGCGCCTCCCGTACACGCTGAAGATCCTCCTCGAGAACGTCCTGCGCACCTCGACCGAGGAGCACGTCCAGGCAGTTGCCGAGTGGGTCGCGAAGGACGATCCGTCGCGGGAGATCTCCTTCACGCCGGCACGCGTGATCCACCAGGACTTCACCGGCGTGCCGGCGATCGTCGACCTCGCCGCGATGCGGCACGCGATGCACGGGCTCGGCGGCGACGCCGCAAAGACGAATCCACAGCTACCCGCCGAGCTCGTGATCGACCACTCGGTGCAGGTCGACGCGTTCGCGAACCGCATGGCGATGCGCGTCAACACGGATCGGGAGTACGAGCGGAACCGCGAGCGCTACGCGTTCCTCCGCTGGGGCCAGCAGGCATTCGACGACCTCAAGGTCGTCCCGCCCGAGACGGGGATCGTCCACCAGGTGAACCTCGAATACCTCGGCCGCGTCGTCGAGGCGCGCGACGGTCAGGCCTATCCGGACACGCTGCTCGGCACCGACTCGCACACGACGATGATCAACGGCCTCGGCGTCCTCGGCTGGGGTGTCGGCGGAATCGAAGCCGAGGCCGCGATGCTCGGCGAGTCGGTCTCGATGCTCGTCCCGCAGGTGGTCGGCTTCCGGCTCAGTGGCGCGCTGCGCGAGGGAGCGACGGCGACGGACCTCGTCCTCACCGTGACCCAGATCCTCCGCCAGACCGGCGTCGTCGGGAAGTTCGTGGAGTACTTCGGCGCCGGCGTCTCCAACCTGCCGCTCGCCGACCGGGCGACGATCGGGAACATGTCTCCCGAGTACGGCGCGACGTGCGGCTTCTTCCCCGTCGACGAGGTCACGCTCGAATACCTGCGTCTGACGGGACGAGAAGAACACCGAATCGCGCTCGTAGAGGCGTACTGCAAGGAGAACCTGCTCTGGCACGACCCCGAGCACGACCCGACCTACTCGCAGGTCGTCGAGCTCGATCTCGGCGACGTCGAGCCCAGCCTCGCCGGACCGCGCCGCCCGCAGGACCGCGTGCCGCTGACCGAGGCCAAGCGCTCCTTCCTCGGCGCGCTCGAGACCTTCGGCGTCGACTACGGAACTTCGCTCGACGAGCAGCTGGCGGAGACGTTCCCCGCCAGCGACCCGACCATCGAGCAGCATCCGCTGCACGACGGCGCCTCGGAGCCGGACCCTCTGCCGGTTGCCGTGCCCGACGTCATCGTCGCCGAGCGGACGAAAGCGGTGCCGGTCGAGTACGACGGCGAGCAGTTCGAGCTCGAGCACGGCGCCGTGGTAATCGCGGCGATCACGAGCTGCACGAACACGTCGAACCCGAGCGTGATGGTCGCCGCCGGACTCGTCGCGAAGAAGGCTGCCGAGCGAGGGCTCCGGCGCAAGCCGTGGGTCAAGTCGAGCCTCGCCCCCGGCTCCAAGGTCGTGACCGAGTACTACGAGCGCGCCGGCCTGACGGAGCACCTGGAGACGCTCGGCTTCCACACCGTCGGCTACGGCTGCACGACCTGCATCGGGAACTCAGGCCCGCTGCCCGAGCCGATCTCCCAGGCTGTCTCCGACGGCGAGCTCGTCGTCTGCTCCGTCCTCTCCGGGAACCGGAACTTCGAAGCTCGTATCCATCCGGAGGTGAAGGCGAACTACCTCGCCTCTCCCCCGCTCGTGGTTGCGTACGCGCTTGCAGGGCGGATGGACATCGATCTCACGACCGAGCCGATCGGACAGGGCAGCGACGGCGAGGACGTGTTCCTCAGCGACATCTGGCCCAGCACCGACGAGATCGCCGAGACGGTGAGGTCGGCCGTCCACGGAGACATGTTCCGGCGGACGTACGCAGACGTCTTCACCGGCGACGAGCGCTGGAGCTCGCTCGAGATCCCGGAGGGAGACCTGTACGACTGGCGCGAGGAGTCCACCTACGTCCGGCGCCCGCCCTACTTCGACGGCATGTCGCCCGAGCCTGGAACTGTCGAGGACATCCACGGCGCGCGCTGCCTCGTCCGTGTCGGCGACTCCGTCACCACCGACCACATCTCCCCCGCCGGCGCGATCAAGCCGGACGGGCCGGCGGGCAAGTACCTGATCGAGCACGGCGTCGAGCGCAAGGACTTCAACTCCTACGGGTCGCGGCGTGGAAACCACGAAGTGATGGTCCGGGGAACGTTCGCGAATGTCCGTCTGAAGAACCTGCTCGTGCCGGGCAGCGAGGGCACGTGGACCGTGCATGTCCCGAGCGGCGAGGAGATGACGATCTACGACGCCGCCGTCCGCTACGCCGAGGAGGGCACCCCGCTGGTCATCATCGCCGGCAAGGAGTACGGCTCCGGCTCGTCACGCGACTGGGCCGCGAAGGGCCCGAAGCTCCTCGGCGTCCGCGCGGTGATCGCCGAGAGCTACGAGCGCATCCACCGCTCGAACCTCCTGATGATGGGAATCCTCCCGCTCCAGTTCCTCGACGGCGAGACCCCGGAGACGCTGGGCCTGACCGGCCGCGAGGAGTTCTCGGTCGAGGGAGTCGAGAACGGCGAGGCCCGGAAGGTCACGGTCCGGGCCGACGACAAGGAGTTCGAGGCACGCCTGCGGCTCGACACTCCGCGCGAGCGGGAGTACGTCCGCCACGGCGGCATCCTCCCGTACGTGCTGCGCCGCCTGCTCGCGGCGTAAGAGGTCTCAGACCGAGTCTCGGAGTGCGTTCGCCGCCGCTTGCAGGCGTTCGCTCACGTCGGTGAGCTCCTTGGCCGCCAGCTCGATCCGCTCCTGCTGGGTGTCCGAGCGCTCCCTCTGGCTCTCAGCACGCTGGGTGAGCGCCCGGAGCTGCTCCGCCATCTCCTCGACGGTTCGAGTCAGCGTCGCCAGCTGTCCGGCGACGCTCGCGATGTCCTCCTTCGTCGTCATCGCGGCAAATGTTACGCCCGTGGTTCCTTCTAATAGCGCAGGATCGCGGCGATGCCGCCGACCGGCTGGAGAGCCGGCTGGTCGCGGAGGGCGAGGACCTGGCCGCCGTGTGCGAGGACCTGGTGGACGGCGAGGTCGAGACCTTCGTCGCGCTGCTCCATCTCCATCCCGTCGAACGGGCACCGCCCACCCTTGACGCTCACCCGGCCGCACGACGGACACTGGAACGCCGATTGCTCGACGCCCTCCTCGAACAGGAGGCACTCGACTCGACCGTCCGACGCCGACTCGAGCGTCGGCTCCCAGCCGGAGGCAGCGCGCCCGCTGCGGCCGGCCTCCTCCTTCCACCGCTCGACGAGCTCCGACTCGCGCTTGCGGTGCCACTTCTCGAGCACGGGCAGCGACACCTCGTAGAGCTCCGTCGGCGACGCGTGCGCCTCGGCGTTCGTCCAGCCGACAATCGCGTTCCGCGCATCGGCGGCGAGCGCGTCGGCGAACTCGCTCTTCAGCTCCTCCGGGCAGACGACGACGACGCGCGGGAACTGCAACCGCCGCAGCTGCCGCTCCAGCTCCGCGGCGACCGTCTTCAGATGTCTGTTTGCGAGCTCCTCGATGTGCCGCTGGTACCGAGACTGCGACCAGCCGCCCTGATCGTGCTGGCCCGGCTGTTCCTCCGAGAGGTCGGCGATCTGCTCCAGCCGTCCGGCGCGGAGCCGGTAGAGGAGCCCGAGCTCCCGCCCCACGTGGGCCACGACCGCGCCCTCGCCGCGCCCAACCAGCGGCACGAGCGGCGCGAGGTAGAGCTCACGGCCGACCTTGATGTCGTCGGGCACCGGCTCGCTGAGCGGCAGCGCCTCCCAGACGTTGTCGAGCCCCGCACAGAAGACCGCGAAGCCGTGGGCGCCGTCCCGATCGAACTCCTCGTTGAAGTAGTGCTTGATCCGCTCGAAGTCCTCGCGCAGACCGACACGCTGCTGGTGGGTCTGCTCGCCGCGGTTCGCGCCGTTCGACTTGGCGCCCTGGTCCACGAGGGAGTTGACGCGCGTCGCGGCGTCGCCGGCCGTCGGCGAGTTGCTCGGGTCGAGGTCCAGATAGAGGCTGATCGCGCAGCCCTTCGCCGCTCGGAAACCGGCGAGCTGCCGCAGCGTGTCCCAAGTCACGGAGCTGGCCACGGACCGCGATTCTAGGGGTAATGAGGGTGTGGACTGTGGGACACGGGACAAGGCCTGCCGAGGCGCTCATGGAGATGCTCGTACGGGCCAGAGTTCAAACGCTGGTGGACGTCCGGCGGTACCCCGGATCACGGCGTAATCCGCAGTACAACCGCGGCGCGCTCGAACGGTTTCTCGCCGAGTCCGGGATCGCGTACCGGCACGCCGAGGCGCTCGGCGGACGCCTGAGCGGCGAACCGGGAGCGGACCGGTTTGCCTGCATCCGCCAGCCCGCCTTCCGGAGCTACGCCGCCCGGATGGGGACCGACGAGTGGCAGGAGGCACTCTCCACGGCGCTCGACGAGCCCGGGCCGTGCTTCATGTGCGCCGAGACCCCGTGGACGAAGTGCCACCGGCGCTTCATTGCCGAACTCCTGGTCGCGCGCGGCCACGACGTGCTGCACCTCTCGTCCCACGGCGTCGAGCCGCACCGCCTCGGAAACGAGGCACAGGCCCGCGACGGGCGCTTGTATCTGTGCGGCGAGCTCGTCGCCTAGGAAGGAGTGACCCGCGTGAACCTCAGCGTCCAGCGGACGCGCTCGACGACCCTGCCCTCGTAGTCGCCCTCGATCGTGGTCTCCCGCATGGTGTTGCCGCTGATGAAGAAGCGCGGGACGTTGCGGGCGAACACGTCCGCCGCAGAGAGCGGGGCGTCTGCAAGCCTGAGATCCGTGCGCAGCGCGCGGATGTCGTCCGGTTCCTCGGGGCACGCACCGGGGAAGGCACGCGCGGCGGAGGCGCCCTGCAGCCGGGCGAAGCGAGCGAGGCCGGGGCGAGGCGTGGTCAGTCGGACGGTCGCCCCGCGGAAGGATGCGCTCCGCTGGGCACAGCGCTGCGGCTTGATCGACCGGGTGCAGAGCGGCCCGCGGAAATCGATCCGGAAAGAGCCGCTCTGGCTCGCGCTTCCGGCGATCGCCCGGACCAGCGAGGGCGAGATGCCGAGGGGCCTACCGCGGCCTCGAGAGGTGAAGGCGATCCGCGACTGCCGGCGGGCTCCGAGCGTCATCCGCCACTGTCCGTTGTGGGTCGTCACCTGGGTGCACTCGCCCTCGACCGTGCGCGTGATCGTCCAGTCCTTCGACAGCGTCCCCGTCAGGGTGACCTTGAACACGGCACGCTGCGGCGTCGCTGCGCCCGCGGCTCCCCATCCGAGCGAGACCACACAGATCAGAAGAATCCAAACCCCGTAGAACCGCAGCACTACGCTCTGCAGATAAGCACAGGCATCGCACAAAAGGAAGTTTCGAGTCGTCCGCTTCGTTCAATACTGTTGACGAGCCCTGTGCGGGCTCGGCGCATGTCTGGAGGAGTTA
The DNA here is from genome assembly GCA_963802375.1 of uncultured Actinomycetes bacterium. Lineage (GTDB taxonomy): Bacteria > Actinomycetota > Thermoleophilia > Gaiellales > Gaiellaceae > JACDAN01. The sequence continues at coordinate 741,120 of CAWDIJ010000010.1, forward strand.
ATGACTGAGAACGGGGTCCGCGACCTGATCATCATCGGGGGAGGCCCGGCCGGGTACACGGCCGCGCTCTACGCCGCCCGCGCGAACCTGGAGCCGCTGGTGATCGAGGGTTTCCAGTGGGGCGGCCAGCTGATGATCACGAGCGACGTCGAGAACTACCCGGGCTACGCGGAAGGCGTGCTAGGCCCGGAGATGATGAAGGACTTCCGGCGACAGGCCGAGCGGTTCGGCGCCGAGTTCCTCAGCGACGACGCTACGCGCGTCGACTTCTCCGAGCGGCCGTTTCGTGTCTGGGTCGGAGACGACGAGTACCGGTCCGAGGCCGTGATCGTCTCGACGGGCGCGAACGCTCGCCAGCTGGGGCTCGAGTCCGAGGTCGCCCTGCAGGGTCGAGGCGTCTCCTACTGCGCCGTGTGCGACGCGGCGTTCTTCCGCGAGCGGAACGTCGTGGTGGTCGGCGGCGGTGACTCGGCGATGGAGGAGGCCACCTTCCTCACGAAGTTCGCCACCAAGGTCACCGTGGTGCACCGGCGTGACGAGTTCCGCGCCTCGCAGATCATGGAGGACCGCGCCCGGGCCAACGACAAGATCGAGTTCGTCACCAACGCGGTCGTCGACGAGGTGATCGGCGAGACCGGCGTCACGGCTGTGAAGATCCGCGACGTCAATACGGACGAGATCACCGAGCTTCCCGCCGACGGGCTCTTCGTCGCCATCGGCCACGACCCGAACACGAAGCTCTTCGTGGACTGGCTCGACCTCGACGCCGGCGGCTACATCATCACCAGGCCGGGCTCGACGGAGACGAACATCGAGGGCGTCTTCGCCGTCGGCGACGTTGTCGACCACGTGTACCGCCAGGCGGTCACGGCGGCCGGAATGGGCTGCATGGGTGCGCTCGACGCAGAACGCTGGCTCGCCGCGCGCGAGGGGCACCTGGCCACCGCGCTCGCCGCGCCGCGCGAGTAGCAAGGGTCACACTCGGCTCGACGGACAGAGGTCGTTCAGCACGCAGACCTCGCACCGCGGGTTGCGTGCGTCGCAGATCCTGCGGCCGTGCCAGATCAGGAGGTGCGGGAAGATCCCCCAGGACTCACGTGGGACGAGCTTCTGGAGGTCGCGCTCGATCCTCACCGGGTCCTCCTGCTTCGTCAGGCCGAGGCGCTGGCAAAGCCGCCGGACATGCGTGTCCACGACGACTCCCTGCGGCTCGCCCAGCTCGGCGGCGACGACGTTCGCCGTCTTGCGCGCCACACCCGGAAGTCGCAGCAGGTCTTCCATGCGCCGCGGAACCTGGCCGTCGAACTCCTCGATCAGGACGCGCATCGTCCCGCGCAGCGACCTCGTCTTCTGCCGGTAGAAGCCGGTCGCGAAGATGTCGCGCTGGAGCTGCTCCTCGGGGACGGCCAGATAGTCCTCGGGCGTCCGGTACTTCTCGAACAGCCGCGCGGTGACCCGGTTCACGTTCACGTCCGTCGTCTGCGCGGAGAGCATCACGGACACGAGCAGCTCGAGCGGGCTCCGGAACCGAAGCGCGATCGCCGCGTCCGCATGCTCGGCTGTCAGCCGCTCGATGATCGGAAGGATTCGTGCCCGCTTCGGCCCGATCCGCTTGCGCGCCTCGCGGACGTAGCTGCGAGGCACTACGCGAGGGCGGCGGCTGCTGCCGGCGGCCGTGCGTTCGGCAGCCCCGGGCCGGCGCAGACGAGATCGAGCGCCGGGCAGCCGTGGCAGACCTCACCCGGCGTCGGGCGGAAGTCGCCGGCGTTGATCCGGGCGATCGCCTCGGAGAGCTCGGCCTCGAGCTCAGGCAGCTCGGAGCGGTCGAAGGTCCGCGAAACGACCGCGTCCGGCTGCTCGAGGAACTGATAGACGACCTCGACCTCCTCCGCCCCGGCCCGGAAGCACGCGATCGCATAGACGAGGCGCTGCAGCGAGTAGCTCTCCTCGATGACCTCCTCGGGGCCCGCGTCTTCGAGCACGTTGGTCTTGTAGTCGAGGACGAGGGCCCGGTCCCCGTCGCGATGCAACACGTCGAGCCTCCCGTGGAGGAGCACGCCGTCGTGCTCGAATGCGAACGGACGCTCGACCTGAGCGCCGGGAAGCTTCGCGATTCGGCGGGCGAGCTCCGACTCGCAGTAGGCCGCTACGAAGCCCGCGATGCGCTCGAGCTCCTCGTCCGTCACTGCGGGGTACCACGAGCGCACGAGCTCGAGATCCGGCGGCGACGGCGCCGAGAGGTCGACGAGCTCGAGGAGCCGGTGCGCCGCGTCTCCGATCTCGGTCGCCGCGAGGCCCGTCGAGCCCGGTACGCGGCCGCTCTCGTCGCTCGGTCGCATGCCGACGACCCGCTCCGCGTAGTAGCGGTACGAGCACCGGTCGAAGAGCGAAAGCGCCGTGTATGAGAGCGTGCGGACGGCGTGGAGAGGCGGCGCCGGGATCTCCGCGAGCGGCGGAAGCTTCGGCGACGGAGGCGGCAGCGCTGCGGCGCCGTTGGCGGCGAAGAGCTCGAGCTGGCCGTCCTCGTCTGCGGCGGAGATGTCCTCGACGGCTTCCGGCTCGGGCGCGAACCGGTCGAGCCGGAGCACTAGCCGGGCGTTCTCGCGCTCGAGCTCGACCGGGCCGTCGGCGGCAGCCTCGAGCTCCTTGCCGGCGTCGAGTCGGGCGAGCGCCCACCCGAGCGGTGTCGACGCATCGGCCGTGCTGGCGGGATCGACTGCGCCCGAGACGATGAGCCGGTCGATCGCCCGGGTCATCGCGACGTAATAAAGGCGCAACCGCTCCGCGCGATCCTCCTCCACGCGCGTCCGCCGCACCTCGTCGTATCCGAAGACACCGCGCCGCTTGCTCGTGATGGGGTCGGCGACGCGGAACCCGAAGCGGCCGTCGGAGAGCGCGAGCAGCTCGTCAGGGCCGGGCGGCGGCCGGTCTCGACCGGCATCGGCCACGATCACCACCTTGAACTCGAGCCCCTTGGCCGAGTGGATGGTGAGGAGCCGGACGGCGTCGGCGCCCTCCTCCTCGGCGACAGCCTCGAGCTCCTTGGCGCCGACGGACTCCTGGTCGTGCATGAAGCGGAGGAAGCCTTCGATGTCGCGCCCGCGCAGCTCCTCGTACGCCCGCGCCAACCGCGCCAGCTTGCGGAGGTTCGCGTACCGCCGCCGGCCGTCCCAGTGGGCGAGCACCGCGAGGTCGTAGTCATGCTCGACGAGGATCTGCTCGCAGAGTCGCTCCAGCGAGAGCCTCGACGACGAGGCCGCGAGGCGCTCGTACCTCTGCTTGAACGCGCGCAGCAGACGCTCGTCGTCCGCGCCGACCTCTTCGGGAAAAGAACGCTCGAGCCCGGCGAAGATCGGGCGGCGTCCGGCGGCCCGCCGAAGCAGGAAGAGCGTGTCGTTCGAGACGCCGACGAACGGTGAGGCGAGCACGGAGACCAGCGCCTGGTCGTCGTACCGGTTCTGGAGCAGCCGCAGGTAGTTGAGGAGGTCGACGACCTGCTGCTGCCCGAAGTAGCCCCGGCCGGTGGCGCGGTAGGTCGGGATCGAGAGCGCGCGGAGCTCCTGCTCGTACCACTCGGCGTCCGTTCCCGCCGCGAAGAGCAGGACGATCTCGCCCGCGGTGGCGGCGCCGCTCTCGATCAGCTCACACACCCGGCCTGCGACGTTGCGCGCCTCCGCCCGCCGCCAGTGCGTGCCCGTGCCGGAGTAGGTCGACTTGTCGGTGACTAGCAGCTCGACGGGGTGGCCGAAGACCGGGTCCGGGAACTCACCGGACGCGGTCAGCTTCTGAAAGCCCTCGCCGAAGTCGCCGCGGAACAGGTAGTTGACGGCCTCGAGCACCTCGGGGCGGGAGCGATAGTTCTGGACGAGCGGCAGGCCGCCGCCCGCCGCCTTGCGCCGCTCGCGGAAGACGGCGACATCGGCGTGGCGGAACCCGTAGATCGACTGGAACTCGTCGCCGACGAAGAACACATCGCGCTCACCCGGCGCGTCGGCGAGCAGGTCGATCAGGTCGCACTGGAGGCGATTCGTGTCCTGGAACTCGTCGACCATGATCGCCTTGAAGCGCAGCGCCTCACGCTCGCGGATCTCCTGGTTGTCGCGCAGTAGCGTTCGGGCGGCGAGCTGGAGGTCCTCGAAGTCCAGCGCCGACTCGCGGCGCTTTGCCGCGGCGTACGCCTCTGCAAAGCCGTTCAAGAGTTGCTGGAGGAGGTCCCTGTCTCGCATTGCGAGCTGGTCGAGCGCGCCCTGCTCGACCGCGACGCGAGCCTCCTCGTACGTGGCCGAACGCTCTCCGTGAGCGCGATGTGCCGAGAGGTCGAGCAGGTCATCTGTACGAGGCTGGCCGGCGACGGCGTGCAGGAGGGCCGCAGCGCTCCCCCGCTGGAGCTCGGTCGCCGACCCATCGTCGACCAGGCAGCGGGCCGCCTCGCGCAGCGCCTCGAGCCGCTCGTCAATCGGCGGGGTCTCGCCGAGCTCCAGGACGAGGCCCCGCCCCGCCGAGCGAAGCGTCTCGTAGATCCCGGTGATCATCCGACGGAGGCCGGCAGCTCCGTACGTCGTCAGCAGGCGCGCGCGCTCATCGTCGTTTGGCGCGCAGAACGCGTCCAGAGCCTCGTCGAAGGCCTCGCTCGACAGGACAGAGGCCTGCGCGTCGTCGAGCTCGTGGAAGCGCGGGTCGAGCCCGGCCTCGAATGGCGACCCCTTCAGCAGCCGGTTGCAGAACCCGTGGATCGTCGAGATGTAGGCGCCGTCCAGGCTCCTCGCGAGATCGGCCCGGCCGCGGCGGCGGAGCTCGGCGCGGATCCGGGAGCGCAGCTCGCCCGCGGCCCGCTTCGTGTACGTGATGACGAGGATCGACTCGACGTCGAGCCCGCGGTCGCACACCGCCTCGACGAAGCGCTCGACGAGGACGGCGGTCTTGCCGGTACCCGCGCCGGCCGAGACGAAGACCCGGCCGCGCGCCTCGATCGCAGCCTGCTGCTCGATGTTGGGCGTCCAGCTCATGCGCGCCTCACCCGGCACATCGTCCAGAGGTCGCACCACGAGGGGCATTCGCCCCCCTTGGGATCGTGGACGACGTCGCCCTCGCGGATCCGGCCGGCGAAGCGTCGCGCCGTCTCCTTCGCGCCCTCCACCTGCTTCCAGAACGCTTCCTCGTCGAGGTAGTCCGCCTTCGCGAACCCGGGTAGCGCGTCGTCCTTGGCCTCGGCGCGGAGCAGCCCGCGCGGTCCCCGGTCGCCGGACAGCGGCCGGTAGACGCCGCCCAGCGGCTCGATCCCGACGAGATCGCGCAGCACGAGCATGTAGAGCGGGATCTGGAGGCGCAGCTCCTTGTCGATGTCGCGGGCGGACGGCGCGCTCTTTCCCGACTTGTAGTCCTGGACGATCCCGCGGGCGCTGAACGGGTCGACGTCGATCCGGTCGATCTTGCCGGAGAGCACGACGCCGTCTTCGAGCTCGAGCCCGCGCTGGAGCTCCGGCACCGAGCGCTCGCTGCCGAACGCCACCTCGAACTTGCTCGGCTGGAGCGGCAGCTCGGTCTCCGCTTCGGCACGGACGAGCCGCTCGAGGTCCCGCGCGAGCGTCTGCTTGAGCTCGCGCCGCTGGAGCTCGGTCATCTCGACGCGCACGCCGGCCAGCGCCTGCTCGAGGCAGGCGTGCATGAAGCGGACGGCGTCCTCGACTCGGTCGGGGACGACGCGGTCCGTGCCGAGCTCCTTCGGCAGGCCCTTGAAGAACCGGAAGAGAGCCGAGTGGGCGACCGAGCCGCGCAGGCGTGCGTCTACTTCCTGGTCGATCGTCTTCGGGTCGATCACGCGATCGAAGAACCAGGCGGAGGAGCAGTCGGCGAAGCGCTCCAGCTCCGTCACGTTGAAGACGGATCGCGCGCGAAGCTCGCCGAGGACGAGGGGGTGCGTCAGACGGGTGGGACGCTTGAAGGCCCGCCGGGCACGATCGAGGCGCCGGTCCCAGCCGTTCGCGCTCGCGAGCCCGTCCGCGTCGTCGCGGCGCGCCTCGTCTGCCGAGAGCCCGGCGACGGCGCGCAGCCGCTCACGCTCGGTGGGCGCCGCCTCGAGGCTCCAGGTCAACGCCGACAGCGGCCGCCGCGTCGTCCAGCGGCTGACGTCTTCCGGCGGGAACAGGGCGGCGACCTCCTCCCAGAACGGGCTCGCTTCCTTGGGGCTTCCCTCGTCCGATGCCGCCTCGCGGACGAGATAGAGCCGCTCGGTCGGGCGCGTGCAGGCCGTGTAGAAGAGGTACCTGTCGCGCGCGACGGCGTCGCCCCGGCGGAGCCTCGTGCCGATCCTGCGCCGCTCGTCGTCGCCCAGGAACGGCGTCGCCGGGGCGCGGCGCGGGAGACTGCCCTCCTCGAGCCCGACGACGAAGACGTGCTCGAAACGCCGCGTACGGGCTCTGGTCAGGTCAAGCACGGGAACCCGGCCCAGCTCGGTGGCCGCCGGAACCCGAACCGGAGCCCGCTCCAGCGCAGCAAGCACGTCGTCCCGCGAGACGGGAGCCGCGATCCGCTCCCAGGCCTCCAGGTCCTTGAGGACTCGGCGGCACCCTTCGAACGCGCGCAAATCGTCCCGCGATGCCTCGCCCACCGGCGGCTGCTCCACCCCGTAAGCGTTTCCGATCATCGAGCGCGCGAGCTCGCGCACGGCCTCGACCGGGGACTCGGCCGCGCGAACGGCGTCCAGTGCCGGCAAGCGGGCCTCGCGCAGCGCCTCCAGCTCCTCCTCGACACGGTCGGCCCCAGTGATTGCCCGGCCGCGCAGTCGGCCCTCCACGAAGTCGACGCTGCCGCGCCGAAGTCCGGAGTACGGCGAGCGGAGATAGCGGAAGAGCTCCGGCCGGCTCGCTCCCGACCAGGCGAACCGCAACAGCGAGAGCAGCGCCTGGCCGAACGGGGTCTGCGGCAGACGCGCCGGCGCGTCGATCGCGTACGGAATCCCGAGGGTCGAGAACGCAGTCGCGAGCGGGGCGCGCCAGCGCTCCTGCGACGGGACGACGACACCGACCTGATCCGGCGCAGTGCCCTCACGCAGCAACTGGAGGATCTCCTCGCCCACGAGCTCGAGCGCGCCACGGGTTCCGGCGCCCTCGAAGAACCGGATCGCTCCCTCCAGCGCAGGCGGGTCGCCCGTCGGGCTGCCGAACAGGCCACGCTCGAGGTAGGCGAGGGCGGGGTGCGCGACCTCGGCGTAGCGAGGACCGAGCTCCGTCACCGAACCGTCGGCAAGGCCGGCGAGCTCCGTCGAGGTGTCGGTCAGCCACTCGAACGCCGGCCGGCCCGGCTCGTACGGGAGCGACACCGTGACGTCCGAGCGCCCGGCGAGCGCGCGGATCAGCGCCCACTCGGTCTCGGTCAAATCCTCGAAGCCGTACGCAAAGACCGGATGGCCCTCCCAGGCGTCCAGCTCGTTGGCGAGGCGGTGGGCCGCGGCCGCTCGAACCTGGTGACGATCCCAGAGGCACAGCCGGTCGAGCTCCTCGCGGTACGAGGAGTACAGGAGCGCGAGCGGGCCCTCGAGCTCCTCCGGCATGACGAGGCCGGACTCGACCTCGCCGATTGCGTCGCGCAACGCGTCGGCGAAGCCGGCGGAGCGGGCCGACTCCCCGAGGCCGTTGAGGGCCGTCTTCGCGACCGCAGCCCTGAGCGCGAGTGTCTGCTGGACGTCGGCGGCGACCGGTCTCGTGTCGGAGTCCCCGGCCGCGATCCGCTGGAACACGCCGTCGAACGTCGTGATCGAGCCGCCCAGGAGCGCCGGCGAGCGCCGCAGCAGCTCCCGCTCCGCCCAATCGACGTCCGGGCGGTTCGGCACGATGAGAACCGGATCCCGGTCGAGCACAGCCAGGTACCGATCGAGCAGCAGCTCGACCTTGCCCGCGTTCGCCGGCCCGGCGAGCAGCGTCAACCCCATCGGCCTATCGTAGACCTGCCCTAAGACGGCTCCTTCGAGCCTGTGGAAAAGCCGGAGGGCGGGTTCCCGCCCTCTCTAAGACCTACGCCGCGGCTGCTGACTTCGGCCGCCGGCCTCTGCGCGCCGCCGCCCTGCCCGGCATCTTGCTCGAGCAGTCGTCGCACAGATCGGCCTGCTTCGCGCCTCGGCGCGCGTCGGAATAGGTCAGGCGCAGAGTCGCGCCCTTGCCTTCACCGACTTCCTTTCCACAATTGTCACAGACGAGCACAGTCTTGCGGGCCACGTTGGGGCCTCCTTTACGGTGAGGATTCGCGAAGCGTAATCGAAACGCGCAGAGGAATTCTAGGCTGCTGCTCGCGACCGTCGAATGCGCCAGGAACGGAGCAGCGAGACAAGCGCTTGCTCTTCGTGATCGAGGTCGATATCGCGGGCGCCGACGACGCGCAAATGCCGCGGGCGAAAGTCGTCGATCGTGCGACCGTCGAGATACTGCTCGACGACCGCAGGGCTCACGTACGACGAGCGCGCGACGGCGGGCGTGTTACCGAGTCGCTCTCCGACGGTGCTCATCACCTTCGCAACGCAGCGCTTCGCCTCCGTCTCGGTCTCCGGGATGCCCCGCTCCGCGAACGCCACCGCGGCGATCAGCGTCCCGCCCCAGGTACGAAAGTCTTTGGCCGTGAACTCCTCGCCCATGTGCTCACGGATGTACTCGTTCAGCTTGCGATTGCTCAGATTGCAGTAGGTGCCGTCCGGCAGCTCGTAGCGGAAGAGCCGGCGGCCGCCCTCGAGCGACTTGAGGGCCTTCATCGCCTCGGCGAGCTCGGCGTCCACAACCGCGGTTCGGGCCCAGACCTTGTGCTTCCCGCGGTACTTGAACGAGACCCGGCTTCCCCGGACGGTGACGTGGCTCTTGTTCAGGGTCGTGATTCCGTAACTTCGGTGCCGCTTCGTATAGCGATCGGCTCCCACGCGGAACCAGCCGAGATTGATCAGCTTCACAGCGAGCGCACAGGTCCACTCGGGCGTGAACTCCTCGCGCTCGAGGTCCTTGGCCATCGCTTTGCGAATGTCCGGCAGATGCTCGGCGAAGCGCACGAGCTTGTCGTATTTCGCCTGCTCCTGCCGCGCACGATATTCGGGGTGGTACAGGTACTGCCGCCGGCCGGCGGCGTCGATCCCGGTCGCCTGGAGCTTGGCATTCGGCCGCGGCGAGATCCAGACCTCCCGCCACGCCGGCGGAATCACGAGCTCCTCGATCCGCCGGAGCTTGTCCTCGTCGGTGATCCGTTTGCCGCGCGAATCCTCGTAGCAGAATCGCCGCCGCGACCCGACTCTTCGCCATCCTCCCCGTCTCGCCATCGTCCAGCTTCTCTCTCCACCGACCGCGTCTTTGAATCACGCGTAGCATCCCGCGCCGATGGACGTCGACACGATCGCCGTGCTCGAGGGGGACGAGACCGGCCAGGAGCTGCTCGAGGAGTCGCTTCGGGTCCTCGCCCCCGACGTGATCGGCTTCGACCTGGACCTCCCGCGCTACGACCTCTCGCTCGAGTCACGGCGGAAGACGGACAACGGCGTCGTCCACGACGCTGCCGCCGCGATCAGGGAGCACGGGCTCGGGCTGAAGGCAGCGACGATCACGCCCGAGGGGAAGGACGACGTCGGCTCGCCAAACCGGCTCATCCGAGAGGAGATCGGCGGAAAGGTGATCGTCCGGACCGGCCGGCGCATTCCCGGCGTGGTCCCGCTGGGCGGTGTCCACGCGCCGATCTCGGTCGTGCGCATGGCGGTCGGCGACGCGTACGGCGCGAAGGAGTGGCGCGAGGGCGACGGCGAGGAGGAGGTCGCGTTCCGGACCGAGCGCATCGAACGGCGCATCTGCCGCTCGGTCGCCGAGTTTGCGTTCCGGCTCGCCGACCGGACGAGCGCCAAGGTGTTCGGCGGGCCGAAGTACACGGTCAGCCCGGTCTACGAAGGGATGCTGAAGGAGGAGATGGATGCGGCGGCCGAGCGGCATCCGGACGTGCCATACGACCCGCAGCTGATCGACGCGACCTTCGCCTACCTCGTCACGTCCAGCGGGGCGCCGCTCGTGATCCCGACGCTGAACCGGGACGGAGACGTGCTCTCCGACCTCGTGCTGCCGCTGTTCGGCTCGATCGCCGGCGCCGAGTCGCTGCTCGTCGCCTTCGATGACGATTACGTGCCCGACGCGGTCATGGCTGAAGCAGCGCATGGCACCGCGCCTGCGCTCCAGGGCAAGAATGTCGCGAACCCGATGGCGATGATCCTCGCCGCCGCGGCACTCCTAGGGTACGGCGAGGAACAGGCGCAGCAGGCGGGCCGGGCGGTCCGCGAGGGCGCGCTCGAGGCGGTCGCGGACGGGGTGCGCACCGCCGACCTCGGCGGCCATTCGTCGACGAGCGAGTTCACGGACGAGGTGATCCGCCGGGCGAAGCAGAAGCTCGACGTCTGGTCGAGCCTCTAGCCAAGTAACAGTCTGTTACAAACCCCGCGCACCAGCAACGAAGCCGGCGGAGGCGCAAGTAACAGACTGTTACAAGCCCTTAGGCGTCGCGGATCTCGTCGAACGCTCCCTCGGCCCCCAGGCGGCGCCGTCCTCACGCTCGTGGTAGAGGTGCAGCGCACCACGCGGGGCTCGCTCAAGAGCGCCCGTAGGATTGCTCCGCCAGTGAGGGTCGCCGTTCCGAAAGAGACCGCGCCGGGGGAGCGCCGAGTCGCGCTCGTCCCCGAGATCGTCGAGAAGCTCGCAGCGGGCGGGTTCGAGGTTGCCGTCGAGGAGGGAGCCGGCGAGGGCGCGACCTTCTCGGACTCTGCGTACCGGGAGGCTGGGGCCCGCGTCGTCGGGCTCGAGGAGGTCTACGCCGAAGCGGAGGGCGTGTTGAAGGTGCAGAAGCCGTCGGCCAAGGAGGTCGAACGGCTTCCGGAAGGCTCGATCCTGATCGCGTTCCTCCAGCCGCTGACCGATCCGGACGGCATCGAGCGGCTGGCACGTCGCGGCGTAACAGGGTTCGCGCTCGAGTCGATCCCGCGAATCACGCGCGCGCAGCCAATGGACGCGCTCTCCTCGCAGGCCACGGTGTCTGGCTACAAGGCGGTGCTGCTCGCAGCCGACCGGCTGCCGAGGTTCTTCCCGATGCTGATGACCGCCGCAGGCACGGTTCCGCCTGCGAAAGTGCTCGTGGTCGGCGCGGGAGTCGCGGGGCTGCAGGCCATCGCGACGGCCCGCCGGCTCGGCGCGGTCGTGTCCGGGTTCGACGTGCGCCCCGTTGTGCGCGAGCAGGTCGAGAGCCTTGGCGCGACGTTCCTCGACCTCGGCGTCGTCGGCGAGGAGACGTCCGGCGGGTACGCGACTGAGCTCAGTGACGAGGAGCAGCGCCGCCAGCAGGCCGAGCTGGAGCGCCGCACGGCGGATTTCGACGTCCTCGTCACCACGGCGCTGATCCCCGGCCGGCCGGCGCCCAAGTTGATCCCGGCCTCCGCGGTCGAGGCGATGCGCGCGGGGTCGGTGATCGTCGACCTCGCCGCCGAGGCGGGCGGAAACTGCGAGCTGACCGAGCCGGGCGAGGAAGTCGAGCGGAACGGCGTGACGATCGTCGGCTACACGAATCTGCCGGCGACGGTCCCTGTGCACTCGAGCAAGCTCTATGCCCGAAACGTTCAGGCGCTGCTGACGCATCTCGCGCCGGACGGCGAGCTCAACCTCGACTGGGACGACGAGATCACGGCCGGCGCATGCGTGACGCGGCGCGAGGAGGTGCCGGCGTGAGCACGCAGCTCGTCGCCGAGCTGACGATCTTCGCGCTCGCGGTCTTCATCGGCTTCGAGTTGATCTCGAAGGTGCCGACGATGCTGCACACGCCGCTGATGTCGGGCACGAACGCGATCCACGGGATCGTCCTGATCGGTGCGATGTTGATCGTGGGCACCGCCGACTCGACCCTGGAGCAGGTCTTCGGGTTCGTCGCCGTCGTGTTCGGCACGATCAACATCGTCGGCGGCTTCCTCGTTACCGACCGGATGCTCGAAATGTTCAAGCGGCGGCCAGGCGAGGACACGGAGAAACGTGAGTAGGACCTGGATCGACGTCGCGTACCTCGTGGCGGCGATCTGCCTCGTCATCGGAATCAAGCGGCTGTCGCACCCGCGCACGGCTCGCTCGGGCAACCTCATCGCCGCCGCGGGGATGACGATCGCCGTCGGGATTCACGTTCGCGATCGAGGGGCTGGAGCGCTACTGGCTGATCGTCGCGGGAATCGCGGTCGGGACGGTCTTCGGCGTCGCGTCCGCGCGAATGGTGCGGATGACGGCGATGCCGCAGATGGTGGCGCTCTTCAACGGCGTCGGCGGCGGAGCGGCGGCGCTGATCGCGGCCGCCGAGTACCACCGCCATGCAGGCGATCCCGGGCGGCTCCCGGGAGAGTTGCTCGTCGGGATTCTCTTCTCGGCGGTTGTCGGATCGGTCAGCTTCTGGGGAAGCCTGGTGGCGTTCGGAAAGCTCCAGGAGCTCGTTCCCGGCCGGCCGATCCTCGCGCCGGCGCAGAACATCACGATCGCGGTTCTGGCGCTGACGCTCCTTGGTGCGATCGCGCTCACAGCGGTCACCGAGCAGGGGATCTGGCTCGCCTTGCTCATGCTCGGGGCGCTGATCTTCGGCTTCCTGTTCGTGCTCCCGATCGGCGGCGCGGACATGCCGGTCGTGATCTCGCTGCTGAACGCGTTCACGGGGCTGGCGGCCGCGTCGACCGGCTTCGTGCTCGACAACACGGCGCTGATCATCGGCGGAACGCTCGTCGGCGCCTCGGGAACCCTGCTGACGATCCTGATGGGCAAGGCGATGGGACGGCCGCTGCGGCTGACGCTGTTCGGGGCATTCGGCACCGCCCCGGCGGGGGCGGGGGCCGCGGTCGCGGCCGTCGACGGCGACGGCTCGGTGCGGACCGCCTCCGCCGACGACATCGCCTTCATGCTCGCCTACGCCCGACGCGTCGTGTTCGTCCCGGGGTATGGGCTCGCTGTGGCGCAGGCGCAGCACGACGTGCGCAACCTCGGCGACCTGCTCGAGGAGAAGGGCGTCGACGTCCGCTACGCGATCCATCCGGTCGCCGGGCGCATGCCGGGACACATGAACGTCCTGCTCGCGGAGGCGAACGTGCCGTACGACGAGCTCTTCGAGATGGACGAGATCAACCCCGAGTTTCCGCAGACGGACGTCGTCGTCGTCGTCGGCGCGAACGACGTGGTCAACCCGGCGGCGCGGAACTCGCCCGGAAACCCGATCTACGGGATGCCGATCCTCGACGTCGACCGCGCGCACAACGTCGTCGTGATCAAGCGCAGCCTCTCGCCGGGGTTCGCGGGCGTCGACAACCCGCTGTTCTACGACCCGAAGACCGTGATGCTCTTCGACGACGCGAAGGCGGCGCTGGAGAAGCTTGTCACGTCCCTGAAGGCCGTTTGACCCCGGTTCCCGTGTTCGGCGCGGCGGTGGTCGAGGCCGCGGTGCCTCCCGCGCGGGCGGTCGAGGTCGTCCGGGAGGCGTTTGTGGCGTATGCGCGAGGCGAGTGGTCGATGCCGCCGAAGGTCTACGTGCCTGCGTACCCGGCCGGGGACTTTCGCGCGATGCCGGCCCTCGGCGCTGGTTTCGCGCTTTTGAAATGGGTCACGTCTTTTCCGGGGAATCCGGCGTTGGGGCTGCCGACGGTAGCTGGGCTCGTCTTGTTGTCGGACGCGTCGAACGGGATGCCCGTCGCCGTCCTGGAAGCGGGCGCCGTCACGGCGCTGCGGACCGGCGCGGCCGCAGTGCTTGCGGCCGAGACGCTTGGACGGCCAGATGCGGGGCCTGCCGCGGTGATCGGCGCCGGCGTGAACGGGAGGGCGGTCGCGCGGACCTTCGTCGCCCGTGGCCGGGACGTGATCGTGTGGGACGTGGACGCGGAGCGGGCTCGAGCGACCGCGGAGGAGGTTGGCGGCCGGCTGGCGGCGAGCGCCGAGGAGGCGTTGAGCGCGGACCTCGTAGTGACGGTGACGCCCGGCCACGAGGTGGTCTTTCCGGACGGGAGTCTCCGGCCGGGGCAGCATGCGAGCCTGATGGGAGCGGACGGGCCGGGCAAGTCCGAGATCGCAGTCGGCGAGCTGGCCCGAGTTCGGATCTTCTGCGACGACTGGGAACAAGCCAGTCACAACGGGGACCTCGTGCATGGAGTGGAGGCGGGTGTCGTTTCGCAGGACGACGTGACGCAGCTCGGCGACGTGCTTGCGGGTCAGGCACAGGGCCGCCGGTCGCCTGACGACATCACGATCTTCGACTCGACCGGGTTGGCGATCCAGGACCTCGCAATCGCGCTCGCGGCTCTGGAGATGGTGGGCGACCTGGATCTGCCGACGCTCGATCTCTAATCGACAGGCCCCTAACGTACGAGCGGGAAGCACCGTGAACGTGATCGAGACCGAGCGCCTTCTCCTCGAGCCGCTGGACGTGTCAAGGCTCGAAGAGTTCGTCGCCCTCACCGCCGACCCGGACGCCATGCGATATTGGGCTCTTGGTGGACCGTTCACACGTGATGTGGCGGAGCGAAACTTCGCGGCGTCGCTCGCTCGTCTACGGGAGCACAGGTTCGGCAGACGATGGATCGTTGAGAAGGCGAATGGCAGCGGGCTCGGCTTCACCGACACGAAGTACTTCGGCCAGAGTTGCGATGACGTCTCGTCGGACGAGATCGAAATCGGCTGGATGCTCACACCCTCCGCGTGGGGTCATGGGTACGCGACGGAGGCGGGGCGCGCAGTCCGGAATGAAGCGTTCGACCGCCTGAAGCTCGAGAGCATCGTCGCGGTGCATCACCCCGAGAATGCGACGTCCGGACGGATCATGGAAAAACTCGGCATGGTGTTCGAGCGGGACGTCGTGGCCAGAGATGGCTGGCCGTATCGCCTCTATCGCCTGACGCGGGAGCAGTGGGCGTTGACGCGTTGAGCCGTAGGAAAACGCGTGCAGCACCTCGCGGAGAACCTCGAGCTTGGTGTCGTCGCCCATGAGCACCTCCCGCGCTTCGCGACGTCCTGGTCAGCCAAACAGGCGTTCCTCCCCACGTCAACCGGTGGGCGATCGGTATTGAGGTGGTGAACCGCTTCCGGGCGGGGGCTAACGACGGTAGCGTCTCGGACGTCCAAGAATCGATATCGGCTGAGCGGTCGAGAGAGGGAGGAAGCGGATGAGCAAGGTCGTGCATTTCGAGATTCCCGCTGACGACACGAGTCGCGCCAAGGAGTTCTGGTCGGGCCTGTTCGGCGTCCAGTTCCAGACCTACGACGGCCCGGTTGAGTACCACATGTTCGCCAACGAGGACCAGCAGAGCGGCGGCGGGTTGATGCCTCGCGAGCAAGGACAGGATGGGCTACGGGTGTACTTCGCAACGGAGGACATCGACGCCGCACGGGAGAAGGCGTCGCAGCTCGGTGGGTCCGTAGAGGACAAGCAGCCTGTCCCCGGGATGGGCTGGTTCGCCCACGCGAAGGACACCGAGGGCAACGAATTCTCGTTCTGGCAGAACGACGAGAACGCCCCGATGCCGGACGAGGGTTAGAGCAGCCGCCCAGGATCGAACAGCTCGAGCTCGGGCTCGCGCCGGCCGAGAATCGCTTTCGCAACGAGCTCGCCGGATGCGAGCCCGAGCACGTTGCCATGGCCCGAGTAGCCACGGGCGACCCACACGCGGTCGCGCCCGGGAACCGCGCCTACGAGCGGACGGTCGTCGGGCGAGGTCCCGAAGATCCCGGACCAGCGATGGGTGATCGCGGGCAGGTACCCGATGAGGTCTCGAAGGAACGACTCGAGTGCAGCCTGGACGGGCTCGGTCGTCACCTCGTCAGCCGTGAACTCGGCTTCGAGTGTGACGTCGCGCCGACCGCCGACGACGAGCCGGCCGTCCGGCAGCTGCTGCCAGTAATCGAAACCCCGCCGCGCGTAGTGCGGTCGCTCGTACAGGAGCTCGGGCAGCGGCTCGGTCGAGACGACCTGGCCGCGCGTGGGACGCACGACTCGGTCGAGCTCCGCGACGAGGCCGCTCGGGTAGCCGTCCGAGGCGATCACCACGTGCTCGGCGTCGAGCTCGTCCAGGGACGCGACGCGTGCGCCCTCACGGATCTCCGCTCCGGCCTCGCCAGCCCGGGAAGCCAGGCGTCGGACCCAGCGCCCGGGTTGAAGCGCTCCGTCGTCTGTCTGGAGGATCGCGGCCAGGTAGGCGTCGGAGAGCCGCTCGGGCAGCTCGTCGACCCATTCCGCCGCGAAGCCGTCCGCGAGCAACGCGTCGTGTTCCGCTCGCAGCTCGTCCCTCTCTTTTTCGTCTGCGGCCAGCCGGAGGCTGCCGACGCGCCGAAACGCGTCGCCGGCGAGGTCGGCCATCCGATCGAGCGCGCGCTCGGTCAGTCGCCAGAACGCTGTTGCGCGTTCTGGTCCGAACGTCGCCCGTGCGGTGTCGTAGCGCATGGCGCCGCCACGGAGAGCAAAGCCGCCGTTCCGCCCGCTCGCGCCGGAGGCGATCGTGCGCGCCTCGTACAGTCGAACACGCATGCCGGCCTCAGCCAGCGTGAGCGCGCAGGAGCAACCCGTGACGCCCCCACCGACGATCGCGACGTCGACAGAACCGTCGTGGTGCTTGCCGGCCAGGGGCTCAACGGGCTCGTCCAGCCAGTACGGCGTGTCCACCGGGCGATCGTAGACACCGTCATCGCACCGCCCTGTAAACACCGTCGGCCACCGCAACCAGGCCGGCGAGCTCCAATTCGGTCAGCGCGACGCTGACCGCGCCGGCCTCCAGCGAGGCCTTGGCGACCAGCTCGTCCGCGGCAGACGGCGTGTCGCGAACCAGCACCAGCAGGCGCCTGGCGGCCTCGGATACGTCCGGATCCTCGGTCGCCGCGGCGCGTTCGATGCCGAGCGCCTCGAGCACGTCTCCCGATCCGGTCAGCGGCGTGGCGCCGAGCCGCAGGAGAGCGTTCGACCCGACCGAAAGCGCGCTCGTGATCTCACCGGGCACGGCGAAGACCTCTCTGCCTTCTTCGAGAGCGAAGTCGGCCGTGATCAGCGCCCCGCTCCGCTCCCTGGCCTCCACGACGACGACCGCCTCGCAGAGCCCCGCGATGATCCGATTCCTCGCCGGGAACCTCCACGGCGCCGGTTCCACCCCGGCTTCGTACTCCGAGATGACGAGACCGCCGTCCTCCATTCGCCGCGAGAGTGCCGCGTTCACAGCCGGGTAGTCGCGGTCGATCCCGCAACCGAGCACGCCGACCGTCGGCCCGCCACTCTCAAGGGCACCTCGATGTGCCTCGCCGTCGATCCCCCGGGCCAACCCACTGACGACGACGAGGCCGGCAGCGGCCAGCTCCCGACCGAGCATGCGCGCGACCTGGGCGCCGTACGGCGAGCACGACCGCGCGCCGACGACGCCGACCGACCGACGCCCGAGTAGCCCGGGCTCACCCGAGCCGCGCAGATAGAGCGAAGGAGGCGGATCGAAGATCGCCTTCAACCGCGCTGGAAAGCGCACGTCGGAGCGCGCGATCTTCACCGCGCCAGCTCCCGTGGCGAGCGGTAGGCGAGCGCCTCGGCCACGTGCTCCTCCTCGACGGCCGCCGCGTCCGCGAGGGCGGCAACCGTCCGCGCGACGCGCGCCACCCGAGCCCGCCCGCGGCCCGAGAGCGGCAGCCGCTCGACTGCCCGGTCGAGTAGCGCCGTCGCCGGATCCGTACGCTCGAGCGGACGATCCGCGAGCCGTCCGCGAGCCGCAGCCACTCGACCGGCGACGGCACTCGAGGCCTCGCCCGCCGTCCCGCCCAGCTCCGCCGCGCGAGGACGAGGCAGCGCGACCACGAGATCGAAGCGATCGAGCAGCGCACGCGAGAGCTTCTCCCGAAACGCCGCCAGCCGTTGAGCCGAGCACTGGCAGTCCGCACCCGCGTCACCGCGCCCGCCGCACGGACACATGTTCATGGAAGCGACGAGCTGAAATCGCGCCGGGAAGACCGCCCTCCCTCCCACTCGTGCGACCGCGATCTCGCCGTCCTCGAGCGGCTGGCGAAGTGCCTCCAGCACCGGTCGCTGGAACTCCGGCAGCTCGTCAAGGAACAGCACGCCTCGATGAGCCAACGTCGCTTCCCCTGGCCGCGGCCCCGGGCCGCCACCGACGATCGCCGCAACCGACGCGCTGTGGTGCGGCGAGCGAAACGGCCGCAGCTCAACCAGAGGCTGCTCTCGAGACAGCAGCCCGACGACCGAGTGGATTCGAGTGACCTCGAGCGCCTCGTCCCTCGTCATCGCGGGCAGCACGCCGGGCAGGCGCCGCGCCAGCATCGACTTGCCGATTCCCGGAGGCCCCGCGAGGAGGAGGTTGTGGGCGCCGGCCGCAGCCAGTTCGAGGGCTCTTCGGGCTCGCTCCTGTCCCCGCACGTCCGCCAGGTCCGGCTCGTCGGGTCTCACGTGACCGTTGGACGAGGTCTCGACCGGCGGCGGCTCGTACTCGCCTCGGAGGTACGCGACGACCTCGGCCAGATGGTGGGCGGGGATCGGCTCGACGCCGGCGAGGGCCGCCTCCGCCGCCGACTCGGCTGCACAGACCAGTCGCCCGAGCCCGGCCCCACGCGCACCCTCGGCGGCAGCGAGGACGCCGGCCACAGGCCGCAGCCGCCCGTCGAGCGCCAGCTCGCCGATCGCCGCATGCCCAGCCAGGCGGTCTGCTGGGAACTGTCGCGACGCCGCCAGGATCGCGAGCGCGATCGGTAGGTCGAATCCGGATCCCTCCTTCCGCAGCGCCGCGGGCGCGAGGTTGACCGTGATTCTCCGCTGTGGCCACTCGAGCTCGGCGGACGCGATCCCGCTCCGGACTCGATGCTTCGCCTCCTGGCACGCGCGGTCGGCCAGACCCACGATCGCGAGCCCAGGAACCCCGTTCTGGAGGTGGGCCTCGACCTCCACCTTGCGGGCCTCGAGCCCTACGAGAGCATGGGTGACCGTCCGTCCGAGCACACCCATCGACGGTACGGGTCAAACATGCACGTCTCTGTGGCAAATGTGCGCCGAAACCGGCGCTAGCGGGCGATCAGGATGTCCTCGAAGAACTCGCCGGCCCGCCGCCCTGTGCGGCGGTTCACATGTCGGCGAAGACGTTCCTCGAGCCGCAGGCCCGCCCGATCGAGGATCTGCGGATAGAGCTCGCGCCGGTCGTGCACGACGATGACAATCGGCGCGCGACCTCGCAGGGACTTCCCGGCGTGCGCGAGCACCGATGCGATTCCCTCGACGTACTCTGCGAGCGCCGCCGAGCTCGTCCCACGAACGGCGGCGCCGAGCTCGACCGTCCGCCGATCCTCGAGACCCAGCAGCTCGTAGGCGTATCGATGCTGCTCGTGGTAGTCGATCAGCCCCGGGTACGGCGGCGACGTCACCACCGCGTCGAACCGGCCGCCGCCGTAACCGATCTCCCGTGCGTCCCCATGCAGCACTTCCGCCTCGCGCCCGCGCGCGCGCACACGCGCGAACTCCTTGATCCTCGCGAGCGTGTCGAGCGTGTACCGCCGCAGGAAGTGCTCCGCGCGCTCGACCGGCCGGCAGATCCGCTTGTGCTTGTGGCACCAGTACGGCTCCAGCTGCGGCGCGCACGGGAAGTCCAGGTCGAAGTGGGTCGTGCGCCGCGCCGACCGGGCGGCGCGGGCAAGAATGACGCGGAGCACGTCCTGGTGCTCGTACTCGCCTACCAGCTGCCGGAATGCGAGCAGCTCCGAGGCCGCCCTCGGCGCGTACCAATCCGCCGCGTAGCCGGACGCGGCAGGCCCGCTCCCGTCGAACGCCTCCACCCGACGCACGACGTCACGCAGCTCCGACTCGAGCGAGAAGAGCTCGTAGCGCCGCGTCTTCACGCGCATGAGCAGGCAGTTGAACGCCGCGATGTCGACGCCGACCGCGTCCCGCCCGCTCTCCAAAGACTGGACGAGTGTCGTGCCCGAGCCGGCGAACGGATCGAGTACGCGCCCACGCGCCGGGATGTATCGCCCGAGCAGCGCCTCGACCAGCTGCGGAATGAACTTGCCGAGGTAGGGATGAAGCCGGTGGACGTGCTTGGTGCGCTCGCGCTCGGGAAGGTCGCGCTCCGACCAGGAAAGCTCGAGGTCGATCTCCGCGTAGAGAGCATCCTGCGTCGGCGCCACGACGGACCTCCTTCGCCAAGCGGCGGAGGAGTCCTAGAACGCGTTCGCCACGCGCTGCACGCCGCGCGGCGTCACCGAGACGACGTCGAAGCGCACCTCCCACTCCGCCGCCTCGGGATGCTCGGCCAGCCACGCTTCGGCGGCCCGCCTCAAACGCTCCTGTTTCTCGAGCCCGACCATCTCGGCCGGATCGCCGTATCGCTCGCCGAGCTTCGCCTTCACCTCGCAGAACACGACGCGCTTGCCTCGCCGAAGCACCAGGTCGACCTCCACCCCACCCGGCCGCACGTTCGCGCCGAGCACCCGGTAGCCGCGCAGGAGGTAAAAGAGGCGCGCCCGCCGCTCGGCCCGCGCGCCTGTCCGGTTCATTCGTCCTCGAGCCTGGCGGCCAGCTCCTCCGGTGAGAGGTAGCACAGCGCCTGAAACGACCGGCGGTGGATCTCCGACGGCCCCCGCTGCCGCACGACGGCCGAGTGCCGCGGCGTGATGTAGCCGACATGCGACGAGAACCCATACGCGGGGAACAGCGCGTCCATCCGCCGCATGGCACGATCGCGCACCACTTTGGCGACGATCGACGCGGCCGCGATCGCCGCAGATCGCTCGTCCCCGTCCACGACAGCGGTGTGCCGCGGCGCCGAAGGGCCGAGCCGGAACCCGTCCACGAGGCAGGCCTCGGCGGGCGGTGCGAGCTCCCGCAGGCAGGAGCGCATCCCTTCCAGATTGGAGCGGTGCAATCCGTTGCGGTCGATCTCGGAGGACGACACGACCCGCACCGTGAACGACTTCGCGCAGCCGACGACCCCATGGAAGAGCTCCTCGCGCTCCTCGAGCGAGAGCTGTTTTGAGTCGTTCAGGCCGGCCAGCGGCCGGCAGCGGTGGTCACGCAGGAGCTCGTAGTCGAAGAGAACCCCGGCGACGACCAGCGGTCCCGCCAAGGAACCGCGGCCCGCCTCGTCCACCCCGGCCACGAACCGCCGTCCAAAACGGCGGTCGAACTCGAGAAGCCTTCTACCCCTCTTCTGAGGCTTCGGGCTCGAGCTCGTCGGCCGGGGCCTCGACGGCCTCTTCCGGCCCGGAATCTTCGTCGGCAGGCTGTTGGGCGGCGACGGCTGCGGCACCGGCCGAGGATAGCCGCACCCCATCACGGCGCTCGCGCACGCGCGCCTTCTTGCCCACTTTCCCGCGCAAGTAGTAGAGCTTCGCGCGGTTCACGTCGCCGATGGCCATGACCTCGATCTTCTCGATCTTCGGCGAGTGCAGCGGGAACGTCCGCTCGACGCCGACGCCGAACGACTGCTTCCGCACCGTGAAGGTTTCACGGGAGCCCGAGCCCTGCCGCTTGAGGACGATGCCCTCGAAGACCTGGATCCGGCGGCGCTGTCCCTCGATCACCTGGAAGTGGACCCGGACTGTGTCGCCGGCCTTGAACTCCGGACGGTCGGCGCGCAGCTGTTTGCGCTCGAGTGTCTCGATGGGGCTCGCCATGGCAAAGGGTCGGGCGGCGGCCCGACCGCAGGATGCTAGCGCAAGCCGATTCGTCTCGGCGGGAAATAGATCGCGAAAACCTTGCCGATCAGGTTGTCCCGCGCCAGCGGGCCCCACACGCGCGAGTCGCACGACTGGGCCCGGTTGTCGCCCATCACGAAGTACTGGCCCGGCGGGATCTTCTCCGGCGGCCTCGTGTCCACGTCACGCCGGTCCTCCTTCACGTAGGACTCGTTCAGGCGCCTGCCGTTGATGTAGACGAAGCCGTTGCGCATCTCCCACGTCTCGCCGGGGAGCCCGACGATCCGCTTGACGAACGTCCCGCCGGCGCCGCAGTCCTGCCTCGCCCGCTGCGGTGTCGTGAAGACGACGATGTCGCCCCGCTCGGGATCCGTGAAGTGGTAGATGAAGCGGTTCGCAAGCACACGGTCGGAGAAGCGCGAGGTGCACCCGAGGCCCGAGCCGGCGCAGTGGAGCGTCGGCTCCATGGACGAGGACGGGATCCGGTACGGGTTGACGACCCACTGCTTGATCGCGAGCACGATCGCGACGGCGCCGACGATCGTGACCACCCAGTCGATTGCAACCCTCCAGGGCCGCGGCAGGCGGTGTGTGAGACGGTCGACGGGGTTCTTCATGCCCGATCCGCTGTCCGCATGCGGCTCTGCTCCCGCCGCCAGTCCGCGATCCGGGCGTGGTCACCCGACAGCAGGACTTCCGGCACCGTCCAACCGCTGAACTCCGCCGGCCGCGTGTAGTGCGGGTATTCGAGCCCACCTCCGAGCTCGGCCGAGAAGCTCTCCTCCGAGCCGGAGCCCTCGCTGAGCGCGCCGGGCAGCCGCCGCGCCACGGCGTCGGCCACGACCATCGCCGGCAGCTCGCCGCCGGAGAGGACGTACGGCCCGATCGAGATCGCATCGCTCGCGAGGTGCTCAACGATTCGCTCGTCGAAGCCCTCGAACCTGGACGACAGCAGCGTCAGGTGCTCCTCCCCGGCGAGCTCGTCCACGAGCGCCTGGTCGAGCTGGCGACCCTGGGGCGTCAACGCCACCACGCGGTGATCCGGCAGGCCGCTGTAGGCGCCTTCGAGAGATGCGGCGACGACGTCGACCCGCATGACCATGCCCGGGCCGCCGCCGTACGGCTCGTCGTCGACCTCGCCGCCGGGAGCCCAGTCCCGATAGTTGAAGAGGCGCAGGTCGAGCGCCCCACCGAGGACGGAAGCGACCGGGCGTTGTTCGGAGACAGCAGCGAAGACATGGGGAACCAGCGTGAAGACGTCGAGGCGCAGGACTTCGTGAGGTTAGTTGTCGATTGCGAAGCCTTGCGCTACGAGGATTCGCCGCCCATCGAGGTCGACCTGTCGGACACAGGCCTCGACGAGCGGGAGCAGGATAGCCGTGTCGAGCTCCAAGGCGTCGTTCGCCGGTCCCGGGACGACGTCGGTGACGACGCCCAGCTTCCGACCGCCTTCCTCCTCGACCTCGAGTCCGACGAGCTCGAAGACGTAGTACTCGCCCGGCGCCGCCTCTGGCAGCTCCGCGCGGGGCACCTCCAGCGTCGTCCCGCGCGGCACCGGGCGGTGGAGCCGGATCACGAGGCGGCCGCCGGAGTGCTTGCGCTCCTCGACGCGGACCTCCTCGCCGGCAGCGCGCAGGACCGCACCAGGCTCGAAGCGCTTCGGGTCCTCGCTCGCCTGCTCGACGACGAACGAGCCGTCCAGGCCGTGCGGCTTCCCCACCCGGCCGACGGTGACGAATTCCTGGTCGCTAATCGGCGATCTCGAGCACGAGCCGCCGGCGCTGGCGCGCGCCGCCCGCGCGAACGATCGCCCGCAGCGCCCGCGCGATCCGCCCCTGGCGGCCGATCACCTTCCCGACGTCGTCCTTCGCGACATGGAGGCGGAGGACGAGTGCGTCTTCGCTCTCGACCTCCTCCACTCGGACCGCGTCAGGGTCGTCCACGAGCTGGCGCGCGAGATACGCCAACAGCTCAGCCAATATTCTTGACCTTGAGCAGGCGGGAGACCGTGTTCGACGGCTGGGCCCCCTTGCCGAGCCACTCGCGAACCCTGTCCTCGTCGAACTCGATCGTCGACGGGTCGGTCTGGGGGTTGTAGCGCCCGACGATCTCGATGAACCTGCCGTCCCGCGGCGAGCGCGAGTCGGCGACCACGACGCGGTAGATCGGGTTTTTCTTCGACCCGACCCGCGTCAATCTCATGCGAACTGCCATTTCACCTCCGTTGTGCCTTCATCACCTCGGGTGGGAGCCCGGGCATCTTGCCCTTCCCCATCTGCTTCATCATCTTCTGCATCTGCTTCCGCGCCGCGAGCAGCTTGTTCACCTGCTGGATGTCGGTGCCGCTGCCTGCCGCAATCCGCTTGCGCCGCGACCCGTCGATCAGGTGCGGCATCCGGCGCTCCTGCGGCGTCATCGAGAGCACGATCGCCTCGACGCGCGAGAGTTCGCCCTCGTTTACGTCGAGGCCCTTCAGCTGGTTCCCGAGACCCGGGATCATCCCCAGGACGCCCTTGAGCGGGCCCATCTTCCGCAGCATCCGGTAGCTGGTCAGGAAGTCGTCAAAGCTGAACTCGCCGGCACGCATGCGTGCCTCCATCGCGGCCTGATCCTCCTCGGACGCGGCCTCTTCGGCCTTCTCGATCAGCGTCAGGACGTCGCCCATCCCGAGGATCCGCGACGCCATCCGGTCGGGGTAGAAGTACTCGAGCTGGTCGAGCTTCTCGCCGACGGAAGCGAGCTTGACCGGCTTTCCGGTCACAGCGTTCACGGACAGTGCAGCGCCGCCACGCGCGTCACCATCCAGCTTCGTGAGGACGACGCCGTCGAATGCAACCTCGTCCTGGAAGGCTTCCGCGACCGAGACCGCCTCCTGGCCGGTCATCGCATCGAGGACGAGCAGGACGTTCGTCGGCTTGACCGCATCGCGGATCCTGCCCAGCTCGTCCATCAGGTCCTCGTCGATCTGGAGCCGGCCGGCGGTGTCGACGATCACGACGTCGCGGCCCTGCGCCTTTGCCTGCTCGATGCCGTCCTTCGCCGCCTCGACCGGATCCGTGCCGGTGAAGACCGGGATCTGGATCTGGCGGCCGAGCTGCTGGAGCTGCTCGACGGCGGCCGGGCGCTGGAGGTCGGCGGCGACGAGCGCCGGCGCGTGATCCTCCTTGCGGAGCAGCAGCGCCAGCTTGGCCGCGGCGGTCGTCTTACCCGAGCCCTGAAGCCCGGCGAGCAGGATCACAGTCGGGCCCTTCCCCGCGAACACCAGCTTGGAGTCCCCAGTGCCCATCAAGGTCGCGAGCTCATCGTGGACGATCTTCACGACCTGCTGCCCAGGCGTGAGGCTGCGCGCGACGTCCTGGCCGAGCGCACGCTCCTTCACGCGTGCCACGAAGTCCTTGACGACGCGGAAGTTGACGTCCGCCTCGAGCAGCGCGAGACGGATCTCGCGCATCGAGCGCGAAATCACCTCTTCGTCGAGCTTTCCGCGGCTCCGAAGCGGGCCGAGGGCAGCGTTGAGCTTGTCACCGAGCGTGTCGAACATGGGCGGAACAGTCTAGAGACAGGCGGTTTCGACCCCTAGAGTCTGAACATGGCTGCACGGAAGACGGTCACCGTCGTCTTCTCCGATATCGCGAACTCCACGCCGCTCGGCGATGCGCTCGACCCTGAGGTGCTGCGTGGCGTGATGGAGCAGTACTACGCCGTTGTCCGCCGGGAGCTGGAGCGGCACGGGGGCACCGTGGAGAAGTTCATCGGCGATGCAGTCATGGCCGTCTTCGGCATCCCGACCGTGCACGACGACGACGCTCTGCGAGCGATTCGGGCCGCGATCGACATGCGCACCGCGCTCGGATCGCTCAACCAGGACCTCGAGGAGATCCACGGCGTGCGGCTTGCGATCCGGACGGGCGTGAACACGGGCGAGGTCGTCGCGGGTGACCACTCCGACCGGCAGTCGTTCGCCACCGGCGCCGCCGTGGCCACCACGCAGCGGCTCGAGGCGGCGGCCCGGTCGGGCGAGATCCTGCTCGGCGACTCGACCTACCGGCTCGTCTCGAACGCGGTGCTCGTCGAGCCGATGGAGCCACTCCAGCTCAAGGGCAAGGCCGAACCGGTGCCCGCGTGGCGGCTGCTCGGCGTCGTCGAGGGCGCGCCGCCCTTCCCGCGGAGGCTGGACACGCCGATGGTCGGGCGCGAGGACGAGCTGGCGGCGCTCGAGACCGAGCTGGACGCCGCCGATCGCGAACGGCGGTGCCGTCTGGCGACGATCGTCGGTCCGGCGGGTATCGGGAAGTCTCGGCTCGGCAATGAGGTCTTCTCGGCCACCCGCGGCCGTGCGACGACGCTCGTGGGGCGCTGTCTCGAGTACGGCGAGGGGATCACGTACTGGCCACTGCGCGGAATCGTCCTCTCCGCGACAGGGAGCCTGACCCAGGACGGGATCGCGCAGTTCCTCGAGGGCGCCGAAGACGCGGACCGGATCGCAAACAGGCTCGCGGGCGCCGTCGGCTCAGAGGAGGCGCCGCCCGGCGGCGAGGAGACGTTCTGGGCCGTTCGCCGGTTTCTCGAGCACATGGCGCGAGAGCGCCCGATCATCCTCGGAATCGACGAGCTCCAGTGGGCCGAGCCGACGTTCCTGGACCTCCTCGAGTACCTCGTCGGCTGGACGAACGACGCACCGGTTCTTGTCCTGGGCCTCGCGCGGCCCGAGCTGCTGGAGCACCGGCCGACCTGGAACGCGACCAGCTCGCTCGTGGTCGCGCTGGAGCCGCTCTCCGAGGACGATTCCGAGCGCCTCATCGAAGCACTCGGTGCCGAGATCGACGAGAGCGAGCGGGAGCGAATCCTGGCCGGCGCCGAGGGGAATCCGCTGTTCGTCGAGCAGATGCTCGCCCTTGCGGTCGAGGGATCGCCGGCAGCGGCGATCCCGCCGACGATCCACGCGCTGCTCGAGGCGCGCCTCGACCGGCTGGCGCCGGAGGAGCGCGCTGTGGTGGAGCAGGCCGCGGTGATTGGGCGCGAGTTCACCGCCGGCGCTGTCAACTCGCTGTCCGGAGATCAGGCCGTGGCCTCGCTGCTCCTCTCACTGGTCCGACGGGACCTCATCGAGCCGGACCGTTCGCTGATTCCCGGCGACGACGGCTTCCGCTTCCGCCACATCCTGATCCGCGACGCGGCCTACCTCGGGGTCGCGAAGGCCAGCCGCGCCGAGCTCCATGAGCGGTACGCGAGCTGGCTCGCACTTTCGGCGGGAGAGCTTGACGAAATCATCGGCTACCACCTGGAGCAGGCGTTTCGATACGGGCAGGAGCTCGGCCGCGCCGACGACTCGCTGGCGACTCAGGGCGGCGAGCGGCTGGCCCGAGCGGGTCGGCGCGCAATCGGACGCGGCGATGCCCCAGCCGCAGTCACCTTGCTGACGCGCGCCGCGGCCCTCCTGCCCGACTCCAACGACGAGCGGCGGGAGATCCTGCCCATCCTGGGCAGCGCCCTGATGCGGACGGGCGATTTCGGACGTGCCGAGCGCGTCCTCGACGAGGCGCTCGAGTCGGCCAAGGCCGGGGGCGACCGACGCCTGGAGCTCCGCACGCTGATCGAGCGCGAGTTCTTCCGAGCCTTCACACATCCCGAGGAATCCGTGGACGACATCGTCGCCGTCGCGGACAGCGCGATCCCCCTGCTGGAGGAGCTCGGCGACGACGTCGGCTTGGCAAAGGCGTGGTGGCTGAAGAGCGAGGTGCATCTCCACGCCTTCCGCTGGGCCGCCCGCACGGAGCATCTGGAACGCGCGCTGGAGCACGCCCGTCGCGCCGGCGACGCGGGCGAGCAGGCCGCGATCGCGGCACAGCTCGCCCAAGCCGTCTACTACGGACCGGCTCCGGTGCCCATGGCGATCGAGCGTTGCGAACAACTCCTGCGGGAAGTGCCGACGACCCGGTCGCTACGGGCCTCTGTCACGGGCTCCCTCGCGGGACTGCGAGCGATGCAAGGAGACTTCGACGAGGCCCGACGCCTCCAGGAGGAGGCCCGCCGAATCTGGCAGGAGCTGGGGCAGCGGTTCAGGATCGCGATGCGCTCGCTGATCACGGCCGACATCGAGCTGCTCGCGGACCGGCCGGAAGAGGCGACCGCCGTGCTCCGCTGGGCGTACTCCGAGCTCTCCGAGATGGGAGCACAGAGCGTGATCCCGCCGATCAGCGCGTTCCTCGCCGACGCGCTGTGCGAGGAAGGCGAGTTCGAGGAGGCGGCGCGCTTCGCGAGGCTCGCGAAGGGCGGGGCCACGCCGGTGGACGTCGTCGCGCAGGTGATGTGGCGCGTTGCCCTTGCGCGAGCCACCTCGGACACCGGCCTCGGCCGAGAGGCGGTCGCGCTCGCCGAGCAAACCGATTCGCCGGATCTCAAGGCACGTGCTTACGTCGCCGCCGGCGATCTGCGAGCGGCGCAACTGGCGTACGAGTCGAAGGGCAACGTCGCCGCCGCGAGGCGGCTGTTGGCTCGGCAGACGGCCTCGTCGTAGGATCGTCAAAAGGACAACCGAGGAGGTGCCTATGTCCGTCGACGTCGAACGCGTGGATCCCGTCATCGTCGGCAGGTCGGGACAGAGCTTCGCCGCTGCGGCTCAGAACGCAGTCGAAAAGTGGGAAGACCAACGAGGGGGGCCGCCCGACAAGCCGACTCGGCTGAAGGTGGTCGAGATGTACGTCACCGTGCACAACCCGATCGGCGACTACATCGTCGTGCTCGGGCCAGGCCTCTAACGAAAGGAGAATGATGGCTGCGGACAAGTGGAGGCAAGGGATCAAGGAGGCGGTCGAGGCCGCCATGGAAGACAAGCCGGTCGGGACGACGGCGGTCATCGAGGCGATCGAGGTGCGCAAGAAGAACCCGCTCCACGAATACCGGGTCATCCTGCGACCCGGCGGCTAACGAAAGGAGAACGCATGGCAGAGATCGCGAAGGTCGTCACGATCATCGGCCAATCGCCGGAGAGCTTCGCCAAGGCGGCCGACGCCGCCGTTCAGGAGGCCGCGAAAACCGTACGCGGGATCTCCGGCGCCCACGTCGTCTCGATGAGCGCGCTCGTCGAGAACGACCGGATCAGCATGTACCGCACGACGGTCGACATCGCGTTCGCGGTGGAGCGCTAGAGCAGGAGAGCGTTCGCGTAGTCGCGGGCGTCGAACGGCCTGAGGTCGTCGAGCCCCTCGCCGACGCCCACGAGCTTGACCGGGAGACCGAGCTCGTGGGCGATCGCGAGCGCGACGCCGCCCTTCGCCGAGCCGTCGAGCTTGGTCAGGGCCACTCCGGACACGTCCACGGCCTCGCCGAAGAGGCGTGCCTGCTGGAGCCCGTTCTGGCCGGTTGTGGCGTCTACGACGAGGAGCGTCTCGTGCGGCGCGCCGGGCAGGCGGCGCTCGATCACCCTGCGGACCTTGGCGAGCTCCTCCATCAGGTTCGTCTGTGTGTGGAGCCGGCCGGCGGTGTCGACGATGACGACGTCGCGGCCGCGGGCCGCCGCCGCTTCGATGGCGTCGTAGGCGACGGCGGCCGGGTCTCCCCCACGCTCCGAGCCGACGAAGTCCGCGCCCGCGCGGCCCGCCCAGATCTCCAGCTGCTCCTCGGCCGCGGCGCGGAAGGTGTCCGCGGCGGCCAGGAGCACCGAGTGGTCGTGCTCGCGGAGCTTCTGCGCCAGCTTGCCGATCGTCGTCGTCTTCCCGGTGCCGTTGACGCCGACGACGAGGATCACGGTCGGCCGCGCGCTCAGGTCCATGCGCGGCGGCCCGCCGAAGAGCTCGGCGGCCTCGTCGCTGAGGGCGGCGCCCAGTTCGCCGGCGACCTCTCGGGCCTCCAGCCGCTGGACGAGCTCGGCCGTCGTCGGCACCCCGACGTCCGCGGCGATCAGCGCCTCCTCGAGCCGCTCCCAGGCCTCGTCGTCCGCCGGATCGAATGCGGCAGAAGCGATCTGCTCCGTCAGCGCCCGGCGGCTCTTGCCCAGCGAATCCCGGAGGCGAGCGAGGAAGCCTGACTGTTCGGCCTCGGTCTCGTCCGACGTATCGGTGTCGCCGAGGAACTCGCCCCAACTCCGGCTCATGTCCGGAGGAGGCTAGCTGCGGGCACGGCGCTCTTTTTGACAACACACGCGCGGGGACGATCTTCGTGCCCGTCCCGCACGGCGAGGAAGGAGACTATGCGTGAGCGATGGAGACTGCTGCGGCGACGCTTGCCGTCGGCGCGGCAGGAGCCCCCGCGGGTCGGAGCGTCCTCACGCGCGGCGAACGGGACGAGCATCACCTCGGAGCCGAACGGCGCCGGCTACGACATCCGCATCGTCGCAACCCTCAGCGGGAGTAGCGGTCGACCAGCTGGTCGACCGCCGGCGTGACCGGTGCGTCGACCACAGTGATCGAGACGGCAACGGCAGTCACAACGTAACCCTCGAGTACCAATACGAGAGCAATCCATCGCTAAAGGAGGGTCCGCCGCGGGGTCTGCCGATCCCGGCAAGGTCGGCCCCAGCGAGCATGTGTTCCCCGGGCTACGCGGCTAGGCGGCAGCTTCGGCGGCGGGCTCGCGCGGCAGCCTGCGCGAGACGACCTGCGAGATCCCGTCGTCGCCCATCGTGACGCCGTAGAGGACATCCGCAGCCTCCATCGTCTTCTTCTGGTGCGTGATGACGATGAACTGCGCCCGGTCGGAGAAGCGGCGCAGCAGCTTGACGAACCGTCCGATGTTCGCATCGTCGAGCGCCGCCTCGACCTCGTCCAGGAGATAGAACGGGCACGGGCGGGCGAGAAAAAGCGCGAAGAGGAACGAGATCGCGCCGAGCGCCTTCTCGCCGCCCGAGAGGAGCGAGAGCCGGGTGACGCGCTTGCCGGCCGGGCGGAGCTCGACCTCGATGCCCGGCGTCGCTTCGTCGTCGTCACCATCGCTCTCGGCGGTCAGCCGTAGCCGGCCGTGGCCGCCCGGGAAGAGCGTCGACGCGACCTCCTCAAAGTGGCCGCTGACCGCTTCGAACGTCTCGGCGAACCGGCGCTCGACGGTGCGGTCGAGGTCGTCCCGCAGCTTGGCGAGCTCGTCGAGGCTGCGCTCCAGGTCCTCCCGCTGGACGGTCAGCTCTGCGAGCGATTCCTTCTCGCGCTCGTACTCCTCGGCGGCGAGCGGGTTCACGCGCCCGAGCTCCTCTCGGCGCCGCTGAAGGCGCTCGAGTCGCTCGGCGATCACGCTGCGGTCGTCGCCCTCCGCCGGGTCGGCGCCCGCCGCCTCCAGCCGGCGCTGTGCCTCGTCGCGCTCTGCCTGAAGGCGGGCGAGCTCGACGTCGATGGCGCCGGAGGCGGCCGCGGCCTCGCCTGCCTCTCGGCGGATCTCTGCCTCCGCACCGCCTAGGCGGCGAAGCTCGTCCGCGAGCTCGGCCGTACGGCTCGTTCCCGCATCGACGCGCGCGCGGAGCGTCGGCTCCCACCGGTCGCTCGACAAGCCGGCTACTGCGAGCATGCGCTCCAGGCGCTCTGCCGCGACGATCTGCGAGCGGTAGCGGCCGTCGTTCAGCGCGGATCCCGGACCAGGCTCGTCGACGACGGCCCCCGCCTGCCGCTCCAGCTCCTCGACCTCGGCGGCAACCGCCCGGCGGCGGGCCTCGAGCTCCAACAAGACCGCCTCGGCAGCCTCGCCGAGGAACCAGACCTCCCGCGTTGACGGGTCGTAGCCGATGCCGTCGCGCGTGACGGCCACGGTCGACTGCCGCAGGAGCTCGTCGCGCTCGACGACGACGAACTCGTTCACGGTCTCCTCGACGACCACGTTCAGGCTTCCGAGCCCGCCCGTCCTAGCCTCGTCGACCAGCCTGAGTGCCGTCCGCTCGTCGGGCGCGACGACGGCGCCGCCGCGGCCTCGCAGGGCTGCGATCACGGCGCGCTCGTCTCCAGGAGCGACCTTGAGCTTGGATAGCAGGAGCTCGTGACCGGCTTCGGCGAGCGCCCGCGCCGCCGGCGGGACGCCCTCGCGCTCGGCAAGCGTCCGCTCGAGCGCCGCGAGCCGTTCCCGGGCGAGATCGGCCTCCTCGCGCAGCTTCAGGCGGCGCAGGTCGGCGGCCGACGGGCCGGTCCGCAGTTGCGGGCGGCTCGCAGCGTGCCGGAGGGACTCGACGAGTGCCGCCGCACTTTCCCGACGAAGCTCCAGCCGCTCGCCGGCGCTCTTCAGCCGGTAGAGCGCGGCAGTCGCGGACTCACGTTTGCCGGCGGCGTCCGCCAGCTCCTCTTCCGCCCGGTGGCGCTCTGCGAGCAGCTCCTCGAGCTTCCCCTCCGTCCGCCGCTTCGCGTGATCCGCGGCCGCTCGCCGTTCGGACGCCTCGCCGATCCGCTCGTCGACCGCAGCGAGATCAAGCGTGGCGACGGCCGCCTCCAGCGACGCGATCTCGCCGCCGAGCTTCTCGGCCCGCTGCGCGGCGCTCGCCTGGAGCGCGAGCGGCCGGAGCCGCTTCTTGACCTCCGCCTCGATGTCGCGCGCACGCGCAACGTCCTGTCCCACCCGCGCGAGCTTCAACTCCGCGCGGTGGCGGCGCCGCTTGAACTTTCCGAGCCCGGCCGCCTCCTCGACTAGCGCCCGGCGCTCCTCGGGCTTGGAGGCCAGGATCTGCTCGACCTTGCCCTGGGAGATGACCGAACCGGCGGCGCCTCCCAGACCCACGTCGGCCAGCAGCTCCACGAGGTCGGTGCGCCGAACCGCGGTCCCGTTGATCAGGTACTGGCCCTCGCCGCCCCGGTGCACGCGCCGCATGACGGAGACCTCCGCGGGGAGGTCGGCCAGCGTTTCGTCCTCGTTGTCGAGGACGAGCTCAACCTGGCAGTACGGCGCCGGCTGCCGGCCGCCCGAGCCCGCGAAGAGCACGTCGTCCGGCTTCTCCGCCCGAAGCTCGTTCGGGCTCAGGCTCCCCGAGGCCCACAGCAGCGCGTCCGCCACGTTCGACTTCCCGGAGCCGTTCGGCCCTACGACCACTGCGACACCCGGCTCGAGGCGTACCTCGACCGGTTCGGGGAAGGACTTGAAGCCGCGGATGCGGATGGCGCGGAGATGCACGCCGCCGGAACGCTAGTGGGACGGGCGGATGGTGTTCCTCACGCGGCGCGGACCTTCTCGAGCGCCTGCTTGGCGGCTTCCTGCTCCGCCGCTTTCTTCGAGGACCCGACCCCGACGCCGGCCTGGTCGCCGTCGATGACGGCTGCCGAGGTGAACCTCCGGTCGTGCGGCGGCCCCTCCACCTCGAGGACCGAGTAGCTGACCTGCTGCCCGAGAGCCGCCAGCTGCTCCTGTAGCTCCGTCTTGTAGTCGACGTGTGTGGTGGCTGCGTACTCGATCCGCCCGGCGAACGCCTCGACGACCGCGTCCTCGATCGGCTCGAAGCCGTGCTCCAGGAAGAGCGCCCCCAGAGCCGCTTCGAGCAGCGCGGCGAGCACGTTGCGATTGCGCGCCAGCCGCTCTAGCTCCTCCGGCGGAACGATGCCGTCACCCCGGTCCGCGAGCCGAGCGCCCAGATCCAGCTCGCGCGAGACCACCGCGCAGCTCGCGCGGGAGACGACGTGCGACCGAATCTTCGCCAGGCGGCCCTCCGGAAGATCCGGAAACCGCTCGAAGAGCGCGTTGGCGACGGCGAGCTCGAGGACGCTGTCTCCGAGGAACTCCAGCCGCTCGTAGGAGGACGCCCTGTCCGGCGCCCACGAGGGGTGCGTGAATGCATTGGCCGCCCGCTCGGCGGGCAGCTCGTCGATCAGCCGCGCAAGACGGCCGAGCTCCCGGTTCGGAGCCTGGCTACTGGTGCGACGTGACGTATTCGACAGCCTGACCGACCGTCTGGATCTTCTGGGCGTCCTCGTCCGGAATCTTGATCCCGAATTGATCCTCGAGCTCCATGATCATCTCGACGAGGTCGAGCGAGTCGGCACCGAGATCTTGCTGGAAGTTCGCTTCCTCCGTGATGTCCGCTTCTTCCACGGACAGGCGCTCTGCCAGGACCTCCCTGACGCGCTCATAGACTTCGTCGCGGGACGCTGCCATGTGACCTCGCTTACGTTCGATGGACTGAGAGGGCGCCGATTCTAGTGCTCCTTCAGGTAATGCTGCCGCGCTTGTGGGTCGTGAGCACCAAGCCAGAGTGCGCACTCCGACGAGCCAAGGTCAGGAGACCTTGGTGAGGAGGAGGGTGTGCTCTGGCGCAGTGTGATCGCGGGCCACGGGCCCGGCGTGTATTGCCTGGAGGGGCACTAGGGGACCGGCGTGCGCAGCGGCTCGACTTCGCGTCCGCGGTAGGTCTTGCACGTCGGGCACATCTGATGCGGCCGCTTGGGTCGGTGGCAGACCGGGCACTCGTTGACCCTCGGGGCCTCGAGCTTGTGGGTCGCGCGGCGCTTGTCGCGGCGCGCCTTCGACGTTTTCCTCTTGGGGACTGCCATCGCGGCTCGCCACTATAGCTATCGTGTTGCGCGAGCCCACGGGCTCGACCTATGCGCGTCTGCTGATCGACACATCCTCGTTTCCGGCCCGCTGGGCCGTCTTGTCGATCAGGAGGACCCGATGCAACGCCCGAGCGGCGCGCTCGCCGCGTCCAACATCACGAAGAGCTACGGCGCCAAGACGATTCTCGACCACGCCTCGCTGACGGTGCTGCCCGGCGCCCGAATCGGCGTGGTGGGTCCGAACGGAAGCGGGAAGACGACGCTGCTCCGTCTGCTCGCCGGGTTGGACGAGCCCGACGCCGGGTTCGTCGAGCGCCGTCCGCCGTCGCTGACCGTCGGCTATCTCACCCAGGAGGTGGACGCACGGCCCGACGAAACGCTCCTCGCGTACCTCGAGCGGCGCACGGGCGTCGGCGCCGCCGCGCTCGAGCTGGACGGGCTGGCGGCGCGCCTCGGCGCCGAGCCCGAGGTCGCAGACGAGCACGCCCACGCCCTGGAGCGCTTCCTCTCGCTCGGCGCCGACGACTTCCACGCGCGTGCCCGCGAGGCGGCGGCCCGGGTCGGGCTCGATCGCCTGGATCGGCCGCTCGGAAGGCTCTCCGGAGGCGAGGCTGCGCGCGCCAAGCTCGCGGCGGTCCTCCTCTCGCGCTTCGACGTCCTGCTCCTCGACGAGCCGACGAACGACCTCGATTTCGACGGCCTCGACCTGCTGGAGCGCCTCGTGGCCTCGACGCCGAGCGCACTCGTCCTCGTCTCCCACGACCGGGCGTTTCTCGAGCAGACGGTCGAGCGAGTCGTGGAGTTCGAGGCGGAGACGAGGCGGATCCGCGAGTTCGCGGGCGGCTGGGCCGACTACGAGCGGCTGCGCGAGGTGGGCCGCCGCGGCGAGGAGGGAGCATACGAGCGGTACGTCGACGAGCGGTCGCGGTTCGAGGCGCGGCTGCGAACCCGCCGGGGCGAAGCGCGGGCCGGCGGGAGGATGGCGGATCGGCGCGGGACCCACGCGTTGATGTCCAAGGTGCGCTCAGCCGATAAGCGGCTCGAGCGGCTCGAGCAGGTGGAGAAGCCCTGGACGCCGTGGCGCCTTGAGCTCTCGCTCGAGTCGCAGCGGTCCGGCAAGGTCGTTGCTCGACTCGACGATGCGGTCGTCGAGCGGGACGGCTTCCGGCTGGGACCGATCAGCTTCGAGCTGCGATACGGCGACCGCCTAGCGATCGTGGGCCCGAACGGTTCGGGAAAGTCCACGCTGATCGGCGCGCTCGTCGGGGCTCTTCCGCTTGCGAGCGGCCGGCGTCACGTCGGGAGCAACGTGCGCTTCGGCGAGCTCGAGCAGGACCGTGCCTGGCTGGACTCCGAACAGCCGTTGATCGAGCGCTTCGGCGAGCGGGCGGAGCTCGCGACGGGAGAGGCGCGGATGCTGCTCGCGAAGTTCGCGCTCCGCGGCGCCGAAGTCACGAGGCCCGCATCCTCGCTCTCTCCTGGTGAGAGAACTCGGGCGATCCTGGCGCTCCTGTCGGCGCAGGGCGCCAACGCGCTGATCCTGGACGAGCCGACCAACCATCTCGACCTCGAGGCGATCGAGCAGCTCGAGTTGGCGCTGGAGGACTACGAGGGCACGCTCGTCCTGGTCACCCACGACCGGCGCTTCCTGGAGCGGATCGCGCCGACGGCGAAACTCGACCTCTAGAGCTTCTCTTTCAGCTCCTCGAGCACGGCCCAGCGAGGGTCGCTCCGCTCCTCGACGTGCTCATGCGGATTCTCGTTCAGATCCTCGCCGCAGACGGGACAGAGGCCGGCGCAGTCCTCCCGGCACAGGATCTGATCTGGCACCTCGAGCGCCAGGGCGTCCCGCGCCCAGGCGGACAGGTCGAGCCGGTTCTCGCTGACGTACTCAGTGCGCAGCTCCTCGGCGTCGCCGGGATTCGTCGCCTGGTACTCGCGGGCGTAAACGGGCAGGGCGACGACGGCGTCCTTCAGGCACCGAACGCACGGCCCGTGGAGCCGGGTCCGGAAGCGCAGCTCGAACGTCGTCCCGCTGGAGCCGCGTCCGATCACGAGCTCGGCGGGCACTTTCTCGGGCACGGGCAAATAGCGCTGCCCGCCGAGGTGGAACGGCGCGAGCTCGATCTCCTGCTCGTCGCGGTACTCCTCGCCGGGGCGGAGCCTGGCCTGTCTGAGATCAAACGTAGTCACTCCGAGCCAGGGTAGCGCTCGGCCCACTGCTCCTCGGCGACCTTCTCGAAGAACTCCAGCGCCTCCTCCTCTGAGGGGACGTTGCGGATGTACTCCTCGGCAAAGCGGGCCGCCTTGGGCCATTCCGACGCGGCCACGCGGTCCGCGAACGCCTCGCTTTCGTACGGCGTCCGGCGGTGCTCGATGCCCGGGCCGAGCTCGAGCCAGTGCGCGCCCGGCGCGCCGTAGGCCAGACCCACGCTGCCGGCGTTCACGACCCGGATCCCGCCCACAACTCGGTCGAACTGCATGTGCGTGTGGCCGCAGACGACGACGTCGGCCTCGACACCGGCGACCATCTCGTGGAGCCACTCGTCGGGCGTCGTCTTCAGGATCATCTCCTCGTCGCTGCGCGGCGAGCCGTGGCAGAAGAGGACGCGACCGACGCCGTCGACCTCGACCTCGACGGTCTTGGGCAGCTTGGCCAGGAACTCTCGGTGCCGGTCGCCGAGCCGATCCGCGACCCACTTGTCGGCCAGACCCTCGCCGGGATCCTCGAGCAGCGCGCGGTCGGCATTGCCGCGGATGACGAGCGCATCCAGCTCCATGATCCGGTCGAGAGTCTCGACGGGAACCGGCCCGGCGGCGAGGTCGCCTCCAAAGACAAGCGTCGCATCGCCGATCTCCGCGAGCACGGCCTCGAGCGCGGCCGGATTCCCGTGGACGTCGTAAAGCGCCGCTACGCGTTGGACGCGTGCGCTACTCGTACGGCTGGTCGTCGTTGGAGCCCGGAGCGGCGATGCCGGCGACGACAGTTTCCTGCGAGCGCTCGTGCAGCCGCTCCCGCCCGCGCTTGACCGCCCCGAGGAACTTGTCGAGGTTCACCTCGAGCGTCGAGAGGATGCTGTCGGCCCAGTCCTCCATCTCGAGCCGCGTCTCGCGTGCGGACCGCCGCGACTCGTCGATGATCTCCTGCGCCTGCCGCTCGGCGAGCTTGACGATCTCGGTCTGCGAGGCCTCGCGAACCGCCTGCTCACGGGCTTCGCCGAGGATCCGGTCGCACTCCCTCTTGGCTTCGGCGAGCATCTCCTGCCGTTCCTTGACGATCCACCGGGCCTGCTTGATCTCCTCCGGGATCGTCGCCCGCATCTGGTCGAGGATCTCGTAGATCTCCTCGCGATCGATGCGGACCTGGTCGGTCAAGGGCACCGCCTTGGCGTTGTGCACGAGGTCGTCGAGCTTGTCGATGAGAACGAGGACGTCCATGGCTCTGGAGTCTACTCAGAGGGGGAGACGGGAGCCCCGGGCCGCCCGTCGCCGTAGAGCTCGCGCAGCCTGCTGGCCACCGCCTCGGGCACCAGCGCGTCCACGACTCCCCCGTACGCCGCGATCTCCTTGACGCCGCTCGAGGAGACGAAGCTGACCTCCGGGCTGGCCATCACGTAGACGGTCTCGATGTCCGGCGCGAGCGTCCGGTTGAGCTGGTTCATCTGCAGCTCCCACTCGAAGTCGGAGATCACGCGCAGGCCCTTGACGATCACCTTCGCGTCCCAGCGGCGGGCGAAATCGACCACGAGCTCCTTGAAGACGTCGACCTCGACGTTGTCCACCTCGGTCAGCGCGTCTCGCAGGAACTCCACCCGCTCGTCCACGCTGAACATCGGCTGCTTGTGCGCCGGGCTCCCGACGACGCCGACCACCACCCGATCGAAGATCTCCGCCGCCCGCCGGATCACGTCGACATGGCCGTTCGTGACCGGGTCGTAGGTGCCGGGGTAGATCGCGGTGATCACGGGTGCTCGAAGAGGGTGAGCCGGGCGGAGCCGTACTTCCGGCTTGTCCGCTTCTCCAGCGGCAGCTCGGGCTCCTCCTTCGCGTGTGTCTCGACGACGGCCAGGCCGTCCTGCGCGAGGGCGGCTGGGAGGTAGAGCGCAATGCGGTCTTGCAGCGAGGAGAACATCCGGTAGGGCGGGTCGAGCAGCACGAGATCGTAACGCCTGCCCGCGGCGGCCTCCTCGGCGAGAACCTGGGTCGCGTCCCGGTGGAGGATCGTCGCTCCGGTCAGTCGGAGCTTCTGCACGTTCTGGCGGATCGAGTGGTACGCGGCCTGGTCGGCCTCGGCGAAGACGGCGCTCGCCGCGCCACGCGAGAGCGCCTCGAGCCCGTACGCGCCCGAGCCGGCGAAGAGGTCGAGGACGGACGCGCCGTCCACGGGGCCGATCAGGTTGAACGCCGCCTCCCGGACGCGGTCGCCCGTGGGCCGGACGTCGTGCCCCTTCGGCGCGAAGATCTTGGCCCCGCGCTTCTCGCCGGCGATGATCCTCAAAGCGTTGGAGCGCTGACCGTCAGGCCCGCCGTCTCAGCCGCCTCGGCGAGTCGCCGGTCATAAACGAGGATCTCGTCCAGCTCGACTAGCGAGCGCACTCGCGAGATGGATCGCGTCGAGCGTTCGGAGTTGAGCGCTCACGAACTCGGAGGCACGCCGGAGGACTGGTACCCCGACCTCGACGAGGAAGCAGGAAGCGAGGAGTGCGTCCGCTTCGGTCGCAAGCGCCGGATTCGCCATTCGGACGGTGCGCGTGACCTCAACCATGGCGATCCGGCTCGATATCAGACTGATCGCCTCGGCTCGGATATATCGCTCCAGGGCTGCGCTTTCCGGCTCGTCCACGACGAGCTTGGCCAGCGCCGAGGAATCCGCATATGCGAATCGCTCAGCGACCGTCGCGGTCCCGCTCGAGGATCTCGCTCGCCGTCAGCTTGCCGGTCGCAGGAAAGCGCCGAATCGGCCGCTCTAACGGCTTCCCGGGCGTCACCTCTCCTGCCGCGATGAGCTGCTCCAGTCGGTCACGCCTTACCGGTGACAGCAACGCCACTGGCTCGCCGTCGTGTGTGATCTCGATGCTCTCCCCCGCCCGCACTCGCCGGATCGTCTTTGTCAGGTTGTCGCGGAGCTCGCGGATGCCCATGCGCGTCATTGTGGTCACACGTTACCACAGCGTCTGAGCGGCACGCTGGGCTCTGGAGAACTCGTCACACTTTTGACCCGCTTATCGCTTGACAGGTCGCGGGGTCCGACACCAGCGCCCGCCAGGCGCTTCGTGGGCACGTCCTAAGCGGCCGGCTCGCGGTCGGCGAACAGGCGGTCGACCTCATCGTTCAGCGGGCCTTCGTAGGCGACGAGCTCGTCGGCGAGCTCGCGCGCCCGCTCGAGCAGGTCACGATCGGCGCGCAGCCGCGTGAAGCGGAACTCCGACAGTCCCGCCTGGCGTGTGCCGAGCAGCTGGCCCTCGCCGCGGAGCTCCAGGTCGACCTCGGCAAGCTCGAAGCCGTCCGTCGTCCGCACCAGCGCCTCGAGCCTCGCCTGTGCGGCATCGGTCAGCTCCTCCTTCGCGCGCGAGATCAGAAGGCAGTACGACTGCTCGGCGCCGCGCCCCACGCGGCCGCGCAGCTGGTGGAGCTGCGCGAGGCCGAACCGGTCCGCCTCCTGGACGATCATGATCGTCGCGTTGGGGACGTCGACGCCGACCTCGATCACGGTGGTCGCGACGAGCACGTCGAGGTCGCCCGCCTTGAACTGCGCCATCAGCTGCCGCCGCTCGTCCGGCCTCAGGCGGCCGTGAAGGAGGCCGACGCGGTAGCCGCGGAGCTCGCCCTTGCGCAGGCGCTCGGCCTCCCGCTCGGCCGCGCGCGCCACGCTCGTCTCCGATTCCTCGATCAGCGGGCAGACGACGTACGCCTGGCGACCCGCGTCCAGGTGCTTGCGCAGCCGCTGGTAGGCGGCGCTCGAACGCTCTTCCGTGACCCACGCGGTGTCGATCGGCTTCCGGTTCGCCGGCGGCTTCGCGATCTCGGTCACCGAGAGGTCGCCGTAGACGGTCAGCGCGAGCGTGCGAGGGATCGGTGTCGCCGTCATGTGGAGGACGTGCGGCCTTCGGCCGGTCGTCAGAGCCGAACGCTGCTCGACGCCGAAGCGGTGCTGCTCGTCCACGACCGCGACGCCGAGGTCGCCGAGGTCGACGCCCTCCTGGATCAGCGCATGCGTCCCGACGACGACCTGCGCGGCGCCGACGTCGTGCTTGACCGAGCGGGTCAGGAGCGCGATCGGAACGCCGAGCTGCGTGCAGATCGGGTCGATGGTCAGAAAGTGCTGCTCCGCCAATGTCTCCGTCGGCGCCATCAGGGCGCCCCGCTTCCCGGTCTCGACCGCGCGAAGGAGCGCGTGGAGCGCGACGACGGTCTTCCCGGAGCCGACGTCGC
Source organism: uncultured Actinomycetes bacterium (assembly GCA_963802375.1). GTDB lineage: Bacteria > Actinomycetota > Thermoleophilia > Gaiellales > Gaiellaceae > JACDAN01. The sequence continues at coordinate 781,663 of CAWDIJ010000010.1, forward strand.
CCTGGAGCAGCCGCTCCATCGGACGCTCGCCGGAGAGGTCTCCGTCGATCTCCGCGATCGCGCTCTCCTGGCTCGGCGTCAGCTGGAACGGGAGAACGCCACGGTAGCGCGCCACGAGCTCGCCCGGCTCGCCGAGCGCCGGCGCGCGCTCCTCGTCCCGTCCCTCGCGGCGCCGGGCCAGCCCGACCTGGAGCGCGAGCAGCTCGTCGAACGCGAGCCGCCTCCGCGCCTGCTCGCCCTGCTCCTCGCTCGCCGGCCGGTGGAGCGCGACGAGCGCGTCGGAGCGGCCGGGCAGCCCTTCGCTTGCCTTGAGCGCGGCGGGCAGCGGATCGACGACGTCCCTTGCGTAGTCGAGCGCCTTTCCGACGACGTCCCTGAGCTTCTTGACGGTGATCTCCTCGCTCGCGGGGTAAACCGGCGCGAAGTCAGCCGTGGCCGCGACACCGTTCACGTCGTAGGAGCGGACCGTGAACTCGCTTCCCTTCAGGTTTCCGCGCAGGCGAACGCGGGTGCCGGGTTGAAGCCGGTCCTTCAGCCACGCCTGGTTGAACCAAACGGCCGTGATCTCCCCGGACTCGTCGGCGACGCGCGCTTTCACGAGCTGCAGGCGGCGCGCGCGCTGGACCCGGACGCTCAGGACTTCTCCCGCGATGGCAGCCTCGTCCTCGCCGAAGAGATCGGAGATCGCCAGCTCCGGCGCGGCGGGCTCGTAGCGGCGCGGCCGGTACTCGAGCGCATCCCGGATCGTTCGCAGCCCGAGCGCCGCCAGCCGCTTCTTGACCGTAGGCCCGACTCCGTCCAGCGTCTCAAGCCCGAGCTCGAGCCGCTCCGGCCGCGGTGAGCCGGGCAGGATGGGCCACCGAGGCGCCGACTCGGCGGCGCCGACCGAGGTCGTGCCGGCTTTGCCGGCGCGGCCGGTGGCTTCGCTGCCGCCCGCGAAGCCCCGAAGGCTCAGACCGACTCCGGGGAGGGCGCCTCGATCTCCTCCTCGGGGAGGAACTCGACCTGGAGCTTCTCGATCCGCGTCCCCGCGATGTCGATGACGCGGAACTTCAGGCCGTTCCAGGCGACCTCGTCGCCGGTCTCCGGTGCCCGCCCGATCTGACCGAAGACGAAGCCGGCAAGCGTGTGGTAGTCGTCGTCGGGCATCGCGACCTCGAACTGCTCGTTGAAGTCGTCGATCGGGAAGGTGCCGTCGACCCGGATCGTGCGCTCGTCGATGCGCTCGAGCGACTCGTCCGGCAGGTCGTACTCGTCCTCGATCTCGCCGACGATCTCCTCGAGCAGGTCCTCGAGCGTGACGATTCCCTGCATTGAGCCGTACTCGTCCACGACGATCGCCATGTGCTGGTTTTGCTGGCGGAACGCGGACAGGAGCGCGGCCAGATCCTTGGTCTCCGGAACGATGTACGGCTTCCGGAGCAAGTCTGCGATGACCACGTTGTCGATGCCCTTCTCGTACAGCGCGGAGAAGAGGTCGCGCACGTGGAGGATCCCGTCGATCTGGTCGAGTGAGGTCCGGTACGCCGGGTAGCGCGTGTACGGCGAGTTCACGACAGCGGCCAGGCACTCGCGCGGGGGAAGGTCGACCGAGATCGCCACGACCTCTGGTCGGTGGACCATCACGTCGTGGACCTCCTTGTCCGCGAACCTGAACGCCCGGTACAGCACCTCCTGCTCTACACCCTCCATGGTCCCGCTTTCGCCCGCCTCGGCGATGACCGCGCGGATGTCGTCCCGCGTGTGGACGATGACGCCGGACGGTGCCGGCCTGATCCCGAACAGGCGGACGACGGCGTTCGCCGAGGTCTGAAGGAGCCAGACGAGCGGGTGCGCAATCCGGCCGAGGAGGTCGATCGGCCAGGCGAGGGCGATCGCCAGGCGCTCGGCACGCTGGAGCGCGATCGCCTTCGGCACGAGCTCCCCGAGGGAGACGCTCAGGTAGGTCAGGAAGAAGAACGCGATCAGGAATGCGACCGTGTCTGACTGGACGAACCCGAACCAGTCCTGGACGAGCGGCTGGCCGATCGCGCCCATCGCGATGCCGGCGACGGTGATCCCGACCTGCACCGTGCTGATGAAGCGCACGGGGTTGTCCATCAGCTCCAGGGCGTGCTTCGCCCCATGGCGCCCGGCGTCCACCAGCTCCTGCAGGCGGTTACGCCGCGCTGTTACGAGCGCGTACTCGGCGGCGACGAAGATCGCGTTCCCCAGCACGAGCAGGAGAACGACGACGATTCGAAGGAGATCGCTCATGCCCCGCTCTCCGGGGCCTGAGTACTGGGCGGTCGGTCGTCGTCCAAGGAAGTCTTCGGATTATAGGAACGAGGCGGACAGAACCGCCGCGAGAACGAACGTGTGTTCTACACTCCGGGTATGGGTGTCGAGTACCGCGAGGAGCCCTGCCGGAGCGCGCTCAACCGCGTCAAGGGCATGGGCTTCTCCTGGTCGCTGAACCCCTACATGGGCTGCGTCCACCGTTGCACGTTCTGCTACGTCCGGGCCTTCGAGCGGCGTGCGGACAGGCCCTCGGACGACCGCTACGGCACCTCCATCCGTGTGAAGACAAACGTCGCGGAGGTGCTTCGCAAGGAACTGGCGAGGCCGTCGTGGGAGGGCGAGTCGGTTGCGATCGGCGCGGCGACGGACCCGTACCAGCCGGCAGAGGGGCGTTACAGGCTGACACGTGGCTGCCTCCAGGCGCTCGCGGAGTTCTCGAACCCGTTCCAGCTGATCACCCGCGGGCCGATGATCGTGCGCGACGTCGACGTCCTGGCCGAGGCTGCGAGGCGGGCCAAGGTCGCGATCACGTTCTCGATCCCGACGCTCGACGAGGAGGTCTGGCGCAAGACGGAGCCGAGCACCGCCCATCCGCGCCAGCGGTTGCGCGCGCTGAAGGAGCTCGTCGACGCGGGGATCATGGTCGGCGTCGGCATGGCACCGATCCTCCCCGGGATCTCGGACCGGCCCGAGCAGCTGCGCGAAGTCGTCACGGCCGCGCGCGAGGCCGGAGCAACCGGCGTCTGGACCAACCTTCTCAACCTCCGGCCCGGAACGAGGGAGCACTTTCTCGAGCACCTCGCCGAGGACTTCCCGGAGCAGCTGCCCCACTACCTCGAGCTCTATCGGGGTGGGCGGGCCTATTTGCCGAGCGCTGCCGCCAAGCCCGTGCGCGAGGAAGTTGCCGCCCTCGCGAAGGAGCTGGGCGTACGGGACAGGCGCCGAATCCGGCTCAACGGAACGCAGCACGACGAGCAGCTCAGCCTTGCCGTCTGACACCGCGCCGGGAATGTGGCTCGTTTCTTCCGTGCGCTGGGTCGTTCCAGGCAAGGACGCAGCCGCGTTCATCTCTTTGACATGGCGCGGCTGAGGACGCAGCCTGCGCGGCCCAGCGTGCGGAGGAGGCTCAGCGCTCATTTCCGGCGCGGGGTCTACAGGACTCCGTGCCCGCGGCCTAGAATTCCACGCCCGTGACCGACGAGCAGAGTGAGGACGGCCGCCCCGAGATCACCTGCCTGATCGTCGACGACCACGAGGTCGTCCGCGAAGGGCTGCGGTTGTCGCTGTCGCGCGCCCCGCACATCCGCGTGATCGGCGAGGCGTCCGACGGTGCGTCGGCCGTCTCGCTGGCCGAGCGGCGGAAGCCCCACGTCGTGATCATGGACGTGCGCATGCCGGGCATGGACGGCCTGGAGGCGACGAAGCACCTCACCGAGCGGGTGCCCGAGACCGCGGTCCTGATCTTCACGGCCTACAGCGAGCGGAGCCTCCTGAGCCGGGGGCTCGAGTCCGGCGCGAAGGGCTACATCCTCAAGGAGGCGCCGCACGCGAGCCTCGTGAAGGCGATCGAGAAGGTCTCGGCCGGCGACGGCTACGTCGACCCCGCGCTGATGCCCGCCTTCCTGCCCGGCAAGGGCGACGACATGCTCACGGGCCGCGAGCGGGAGATCCTCCAGCTCCTGGCCGACGGGATGTCCAACGCAGATGTGGCCGCCCGGCTCTTCATCAGCCAGGAGACGGTGAAGAGCCACGTGCGCCACATCCTCACGAAGCTCGAGGCGGATACGCGGACGCACGCGGTGGCGATTGCGCTTCGCGAAGCGATCATCGACTAGGGCTGCCGTCCTTGTCGGCGTCGTTGCGGCCGCCGCGCTCGTTGCGCTGGCCGGCGCGGCAACGGGAGTGGACTGGCTTGCCTACGGGGCCGTCGGCGTCGCCGTCCTCGCCGCTGCGGCGCTCGCCCTCAGCCTGCTCCGCACGCGGCAGGAGGAAGCCGAGCGGTCACGGCACGCTGACCAGCTGATCGCCGCAGAGCAGGACGAGCGGCGACGTCTCGCACTGTTCCTCCACGACGGCCCCGTCCAGTCCATGTCCGGAATCGCCCTGATGCTCGACGGTGTCGGGGACGCGATCGACCACGGGCGGGTCGAGGACGCCAAGGAGATCCTGGAGAAATCGGTCAAGCGTCAACGTGAGACGATTCGCGAGCTGCGCGACCTGTCGTTCGCGCTCGAGCCGGTCGTCCTGCGCGACCAGGGCTTCGGGCCGGCGGTGCAAGCGCTGGCCGACCAGGTCGAGGTTTCGCAGGGCGTTCGCGTCGACCTCGACGTCGAGGCCGGCAGCGCGCTGGCCAGCCGCGCGCAGATCGTCCTCTACCAGATCATCCGCGAGTCGCTCGACGCGGCAATGCGTCGAGGGCCGCCGACCCGCATCTCCGTAGTCATCGGCGAGGTGGACGCGGGAGCCGTGGAGACGCTGATCACCGACGACGGCTCGGGCGAGCGGCGGCGGCGGGTCTTCGAGGCGCTTGCGGAGCGGGCGCGGGCGCTGGGCGGCACGGTCGACGTCGACCGCAGCTCGGACGAGGGCGGCACGGCCGTACGCATCATGCTGCCGCCCTATACGGCACGGGGTTAGAGTCCGGCCGCGATGGCGGACAAGCACCTGCTCTTCGTCTGGAAGGCAACCGGGTACGAGCTCCAGGAGCGGGAGGGCGAGCTGCCGACGATCGGAAGCGTCGTCGAGCTCGACGACGGCCTCCGTCAGGAGGTCAACCGTCTGGCACCTTCGCCGCTCCCAGGCGACGACCGCCGCGCGGCCTATCTGCAACCCCTCCCGGGCTAGAGGCCTGATGTGAAATTCCGCCGGCCGAATTTCCCACCAACCCTCTAGGCGAGCGCCGACTCGGCCGCGACGAGGCCGAAGACGAGCGCGGTTGCGAGGCCGCTCGACCAGCCGCCCGTCGAGATGCCGCCGGCATCCGCGCCAGCCGCGAACAGGCCGTCGATCGGCTCGCCGCTTTCGTCCAGCACCCGGGCCCGCTCGTCGGCGCGCAGGCCGCCGAGCGTCTGCGTCACTCCGGCCCGGACGAGGACGCGCACGCGGCCGTTCTGCTCCTCGACCGGCGCGCCTGCCTGACGGGCCGCCTCGATCATCTCCCTGACGGTCCGGTCGCGCACGGGCTCGTCCAGTGCGGCGCGGTCGACCGCGAACCACGCGCGCCCGCCCGGCCAGCGCGCGATCTGCTGCGCAGCGTCGATCTCCGACCAGCTCGGCTCGCCGACGAAACGCTCCGAGCCGTCCTCCGACGTGATCTCGGCGAACTTCGCGTACAGCTGGCCGAGGCGCACGAAATCCCCCTCCGCGACGACGTCGACCGCGGCCATCGCGCGGCCGTAGAACTCGTCGAGGTCACCCGCCGTTGACGCGCCACGGTCCCGCGCGAGGTCTAGCCCGTCGCCCTCGCTCCACGGGTTGGCGCGCAGGAGCAGTCCACGCTCGCGGGCGAGCCGCGCCGGGAAACCGCCGGTGGCGAGGATCGTCGGCTCCTCTGTCGTCTCCCCTACCCGGACGTCACGCGCGAGCGTCTCGACGAGCTGGCGCGGGTCGAAGCGGGCACCGACGGTGAGCGGGTTCCCCGTCTCGCGCGTGCGCAGCTCGACACCCTTCGCCTCGAGCCAGTCGAGCGCGTCGTCGAACCGCGCCAGGATCAGGCGTTGAAGTGTCGGATCCCCGCCCGGGCACTGCTCGCGGAAGACCTGCCACGACCGGTAGCGCCAGGCAAAGCCGCTCGAGAGCAGCATCGATCCACCCGCGCGCGTTCCTTTCTCGTAGACGACCGGGTCGGCGCCGAGCTCGCGCGCCCTGGCGGCCGCCACGATGCCGGCCATCCCGGCTCCGGCGATGTTGAGCGCCCCTACAGGCAATGCACGCCGCCTTCTGGCCCGCGATCACGCAGCGCCAGAGCCCACCCTCCTCCTCACCAAGGCTGCCTAGCCTTGCCTCGTCGGAGTGCGGCCTCTGGCTTGGTGCTCGCGACCCAGAAGCGGGGCAGCATCGCCTGCAGTGACGCTCGCTATTGGAGCGCGAACGTCGGCTTGTGCTCGACGTACTCGAGCCGGACGCGCTCCGGAAGCCAGACGAACACGGCGAGCGTGTTCGGGGCGTCCACGAAGTCCTGCACCTCGATGCCGCTCTCCTCGGCCGCCGCCCGATGATCCTCCGCGGAGTCGACGAGCACTGCGAGGTGGTTCAGCAGCGGTGACTCGGGGTCTCCCGGCTCGCCCTCGTGGAACTCGACGTAGGCGCCTGCGACTTGCACGCGAGGCTCGCCGCCGGAGCCGGGCTCGGCGGACTCGAAGCCGTAATCGCGGTATCGCTGCGCGGTCGCCTCGGGATCAGCCGAGAAGAGCGCGACGTGATCGAGGTCGTACTCCGTCTCGGTCGGCGCCTCGACGAGGCCGAGGTTCACCCCGTCGCCGAGGTCGAAGAGCGCCGCGCCGTTCGTCCGCTCCACGACGACGCTGTCGGGGAGCTCCGTGAGCGCGGCGTCCAGGTCGTTCACGCGGAACGCGACGTACTTCAGTGCGCCCCGCTCGCGTGGCGCTTCCGCATCGAAAAGCGTCAGCTTCCCCTTGCGCGCATCGGAGCCGACGAGCGTGAAGCGGTCGGTTCGCTCGATGACGTGCATGCCGAGGTGCGTCGTGACGAAGTCCGCGATGCGGTCCCGGTCGGCGAGCCAGTACGCGACGTGATCGAGGGTTTTCGGTCGCACGGCGCCGCGCAATATAGCCAGCGCCGTGCAACCGACAGAAGGGATTATTCCTGCGATTACTTCCTGCGATCGACCGCGCGCTGCAGCTGCTGCTTGTTCATCTTCGAGCGGCCGTCGATGCCCATCCGCTTGGCCTCGTTGTAGAGCTGCTCCTTCGTGCGGCCCTTCGGACGGTTCGTTCCGGAGCGCTGACCGCCGCGGCGGCTTGACGACATGTCCTGCCGAGACGTTCTCGACGACGTCCGAGCCTCGCCCGACCGGGCCCGCTCCTTGTTGACCGTGCGGGCCGCGATCTCCTTGGCACGCTTCGTCGAGGCGCCGCTGTCCTTCGCGCTTTCCTTGATGTGCTCGTACTGCCGTTCACGCTTGTTGCTCCACGCATCAGGCATGTGACCCTCCTTTTCGGAACGGAAGGTCCGTACCCAGTTGGTGGAACCGCTAACGCTCGTCGAGCGGAGGGTTCTGCACGTTGTGCTGGGTGGCGTACTCGTTCGTGAGGTTGTTCACCACGTCGGCCCCCTCGCCGTACGCGTAGTTGATCTTCACGAACGGCTCCCACTTATCGGGGAGCGCATCCTCGGGGAAGATCGCCTCGACCGGGCACTCCGGTTCACACGCGCCGCAATCGATGCACTCCTCGGGGTCGATGATCAGGATCCGTTCGAACTCGTGGATGCAGTCGACCGGACAGACGTCCACGCAGGAGAGGTCTTTGATGTCGATGCAGGGCTCGGCGATGATGTATGTCACATCTGGAGCCTAACTACGTGGTCAGCTGCTCGATGAGCTCAGGCGCGCGCTCCGTCAAAGCCGACTTCGCGACCACCTGGTCGAAGCCCGCCTCGTGCGCCCGACGGAGGCCCGCAGTGTCCTTGTGGTTCGAGAAGCCGAGGATCGGGACGTCGGGATAGGCGTCCGCGACTTCGTCCGGGTCGGTCCGGCCGACGTCCGCGATCACCAGGTCCGGCGGATCGATGGAGTCGTTCGTGACGAGGTGATGGCCCTCGAGGAGCGCCTCGAGCTTGCCGCGGATGAAGAGGTCGACGCCTTCGAGCAGGATCGTCGCCACGCCTCTCCGAGAGTAACACTCACGTTTGTGGACGAGTGGTTGCGAAACGGTCTCGATCTGATCCGGCGCGGCGAGTACTTCGAGGCGCACGAGGAGCTGGAGGAGGCGTGGCGGGCGGCGGAGCCGGAAGAAAAGGACTTCTTCCAGGGCCTCGTCCACGTCGCCGTCGCCTGGCACCACGCCGGGCGTGGGAACCGGCCAGGGTGCGAGCGGCAGCTCGCGAAGGCGAAGCGGCGCCTGACGCCGTTCGCGCCGGAGCACCGCGGCGTCGACGTCGCCTTTCTCCTCAGATCCGTCGAGGATGCCGCGCTACTCGTCGATTCGGGGTCGCTCGACCTCTTTCCACCTTTCGTCGGCTCCACGACCTGGGACGGGACACCCATTTCGCGGGAGAAGCCCTACGGATCGTCCGTCATCGTCTGGCGGACGGCCGGCGAGGCGCGCGAGTACCTGATCCTGCACCGGACGGCTGCGGGCCCGCCGGACTACGAGGGCGACTGGGCCTGGACACCTCCGTCGGGTGCCCGACAGCCGGGCGAGACCGTCGAGGACGGCGCTCGCCGCGAGCTACTCGAGGAGACCGGGCTCGAGCTGGGGCTAATGGAGACGGGCGCCGAGTCGGAAGAGTGGGTCGTCTACGCGGCGGAAGCACCACCCGGCGCGGACATCGAGCTGGACGCTGAGCACGACCGCTATCGCTGGGTCTCCGCCGACGAGGCCGCCCGCCTCTGCCTCCCGTCGACCGTCGGCCGCAGCATCCTCGCGGTCGACGCACGGCTACGTGACCGTTAGAGGCCGACGAACCCCAGCGCGCGGTCGAACCCGACCCGGATCCACCCGTCGCGGTGGAAGAAGAACGCCAGGCCCAGGAGGACGAGCGCCGTGCCGCTGACGACGCGGATCACCATGTAGTGGTCGCGCAGCCAGCGGAACGCGCCCATCGCGCGCACGAACGCGATCGCCGCCAGTACGAAGGCGAGCGCGAGGCCGGCGGAGTACGCGGCGAGGATCGCGGAGCCCTCCAAGATCTCTTCCGCACTCCCTGCCAGCACCAGCACCGAGGCGAGGACTGTGCCGATGCACGGCGCCGCGCACACCGCGAAGGCGGCGCCGAGCAGCACCCCCGAGCCGCGCCTCCGCGCCCCGGTCAGGAGCCCCGGCGCGACGAGCCGCTCCGGCCAGGGCAGCAGACCCAGAAACGCAAGACCGAGGACGACCAGCACGAACCCGGCCAGCTCCGCGCGCCGGTTCGCATCGAGGAACCCACCGAGCGCCGCCGCTCCGGCGCCGAGGACGACGAAGACGGTCGTGAAGCCGAGGATGAAGGGGATGCTCGAGCGCGCCACCCGCTTCCCCACTCCGGCCTCGCCGAGCCGGTCCGCCTCCACCGCCGAGACCGCCGACAGGTAGCCGGGAACGAGCGGAAGGACGCAGGGCGTGATGATCGACAGCACCCCCGCGAAGAACGCGAGGGGAAGGGCCTCAGCCATCGAAGCGGGCGAGCTCCCGGTCGAGCCTCCGCTCGAGCTCGGGATCCAGCGGCCGGCCGTTGGGCGGCGCGACCGGCTCCGCGACGGGCCGGCGCCGGCTCCAGCGCCAGACCAGGATCGAGACCACGGCGGCGCCCGAGAGCAGCCCGGCAAGCGGCAGCAGCCACGCGAGCCAGTGGAAGCCCTCGCGCGGAGGCGCGGCCAGCACCGCCGGCCCGAACTGCGCGACGAGCTCGTCCTTGATCTGCCCCTCGGGCACGCAGGCGTCGGCGCGCGTCTGGATGAACTGCTTGATGTCGCGCGCGACAGGCGCGTCGGACTGGTCGAGCGTCGTCTTGCACTGCGGGCACATGACCTCACCCTCGAGATCGGCAAGCGTCGGGCAGGCAGCGTTCGCCGCAGCCGGCATACCCAGCCCGAGCGCGACGACCGCCAGCCCGACCAAGTAACACTGTGTTACAAGGCTCCTCGAGCGGCGCAACGGCTCTCCGACAGCCGAGTCGGCGGCTGTGGAGGGCAAGTAACACTCTGTTACTAGCTCGCTCATGCCGCGAGCACCTCCTGTACGCATTCGTCGTAGCGGTCCCGGTTCCGCTCGATGTGGACGCCGCCGAGCAGGCGCTCGCAGACCAGCTTCCCGTCGGGCGAGACGAAGAACGTCTCCGGGGCGGCCTCGACGCCGTAGTCGGAGATCGTGTTCCCCGGCCCGTCGTAGGCGAGCGGGTAACTCATGTCGTTCTCGCGCGCGAACCGTCTCGCGGCGCCCTTCAGGTCGTGGAAATCGACCCCGAGCACGACCAGGCCACGGTCCTTGTAGCGCCGCCAGGTCTCCTCGAGCACGGGCGCCTCCGCCTTGCACGGGTCGCACCACGAGCCCCAGAAGTTCACGACGACCGGGCGGCCGCGGTACTCGGCGAGCGAGATCTTCCCCTCGCCGTCGAGGCGGTCGAGGCGGAAGTTCGGCGCGCTGACGATCTCGCCGCGTCCGAGCTTGCGCGCCGCTCCCTCATCCTGCGTCGCAACCTTCCAGACGAGAAGCGCGAACAGCCCGGCGACCAGTGCGACGGAGAGACCCTGGGCCGCGAGCTTCAGACGGCCGGACATGACCTACAACCTACGCCCGGACGATGAAGACCGGCGTCCCGACCCGGACGCGGGTGAACAGCCACTCCGCCTCGGGGATCCGCATACGCACGCAGCCGTGGGACGCGGAGTAGCCGATCGAGGCCGGATCCGGCGTCCCGTGGATGCCGACGCCCGGCGCGCTGATGCCCATCCATCGCGTCCCGAGCGGGTTTCCCGGCCCGGGCGGGACCGGCTTCTCGTTCTTGGCCCAGTCCGAGTCCGGCGGATACCACCAGGGATGCCGCTGCATCGTGACGATCGAGTAATTGCCGAGCGGGGTCGGGTAGGACGACTGGCCGGTTGCGACACCGAGCCGCTTCCAGAGGCGCATCCCGCGAAAGAGGTTGAGCACCTTCGACTCGCGCCGGATGACGATGATCGGACCGAAGCGGGCGCGCGTCACGCTCGGCTCGACTCGTTCGGCGCGGACCCGCAGCGGGGAGCGCCGGTGGGAACGAAGGCTGGCAACGATCTCCCGCACCGCCGGGCGCTGCTTCATGACCCGCCCGGTCTGCTCCTTGGTGATCCACGGCCGGTTGCCACGCAGGCCGGCGAGCTCGGCGTTCTTCCCGCCCCTGTCGAAGCGCTTCCCAAGCGCCTTCACGTACTTCGCGACGCCGCCGCGCCGCAGCGTGACGAAGAGCGGCAGCCTGGTTCCCGGCGCCGCACGGCGGGCCTGGTCGATCGCGAGCTTCACGCGCGCGGTCGCGCCGAGTCGCTGCGGCGTGACGAGGATCCTCTTGCGGCCGAACACGAGCGTGAGCGGCTCGTCGAACTCCGTCTGGACGAGTGCGGTCGCACCGGCCGGCGTCAGCCCGCCCACCTCGACCCGTCCGACGAAGACACCGTCCGGGATCAGGTCGGCCTGCGGCGCGCGCGTCGTGGTCGGTGCGGTCGTCGTCGTGGCGGTGGTCGTGGCGCCGGTCGTCGTCCCCGTGGTGATCGGAAGCTGCGAGAGGCCCGGCGCCGCCACGACGGCAGCTGCGAGCAGCCCCGCGGCCGCGCACACGAGCGCTCCCAGCACGATCGAGACCCCACGCCTCACGGGCGGCAGTGTAGAGAAAAGACCTGCTCACGCCCCGCTACGGCGCGGTCGGGAGTGGATCCTCCTCGAACCGCCCGCCCTGCGCGGCAAACTCGACGATCATCCGGTCGGTGATCCACTCGACGGGCGCGCGGTCGTCGGTCCACGGATCGTCGGACGGCGGAATCGGGCGCATGGTGGCGCGGAGATCCTGGACGAGGGGCGCGACATCGGCGGGCGCCACGCGCACGCTGCCGGTCGACTCACCGTTCTGGCCGATGACGATCTGGTTGAACTTGAGCGGCTGCCAGGCGTACGCCCTCGGCAGCACGGACGCGAGCGTCCCGCCGATGTTCCTCGCAAGGTCGTGGTTGTCGGGCGTCGTCGCCACGTTGAGCGCGACGATCCCGCCCGGCCTGAGCCGGTCCCGCACGAGCTCGAAGAACTCCTCCGTTGCCAGGTAGAACGGGACGTAGGGCGGACGGTACGCGTCGACGATGATCACGTCGTAGAAGCTGTCGGTCTGCCGGAGAAACGCGCGGGCGTCCTGGTCGTAGACGGTCAGCGTGCCGATGTCGCCCATCTCGAAGAATCGCCGTCCGGCGTCGCTAACGGCGGGGTCGAGCTCGACCCCGTCGACCTGGGCGAACGGATAGAAGCGCTCGTAGGCCCGGGCGGCCGTGCCGGCGGCGTTCCCGAGCATCGCCACGTTGTCCGGTGGGCGGCCGAGCAGGTCGACGACGGCGACGTACGTGTCCCAGACGCCGCCGGTCAGCACCTCGTCGCGCCGCCAGACCGAGTGCGTCGCAAGCCCTTCGTCGAGGTAGAGCCGGCGCACGCTGTCCTCCTCCACGACCTGGATGAACTGGTAACGCGACTCGTCTTCGAAGATCACGCCGCTCTGGCCCTTCACGGCGCCCGGCGGGATCAGCAGCAGGGCCATGAGGCCGGCCGTCAGCAGCAGCCAACGGCGCCCGAGCAAGACGGCGCCGCTCGCTCCGATCAGCGCCGCAGCCGCGAGCAGCGTGCGCTGTGTCCCGATCGCCGGGATCGCGACAAGCGCGGCGAGGAACGTGCCGAGCAGGCTGCCGATCGTCGAGACTGCGTAGAGGCGCCCGGCGACGGTCCCGACGCTCTCGACGTCCTGGATCGCGAGCCGGATCGCGAACGGCGCCACCATCCCCATCAGCGTCACCGGCGGGACGAACAGGATGAGGACGCCGAAGAACGAGCCGATCGCGGCGCCGGCGGAGACCCGGTCGAGCCCTTCCACGGAGAGGTCGAGGATCGGGCGGGCCAGGAGCGTCGCAACCGCGACGAGGCAGGCCGCGGCCGCGACGACGAGGCCGAGCACCCTGGGCGTCGGATACCGGTCCGCGAGCCGGCCGCCGAGCCAGTAGCCGACCGAGAGGGAGGCCAGCGTCAGCCCGATCACGTTCGCCCAGACAATCGTGGAGTTCCCGAAGTACGGGGCGAGCAGGCGCGACGCGGCGATCTCGGTCGCCAGCGTCCCGACGCCGGCGGCGAAGACGACGCCGGTCAGCGTCGCCTGGAATGAGGGCCGACCTAGCCTCATGGGGACAGGATTGATCCTGTCCCCATCAACCTGAAGCAGGCGTTCGCTTGACGACGACCACGGCCGAGTCGTCTGCGAGGCCGCCCCCCGCGAACGCCCGGGAGTCCTCGACGACGGCGCGCGCGAGCTGCTGCGCCGGCAGGTCGCGCTTGTCGGCGAGCAGCCGGTCGAGCCTCGACTTTCCGTACAGCTCGCCGCCGACGCGGGACTCGACCACCCCGTCCGTGTAGAGGACGACGGACGCGCCGGGCTCCAACGTTGCTCTCGACTCGGGGTACTGCTGGTCCGGCGCGATCCCGAGCGCAAGCCCGCGCGCCTCCAGCTCCTCGACGGAGCCGTCCGGCCGTACGAGGCGGGGCTCAGGATGACCCGCGCCTGCGCAGGCGAGCTCGCCCGTGGTTGGATCGAGGGTCAGGTAGAGCATCGTCACGAACTTGCCCTCCTCCACCTCGTCGAGGACGACCTGGTTCGCGATCCGCATCAGCTCCGACGGCTCTGGATGCTCGCGCGCGAGCGACCGGAAGACGAACTTCGTCATCGCCATGTCGGCAGCCGCGTCGATCCCCTTGCCGGTCACGTCGCCGACCACGACGGCGAGGCGGCCGTCGGGCAGCACCGTGTAGTCGAACACGTCGCCCCCGACGTCCAGGCGCGCCGAGGACTCGTAGACGCTGCCGATCTCCACGCCGGGGAGGTCGGGCGGCTCGTCCGGCAGGAGCGACCGCTGCATCGCGTCCGCGAAGTGGGCCTGCTGCTCGTAGAGACGGGCGTTGCCGATCGCGAGCGACGCCTGGGCGGCGAGCGACCCCGCCGCCTCGAGCAGCTCGCGGTCGATCGGCCGCGCCGGGTCGAGCGAGATGAGAGTGAGGGCAGCCATCACCTCTCCCGCCGAGACGATCGGGACGAACGAGGCGGTCGAGCCGCGCTCTAGGAACGGGACCAGCAGCTCGTGGCCGCCGCCGAGCTGCGCCGCCTGACCGGTGGTGAGAGCCACAGGTGTCGCCGCCGCGATCCGGTCCAGCGGCTGCGGGCGGCGGAGAATCGGATCGAGCGCGACGCCGAGGCGCACATCGGGGACGTGGACGGCCCGCGCGACGAGCGAGTCGCCGCGAGCGTCCGGCATGCGCAGGACGGCAGCGTCCACGCCGAGAAGCTCGACCGCCGTGCGGGCGATCGCACCGACGGTCTCCTCCAGCGAGAGGCTCTCGGAGAACGAGCGCGAGATCTCGTAGAACGCCTCCAGGCGCTTGGCTGCAAGGAGCTCCGCGTCGAGCGCCTCCTGCCGCTCCCGCGCAAGACGCGCGGTGTCCTCGTGCAGGCCGGCGTTCTGGACCGCGACGGCGAGCTGCCCGGCGAGCGCCGCGAGCAGCATGGACTCCCCTTCCGCGAGCCGCCGCGTCGCCGGGAGGTAGGCGACGAGCAGCCCGATCAGCTCGCCGGCGGCACGCAGTGGGACGACGACGGCCGCCTCGATGCCCGACTCGGTGACCGCGTCCCGCACCGACCCGAGCCGCGGATCAGACGTCGCGTCCTGCACCTCGACTACGGGCCTCGCCCGCAGACGGCTGAGGATCAAATCGAGTAGCCCTTCGGCGACACGGACGTGCGGGCCCGCGAGCCCGCGCTCGACCGCCGTCTCGAGCTCTCCCGCTTGGCGCAGATAGACCGCCGCGCGGTCGGTCTCGAGCAGCTCGCCCACGCGGTCGACCGCGGTCTCGAGCGTGTGCGACAGCGACAGCTCTGCGATCGCCTGACCGACGACCGCGAGCAGCGCCCGGCTGCGCTCCAGCTCCTGCGCGAGGTCGGTCGTCCGCTCGCCGACGCGAACCGCGTGCGCCGCACGGGCACCGAAGGTCGCGAGCCGGGAGAGCTCCTCGTCGCCCGGCTCGTCCCCCGGCTCGAAGACGAGCCGGAGACCGCCGACCGGCGGCTCGCCCAGCCGAACGAGGACGACTCCGTCCCCGAGCGTCACACTTCCGTTCGCCGAAAGCTGCTCGTCGGCGTCGCGCACCGCCGCTTCGGCGTCGTCGAGGTCCTCGGCGGCACCGGCCGTCGCGACCGGCTCCGGCCGGCCGTTCGAGCGCCAGAGGATGCAGGACCGCGCACCCGTCGCCTCGAGCGCGAGCCTGGCAATGCGCTCCCCGCTGCGGGACTCCTCCGCCACGACGGCGAGCGCGCGGCCGGCGAGCTCGAGCATCGCGTCCCGTCCGGTCACCGTCGAGTGCCCGTCGGCCAGATCGACCGCACGGATGAGAAGCGAGGCATGGCTTGCGATCACCCGGGCCAGCAGGATGTCCTGCTCGGAGAACGGCTCGCCGGCGCGCGCCAGCTCGAGGCTCGCGAACGGTCGTCCCTCCGAGCAGACCGGGCAGATCAGCACGCGCGACGCGCCCCACCGGCGCGCGAGTCGGCGGATCGCCTCGGGCAGGTCGTCGCCGTCGGTCAGCTCCTCGGAGCCGATCGTCCCGGCCGCGATGCGAGAGCCCTCGAGCTCAGCCCGGAGCGCCGGCGATGCCGCCCAGACCCCGCGCGACTGCAGATCCTCGCCGCCCTGCTCGGCGACGCGGATGACGGCGAACGCGGCCCCGACGCCCGACGCGGCCGCTGCGGCCAGCACTCCGAGAGCGGCGTCCAGATCGTCCGCGTCAACGAGGTCCTGGCCCGCCGCAGCGAGGCTTTGGAGCGCCGCCTCCCGTACCTCCTGTCCAGGGGGAATCACCCGACAAGTGTAGGAGGCTCCGACGCCACGAGGCCGGCCGCCAGGGGCGCATCGCACCGCCGAAACCTCTTATAGAGTGCGGCGATGGCCGAGCCCGCCCGGCGCCCCGATGCCGTGGAAGAGCCGCCGCTTCCCGATCCGATCGCGGTCGAGCGCGCGTACCGATTCCACAAGACACGCCGCCGCATCCGGCAGGACCGGAAGCAGGAGCGGGCCCTCGCGCGGCTGCGGTTCTTCGCGATTCTCCTCTCGCTGGTCGTTCTCGCCGCCTACCTCTCGCTGGTCGTGTGGCGGCAAATCGAACAGCTCTTCGGCCTCTAGTGGAACCCTCGCGTCCCGATCCACTCACTGAAAGCCGCGGGGCTTTCAGCGAAGATGCCGGCGTGGAGTCGCCCGAGACCTACTCGCCGGAGGCCTACGAGCCCGACGAGAGCGACCGGTTCACGCCGGACACCGCCTGGCTGTGGGGTGCCGGCGAGCGGCTCACCTGGCTCGCCGGGATGGTGCTCGCGCTCTCGACCCTCATGGGCTGGTATGTCAACAGCTCGGGAGACCTGACGGTCGCCGTCATCGGTTGGCACACGGGTTCGCTGGCGAAGATCGTCCTGCTGCTTGGACTCGCGGTCGTCGCGCTCCATCTGCTGCACGCGGCCGGCATCGAGCTCCCGGCGACGGTCCCCGAGAGCCTGATCGTGATCGTGCTCGGCTCGATCGCGACGATCCTGGTCCTGATCCGCGTGATCTCGATCCCGGACGACTTCCAGCCGGCCGGCCGCGGCATCGGCATCTGGATCTCGCTCGTTGCGGCCGTGCTTGTGATCGTCGCCGGCCTCTTACGGGCGTCGGAGGAGCTCTAGGCCACGCCGCGGACCGGCGTTGCCGGTCTCGCCGGATCGGCTTGGAGAGCGAGGAAGCGGCGGTCAGCGTCTGGCTCGCGCGGCGACCGTCTCAGGTCCCTAAGAGCTCCTTCGTCCGCGTGATCAGGTCCTGCGGGTTGAACGGCTTGCCGAGGAAGCCCTGGGCGCCCCGTGCGACCGCGTCGCTGTCCGAGCTATCCACCTGGCCGCTGAACATGATCACCGGGATCGAGCCCTGGTCGTGGCTCTCCTGCATCCGCCGCAGCATCTCCCACCCGTCCACGCCGGGCATCATCACGTCGAGGAGGATGAGGTCGGGCGGCTGCTCCTCGAGGGCGGCAAGGCCTTCCTCCGCGCTCCCCGCTTCGCGGACGACGTAGCCGTCCATCTCCAGGTTCACGCGGACGAACTCGCGGATCCGCGGATCGTCGTCGACGATCAAGACGAGCGGCGTCCCGCGCGCCCGGGAGGTGGAGGCGCTGCCGGATCCGGACACGAAGGCCTCCAGGTCGCGTCGTTGGTAGCGGCGATGACCACCGGGCGTGTAGAAGGCCGGCAGGCGGCCTTTGTCGGACCACTTCCTGATCGTGCTCTGCGCGACTCCGAGGTACTTCGCCGCCTGACCGAGGGTCAACCAGTCGGAACCTCCATCAGGCGGCTGTCTGTGCGCCTTGCCCCCGACCTCGGACACGGCGTGAATCTAATCAAAGCTGCACTTTCTTCGTTCTCGGGTGCTCAGGGAGTCACGGTGACTGTGCGCGTCTCGGTCCCGCGGCTCGTCTGCGTCCAGGGCTGGATCGTCCGGAAGCTCGTCACCGGCTTCGTGGGCTCGGGGCGATCCTCGAGCGCCTGCCCGACGGCGACGCCCAGGCCGAAGACGATCACCACCGCGGCGATCCGGATCAGCCAGCCGACGACGCCGACGCCCCGCCTGCGCCGCCTGCGGCTGGGCACGCCGGTGCTCATGGGGCGTAGTCCGTCGCGCCCCGTGCATACCGATGGAACGCGGCGTCCTGAGCGACCGACGCTGTCGCCGCCCACCCTGGACGAGCGCCGCGCTCGGCGACCGCCTCGTACACCCAGCCGTCGGCGCCGGCGTACACGTCCGCGAGCTGCACGAGCGTGAAGCGCTCGCCGATGCGGCGCCTGAGTGCCTCGGTCACGGCCTCGACCTGCGCCATCAGTGTCTCGTAGGCGTTCGGGTCCGAGGAGGCTGCCCTCAGCCGACGGTCGCCTTCCGCCCACTGCTGCCTCGCTGTCTCCAGGTAGCTCGCCATCGGTTACCCAGGAGCAGCCAGCGTGCAGCACCTGGCGGGCCAGCTCGGCTCGATCTCGGCGTAGATCCGTTCGCCCAGCTCGTACCCCGGCCGGGCGAGCGCGAACGCGACATGGGCGTGAAGGCACTTGAGTCGATGCGGGTTCGCCGTGCCGCCGATGCCGAGGTCGAGCGAGGCTCCCTGCTCCCGTCCTACCCGCCCGTCCGCAAGCCCGCGGCGGATGATGCGCTGCTCGGCCGTCGCCGACTCGAGGCTGGTCGCGAGCCGATCGTCGCCGGACGCGAGCTCGCCCCAGCGTTCGATCCCTCCGGCCGCCTCGATGCGGGCGACGGCCGCGACCAGGTGGCGGCAGGTGAGGTAGAAGGTCGTCGGAAAGGGGTCGCCCGCACTGTCGTACGGCGCCTGGAGCGTTACGGCAGGCGCGCCGAACGGGCAGCGGACGGCCACGCGCAGGAACGCGCGCGGCTCCCGGCCCAGCTGGCGCTCGACGATCGCCCGGTCATCCACCGCCTCCGATCCTAGTGTCGCGTCCGGTAATGCTCCCCCGTCGCGGGCGATCGCTGACCAAGTCGGGGCAGGACGCAGGGAGCCTCGATGCTAGAAGCATCGGGGCAACTGAGGACGCAGCCCGACGCCGCGTCAGCGGTCGTCTGCGGCGATCGGATCATCGCCGGACGCGGCACCTGTTCCGGCGTTCTGTCGTGCCCGCCACTCGTCGATTCCCTTGACGATGAAGAGCCGCTCGCCTGGCTTGACGAGACCGAGGCGGCGGGCACGCCGGGCCAGCGCCTCCGGCGTGTCGGACTCGGCCACCTTCCGCGCGAGCTCGTCGCGCTCGGCGCGCAGCGATCGCACCTGGGCCGCTCGCTCCTCGAGCGACGCCTTCGTGTCCAGGTAGCTCTTGAGCGGCCGGTAGTAGAGGAGCCCGACCACGAGGATCGTTGCGACAGCGAGCCACCGCATGAGCGGCGGGCGGCGGCGGGGCCGCTTGGACCGGGACGGCATGGCCGTCCCTTCGGGGTGGGTGACCGCGGCTCCTGCTTAGAACTCGTTTCAGAATTTGGAACGAGTATTCCTAGGCGTACGAGAGCTTGATCATGTCCGTGGTGCCGGGGAGGTTGACCGCGGTCCCAGCCGTGAGTACCACCAGGTCGCCCTCGTCGAGCAGACCGGACTCGCGACCGGACTCGAGCGAACGAGCCCAGAGCTCCTCCACGTCGGCCGCCTGCGGCATCTGCATCGGCGTCACGCCCCACTCGAGCGCCATGTGCTGGAGCGCGGAGGGGTGGTGGGAGAGACCGATGATCGGGCGGTGCGGGCGGAGCCTGGCGACGACGGACGCCGTCCGACCGGTGAACGTCGGGACGAGGATCGCCTTCGCGCCGAGCGTCTCCGCAAGGTCGCAAGCGGCGTTGGACATGGCCTGCCCGACCGTGGGCTCGTCGCCCGGCTGCGGAAACTGGTGCCGGTACTCGATGCTCGGCTCGATCGTCCGCGCGATTCGCTCCATCGTCCGAACGGCCTCGAGCGGGTAGCGGCCGATCGCCGTCTCCTCGGAGAGCATCAGCGCCGAGGTGCCGTCGAGGATCGCATTGGCGACGTCGCTCGCTTCGGCCCGCGTGGGCTCGGCGTGGTTGACCATCGACTCGAGCATCTGGGTCGCCGTGATCACCGGCTTTCCATGGTCGAGGGAGCCGAGGATGATCCGCTTCTGGAGCAGCGGGACGACCTCCACGCCGATCTCGACGCCGAGGTCGCCGCGGGCGACCATGATCGCGTCCGCTTCCTCGAGGATCGCCGGCAGGGCGTCGATCGCCTCCGCCTTCTCGATCTTCGCGATCACATGCGCGCCGGCGCCCGCCTGCTTGATCAGCCCCTTCAGGTCGCGAACGTCGGCGGCCGAGCGGACGAATGAAAGTGCGACGAAATCCGCGCCGAGCTCGAGCGCGAACTCGAGGTCGTCGGTGTCCTTTCGGGTCAGGGCCGGGATGGGCACAGGAACGCCGGGAACGTTCACGCCCTTGTGGGAGCTGACCGTGCCGCCCACGACGACGGCACAGCGCGCCCGGCCAGAAGTCACGCTCTCGACGCGGAGCCGGACGAGGCCGTCGTCAATCAGCACATCGTGGCCGGGCTGGAGCACCTGGCCGATCACCGCCGGCAGGACCGGCAGCTCTCCGTTGAGGCTCGCGTCGTCGCCGCCCGTGACCACGACCTCGTCCCCGTCGGCGAGCTCCATCGGCTCCCCGAGATCGCCGATCCGGAGCTTCGGCCCCTGGAGGTCCGCGATCAATGCGATCGGCCTGCCGACCTCGTCCTGGGCCGCACGGACCATGCGCGCGTACTCGGCGTGCTGCTCGTGCGTCCCGTGCGAGAAGTTGAGGCGGGCGCCGTCCATCCCGGCCCGGGCGAGCGCCAGGACCTGCTCAGGCGTCGCGCACGCCGGCCCCAGCGTGGCCACGATCTTCGTGCGGCGGGGCACCGGTGCGGGCACGACGTTCAGCGTAGCGCCAGCGGTGTCGCTCGCTCGTTCGTGCGCGAGCCGTCTTCTGCGGAGATCTCGAAGACGACGAGGCGGCCCGCCTGCGGCGACGACAGCTTGTAGGGAACGATGAAGCTGAAGGTCCCGCGCGTGCCGCTGCCGGAGGTGGCTGTCACGAAGTCTTCTTTCACGACCTTGTCGGCGGCATCGTGGAGCTCGTACTGGAACGTCGCCTCGAACGTGTTCGCCGTGCCCGTCACCTCGAAGCCGGGCTCAACCTCCTCGCCCGACAGCGGAGACTCGACCAGGATCGCAGGGGTCTCCTCCTCGAACGCCCCCCGTCCGACCGGCGGGTCTCCGTTGAACGAGACGCGCTTCACCGAGTCGAACTGCGTCAGCGTGTAGACGAGCTGGGCGAGCGCCCGGCGATCGGTGAGCTCGGGATCGAGGTCGATCGAGGCCACTCCGCCGTCGATGGCGAGGCTGCGCAGCCTCGTCTCAGGCGGGATGGCCGTCGTCAGCTCGGTCTCGGTTCCCTCGAAGAGCTGGTGAACCGTGTTCGTAGCGATCGCAGGCCCGGTGATGATCCCGCGCTGCTCGGGCCAGACCTTCTCGTCCTGGAGGAAGTAGAGCGAGACGAGCGCCGGCGCCTCGCTCGGCACCGACGAGGATGCCGTCTCGGTGACGGTCTCGCGGACGGTGACGGTCGTCGTGTCGTCGCCCCCGCAGCCGGCGGCCAGCAGGAGCGCTGCGAATGCGCTAAGGACGGGCCTTGAAAGCATCCCAGCCGGGGTATTCGGCGTCTGCGCCGAGCTCCCCTTCGATCCGCAGCAGCTGGTTGTACTTGGAGGTGCGATCCGAGCGCGACGGCGCGCCGGCCTTGATCTGCCCCGCGTTGGTCGCAACGGCAAGATCGGCGATCGTCGTGTCCTCGGTCTCCCCCGAACGGTGAGAGATGACCGCCGTGTACCCGGCCGACCTAGCGAGCGCGATCGTCTCGAGCGTCTCGGTCAGCGTCCCGATCTGATTCACCTTCACGAGGATCGAGTTCGCGACGCCCTCCTCGATCCCGCGCCTCAGCCGTTCCACGTTCGTGACGAAGAGATCGTCGCCCACGAGCTGGACGCGGTCGCCGAGCCGCTCGGTCAGCGCCTTCCACGCCGTCCAGTCCTCTTCTGCGGCGCCGTCCTCGATCGAGACGATCGGATAGCGCTCGACCAGCTCGGCCCAGTAGTCGGGCAGCTGCTCGGGCGTCTGCTCGCGGCCCTCGAACCGGTAGCTCCCGTCTTCACCGACGAGCTCGGTCATCGCGGGGTCGAGCGCGATCGCGATCCGCTCGCGGTGGCCTGCGCGCTCGACGGCCTCGAGGATCGCCTCGATCGCCGCCTCGCTCGATTCGAAGTCCGGCGCGAAGCCGCCCTCGTCCCCGACCGCCGTGGCCAGGCCGCGCTCGTCAAGGAGCTTCTTCAGCGTGTGGAACGTCTCGACCGCGATCCGGAGCGCCTCCGAGAAGCTCTCGGCGCCGCCCGGGACGATCATGAACTCCTGGAGGTCGAGCGAGTTGTCCGCGTGCGCCCCGCCGTTGACCACGTTCAGCATCGGCACCGGGAGCACGTGCGCCTCGGGCCCGCCGATCCAGTTGTAGAGCGGCACGCCGGCTTCCGCGGCAGCTGCCTTGGCGACCGCGAGGGAGACGCCGAGGATGGCGTTCGCCCCGAGCCGGGCCTTGTTGTCGGTTCCGTCGAGGATCACGAGCGCGGAGTCGACGGCGGCCTGATCCGCCGGGTCGAGCCCGCGAATCGCCTGTGCGATCTCCGTGACGACGTTCTCGACCGCCTTCGTGACCCCCCTGCCGAGCCACGCAGACGAGTCCCCGTCCCGGAGCTCGACCGCCTCGAACTGCCCGGTCGAGGCCCCCGAGGGCACCGCGGCCCGGCCGCGCGCTCCGGACCCGAGCACCACCTCGACCTCGACGGTGGGGTTGCCCCTGGAGTCGAGGATCGTGCGGGCGTGAACGCTGTGGATGGGACTCAGCGGAACTCCTCCTTCGCGGCGTCGAAGTATCGGTCTTTCTCGTCGAGCGCGAGCGTGTTGAAGTCCTTGCCCTCTGCCGCTGCGAGCTCCGCCGCCCGCTCGACGCGGTCCGCGAAGCGCCGGGACATGGCGCGCAGCGCCAGCTCGGGGTCGACGTTCAGCCGCCGCGCGACGTTGACGGCGGCGAAGAGGACATCTCCGAGCTCCTCGAAGACGTGGGCGTCCGGCTCGGCCTCGGGCGCCGGCTCGCCGGCCTCGGCGATTGCTTCGCGAAGCTCGCGCAGCTCATCCTCGAGGTCGGCCAGCGCGCCGGCGGCATCGGGATACTCGAAGTCGATCGCGGCGGCGCGCCGCTGGAGCTTCCGGGCGTAGAGCAGCGCCGGAAGCGTCTCGGGGACGTGGTGGAAGGTCCCCTCGCGGCTCTCCTGCTCGGCCTTGATCCGCTCCCAGTTCTCGCGCACCCTGCCGGGCGTGTCCGCCGCTTCCTCGCCGAAGACGTGCGGGTGGCGGCGCACGAGCTTCTGCTCGACCCCGCGCGCCACCGACTCGAGCGAGCCGGCGCCGCGCTCCTGGAGGAGCAGCGCCAGGAAGTAGGTCTGGAAGAGCAGGTCGCCGAGCTCGTCCTCGAGCTTGGCGTCATCTCGCGCAAGGGCCGCGTCGGCGACCTCGTAAGCCTCCTCGACCGTGTGCGGGACTATCGTTCGCGCGGTCTGCTCGCGATCCCACGGGCAGTCGCGCCGCAGGCGCTCGGTCAGGCGCTGGAGATCGAGAAGGGCTTCGGCGAGAGAGTCGCTTGAACTAGCCAGTGGCCGGTTCTTCGGCGGCCGGCTTCGGCTTGTAGCCGGTCTGGTACGTCGTCTCGCCCTCGAGGTCCTTGCGCATCTCGGTGACCCACTTCTCCATCTCCTTGTTCCGGTTCTCCTGGAGGAGCTGCTGCCGGATCGCTTCCTGGACCTGAGGGAAGGGCGTGGACTGGCTCTTCTTCACGGGGCCGAGCGCCTGGATGATGTGCCAGCCGTATTGCGTCTTCACGGGCTTGGAGATCCCGTTGTCGCCGATCGTGAAGGCCGTCTGCTCGAACTCGGGGACGAGCTGGCCCTTCGTCGCCGTCATCTTCCCGCCCTGGTTCTTCGAGGCCGGGTCCTGGGAGTGCTCCTTCGCGATTGCCTGCCAGCTGCCGCCGCCCTTGAGCTGTCCATAGAGGTCGTCGGCCTTCGCCTTCTCCTTGACGAGGACGTGGCGAACCTGGCGCGTCTCGGGCGTCCCGTACTGCGCCTTGTTCTTGTCGTAGTACGTCTTGACCTGCTCGTCGGAGACCTTCACTTCCTTCGTGACCTTGTTGAAGATCGCCTCCTGCACGAGGTTCGCGCGGATGATGTCGCTCGCCTGCTCGGGGCTCAGGCCCTGAGTCTTGAGCTCGGCGTCGAACTTCTCCTTGTCACCCTGGTGGCGCTCCTTGACGTACTGGTCGATTCGCTTGTCGACGGCCTCGTCGCTGACGTCGATGTCGAGCTCGTCGGCCTTGACCTCGAACTGGGTGCGCTGGATGAGGAAGCGCATCGCCTGGTCGCGGAGCTGCACGTACTCGGGTGTGCCGACTTTCGGGAACGGCCGCTTCTGCGCGTCGTAGCTGCGCTTCGCGTACGTGATCAGGTCGTCGAACTCGGACTTCGGGATCGACTGGTCGCCGACGACCGCAACGGAGTTCGACGGCACCGCATCGGAGCCGCCGTCGTCGCTGCCGCAGCCCACCGCGAATACGGCGAGCCCGAGGGCGAGGAAGAGTGTCGAGAAGACCCGTTTCATGAAAAACGCGCCGACCTATGCTGCGCGACGCGTGTCGAGAATAGCATCGACCAAACGCACCGCCCCCTTGAATACATCGTCTCTTAACGAGATTTCATGTCGCGCTGTGGTGTAGACGGCGGTGTCGATTCGGCTCCGGAGCTCGCGCAGCTCTCCCGAGCCGAGAACAAGCGGTCCGACGGTCGCCCGCCCCGCTCGGAAGACCAGATAGTCGGCGCCCAGCCGGGCGACCTTGATCCTTACTTCTTGAATTGCAAACAGGTTCTCGACCGGTTCCGGCAGTGGGCCGAAGCGGTCGATCGTGGCCGCCTCCAGCTCGCGCAACTCGTCCTCCGTCTCGGAGAGTGCGAGCCGGCGGTGGAGGTCGATCCGCATCGCCTCGGAGTCGATGTAGGTGTTCGGGACGTAGGCGTCGACCCGGGCGTCGACACGCACCGGTCTGGCGGTGGGGCGCCGCTCGCCCGAAAGCTCCGCGACCGCTTCACCGAGCAGCTCGACGTAGAGCTCGAACCCCAGCGCGGCGACGTGGCCCGACTGCTCGGCTCCGAGGAGGTCGCCCGCGCCGCGAATCTCGAGGTCCCGCATCGCGATCGCGAACCCCGCGCCGAGCTCGGTGTGGTCGGCCAGCGTCGCGAGGCGTGCGCGGGCCTCCGGGGTCAGCTCTGAAGCGTCCGGATAGAACAGGTACGCGTGGGCCAGCTCGTCGGAGCGGCCCACCCGCCCGCGGATCTGGTACAGCTGCGCGAGGCCCAGCGCGTCCGCCCGCTCGACGATCAGCGTGTTCGCCTGCGGGATGTCGAGCCCCGACTCGATGATCGTCGTCGAGACGAGGACGTCCGCGTCGCCGCGCAGGAACGACAGCATCCGGTCCTCGAGCCCCTTTTCACGCATCTGGCCGTGGGCCACGACGACGCGGACGTCGGGAACGAGCGCCTGGAGCCAGGCGGCGCGCTCCTCGATCGTCTCGACGCGGTTGTGCAGGAAGAACCCCTGTCCCCCGCGCGCGACCTCCCGTTCGATGGCCTGCTTGATCAGGTCCTCGTCGAACTCACCGACGTGTGTGCGGATCGGGCGGCGCCCCTCGGGCGGGGTCTCGATGATCGAGATGTCGCGCAAGCCGGAGAGCGACATGTGGAGCGTGCGCGGGATCGGCGTCGCCGTCAGCGCGAGCACGTCGACCTCCAGCCGCAGCTGGCGGAGCAGCTCCTTCTGGGCCACGCCGAAGCGCTGCTCCTCGTCCACGATCACGAGCCCGAGGTCCTTGGGAATCACGTCTCGGGAGAGGACGCGATGCGTCCCGATCAGGACGTCCACCTTGCCCTCCGCGAAGTCGGCGAGCACCTGCTTGGTCTCCTTGACGCTGCGGAAGCGCGAGATCATCTCGACGCGGAGCGGGAAGTCGCGGTAGCGCTCGCGAAAGGTGTTCCAGTGCTGCTGCGCGAGCACCGTCGTGGGGACGAGCATCAGGGTCTGCTTGCCGTTCAGCGCGACCGCGAAGGCCGCCCGGACGGCGACCTCCGTCTTGCCGAAGCCGACGTCGCCGCAGACGAGGCGATCCATCGGCCGCGGCGTCTCCAGGTCCTCCTTGACCGCTTCGATCGCGACGCGCTGGTCGTCGGTCTCCTGGTACGGGAAGCTCGCCTCGAGCTGCTCGAGATACTCGTGGTCGAGGTCGTACGCGACGCCGGGCGCCTGCTGCCGCTCGGCGTAGAGGCGGAGGAGCTCGCCGGCCAGCTCGCGGATCCCCTCCCGGGCGCGGCTCTTGAGCAGCTGCCACGCCTTCCCACCGAGCTTGGAGAGGGCCGGCGCGCCGCCGTTCGATCCGATGTAGCGCGAGACTTTCCCGAGCTGCTCGTGCGGGACGTACAGACGGTCGTCTCCCCGGAACGCGAGCAGGAGGTAGTCGCGCGTCACGCCGGCGACCTCCTTCGTGTCGAAGCCGAGCAGCCGCCCCACGCCGTGGTCTTCGTGAACGACGTGGTCGCCCGTGCGTAGGTCGGCGAAGGACTGGAGCGCGCGACCGACCTTGTGCTCGGCTCGGCGCGGTCTGCGGCGGAAGACCTGCGTATCCGGAAGGAGCGCGATGCCGAGGTCGCGCCAGACGAACCCCCGCCGGGCCGGCGAGACCGCGTAGAGGAGCTCGGACTCGGGCGGGAGCTGGTCGCCTTCCTCGAGGAGACGGGCCTCGACCCGCCGGAGCAGGTTCTGGTTGCGCAGCGCCTCGCCGCGGTGCGCGAAGGCGACGATCGTGCGCAGCCCGCCGCGGACGAGCGAGGCCAGCTCCTGCTCCGCCTCCGACAGGCCACGGGCTGCGATCGCCGGCCGCTGCGCCTCGAACGAGATCGGCTGGCCGGTCGGGAACGGATCGAGCTCGGCGGCGCCCTCGAGCGGCTGGGGCGGGAGGTCCTCCTCGTCCCACACTGACCGCACGGCCTCTGGCTGCCAGACGAGGTCGGGCACGCGGGCGAGCGGCGGGACGAGGTCGTCGGGCGCCTGGCGCGCGCCGTCCTCGTCCGTCAGCGTCGGCTCGGTGAGGTCGGCGCGGCGCTCGGCGGCCGCGTAGATGACGGCGCTCTCGACAGGGTGGAGCGTGCGCTGCGTAAACGGCGAGTACGCGCGCATCGACTCGATCTCGTCCCCGAACAGCTCGATGCGGAGCGGTTCGCGGCCGGTCGTCGGGAAGACGTCGATGATCCCGCCGCGAACAGCGAACTGCCCGCGCTCCTCTGCGCGCTCGACCCGTTCGTAGCCGGCGAGCGCGAGCTTTTCCGTCAGATCGTCCTCGGCGTCCTCGGGCAGGCGGATCGGCCCTGGCCGCTCGTCCGGCGCGGGGAGCCCTTCCGAGATGGCGGCAGCGGAAGCGGCGACCAGGCCGCCGGCAACGAGGACGTCGAGGGCGCGGGCCCGCTCGCCGACCAGGTGCGGCGCCGGGTCGAGCCCGGAGCCCCAACGCACGCCCCGACTCGGCAGCAGCGCGACATGCTCATCCCCGAGGAACCACGCAGCCGCCTCCGCGGCATCTCGCGCGTCGGAATCCTCCGGCAAGACGGCGACCAGGCCGCGGTCGAGCCGGAGGTGGAGGGCCGCGAGGAGAAGCGGCAGCGCCGGCTCGGACACGCGTGCCCGCGGCCCCTTGCGGTCGCCCGCCTCGACGGCGAGGCCCTTGTGCGCCTCGAAGACCTCGTCCGCGAACGCCTCGAGGCGCTCGCTGTCGGCGAGCTCCTGCGCCACGACATGTAGAACCGGCCGGTCCACGACGAACGCCGGAACGGTCAGGTTCCGGGGCGGTCAATGGTACGCGCAGGGACAATCGCGGGATGGGCGCGCTCTCAATTCGGACGGCGGGGACGGACGACGCCGAGGCGCTGTTCGCGATTCACAAGGAGAGCGCGATGACGGCGTACGCGGAGATCTTCCCGCCCGATCGGTATCAGTTCCCGGACGAGCGGATGCGGGCGCACTGGGAGGAAGCGGTGCGCGACGACGAGACCGACGTCCTGGTTGCGGAGCGGTCCGGGACGCCGGTCGGGTTCGCGAACGTTTCGCCGGGCTGGCTGAGGAACCTGTTCTTGCTGCCGTCCGAGTGGGGGCGCGGTGCGGGCGGCGCACTCCACGACGAGGCCGTAGCGCTCCTGCGCGGTCATGGGACGGGCGCACAGCTGTGGGTGCTGGAGGCGAACGGGCGTGCTCGGACGTTCTACGAGCGCCGAGGATGGCGAGACGACGGCGGGAGATCGCGATCCGACTTCCCGCCGCACCCGGTCGAGCTCAGGTACGCGCTCGAGGTCGGGGCCGGGAGCCCACGGTCGGGGACCCATCCCAAACCCCCACCCACCCAAGGGGATGAACTTCGAGGCTAGCGCCCTATCCGCACCTTGACTGCGCCGATTCCGTGCCGAGAGTGCGTCAGGAGGAGCGGAAGAAGACCTGCTCCACAGGCTCGTCAGGCCGTTCGGACTCGCGAGGCTCATCCTCCTCGCCGGCCGCTGAAGCCGGCCGGTCGACGTACGCACGCGCCTGCAACGTGAAGAGCTCCGCGTAGAGCCCGTCGCGAGCCATCAGGTCCTCATGAGATCCCTCCTCGACGACCCGACCATCGTGAAGCACGTAGATCCGATCGGCTGACCGCACGCTCGAGAAGCGATGTGAGATCAGCACCACCGAGCGCCCGTGCAGCAGCTCGCGCATCCGCTCGAAGAGGTTGCTCTCCGCACGCGCGTCCAGTGATGCCGTCGGCTCGTCGAGGATTACGAACGGCGCGTCCCGGAAGAACGCACGCGCCAGCGCCACACGCTGCCACTGCCCGATCGAGAGGTCGAACCCGCCGGAGAACTCCCGGCCGAGCATCGTCTCGTACCCCTCGGGCAGCGACGCGAGGAACTCGTGCGCGTCCGCGCGCGCGGACGCCTCGAGGATCGCCTCGAGATCATCGATGCGCTCCTTCCGTCCCAGGCCGACGTTCTCCCGCGCAGGAAGCAGGTAGCGCTCGAAGTCCTGGAAGATCACTGCGACCGCACGGCGAAGCTCGTCGGCGTCCACGTCCGCGAGGTCCAGGTTGTCCCAGCGGATCCTGCCGCTCTCGGGCCTGTACAGCCCGGCCAGCATCTTGGCGAGTGTCGTCTTTCCCGAGCCGTTCTCGCCGACGAGCGCAACGATCTCGCCCTTGCCGATCTCCAGCGAGACGCCGTCCACGGCCGGGCGGTCCGACTCCGGGTACGTGAACGACACGTCTTCGACCGTCAGGCGATCAAAGGACTTCGGCGCAGACGTTCGCCCCTCGGCTGCCTCGACTGACGGTTCCAGCGTCAGGAACGACGAGTAGTCGCGGATGAAGAGCGTGGCCTCGTACAGGGACGTCGCGCTCATGTGGACAATGCGCAGCTGGTTCGCGAGCTGGTAGAGGCCGAAGACCGCCGTACCGGCTGCCGCCAGCGACATGCGGTCGCTCGTGTACAACCAGGCCAGCATCGCGATCGTCCCGACCGTGACAGCCGACGACGTGATCGACCCGAGCAGCGCCCGGACCGTCCTGCGCTTCGCGAGCTGCCGCAGCTCCGCGATCCGCTCGTCGTAGAGCGTGTCGTAGCGGCGCCGGAGGAACTCCGCCAGGTTGAAGGCGCGCACCTCCTTCGCCGCGTTCCGGCCCATGAGGACGTTCTGGAGATAGCTGCGCTGCCGATCATTCGGCGTCATTCCCCGCGTGTAGTGGTAGAGGTCGCGCGTATTCAGCGAGGCGACGACCCAGAGCGGGAGATAGCCGACGAGCACGAAGGGCAGCAGGAGCGGCTGGAGCGCGGCGAGCGCGAAGATGATCGCCGCGGCCGTCATGAGAGAGCCGACGATTCCCAGCAGGCCGTTGACGGTCTGAAGCGCGCGGAACTGCCCTTGTGCGCGGGCGCGCTGGAGCCGGTCGTAGAACTCCGGGGACTCGAAGGCGAGCAGGTCGATCCTGGTGGACACGTCGAGCACGCGGTCGATCGCCTTGCGGCCGACCAACTCGCCGAGGACGCGGCTCTGTTCTCCCTGGATCGCCCGGGCGAGATCGAGGGCAACCGTGATGGCGACAAGCGCGATGAGCGGTGGACCGACATCCGCCAGGTCGGCGCTGCCTCCGCTTCCGAGGACTGCCTCGAAGACTGCCTTCGCGATGTACAACTGCACCACTACGCCGAGGGCAGTCAGAAGCTGCAGGCTCGAGGTGAGCAGGAAGATGTTGCGGCCTGAGCTCCAGACCAGCCGGATCGAGTCGGCGAGGAGGCGCGGCAGGTCGCGCCAGGTTCCTTCCGATCCCTCCGGATGCATGACGTCCCACCACGTGCGGCCCTGACGCGGACCGGGCGCGGCACCCTGGCGCCGTCGCGTACCGGCGCCGTCACCTACCGAGACGAAGATGCGATCGCCCACGCGTCTAGTTGTACCGGCGCTGCGCCTCCTCGAGGCCGTCCCGGGCCATCGTCTCGACCGCGTCCGCCGCTCGCCCGATCAGCTCGTCGACGTCCACCTCGGGCTCGAATCCGCCCAGGACGTAATCGGCGACGCTTCGCCGGTCTCCCCGGCCGGGCCGCCCCACACCGATCCGCAGGCGCAGGAAGTCGTTCGTCCCGAGCACCTGGGCGATCGAGCGCAGGCCGTTGTGACCCGCGAGGCCGCCGCCGAATTTGGCCTGCAGCCGTCCGGGATCGAGGTCGACGTCGTCGTGGACGATGAGGACGTCGGCGGGATCGACCTTGAAGAACTTCCCCGCGGCTCCGATCGATTGGCCCGAGACGTTCATGTAGGTCTCGGGCTTGAGGAGCGCGAGCTTCAGGTCGTCGAGCCGAGTCTCCGAGAGCTGCCCGGAGAACTTGCTGCGAAAGGATCCGCCGTGGCGCCGCGCGAGCTCGTCCACGACCATCCAGCCGGCGTTGTGGCGGGTGCGTTCGTATTCGCGGCCCGGATTGCCGAGACCCGCGACGAGGAGATCCAGCGTCGAGGCGCGCTCGCCCCGACGCAACAGGCGCACGACCTAGCCCTCGGTGGTGCCGGGCTCTTCGCCCTCGCCCGAGCCGTCTTCGGCGGCAGCCTCGCCCTCGCCCTCGGCTGCACCCTCCGGCGGCTCCTCGCCCTCGGCCAGCTCCTCGCCCTCCTCGAGCTCCTCTTCCTCCGGCTCGGGCTCGACGATCTGCGTCGGCAGCGTCACCGTCGCGAGCACCGTCTCTTCGGGATCGTCGAGGAACGTGACGCCGTCCTGCTTCGCGATGTCCGCGAGGCGAAGCGTGTCGCCGATGTGCATCTCGGAGATGTCGACCTCGATCCGTTCAGGGATCTCCAGCGGCAGCGCCTCGACGTTGATCTCGCGCGAGACCTGCGACAGGACGCCGCCCTCCTTGGTGCCTGCGGACTCGCCGACTAGCTCGATCACGACCTGCGCCTGGATTGGCTGGTCGAGGCGGACCTCCTGGAGGTCGATGTGAGCGATGCGGCCGGTGATGACGTCCTGCTGGTAGTCCTTGAGGATCGATGCATGCGTCGTCTTCTGGCCTTCGAGGACGACGTCGAGGATCGCGTGCAGGCCCGACGGGCCCGTCAGGACCCGGCGCAGCTCGCGCTCCGGGACGGAGATCGCGTGCGGCGTCTTCCCGCGTCCGTAGAGGACGCCGGGGATGACTCCGGTGCGACGGAGGCGGCGGGCGTCGGCTGAACCGCGCCCCTCGCGCTCCGCAACCTCGAGCTTGATTCGTTCACCTGCCACGGCGCGGCAGTGTAGCGCGAGGGCTTGGGAGAGCGGCTGAGCCGTCGCTCTGCCGAGCCCTCCCTTCAGAGACTGCGTCTCCTAGGCCCCGCGCGACCAGCTCGTACCACCAGTCGAGCTCCCGTGGATGCTGGGCGGTTGCGATCGTTTCCGCCGCAGCGCGCAGGGCGCCCTGATCGTCGAACGGCCCGCGCAGGGTCACGACCGCCCACTCCCCCCGGGGCAGGGCGACGTGCACGGCGCCGATCGGCTCCTCGGAGTGCTCGAGCGACCTCAGGATCTGGTCCCCCGAGCCCTGCGGGAGGGCGAGCGCGTCCCGAACGCTCGCGAGCTCAGCCAGGAACGGCGTTGCGTACGGAAAGAGCAGGTCACTGCGCTCTGCCCGCACCGAGAACGGCGTCTCCGTCGGCAGCAGGCCGAGCTCACGCGGATCCTTGAGCGCGCTCGCCGGCGCAGCGACGGCGAGCACGATCACGGCGCCAACGGCGACGAGCCACGCGCGCTCGGGGAGCCATCGGCGCAACCGGGCGACCGCGACGCCGATCGCCGCGGCCCAGAGCGGCAGGCCGTAGAAGAGGTGGCGCGGCGAGAGGTCGGGCTCGGAACCTGCCGGAATCAGCATGAAGAGCACGGGCGGAACTGCGACGGCCGCGGCCAACACCGCGACGGCCGGTCGCTCCATCGCCAACACGACCAGGCCCATGATTGCCAGCCCCGTGAAGAGAACGAGCGTGAGCCCACTCCCGCCGGCAAACGACGACACCGCGGCAACGAGCTCGCTCCAGGCGTCTCCCGGCCCGGCAAGCGAGCTTCTACCCTGCCCCACATCCGACCGGTCGGCGAGCCGGAGATCGGCGACGAGGAACGGCACGGCGGCGACGGCGGCGACGCCGAACGGCCACGCTCGTCGTCGCCAGACGATTGCGGCCACCACCAGCATCACGAGCGCGGGAATCGCCCCGTAGGGATGCACCGCCGGCAGGAGCCACGCGGCGACCGCGGCGGCGATGACGGCGCCCCTCGTCCGATGCTCGAGGGCCCGCACGAAGAGGTCGGTCGCAAGAGCAGCCACGAGGACGTACAGCGCATACATCCGGCCGAAGCTCCCGTAGACCGCGAGCGCCGTCGACGAAGCTGTCACCGCCGCGGCGACGAGTCCGGCCGGGTAGCCCCCGAGCCGCCGCCCGAGGTCGAAGCAGAGCGGCACGGCCGCCAGCGCGGACACCACCGAGAGCCAGCGAAGTGCCTCGGCGCTCGTGTCAACCGCGAACACGCCGTGCGTGAGCACGAAGTGGAGCGGGGCGCCGCCGCGATCCACCATCACCGTCTCGAGCACCTCGCCCAACGGGCGCATCGAGATCAGTCCGGCGACGGCTTCGTCCTCGTAGAGCGGCTTGTCGCCCACGTCGGGTACGAGCCGGTACAGGAGCAGCCCGCACAGCGCAGCGACTACGCCGCCGGCGAACAGCCGAGCCCTCTTAGAAGAGCTGATTCGCGCCCTGGAAGACCGCCGAGACGGACTCGTCGGCGAAGACGTTCATGATCGTGTCGGCCAGGAGGCCCGAGACGGGGAGCACGCTCAGCTTGTCCGGACGCTCGAGCGGGTTGAGCTGAACCGTGTCCGTGACGACGATCTCGGCGAGGTCGTCGGTCGCGAGCTTCTCGAGCGCGTCGCCGACGAAGTGACCGTGGGTGGCGAAGACATAGACCTCCTTCGCGCCGGCCTCCCGGAGCGCCTTCGCGCCGGCGAGGAGAGTGCCGCCGGTGAGGATCATGTCGTCCCCCATCAGCGCCGTCTTGCCCTCGACGTCGCCGATGACCTCCGTGATCGACGCCTGATCGTGCGCCGGCCTCGTCTTGTTCATGATCGCGAGGTCCGCATCGAGCATCTGTCCGAAGCGGCGCGCGAGCTTGGCGCGCCCTGCGTCCGGCGAGACCGACACGACGTTCTCGCCCGAGAGCCCCTTGTCGCGGAAGTACTGCGCGAACAACGGCAGGGCCGTCATGTGGTCGACCGGAATCGTGAAAAAGCCCTGGATCTGGCCGGTGTGGAGGTCCATTGTGAGAACGCGATCGACCCCGGCGGCCTTCTCCAGCGTGTCTGCGAGGAGCCTCGCGGAGATCGGCTCCCGAGGCGCGGACTTCTTGTCCTGACGCGAGTACGGGAACCAAGGCATGACGGCCGTGACGCGCTTGGCCGAGGCGAGCTTCGCCGCGTTGATCATCTCCAGGAGCTCCCAGAGGTACGCGTTGACCTTGCCGACGCCTGCGCACGACTGGACGATGAAGAGATCGGCGCCGCGCACCGATTCCTCGTACCGGCAGTAGACCTCGCCGTTCGCGAACGTCTTCAGCTCCACGGGGCTGCAGGTGACGCCGAGCTTCTCGCCGATGTCCGTGGCCAGGTCCGGATGAGACCGGCCCGAGACGAGCATCAGCCGCTTCGACGGACCGCGCTCGAGCCAGTTCTGCGGCTTCGGCGTCGCCTGGGTGGCCGGAGCCTCCAGGCCGGGCAGAGGCGCGACCTCAGTCGTCGTCACTGGTTCCTTCGGCTTGGTCGGTTCCACGCTCTGCGTAGCCTTCCTTGTTCTCCTGCTGCGCCCTCGCAATGCCGAGAGCACCCGGCGGGACATCCTTTGTGATGACGGATCCCGCACCGATCCATGCACCGTCCCCGATCTCCACGGGGGCGATGAAGGAATTCTGGACACCGGTCCTGACGTTCCGGCCGATTGTGGTGCGCGCCTTGGGCTTGCCGGGCCTGTGCCCGAGGTTCGCGGTGATGTTCCCGGCGCCGATGTTCGAGCCCTCGCCGACGTCGGCGTCGCCGATGTAGGACAGGTGCGGCACCTTGGTGCCCTCGCCTACGCGAGAGTTCTTGATCTCCACGAATGTGCCCGCCTTCGCGCCCGCCTCCAGGACCGTGCCGGGGCGAAGGTAACAGAACGGGCCGACGAGGACACGCGGGCCGATCACGGCGTCGACGGCGACCACATGCGGCCCCACGCTCGCGCCTTCGCCGACCTCCGTGCGGCCGTTCAGGACCGTGAACGGGCCGATCACGGCGTCCGGCTCGATCTGCACCGAGGGCTCGATCCAGGTCGTCGCCGGATCGGTGATCGTGACGCCCGCGAGCATGTACGCCTCGTTGACGCGATCGCGGAGCGCGGCGGCAGCCGCTGCGAGCTCGACGCGGGTGTTCACGCCTTCCGGCTCGCGCGGATCGTCCGCCTCGTGGGCGACGACCTGTTCGCCGGCGTCGACGAGGTCGCGCACGGCGTCCGTGAGGTAGAGCTCCCCCTGGGCGTTCGCGGGGTCGAGCCGTTCGAGCGCCGGCCAGAGTGCATCCCCGCGAAAGACGTAGATCGACGAGTTCACCTCGTCGATCGCGAGTTGCTCCCGCGTAGCGTCCGTCGCCTCGACGATGGCCTGAACGCCGCCGTCATCCCCGCGGACGATCCTGCCGTAAGCGCCGGGATCGTCCTTCCGAAAGGTCAGGACCGTTGCCGCGGCGTCGGCCTGCCGGTGGGTGTCCAGGAGCGCCTGGAGGGATTCGGGTCGTAGGAGCGGCGAGTCCCCGGAGAGCACGAGCACCTCTCCGGCGTGCCCGGCGAGCGCATCCTTTGCGGAGGCGAGGGCGTCCCCGGTGCCCCGGGGGCTCTCCTGCACGGCGACCTCGACGCCGTCGAACTCATCCGCGAAGTCGGGCGAGCTGACGACGACGAGGCGTCCGGGATCGAGAGCCCGCCCGGCCTCGATCACCCAGTCGACGAGGCGCCGACCGAGCAGCGGGTGGAGATGCTTCGGCGTGGCCGAACGCATCCGCGTGCCGAGCCCTCCCGCGAGGACGACGACTGCCAGGTCTGATCCGTTCACGGGCTCTCGCGCAATGGCTGGGGCGCCAGGATTCGAACCTGGGATCGCGGGACCAAAACCCGCTGCCTTACCACTTGGCTACGCCCCACCGATTCGACGATCGACCACATGCAAGTCTGCCAGCGACTCCCGATGCGCTTCGACAAAACGGCCCGCCGGCAAAGCCGCCGGGCTTCCAAGTCGGCATCGCAAGCGACGCCTAAAATGGCTACGCCCCACCGACGGTGAAACCACCGGGCACAAGTCTGCCACTGCCTAGCGGCGGCTGAAGAGGACGACGAGGGCGACGAGCGCGAGGATCCCGACGGCGACGAACGCAACCCCGGCCAGAACGAAGAACAGCAGCGGGATCAGCGCGACGAGCGCCTGGGAGACCGCGGCGATCCAGGCGATGTCGTGCAGCGGCGGTCGAAGCCTCCGTCCGACCCAGAGGTAGAGGACGATCACTCCGACGGCGACAATGATCGCCAGCGGCCGGTTGATCGTGCCGAAGACGACCAGGATCGCCTCGATCGCGGCGATGACGAGGGCGATCGCCGTCCGCTGGCGGCGAAGCCAGCGGCCGGAGCGCGTCGATCCGTGCTCGAGAACCGGCTGCTCGATCACGCGGCGGACGCTACCAGCCTGGTGTCGTCACCCAGGTCTCGCCACGAGCTGCCAGCGCGGCTGCCGCTATCACGGCTTGCGGCTCCTCCGCGAAGAGCCCGTAGACCGCAGGCCCGGCTCCGGTCACGTCCGCCCGGAAGGCGCCGAGCTCGGCCAGGTCGCGGGCGAGCGGAGAGGTGTCGAGGTCGTTCGGCGGCAGAGTCGCGAGGTCGCCGAGAACGAGTGCTTTGGTGAGCTCGGTCTGGCGCTGCTCGAAGCCGTCGGCTCCATTTCGCGCGTCGAAGGCGCCGTAGACGTCCGCGGTCGAGCGCTTCTGCTCGCCGTGCGGCGTGACGAGCACGATCCAGTAGTCCTGCGGAAGGTCGAGGGGAGTGAGCTCCGTGCCGTCGCTCTCGCCGAGCTGCGGCCCGGCAGCGAGGAAGAACGGGACGTCCGCGCCCAGCTCGGCGGCGAGGCCGTGGAGCTCGTCGCTGGACAACGCGCCGTTCAGTGACTCATTGGCGAGCCTGAGCGCGGCCGCCGCGTCCGAGCTTCCCCCTCCGAGGCCGGCCGCGACCGGAATCTGCTTCTCGATCGTCGCGCGCCAGCGCGGCTCGATCCCCGCCTGGCCGGCGACCAGCTCGAGGGCCCGCCGGACGAGCGTGTCTTCCGGGAAGCCGTGGACGTCGAGCGCGTCGGCCGGCTCGAGGCGGACAGTGTCGGCGAGCGAGATCCGCTGGAGCACCGTCGCGACCTCGTGCTTCCCGTCCGGCCGCTTGGGCCCGACGACCAGTGCGAGATTGATCTTCGCGGGGGCGAGGCGCTCGGTCACCGAAGCGCCGCCGCCAGCTCGATGAACTCCGGCGGAGAAAGCTCCTCGGCGCGGGTCGCGGGCGGGCGGCCCATCACGTCGAGCGCCGCCTCGGCTCTTGCGCGGTCGGCGAGCCCCGCGAGCTCGAGCGAGTTCGGTAGCCGCTTCCGGCGGTGCGCGAACGACGCCTCCACCACGGCCTTGAGCTCGTGCCACGGGACCGGCGGCTGCGTCTCGCGCCGGCGAAAGGCGACGAGCGCCGAGTCGACGTTGGGCCGCGGGCGGAACACCTCGCGCGAGACCGGATGCGTCCCGGTGCGCTCGGCCGCGAGCTGGATCAGCACCGAGACCGCGCCGTAGGCCTTCGTGCCGGGCTCGGCGAAGAACCGGTCGGCGACCTCCCGCTGGACCATTACGCACCAGAAGGTCACGGTCGGCAGCCGCTCGAGGCTCTCGACGACGATCGGCGTGGCGACGTTGTAGGGCAGGTTCGCAACGAGCTTGGTCGGCGCCGGAACGAGCTCGCCGGGATCGAGGTCCAGCGCATCCCCGAAGTGGATGTGGACGTTTGGGGCTCTGCCGAACCGCTCCTCGAGGTGCGGCGCGAGCCGCCTGTCGAGCTCGACCGCGTGCACCACGCCGGCGTGGTCGGCCAGGTAGGCGGTCAGGACCCCCTGGCCCGGCCCGATCTCGAGCACGACATCCTGGTCCCGGACGTCGGCCAGCCGCCCGATGACGCGGACGATGTTGTCGTCGATCAGGAAGTGCTGGCCGAGCTCCCTGCTCGGAGTCGGGAGGTCGCTCACCCGAGGCCGAACGCGGCGTTCGCGTTTCGATCGAGCTGCGATGCCAGCTCGTCGGGATCTCCGCCTCGAAGCTCGGCCAGTGCCGCGACGGTGTGGACGAGGTTCGCCGGCTCGTTCGGGCGACCGCGGCGGGGCTGCGGGGAGAGGTACGGGCAGTCGGTCTCCGCGAGCAGCAGATCATCCGGGATCTCACGAGCGGCGGCACGGATGTCGTAGGCGCTCGGGTAGGTCACGTTCCCGGCGAACGAGACGTAGTAGCCGCGCTCCAGCGCCGGCCGGAGCAGGCCCGGTGACGAGAAACAGTGGAGGATCACCGTGCCTTCGAAGTCGCCGAGCGCCCGGGCAACATCGGCATCGGCGGCCCGGCAGTGGATGACGACCGGCTTGCCGAGCTCCTCGGCGAGCGCGAGGTGAGCCTGGAAGAGCTGCCGCTGCGCGTCGTGCGGCGCGTAATCACGGTAGTAGTCCAGCCCGGTTTCGCCGACGGCGACCGGATCGAGATCAGCGAGCCTGCCGAGCTGGGACGCGTCCGCCTCGCCGGCCTTGTGGGGATGGATCCCGAGAATTGGGAACACAGCCTCGTTCAGCGTGCAGAAGTCCACCACCTGCCCCCACGATTCCGGCCAAGCGCCGACCTCGAGGATGCGGTCGACTCCAGCCTCGCGGGATCGGGCGACCAGCTCCACAGGCGGTTCCGCGCACGCGTGCAGGTGCGCGTGCGTGTCGATCACGCAGCGGCGGCTGGCGCCTCGACGCGCGGGAAGAGCGGCTGCGCCGGCTCCACGTCCTTGGTCTCGACGGTCTGACCAGGGGCGACGCGGGACCAGGAGAAGTCCTCCGGCTGGCCGAGCGCCCGGAGGATCTGCGGCGTCGTGTCCGGCAGGTAGGCGTGCAGCGCCACGGCGACGACCCGCAGGCCGTCGGCGAGCGCGTACAGGACCCGGTCGAGCTCGTCGGCGTTCGCGTCGTCCCTGGCCAGCTCCCACGGCTTCGAGTCGGTCACGAACTTGTTCAGTGCGCGGACGGCATCCCAGACGGCGTCGATGGCGCCGGTGAGGTCGAAATCGTCGAGGCGCTTCTCGACCTCCGCGCCAAGACCTTCGAGCGATGGGGCGCCCTCGGCGCCCGGCGCGACCGGGATCCGCCCGTCGCGGTACTTCGCGATCATCGCGGTCGTTCTCGACACGAGGTTGCCGAGGTCGTTGCCGAGCTCCCGCTCGTACCGCTCGTGGAGGCTGTCGATCGAGACGGAGCCGTCCTGGCCGAACTGCACGGATCTGGTCGCCCAGTACCGGACCGCGTCGGAGCCGTAGACGTCGATCAGCCCGAGCGGATCGATGACGTTGCCGAGGGACTTCGAGATCTTGCGCTCATCGAGCGTGAGGTAGCCGTGCACGAAGATCCGGCGCGGCACCTCGTACCCGGCCGAGAGGAGCAGGGCCGGCCAGAAGACGCAGTGGAACCGCAAGATGTCCTTGGCGATCAAATGTCTGGCGTGCGGCCAGTAGAGCTCGCGGAGGTCTTCTCCCGGGCGGGCATAGGTCAGGGCGCTGAGGTAGTTGATGAGTGCGTCCACCCAGACGTAGACGACCTGCTCCGGGTCCCACGGAACGGGGACTCCCCACGGCTGTCCCGCGCGGCTGAGGCTGAAGTCCTGGAGGCCGCCGGCGATGAAGCTGCGCGCCTCGTTCCGGCGGAAGTCGGGCTGCACGAAGTGCGGCTGCTCGTCGTAGAGCTTCAGCAGCGGCTCCTGGTACTTGGAGAGCCGGAAGAAGTAGTTCTTCTCCTCGATCCACTCCGGGACCGTGTCGTGCTCGGGGCACTTCCCGTCCACGAGCTCCTCCTCGCTCTTGAACGCCTCGCAGCCCACGCAGTAGAGCCCCGCATACGTGTCCTCGTAGATGTCGCCGTTGTCGTAGATCCGCTGGACGAAGTCCTGCACGAAGGCCTTGTGCCCCTCGTCCGTCGTGCGGATGAAGAAGTCGATGGCGGCGTTGACCTTCTCAGGAACCTCGCGCCACTTCTCGGCGATCTGGTCGACGTACACCTTGGGGTCGAGCCCTTCCTCTTCGGCGACTCGGTAGACCTTCGACCCGTGCTCGTCCGTGCCGGTGAGGAAGAACGTGTCCTCGCCTCGCTGCCGGTGATGGCGCACGAGGATGTCCGCCGCGAGCGTCGTGTAGGCATGCCCGATGTGCGGCGTCGAGTTCACGTAGTAGATCGGTGTCGTCAGGTAGAAGCTCATGGGCTTCCATGATAGGCGTGGGTCTAGCGCCCACCGGAGCCGCGGCCGGGGCCTCCGGAACCCTTCGCCGGAGGAGCAGCAGGCCCGCCAGAGCGAGCAGCGCCGCGACGGCGAGAGGCAACGGCGGACGGGAATCCCGAGCCGGTGCAGGCTCGAGCGTCGCCAGCCTCGGCGGATCTGGCGAAGCAGGAGCGGGCAGCGTGGGTACGGTCGCGCGGGCCGGAGGGCGGGCCACGGAGCGCTCGCCGATGGGGCGCGCCGCCGCCGCACGCTGGCGGACCGGACGTGCACGGTGGAGCGTCGCGGGCCGCGCCTCGATCGACCGGGAGGCTCGACGCGAGGGCTCGGATCGACTCACGCGGTGCATCTGCGCTCCGCGCGTCGAGCGACTCTCGCGCTTCGGTCGCGACCGAGTCGCAGGCGCCGCACCGGCGGGTGCAGTCGCGCGCATGACCTCGTTCGTCGGCAACGCCTCGGCAGGCGCGGGATCGGCGGTCGCGGGCGCCGGCTGTGGGGCAGGTGCCGAGGGCGCGGGCACCACCGCAGGCGACTGAGCGGCTTGGCGCGGGGGCAGCAGCGTCAACGGATCCACATAGCCGCGCGGATCGTCGGCACGCCGGGTGCCGAGCTGGACGTGCGGAAGCGCGGGAGGCTCGGCGGCGGCGATCGTCCCGACGGTCTCGCCCTCCGCTAGGCCGTCGCCGACCGAGACGGAGACCGACCCGAGGTGTGTGAGCGTCACGGCCCAGCCGTCTTCGGTCCGGATCGACACCGTCCGGCCGTTCGTCGGCAGCGAGCCGGCGAACGTCACCCGTCCCGCCACAGGCGCCCGCACCTCGGAGCCGGCCGGCCCGGCCACGTCGATCCCGCGATGACCGGACGAGGTGTATGCACCGCCGCCGTAGTCGAATCCGCGGATGACCTCGCCGGGCACCGGCCACGTCCACGCGAAACCCGCGGGCGGCACGGCCAGAGCGACGAGCGCCAGCGCTGTTGCCAGTCGGGTGAACATGGCGGCGACGCTAGCAAGGCGTTCGGCTGTTGTCCAGGTCGACTACAGCGACGCGTCGTAGAGCCGCTTCTTGGACACGCCTGTCAGGCGGGAGACGGCGTCAGCCGCGGACTTTCGGGACGAGCCGGCACGCACGAGGTCGGCGACGGCCTCCAGAGCCTCGCTCTCGTCCACCGCTCGCTCCACATCGGCTGGTCCGATCACGAGCGTGATCTCCCCCTTTACCCCTTCGGCTAGCCGTTCTGCGACCTCCGAGGCAGGCCCGCGCACGACCTCCTCGAAGCGCTTCGTCAGCTCCCGGCAGACCGCCACCGGGCGGTCAGGAAGGGCTTCCGCCAAGCTCGCCAGCGTCCGAGGGAGCCGGTTCGGCGACTCGAATGCGACGAGAGCGTGACGCCATTGCGCCAAGTCTCGCCACAGCGCCGAAAGCTCCGCCCCACCGCGCGGCAGGAAGCCAACGAACTGATACCTGTCGACCTCGAAGCCGCTCGCTGCCACCGCAGTCTCGACCGCGGAAGGACCGGGCAGCACCGTGACGGGGATCCCAGCCTCGATCGCGGCACCGACCAGGCGCGCGCCCGGATCGCTGATGCCGGGCATCCCCGCATCGGACACGAGGGCGACGCG
This sequence comes from uncultured Actinomycetes bacterium, assembly GCA_963802375.1. Taxonomy (GTDB): domain Bacteria; phylum Actinomycetota; class Thermoleophilia; order Gaiellales; family Gaiellaceae; genus JACDAN01. The sequence continues at coordinate 823,369 of CAWDIJ010000010.1, forward strand.
CTCGCCCGCCGCCAGTCGCGGAAGGACGTCGGCCGTCCGCTTGGCCTCGTTGTGCTCGTGGTAGCTCAGCAGCCGCGCCTCGATTCCGTGCCGGGTGAGAAGGCCGCGCGTGTGCCGCGTGTCCTCGCAAAGCACGAGGTCCGCCGCCCGAAGCTCGTGGAGGACGCGCAGCGTGACGTCGTCCAGGTTGCCGATGGGGGTCGCGCAGACCGCGAGCGACATCAGTGCCTCTGCAGGCAATGCTGCCCCGCTTCTGGATCGCGAGCACCAAGCCAGAGTGCGCACTCCGACGAGGCAAGGCTGGAGAGCCTTGGTGAGGAGGAGGGTGGGCTCTGGCGCCGCGTGACCGCGGGCCAGAAGCAGGCGCGTATTGCCTGGAGAGGCACGAACTAAGCGGAAGCGTCGAGCGTCTCGAACCCGACGAGCGCGGCGCCCACCATCCCCGCCTCGTGGCCGAGCTCCGCGAGCACGATGCGTACGAACTCCCGCGGCAAAGGGAGCCCCTCGACCTTCAGCGTCTCGCGCGCCGGACCCAGGATGAACTCCCCCGCGTCCGCGAAGCCGCCGCCGATGATCACGAGCTCGGGGTTGAAGATGTTCACGAGCGAGCCAATGCCGGCTCCGAGCCTGTGCCCGAGCTCGGCCAGGTCGGAGATCGCACCTTCATCGCCGCCCTCGGCCTCGTCGACCAGCCTGCGGGCGTCGGCGTCCGCCCCGAAACGCGCCCGAGCGAGTGCGTTCGCCGCCGACCCGGCCGCGAACGCTTCGAAGTGGCCGTGCCCCGTGCAGTCGCCCTTGCACGGTGGCCCGCCGTAGTCCAGGACCATATGGCCGAGCTCCGCGCCAGCGCCGACGGATCCGCGGAACGGCCGCCCGTCGAGGATCAGTCCGCCTCCGATGCCCGTCCCGAGCGTCAGCAGAACGAGGTTGGACGCCCCACGCCCGGCACCGAGCTTCCACTCGGCGATCGCCGCAGCATTTCCGTCATTGTCGATCCCGACCGGGAGGCCGAAGCGGCTCATCCGGCCCCGCAGATCGACGTCGCTCAGCGGCACGTGGACGGAGGAAACGGCCCTCCCGGTTCGCTGGTCGATCTGGGACGGAATCCCCAATCCGAGCGCGGCGACGTCCTCTCCCAGCAGGGACTCCACGACCTCCTCCAGCGCCTGAAGGAGGTCCTCCTCGGAGGAGACCGGGGTCGGAACGGTGTGCCGCCGGTCGACGGTCCCGTCGCGACCGACGACGCCGGCATGGATCTTCGTCCCGCCGCAATCGACGCCGATGGCTCGGGGGGCGCTCACGAGCGGCGGCTACCATACCCCGCCGGATGGCCCGCGAAGACAAGCCCTACCGCGTCTACCGCGGGGGCCGTGCCACGGGCGGCGTCCCCACCCTCCAGAGGCCGACGAAGCCCGAGCGGCGGAAGAGGGCGGTCCGCGAGGAACCGAAACCGCGTCGCTATGCCGGCCCCGGCCCCGCGAAGAAGCCGCGTCGCTTCGGCACGGGACGGATCATCACCCTGGTTGTCGTCGGGCTGATCCTTCTGCTGATCGGCTGGACGGTCGCCGGCTACCTCGCGGTGCGCCGCGGCATGCAGGAGGCCAACGACCGTCTCGGCGAGCCCGCCAAGGCGCAGTTGACTCCGGTGGACGGCTGGATGCTCTCGGAGCCGAGCACGACGCTCATCGTCGGCAGCGACCACTCCTCGCATCCCACGCGGCGCGGGAACCGGCTCGCCGACTCGCTGATGCTGCTCCGCACCGATCCCGACCACCACGGGATCACATATCTCTCCATCCCGCGCGACCTCGAGGTCGAGGTGCCGGGGTTCGGCCACGAGAAGATCAACTCGACGCTCCCGAACGGCGGGGCGGCGCTCACGATCCGGACGATCCGCGAGGCGTTCGGCATCGAGGTGAACCACATCATCCTCCTGGACATGACGGCGTTCCGGGAGGTCGTCGACGCGCTCGACGGCGTCGTGGTCGACGTCCGGAAGCCGGCTGTCACGAAGATCGAGTGCCCGTACCCGAGCGCCGCGCGCTGTGCGCGCTGGGGCGGATGGCGGTTCGGCCGAGGGCGCCAGGAGCTGGACGGCCGCCACGCGCAGATCTACGCGCGCATCAGGACGAACCTCCTCGACCCGAGCGAGAGCGACCTTAACCGCGTCGGTCGCCAACAGCAGGTCCTCCAGGCGACCCTGGACGAGATGGTCAGCTTCGGCACCTTTCTCCGGCTGCCGTTCATCGGCGAGGACCTGGTCAGCCCGCTCACGACCGACCTCTCGACGAACGAGCTCTTCCAGCTCGCCTGGCTGCGGTTCCGCTCCTCGGAGGATCGAACGATCTACTGCCGGCTCGGCCTTACGGGCGACGGGGACGACAACGCGGCAGTGCTGTTGATGTTCGCCGGGACCTCGGCGATCCAGCCGCCGAGCCCGATCTCCGGCGCGGGCTGCCTCCGCGGGACGCCGCTGACCTAGGAGTGCTAGGAGGCCTCGGTGGCCGGGGCCTTCTTCTCGGGCTCCTTCTTGTCGCCCGAGTCCGGCTTGTCCGCCTTGTCGCCGTCGCGGGACGGCTTGCGGCCGCCGCGCCCGTAGTCCGTGGAGTAGAACCCCGAGCCCTTGAAGTGGACGGCGACTGGGTGCAGCACGCGGGTCACCGGGCCCTCGCTGCACTCCGGACATGTCTCGGGTGCCGGCTCGTGGATGCCGTGAAAAAGCTCGAAAAGATGCCCGTTCGGGCACTTGTACTCGTAGATCGGCACCCGGTCAGAGGATAGCTAGGGCCTAGGTCGGCCCCTGCTGCCGCTCCTCCATCGTCTCCTGGTAGCACGGCGCCCCCTCGAAGGCGGCAAGGCCGACTGGACGCCGGTCGCGCCGGCGGCGTCGGCGCCTGGCCGCGGCCAGGACCGCGGACGCGCCCACGGCGCTGCCGATCAGGAAGGAGCGCAGTCGCCTCGCCTGGGTTTCTGCGTCCATGGGACGATCTTAGGCGTGAAGGTGATCTGCACCCTCGGCGACCTGCTGCTGGACGTCGTCGTGAAGCTGAACCGGCCGCTCGCCGACGGCGACGACACGCACGGCAAGACACGGGCCGGCGCCGGCGGCCAGGCCGCCAACGTGGCCGCATGGGCGGCGGCGCTCGGCGCCGAGGCGCGCTTCATCGGCAAGCGAGGCGCGGACGGCGCCGGCGAGCTCGTCGAGTCTGACCTTCTCCGCCGCGCGGTCGACGTTCTCGGGCCGCCTCCGGTCGGTCGGAACGGCGTTGTCGTGTCCCTCGTCGACCTGGACGGAAACCGGACGATGGTCTCGGACCGGGGTGTCGCGCCGGAGCTCGCGCCCGACGAGCTCGAGCCCGAGTGGTTCGACCGAGCGGACTGGCTCCACCTCTCCGGCTACTCGCTCATGGGCGAGCCGATCGGCTCGGCGGCCGAGCGGGCCGTCGAGCTCGCACGCGAGGCCGGGGCTCGGATGAGCGTCGACCTCTCGTCGGTCAACCTGATCCGGGAGTTCGGCCGCGACCAGCTCTCGGAGCGACTGGCACGGATGAAGCCGGACGCCGTCTTCGGCAACGAGGCGGAGCACGAGGAGCTGACGGTGGCGACGGACCTGCGGATCACCAAGCGCGGCCCGCGCGGCGCGTCGATGGACGGACAGCACCTGCCTCCGGTGCCCGGCGATGTTGTCGACACGACCGGCGCGGGCGACGCGCTTGCCGCCGGCTATCTCGTCGGCGGTCGCGAGGTCGCGATGGAGGCGGCGGCACGGTGCGTCGCCCAGCTCGGGACGATGCCGTGATCCGGATCTCGGACGAGGTTCGAGAAGCCGACGCCGTCGTCGCGCTCGAGACGACGATCGTCGCGCACGGCTTTCCGCCGGGAGAGGGCGTGGCGGTCGGGCGGGAGAGCGAGCGGCGCGTGCGGGCGGCAGGTGCTGCGCCGGCCACCATCGGCGTCCTGGACGGCGAGATTCGGGTGGGGCTCACGGAGTCCGAGCTGGAGCGGTTCGATTCCTCGGCGCGAAAGGCAGGCCCACGCGACCTAGCGGCTTGTGTTTCAAGCCACGAAGTCGGCGCGACGACGGTGGGAGGAACGCTCGCCGTCTGCCGCGCGGCCGGGCTCCGCTTCATGGGCACCGGAGGAATCGGCGGAGTTCACCGCGGCAAGCGCTTGGACATCTCCGCCGACCTGCTGGAGCTCTCGCGCTCCGAGGTGATCGTCGTGAGCTCGGGAGTGAAATCGCTGCTCGACGTGGAGGCGACGGCGGAGATGCTGGAGACCCTCGGCATTCCGGTGCTCGGCTGGCGGACGGACACGATGCCCCGCTTCTACGACGCGGCCGGCGGGCCGGCGGTGACGGAGCGCGTCGAGGACGCCGAGAAGGCCGTGCGCCTCGCGCGTCTCCACTGGAAGCTCGGCGGCTGCGGCGTGCTCGTCGCGCGCCCGCCCGACACGAGCATCGACGTGGACGACCTGATCGAGGAGGCGCTCGAGCAGGCCGAGCTCGAGGGAATCGCCGGCCAGGCGGTGACCCCGTTCGTCCTGTCTCGGCTCCATGAGCGCAGCGACGGCCGCACGCTCGAGGTCAACAGGGAGCTCGCCGCGGCCAACGCGGGGCTTGCCGGAGAGCTCGCTGTGAACGTGACATGAAACACGAGCTGCGCTTCGACTTCCCCGGCCTTCGCGTGGGCATCGCGGAGTACGAGGAAGGCCCGACCGGCTGCACGGTCTTCCACCTGCCGCCCGGCGGCGCCGCCTGCTCGGTGGACATCCGCGGCGGCTCGCCGGGAACGATCGGCAACTACGAGTGGGCACACGCCGTGTGCTTCGCCGGCGGCTCGCTGTACGGGCTCGAGGCGGCGTGCGGCGTCGCCGCCGAGCTGATGGCGATGCGCGGCAACACGGTGGGCTGGGAGGACGTCGAGCTCGTTCTCGGCGCGATCGTCTACGACTTCGGCCGGCGCGACAACGCGGTCTACCCGGACGCCGAGCTCGGACGTCGGGCGCTTCGCGACGCACGCGAAGGCGTCTTCCCGCTCGGGCGGCGGGGTGCCGGGCGCTCGGTGACCGTCGGCAAGACGTTCGCGTTCGAGCAGGGCGAGTTCTCCGGCCAGGGCGGGGCGTTCCGCGAGATCGGGCCGACGAAGATCGCCGTCTTCACGGTCGTGAACGCGTTCGGTGCGATCGTGGACCGTGACGGGACGGTCGTCCGCGGCCACTACGACGCCGAACGCGACTTCCGCACGCCGCTCGTCGAAGCGCTCGAAGCGAGGCTCCCGAAGGCCGCACCTGGCAATACGACACTCACGCTCGTGGTCACGAACGAGCGGCTCCCCAGTCGCGAGCTCCGCCAGGTCGGCGCCCAGGTGCACGCGTCGATGGCGCGCGCGATCCAGCCCTTCCACGCTCTCGTCGACGGCGACGTGCTCTACACCGTTTCGACGAACGAGGTCGAGAACCCCGAGCTCACGAGCATGACGCTGGGAGTCCTGGCGTCCGAGCTGGCGTGGGACGCGGTGCTCAGCTGCGTTGACGACGAGTCCGCAGCCAGTACCGGATGAAGTAGAGGGGGACGGCAATCCCCGCCGCGAGAAACGTCGCGATCCCCCAGGCGGTCGCGTGCTTGTTCCCATGGCGGTCGGCGTGCGCGAACACGGCGAGCGAAGCCGCCGCCGCCAGCGCGATGACGATCACGAACTCGCCGAAGCTCAGCCGGTACACCCGGCGGAGACTACGGCGACAGGAGGGCTTGGCGGAATATCGCTCGTTGCCAGGGTGCGATGCTCGTTCTCAGGCAAGGACGCAGGGAGCGCCAGTATCGACTGAGATACGGGTACGACTGAGGACGCCGCCTGGGGGCGAGCAGCGCGGCCTGGTGGCACAGCCGGTATTTCGCTACACCCTCCTAGCTGATACCGCCTAGAAACTCGTCGATCGAGAGCGCGGTCATCGTCTGGAGCTTCGCGCTGCCCCTCGCGCCGAGCGCGACGGAGACGCGGGCAATGGTCGCGGCATCGGGAGCCTCGACGACGTTGACGAAGTCGAACGGCCCCAGTGTCGCCCACTGGTGGAGCACCTTCGCGCCGAGCTCCTCGACGTCGCGGTTGACCTCCCTCAGCCGGTCCGGGTTCGCCTTCAGCGTCTGGACTCCCTGGGCGGTCAGAGAGGTCAGCAGGATGTAGGTGGGCATTCGCGGCTCCTTTCGGCGAGGGTGCGTGGGACTTTAGAGCTCGTTCCAGGATGCGGCTCGTCGTGTCGGTGTGATCTGTGGATGCGAGGCCTCGGACGCAGGGAGCGTTCGTATCGAATGAGATACGGACGCGACTGAGGACCTGGCCTCGCGCCGCAGAGCACGGCGACAAGGCACAGCCTCATGCTGGAACGAGCTCTCTAAGGCCGCTGCGGGTTCGCGAGCCTCGCCGACTGGTCGAAGTACAGCAGGGCCGAGCCCAGGAAAAGGAGCGGCGAGACGAGCACCAGCGGGATCAGGGCAGCGAACACCCGGCTTTGCTCGCCGAACTGACCGAGCAGGAACGCGAGCGTGATCGCGCTGATGAAGCCGACGATGAACAGCGCCGCGAGCGAGCCGAGCGCGTGCACGAAATCCACGCGGCCCAACGCGATCGAGCGGCGGACCGACTGGCGCAGTCCCTGCTTCTCGAGCAGCGCCACCGGTACCGCGAGCCCGAAGAACGCGAGCCAGATCAGGCCGGGGAAGATCAGCGAGACCGTCAGGAACGGGACCGGCGCGAAGACGAGGACGCCGAGCGGGAGCGCCGTGAGGATCGCCCTCCGTTCTGCGTGGACCCCTCCGGCGAGCAGGGTCGCTGCGACGTAGCAAACCGTGAACACGAACGCCCCGCCCGTCGCGAGGAAGATCAGCCCCGTCCGGCCGGGAAGCGCGTTGACGGTCAGGACGACCACGAGCGGGCCGACGCCCAGGGCGAGCGCGGCCCAGAAGCGGCGGCCGTAGAGGCGCAGCGCCTCGGCGACGAGCTGCCCGGAGGTTCGCGTCTCGGGAGACGACGGAGGTGGAAGCTCGGGCACGCGCCAACGCTAGCGCCCTTCACCTTGGAGGGCGCTCCGCTAGCGCCGTATATTTGCGCGGTGGCGTACCGCGCTGTCCGTCCCGACGAGCTCGAGTGGGAGACGCGTCCGACCGAGCCGGGTGAGCCTGAGCGGCACACTGCCCAGCTCACCGAGCGCGCCGGCCTACGGAACGCCCGCGCGAACCTCTGGCGCTACGAGCCAGGAGCCAAGGGCCGCCGCCACCGGCACCCGAAGCAGGACGAGACCTTCGTCGTCGTCCGCGGGTCGTTGACGATGTACATCGGCGAGCCACCCGAGCGGCTCGGGGTCCCCCAGGGCGGGGTGATCCACATCGAGGCGGGGACGCCGCTCCAGATCCGGAACGAGGGCGGCGAAGAGTTGCTGCTCTACATCCATGGCTGGCCACCGGAGAGCGAGAACGCCGAGATTCTGGAGTCGGCGGTCTAGCGATGGCGACCGTGCTGTGCGTGCTCTACGACGACCCGGTCGACGGGTATCCGACCTCGTATGCGCGTGACGACATCCCCACGGTCGAGCGCTACCACGACGGACAGACCACTCCGACTCCCGCGCGCCTCGACTTCGACGGAGGGCAGCTGGTCGGGAGCGTCTCCGGGGAGCTCGGCCTGAGGAAATTCCTCGAGGAAGGCGGCCACCGCTTCGTCGTCACCTCGGACAAGGACGGCCCCGACTCGCTCTTCGAGCGCGAGCTCCCCGAGGCCGAGGTCGTGATCTCACAGCCGTTCTGGCCCGCCTACCTGACCGCGGAGCGGATCGCGAAGGCGCCGAACCTGAAGCTCGCGATCACCGCCGGCATCGGGTCCGACCACGTCGACCTCCAGGCGGCGGCCGAGCGCGGGATCACGGTCGCGGAGGTGACGTACTCGAACAGCATCAGCGTCTCGGAGCACGTGGTGATGCTCATCCTCTCGCTCGTCCGGAACTACCTCCCGTCGCACCAGTGGGTGCTGGAGGGCGGCTGGAACATCGCGGACTGCGTGTCGCGGTCGTACGATCTCGAGGGCATGCAGGTCGGGACCGTCGCCGCCGGCCGGATCGGCTCGGCGGTGCTCCGGCGGCTGAAGCCGTTCGAAGTCGGGCTCCACTACACCGACCGACATCGCCTTCCGGCGGAGGTCGAGGAGGAGCTGGGCGTGACCTTCCACGAGGACGTGGAATCGCTCGTCTCGGTCTGCGACGTCGTCACGATCAACGCGCCGCTGCACCCCGAGACCGAGCACATGTTCGACGACGAGCTGATCTCGAAGATGAAGCGCGGCGCGTACCTCGTGAACACCGCCCGGGGGAAGATCTGTGACCGCGACGCGGTCGCCCGGGCGTGCGAGAGCGGGCAGCTCGCCGGCTACGCAGGCGACGTCTGGTTCCCACAGCCGGCGCCGAAGGACCACCCCTGGCGGTCGATGCCGCACCAGGGGATGACGCCGCACACGTCGGGGACGAGCCTCTCCGCCCAGGCCCGCTACGCGGCGGGGACGCGCGAGATCCTCGAGTGCTGGTTCGACGGCCGCCCGATCCGCGAGGAGTACCTGATCATAGAGGCCGGCAAGCTCGCCGGCGCCGGCGCGCACTCCTACAGCGAGGGAGATGCGACGGGCGGGTCCGAAGAGGCCGCCCGGTTCAAGACCTAGCGGCGGCGACCGCGACTCACGACGAGATCGACCTTCGCCAGCTCGGCGAGGCGGGCGCCGACGCGTGGGCGCTGCGAGACCACGCGGCCTCGTCTCACCTTTGCCGAGTACCTGCGCTGCAGCTTGCCGAGCTTGCAGCGAGACCTGGTCAGCGCGCCCCGTGCGGCGGCGAGTGCCTTGCCACGCACGGCAGGCACGACGCAGAACCGGATGGCGACGTAGCGAGCGACTGCGACGTCCGCGGGGCTGGGGTCGGCTCCCTGGCGAGTGAAGCCGGAAACGACAAGTTTCCCGTCAGCGAGGAGGACCGCGTCGGTTGCTTGATCCAGCGGGCCGAAGTCCGTGATGATCCGCCCACCGCGGCCGTAGGTCGGGTCCACGCGGCCGGCCGAGGTGAGCCGGAGCACTGCGAAGTCGCCGGTCGCCGGGCCCGGGAAGACGCCTCCCGCGGCAAGGACCTTTCCATCCGGCTGCAGCTCGAGCGAGACGCCTTGGACGCCAGCGGTGGAGGTTTTCCCGTCGGTGCCGAAGGATCGGTCGACCGTGCCGTCGGGATTGAATCTTGCGACGTCGCTCGCCCCTGTCAGGATCTTCCCGTCGCGCTGGATGGCGACCTTGTACGCGGCGGAGCTCGCAGGTGCGAAGGGCCCGACGACCGTCCCATCTCCACCGAAGCTGGAGTCCAGGCTGCCGTCAGCGTTGTAGCGGGCGAGCGCGATGTCCACCTGCGCGGTGCCGAGCGACCATCCGGCGGCGACGATCTTCCCGTCGGCCTGAAGCGCCAGGTCGAAGACGTCGTCCGTTCCGGCAGACATCGGCGTGACAACGAGGCCGTCGCCGCCGAACGCGGAATCAAGCGCTCCGTTGGGCAAGTATCGCGCTAGAGCGAACTCGTAGCTGCTCGCTGCGTTCCTCGTGCGGCCCGCAGCGACGATCTTGCCGTCGGGCTGCACGAGGACGGCTGCCGCGCCGTCGAAGCTGTTCGGCTCGAAGGTCGTCAGAACCCTGCCGCCGTCACCGAAACTGCCGTCGAGGGTTCCGTCGACGTTGTACCGCGCCAGCGCAAAGTCGATTGGCCGGACGGGCGTTGCGAAGCCGAAGCCGACCGCGACGATTTTCCCGTCTTGCTGAATCGCAACGTCTCCGGCGCCATCGGGCCGCCCGCCGAAATCCGTCGCGACCTTGCCGTCCCCACCGAAAGCGGGGTCGAGCGCCCCCCTCGCCGTGTACCGAGCGAGGATGAAGTCGTCCGAGACGCCTGGCACGACGCCTTCACCCGCGACGACGACCTTGCCATCGCGCTGCGCCGCGATCGCCCAGCCCATATCGTTGCCGCCGAAGTCGGTCGTGACCTTGCCACCCGAGCCGAACGTCGGGTCGAGATCCCCGCGCGCAGCCAGGAGGAGCGCCGGACAGAGCAGCGCTCCAACCCCGAAGAGGACAACGACCCACCGCCTCACCTTCTGAGCTTAAGAGCGCTCGGCGGAATTACAAGCGTCTTCAGGCAGCGTGCTCGGCGACGAGTGCCTGCGCGAACACGAGCTCGCCGTCCTGCACGTCCACACGCACCGTGTCGCCCTCGGCGAAGTCGCCCTCGAGCAGACGCAGGGCAAGCGGATTCTCTACGAGGCGCTGGAGCGCGCGTTTGAGCGGCCTGGCGCCGTAGGTCGGATCCCAGCCGGCATCGGCGACCAGCTCCTTCGCCGCATCCGTCAGCTCGAGGTCGAGACCCCGATCGGAAAGCCGATCACGCAGCCGACGGAGTTGGAGCTCGACGATCTCTCCCAGCTGGTCGCGCGTCAGGGCGTGGAACTCGACGACCTCGTCGATCCGGTTCAGGAACTCCGGCCGGAAGAACTCGCGCATCTGCTCGGCCGAGCGCAGGTTCGAGGTCATGATGATCACGGTGTTGCGGAAGTCGACCGTGCGGCCCTGGCCGTCGGTCAGGCGGCCGTCGTCGAGGATCTGGAGCAGCACGTCGAAGACCTCCATGTGCGCCTTCTCGATCTCGTCGAGGAGGAGCACCGAGTACGGCCGGCGGCGCACGGCCTCGGTGAGCTGGCCGCCCTCGTCGTAGCCGACGTAGCCAGGCGGGGCGCCGATCAGGCGCGCCACCGTGTGGCGCTCCTGGTACTCGGACATGTCCAGCCGGATCGTGGCCCGCTCGTCGTCGAACATGAACTCCGCGAGGGCCCGTGCGAGCTCGGTCTTGCCGACGCCGGTCGGGCCCAGAAAGACAAATGAGCCGATCGGGCGATCGGGGTCCTGCAGGCCTGAACGCGCTCGGCGGAGTGCGTTGGCCACGGCCGAGACGGCCTCGTCCTGGCCGACCACCCGTTCGTGCAGCCGCTCCTCCATGTGGATCAGCTTCTCGGTCTCGCCCTCGAGCAGCTTGTCGACCGGGATGCCGGTCCAGCGCGCGACGACGGCTGCGACGTCGTCCTCGTCGACCTCCTCCTTGACCATCGGGTTCTCGACGACGGCGCCGTCGCTCCGGTCCAGCTCGGCCTCGAGCTGCGGCAGCTCGCCATGGCGGATCTCGGCGGCGCGGTTGAAGTCGCCCTCGCGCTCGGCCCGCTCGAACTCCATGCGCAGCTCGTCGATCTGCCGCTTGATCTCGGCGACGCGCTGGAGCGCCTCTTTCTCCGTCGACCAGCGGGCGGCCAGTTCGTTGCGGCGCTCCTTCGCCTCGGCCAGGTCGCGCTCGACCGGCTCGCGCACGTCGTCCGTTTCCTTGCCCATCGCGGCGAGCTCGATCTCGAGCTGGCGCACCCGCCGCTCGGCCTCGTCCAGCTCGATCGGCGAGGAGTCGATCTCCATCCGAAGGCGAGAGCCCGACTCGTCCACGAGGTCGATCGCCTTGTCGGGAAGCTGCCGGTCGGAGATGTACCGGTCGGAGAGCACCGCGGCAGCGACGAGCGCGGCGTCGCGGATGCGGACGCCGTGGTGCGCCTCATAGCGCTCCTTCAGCCCGCGGAGAATCGCGATCGTGTCGGCGACGGACGGCTCGCCCACGAACACCGGCTGGAAGCGGCGCTCGAGCGCCGCGTCCTTCTCGACATGCTTCCGGTACTCGTCGAGCGTCGTCGCGCCGATCGCGCGCAGCTCACCGCGGGCCAGCATCGGCTTGAGCATGTTCGCGGCATCCACCGCGCCCTCGGCGGCGCCTGCGCCGACGATCGTGTGCAGCTCGTCGATGAAGAGGACGATCTGGCCGTCGGAGCTCTGGATCTCGGTCAGGACGGCCTTCAACCGCTCTTCGAACTCTCCGCGGTACTTCGAGCCGGCGAGCAGCGCGCCGATGTCGAGCGCCCAGACGCGCTTGCCTTTCAGCCCCTCCGGGACGTCGCCGGCGACGATCCGCTGGGCGAGCCCCTCGGCGATCGCGGTCTTGCCGACGCCGGGGTCGCCGATCAGCACCGGGTTGTTCTTCGTGCGGCGGGAGAGGACTTGGATGACCCGGCGGATCTCCTCGTCGCGGCCGATGACCGGGTCGAGCTTGCCCCGTTCGGCGAGCTCGGTCAGGTCGCGGCCGAACTTCTCCAGCGCCTGGTAGGTGCCCTCGGGATCCTGGGTCGTGACGCGCTGGCCGCCGCGCACCTGCTGGAGCTTGGCGAGGAGCTGGTCACGTGGGACGACGTCGAGCGCCAGCAGCAGGTGCTCGGTCGAGACGTACTCGTCCTCGAGCTCCCGCGCCTCGTCGAACGCCTGGTCGAGGACCCGCGAGAAGGCGGCGGAGACCTGCGGCTGCTGGGCGCCGCCCTGGACGGCGGGCTTGCCGCGCAGCATCGTCTCGGCCTGCGCGCGGAGCTCAGCCGCGTCCGGAACGAGCTGCTGCGGCAGCTCCTGGTCGAGCAGCGCAAGCGTCATGTGCTCGGGATAGACCTCGGGATTCCCGGTCCGGCGCGCCAGCTCCTGCGCCGCGCCGACGGCCTCCTGGCTCTTCAGAGTGAGCTTGTTGAAGTCCACTACGCGCGTCTCCTCTCGGGCAAGGTCGGCTCCTGCCAGAGCACGAGCTCCCGCTTGTACTGCCGCTCGACGTCGCGCATCTGTTCGCGCAGCTCGCGCTCCATCCGGTCCATGCGGCGCTGCACCCTCTGGAGCTGGTCCTCGAGCCGGAGCACCATCTCGACACCGGCGAGATTCAGCCCGAGCTCGGTCGTCAGCCGCTGGATCAGGCGCAGGCGCTCGACGTCCAACTCCGAGTAGAGGCGCGTGTTGCCGGCTGTGCGCTTCGGCCGCACGAGCCCCTTCTGCTCGTACATGCGCAGGGTCTGGGGGTGCATGCCGACGAGGTCGGCGGCAACGCTGATCATGTAGCGACCACGGTCGTCCATTACTGCCGCCTCCGAGATGGCCGTAGGAGGCGCACGAGCGCCCGGCCCGCCCAAACTGCTCCTACGACGAACGTGAGGAATAAGAAGAGGAAGGTGGCGAACCCGAAGGTGTCGTCTGCCCAGTTGGACTCGCCAGAGGACTCGGACGGGTCTCCGAATGCCTCCCAGAGGCCGAGGGAAAGAAGGCCGAGCGCAAGGCTCACCACAACGGCGGCTCCAAGCCACCTGGTTCGGATGCCGTTCACGAGACCTTCCTCAGCTGTTCGTAGAGCTCCCGCTGCTTCTTGTTGAGCTTCTTGGGCACGTCAAGCTTGAGCCGGGCCAGGACGTCGCCCTTCCCGCCCTTCAGCTTCGGGGCGCCGCGGCCCTTGATCCGCAGGAGCTTTCCGTGCTCCGAGCCGGCCGGGACCTTCAGCGAGACGGCGCCCTCCGGCGTCGGCACCTCGACCTCTGTCCCGAGCGCTGCGTCGGCGAGCGTCACCGGCACCTCGACGACGAGATCCGCGCCGCGGCGCTGGTAGACCGGCGACTCGGCGACGCGCGTGACGACGTGGAGGTCGCCCGCGGGCCCGCCGGCGAGTCCGGCCTCGCCCTTGCCTTTGAGCTTGATCCTCGTCCCGTCCTTGACTCCGGCCGGGATCCTCACCGTGTAGCGCTTCGTCCGCCGCTCGCGTCCCGAGCCGCGACAGGACGGACAGGGATCCTCGATGACCGTCCCGTTCCCGCGACACCGCGGACACGGCTGGGAGAGCGCGAAGAGCCCCTGGCTCTCGGATGTGACGCCCCGGCCGCGGCATTCGGGGCAAACCTTGGGCGAGGTCCCGGGCTTGGCGCCCGAGCCGCCGCAGTCCCGGCAGGCGGTCTCGGCCTCGACCGGGATCTTGGTCTCGATGCCCTTCAGCGAGTCCTCGAACGAGAGGTTGACGTGCGCCTCGAGGTCTGCCCCGCGCTGGGCGCGCGACTGCTGCCTGCCGGCGCCGCGACCGAAGATTCCGCCGAAGAGATCGCCGAGGTCGCCGATGTCGAAGTCGAAGCCGCCGCCTCCGCGCGGGTCGAAACCGCGCCGACCGTCGCCGGAGCCGAACTGGTCGTAGGCCTTCCGCTTCTCGGGATCGGCGAGGATGTCATAGGCCGTCTGCACTTCCTTGAAGCGCTCCTCGGCCCCGGCGTCGCCCGGATTTCTGTCCGGATGGCACTCACGGGCGAGCTTCCGATAGGCCTTCTTGATCTCGTCCGCCGAGGCGCCCTTCGGGACGCCGAGGACCGAGTAGAGGTCCTTAGCCGCCGTCGCCACTCGAGATCACAACCCTTGCCGGCCTCAGCACGCGGTCGCCGAGCCGGTAGCCCTTTTGGATCACCTCGACCACGGCGCCCTCGTCGGCATCGGACGGCTGCGAGAGCAGGGCCTCGTGGACGTGCGGGTCGAACTTGCCTTCCGTCTCGACCTCCTCGAGCCCCTCCTTGCGCAGCACGTCCGCGAAGGACCGGGCCACGAATGCCACGCCCTCCTCGAGCTTGGCCTCCTCGTGCGCCTCGGCCGCCTCGAGCGCCCGCTCGAGGTCGTCGAGCACCGGCAGCAGCTCCTTCACGAGCCGCTCGTGGGCCCGCGTGACCAGGCTCGCCTGGTCACGCGCCGCCCGCTTGCGGAAGTTCTCGAAGTCGGCCTGGACGCGCTGGAGGGTGTCGACGAGCTCGTCGCGCTCCCGCTGGAGCGTCTCGAGCTCATCGATCTGGACCTCCTGCTCCGCCTGCTCCGCCTGCTCCGCCTGCTCCTCGTCTGTTCTGACCTCGTCCGCCATTACGACGTCTTGGCCTCTTCCTCGTCGATGACCTCGTAGTCGGCCTCCTCGACGACCTCGTCGTCAGAACCCGTCTCGGCGCCGTCACCACCGGACCCCGCCTGCTGCTGCTGGGCGGTCGCCTGGGCATAGATCGCCTCAGCCAGCTTCTGCGAGGCCTCCTGGAGCGACTCGGTCTTCTGCCGGATCTCGTTCACGTCCTCGCTCTCGAGCACGCCCTTGAGCTCCATGATCCGGCCCTCGATCGTCGAAGCGTCGGACTCGTCGAGCTTGTCGCGGTGCTCCTTGAGCGTGCGCTCGGTCTGGTACGCGAGCGACTCCGCCATGTTCCGCGCGTCGGCGAGCTCGCGCAGCTTGTGCGCCTCGTCCGCGTGCGCCTCCGCGTCCTTGATCATCTGCTGGACCTCGTCCTCCTTGAGGCCCGAGCCGCCCTCGATCCGGATCTGCTGCTCGTTGCCGGTGCCGAGATCCTTGGCCGTCACGTGGATGATCCCGTTCGCGTCGATGTCGAAGGCGACCTCGATCTGCGGCATGCCACGCATCGCCGGCGGGATGCCGACGAGCTGGAACTTGCCGAGCGTCTTGTTGTAGAGCGCCATCTCGGACTCACCCTGGAGAACGTGCACCTCGACCGAGGGCTGGTTGTCCTCGGCGGTCGTGAAGGTCTCCGCCTTCTTGGTCGGGATCGTCGTGTTGCGCTCGATCAGGCGGGTGAAGACGCCGCCCTTCGTCTCGATGCCGAGCGAGAGCGGAGTCACGTCGAGCAGGAGGATGTCCTTGACCTCGCCCTTGAGGACGCCGCCCTGGATGGCCGCGCCGACGGCGACGACCTCGTCCGGGTTCACGCCCTTGTGCGGGTCCTTTCCCGTGTGCTCCTTGACCTTCTCGACCACGGCCGGCATACGCGTCATGCCGCCGACGAGCACGACGTGGTTGATGTCCTTGGCCTCCAGGCCCGCATCGGACAGGGCCTGCTTGGTCGGGCCGACCGTCCGCTCGAGCAGGTCGGCGGTCAGCTCGTTCAGCTTCGCGCGGGTGAGCTGGAGGTCGAGGTGCTTCGGGCCCTCCTGCGTGGCGGTGACGAAGGGCAGGTTGATCTGCGTCGTCATCGTGGACGAGAGCTCGATCTTCGCCTTCTCCGCGGCCTCGTAGAGGCGCTGGAGCGCCATCTTGTCGGCGGCGAGGTCGATCCCCTGGTCCTTCTTGAACTCGGCGACCATCCAGTCGACGACGGCCTTGTCGAAGTTGTCGCCGCCGAGGTGGTTGTCACCGGCTGTCGACTTGACCTGGAAAAAGCCCTCCGCGAGCTCGAGGACGGAGACGTCGAACGTCCCGCCTCCGAGGTCGAAGACGAGGACGGTCTGCTCCTCCTCCTTCTCGAGCCCATAGGCGAGTGCCGCCGCGGTCGGCTCGTTGATGATGCGGACGACGTTGAGGCCCGCGATCTTGCCGGCGTCCTTTGTCGCCTCGCGCTGGGCGTTGTTGAAGTAGGCCGGGACGGTGATGACCGCGTCGGTCACTGCCTCGCCGAGGTAGGCCTCGGCGTCGGCCTTCAGCTTCTGGAGGATCATCGCGGAGATCTCCGGCGGCGCGTACTCCTTGTCGCCGGCCTTGACGCGAACGTCGCCGTTCGGGCCCTTGACGACCTCGTACGGGACGATCGTCATCTCCTCCGAGACCTCGTCGTGCTTGCGCCCCATGAAGCGCTTGATCGAGAAGATCGTGTTCTGCGGGTTCGTCACCTGCTGGCGCTTGGCCGGCGGGCCGACGAGCCGCTCACCGTCCCCCGTGAACGCCACGACAGACGGCGTCGTGCGCCCGCCCTCGGCGTTCGGGACGACGGTCGGCTCACCGCCCTCCAGCACCGCCATGCAGGAGTTCGTCGTGCCGAGATCGATACCGATCGTCTTTGCCATGCGTCCTCCAAGATTTAGCGTCTACAACGGAAAAAATCTAAGCGGGATCGTAGCAGGTCATGAAGCAGGTCATGGGCGCGCGGATGCGGCACGGGACGACCGTGATCGTCGCGACCCACGACGCCGCCCTGGCCGGCAGGGCTCCTCGCCGCCTGCCCATGCGAGACGGAAGGCTCCTCCGCAGTCCCCGCTTCATCCCCCGAACGGGGCGGGCGTCGTCGGTAGGGTGTGCCGCGCTCGTGGCTGATCCGCGCGTCCAGGAATATGCACGGCTGCTCGTCGAGCGGTCGATCGGGGTCCAGCCGGAGTGGCAGGTCATGGTCATCTCGCAGCCGGAGGCGAGGCCGTTGCTCGAAGAGGTGGTCCGACTTATCGGGCGCCGCGGGGCGTACCCGATCGTCCGCTTCAGCTACTCGATGGAGCAGCTGCCGTTCAACTGGATCTGGGCGAAGGAGGCACCGCTCGAGACCCTCGAGACCGTCGCGCCCGTCGACCAGTACACCTGGGACAACGTCGACGCCTGGATGCTGCTCGGCGCGCCTGAGAACTCGCGCGCGGGCGCCGACGTGCCGGCGGAGAAGCGCGAGGCGATCAACAAGGCGCACGCCGCCTTCCTCCAGCGGCGCCTGCGGATGGAGATCCCCTGGGTCACCTGCCGCTTCCCCTCCCCCTCGCTCGCACAAGAGGCGGGGATGACGAACGAGCAGTTCGAGGACTTTCTCTACGGAGCCGTCCTGCTCGACTGGGACGCCGAGGGCGAGAAGATGAAGAGGATCAAGGATCGCTTCGATCAGGCCGATGAGGTGCGAATCGTGGGCGCCGAGACCGATCTCCGCTTCAGCCTCGAGGGCCGGGAGGGCGAGGTCGACGACGGCCACGCGAACATGCCCGGCGGCGAGGTCTTCTTCAGCCCGGTCGAGGACTCGACCGAGGGGGTCGTCAGCTTCGTCGAGTACCCGGCGTACCAGGAGCCCGACCTGGTCGAGGGCGTGCGGATGCGCTACGAGGGCGGCAAGGTGGTCGAGGCCTCGGCCACGAGCAACGAGGAGGCGCTGCTCTCGAAGCTCGACCGCGACGAGGGCGCGCGGATCCTCGGCGAGTACGGGATCGGCTGCAACCCCGGCATTCAGCGCTACATGAAGAACACGCTCTTCGACGAGAAGATGTACGGCACCATCCACCTCGCTGTCGGCGCCGGCCTGCCCACGATCGGCGGCAAGAACGTGAGCGCCATCCACTGGGACATGGTCAAGGACCTACGCAACGGCGGCCGCATCGAGTGCGACGGCGAGACCGTTCAAGAAAACGGTGAGTGGCAGTTCTGACCGGGTAGAGCTCGTCGAGCACGATCCGGGCTGGGCCAAGCTCTTCGAGCAGGAGCGCGACCGGCTGGCGGGCGTCTTCGACGACAAGGCGCTCGGGATCGAGCACATCGGCTCGACGTCGGTGCCCGAGATCTGCGCGAAGCCGGTCGTCGACGTGCTCGTGGGCGTCCCCGAGCTCGAGCTCTCGAAGGAGCAGGTCGAGTCGATGGAGGCGCTCGGCTACGAGTTCCTCGGCGAGTACGGTCTCGCCGGGCGGCTGTTCTTCCGCAAGGAGCCGCACACCCATCACGTCCACGTCGTCGAGCACGGCGGCCGACACTGGGAGCGGCAGCTGACCTTCAGGGACGCGCTGCGCACGGACGCCGAGGAGCGCCGGCGCTACGACGAGTTCAAGCGGCGGCTCGCCTCGGAGGGCCACTCGCGCGAGGTCTACACCGAGCTGAAGACACCGTTCATCCGGGAGGTCGAAGCCCGGGGTCGGGCGCGGGGCGTCGGACCAACCGCCTGAGGGCGGACTCCGCGACGGGCTCGGCGATCAGGATCCCGCTGAAGATGACGACGCAGCCGGCGAAGCCGATCGTGCCGATCCGGTCGTCCGCGAGCAGATAGCCGAAGAGCCCCGCGAAGACGGTCTCCAGCGAGAAGATCACGGCGATCCGCGTTGCGCTGACGCGGCGCTGGGCCCAGACCTGGACGACGAGGGCGAAGGCGACCGCGAAGAGGCCGGTGACGAGCAGCGCGGCCCAGACCGTCGCCCCCCGCGGGACCGAGAGGTCGCCCGCCGCGCCGGCGATCGCAAGGAACGCGACGCCCGCAGCCCCGACCTGCACGAACGTGAGCGCAAAGACGTCGAAGCGGTTCGCGTATCGCTCGACCATCACGATCTGGAGCGCCTGCGCGACCGTGCTCACAAGAACGAGCAGGTCGCCCGTCGCAGACCCCTCGGGGACGCCCGAGAGCAACGCGAGACCGACCAGGGCCAGTCCGACAGCGAGCCAGAGCTGCCGCGGAATCGGCGTCCGGAAGAGCGCCAGTGCGAGAAGCGGCGTGAAGAGCACGTAGAGGCCGGTGATGAATCCGGTGTTCGTCACCGTCGTCCGCTCGAGGCCGGCCGTTTGCAACCCGATCCCGAGTGCGACGAGGATGCCGAGGAAGCCGCCGGCGACAAGCCCATCCCTGCCCAAGGTGCGAAGTCGCAGAACCGCGACGGGCGCGAGCGACGCCGTCGCGATCAGATAGCGGACGGCCAGGAACGCGAGGAGCGGGTACAGCTCCACGGCGTCCTTGACCTGGACGAAGGTGACTCCCCAGACCGCCGTGACGAGGATCAGCGCGGCGGTCGCCACGCCGGAGATCCTAGGCGCCCGGGTCGGCTAGTAACAGAGTGTTACTAGCCTCGCGAGGCCGTCCCAACGCGGGCTCTGGAGGCAAGTAACAGAGTGTTACTTGGTGCTCGCGGCGAGCTAGGCGACGTCGTCGGTCTGGCCGCCTTCGCCGGCGTGCGTGCTCGGCTCGTTGTCCTCCCAGCCGCCGACGTCGGCCGGCTCGTCGCTCGCTCCCTCGCGGTCGATCGACTCCTGGGTCGGGTTGGGCTCGCTCTCGCGCGGGCCTTCAGTGTCCTGCTCGCTCATCTCGGCCTCCTTGGCGTCGCTTTCCCTGGAGGTGTCCCGCGGAGCCGTCTCCGAAACAGTGAGGGCGCCGCCGCGGCGCCCTCGCCGTGCGGAGCTCGTGAGCCAGCGCGTCCTCGTCGCCCCGGTTCACATCTCCGTTCCCCCTGAAGCCGGTGACTTGCGACGGGAACCGTAAGAGTTGGCGCTAGGCTCTTCCGTATGAATTCGCTCACCGACGGCTGGGGGCGGGAGATCAAGAGCGTCCGGGTGTCGGTGACGGACAAGTGCAACTTCCGCTGCCGCTACTGCATGCCGGCCGAGGGGCTCGAGTGGCTCGGCCGCGACGAGCTCCTGACCTTCGAGGAGCTCTCGCGCGTGGTGACGGTGCTCGCGCGTATGGGCGTGGACGAAGTGCGGCTGACAGGCGGCGAGCCGCTTGCCCGACGGGACATGCCGGCGCTCGTCTCGATGCTGTCGGCGATCCCCGGCGTGAACGACCTCTCGCTGACGACGAACGGCGTGCTGCTCGACCGGTTCGCCGGCCCGCTCGTCGAGGCAGGGCTTCAGCGCCTGAACGTCTCGCTCGACTCGCTCTCCCATGTTCGGTTCGCCGAGATCACGAGGCGCGACGCGCTCGACCGGGTGCTTGCCGGGCTCGAGGCGGCCGAGGCGCATCCCGAGCTGCGGCCGATCAAGGTCAACTGTGTCGCGATCCGCGGCTTCACCGAGGAGGAAGTGCCGGCGCTCGCGGAGCTTGCGCGCCGCAAGCCATACGTCGTGCGGTTCATCGAGTTCATGCCGCTCGACGCCGAGGAGCGATGGGCCGGCGACGACGTCCTCACCGGCGCGGAGATCCGGGCGCTGATCGAGGAGCGCTGGCCGCTCGAAGAGATTCCCGCGAAGGAGTCGTCTACGGCGCGCCGGTTCCGCTTCGCGGACGGCAAGGGCGAGGTCGGTTTCGTCAACCCGGTGTCGGAGCCGTTCTGCTCGTCGTGCGACCGGATCCGGCTGACGGCGGACGGCCAGCTCCGAACCTGTCTCTTCTCACGTCGTGAGTGGGATCTGAAGACGCCGCTCCGCGACGGGGCGAGCGACGAGGACATCGCCGGGCTGATCCGCTGGGCCGTCAAGCACAAGGAGCTGAAGCACCGGATCAACGACCCCGGCTTCGTCCGGGCGTCGCGGTCGATGTCACAGATCGGCGGTTAACGGACGCCGATGCGCACCCGGTAGCCCCAGAGACTCGGCACCCGGCGATCGCCGACGATGCGGCGCGTCGTCTCCTCGAGCGCGGTGAGGCCCAGGTCGTCCTCCGAGACCCCGAGCGAGAGCAGCTCGGGCACGAGGCCGAGGCTCCGCGCGAACCCGATCATCTCCTCCGCTCCGGCCTCGAGTTCGTCGTGCACGACGAACTCGCGAGTGAAGGCGAAGTGGCCGCTTTCGCGAATGGCGTCGAGGTGTCCCGCCTTCGCCCGTCGCGTCCAGCCGGCCGCGACCTTGTGCTCGTCCCTGTACTTCTCGCGGAGCACGAGATGCGCCAGAAATCCCGCGTCGACCTCGGGATGGATCAGGGCGGGGAAGTCGTAGTCGTAGGCCGCGAAGACTCCGCCCGGTCGGAGGATGCGGGCCACCTCGGCGAGCACGGGCTCGCGGTCCATCCAGTGGAAGGACTGCGAGGCGGTGACGACGTCGGCGCTACCCGCCTCGAGCCCGGTGTCGTTCGCGAAGGCGTCCATATAGCGGACGTTCGGCTGGTCGGTCCTCCGCTCCGCCGCTGCGCGCATCTCCGGGTTCGGCTCGATCCCGACGACCTCGTCCGCTCGCTCCGCCCAAGCTCTCGTCGAGAGCCCCGTGCCGCTTCCCAGATCGACCACCCGAGCGATCGGCGGACGGCCTGCGTAGCGCGCCAGCGCATCCAGGAGGATCGCCGGCGGTGCAGGCCTGAAGGCGTCGTACCGGTCGGCGAATCCCACGCGCAGGTAGCCGCTTTGGCGTATGGCTTGGCGTGAGAACTCCGTCATCGACTCCAGCTCGGTGCTTTCGGGACCTCCGCGCGCGAGAGTAAACTTGCCCTCTTGACCTCCGCTGCCGCAGCCGTCAGCCGTCAGCTACCCCGCGGATGGCTCGATCTCTTCCGCCAGCTCCTGATCTGGTTCGGTTTCGTGTTCGTGTACCAGGTTGCGCGGGGTATCGCCGACCGGGACGACCGGGCGGCGTTCGACAACGCCCGGGGAATCATCGACTTCGAGCGGCGCGCGACCGGACTCTGGGAGCTCTCACTCCAGAGCTGGGCCGAGTCGTCGTACTCAATCGCGGTCTCCATGCAGTGGACGTACTGGCTCTCGCAGTTCGCGGTCGTGGGGATCGCGCTGCTGTGGGTCTACCTCCGCCGGCACGAGTCGTTCATCCGCTTCCGCAACGTCCTCATCCTCACGAACGTGATCGGGCTGATCGGATACGTCCTCCTGCCGACCGCGCCGCCGCGGATGCTGCCCGAGTTCGGCTTCTCCGACACCCTGGCGGCGCTCGGCTCGCCCAACCACGGCTCCAGCTTCATCCAGCTCGCCTCGAACCCGTATGCCGCCATGCCCAGCCTCCACTCGGCGGATGCGCTGATCGTCGGAATCGCGCTGGCCGTGTTCGTGCGATCGTGGATCATGAAGGCGATCTGGCTCGCCTGGCCGGTCTGGGTCTGGATCTCCGTGATGGCGACCGGCAACCACTTCTGGCTCGACATCGCTGCGGGCATCCTCGTCGCCGGCGTCGCCGCGCCGATCGTGTACCGGGCCGAGGTGCGCCGCTTCTTCGCCCGGCGAAGACCAGCAGCAGCGACCTAGGCGTGACGCGCGAGAGCGCGCTCCTGCGCGTCAAGGAGGGCTACACCGTCGGAGTTCGCCGCCTGGCGTCCCGCTCGATGAGCGGGCTCGCCCGGACGAGGGTCACGCCCGACGCGCTCACGGCCCTCGGCCTGACGATCTGCTTCCTGGCTGCGGTTGCCGTGTACTTCGAGTACCGGAACGAGATCCTGTGGTTCTGGACCGGGGCGCTCCTGTTCTGGGCCGGGTCACTGCTGGACGTCCTCGACGGAGCCCTGGCGCGCCAGAGCGGCCGCGGGACGCAGTTCGGCGCGTTTCTCGACTCCACGACGGACCGGATCGGCGAGGCGGCGATGCTCGGTGCGATCGCGCTCGTCTTCGCCCGGGACGGGAACGAGGTCGCGCTCGGTGCAGCATTCGCCGCCATGACCGCGTCGTTCCTCGTCAGCTACACGCGGGCCCGCGCCGAGGCGCTCGGGCTGAAAGGCGACGTCGGGCTAGGCAGCCGGGCCGAGCGGGTGGTCGTGATCGTCTCCGGACTCTTCCTCGCGCCCTGGGGGCTCCTCCCCTGGGCCGTCTACCTCCTGAACGTGACCGCCTGGATCACCGTCGTCCAGCGCGTGCTCCACGTTCGCAGGCAGCTCAAGCAGAGCTGACCCTCAATCGAGGTGCCTGGCGACGTCCCAGGTCCAGAGCTCGACGACATTGCCGTCGGGATCCGAGACGTACGCAGCCCTCGTTTCGCGTCCGTCCTCGTTCACTCGCTCCGAGGGCTCCTCGTGCACCGCGTATCCGTGCTCCCGGATGCGCTGCACCGCGGCGTCGTAGTCGGAGTCGGCGAGGTGCATCGCGTAGTGGACGTGGATCCCTCCACGTCCTCCGGCTACGCCCACTTGTGGGGCCCAGAGACCGATCCGGGTCCGGTTGCCGGCCATCAGCCAGACGGCGTCGCGATGGGCCCATCGCTCGACGATGGGCAGGCCCAGGACACCGGAATAGAACTGCTCCGCCGCCTCCAGGTCGACGACCTCGAGGACGAGCTCGCTGACACCCGTTGCAGGAATCCCGTCATTCACATCAGTCACAACGTCCGCGGCGCGTTCAAGCTTCCGCTAATCTGATAGCACTTGAGTGCTAGCAGGAAGGACGTGCTTGTCCGGATGCCGGGCGAGCTGAAGGCGCGACTGGCGGACGAGGTCGCCGACCGCGGCAGCAATCTCAACGACGTCGCGGTCGGGATCCTCGCATCGCGCTTCGCCGTCCCCTTCCAGCCGAGTGGACGAAAGGGCGCGCCGCCGAAGGGCGAGGGCGACGTGCTGCTCCGAATGCCCGCCGACCTCAAGGACCGGCTCCAGCAGCGCGCCGCAGACCGCGGCACGAACACCAACGAGCTCATCAACGAGATCCTGGCCGAGCGCTTGGGCGTCGTCGGTCCGGAGAGGAGGACCCGACCAATGGCAGCAACGAACGGCAAGGCGCCGCGCAGCGAAGACAAGGTGCGCGTCGCGATCATCGGCGTCGGCAACTGCGCCAACTCCCTGCTCCAGGGCGTGGAGTTCTACAAGGACGCGCCGGCGGACGAGTTCGTGCCCGGCCTGATGCACGTCGACCTGGGCGGGTATCACGTCCGCGATATCGAGTTCACGGCCGCGTTCGACGTTACGACCGACAAGGTCGGCAAGGACCTCGCGGACGCGATCTGGGCGCACCCGAACGACACGTACAAGTTCGCCGAGGTGCCGAAGACGGGCGTCAAGGTCTCGCGCGGGATGACGCACGACGGGCTCGGCAAGTACATCTCGGAGGTCGTCGAGAAGGCGCCGGGCGACACGGACGACGTCGTGCGGATCCTCCAGGAGACCGGCACGGACGTCGTCGTCAACTACCTCCCCGTCGGGTCGGAAGAGGCGACGAAGTGGTACACGGAGCAGATCCTGCAGGCGGGCTGCGCGATGGTGAACTGCATGCCGGTCTTCATCGCGAAGGGCGGCTACTTCCGCAAGCGCTTCGAGGACCGCGGCCTGCCGATCATCGGTGACGACATCAAGTCGCAGGTCGGCGCAACGATCACGCACCGCGCACTGACGCAGATCTTCCGCGACCGCGGCGTCAAGCTCGACCGCACGATGCAGCTGAACGTGGGCGGCAACTCGGACTTCCTGAACATGCTGGAGCGTGAGCGTCTCGAGTCCAAGAAGATCTCGAAGACGAACGCCGTCACCTCGGTGCTCGACTACGACATGGGCGCCGAGAACGTCCATGTCGGGCCGTCGGACTACGTGCCGTGGCTGACCGACCGCAAGTGGGCCTACGTCCGGATGGAGGGCTCGAGCTTCGGCAATGTCCCGCTCAACGTCGAGCTCAAGCTCGAGGTCTGGGACTCGCCGAACTCGGCCGGGATCGTGATCGACGCCGTCCGGCTCGCGAAGCTTGGCCTGAACAACGGGATCGGCGGCGCGCTCGAGGCGCCGAGCGCCTTCCTGATGAAGTCGCCGCCGAAGCAGATCGACGACGACGACGCGTTCGACGGCGTCGAGGCCTTCATCAAGCAGCACGCGCGCAAGCAGGCGCGGGCGAAGACGACGGCCTAGCAAGACGAGAGAGGCCCGGCGCCTGCCGGGCCTCTCTCAATTGCGGTTCAGCGACGGCTACTCGTCGCCGTCCTCGGCCGGCTCCGCGCCCGAGACGTGGTGCTCGCTCGAGTACACCTGGAGCTCCGCCGCGCGGACGTCGTTCGCCCGTGGCGGGAAGTTCGCGAGGTTGTGCGGTGAGCCGGTCCGGCAGTCGGTGACCATCACGGGGTCGTTGTCCTGCTCGCCCTGGAAGGCGGTGTTCCCCGTGCACTGGTTGTCGAGGACGACGAACTGCACGTGCGTCGCCCACTCGGCGCCGAAGTCGAACCCTCGCAGGAGTAGCTCGGGCGCGACCGGCCGCGGCGTGTCGCCCGGGAAGAAGCTCTCCGAGCTGCGGTAGATCGCCTCCCAGCCGGCCGCGTTCGCCCCGTCGCACGTCGGGTTCCCGCTGTCCTCCCCGGCCCGGCAGACCCGGAGCTCGAACTGACGCAGCGCCGTGAACCGGTTCTGCGTCGCGCTTGCCATCTCGTCGTTCCCGACCGTCGGGAACAGGTAGGCGCTGACGTTCGCACGGTCGACCTTGCGCTTCCCTGGGGCGAGCGCAACGGTCACGGTCGGGTGAGGCGCGACGTGGACCGGACGCCCGCTGAACTCCCAGTTCGAGTTCTCGGTGTCGTCGATCAGCGAGTCGAGCCGAACGCCCTCGCCCGTCGCGACAGCGCCCTTGTGCCTCGAGGCCCAGTTCGTCGCAAAGTGCAGCATGATCATCCGCGACTGTCCCGCCTTCAAGTCGGCCCGGAAGCGCAGGTGTCCGTAGCCCTCGGCGTGAGCGACGAACTCGTAGGTCCGGGACGTGAAGGACGCCACGTTGTCGAGGTTGCTGGTCTCGGCCGTTGCGGCGGTGCCGTCCGCGGGCCCCGTCGCCGGATTCGTGTCGGCGATCGGCGAGACGCGAGCCTCGTAATGGCCGACGTACACCCGCGCGTTGACCGGAGCGTTGCCCTCGTCCCGAGCGACTGCCCGGAAGCGGACCACGGTCTCGTCGTGCTCCGGCGAGTCGAAGGCCGGCTTCGGCTGCGGATCGTCCGCCGGCGTCCGCGGACCGCCCGGAGGCGGCGGTGGCGCCGGGGGCGTCGAGACCGTCGCCGACTGGCCAAAGCCGCGAGTGGCGAACGCGTACCAGAGCTCTTCCTGGTTCGCACCACCGAAGCGGATCATGTCCGCGGCGAGGATCGCGTTCCTGGCGTCGAGCATCGACGGCCGGGTCGGCATCAGCACCATGGCGTCGTAGTAGAGCTGGAACCAGCGTCGATTCCCCGGACACTCCTGCGGCGGCCGCTGGCCGTCCGCGCACTCGCGCTGACTGCTCGAGCTGCCCGGGTACTTGGCGAGCAGGAGCCGACGGATGTCGAAGTTCGTCGCGCTCCAGATCTCGCCGTCGGCGTGCACCTGCGCGCCGACGAAGTCGTACCCGATGTCACTGAAGTTCAGCGCGTTGACGAGCGGGTACCGGCCCGGCCGCGGGATCCCGCCCGAGTACGGGAAGTTCATCCCGTAGTTGCGGATCGCCCGGTACTTGTTGGACGTGACATACGGCCCGACGGAGAAGGGGTTCTCACCCGAGACCGGCACGAAGCCGTACTCGTTGAGGTACTCCATCCCGTTCAGGTCGCCGAAGGACTCGCCCATCGCGCCGGCGTGATGGCCGGAGCGCTGGTCGCCCTTGCCGATCATCCGGTTCTCGATCATGTGCCCGTACTCGTGGCCGATGACCGACATGTCGTAGTCACCGTCCACACACGGGGCGTAGAACGTCCCGGCGAGCGGCTGCCAGAGGAACATGTTCGTGGTCGACCGCACGCCGTCGTCGCGGGTCGTCATGTTGGCGTTGTCGCGTCCGCCGTAGTTCGGCGGTCCGCCGCTGATCGCAGCGGCCTGGGCATTCCCCTGGACCTCGTCCAGCGGGAGCGACGGCGTCCCCGGCGCGTTCCACGGCTGGCGCGGCGGATTGTTCGTGTTGACCTCCTGCGCGTTCCAGCGCTCCTCGTCGAAGCCGAGGTGGAACGAGAAGTCGTGCACGCGGTTATGCATGGCGAACAGGTTCACGATCGCCGCGTTCAGGTCGTTGGTGTTGCCGGTGGCCGCAGTCGGCGGCACCGGGGTGAGGAGCGTGGGGCTGCAGAGGCCCGCGAACCAGGCGTTCGTCCACGGGTAGAGGTACTCCCTGGTCGTGCTGACCGGCCGATACGAGTTCGGCCCCGGGAAGCCCATCGGCAGCGCGATCCAGGCTTCCTGGTTGGTTGCGTTGTTGCCCATGGTGGTGAAGGTGGGCGTGCCGGGTGTCCCTGGTCCCGGCGGGATCGTGTCCCACGGGACCTGCAGATGGGGTGACCCGCCCGAGACCGCGAGCTCACATGCGGGGCCCGCGTTCCAGCACCAGATGTCCCGAGTGTCCGTGGTTGGGTAGTTCCACGGGTACGCGTTTCCGCCGATCGGCGGGTTGGCCGGGAACACGTCCCAGCGCGGGTTGTCGGAGAGGTGCTGGACGAGGTTCCGCCGGAGCACGATCTTGCCGGTTCGCGCGTCGACGATGATCCGGTACGCCTTCGTGTCACCGCTCGCCTGGTCCTCGACGACGGTCTCGAACGCGGGCACGACGCCGACCCTCGGCAGCGGGACGAGCGCCCGCCGCACGGTCTGAACGCCGTCGAGACCCAAGGCGCGCATGAGCGTGTAGCCCTGCCTGTTCGTGCGCAGCTCGACGAGCCCGGCGACCTGGTGCCCGACGCTGCGCGCGGCTCGCAGCCACGCCTGCTTCGCGCCGAGCCGGGCCGATCCGCGGATCGTGCTCTCACCGGTCAGCGTGGACGAGACGTGGACGACGGCCCAGCGCTTCCCTACACGGCGAAGGCCGACCGTTGCCAGGCCGCCCTCGACGAGCGGCGACCCGCCGACGACCTGTCGGAAGATCACGACGTGGCCGTTTCGCCCGATTGCGGTGCCGCGGACGAGCCTGAGGCCGGCGAGCGAATCGAGCCTGAAGAGACGCTTGTGGGCGGCCAGCCAACCGCGTGCCGCGGCGGCCGCCGTCCCTGCTTGCGGCCGTCCGAGGAAGCCGCCGGTTCGGTAGATCGACTGTGGGGTGCCGTACGTGTTCCAACTCACGCCGGCACGGAGCGTGCGAGCGAGCGCTCTCTGCGCCGCAGTAGGCGCGACGGCTCCGCCGCGCGCATCGAGATCGCTCAGTTCTTGGTGCTGCGCGTCGCGAACGTCTCCGACCGCGTGGCCTGCGGACGGAAGCGCGACGGCCAGCAGGATGAGGGCGACCGGTGTGACGACGCGCCACAAGCGCGCCCGGCCGCCGGGGCAGGTCCTGGCCATTGCTTCTCCCCCTCGTTTGACGACGAGGTATTAACCCCGTGACCCCTTGTGGTGTCAAGACGAGAAAGACCCAGGTTTCGTGACCTAGCGAGAGGCTCGGCGCGGGCGATCTCGGGGCCTTGCACATCTACACTCGCGCCGTGGGTCTCAGGGTATGTCTGGTCACGCCGTTCTCCTGGTCGCAGCCCCACGATGTCAACGAGCATGTGGCGGGCGCGGCGACCGAGCTCCGCCGTCTCGGCCACGAAGTCACCGTTCTCGCCCCTTCAGGGCGGGCTTCCGACCTGATCGCCGGACGCCGCGCGCTCGACGACGGTGCGAGGGGTGAGGTGATCGCGGTCGGCCCGGCCGTGCCGATCTCGCGCCGGAGCCGGATCGGGCTCCCGGTCGGCGTTCGGGCCAACCTGTCGCTCGCACTCTCGCGCGGCGGCTACGACGTCGTCCACGGCTTCGAGCCGGGGCTTCCGAGCCTTTCCTACGTCGCGCTACGCGACAGTCGCGCCCTCGCCGTCGCGAGCTTCTTTTCCCCGGAGCGCCTGAGCTACCCGCCGGGCAAAGCCCAGCGGGGCCGTCTGCTCTCGCGCGTCGACGCGCTGCTCGCGGTCTCTCCAGAGACGGCCGCGGCTGCCGCGCTGCGGTTTCCCGGTGACTACCGGCTGACGCCGCTCGGCATCGACACGGAGCTCTTCCACCCCGTCGAGAAGCGCGACGTGATCGTCTGTGAGTGGCGGCCGGGCGAACGGCTCCTCACGAAGGCGCTGTACTCGATCATGAAGGAGCTGCCGGGCTGGGAGCTGATGCTGCTCAGGACGAAGGCACTGGCCGGCCGGCCCTCGCTTCCCTCTGCGCTCCGCGGCCGCGTCCGAGTCCGGACGGCGCGGTCGGGTCAGGCTCGCGCGCCGATCCTGAACGAGGCGCCGATCTTCGTGCCTGCCCTGGCCGGGCTCCGCCGGGTCACGGCCGAGGCGAGCGCGGCGGGCGCGGCGATCGCCTCCCCGCCGGGCGTGCACGAGCAGCCCGCGCTGGCGGCCGCCGCCGTCGCCCGACTTGCCGAGAGCCCAGAGCTCCGCGGCGACGTCGCAGCCGAAGGACGCCGCGGCGCCGAGGGCGAGAGCTTCGCCGAGCTCGGGCGCGAGCTGGACGAGCTCTACCGCTCGCTCGCCGGCCGTCGCCGCCGCTCGAAGGAGTCCGATCCGCTCGCCGACCGCCCCTGGATCACGGTCGACCTGCACATGCACACCGCGTGGTCGCACGACTGCCTCGTCGAGCCGGAGGAGCTCGTCGAGCACGCCGTTGCGGAGGGGCTCGGCGCGATCGCGGTGACGGACCACAACGCGTTCGGCGGCGCCCAGGCGACGGTGGAGGCCGCGCGCGGGACGGATCTGCTCGTGATCCCTGGTGAGGAGGTCAAGACGGACAACCAGGGAGAGGTGATCGGCCTCTTCCTCGAGCGCGAGATCCCGCGGGGCATGTCCTTCGCGGACACGATCGCCGCGATCAAGGAGCAGGGCGGGCTCGTCTACCTTCCCCACCCGTTCGACCGGATGCACGCGATCGCGGACGCGAAGACGATCCACCGCCACCTGTCCGACATCGACGTGTTCGAGGTGTACAACGCGCGGCTCTTGTTCGAGCAGTACAACGACGAGGCCCTGCGCTTCGCCCGCAAGTACAACCTGACGATGGGCGCGGGCTCGGACGCGCACGTCCTCCAAGGAGTGGGAACCGGCGGTCTCCGCATGCGCGCCTTCCGCGACCGAGACGAGTTCCTGGTCAGCCTCCGCACCGCCGAGGTCCTCCGCCGTCCTCGCTCGCTCGCCTACCTCCAGGCGCTCAAGTGGACCGCCCAGGTCAAGGAAAGGGTGTTGGAGAGCAGAACCTGAACGATGCCTGCCGTGCCTGCCACCGACGAGATTCACGAGCGCTACCTCCAGAAGGCGATCACCGAGACGAACGAGCTCGGTGACGAGATCCGGCGGGCCGGCGAGGGACGGGTTCCGGCGATCGGCTCGGGCCATCCGCTCGCCGACATCTTCCTCCTGAAGTTCCGCCCGCAGCATTCTGAGATCCAGGAGGGCGTGGCGTTCTTCGGCCGGGCCGGACAGGCGCTCGTGAAGTCGCTCCAGCGGCTCCACATCGACCCGCTTGCGGTCTACGGGACGAACTGCTTCAAGTTCGACGGCGGCGACGAGGAGCAGGCAGCCGAGTGGCTGCTGCGCGAGCTGCACATCGTCCAGCCGAAGCTCGTGGTCGTGATGGGCGAGGACGCACTCGCGTTCCTCAGCGAGCTCGGTTTCCCGCTCTCGTCCGAGCTGGAGGCCAAGCCGGGCGAGCTCCAGCAGTGGACGCCGACGGTCGAGGCGCTCTTCGTCCCGGACATCGACGCCTCGCTGGACGAGCAGGCGGCGAAGACGCGCTTCTGGCGGGCGCTGAAGACGCTCGGCCCCTGGTGGGCGGAGCTGCCGCCGTACTGACGCGCGAGGCCGCGACTCCGCGGGTCGCGGCGTTCGCCGTCCTCGCCGTCGCGCTCGGCGCCTACTACGCCTGGCACGAGCAGGTCGTCGACCTCTCGAAGTGGTGGGACGTCGCCTTCCTGGCGCTCTGCCTGATCCCGGCGATCTTCGGTCTCGTATACCTCGCGCTGCCGTTTCGCACGGCGGACCGGCTGCTGTTGGTCGCCGGCGTGCTGCTGGTGCTGGTCGTGCTCTTCGAGATCGCGGAGCTGGAGTCCCTCTCGAGCTTCGCGAAGCTCGGGCTGATGACGACGCTTGGGTTCTGGTTCCTCGAATACTTCGAGAGCGTGCTCTGGGTGGCGCTCGTGGCGCTGCTGATCCCGTGGGTGGACGCGTTCTCGGTCTGGCGTGGGCCGACCGGCCACATCGTCGAGGAGGAGCCGGGGCTGTTCGACCGCGTCGCGCTCGAGTTCCCGTACCCCGGGGAGCCGAGCGCTGCACTGCTCGGCCCGCCCGACCTGTTGTTCTTCGCGCTGTTCCTGGCGGCCGCGGCGCGCTGGGGGTTGCGCGTGGGCTGGACGTTCCTCGCCTTGACGCTCTCGCTCGGGCTCACGCTCGTGATCGGCGTCGTGTGGGAGTCGGCAGGGCTGCCGGCGTTGCCCGGGCTCGCCTTTGGATTCCTGATCCCGAACGCGGATCTCCTGTGGCGAGAGTTCCAGCGTTGGCGGCGCGAGCGCCGCGAGCCGGCTGGGTCGTCCGCCTGATCGCGCAGGTCGCCCAGGTCGTCGGCGCGCTCCTGATCCTGGCCGCCTACGTGCTGGCCCAGTTCCGGGTGCTCGACCAGCAGTCGTGGTGGTACCTCTGGCTCAACCTGGTCGGGGCGGGCGCGCTGACGGTGCTGGCCTGGCACGAGCGCCAGTGGGGCTTCCTGCTCCTCGAGGGCGTGTGGACGCTCGTGACCGCGTGGTCGCTCTACGGCCGGCTGCGCATCGGCACGGCGTAGGCGTCAGCCAAGCCGCTCGAGCGCGGCCCGAGCCTGCTTACGGGCGTTCGGCCAGACGCCTTTGGTCGCCTGACGCTCGAGCGCCGAGCGCGCGCGCTCGAGGTATGGCAGCGAGCTCTTCGGGCCGAGGCGACGTAGCGCCGAGATCGCATGGCCGGCCACCTCGTCGTCATCGACCAGTTCGACAAGAAGGTCGAGCGCCCGCTCGTCCTTCGTCCGGGCGAGCGCGTCCGTCAGCATTTCGCGGCTCCGGCCGTGGCGTCGATCGCTGGCAAGCGCGATCAGGTCCTCGACG
The DNA here is from genome assembly GCA_963802375.1 of uncultured Actinomycetes bacterium. Classification (GTDB taxonomy): domain Bacteria; phylum Actinomycetota; class Thermoleophilia; order Gaiellales; family Gaiellaceae; genus JACDAN01. Next base: position 855,576 of record CAWDIJ010000010.1, read on the forward strand.
ATCGAGTCGTCCGCGAGCGTGGCCAAGGCGTTTCCGATCGCCCACTTGAGCGCCCACTCTTCGTCGGCTGCCTGACGGAATTCGGAGACGAGTGGCTTCAATGCGTCCGGTGTCGCGGCCTTTTCGCCGGTCAGCGAACGCACGATTCGCTCCTTGATCAGCGGCGTCTGCGCCCGCGGCAGCCACTGGATCAGGATCGGCGCCGCCGCCTCGTAGTCGAAGCGCGGCTCGTGGATCCCCGCCTCGGGAATCTCACGCGCGAAGAAACCGAAGTCGCGGGACGATATCCCGGCAGCCTCAAGGTCCGCGCAAAGCGCAGCCTGCTCGGCCTCTTCTTCGGGCGTTAGGTCCGCCCAAGCAGAGCGACGCATTCGACGTGCGGCGTGTGCGGGAACATGTCGACCGGCCGCGCGCGCCGCAGCTCGTAGCCCCAGTCCTCGCGTAGCTGCTTGATGTTGCCGGCGAGCGTCGTCGGGTTGCACGAGACGTAGACGACGCGCGGAGCGCCGATCCGGCCGAGCCGCCTGATCGCCTTGTTCGAAAGGCCGGCCCGCGGCGGGTCGACGACGACAACGTCGGGATCGCCAGAGCGGTCGCGGAGCTCCTCGACCGCCTGCCCCACCTCGCCGGCGAAGAACGCCGAGTTCGCGATCCCGTTCAGGTCGGCGTTCTCGAGCGCGCACGCAATCGACTCCTCCGAGACGTCCACGCCCCAGACCGTCAGCGCCTCCTTGGCCATCGAGAGCCCGATCGTTCCGGTCCCGCAGTAGAGATCCCAAACCGTCTCCTTGCCGGTCAGGCCCGCCGCGTCGATCGCGAGCTCGTACAGCCGCTCCGCCATCTCGGTGTTCGTCTGCAGGAACGCCGTCGGCCGCACGCGGAACCGGAGCCCGAGCATCTGCTCCTCGATCGCCTCGTCGCCCCAGAGGAGCGTCGTCGGCAAGTTCGTCACCTCGGCCGGGCGGTCGTTCACCGCGTGGTGGATCGAGCGCACCTCGGGGAACCGGCGCAGCGCCGCGACGAAGCCCTCGGCGTCGAGCTTCCCCGGCGCCGTCACGAGCTGGACGAGCACCTGACCCGTGTTCCGCCCCTCGCGGTAGACGAGATGGCGCAGGAAACCGGTGCCCGCTTCTTGATCGTACGCGGGCTGGCCGCTCTCGCGGGCCCAGGCGCGCACCGCCTCCCGCACCCGGTTTCCCAGCTCGGTGGTCAGCCAGCACTCGGCGATGTCGATCACCTCGTCCCAGCGGCCCGCCTTGTGGAACCCGAGCACGGGCCCGGCCGGCCCGGGCGCGAACGAGTACTCGAGCTTGTTGCGGTAGTGGAAGACCGACGCGGCCGGCACGATCGACTCGAGCGGCGGCTCCGGCAGGCCGCCGATCCGCACCAGAGCGTCACGAACCTGTGCCTCTTTCGAGTCGATTTGCGCCTCGTAGGCCAGATCCTGGAAACGGCAGCCGCCGCAGGCCGGATAGTGATCGCATGGCGCTTCAACCCGCTTCGGACTCGGCTCGAGCACCTCCACTGCGAGTGCCTCGGCGTGCCGGCGCTGCACCTTCGTGACCCGAGCGCGGACCGTATCGCCCGGCAAGCCCCTCCTTACGAACACGACGAACCCGTTCAGCCGGGCGACGCCGTTCCCGCCGTAGGCCAGCGACTCGATCTCGAGCTCGAGCTCGTCGTCCCGGGCGAGCGGCGCGGCCATCGCCCCACCGTAGCCAAGAGGGCTTGGCCGGAACAGCGCCTGGGCCACCGGGCCGCGCTACTCGTCCCCAGGCCGCGTCCTCAGTCGCGCCCGTATCAGACGGATACGGGCGCTCCCTGCGTCCTTGCCTGGAAACGAGCATCGCACCCCGGCAACGAGGGCTATCCCGCCCAAGCCCTCAGGTGATGTCGCGCCTCCTGAGCCGCTCGGTGCCGGCGGCGCCGAGTGCGGCGATGTAGACCAGGGAGACTCCGACTCCCGGCCAGTACGAGAGCAGGTCCTCTCCGCCCGTCCCGTCCGCTGCGTCGAGTGCCTGGAACGGGAGATACGGAACCGCGTCGTCGATGTCCAGCCAGCCGAAGACGCCGACGAGGAGCGTCTCGACGAGGAAGATCCAGACCAGCGTCCCGACGAGCGCTGCGACCTGGCTCTGGACGAGGACGCCGATCGCAACGCCCATCAGCCCCCAGAGCACCACGAGCAGGAGCATCTGGCCGGCGCGGACCGCGATGTCGGAATCGGCCAGGTGAAGCTCGACGTCGAGGGCCAGCAGCCACGGGATCCCGACCGCGGCGACCACGGCAAGCCCCAGGACGGCGAACAGGAGGGACAAGATCGTGGTCGAGACGGCCTTGGCGGCGGCGACTTGCTCGCGACGCGGTTCGCCGAGCACGGTCGGCGTGATCGTCCCGTGGCGAAACTCGTTCGTGACGATCGTAATCCCGAGGATGATCGCGATCAGCGACGCGATTCCGGCAGCCTCCACGAGACCGAGCTGGAACTCGAGCAGCGGCCGGCGCTCGTCCTCCGCGGAGCCCGTGTCACCCGCGACTGCGATGCCCGTGAGCAGGACGATGACGCCGAGGTAGTACCACCAGCCCCGGGTCGTTCTCACCTTCAGCAGCTCGGCGCGGACGAGATCGGTCACTCGGTCGTCTCCCCTCCGGTCAGCTCCAGGAAGACCTCCTCGAGCGTCGCGCGCTCGATCGCCAGCTCGTGGAGGACGACCCCGTTCGCGGCGGCGATCTCCCCGATGCGCTCCGGCGGCGTTTCGACCAAGAGCACGCCGTCGGCCTCGTTGACGGTCAGGCCTTCTGCCGACAGCAGCTCTCGCAGCTGCCCGGCGTCGGGCGAACGGACCCGGGTGGCTCCCTGGGCGCCGGCGAGCACTTCCGCCATCGCCGCCTGCTGGATGAGCCGTCCGCGGTGGATGATCACAACGCGGTCGACGGTCTGGGCGACCTCGGCGAGCACGTGACTCGACACCAGGATCGTCCGCCCTTCCGCGGCCAGCGAGCGGAGCAGGTCTCGGAGCCAGCGGATCCCGGCAGGGTCGAGACCGTTCGCCGGCTCGTCCAGCACGAGCACCTCGGGATCGCCCAGGAGCGCCGCCGCAAGCCCCAGCCGCTGCCGCATCCCGAGCGAGTAGCCCTTCACCCGCCGCTTGGCCCCTGCGCTGAGCTCGACGAGCGAGAGCACCTCCTCGACCCGCGTCCGGGGAAGCCCGGCGGCGGTCGCCAGCACCCGAAGGTGGTTCCGGCCCGAGCGCCCTGGATGCACCTCGCTGGCCTCGAGCACCGCGCCGACCTGGTGCAACGGACGCGACAGCTGCCGATACGGCACGCCGAGGACGACGGTCCGGCCGGCGTCGGGGTGCACCAGGCCGAGAATCGAGCGGAGCGTCGTCGACTTGCCGGCGCCGTTCGGCCCCAAGAACCCGGTGATCGTGCCGGGCTCGACGCGGAAGCTCAGCCCGGCGACGGCCTGCGTCTTCCCGAACCGCTTGCTGAGGTTCTCGACCTCGATCACGAGAGGAAGGAGACCAAAACCGTGCGGTCGCGAGGCCCGTCGAGCTCGCAGAAGAAGATCCCTTGCCAGGTGCCGAGCGCGAGCTGCCCGTCCTCGACCGGCACGACGACCTGAGGCCCCATCAGCGCGGCACGGATGTGCGCGGGCCCGTTCTCCTCTCCCGCCTCGACGTGCTCCCATCCCCACCCGTCAGCGACGAGGCGTTCGAGCGCCCGCTCGAAGTCGCGGGCGACCGCGGGATCCGCGTGCTCGTTGATGGTCACGCCGGCCGTCGTGTGGGGGATGAAGACGAGCACCGCGGCGGCGTCCGTCCCCTCCACGGCAGCCTGCACCTCGCGCGTGATCTCGAGCAGCTGCGTGCGCCGCTCGGTGCGGACGGAGATCTGGCGCACCCGTCTATCCTAAGCGTGTGCCTCTACAAGCAACACACGCCTGCTTCTCGCCCGCGATCACGCGGCGCCGGAGCCGACCCTCCACCTCACCAAGGCTCTTGAGCCTTGGCTCGGCGGAGTGCGCGCTCCGGCTTGGTGCTCGCGACCGAGAAGCGGGGCAGTGTCACTTGCAGAGGCACTAGTGGCCAGCGCCCCTCCCACCAGCCAGGAGCTGGACACCTACCGCGAGCGCATCGACCGCTTCATTGCCGAGCTCGACGAGGAGTACTACCTCCACTACGCGGGTCACAAGGACACGCTCGACCTCAAGGAGCTCTACGAGTCCTACCCCGACCTCTCGGAGCTCGAGCGGGCCCAGGCACTCGGCGAGGCGACGAACGGGGACGCCGGCGTGTCGGAGCTCTGGCGCTTCGCCTCGGAGAACTACCTCGCGGAGCTGACACGCGACCACGCCGAGAAGAGCGCCGCCCTCGAGGCCCAGCTCGAGGCCACCGTCGACGGCGAGACGATCGGCTACCGGATGATCCGGCCGACGGTCGCGAACGAGGAGGACCGAGCCAAGCGGCACCGTCTCGAGGAAGCGCGGAACCGGCTGACCGAGGAGCACATCAACCCGGTCCACATCGACGGCATCGCGACGCTGAACGAGGCCGTGCCGCGGCTCGGCTCGCCGACCTACGCCGACCTCTACCGCCGTTTTGGCTTCCGGCTGGACGAGCTCGCCGACCAGTGTCGCGCCGTCCTCGAGTCGACCGAGGCGCTCTACGAGCAGGAGGCCGACAAGCTGTTCCGCGCGCGAGCCGGAGTCGGTTTGGGCGAGGCCGAGCGCTGGGATGTCGCTCGCGTCTTCCGCGCACCCGCTTGGGACGAGGCGTTTCCCGCCGAGAAGATGATGCCCGCGCTCGAGGTCTCGCTCGCCGACCTCGGGATCGATCTGCGCTCGCAGCAGAACGTCGAGCTGGACATCGAGCAGCGGCCGAAGAAGAGCCCGCGCGCGTTCTGCGCGCCGATCGAGGTGCCGGGCCGTGTCGTGCTCGTGATCCAGCCGATGGGCGGCGCCGACGACTGGCGCGCGCTCTTCCACGAGGCCGGCCACACGGAGCACTACGCCCACGTCAACCCGGACCTGCCCGTCGAGGCCAGGCGCCTCGGCGACGTGTCGATCACGGAGGCGTGGGCGACCATGCTGGAGCACTTCCTCCTAGAGCCCGGCTGGCTCGCCAGCCGCCTGGACTTCCCGCGCCCCAACGAGTTCGCGGCCGAGTCCGCGGCCGGCTCGCTCTACCTCCTGCGCCGCTACTGCGGCAAGCTGCTGTACGAGCTCGAGTTCCACGCGGCGAGGGAGCTGGACGAGAAGGCGATGTCGTCGCGCTACGTCGAGCTGCTCGGAAACGCCCTGAAGATCGAGCCGAGCCCGACGGACTACGTCGGCGACATCGACCCCAGCTTCTACGTCACCGGGTACCTCCGCTCGTGGGCGCTCCAGGCGCAGCTCCGCAACCACTTCCGGGACCGCTTCGGCTCGTCGTGGTTCTCGAGCCGCGAGGCCGGAAGCATGCTCCGGGAGCTCTGGGGCGAGGGCAGCCGGCTGAACGCGGACGAGCTGCTCGCCGACGTGGCCGGCGAAGAGCTCGAGATGGAAGCGTTCGCCGAGAGCCTCCGCGAGCTGCTGAAGTAGTGCAGCGGCAGTTCGGACGCCGGTTCGCCTCGGCGGCCGTCGCCGGAGTCTGGCTCTACCACGGCGCGTGGTGCAAGCTCCTGGGCGGCTGCCCGGAGCAGGTCGACGTCGTGGCGTCCGTGCCCTGGCTTCGCGGCCACCGAGCGAAGCCGGTGCTCCTCGCGATCGGTGTCGTCGAGACCGCGCTCGCAGTCTGGGTCGTCAGCGGCCGGCGACCCCGGGCTGCGGCCGCAGTCGGCACTGCGCTGGTCGCAGGGATGAATGCCGGCGGTCTGATCTTCGGCCGACGTCACCTCCCAGCCCCGAACACGATGCTCGCTGAGAATGCCGCTTTTCTGGCGCTCGCGTGGCTCGCCGCCGAGGAGGACGCCCGCGCCTGAGACGGCCTGGCTGGGCGGGCGGATCGACGGGCGCGAGGGAGGCCCGGAGCTGCTGTTCGGGCAGATGTACGAGGACAGCGCCGTGGAGCTCGAGGCTTTCGAGCCGGGCGGACGCATCTTCTGCATCGCCTCGGCCGGATGCACGTCGTTCGACCTGGCCGCCCGCGGCGACGAGGTGACCGCGGTCGACGTCAATCCGGTGCAGATCGCATACGTGCGCCGGCGCCTCGCCGGCGGGGCGCTGGAGCGAGGACGGATCGACAGGCGGTTCGACCGGATGCGGCAGATTGCTCCCGTGCTCGGCTGGACACGCGCGACGCTCGAGCGCTTTTGCGGCCTCGACCGGACGGGCGAGCAGCTCGAGTTCTGGCGCCGCCGCCTCGACACACGCCGGCTGCGCTTCGCGCTGGCGGCCACCTTCAGCCCGAGGCTGCTTCGGCGTGCCTACGACTTGCCGTTCGTCGATGTCCTTCCGGCTCGATTCGATCGCATCCTCCGGCGGCGGCTCGAGCAGGGATTCGGTCGTCACCCGAACGCTCGGAACCCGTTCGCATCGGCGCTGCTGCTCGGCCGTCCGAGGGAGACCACGCCGGCGCGGCTCGCCATAGAAACGGCGGACGCGATCGAGTACCTCGAAGCCTGTGCACCGGGCAACTTCGACGGGATCACGCTGTCGAACATCCTCGACGGAGCGGACGCCGAGTACGGCCCCCGCCTTTTCGACGCCGTTCGTCGGGCGGCTGCCCCGGGAGCCGTCGTGATCCTGCGGAGCCTCCGTGAGCCCGCCGCCGACGAAGAGGCCAGATGGGCCGCCAAGGACCGGGCGCTCATCTGGGGCAGCATCCGGGTCGAGCGTCTCTGATGGGATACCGGCTCCGCCGCCATCATTTCGCCGTGTCGGCCCATTTCCGGCACAGCCTGGTGCTCGCATACGCGCTGCCGGCGCCTGCCCTCGAGCCGCTCTTGCCGCCGACGCTCGAGCCCGACCGTCATGGAGACCTCGGCTTCGCCGCGGCAGCGTTCGTTCAGACCGAGCGCATGCGACCGTCGTTGCTACCCGGCGCGCTCGGCCTCGACTTCTTCCTCGGCGGCTACCGGATCTTCGTGAGGGTGGCGGGTCGGCCCAGCCTGCGCGGCCTCTACATCCTCCGCAGCGACACCGACCGTCGGCTTCTGACGTTCTTCGGCAACCTCCTCACCTCGTACCGATACCGCACTGTCGATGCCGGCTTCCGCCTCGACGATGAGCTGCTGCACGTCGACGTCAGGCCCGGCGTGAGCGTCACCGCCGACCTGAGCCTGATGCCGGGGCCGCTGCCTCGGGATTCGCCATTCGGCAGCCTCGAGGAGGCCCGGCGTTTCGCGGGGCCGCTTCCCTACACGTTCCACCACGAGCCCGAGACTGGTCGCCTCCTCAGCGTCCGTGGGACGAGAAGCACCTGGGATCCGCAGCCGGTCGCCGTCGAGGTGCGCGAACTCGACTTCTTCTCCGCAGTCCCGTTCGGGATCGAGCCGATCCTCGCAAACGCCTTCTACGTGAGCGACATCGACTACCGCTGGGAGCGCGGCCGGGTCGTCTAGAGCGCGCCCCCGGCCGCAGGCGGGGCGCCCGCCTCGAGCGGGCTGTCCTCGTCGCCCGTCCGCGCGAGGATCTCCTCGACGAGGAGCAGGTTGTCGCCGGCGCGCTCCAAGGTGGCCAGCAGATGCGACATCGACGACACCTCTTCGCGCTGCTCCTGGAGGAACCAGTGGAGGAATTGCTCGCCGACGAGCTTCCCCTCCTTGCGTGCCAGCTCGACGAGCGCGACGATCTGTTCCGTGACGCGCTTCTCCTGCTCGAGGGCGAGGGCAACGGGCTCGCGGGCGTCGCCGAAGTCGGTCTTGGGCGCCTCGACCCCCGGGATGCGTACGTCTTCGTCCGCATCGAGGAGGAACTGCACCATCATCATCGCGTGGTTCCGCTCCTCGACCGCCTGGCGGTAGAAGTGGGCGGCGAGCTGCGGCAGCGACTCCCCGTCGAAGTGCACCGCGATCGCGATGTACTGCTGCGACGCGGCGTACTCATACGCGATCTGCTCGTTGAGTGACTCGGCGAAGCCGGGCATCGGCGCGACTCTACTGCGTCCCCACTTGACCGCTCGGGACGTGTCTTGGGGTCTGACCCCAGGACCTGTCCGTTTGGACGGTTCGAGCCGGATGCGCCTACGACGTCCTGGAAACTGAATAGGCTTTATTCATGGATCGAAGACGGCTCGTGATCGTCGGCGCCGCGGGTCGCGACTTCCACAACTTCAACGTCGTCTACCGCGGCCGCGAGGAGTACGAGGTCGTTGCCTTCACGGCGACGCAGATCCCGAACATCGAGGGCCGCCGCTATCCAGCCGAGCTCGCCGGCCACCTCTATCCGGCCGGGATCCCGATCTACCCCGAGTCCAAGCTGGACGAGCTGGTGCGCGACAACGACATCGACGAGGTCGTGTTCTCGTACTCGGACGTCACCCACGAGCACGTGATGCACATCGGCTCGCGCGTCCTGGCCGCCGGCGCCTCGTACAGCCTGCTGTCGCCGCACCGCACCATGCTGACCTCGTCCAAGCCGGCCGTCGCCGTCTGCGCGGTGCGCACCGGCTCCGGCAAGAGCCAGACGACGCGCCACATCGCGAAGGTGCTGCGGGACGCGGGCAAGCGCGTCGCCGTCCTCCGGCACCCGATGCCGTACGGCGACCTGACGAAGCAGGCGGTGCAGCGATTCGCCGACTACGCCGACCTGGACGCGGCCGACGCGACCATCGAGGAGCGGGAGGAGTACGAGCCGCACATCGCCGAGGGCAACGTCGTCTTCGCAGGGATCGACTACGCCGCGATCCTCGACCAGGCCGAGCAGGAAGCGGACGTGATCCTCTGGGACGGCGGGAACAACGACACGCCGTTCGTGAAGCCGAACCTCCACGTCGTCGTCGTCGACCCGCACCGCGCCGGCCACGAGCTCCGCTACCACCCCGGCGAGACGAACCTCCGAATGGCGGACGTGTGCGTCGTGAACAAGGTCGATACCGCGCCGCCCGAGGGCGTCGAGACGGTGTTGGACTCGATCCGGTGGGCCAATCCCGACGCGAAGGTCGTGCTGGCGGCGTCCCCGTTCCTCCTGGAGGAGAACGGCGAGACGATTGCCGGGAAGCGCGTGCTCGCGATCGAGGACGGCCCGACCCTGACGCACGGCGAGATGGCGTACGGCGCCGCGGTGCTCGCGGCCAAGGCGAACGGCGCCGCCGAGCTCGTCGATCCCCGGCCGTTCGCGGTCGGCTCGATCGCGAAGACGCTGGAGGAGTACCCGCACATCACGGAGCTGCTCCCGGCCATGGGCTACGGCCGCAAGCAGATGGACGAGCTCAAGGAGACGATCGCGCGGTCCGACGCAGACGTCGTCGTGATCGGGACGCCGATCGACCTGCGACGCGTCGTCGAATTCGACAAGCCGGCGCTCCGCGTCACCTACCGCCTGCAGGAGCTCGGCGAGCCGACCCTGGCCGACCTGCTCGCCGAGCGCGGGCTGATCGGCGACAAAGCGCTCGTTTGACGACCGTGCTCGCGCTGGGCGGGAACGCCCTGATCCGCGCAGGCGACAAAGGCACCGCAGCCGAGCAGGCAGCACGGCTCCGCGAGACCGCCGAGGCGCTCGCGCCGCTGCTCCGGGAGGCTGACCTCGTGATCACGCACGGCAACGGGCCGCAGGTCGGGAACGAGCTCCTGCGTCAGGAGCGCTCGGCCGACGAGGTGCCTCCGCTCCCGCTCTACCTCGCGGTGGCCCACACCCAAGCGCAGATCGGGTCGCTGATCGAGACCGAGCTCGGACCCGCCGCCGGCCGGCCGGTCACCTGCCTGCTCACGCATGTCGTCGTCGAGGAGACCGACCCGGCCTTCGACCGCCCGACGAAGCCGATCGGACCGTTCTACTCGGGCGAGCAGGCACGGGCGCTGGAGGCCGAGCGCGGCTGGCGGCTCGTCGAGGAGCACGGCCGGGGCTGGCGCCGGGCCGTTCCCTCCCCCGTGCCGCTCGAGATTGTCGAGGCCGACCAGATCCGCGCGCTGCTCGCCGCGGGAACCGTTCCGGTCGCGTGCGGCGGGGGCGGGATCCCGGTCGTGCGGCGTGACGGGCGTCTCCACGGCGTGGACGCCGTGATCGACAAGGATCGCGCGTCGGCGGTGCTCGCCGCCGAGCTTGGAGCCGAACGGCTCCTGATCCTCAGCGATGTGCGCGTCCGTCAAGCGGGGCTTCGGGACACCGGCGGAGGAAGAGCTCCGCGAGCTGACGGCAGAGCAGGCGGAGGAGCTGCTGCCCGACCTCGCCGAAGGCTCGATGCGGCCGAAGGTCGAGGCCGCGATCTCGACCGCCAGGGCGGGCGGGGAGACGATCATCACCTCGCTCGACGGCGTCGAGGCGGCCCTACGCGGAGAGGCTGGCACGAAGGTAGGGCCGTGACGAGCCCGGTCACCACGTACGCGCCCTCGGAAGGCGGCTACGTCGCGTACCAGCTGTTCGGCTCGGGCTCGACGAACCTCGTGTTCGTCACGAGCTGGGCCAGCAACGTCGACGTGATGTGGGAGGAGCCGCGGATGGCGGCGTTTCTCAACCGCCTCGGGTCGTTCGCGCGGGTGGTCGCCTTCGACAAGCGAGGCGCCGGCGTGTCCGATCCCGTGCCGCTCGGGTCGCTGCCGCGCCTCGAGGAGTGGATGGACGACGTCCGAACGGTGATGGACGCCGCCGGGATGGACCAGGCAGCGTTGCTCGGCGACGCGGAGGGTGGCCCCATGGCGATGATGTTCGCCGCCTCGCACCCCGACCGCGTGCCGGCGCTCGCCCTCGTCAACACCTTCGCGCGCTGGCGGCGAGCCGACGACTACACGATCGGGATGCCGGACGGGACCTGGGAAAAGCTCGTCGACCGCTACGAGCAGAACTGGGGCCTCACGAGCGAGATCCTGGGCCTCACAGCCCCGTCGGTGGCGAACGATCCCGCCTTCACACGTTGGTACGTCCGCTACCAGCGGGCCGGCATGCCGAGAGGAGCCGCGACAGAGATGTACCGGTGGGTGACGAACATCGACGTGCGCTCGATCCTTCCGACGATTCGCGTTCCGACGCTCGTCGTCCAGCGCGCGGGCGCACGGCACCACCGGCCGGCGTTCGGCCGCTACGTCGCCGAGCACATCCCCGGCGCAAAGTACGTCGAGCTGCCAGGGGCCGACACCTTCCCCTTCGGGACCGGCGACTTCGCGCCGCTGCTGGACGAAGTCGAGGAGTTCCTGACCGGAGCCCGCTCGCGGCCCGTGCTCAACCGTCAGCTCGCCACGGTCCTCTTCACCGACATCGTCGGCTCGACGAGGCTCGCGGCCGAGCGCGGCGACGCCGCGTGGAGCACGCTCGTCCGCGAGCACGACGAGGTCGTTCGGGAGCACCTCCGAACGTACCGCGGGCGCGAGATCGACCGCACCGGCGACGGCTTCCTCGCCACCTTCGACGGGCCCGCGCGGGCGGTCACCTGCGCGGTCCGCCTGCAGGAGGCGCTGAGCGAGCGCGGGATCAGGATCCGGGCCGGCGTCCACACCGGCGAGGTGGAGCTGGCTGAAGGAACGCTGCGGGGACTCGCAGTGCACATCACGGCCCGGGTCATGGCCGCCGCGCGGGACGGAGGCATCCTCGTCTCGAGCACCGTCCACGATCTGGTCGTCGGCTCGGGCATCGAGTTCGCCGAGCGCGGGACGCACGAGCTGAAGGGCGTCCCTGGGAGCTGGACGCTCTTCGAAGTGACCGCCGCTCCCTGACCGAACCGGTCGGGCGGGTGCGCCGAATGAGCGGCGACCCAGGCGCCAAACCCGGCGCCGAACCGAAAGGAGCCGCACACGATGCGCACGCTCGTACTCGCGATCGTCGGGATCGCGGTCGCCGCCGCAGTGCTCGCCGTCAGAGGACCGGCCCCCGAGGCCGGCCAGGCATCGAGCCACCGCGAGGCACCGCTGATCGCCGAGGATCCGTCGGCCGACACGACCGACGTCTACGCGTTCAGGAGCCTGGACGCCCCGAACCAGCTGACCGTGATCGCCAACTGGATCCCGGCAGAGGACCCGGCGGCCGGCCCGAACTGGTACCGCTTCTCCCAGCGAGCCCGGTACGCGATCAACATCGACCGGAGCGGCGACGGCAAGGCCGACGTCACCTACCGGTTCAGGTTCAAGAACCGCGAGGAAACGCTGTTCCTCGGCAACACCGTGCAGGACTACACGGTCACGAAGGTCGTTCGCGGCCACGAGACCGTCGTCGCGCGCGGCGTGACACCGCCGAACAACATCGGCCCGCGCTCCACGCCGAACTACCGGCAGCTGGCCGACGCGGCGATCACGAACCTCACGGGCGGCGGGAAGGTCTTCGCCGGCCAGCGTGAGGACGCGTTCTTCGCGGACATCGGCGCGATCTTCGATCTCGTCGCGATCCGCAAGGGCACCGGCAACATGGGCGGCGGGAAGGACTTCTTCGCCAACTACGCGACGCATGGGATCGCGCTTCAGATCCCGATCTCGCAGCTCGACGACTCCGACCACACCGTGGGCGTCTGGGCAACGACCGAGCGGCCTCGCATGAAGATCCGCGAGTACCGCCGCAACGGCGTCCGCCGGTTCCACGAGGAGCGGCAGTGGGTGCAGGTCTCGCGACTCGGCAACCCGCTGATCAACGAGGTGATCATCCCGACCAAGCTCAAGGACAAGTGGAACCGCCTGAGCCCGGACACGGATGCGCAGTTCCAGCAGTACTACCGAACGCCGATTCTCGCGGCAGTCATCAACCAGCTGTACGGCCTCGGCGTCCCGGAGACGAACCGTGACGACCTCGTCGCCGTGCTGCTGACCGGCGTGCCCGGCCTGAACAACACCGGGCCGAAGCTCGCCGACATGCTGCGGATCAACCTCTCCATCCCGCCGACGGCGAGCCCGAACCGGCTCGGCGTCTTCGGCGGCGACCTGGCCGGTTTCCCGAACGGGCGGCGGCTGACAGACGACGTGGTCGACATCGCCGAGCGCGCGGTGGCCGGAAAGCTGAAGGGCCATCCCGCCGGAGACCTTCTCGGCGACGGCGTCGACGGGAACGACGTCCCCAACCTGGGCTTCTTCCCATACGAGAACGACCCCCCGAGCGGGTTCGACAACGCAAAGGGCCAGCAGAAGCCGTGAAGCGGCGGACGCTGACCGGGGCAGCGGTGGCGGCGATAGCCGCCACCGCCCTCCTCGTCGGAGGCGCTCTGCGCATGAACGGCGAGGAGACCTCGAGGACCCCGACAAACCAGCTCGTCCGAGCCGGCCTCGAGGAGCAGAGAGTGGCCCGCCGCACCGGCGAGCCGACCCATTACACGCGTTCCGAGCGGGCGCTGCGACAGGCGGTCGCTCAGGATCCGAACGACGTCAGGGCGCTGATCGGCCTGGCGTCGCTCGCGAACACCCGCCACCATTTCCGCGAAGGACTAGCCCTTGCGAGACGCGTCCGGTACCTGGCACCGGACATGGCCCTTGTGTATGGAGTCATGGGCGATGCCTTGATCGAGCTCGGGCGTTTCGAGGCGGGCTACCGCGCCTACGAGCGGATGGCGGAGCTCAAGCCGAGCATCGCGGCGTACGCGCGCGTCGCGCAGGTTCAATCGGGCCTCGGCGAGGACGACTCGGCTAGGCGCACGATCCGCCTCGCGCTCGACGCGGCGGTGGACGCCGAGACCCGGGCGTGGGCATACGTCGAGCTCGGACGGCTCGACCGCGGCGACCTCCGGTTCGCGGCCGCGGCCGGCCACTTCCGCAGCGCGCTCGCCGTCTCGCCCGGCAATCCTCTCGCGCTCGAGGCATGGGGCGAGACCGAGGCGGCGCGCGGAAACCTCGAGCGGGCGATCGGGCTTCAGCGACAGGCGGTCGCCAGGAGGTTCTCGCCGGAGTTCGCGGCCTCGCTCGGCGACCTCTACACCGTCGCCGGGCGGCCGAGGGCGGCCGCGAAGGCGTACGACCTCGTGCGGCGGCAGGAACAGCGCCTGGCCGAGAACGGCGTCGACACCGACCTCGACCGGGCAATGTTCCAGCTCGAGCACGGAATCGACCTGGCGGGTTCGCTCGCTCTCGCCCGACGCGGGTACGCGCAGAGGCCGGGGACGGAGGCGAGCGAGGTCCTCTCCTGGGCGCTCGTCCGAAACGGACGGTGCAAGGAGGCAGTCCGCTACTCGGACGAGGCTCTCCGCTTCCCGGACGGGCACCGCTACTTCCACCGCGGGATGATCGAGAGCTGTCTCGGCCGGAAGGCCGCGGCGCGACGGCTGTTCCGGCAGGCGCTCGACACCGACCCGAACTTCTCACCGATCTGGGCGAGGTTTGCCCGGTTGCAGCTGGACTGACCGAACCACCGGACTGGGTCGTGCGAATAAGAATGATGCGCATGGCCCAGTCCGAGATCCACGACCAAGCCGCTGCGTACGCCCTCGACGCCCTCGATCCGGAGGACCGGTGGACGTACGAGCGGCACCTCGATACCTGCGACCGATGCCGCGACGAGGTCGCCACCTTGCGTGACATCGCCGGCGAGCTCGCCTACGCCGCCGAGGGCCCGGAGCCCTCGCCGGAGCTCCGCGAGCGGATCCTCGAGGACGCCAAGGCGGAGCCGCGTACGGCGACCGTGGTACCGATGCGGCGGCGCTGGCTCTTTCCGGCGACGGCAGCGGCTGCGGTCGCCGCCGCCTGCGCCGCCGTCGGGCTCGGCCTCTGGGCGAACTCGCTCCGCGACACGCAGCCGCGGGTCGTCGCGATGGACGGCGGCGGAAGCCTCGTCGTCAAGGGCGACCAGGCGACGCTGGTCGCCTGCCTCGACGATCCGCCGGCCGGAAAGACGTACGAGGCCTGGGTGATCGAAGACGACCGGCCGCGCCCCGCCGGCCTCTTCGCGGGAGGCTGCCAGCACGTTCCGCTCGAGGAGTCGGTCGAGCCGGGAGACACGGTGGCCGTCACGCTCGAGGACGCAGAGGGCTCCGACCAGCCGACGAGCGACATCCTGCTGAGCGCCGATGTCTGAGTACGCGGTCACGCTCTCCCCCGCCGTCGGCCGGCAGGAGCACGACGCGGCTCGAGAGCCTGTCCGACGAGCAGGTGCTCGAGGCGGTGGGCCGCGGGGACGACGACGCACTCGGGGTGCTGTACGACCGCTTCGGACGGCTCGCCTTCCGCCTCGCCTTCCGGATCCTCCGAGATCGTGCGCTCGCCGAGGACGCCGTGCAGGAAGCCTTCCTCGCCGTCTGGCGCTCCGCCGACGCGTACAAGCGAGAGCGCGCGAAACCCTCGACCTGGATCCTCACCGTCGTCCACCGACGGGCCGTCGACCTCGTGCGCCGCGAGCAGAAGCGACGGGGCGAGCCGCTGGAGTCCGCCCCCGAGCCTTCGGTCGGCCCGGCCGACGAGGACGCGGTGCTGAGGGACCGGCGCGCCGCCGTACAGGCCGCGCTGACCGAGCTCCCCGACGATCAGCGGCAGGCGCTCGAGCTGGCCTACTACGGCGGGCTGACGCAGTCGGAGCTCGCGGAGCGGCTCGGCGTTCCGCTCGGGACGGTCAAGAGCCGGATGTTCGCCGGCCTCGGCCGGCTGCGCGAGCTGCTCGCAGAACCGTAGGAAAGGGCCGTGCCCCGGGGTCAGACCCCAGGACACGGCCGGAAGGGCGGGTTACGCGCGCTTCGAGGAGCCCTCGATGGTCGCCTTGTCGCCAGAGCCGATCTGGATCCGGCGTGGCTTCGGCGCCTCGGGCTTCGGGACGTGGATCTCGAGCACCCCGTCGCGGTAGTCCGCGCGGATGGCGTCCTCGTCGACGCTCGGCGGCAGGCCCACGGTGCGCGAGAAGCTGCCGAAGCGCCGCTCGTAGCGATAGAAGCGGTCACCCTCGGTCTGCTCTACGCGCTCGCGCCGACCGCTGACTGTCAGTGCGCCCTCGTCGTACTCGACGGAGATCTCCTCTTCGGAGATCCCGGGAAGGTCGAAGGCGTAGACGAGCTCGTCGTCGGTCTCCCACACGTCCACGGCGGGCATCCAGGAGCGCTCTCCGTTCTCGCCGTTGACCTGTCCCTGTCCGAGGAACGAGCTCATGAGGCGGCCCATGTCGTTCTGCAGGGTCGCCAGCTCGCGGAAGGGCTCCCAACGAACCATCGTTGCCATGCCGATTACCTCCTGATGCGAGTTGCCTTTCGTGCCAGTATAAAACCTTAGCCCTCTACTGTCAAGTCTCCGGAACATACGATGCGCGCCGTGCTGAACCTCCCGGACTCCCTCAAGGGCCGCCATTTCACGCGCGTTGCGGACTTCTCGCGCGAGGAGCTCGAGCTGGTTCTGGACACCGCCGCATGCATCAGGCAGGCGTCGCGCGAGGAGCAACACATCCTCCCCGGCCGAGCGCTCGGGATGATCTTCCAGAAGCCCTCGACGCGCACGAGGGTCTCGTTCGAGGTCGGCATCGCCCAGCTCGGCGGCCACGCGCTCTACCTTCGATCCGACGATCTCCAGCTCGGCCGCGGCGAGACGATCAAGGACACGGCGACCGTTCTCTCCCGCTACCTGGACGCAATCATGATCCGGACGTTTGCGCAGTCCGACGTCGAGGAGTTGGCCGCAAACGCCTCCATCCCGGTGATCAACGGCCTCACCGACTCGTCGCACCCGTGCCAGGCCCTCGCCGACGTCCTGACCATCCGCGACCGCCTCGGCCGAGTCGAGGGCATGCGTGTGGCCTACCTCGGGGACGGGAACAACGTCTGTTCGTCGCTGATGGTCGCTGTCACCCGCCTGGGAGGAAGCTTCGTCGCCGCCACGCCGGAGGGCTACGAGCCCGACGAGCAGGCGCTTGCGATCGCCCGCGAGGCCGGACCAGTAGACGTCACGCGCGACCCGGCCGAAGCCGTCCGCGGCGCAGACGTCCTCTACACGGACGTCTGGACGAGTATGGGCCAGGACGCCGAGCGCGAGCAGCGCCTCCGCGACCTCGACGGCTACGGCATCACCAACGAGCTCGTGGAGCAGGCGGGCGACGAAGCGATCGTCCTCCACTGCCTCCCCGCCCACTACGGCGAGGAGATCACGGAGGACGTGCTGTACGGGCAGCAGTCAGCCGTCTGGGACCAGGCCGAAAACCGCCTGCACGCACAGAAGGCGCTGTTGGCGCTCGTCGTCCGGTAGCGCCGGCAGCTCCATGTTCCCGATCAAGGACAACGTCCCGACCCGGTCGTTCCCGGTGATGACCGTGATCCTGATCGCGACGAACATCGCGGTCTGGGTCTTCTACGAGCTCCCGAACCTGAACCGCGCCGTCGACGAACTCGCCTACCACCCCTGCGAGGTGGAGCGCTCCTGCCCGGTCGTCGGCGAGGACTGGCCGATCACCGCCGTGACCTCGATGTTCATGCACGGCGACTGGCTGCACCTGATCGGGAACCTGCTCTTCCTCTGGATCTTCGGCAACAACGTCGAGGACGCGCTCGGCCATGTGCGCTACCTCGTCTTCTACTTCCTCGGCGGCTTCGCGGCGACCGCGGTGCAGACGTTCGTCACGCTCTCCGTCGGCACGCCGGTTGAGGCTCAGATCCCGAACCTCGGTGCGAGCGGCGCGGTCTCGGCGGTGCTCGGCGCCTATCTGCTGCTCCTGCCGAACGCCAAGGTCGTCACCGTCATCTGGGCGATCATCATCTTCATCCGGGAGTTCCCGGCCTGGCTCTTCCTCGGCTTCTGGTTCATCTTCCAGCTGGTCCTGGGAGGCATGGCGCTCTTTGTCCCGGAGGAGGGCGGCGGGGTCGCGTTCTTTGCGCACATCGGCGGTTTCGTCTTCGGTGCGCTAGCAGTCCGGTTCTTCGTCAAGCGCCGGCCGCTACAACCTGCGTACTGATGGACGAGGTGGAGTTCACCGCGCACGTCCGGGCCGCACTGGACGACGTCCCGCCCGAGCTCGCTCGAGCGCTTCGCAACATCGCGATCGTCGTCGAGGACGAGAGCCCGGAGGAGCCGGACATCTTCGGCTGGTACGACGGCCTGGGGCCGACGAGCGACCGCGCAGGCGCGCTGCCCGACCGGATCGTCATCTACCGGCTCCCGCTCATCGAGTCGTTCTCCGACCCGCAGGAGCTCCGCCGCGAGATCCGAATCACCGTCCTCCACGAGCTCGGCCACTACTTCGGGCTCGACGAAAAGCGGATCGAAGAGCTCGGCTACGGCTGAACCTCAGCTCAACATACCGAGGGAATGGCGGGGCTCGAGGTCGCGTTTTTAGAGCTGTGAAGACGATTCAGGAAATCCGCAGCGAGATCGAGCGCGCCAGCGAGGACCGCGCCGTTCTCCTTCAGCGCCTGTCCGCCGGACGGGACGTCGTCCTCGCCGCGGAGCTCAAGGAGCTGGACGAGCGCATCGCCCGGCTCTGGGACGAGCACCGCGAGGCCCGCGTGCGCCTTCGCTTCGGCGACCGCAACGAGATCATTCGTCGCGCCCGCCTCGAAGACCGCATCGACAGGGCCGCCTAGACCACACCTCAGAGACTCTCTCCCCGAGAAGCGCGAGGGGGCGCTAGGCGCCCCCTCAACGCTGTTCAGATACGGCCTCGACTAGTCGTCGTCGTCTCGGCTCTGCTTGCCAAAGGTGACCGCACCGAGCGCGTCGACGATGCCGTGCCCGTACCAGCCGTTAAAGACCGGCGTCCCCTCGCAAAAGCTCGTGTACGAGGCCGGCCGGTTGACGTGCGCGTAGCTGAACGTACCGTCGGGCTGGTTCGACATGCACGGCGTGTCCATCGCCGACGCCTCGAGGTAGGCCTGCGTGAACAGCGGATGGAGCGTGATCCCGCCGCGACGCCGGTCGCCGAACTTCGTGACAATCAGCGCGGCCACGCCCGCCGCGTGCGGCGAGGCCATCGACGTGCCCTGGATCCACTGGTAGTAGGCACAGGTCGAGCCCTTGCAGTCACGCACCACGAACGGGTTGTTCGGCGTCCCGTCCGGGTTCAAGTCACCGGCCTCCTCGGCGACGTTCTTCGGATACGCGGCGAGGATCTGGTTCTGGACTCCGCCGAGCGGGTTCGCCGGCGTCCAGCCGGTGTCGCGGAACCAGCCGCCGGGAGCCGCGACCGTCGTCTCCTCGTAGCTCCAGTTGGAGAAGTCGGACTTGGTCTTGCTCGGTCCGATCGACGAGACGCTGATCACGTTGTTGCCCTCGGTGGGCAGGTCGAGGCACGAGTTGTTCACCGTGCGGTCGTAGTCGGTGCCCAGCGGGAAGTTCGGGCTCTGTGTGTCGGTCGGCGGGATGCCGACGTCGTGGTTGCCGTTTCCGAGAGCGGCCACGAGCGTGACGCCGCGCTGGTGCGCGTAGTCGAGCGCCCGCTGGGTCGCGTCGATGATCGTCCTCTGCTCCGCCCGGCTCAGCGGCGAGTCTTGCGGCACCGGATGGAGCGGGTTACCGCAGTTGTAGAGCCACGGGTCGATGAAGTAGCTCATGTTCACCACATCGATCCCGAGGTCGCCGGCCGCCGTGAGCGCGTCCACGCTCGGCTGCAAGAAGAAGAATCCCGAGTCCTGCCCGGCCCGCAAGTTCACGAGCGTCACGTCGGGCGCGACGCCCGCCATTCCGAGGCCGTTGATCGGAGACGCGACCGTGCTCGCCACGTGCGTGCCGTGCGAGTTCTCGTCGACGTCATTCGGGTCCTTGCAGGACGGGACCTCGCACGGCCCGTCGATCGACGGGATGTCAGTCGTGAAGTTCCGGCTCAGCGACCGGTTGAAGTTCGGCGCGATGTCCGGATGGCTCCCGTCGATGCCGGTGTCGAGGATGCCGACGAGCACGCGCTTGCTCCCTGTCTCCTTGCGGTAGGAGCCGTCAGTCGTGGCGCGGATCATCCTCATGTCCCACTGGAGGCCGGCCAGCGGCTCGGCGCGGTTCCCGCCGTGCTGGTACCGGAGGCCACCCGACTTCCCCTTTGCCGCTTTCCGAATCGAACGCAGTTGCTCCTCCGAGACTTTCGGCCGAAGCTTCGGAGTCGCACGACCGATCGCGTGGTTCCGCGCGACCCCCTGAATCGCCTTCGAGGCTCCGGCCCGGGCGCTGAATCCCGGGTCTGCCGAGATCGCCGTGGCGACACCCACCCGGTTGTTCGCCTTCAGAACTCGCCCGCCGGACTCGACCACGGCGGCTTTCATCGCAGCCGTGCCGTTCGGGCTGTAGAGGATGACGTACTTCGTCGGCCGGCTGTCGGAACCGGCATCGATCCCGACGGCCGTCGAGCCGACCATCGCGGCAGCCGCGAGCGCGACGGCCGCGAAGAGAACTTTCTGCATGAGGGCCTCCCCCTCTCGTGTTTCCCCTGCGAAGCACGGGGTTTGTAAGTGAGAGGTCGCCTAAAATCAAAGACGCTTCCTACATAGACGATCCTTGATCGTCTCCAGCGACCGGCACAAGCACGGAGGGGGCGCTTCCGCGCCCCCTCCGAGTGGTCCCTAGTCCGACGAGCGACTAATCGTCGTCGTCCTTGCTCTTCAGCTTCAGGTCGTAGCTCGTGACCGCGCTGTGTCCGAGGCTGTCCGTCGCCTCGACGCGGACCTCGTAGCTCTTGTTCCGGCGGTACTTGTGCATGACCGACGGACCCGTGGTCGTGACGATGCGGGAGCCGTCGCCGAAGTCCCAGCGGAACTTCGTGAACGAGGCGCCCACGCTCGAGCCCGGCGTCGCGGTGAACGTGACCCGCTTGCCGTGACCAACCTTCGCTCCGAGGTCGACCGTGACCTCGTCGAGGAGCCAGTCCATCGCTCGGTCGCCGAGCTGCGCCGCGGTGGCGCCGCTGGCCACGCCCTCGATGCCGAAGCCCATCGAGAGGGCGCGGTAGAGGTACTCCTTCCGCTCCTCCTCGAGGCTCGGCTCCGATGCGCGGCCGAACGACACCGCCGACGAGCCGGCCGCCGCGCAATCAGCGCGGAAGAGCGGCTTCATCGTGTGCGGTGCGTTGTACGTGTCGGTGTTCGGGCTCGGCGAGTAGAGGTCAACCGAGCTCTGGCTCAGACCGAGCGACATCCCGCCGAACGCGCCACAACCCTGCGCCGTGTTGGGCGGCGCGGTCGCGAACGCGCTGTTCGCCTCGTACGCGAGACCGAGGTAGCCGCTCGTGATCCGCCCGCGGTCGAGCCGCGAGTGGTACGTGCCGCTGTCCTCCGTGAGCGCCCAGTTCTGGCCAATCGCCCAGATCCGGCCGCCGCTGTCGAGGTACTCGGCCAGCGCGTCGTGGTCGGCGACGAAGAACCCGCTGGTGCCGAAGCTCGCGTTATCGCCCGTGAAGACGACGATGCTCCGGTACCGGTGCAGGCTCACCGCGGACGGGAAGGCGCCCGTAAAGCCGAACACGTCGTAGGTCAGCCCGAGCGAGTCGAGCATCGCCGTGTACGTGGCCCGTCGATCCGGCAACGCGGCGCTGAAGACCGAGCCGTCGTCGTCGATCAGCAGGACGTCCTTGTCCACGGCCGGCAGCACCCGGAACCAGACCGGGATGTGCAGCCGCATGCCGGTCGCCCGGCTGACGAGGACGACTGACCCCTCGTAGTTGCCCGCGGGCGCACCCGCGACCGACTCGACCGTGACCGGAATCGTGCCGAAGCGGTAGCGCCTCAGGCTCAACGCCGCCGTCCCGGCGGTGATGTTGAACCGGGCCGTCTGCGCGGCGTCACCCGTCTCGGTGGTCGTGATGTCCCACGTATCCGTGCTTCCGCTGATGTTCCAGGCGCGGACGTTGAACGTCTTCGTCTCGCCGGGCGCCATGTGCCGCCCACTGAGGCTCGGCTCGTTGAAGACAAGCCCCGGACCAGACGCCTTGGCGAGGTCGATCCGGCCGGCACCTTGGGCGAGCACGCTCACCCGGGCGGTGCGGGCCGAGCTCGTCCACACGTCCTCGTTCGCCGTCGACATCAGCGCCGACTTCACCATTGCCGGCGTCCACCACGGATGCTTCTGGAGCAGCAGCGCAGCGGCGCCCGCGACGTGCGGGGTCGCCATGCTCGTGCCCGAAGCGGATCCGAACCCGGTGTAGACGCCCGGGAACGGGGCGTTCGCGTAGCCGCCGGAGAAGACGTCCTGTCCAGGAGCGACGACGTCCGGCTTTATGTCCTTGTCCTGCGTCGGCCCGCGCGAGCTGAAGCCGGCGATCACGTCGCCGATCGTCACCGCGGGATGCGGGTTGAAGAAGAACTCGCCCTGCGCCGTGGTCGGATTCGCGGTGATGAAGTTGAACATCGCGAGGCCGTTCGAGTGGCGGAGCAGGACCGACGGGATCGTCACGTCCGCGGCGTGGACGCCTGCACCCATCGTGATGAGCGTCTCGCCGTTGGCCGCGTTGTTGTAGATCAGCGCGCCGATCGCGCCGGCCCGCTGAGCGTTGAACACCTTGTCGCTGAAGTTGCAGGTGCCGCGCTCGATCAGGGCGATCTTGCCAGTCATCGAGCCCGGAACGAACGGGCTAATGTCTGCGCCCGGAGGCGGGTCGATCGTGCAGCCCTGGTTGTGCTGGGCCGGAGGCACGCTCGCAGTCTGCGCGGAGGCCGCGGTCACCAGCCCGGCCGGGCCCACGTGGCCGGTCAGCGCCGGGCCGAATCCGGCTGGACCGGTGTCGAGCCCCCGCAGGTTCGCCGGGACCGGGGTCGGTGCCGTCGCCTGCGCGGTGGCCTGGATGATCGCCGCGTACTTCGAGACGGCTCCAACCGAGATCACCTTGTCGGACGCGGACGGCAGGTTGCCGGTCGCCGTGGCGGGACCGCTGTTCCCCTGCGCCCACACACCGACGACCCCGGCGTCGACGGCGGACTCGGCCGCCTCGACCATCGGGTCGGGCCAGTCAAGCGTGTTCTGGTGGCTGGAGCCCCAGGAGTTGCTGAGGACGTCCGCGCCGTCGCGGACCGCGTCCTCGATCGCCTGGACGATCTCGACCACCCACCCGTTGCCGTTCTCGAACCCGTCCGGCGAGTTGGACGGATAGAAGATCCGGTAGTTCATGAGGTACGCCGCCGGTGCGATGCCGCTCAGGCGCAGCTCGCCACCGGCAGGCGTGTTCGCGTTACAGGCGACCGTTCCGCCGACATGCGTCCCGTGCGAGCTTCCGCCCGGGCCGGGGATCGGCGTGTCGTTTCCGGTCGTCGGCGGGTCGCTCGGGCGGAAGTACGCGCGCGCCACGATCACCTTGTTGTTCGTGAAGCGCGTGTCGCCCTTCGGGTACCCACGCGGCGACCGGTAGCCGACGTCGCTGAAGCACGGGTTCCCGGCGTAGTTCCCGGCCGCGTCCTTGGTGACGTAGACGCCGCTGTCGATGATCGCGACCTTGATCCCACGGCCGGCGTTCGCCTGGCCGCCGAGCTGATCCCAGAGCGCCGGTGCATTGATCTGGGCCGGCGTCGCATACATCGACGGCTTGTACGGGACGTCCGGCACGACGGCGCGGACGCCCTTCATCCGGCGAACCTTGGCCGCCTGCGCCGTGTTCATCCGGACTGCAAGGCCGTTCAGCGTCAGCGTGTAGGACCGCTCGACGCGGAAGCCCTTGACGACCCGCGCCAGCCGCGCCTTGAACGCCGACTGGTTGCGCGTGAGCCCGCGAAGATAGGTGCGGTTGACGGCCGCAGCGAGGTTCAGCTTGGCGGGATTCCCGCCCGAGAGGCTGAGCCCTCGCTTCGCCCGCCCGTAGTGCGCGAGCGGCTTCTTGTCGAGCATGACGATCCAGCGCTTGGCCGGATACGTGGCCAGGTCGATCGCGCTCGGCGTCGCCTTGGCCTCGGTTCCTTTCGTTCGAGCCGCGGCGGCGCCCGTGAGCGTGGCCGCGAGAAGGACGAGCAGTAGCCCGCCCACGAACAGGACGCGAGTCCTCAAGTGATCTCCCTCCCCAGTTTTCACCCCATTGGTGGCCGCGCAAAAGCGCTAGCCGCGGGGTGGTTTCTAGGGCATCGAAGAAGGAAAGTCAATGGAGGTTCCTCTATCTGGACCGCGTCTAAACTGTGCGCCAGACGGGGCGTTAGCTCAGCTGGGAGAGCGCCGGCTTTGCAAGCCGGAGGTCGCCGGTTCGATCCCGGCACGCTCCACTAGCCGCCAAGCCACAAGCCATACGGGATTGCGGTTCCCGCTATACGACTAGTCCGATGGCCCCGACGCCATCTCAACGCCATCTCGTCCGGCCCTGGCGTCGAGCCGCGCCCGGATCGCGTCTTCGGAGTCACGCGCCAGGTGCCCATAGGTGCGGTCGATCATCGCCACCGACGTTCCCATCAGCCGTGACAGCTCGAAGATGGAGACGCCGGCGGCCAGGGCTTCGGTCGCGAACGTGTGGCGCAGGTGGTACGGACCGCGCCGTTCGATCCCGGCAGCGTCGAGCGCGTCGTACCAGTCGCGGGAGCGCCAGTTGTGATCGTGTCGCCGGGCCGCCACGCATAGACCCGGTTCGGTATGTGGCCGGGTCGGCGGGGGTGCCGTCCGTCTGCTCGAGCTTGAAGTCCATCGGTCCTCCCTTTCCGGGACCGGACGGCCACCACGAACCTACAGGCGGAAGGGCTAGGGGCGACGTACTCCGCAGAAGCCACAGGCCCCGCATGGCCGCAGCTGCAACTCCGAAACACCTCGCCCCACAGACACAACGGGGAACCCCGCCGATTAGGTGCGCGGGTTAGAACAAGCGCCAAGGACGCCTGTCCACATACGCGCGATCAGCGCACTCTGGGCAGAACACACCGACATCCTCGTCGCCTTCGGGCTCCATCACTGAAACGAGATAAGCCCGCCAGCGGCGCGCCTCTTCAACCGTCGCCGGCTGTGTGGCGCATTCCTCGCAGTTGAGCATCGGCCACCCCATTCCTCAACCCGAGAACGCGGGAACGGCTCACGCAGTTACGGCAGGTGTGAAAGCAACCACAACGGGAAAACCGGCTCTAGCCATCAAGCAGAAAGGATTCGCGATGCGGATGCGAAGCGTCCTAGTGCTTAGCCTGATCGCTGCCTCACTCGCGCTGGCGCCGATCGCCGCGCCGGCTCCGCCTCTCCCGAGCAGCATTGCCGGAATCGGCGACTCGATTACGAGGGCTACCGATGTTTGCTGCTGGTATGGAGACCACCCCGCCCAGTCCTGGAGCACCGGCGGTGGCGCCTTCGACGGGATCAGCAGCCACTACGAGCGCATCCGCACACTCAACCCAGCGATTCAAGGGCGTAACTTCAGCGACGCCCGCGCGGGGGCCCGGATGCGTGACGCTCAAGCGCAGGCACAGACGGCGGTGACGCAGGGAGCCCGCTACGTCACGATTCTGATGGGCGCCAACGACGTCTGCACAGGCTCCCCCGCGACGATGACAACCGTGGCCGACTTCCGGGCCCAGTTTTCAGCGGCGATGGCCACGCTTGCAGCCGGGCTTCCGGCAGGGTCACACGTGTTCGTAGGCAGCATTCCCAATGTCTACCGGCTTTGGCAGCTCCTCCGTGCAAATGCGACCGCCCAGGTTGTTTGGTCGGTCGCCGGAATCTGCCAGGCGATGCTCTCACCGTTCAACACCGAGCAAGACCGGCAGGTAGTACTCGCGCGCGAGCAGGCCTTCAACCAAGTACTGGCCGAGGTATGCGGCCAATACGCGGCGATCTGTCGCTTCGATGACTACGCCGTCTTCAACTATGTGTTCAGCGCAAGCCAGGTGAGCAAGCTCGACTACTTCCACCCGAGCCTCGCTGGCCAGGCGGCATTAGCCAGCATCACCTGGCAGCGCTCTTGGTGGGGGAGCTAGTCGTTCACGTGTTGCGGCCGGAGAACTCGCGCTCGTCCCACTCCGGCAGTAGACGGCACCTCACCGTCGACGGTGAGCCGAGCCGTCCAACCGCGCGCTCGCTTTCCCGCGAGACGCGGCAGCACTCGACGCCCCGCAGCCGGTTCGTATAGGACGGCCCGTTCTAGCTGGAGGCTTGCTCTACGGCGCAGACGAGGCGTTGGTCGGTGCCTGTGTATTCCGTCTCCTCGAGCAACTTCACCCGTAACGCACGCCCGCCGTATTCAAAACTGTCGTTGACGGCGTAGGAGACGCCTGCGGGTGAGGCGTGCTCGAGGCGAGTTACACCGCCTTCAGGTTCGAGGATCTCCAGCTCGTAGATCGGCATGTCGCACCTCCCGCAGTTCGCTGAAATGTCTGGGCCGAAGCACTCCGCAGAGGCCGCCACACCGGTAGTCCCCACAGCACTCCGCCCACACCCAGTTAACGCGCCCAGCGGCGATCGGGTACGCACGCCGACCCTGATCGCCCTGATTCCAGTCACCTGCTGGCAAGGACAGCGCCCGGGACGTTTGAGCTCTAGCGAGGGAGGGGAACCATCGTCCTGGGCGGGTCGGCTCTCTCCGGTCCCGACCGAAAGGCTGCGGCGTATGCGCTTCTGGATCTGCGACATATCGAGCCCGGACGCTGAAAGCCGGTTCGAGATGGATTTCGAGGAGCCGCCTAGTGAGGGCAGCGTGATCGCTCCCGGAATCATGATCTACCGAGTGAGCGCGATCGTCCGGCTTCCGGGCGAAATATCGCCGGGCGTCATCGAGGTTGAACGCGTAGCCGAGCCGGAGCCAGAATCTGCCGCAGACTGGCCTTCCTATCGACCTGGCGCCTACCCCCATTAGAACCGTGTTGAAGGGCCTGCGGATTTGGCGTCGGAAGCTACGGCGGGCGCCGACTCGTGAGGAGCTTGCCGCCCAAGAAGAGGAGGCCAAGCGCATCCTCTACGCGCAGGACACGATTACGGTCCGACGCGGACGCCGTTAGCCAACGTCCAACACTGCCTCCCCGGGGCGTTCTGGGCGGAGGCACTACGCCAGCGCAGCGTCGCCGAGCGCCACCTGCGGGAAGGGCCGCGGCTTCGACCCACGCCCCCTCGTGGCCTTGTTGCCAGCCCTGGCGGGCTGACGCCATCTCAACGCCAAAACGTCTGGAGCTTGTGCGATCGGCGCTTCGCTTGCTTTCACGGCCTAGCGGCCGGAAGTCCAGTAGCCATGCGGGTTTACGTCGCATCTCGTTCCCGCCCGGTTTCGGCCATACTCCTGCTCTCGCGGCTTTGCAAGCCGGAGGTCGCCGGTTCGATCCCGGCACGCTCCACTCTCACTCCCCGAGCCAATCCAGCAGAAACGCCGAGCACATCGGCAACTTTTCTCAACGTACAACTCAAGACCGCTCAATACACCAAGACGCGGTTCGCGACCCTGACGACAGGGTCAAACGAGGGTCACCAGGGTCGGGACAGGGTCACAAGACGGCCGCGACGGCGCCAAAGCGACTAGCGAACGGCAACTACCACACCTAGGTCACAAGCGGTGAGCGTTGACAGCATGAGGAGCACGACCAGCTACCACGATCCGCTGCGTACGCATGAAAACCATGAACTAGATGCAGGGTACCCACGACCCCGGTTGCGCCAACAAGAGAAGGCTCGTCCGCCACCACTGAAACTCTGGACACACCTCAGCCCTCGAGTGCTGGAACCTCAACCGCGTCATCCAGCCCGAGG
This sequence comes from uncultured Actinomycetes bacterium, assembly GCA_963802375.1. Taxonomy (GTDB): domain Bacteria; phylum Actinomycetota; class Thermoleophilia; order Gaiellales; family Gaiellaceae; genus JACDAN01. The sequence goes on from CAWDIJ010000010.1 coordinate 883,116, forward strand.
CGGTAGGTGTGTCCCGCTGAGCGCGACGGACTCGCAATCGCGATCCTGGGCCCCAAGACGCAAATTGACACCCCAAAAAGGGCGTAGTAGCGTCGAATCGCGTTAAGACGCGACGAGGGACGGAAGGGGGCGGCGTCGATACGACGAATTCCGATCCCGGAGTTACTGCGACATGGGGGATAGGGCCGGGTTGAAACGAGGTTTCGCGACAGCGCGGACGTTCGTCGGCCGCCGCGTCGGCGTCGCCGTCGCCGCGGTCGCAATGCTGGCGCTCGCACCGGGCGCGACGGGCGACGTGCCGCTCGTCAACCTGAGCGTGTACGGCACTCTCGGCCAGAACGGCTGGTATGTCAGCAGCGTCACGCTCGACTGGTCGTTCAGCGGGCCCCTCTATTCGTCGACCGGCTGCTCGAACATGACCCTCACCGCGGATACGCCTGGAACGACGTTTACCTGCACGGCGACGAGCCTCGACCGGTCGACGACGATGTCTCTCAGCAAGACGATCAAGCTCGACCAGACGCCGCCGACGCTGTCGAAGCTCGCTGCCCGCGCGGGCAGCCGCCGGCTCGATCTCAGCTGGGTCGCCTCGTCGGACACGCAGCTCGTTCAGGTCATGCGGACGTCGAACGCCAGCGGCGGCAAGTCCAGGCTCGTCTACAGCGGGACCAGGGCGAGCTTCCGCGACACCCGGGTCAAGCTCGGCACGCGCTACCGCTACACCGTCACGGCGATCGATCAAGCAGGCAACCGTGCCGCTAAGACGCTCGCTGTCGCCGCGCCGGGGACGCTCTTCGCGCCCATGCCGGGCGAGCGCGTCTCGCGTGCGCCGGTCCTCAGGTGGACGCCGGTCAAGGGCGCCCAGTACTACAACGTCCAGCTAGTGCGCGGCAAGAAGATCCTCAGCGCGTGGCCTACGACGACCCACTTCCAGGTGCCGCGCTCGTGGGTCTACCATGGACACCGCTACCGGCTGCATCGTGGCAAGTACCGGTGGTACGTCTGGCCCGGCCTCGGCACCCTCTCCGCGAACAGATACGGAGGCATGCTCGGCGGCAGCTCGTTCGTGTTCTCGCCCGCCTAGCGGTCTCCCGCGGCGCCGGAAGTCCGGTCACCCGAGATCGCGAGGAATCGCTTGCCCACGACGGCGGCGGTCGCGTGCCCGGTGAGATCCTCGCCAGGCCTCTTGTAAGGGATCGCGTCAGCCATCAGTTGGCCTCATCGAACAGCTTGCCGACCTTCGGCTCAGGAAACTCATTGCTCATGTCCGCGAGGAGCCCACCACGAGCTCCGCCAGCCCCAGGCCGAGCTTCCCCACCAGCGGTGCCAGCGGCACGCGGATTTTGCTCGTCCATACGCAGTGAGAACGCGCTAGGCGGGAGCCCGCCATGGGCTCCCGCCTAGCTCACTCCTACAGGCGGTCGTCGTCTCTGTCGCGGTGGTCGCTGCCGCTCTTCGCCAGGCCTCGGCTGACCATGTAGCCGATCGCCACAGCCGCAACCAGCGTCCACGCGCGAGGTGCGTCGAAGTTGTCTGCCTGCTGTGCGGCCACGAGCAGTGCCGCAATCACTCCGACCATCGCCCAGAACTCGGTCGTCAGGAACGAGACCTTTGTCTCCTCGCGTCGGGCCATCGTCGGCCGAGACGTCGCGAAGCGGCGATCGTCGGTCGTTGTATCGCGTGTTGCCATGTTGAACCCCCTTCTTGTCGTGTCTGGCTAGGCCGCGCCGGTTCCGGTAGAGGTCGGCTCCGGCTGCTTGACGTTGTCCTGGAGCGTCTCGCTCAGTTCCTGGCGCTGCTGGCTGGCCGAGTCGGACGCCGCGCTCGCGGCATCCTGAGCAACCTGCTTGCCGCGCTCGAGTGCCTCGCTCCCGGTCTCCTTGACCGTGTCCTTGACTTGCTCGGCCATCTCGCCGATGTGCTCGTCCTCCATGCGGGTCGACGGGACGAGCAGCCCCACGAGCAGGCCGGCGGCGCCTCCGGCGACCACCAGCCCAACCGGGCTCTGCTTCGACACGCCCACCTTACGGGCGCCGTCGGCAACCTGGTGCGTGTCCGGGACGGCGCCAGTGATTGTCGAGACGACACGGTCTGCGCCGCCGACGACCGCGTCCTTCCCGGAACCGACCGCGCCGAAGATCGCGTTCTTCTTCCTCGAGACGGACTCCGACATACGGCCCTTGACATCCGCCTTGTGACCGAGTGCACCCATCGTGTCGCCGATCTGCGACCGGGTGTAATCGATATCGGCGCGGATTTCGTCGGCCGGCCGAGCGTCGCCGAGCTGGGCTCGCGTCTCGTCTAGTTGCTGTCTGATCCGATTTGTGTCTTCGCCCACTGGACGTCCTCCTTGACTGAATTGACGGTTTGTTCGGGAACGAGCGGTCCTGCTTCCTGCACGCGGTTCTTGCCGACGGAGAAGAGGACGGCGGCGACCACCGCGTAGGCGGCACCAACCAGCAGGGCCGCGAGCCAGTTCGGCATCACACCGTCGAGGGCGAGAATCAGGAACGCCGTAAGCGCACCGCCCGCCAGCAAGGCGATTCCGCCCGCGACGCCGATCAGACCCGCCCCGGCGCCTGCCTTCTTTCCCTTCTCGCTCATCTCTGCCTTCGCCAGCTGCAGCTCCTGGCGGGCGAGGGTCAGAACGCCTTCGCCCACGCGGGTCGCCTCGGCGCGAGCGAAATCGAGCTCCTGCTTTACGAGCGTCCTCGTCTCCTGAGCGAGCTGCCGAACCAGGTCGGCGGTCGACTCGTCGAGCAGCTCCCCCTGCCGCGTGTCGCTATTGACGGGACTTGTCATCGAACTCGCCCCTCTCGAGCCCGGACGCCGGCGAGAGCGCCGGCTGCGTGTAACGATCGTTTTGCTCGGTGGCGCCATCACCAGTGTTGGACGCCTTGATGAAGCGGGCCACGAGGAACCCGAGCGTTGCTCCGCCCATCACGGCGACCCAAGGCCGCCGCCGAGCGAACTGCTGAGCGTCGCGGAGAAGCCGGTCGCCGTCCGCCTGTGTGAGGTACGTGCCAAGCCGCTCGACAGGCTGTGCAGCCCGCTCGGCGTACTGCGCGGTTCCGGTCTTGCCCTCCTGGCGCAGCTGATCGCCGACTCGACGGAGCGCATCCGCCGTCGTCGTTACCTCCTCGCCGGCCTCCGTGGAGCGATCATCGAGCTGGCGGCGGATTCCCTCTCCCGCCTGAGTGCGAAGCTCCTGTGCTTTCTGACCCATCTGTTGGCGGACTTCGCCTCCGGTCTCCTGCACCTTCTGCATCGCCTGCTCCGTCGTCGACTGCTCGTTTTGGCCGTCGGCGGGAGCACTGCGCTCGTACGTGATCTCGGTCATGACCCTCTCCTCGTCGTTGAGTAGTCGGCGTCAAGTACCCACCGCAACTCCTTGGAAACGCGGATGAGCAAACCGAAACAAAGCCAGCGGCTGCACGCCCTCCCGGGCACCAGTGGGGGTGCGACGACGGCTGACCTAAGCAGTTCGGCTACTAACACCGGGTCAACGTCCGGTTCCGCCCTTGGCCGTGGGATCGACTCGCCGGGTTCCACGTCGGCACGGCTAAGCGAAGCGCTGGCCGGGTCGGACGCGGCATCCTGCGAATCCCTTGCAAAGTTCTAACGGCCCCTTGACGGAGCACTAACGACCAGCGGGAACCACGGATGCGGGGGAGAGGATGAGGGGCCGCGCTCGCTGGGGTCTAAGGCGGCTGCGGCCCCTCTCTGGAACGTAGGAGCACCCGATCCCGGGCAGCGGTGCGCTCCTACAACGGTGAAGATACCCCTCGCCCTTCTTCAGGTGACCTGTCCGTCTTCATGCTCGAGCTCCCGGGGTGAAGGCTCTCCGGCTGCGAGTTGACGGCGCTTCGATTCTCGTGTTTGGGGATCCATATGCTGACGGACGGTCCGCTCACAACGAGTCGTATAGAACTGCCTGCGCTGGGAACAGCGGCGGTGCGGCGGGGTCGGCACCGACCGAGGGTTTGGGGTCCGTGAGTCCTTGCCGCACCTCCCAGCAGGTCGGCCCACGGCCAAGGCGTTCCGCACGTGGGCAGTGGAGATCTGTACAGAGGAGCCGGCAGCGGTTTAGGCCGAATCACGGAGGGAAGATGCCCCAGGAAATGCAGCGGCTGATGGAGGAGCGGATCGCCCGGAACCAGGCGACTTTCCGCACGGCCAACGAGCGCATAGGCGCGGCGGCGGGCGTCTACGACGTCGCGACGCCAGTGCCGTTTATTTGCGAGTGCGCCGATCCGACCTGCACTGAGGTCGTACGCCTAGAGCTCGATCAGTACGAGGAGATTCGGTCGGATTCCCGTCGCTTCTTGAACGTGCCCGGTCACCAGACGGCAGCGCAGGGGGTGAGCGTCGTAGTGGAAGAGCGGAACGGCTACGTCATCGTGGAGAAGATGGGCCATGCCGGCGAGATCGCAGAGGCACTCGACGAGAGAGACGCAGCTGAAGACCTTGCCGAGGCTGCTTCCGAGGAGTAGCGCCCCATGGAGGAACGCGAGCGACGTATTGGGCTAAACGAAGCGGTCTTCCGCGAAGCGAACGAGCGGATTCGGGAGGTGAACGAGACGTTCGCCACGCTGACCGATGAACTCATGTTGGTCTGCGAGTGCGGTCACGGCACGTGCGCCGAGCAAATTTCGATGAAGCCGGGCGAGTATGAGGCGCTCCGCGCCCAGCCTGCGGATTTCGCGATCGTGCCGGGCCACGAGATACCCGACGTTGAAGAGGTCATCGCGCGAGGCGAGGAATACGCGATTGTCAGAAAAAACGAAGGCACCCCACGCCGCGTCGCCGAGGTCACCGACCCCCGGTGAAAGGGAAGGCGATGGCCCATCAACCGGATCGATTTCTCGAGATCTAGCTCGCTGACCATCTCGCCGCGCTATGCGCGTCCTGAGATCGGCTTGGGAGGACGAGGGTCGCGGGGCTACCTCGCCCTCGTTGCCCGGGGTCTGGGCGACGACCGTATCCAACCTCGCGGTCTCGCCGACATCCCTCTGCGATCATCGCTCTGGTGCGTTTCACGGTCACGATCGAGGGGGCGGGTTGGACCGACGTTCAGCAGCTCGAGCTTCCCCGCCTTCCCCGCGAAGGGGAGCTGATCGAGACGAAGTACGGGACCTGTCGGGTGACCCACTCAGAGGCGACGCCAGATGCCGAGCCCGTAGCCGGAAAGGTCGTCTGCTCGATCAGTTGACCGAACGATTAGCAGCCACCACGGTTCGGGCCCGGCAAGCCCGAGAGCACAACGGGGCCGAATCCCGGCCACCGTCATGGACCCTCATGCGGCCTCGTGGGCCGCGAGTCCGGCGTGCGATAGCGTGACCGGCCCGATGAGCAGATTCGTCGTCGACTGCGGCGCCGTCCTGCACTTGGCGAGTGAGGGGATCGAGGTCTCGGCCGAGCACGAGCTGCTTGCGCCGACGCTCTTGCGCTCGCAGACGCTGTCTGTCCTGCACGAGGCCGTGCATCGGGGCGAGATGCCCGCGGATGTCGCTCTCGACAGTCTCGATCGCATCTGGGCAATGCCGATCCGCCTCCTCGGCGACGCCGTGCTGCGGCGGAACGCCTGGAAGATCGCCGATCAGCTGGGCTGGAGCGAGACCTACGACGCCGAGTACGTCGCTCTCACGAAGCTGCAGGCAGACGCGTTCGTAACCCTGAACGCGGAGCTCGCTCGCCAGGTGGAAGGCATCGTCCCCACGGCGACGATCGACGCGCTGAGAAGAGAGTGAGCGCTCGAAGGGTCGAACGAGGGGGAGGCTCGATGCCTCCCCCTCGGGCCGCAGGGCCGGACCTCCCAGGCCTTACGGCCTCTTCGACTTCGATGAGACGCACTTGCCGAACGCATTCGCCTTCCCGCCGTACTTCGCGGTGAAGGCAGTGCGGTCGGCGGCGCGCTCGGCCTTGCAGGCCTTGGCGGCCTTCATCGTGGCCGCTTCCTGCTGCGCGTTCGCCGTCATCGTCTTCGACGAGACGCACTTGCCGTACGCGTTGCGGTCGTTTCTGTTCTTGCCGTAGAACTCGGCAAAGGACTTGCCGCCGTGCGCGGCCCGGAAAGCCGCTTCCGGCATGGCCATCTCGGCCTTGCACGTCTTCGCCGCGTTCGTCCGGTTGGCCGCCGCGGCACGGGCGTGCTTGGAGACGCACTTGCCCATGGCGTTGGCGCCTGTCCCGCCCGGCGCGTACAGTGACTTGAAGTTCGCGAGGCCCAGCGTGACGAGCTCGTTCTTACAGAACTGCGCCGGGCTCTTGCCCTGCCCGCCGTTCTCGGCCAGCGCCGACGGAGCCAGGACGAGCGCGGCGATCAGGAGGAGAAGACAGTGCTTCATGTTCATCAGTGGTGCTCCTTCGTTTTCTTAGGTTGGGGGTCGCCTGTCAGTGAGGTAGACCCGCTGCCCACCCGGAACCGGCGCATTGGGCTCGTAAATTTTCGGTAAGCAGCCGTTTTTCGGCCACAAGAGGCCGCATAGTTCGGTTGATGTCAGCGCTGTTCCGCGGACTAGGCGCGCCGGCCTTCGATCGCATCTACCGTCGCCACGCAGCGGGCGTCTACCGCTACGTCTACGCGGTGCTCGGGAACCACGCGGACGCGGAGGACGTCACGCAGCAGACGTTCCTCAACGCCTACCGCGCGATGGCCCAGGGCACGAAGCCGCGAAAGGCCGAGAACTGGCTGCTGACGATCGCGCACAACGAGGTGCGCCGCCACTTTCGGCGGACCCTCGGCAAGCCCATCGAGGTCGAGCTGGACGAGGAACTGGCGGATCCGACGCCGGACGTCGGCGACCCGAGCCTCGCCGACGTCCTACGCGCCCTCCAGCACTTACCCCCGTCGCAGCGCGCGGCGCTCGTCATGCGCGAGTTCGAGGGGCGTTCGTATGCCGAGATCGCGGAGATCCTCGAGGTGACGCCCGACGCGCTCGAGGGACTCCTCTTCCGTGCCCGCAGAGGCCTCGCCGAGCAGCTCGAAGGGGCGCTCAGGTGCGCCGATGCCGAAGACGTGCTTCTGCGCAGCCTGGACGGCCGGCTTCCCCGCCGTGAGTCCCGCCGCTTGAAGGAGCACCTCCGCGAGTGTCCGGCCTGCGTGCGGTTCTCGACCGTCCAGAAGCGCCAGCGCTCGCTCCTGAAAGGATTGTCGGTGCTGCCGATACCGGCCTCGCTCTATCTCTTCCGCGGCGAGCAGGCCGCGCTTGCGGCGACCGGTGTCGGGACCGCGACGGCGGCGGGTGGAACCGCGGCCGTCGGCGGCGGCGCGGCCGCGACCGGGGTCCTCGGCCTCGTGGTCAAGGCGGCGGCAGTGACGGCGAGCGCAGCCGTCGTCGGCGGCGTGGGGTACGGCGTCACCACAGGGTCCGCAACGGCGGCGAAGGCCGAGCGCCGGGCTTCGCACGTCGCTGCGGTCGGGCAAACGCGCCTCGGACAGAGGGCGGCCGAGGTTCACGCGGCGCTCAGCCGAGGCGAACGGCCCGGACCCGCGCGCCCGGCCAACGCGCGTTCGCGTCGGAAGGCGTCGAAACCGAAGACGCAGCCGGCTCGGGCCCGTGCTGCCGAGCAGCATGCCCGCGGGAAGAAGCAAACGGCCAGGCGGTCGCATCGGCCCGCGGATGCGGCGCCGGAGAAGGCGTCCCCGCAGGGGAAAGAGTCGCGCAAGCCGTCGGCGTCTCGAGCGACCGTGCCGCCCGACCGCGCGGAGAAGGCGGCAAGGCGCGGACGACCGACCGCGAAACGCACCCGGCCCGTGTCGTCCCGGCCGAAGCCAGTCTCGAAGAAGCCGACCCCGACGAAACAGGCTCAGCGGGAGGAGACGGCCGCGTAGATAGGGAAGCGGACCGGATCAGCGGCCGAAGTAGCTTTCCGCTAGACCAACGGCGCCACCCAACCTGCGCCGGGTGGTGATGCGCATCTACCTCTAGGCGAGCTCCGGGTGCCGGACCTGGAGGCGCGCCGTGCGATAGCGGATCACCTCGTACGCGACCACGAGCGAGCAAACGGCGCTGACCAGTGCGAGTGCGGCCAGTGCCGGTATCACGACCGCGACGGGAATCAAGGCGAGGAGCACGGCGGCGCCGACGGTCCGGCGCCGGAAGACGTAGCCGGTCGCTCGAAAGAGGAACGCGATGTGCCCGAGCAGGTAGAGGGCTGCGCCGCCACAGAGTCCCATTGCGGGCACGGTGTCGAGCGACTCACCGACGTGGTCGAGCGTCGTCTTGAGGCCGAGGGCGAAGAGCACGATGCCGGCGACCATCGGCAGGTGAAGGTAGCTGTAGGCGTGCAGCGCGAGGCGGTGCCGCTCAAGGCCCGTCGACTCCGTGAGCCGCCGCCGCGCGATGATCGAGGCTACGTCGAAGTAGAGCCACCAGAGCGCGGAAATGACGACGATTCCGAGCGACGCGGCCGCGATGACCCCCGGATCGAGGTCGAAACCGGCGCCGACGCCGATCGCGATGAGCGACTCGCCGAGAGCGATCAAGACGATCAGCCCGTGCCGCTCGGCGAAGTGCTCGGGCGCCATTGCCCAGCCGCGTCCCACGCCGATCACGGCCGGTCCGAGGTAATCGATCGTGAGAGCAACGACCCACACGGCGATGCGCTCGTTTCCGTCGAGGAATCCGGCCAGCACGAGCAGCAGGGCGCCGAAGAGCGCCGTCGGGACGAACCGGAGGAGCGCACCCCGGCTGTCGGGATCGTCGCGAACGACGGTTGCGGAGAGCACGAGGTGGAGGACGCGGACGAGGAGGTACGCGACACCGAACAGCACCGCGTCGTCTCCGAACGCGCCCGGAACCGCCAAGGCGACGCCGAACATCGAGCCCATCGAGGCGAGCATCACCAGCCGGACGCCACCTTCGTCCACGTCCGTCGCGCTGGTCAGCCAGGCGTAAGCGGTCCAGGCCCACCAGAGCGCAACGAGGACGAGCAGCCCGCGGAAGACTCCACCCCATGTCGGGTCGTCCGCGAGCATGATCGTCACCTGGGTCATCGCGAACACGAAGGTCAGGTCGAAGAAGAGCTCGAGCGGCGTGATCTCGTGCTCGTCCCGCTCGGAGACGCTCATCGAGCCAGGATCTCGGTGTCCGGCTCGACCTCGTCGCCACAGTGCTCGAGCTCGAGCGGCGCAAACAGGACGAGGAGCCCGCGCCAGCCTCGATCGCCGGCGACCGGCAGCGCAACCAGGGCGAACGTCGACCGGAGGATCGCGCGGCGGATCGTGAACGGCCGCGCCCAGAGCGCGACTCCCGTAACGAGGACCGCATAGGCGAGCTCGCCCCAGAGGTTTCGTAGCAGCAGGTTGAGGGCGATCAGCGACGCGAACGCGCAGAGCAGCAGCAGCGGCATGAGGACGTACGCGAGCACCCGGCGTGCGGTGATTGCGTCTCGGACGCGCTGCCACGACGAACGGCTCGAGGCTGCCTCCCGGTTCGCCATCCGGCCCATCCTTCGCAGGTCGCTCGACGACTGTCAAAGAGTGGTGCTCACGCCGCATCAGCTTCCACGCAGAACGAGTGAGGCCGGCGTAATCGCCGGCCTCACTTCGTGGATGTGTGAATCGAGCCCTAGGTGCTCAGGGTGCCCTGAACCTGGCCGTTGGGGAACGTCTGCGTGTGGACGTTCACGTAATAGGCCGATGGGTTCGCGACGATTTGCCGCAGAAGCGCCTTCTCGACGGTTGCGCAACCGCTCGACGTGCCGGTCGTTGGCGTCGTCAGCGGAACAACCACGGCACCGGTCGACACGAGGTGGATGTGCGCGGCGGTCACGTTGGTCAGGCCGCTCACGGTGAGCGTGTGACAGAGGCGTGAGACCCGAATCGTGAGCGAGGCAGTTCCGGACCCGCTCGCCCCCTGAACCGGCTGCAGGTTGGCTGAGAGCTTGACGCCCTGGCCGGTCTGCGTGTTGCCGGACGGACACGGCGTGACACCCGGCATCAGGACGTCACCGGTGTGCTGCATGTGCCCGCGGAGGAGCTTGCCGGATGCAGAGCTCGGATTCGCGATTGCCCGGCTCGAGACCGTGATCCGCCGGTACGGATTCGAAGCCGAGCCGGTCTTGTGACAGATGGTGATCCGCGCGGGAGCCGTGCTCGTGGGCGCCGGCGTGGCAGACGCCGACGGACACGCCGCCGTTCCGACCACAATGGCGTCGCCCGTGTGCCGGAGGTGGCTGCGCAGCAGCTTTCCTGAGTTCGACTTCGGGTTCGCCATTGCACGGCTCGAAACGGTGATCCGGCGCCACTCGTTCGACGCCGAGCCGGTCTCGTGGCAGATGGTCAGCTTGGAAGGAGCCGCAGCGGTACGCGTCGCGGCACCTTCTCCCTGGGCGGTCACCAGCGCGCCGGCCACCAGCACCGGGACGGCCGCGGCGATCGCAATGAAGAGACGCTTCACGTCAGACCTCCTTGATGTTCTCTCGTTGATGGTCTGAGTGTTCCCCGGCTTAGGACATTCCAGGGCCCCCAAGCGCAGGTTTTTCAGTTCCTTTACAGGTGTTTCCTTGCAGACCTCCACCAATGGATAGACCTTCACCGTGATTCGCGCGCTGCTCTTCGACTTCGACGGGCTGATCGTCGACACGGAGACACCCTCATACGCCTCGTGGCAGGAGGTCTACCGCCAGCACGGCCAGGAGCTTCCGCTCGACCGCTGGGCGGCAATCATCGGGACGATCGGCGGCTTCGAGCCGCTCGACTACCTGGAGGAGCTGCACGGGCCGATCGACCGGGACGCCGTGAAGACGCGCCGCCGAGAGCACGAGCTCGAGCTGCTGGAGATCGAGGAGCTTCGGCCGGGGATCCTCCACTACCTCGAGGAGGCCGGGCGACGCGAGCTCAAGACGGCCATCGTCTCGAGCTCGTCACGCCCCTGGGTCGACAGGCACCTGGCCCGGCTCGAGCAGGCCGAGCACTTCGACGAGATCGTTACCGCCGACCACGACCCGGAACGGTCGAAGCCGCGCCCGACGCTCTACCTCGAGGCGCTCGAGCGGCTCGGCGTCTCCGCCGGCGAGGCGATCGCCTTCGAGGACTCTCCCAACGGCGTCAAGGCGGCCAAGGCGGCGGGGATCTTCACGGTCGCCGTGCCCAATGGGATCACGGTCGCCCTTGGGCTCGGCGAGGCCGACCTCGTCGTGGCGTCGCTCGCCGAGCTCGACCTCGACGAGCTTCTGAACCGCAGTCTGTAAAGGGCTGCAACGGCGGGCCGCTCCGCCGTTGCAGCGTCGAGCTTGGCTACATCGGGTCCCGGTAGCCCTTGCCGCCGGAGCCGTAGTAGCCGCCGACCTCCTCGCGGTACGTGGGCTCGGTGTACGTGTCCTCGTCGAACTCGGGCGAGTCCTTGATCTGATCCTTCGTCCGGTCGACGTAGACCTGCTCCTCCGCAGAGTCGACGCGGTCGATCACGCCCGCCGGCAGCAGAACCTTCTTGCCGAAGATCCACGGGCCGGTGTCGACGACGATGTAGCTGCCACCGACGTCGTTCGACGCCTCGTCGATGCTTCCGATCGAGCCGTCGATCGCCTCGACCTTGAAGCCGGTCAAGTCCATCGAGCTGATGTTGGTGTCTCGGTGAGTCCAGAGATCGGTCGTGGACATGCATTTCCTCCTTCTTCGACTGCCTGGGTTCTGCCCCCCACTCGTGCTCGCAAACCTCGAAAGGAGGGTTCGGCGACGAGCGCTATTCCGCCGGACCCTCCCTGCCGATAAGACTCCAATGCAGCAGCCGAACTGGGACGATCTCGACCTCGAGGCGCTCGAAATGGAGCTGAGAAACACGCTTCCGGGGCCCGAGGCCGAGAGGATGGTCTGGGCGTTCGAACGGGCCCTGGCGGTCGCCCGCATCGACGGCGACCTGCTCCGGCATCTCCTCGCGGCGACCGCCTCGCTCCTCGCCGCGGCGGAGGCCTCGACACCGCGGACGGTGTTCGAGGCCTATTTCCGCCGCTCGGTCTCCGACGAGGAGTGGCGCGACCGCTACGCCGAGCTGCTGGCCTAGCTCTCCACCTTCGGGAACTGGTTGATCCAGTACTCGAAGTCCGGCGGAGGCGGGGTCGGCCTGAAGCGCGCATTGACCGCGTAGAGCCTGTCGCCGAAGTCGTCGATCGTCGTCGGGACGTCGAAGTCCGGATCGGTCAGGTGAGTCCTCACGTCGCCGGAGTCGAGGCGGCGCGAGAGCCGAATGACCGCGACCTTGTTGTCCCGGTTCTGCACGACGTAGAGCGTGCGGCCGTCGAGCAGGATGCCGTCGCCGTTCACGACCGGCTCGTCGAGGACGATCTCGCGCGTCTTTCCGGTACGCCGGTTGACCGTGAACAGCTTGCCGACATTGGTCTGGACAATGATCAGCGTGCGCCCGTCGCGCGTCTTGTCGATGCCGTTGGCGTTGTTGCCCTCGCCATAGACAATGGCGCCGCTGAGCGGGATGGCGGTCGCTTCCTGTCGGTGCCCCTTGCCATGGCCGTGGTGCCCCTTGCCGTTGTCAGCGATCGGCACGCGGTAGAGGAACGGGCGGCGAGAGTCCGTGAAGTACGCAGCGCCTCGTGCGACGACAACGTCGTTCACGAACGTCGTGGTCTCGGTGGTGAAGCGATACGTCTTCAGCAGCCGCCCGCTGTGAGCGCTGTAGACGAAGCCGCTCCCTGTCGGGCCGCCGGCCACGTAGAGCTTGCCGCCGTGGAGCTCTACGCCGATGGACGCTCGTCCGGCCCCACCCGGGTTGATGATCTCGCCCTCGCCCGTCTTCACACTGCCGCGGTAGATCGCGCCGGTCGGGATCGAACCGACGTAGAACGTCCCGCCCCGGCTGATCGCGATCCCCTCGGGCCTGAACCCGTCGGGCAGCGCGATTCTCTCTGGCGTTGCTCCACCGGCCCCGAGCGGAGCAGCGAGCACAGAGGCTGCAACCGCGAGCCAGGCCGTCAGAAGCGTGATCCGTCGCATAGAACAGTCCCCCCTTGGGATCGGTTTCGGCTTCGTCGGTCCTACGTGCCCGGCGCGCTGTCGGATCACACGTACGTGGCAGACTGGACACATGACCAAGATCCAGAAGACTGACGCAGAATGGCGCGCCGAGCTCTCGCCAGAGCAGTACCGAATCCTGCGTGAGAAGGGCACCGAGGCGCCGTTCACGGGCGAGTACGACCACACGTTCGAGCCGGGCACCTATCAGTGCGCCGGCTGCGGTGCGGAGCTGTTCGCGTCTGAGGCGAAGTACGACTCCGGCTGCGGCTGGCCCGCCTTCTCCACGCCGGCCGAGGAGGAGGCGATCGACGAGGAGCGGGACACGACCTTCGGGATGGTCCGCACGGAGGTCATGTGCTCGAACTGCGGCGGCCACCTCGGCCACGTCTTCCCGGACGGGCCGCACCCGACGGGCCTGCGCTACTGCATCAACTCTGCGGCGCTGAAGCTGGAAGAGAAGTAGTTCGCCGCGCGCCGGGCTTGGCCCGGCGCGCTTACCAACTAGCGGACAATCGCCTTCGTCTCAGCGTCGGGCTGGTCGCGCCGCGCGGCGCGAAGCGCCGCCCGGCTTCAGGAGGGTCGCGAAAAGTCGTGAGACTTTTCGCGAAAGAGCGTCGTCAGACGCTCGGGATCGTGTACTCGATGTCGCGGACGTCGAGGCCAAGCGATGACGCGATCTTGACGCCCTCCTCGACCTCCTCCTTGACCCGCTGGAGGTCGCGCGTCCGCATCGCGCTCGTGATGAAGTCGCGCTCCTTCGGGCGCCAGAGCACGTGGTCGACGAAGATCGGGAGCATCGTCTCGGCGCCCTTGATCATCCGGTCCTTCGTCTTGTTCGAGGCCGTCTTCAGCAGCACCCGCTCGTAGGCCATCCCCGAGCTGTGGTGGATGCCGTCGTCGATCGTCAGGCGGCGGCAGAGGTCGGCGAGCACGGTGTCCGGCGCCGAGCGGGCGATCAGCCGGAAGCGCGGGATGATCATCCGCTCGAAGAAGACCTGCATGAGAAAGACCTTCTCCTCGAGCGAGTCGAGCCCGAGGAAGATCTGCGCCAGCTTGTCCAGGTGCGGGTCCCGCTCGGTCGGCCCGCCGGCCTCGCCGACGAGCTTGAGCCAGGCCTCCACGTGGCGCGCCTCGTCCTGCGCCATCGTCGAGTAGTAGAGCTTCGCGTCGTGGTGGCGCGCCATCTCGAGCAGCTGGGCCGCCATCTCGACGGCGAGCGAGTCGGCCTGGAGCTGCTGCGTGACGACCGAGCGCCAGATCCCGCGCCGCTTCTCGACCCGCTCCTTCGAGCCCGTGGTCTCGGGGATCGGCGGCAGCTCGCCCCAGGGCATGTCGCGCACCTGCCACTCCTGCTTCTTCGCGAGCTCGTAGTAGCGGAGGACCTCGGGTGCCTCCCCACCGGGCGCGACGCCTTCGACGGTCATCTTCTCCTCGAGGGTGGCCATCGAGGGGAGGATAGAGCTAGAGCGGCTCGGGGCGTTCCCCGAGCGATCCACGCTCGCCCAGCTCGAAGACGTGAACCTTCTCGCCGCGGAACAGGCGGCGCTCGCGATCCCACGGGAAGAAGATCACGACGCCGAAGTCGACCGCCTCGCCATTCGCCTCGTAGTCGAGCCAGTCGCGCTCGTGGGTGGCGGTCACGCTCGCCTCCTCGCAGACACCCTGCGGTCCGACGACGATGTCGGTCAGCTGGAAGTCGATGTCGGGAAACGCGGTGAGCAGACCCGTGTAGAACCGGGTCGCTCCCTCGTGGCCCTCCCACCGGTGCGGGGTCCCTGCGATCTCGTAGACGCAGTCGTCCGTCAGCGTCGCGAGGAGGCCGGCGATGTCGCGGTTGTCCTCCGCGATCGAGTGCTGCTTCCAGAGCTCCCGGACAGCGTCGACCTCGGCCGGGTCGACCTCCCGTTTCAGCAGTTCGCGGACATCCATCAGCGTCAATACTCTCAGGCTGTGGGTCACCTCTCGGCGGTAAGGGCTCGGAACCGGCGGACGCTCGGCTACGTCCTCGCACTGACGGTCGCGATCACTGTCGTTGAAGTGATCGGAGGGCTGCTGACGGGGAGCCTGGCGCTCCTCGCCGACGCGGTCCACATGCTCTCGGACAACGTCGCGCTCGGGCTCGCCCTCGTGGCTGTGTGGCTGGCCGGGCGGCCGAGCACGCCGGAGCGGAGCTTCGGCTACCAGCGCGCAGAGGTGCTCGCAGCCCTCGTCAACGGGCTCATCCTCGTCGGGCTGGCGATCTGGATCTTCGTGGAGGCATTCGGCCGGTTCAGCGACCCGCCGGAGGTGCTCGGCGGCTGGATGCTCGCGGTGGCACTTGTCGGCCTCGCTGGCAACCTCGTCGCCGCCGGACTGCTCGCCAGGACCGCCCACTCGAGCCTGAACATGCAGGCGGCCCTCCGGCACGTGATCGCCGACGCACTCGGCTCGGCAGGCGTCGTGGCAGCCGCACTCGTGCTGCTGACGACCGGCTGGCGCTACGCGGACCCGGCCGCCGGCGCGCTGATCGCCGTCCTCGTGCTCGCGAGCTCCTGGGGCGTCCTACGCGATGCGGTCCACATCCTGTTGGAGGGAACGCCGCGCGGGATCGACGCCCGCGAGCTCGGACGACGCCTATCCGGCATGGAGGGCGTGGTCGACGTTCACGACCTGCACGTCTGGACGATCACGTCGGGATTCGTGGCGCTTTCGGCGCACGTCCTCGTCGAGCCCGGCGACGACTGCCACGCGCGTCGCCGGGAGCTCGAACGCGTACTGGCCGAGGAGTACGGGATCGAGCACACGACGCTCCAGGTTGATCACGCCCGTTCCGCCGCCGGCGTGGTCTCGATCCGGAGGTCCGGATCGTGAGCAACGACGAGAGCAAGGAGGAACGCCTCGACCGTGAGCTGATCGAGCTCCTGAACGAGCTCCGGGTCGTCCTCCCGGGCGTGCAGGTCCTGTTCGCGTTCCTCCTGACCGTCCCGTTCACGAACCAGTTCCGGCGCATCACCCACGAGCAGGAGATCGTGTTCTTCGTCACCTTCCTGCTGACGACGGTCGCGACGATCCTTCTGATCTCGCCCTCGGCGTATCACCGGCTCAGGTGGCGGCAGCGGGACAAGGAGCAGATGCTGCAGACCGCCAACCGCCTGGCGATCTCGGGCTTGGCGTTTCTCGCCGCTGCGCTGACCGGCGCCGTCTTTCTCCTCACCGATTTGCTGTTCGCGTCGGCCGCGGTGGTCTACTTCGTGACCGCCGCGGCCGCTGCGCTCGTTCTTTGGTTCTGGTACGGGCTGGCCCTGATGCGGCGGGCCCAGGACCCGAATCCGAGCTAGGAGGGTTAGGTGGAATAGCGCTCGTTGCCAGGGTGCGATGCTCGCTCCCAGGGAAGGACGCAGGGAGCGCCCGTATCAGTTCGATACGGGCGCGACTGAGGACGCGCCCTGGGGGCGAGCATCGCGGCCTGGCGGCACAGCCGGTATTTCGCCTAACCCTCTTAACCCTGGTGCATGGGGGCTTCGGCCCCCGGCAGGTGCAGCAGGTTCTCGACGTCGTGGACGCCCTGGACGCTCCGCGCGCGCTGCTCGAGGTCGCGGATCATCTCCGCCTCGCCCACCTCGCCCCGCAGGTAGACCTTGCCGTTCTCTGCGTTGACGTTGATCTGGCCCTTCGGGACCTGCTCGTCCCTGAAGAGCTCGCTCTCGACCATGTGGACGAGTGTGACGTCGTCGGGCTGCGGCTTCGGCCCCTCCTCGGCGCGCGACAGCAGCTCCCTGACGCGGCCGGCGGCCCTGTCGCGGCGGCGTTGTCCCTCCAGTGGATGGAAGAAGTACGTCAGCGCGGCTCCCAGGCCGATCAGTCCCAGCAGCTTTCTCATTCGGCTCCCCTCTCTTCGCTCATTTCAGGTTCGGGTGAGCCTACCCCGTCGCGGGGCCGGGATAAACGGCGGTGAAAGCCTGTTGCTAGTCGCCCCAGTCGAAGTCGCGGGACCGGCCCCAAAGGCCGTCCTCGTCGTGCGCCGCGACCGTCTCGGTGGCGACGGCCTGCGTCTCCGCTGCGACTCCTGGGTGGCCGTCGAGCGTGTCCTCGATCCGCGCCTGCTCCTCGGTCTTGAAGAGCGGGTGGTTCTCGAAAGGATCCTCGACGCGATAGCCGTCGATCGGCATGTCCTCGAGGTCGGCGTTCTTCCGCTTCAGCTCGAGGTGGTCCTGAATCACGTCAGCGAACAATGAAGGTGTCTCTACGGGCATCGATCCTCCGTGGCTGTTTTCCAGGCAGTTCTGGCTCGGCGGGGGATTGTAACGAGGAGGAAACGTCTTCGTAGCCTACGCAGGCGTGGTGACGGCAGCCGGCTCCGAGACGACGACGCGGTCCTTGCCGGACCGCTTCGCCTCGTAGAGCGCCGCGTCGGCGGCTGCGACGAGCTGGCTCTGGCCCGCGGCCTGCGGGAAGGAGGCGACGCCGAAGCTGGCCGAGACGAGGACCGGCGTCCCGTCTGGCGACGCGACGCGCTGCTCGCGGACGAGCTGCCGGATCCGCTCGGCGAGCCGCCGTCCTCCCTCGAGGTCTGTTCCGGGCAGCAGGAGGGCGAACTCCTCGCCGCCCCAGCGGCCCGCCAGGTCGATCTCGCGCACGCTGTCTTGGAGGCGCCCGGCGAACGCCTTCAGCACTTCGTCGCCGGTCGGGTGGCCCCAGCGGTCGTTGATCCGCTTGAAGTCGTCGATGTCGGCGAGCACGAGCGTCAGCGGCTCGCCGAAGCGCTTGGCTCGCGCCAGCTCCTTCTCCAGCGCGGCGGTGCTGAGCCGGCGGTTGGCCAGGCCGGTGAGGCTGTCCACGAGCGCCTGCTGCTCGACGGTCCGGTGCTGACGCGCATTGCTGAGCGCGATCACGGCATGGCCGACGAGCCAGTCGGCGCTCTCCCGCTGGTCGGAGCTGAAGTCGTCGCCGTAGATGACGAGCGTGCCGAAGCTCTCGCGGCCTACCGCCAAGGGGAACTCGAGCTTGACGGGAGCACGCTCGCCGCCGTTGGCGATGAGCACGACCCCGCCGTCCATCAGCTCTCCGCGGGTGGCGCCCGTCGCCTGGACGGCAGTGTCGACGATGACGCGGAGCAGCTGGTCGACGTCGTGAGTCGCGGCCAGGGCCTCTCCGAAGCGAAGCGTCGTCTCCCGGAGGCGGCGCCGCTCCTCCTCGAGCTCTTGCATGCGCGCCTCGAGCTGGTCGGCCATCTGGTTGAAGGCATGGGCCAGGGACGCAAACTCGTCGCGACCCCGCACGTGAACGCGGTCGCCGAGCCGGCCGCGCGCGATTCCCCTCGCTGCGTCGGCGAGGCGGCCGAGGGTGCCGACGATCGAGCGGCCCTGGAGGTACGCGACGGCGGCGATCACGAGCAGCGCCGCGAGCATGGCGAGGAAGAGCCGCGAGCGCAGCCAGCCGGCGGACTCGTCGATCCGCGCCTGCGGCGCCAGGACGACGAGCGCCGTCCGCTCGGCGAGCCGGTTCGAGGCGAGCGCGCGGAACCGCCGCCCGGCGACCCGGATCTCCTCGGGCTGGGCAGGCGTGCGAATCGTCCCGCGCATCGGGGCCGAGGCGGCGATGACGCGACCGCCCTCGACGAGCACGAGCTCGCCGCCGTCCGCCAGGCCGGCGCGCGTGCGCAGGTCCTCCGCGAGGCGGCTGTTGATCGGGACATGGGCGATGACCCGGCCGAGCCGGCCCCGGCGGCCTGCGACGGCGATGGAACGGACGACGGACGGCCGCCGAACCGTTCCGATCGGCCGGCCGCCCCGCGGCTCGACGCGAACGCCGTAGCGGGCGGAAAGGCTCTGAAGCCGCTCGCGGTTGCGGGTCGCCAGGGCGCGCTGGAACGACGGATCGCCGGCGAGCCGCGTCGCGTCACGCTCGGCCTGGGCGACCCTGTCGACGAACGCGCCCTGCGCGGCACGCACGCTGGTCTCCAGCGTGCCGTCGGCGCGGCGCGTCGCGTCCTTTTCCGTCACGGCTTTCAGACCGCTGAAGGCGGCTGCAAACGGCAGCACAGCGATCAGCGAGAAGTACGCGACGAGCTTGAGCTTGAAACTCCCCATCCCATTCCCCTCAAGGCACCCGTGTTGTCTTCCGATAGGTCTTGTGGGAGTTGTCGGCATCGAGGGGGTTGAGCATGAGGGGAGCTTTACTTCACGTCACAACCGGCTTATTGCTCGGGTTGGCGCTTGCCGGCCTGATTCACGCCCCCTCCGAGGTCGTGGCACAGCACGATGCGCGGGCGCCGGTCGTCCGGCCGCAGCCGGCCGTCGCCGGGCCGTGGACGCAGGAACAGACGATTCGCGTGTCGCCGCGGCTGGAGCGCGCCCTGGAGCGCCGCCGCCGCGAGCTCCTCGCGCCCCCGAGAATTCAGCCGCGGCCCTCGCTCAGGTCGCTGCCCTCGCTGGCGCCTGCTGCCACGCCGCCTCCCCCGGCGGCGATTCCGATCGCTCTCACTCCCGACCCGCCCAGGGTCGCCCGACGGCTCGAGCCCGACCCGCCGGACGCCGCTCCTCCTCCTCCCGCGCCGACACCGGCGACTCCGCCGCCTCCCGCGAAGCCCGTCGCGTCGACGCCGCAGGCGACTCTGTACCAGCCGGCCTCCCACGACGACGACGACGATGACAACGACGGCGGCCGCGCGAAGCGCAAGGAGGACAAGCGCGGCGACCGGGACCGGGATCACCGCGATCGCGACCACGACGACCGGGGCGATCGCGACCGCGACGACGACCACGATCGGGGCGACCGCGGCGACGACGATGACGATTAGGATGCCGGGATGCCGCCACACCTCGTCACCCGTCGCATGGGCGCGATCGGGATCGCACTGACCGCCTGGGACATCTGGCGTCAGATCCCGAAGGAGCACCGCCGCCGTATCGCCCGTGAGGCGCGCAAGCACGCGCCGGCCGTCGCGATGGCGGTCGCCCGCCAGGTCAGGCACGCACGGGAATTCCGCGCCGCCTGGAACCGCCGCTAGCGGCGCCTACGCGAAGACGTCTCTGACGATCCGGTCCTGTTCGCGGACGTGGGCGGTGGGATACCCCTCGCTCGGGCTGGCGCGCCACGGCCGGCCGACGTAGCGGAACGGGACGCGTCCGGCGATCGATTCCTCCAGCCGGTGGCGGATCGCCCGCCAGGCGCCCATGTTCTGCGGCTCCTCCTGCGCCCAGACGACTTCCTCGAGGGCCGGATACGCGGAGACGAGCCGGCCCGCCGGGTCGACAGGGAAGGGGTAGAGCTGTTCGACCCGGGCCACGGCGACCTCCGGATGCTGCTCGCGCAGCTCGTGGCCGACGATGTCGTAGTAGAGCTTGCCCGTCGTGAGGACGAGCCGGCGGACACGGTCATGGTCGGCGGTGTCGTCGATCACAGGCTCGAAGCGGCCCTCTGTGAGCTGTTCGAGCAGCGCTGCCGATTCCTTCAGCCGCAGGAGACCCTTCGGCGTCATCACGACCAGGGGCCGCGCGCTGGGATCGAGCGCCTGCCGGCGCAGGAGATGGAAGTACTGCGCCGCCGTGCTGGGGATCACGACCCGGATGTTCTCCTGCGCCGCGAGCTGGAGGAACCGCTCCAGCCGCGCGCTCGAGTGCTCGGGCCCGTTGCCCTCGTACCCGTGCGGCAACAGCAGCGTGAGACGGGAGGTCTGGCTCCACTTCGAGAGGCCCGAGACGACGAACTGGTCGGTGATGATCTGCGCGCCGTTGACGAAGTCGCCGTACTGCGCCTCCCAGAGCACGAGCGCCTCGGGGGCGCCGACCGAGTAGCCGTACTCGAAGCCGAGCGTCGCGTACTCCGACAGCGGCGAGTTGAAGACCTCGAACGACGCTGAGGCGTCACCGAGCCGCTGCATCGGCGTGAACTGCTCGCCGGTCCCAGGATCGTGGAGGACGAGGTGGCGCTGCGAGAACGTGCCGCGCTCGGTGTCCTGGCCGGTGAGCCGCACCGGGATCCCCTCGACGAGCAGGCTGGCGAAGGCGAGCGCCTCGCCGTGGCCCCAGTCGATCTCCCCTCCCTCGAGCCGCTCGCGGCGCCGCTGGAGCTGCCGCTCGAGCTTCGGGTGGACGGTGAAGCGTTCGGGGACGCGCAGCAGCTCCTCGTTGAGTGCGCGCAGCCGGTCGGCGTCGACGGCGGTCGCGACCTCCGCGCCATCCGTTGGCGGGGTGCGCTCGCTGGGCGGCTGCTCCTCGGGGGCATCTGCGAAGGACGCCTTCAGCACCTCGTGCGCGGCTTTCAGGCTCGCCTGCACCTCGCGTGCGAGGTTGTCCGCCTCCTCCTGCGTGACGACGCCCTCCTCGACGAGCTGGGCCGCGTACTGCTCACGGACGCTCGGCTGGTTCTTGATCCGCTCGGCCATGAGCGGCTGCGTGTACGCCGGCTCGTCGCCCTCGTTGTGACCCCACCTCCGGTAGCCGATCAGGTCGATGACGACGTCCCGGCCGAACCGGCGCCGGAAGGCCAGCGCAAGCCGGATCGAGGACACTGCGGCCTCCGGGTCGTCGGCGTTCACGTGGACGATCGGCACGTCGAAGCCCTTCGCGAGGTCGCTCGAGTAGCGCGTCGAGCGGCCGTCGGCCGGATCGGTCGTGAACCCGACCTGGTTGTTCGCGATGATGTGCAGCGTTCCACCGGTCGAGTAGCCGCCGAGCGCCTGGAGGTTCAGCGTCTCGGCAACGACGCCCTGGCCCGGAAACGACGCGTCGCCGTGGATCAGGACCGGGAGGGCGACCCTCGAGTCGTAGTCGCCGCCGGGCGTCGAGCGGTCGGTCTGCTCGCTTCGCGCCAGGCCCTCGACGACCGGGTCGACCGCCTCGAGATGGCTCGGGTTGGCAGCGAGCGAGACGGTGATGTCGCCAGCGGCGGTCTTGCGCCTGCCCTCGGCTCCGAGGTGGTACTTGACGTCGCCGCTTGCACCCGCCGCCTGGTTGGAGAGCGCTGCGAGGTTCCGCTCGCCTTCGAATTCCCGCAGGATCACCTCGTACGGCCGGCCCACGAGGTGGGCGAGCACGTTCAGCCGACCGCGGTGCGCCATGCCGGTCACGACCTCGTGAGCGCCGTCCTCAGCGGACAGCTCGAGCGCGAGATCGAGCATCGGCACCATCACGTCGAGGCCCTCGATCGAGAACTGCTTCTGGCCGAGGAACGCGCGCCGCAGGTAGCGCTCGAGCCCCTCGACCTCGGAGAGCCGCGCGAGCAGCCGACGCTTGTCGTCCTCGACGAGCGGCTCGCGATAGGTGCCCGATTCGATCGCCTGCCGCAGCCAGACGCGCTCCTGGTGGTCGGAGATGTGCTCGATCTCGTAGGCGCTCGTGCCGCAGTAGGTCTCCTGCAGCTTCGGGAGGACGTCGGCGAGCGTCTCGCCCGGCACGTGAACCCGGAGCACCCCCGCCGGTATGCGCGCCTGGAGCTCGGGCGTCAGGGGCGGGGCGAGCCGCTCGGGCTCCAGGGCGGGATCGCCGACCGGCTCGGAACCGAGCGGGTCGAGTCGCGCGGCGAGGTGGCCGTGCGTCCTGTACGCCTTCACGAGTGCCGTCGCGGCCGCCACGGCCGCGAGGAGCGTCTCGTCGACGGGTTCCGCTTCCCGGGGCTCAACCGCGGGGGCCGCGGGTGCCGGAGGCGCCTCGGCCCGCGCGCCGTTCCCATCCGTCTCGAGCACTTCGAGCAGGCGGGCGACGCCGGGGTGCTCGCGGAGGAGCGCGCTGTCACCCTCGAAGAGCTCGCGCCACTCTGCGGGCACGCCCTCGGGGTTCTCGAGGTACTCCTCGAGAACGGCCCGCGCGTATCCGGCGTTGAGCCCGTCGACCTCAGCCACGATGCTTCTCTCTTCTTTGTAGCAGGGTGCTTTCCCCTGCGGCGCGGCCGTCTACCAGAGCGGCCGGCCCGTGATCACGCAGACGATCATGCCGACCAGCCAGCCCAAGGCTGCGACGGCGACCGCGGCTGCCGCAAGCTTCTGGTTCCTGCCGCTCGCCATGGTCGCCGCGACCAGCGCAACGAGCAGGGAGGTGAGGCCGATGGGGACCGGCCGCTGGGCGACGGCGATCACGCCGCCGAAGATGGCGAGCGTCGCGAGGAAGCCGGCGATGGTCTCGGCCTGGCCCTCACGCTCGGCCACTGACGGCGTCGTGCTCAACGCACCGCGACCCTGTCGGGCCTGCGGACCGGACCGCCGCGGCCGTGCGGCCCACCCCGGCGCGGCCTGCGTGGCCGAAGCGGACGATGACCGCCGGACGGGTCGCCGTCGGTGGCGACGGGAAGGACCGCGGGCTCCGGCGGGCGCGGCTCGGCCCGCACGGCCCACCAGACAACCGCGATCAGATAAACGATCGGCAGCTTGAGGACGAGCATCAGGAAGACGATCTCGACCACGCGGACATTCTAGGGTCGGAGCTCCAAACGGAGGACATCAGGCCGGTGGTAGTGCCCGGCCGCATCGAAGCGCTGCCGCTCCTCGTGCAGCCGAGCGGGATCCAGCTCCGCGTAGAGGATTCCCTCCTCGTCGTAGAGCGGCCCGGCGAGGTAGGCGCCGTCCGGGCCGAGGACCGCGCTTCCGCCGCGACCGATGACGTCCAGGCCCTCGAGCTCTGCCGCCAGCGGAAAGTCGGCCGGGTACGCCGAGGAGCGCTGGAAGTGCGCGGGGCTGACGACGAACGCGCGCGACTCCCTCGCGATGTGCACGAGCGAGTGCTGCCACGCCTCGGCGTCGTCCGCGGTCGGCGCCAGGTAGAGCTCAATGCCCGACTCGTAGAGCGCGAAGCGGGCGAGCGGCATGTAGTTCTCCCAACAGATGAGACCGCCGATCCGCCCGGCGCTCGTCTGGACGGCGCGGAGCCCGGCGCCGTCGCCCTGGCCCCACACGAGCCGCTCGTGGTTGGTCGGGACGAGCTTCCGGTGCTTGAGGACGAGCGACCCGTGCTCGTCGTGGAGGAGCAGCGTGTTGTAGAGCGTGCCGTTTCTCTCCGGGTCGGTCTCGGTCACTCCGGTCGCGACGAGGACACCGTGCTCGCGGGCGACCCGGCCGATCCGCTCCTCCGCCGGTCCCGGAACGGCGACCGATTCGCGGGCGAGCATGGCGAAGGCCGCCTTCGCACGCGGGTCCGCCCAGCCGGCGAGGGCCTTTGCCCAGGCCGACGACGGGTAGGCCGGCAGGAACGCCTCGGGGAAGACGACCAGCGACGCGCCCTTCCCGGCCGCCTCCCCCGTGAGCCGCGCAAGCTTGTCGAGCGATGCCTCGAGGTCGAGCGCGACCGGTTCCGCCTGGACGCAGGCAACGACGACCGACGCGTTCATCGCAGCATCGGGAGGAGTCTGCCAGGCTCGCCGCTATGGTCGCGCTGGATGGCCTTGCTGAGGCACGCGCTGTGGATCGGCGGTCCGCCCGGGTCTGGGAAGACGTCGATTGCCAAGAGGATCGCGCGCCGCCACGGGCTCCGCTGGTACTGCGCCGACGCCTACACCTGGCAGCATCGCGACAGAGCGTTGCTCGCAGGGAACGAGGCGGCGCGGCGCTGGGAAGAGATGAAGCCCGAGGAGCGCTGGACGAAGCCGACACCGGAGGACCAGCTTGCGATGTCCCTCCACGTCGAGCGCGGGCCGATGGTCGTCGACGACGTCCGCCGTCTCCCGCCCTCGCCGCTGACGCTCGTCGAGGGCTCGACGGTCTCGCCCTCCGTCGTCAGCTCGGGCGTGGCCGAGCGGTCGCGCGCCGTTTGGCTTCAGCCGACACCCGAGTTCTTCGTGCATCAGCAGCGCTGGGCACCTGATCTGCAGAGCCTGCTCCGCGCGACGATCGAGCAGGAGGTGCGAGAGCACGCGGCGCCGGTCCTGACCGTCGACGGCTCGCGCGGCGTCGCCGAGATGGTCGCGCTCGTCGAGGAGCACTTCGCGGAGGCGCTCGCTGAAGGCCCACTCGCCAGAACGCTGCCCGAGCGCCGGAGACTCCTCCGCGAAGCGAACACGATGGTCGTCTCCCAGTGCCTCGACTACCTGGCGCGTCCGTGGTCGGAAGGCGACCCGGAGTCGTTCGTCAGAGCGTTCGTCTGCGAGTGCGACGACCCGGAGTGCATCGCGGTCGTCGAGCTCCCGATCGCGGCCGTCGCCGGCGAGCGGGTCCTCGCGCCCGGAGCACCGCTGACTGTGCGCCGCCGGGCATACGATTGGCCGTGTGCAGCAAGCCGAGCACCATCGCCTGCGCGCACTCCTCGACGCCGGCCTCTCAGTGTCGGCGGAGCTGTCGCTCGACGTGGTCCTCCAGCGGATCGTGGAGGCCGCGGCCGATCTGACCGGGGCCCGGTACGCAGCGCTGGGTGTGATCGACTCGAGCCGGCAGGAGCTCGAACAGTTCGTCGTCACGGGCATCGACGCCGAGACGAAGGCTGCGATCGGCGATCTGCCCCGTGGTCGTGGAATCCTCGGCGTCCTCATCAGCGACGCCACACCCTTGGCGCTCGAGGAGATCTCGGCAGATCCCCGGTCCGTCGGCTTCCCGCCGCACCATCCCCCCATGAAGACCTTCCTCGGAGTTCCGATCCTCCTTCGAGGCGTGGCCTACGGCAATCTCTACCTGACGGAGAAGACTGCCGGCGGCACGTTCACCGATGAGGACCAGGAGATCGTGCAGCTCCTCGCCGCGCAGGCGGCTGTCGCGATCGAGAACGCTCGGCTGTACGAGTCGGCGACTCGCTGGCTTCGCCAGCTCGAGTCGCTGTCAGAGGTCGGGAAGTCGCTCTCCACAGAGATCGAGCTGCCGAAGCTGCTCGAGCTCGTCGTCACACGTCTCCGCGATCTGATCCAGGCACGCCTGGTGTTCATCGCGACGCCGCATCCCGACGGTCATGCCGTCATCCAGGCCGCGGCCGGCGAGGACGCCGGGGACTATGTGGGCGTCACGCTCGGTCACGAACGGTCGAAGACCGCGCGCGTCCTGGAGCGGGGGCGGAGCGAGCGGGTGGACTCGCTGCTCGACGATCCCGAGGTCGACCAGGCAGCTGCACGCCGCATGGGCGTGCAGACGGGACTGTGGGTGCCGCTCCTCGTCAGCGACCGCCCGATCGGCGTGATCGTCGCGCACGACAAGCAGGCACCCGATGCGAGATTCACCGACGAGGATGTCCGGATCGCGGAAGCGTTTGCGGAGCGCGCTGCAGTCGCGATCGATCTCTCGGAGAGGGTCGCGCGCGACTCCCTCCGCCAGGTCGTCGAGGGTCAGGAGCTGGAGCGAAGCCGGCTGGCTCGCGAGCTGCATGACGAGACGGGCCAGGCGCTGACGTCCATCCTCCTCGGGCTGCGATCGATCGAAGAAGCGGCGGGCGACCGGCCGGATATCCGCGAGCCCGTCCTTTCGCTCCGTGAGCTCGTCGTCGCGACGCTCCACGACGTGCGGCGTCTCGCCGTGGAGCTCCGTCCGGCTGCGCTCGACGACTTCGGTCTCGTGCCCGCCCTCCAACGCCTCGCCGAGACGTTCGCCGAGCAGACGGGCGTCAGCGTCCATGTCGAGGCGGCACTCGGCGACCAGCGACTCCCCGGCGAGTCCGAGACTGCCCTCTACCGGATCGTCCAGGAGGCGCTCACGAACGTGATCAAGCATGCGCAGGCCACGACCGTCAGCGTCGTGCTGACGAGGAAGGGCGAGAGCGTCGTCGCCGTGATCGAGGACGACGGCCGTGGATTCGACCCCTCGCAGCCCCGAGAGGACGGGCTCGGACTGCTCGGGATGCGTGAGCGGATCGCGCTGCTCAGCGGACGGGTCACCGTCGAGTCGAGCCCCGGCCGGGGGACCACCGTCGCAGTCGAGGTGCCGTTCCGCTGAGCACGCGGATCGTCATCGTCGACGACCACGCAGTCGTCCGGTCAGGCCTTCGGCTGCTCCTCGAGGCCGAGGACGACTTCGAGGTCGTGGCCGAAGCGGCCGACGCCCGCGGCGCGGTCTTCGAGTTGCGGGCACACAAGCCCGATGTCGTGCTGCTCGACGTCGTCATGCCGGGCCGCAGTGGGATCGAGGTCATTCCCGACCTGATGGCCGAGTCGTCCGGGACGGGCGTCCTCGTCCTCTCGATGCAGGACGATCCCGCCTACGTCCGGGAGGCGTTCGCGGCAGGCGCCAAGGGCTACGTCCTCAAGGAGGCCGCCGACGCTGAGGTGGTCGGAGCGATCCGCGAGGTCGCACAAGGCAGGCAGTACGTCCATCCGGCGCTTGGCGCCCGGCTCGTCGCCGCCGAGGCCGAGGAGCGCCACCGCGCCGAGGAAGATCCACTCTCAGACCGCGAACGGGAGGTCCTGCGCCTCCTCGCTCTCGGCCACACGAACCAGGAGATCGCGCAGACGCTCTTCCTGTCCGTCCGCACGGTGGAGACGCACCGGGCGCACATCATGCAGAAGCTTCGGATCTCGACCCGGGCCGAGCTCGTCCGCTACGCGCTTTCCGCCGGTCTGCTGGACGAGGGAGCCTGAGCCAGGCGCAGGCGCAGGAGCGCCAGCACGGCCAGAGCGGTCACGATCCCGTCGCTGACCAGGCACCAGTCGCACACCGACCCGATCAGCGCCATCTGGACGTAGAGCAGGTAGATGCTGAACATCGCCGCGCCGACCGAGAGTGTCACCTGAAGGAGACGGGCCGTTTCGCCGCGGAACAGGGCCGCCGCCAGAATGAAGACGTAGCCCGCAAGCCCGAACAGCGCCACGGGGACGCCGAGAATCTCGGCGTAGGTCGAGCTCTGGACGGTCTCGCAGCCACCAGTCGCGCAGACGAGCGTCGTGCCGGCCTCGCGGACCCAGAGGAGATAGCCGGCCACGGCCGCGCCCAGCAGCGCGAGCACGGCCGTGGAAATGCGGAGACCAGAATCCGTCACGCCGCCAGCATCGCGTCTATCGCGGGCGCGAGACCCTCCGGCCCGAGCGAGCTCAGCGGGACGAGCTCGAGCTTGCCGCCGGTCGGACCGACCTGGAAGGCCGGCGTTCCCGGGATGCCCGCCGACTTCGCTGCGCGACTCGACGCCGCCATCTGCGCCTCGACCCACCCTTGATTGCGCCGGGCGAGCGCACTCGGGCCCCGCGACCTCCTCGAGGAGGGACTCGGTGACCCAGCCGCTGTTCTCGTGGCCCTGCCGGTGGTAGAGCGCCTCCACGACGTTCCACAGGCGGTTCTCCCGCCCCGCGGCCACCGCGGTACGCAGCGCTCGATCGGAATCGGGGCCTAGGAACGCGAGCCCGCGGAAGACGATGCGCACGTTGCCGGGACGCACGTAGCGCTCGACCAGCGTGGGGAACGCACCGTGTGACCACTGGGCGCAGTACGGGCACTGGAAGTCCGCGTACTCGACGAGGGTGACGGGCGCCTTCGGGTCTCCGAGCACGGCACCCTGCTGGGGGATGCCGGCGAGCAAGGATGCCTCAGGCTCCGATGCACGAGCTGTCTCCTCACCTGAGCCGAGGCGGCTCGCGCCGATGAGGGCGACACCGAGGAAGAGCGCGCCGGCGAGGGCGGCAACCGTTCGCCGTCGCGTCGTGAACCCGCTCAATGGGACATCGTCCCTTCAACGTTGCCCACTTTCAGGAGGCCGACCTGCCCGAGATCGACATGGGCGAAAGCGTGCGAGACGAACGGGTACAGGCCGGGCTCGTCGATCCTCACATCGAAGACGCCACCGCCGCCCGACGGCACGGAGACTGTCTGGACGCCGCTCTGGAAGCGCGTCATGTCCCCGTTCGGCCAGGCTCGGTCGAAGATCGTCCCGACCACGTGGAAGTTCGTGTCCAGTGTCGGGCCGGCTGCGACCACCCAGAAGCGGACGGTCTCACCGGGGTTGGACGTCAGCGGGTGGTTGACGTACTGGTTCGCGTAGCCGTTGAACGTCGTCCAGTCCGGCATCATCGCGCGGGCCTTGCTCATGTCCAGGCTCGCCGCCTCGGTCGTTCCGTCCGAGCTCAGGTACCACTCGCTGGCGACGAGGACGTACTCCTTGTCGGCCTTCGGGAGCGGCTTCTTCGGCTCGACGATGATCGCGCCGTACATGCCGTTGGCGATGTGTGCGAGCACCGGCTTGGTGCCGCAGTGGTACATGAAGACGCCGGGGTCGTTCGCCTTGAAGCGGAACGTGAACGACTCACCCGGAGCCACATCCTTGAACGCGACGTTCGGCGCGATCCGCGCGGCGTGGAAATCCATCGAATGCGGGATCTGGCCGCCGTTCACGAGTGTGAACTCGACGGTCTGCCCCTGCCGGACGTGGACGATCGGGCCCGGCGCGGAGTACTTCCCGTCGAACGCCCAGACGTTGTACTTGACGCCCGGCGCGATCTCGACCGTCTTGTGCTTCATGACCATGCGCACCTTCACGACGTCGCCCGCCGGGATCGGCGGCATCGCGGCGTTGTAGGGCTTGTGCGCCGCGGCGAGCTCCTGCGCGTTCTCGCCGGTCATCCCGGCGAAGCTGTTCAGCGGGAGCGCGGTGTTGTGATCGGTGGCGTGGTTGTGGTCTTCGGTTTCGGCCGCGACCGGGGCAGCCTGCGCCTCGGAATTCTGCTCGCGCGCATCCATCCACATCAGCAGCGCGAAGAAGCTGACGACTGCGACGAGCAGCCCGAGCAGGATCGCCGCAGCTTTCGCAAACGCCCCAGACGTGTCCTTTTGCTGATAACGACCGTGAACCGAGTGGCTTGACATCCCAAAATCTCCTTTGGCGTGTTCTCACCCATAGAGATAGGCACCAGGGCGCGTGGGCTCCTCCGCGCCGAGCCACAGATCGCTTGCGGCTTTCCCGCAGCTAGGAAAACAGCAATGCCTGGAAGGCGACCATCGCGGCCGCCGCAACTGCGGTCGCGAGCGCTACTGCCCTGGGAGCCGCTGTTCCGAGCGCGTCCGGAAGCAGCTGCACGGCAACCATCCAGACCATGGCCCCTCCGGCGAAGCCGAGGCCGTAAGGGAGCAGCGGCTCGAACCACTCGACGAGCAGGAATGCAGGAACGGCCATCAGCGGCTGAGGCAGGCTCGAACAGACACTCCAGCCGGCGGCTCGGAGCACGGACACTCCTTTGGGGACGAGCACGAGGCTGATCGCGAGCCCCTCGGGGATGTTGTGCACGGCGATCGCCGTCGTGATGAGCGCGCCGAGCGCATCTCCGCCGCCGAACGCGACACCGACGGCGACGCCCTCGGTGAACGAGTGAACGGTCATGACGCCGACGATCATCAGCGCCCCGACGGCGTCGGCGCCGCGAAGAGCGCCGAACTCGACCCCGCGACGATGCCCGAGCAGCCTCCGCGTCACGACGATGAAGCCGGCACCTAGCAAGGCGCCCGCTGCCGTGCGCCACAGGTTCGCAGCGATCCCTTCCCGGAACAGGCCGGCGCTCGCGCCCAGCATGAACCCGGCAGCGACAGCCGTGGCCAGACCCACGCGGCGATCGTGGATCCGGCGGCGAAGGAGGAGCGGAAGAGCTCCGAGCCCGGTCGCAACGGCGGTGACCAGCGCCGCGGCAAAGACGGCCCAGACACTCATCGTGTGCCGGCCCGAACGAAAGAGGGCGGCCCGTGGGCCGCCCTCTTGTCGCGAGCGGAGTCGCCGCTCAACTGGTGACGGGCTCGGCCCGCCGGACCTCCTGGATCGACGGGCTGTGCTGGAGCGCTCCGCCGAGCGTCAGCACCAGGAATCCGATGCCGGTCAGCAGGAGGGCTGCGCCCATCACGATCCCGAAGATCGCAACACGCTCGCCCAAGTACGCCATGTTCAGGGCGGTCGCGAGTGCGGTCTCGGTCACCCAGATGTTCCGGGCGCCGTTGGCGACGGGCTGGCCGCTCTTCGGATCCTTTGCGGCCGCGGCCTCGTCGTTTGTCTCCTTGCCCTGCGGATCCAGGAACCTGCCCATCTCTGAGTAGGTCCTGCCGTCCGTAGCCTCGAGCGCGTGGTGGCGCATCACGGCCGCGAACTCGCGGGCCTCGGAGCCGGTGTCGACCTTCTGTCCTGGGATCGTCGAGTCGGGTGTGCCGACGATGTTCTCCTGGGCCAGGTTGTCGCGAACCTCATTGAGGCCCCATGCGCCCAGGCCGATCGAGCCGGCCCCGAAGGCGATGAGGACGATGCTTGCTGCGATGCCTCCATATGCGAAGACCTTGCGCTTCATGGCGACTCCTTTCACTCGTACTTCCATGCTTCGATCCTGGCTCGGATCGATGCGGCTGCCATCGCGGCTGAGCCGCCGAGTCGCTGCGGGGAATCACGGAGGCTGCCCCGGCGTCCGCAGTCGATCATGGAGTTCATGCGAGCCACGTACGCGGTCTCATGGCAGGAGTCCGGCGGCGCCCGGCATTCCGGCGGCCTCGAGCTCGGCGCCGGAGCGCTGCGCCTGGAGGGCCGAAACGGGGACGCGGTCGCGACGAGGGCGCTCGACTACGCAGACCTGGAGAGCGTGCACGTTGCCCGCGCAGTCGAAGATCGGCTCCAAGGCCGGCCGACCCTGCTTCTCGAGCTCGTGGACGGCAGCCGGGTCAGGATTGCGAGCGTCGCCCAGTCCGGCATCGTCGCCGAGCTGGCCGAACGCCTCGCGCGCATGACGGGGATCCGGGCGCCGCTGCGCGCAGCCATCGTCGTTCCTCTCCGAGCCGGCGCTCGGTCGAAGGCCGAGGCGCTGCTCGCCAACGGCCCGCCCTTCGACCCGGCCGACTTCGGCCTGGCACACCACGAGGTGTATCTCACCGACAACGAGATCCTCTTCGTCTTCGAGGGCGAGCCCGGCGTCTTCGTCGAGCAGCTCGCCGCCGACGAGACCGTTGCGAAGGCCGCCGAGGCGTGGCAGCCGCTCGTCGAGGGACCGATTCGCTTCGGTGACCAGGCTTACGCCTGGCCGCGCTAGCGGACGAGCTCCCGAACCGCGTCCGCGATGACGAGCTCCTCGCGTGCCGGCACGACCTCGACTCGGAAGTCACCGAAGAACGCAAGCCGCCGGACGACCGACTCTCGAACCGCGGCATGGTGCTCGCCGAGGCCGCCCGAGAACGCGAGCAGGTCGAGACCGTGGAGCGCCATGGCCATCTGGGCCACCGAGGCTGCGATGCGGTACGTGAAGACCGAGAAGCCAAGCGGGTCCTCGAGACTCCCGAAGGCGATGTTTCCGGACTCGTGCTCGAGTGCGTGATCGAGCTCGTCGACCGTCAACCCGCGCTCGCGGACGAGATGGATGAGCGCTCCAGGGTCCACGGAGCCCGACCGTGTCCGCATCGGAACGCCCTCGAGGGGGCTGAATCCCATGCTCGTGTCGACGGATCGTCCGCGTCGCACGGCGGTGACCGAGCAGCCGCCGCCGAGGTGGCAGACGACGAGTCGGTCCGCGTCGACCTGGGCCGCCACGGACTGCACGGCGATGCCGTGGAACCCGTAGCGGCGTATCCCCCACTCCTCCCGCCAGCTCCGCGGAATCGCGTACGTGGCGGCCTCGTCCGGGATGCTCGAGTGGAATGCGGTGTCGAACACGGCGACATGCAGGAGGTCGGGTAGAGCATCCCGAGCCTCTCGAATCGCCCGGAGCGCCGGCTCGTTGTGGAGCGGAGCGAGCGGGCGGAGCTCCTCGATCGCCGCAATCACCTCGTCGTCGATCACGGCCGGCTCCACGAAGCGAGCCCCGCCGTGCACGACCCGGTGACCGACTGCTTCGGCCTCCGCGTACTCCTCGACGGCCCGCGTCTCGCCGCCCTCGACGAGATGCCGCTTCAGGCTCGTCGAGCCTGCGTTGACGGTCAGTACGGCCAGGTCCAGCCGCTGATCTCGGGGTCGTCGTCGCCGTGCTCTCGCGTGTAGGCGCGAGCGCTGAGCCGCCTGTCCGCGAGCTCCTGCCGGAAGCCCGCCGCGCGGTCGGCGAGCCCGGGGACCCGATCGATGACGTCGATCGCCAGGTGGAATCGATCCAGGTCGTTCAGCATGACCATGTCGAAGGGAGTCGTCGTGGTTCCCTCCTCCTTGTAGCCGCGGACGTGGAGATTCCGGTGGTTGAGGCGCCGGTAGGCCAGGCGGTGAATGAGCCACGGGTACCCGTGGTAGGCGAAGACGATCGGCCGATCGCGGGTGAAGATCGAGTCGAACTCCGAGTCGGGCAAGCCGTGAGGATGCTCCGTGTCCGGTTGCAGGCGCATCAGGTCGACGACGTTGACGACCCGCACCTTGAGTTCCGGCAGCCGTTCCCGGAGCAGCGCTGTCGCGGCGAGCGTCTCGAGGGTCGGGATGTCGCCGGCGCATGCGAGCACGACGTCGGGCTTGCCGCCGCCGTCGTTGGACGCCCATTCCCAGATCCCGAGCCCGCGCGTGCAATGGATGATCGCGTCCTCCATGGAGAGGTAGTTGAGCGCCGGCTGCTTGCCGGCAACCACGACGTTCACGTAGTCCCGGCTCCGGAGGCAGTGGTCCGCTACCGAGAGCAGCGTGTTCGCGTCCGGAGGCAGGTAGACGCGGATCACCTCCGCTTTCTTGTTGACGACGTGGTCGATGAAGCCGGGGTCCTGGTGGGAGAAGCCGTTGTGGTCCTGCCGCCAGACATGTGAGCTGAGCAGGTAGTTGAGGGAAGCGATCGGCCGCCGCCAGGGGATTTCGCGAGTGACCTTCAGCCACTTCGCGTGCTGGTTGAACATCGAATCGACGATGTGGATGAACGCCTCGTAGCAGTTGAAGAGTCCGTGCCTGCCGGTCAGGAGGTACCCCTCGAGCCAGCCCTGGCAGAGGTGCTCGGAGAGCACCTCGACGACGCGTCCTTCGGGGGCGAGCCCGTCGTCGGTCGGAGCCGTCTCGGCGTTCCAGACCCGGTCGGTGACGCTGAGCACGTCCCCGAGCCGGTTCGAGGCGGTCTCGTCCGGGCCGAAGATGCGGAAGTTCTCCGGGTTTCGCAGCACGACGTCGCGCAGAAAAGCGCCCAGCACTCGCGTCGCCTCGCTCGTCGTCGTCCCGGGCTTCTCGACGTCGACCGCGTAGTCGCGGAAGTCGGGCAAGGCAAGGTCCCGAAGCAGCTCGCCTCCGTTGGCGTGCGGGTTCGCGCTCATCCGCCTGTGGCCCCTCGGCGGCAGCTCCGCAAGGTCGGCCCGGAGCCTGCCGTCGTCGTCGAAGAGCTCGTCGGGCCGGTAGCTCCGCAGCCATTCCTCGAGGAGCGCGAGATGCTCCGGGTTGTCGCGCACGTCGGTGATCGGCACCTGGTGGGAGCGCCAACTGCCTTCCGTCGGCAGGTCGTCCACCTGCGCCGGGCCCGTCCAGCCCTTCGGCGTGCGCAGGACGATCATCGGCCAGATGGGCCGCACCGTCTCGCCGTCGTCCCGCGCGGCCCGCTGGATCTGATCGATGCGGTCGAGCGCCCGGTCGAGCGCGGCCGCGAAGGCCTGGTGCACCGGTTCAGGCTCGTCTCCCTCCACGAGCTGCGGCTCCCAGCCGTAGCCGCGGAAGAGCGAGACGAGCTCGTCCTCGGGGATGCGCGCGAGAACTGTCGGGTTCGCGATCTTGTAGCCGTTCAGGTGCAGGATCGGCAGCACGGCCCCGTCGACGCGGGCGTTCAGGAACTTGTTCGAGTGCCAGCTGGCCGCGAGCGGGCCCGTTTCGGCCTCGCCGTCTCCGACGACGCATGCGACCACGAGATCCGGGTTGTCGAACGCCGCGCCGAACGCATGGACGAGTGCGTAGCCGAGCTCACCCCCTTCGTGGATCGAGCCGGGCACCTCGGGCGCCACGTGGCTCGGGATCCCGCCGGGGAAGGAGAACTGTCGGAAGAGCGCCTTGAGGCCCGCCACGTCGTCGGAGACGTCGGGATACCGCTCGCTGTACGTGCCTTCGAGGTAGGCATTCGCGACGAGCGCGGGGCCGCCGTGGCCGGGGCCGGTCACGTAGATCGCGCTCAGGTCACGTTCGCGGATCGCGCGATTCAGGTGGACGTAGATCAGGTTGAGGCCCGGCGTCGTCCCGAAGTGCCCGAGGAGCCGCGGCTTGATGTGCTCGGGCTGTAGTGGCTCGTGCAGGAGCGGATTGTCGAGCAGGTACACCTGCCCGACCGAGAGGTAGTTGGCGGCGCGCCAGTACGCGTCGAGGAGCCGCAGCTCGTCCGCGGCAAGCGGCTGGGCCGATGTCGTCTCGGTCGTCGCGGTCATGTCTCTCCTCAGTGGACGGAGACTGCCTGCTTCTTGCCCTCGAGCTGGGCCGGTATCAGCATGATAGGGAGAGGCGAGTGCTCCTGAGCCGAGCGGACGAGCTCCTCGCGGCTGATCTTGACCTCGGGCGCCCAGGCGAATGCGATCAGGTCACAGCCGAGCTCGTCGGCCACCGCCGGGACGAGCTCCTCGCGCTTTCCGGCCCGCCTCTCCAGCCTGATCGAGCCGATTCCGGAGGGCAGGTACCGGTTGAGCAGCTGCTCTGCGCCCTCGACTTCGCCGGCCCCGACGTGCAGACCGACGACCTCGAGGTTCATGCCTTCCCCCGCATCGATCGGCGAGACGGGGCCGAGCGACGCGGAAAGGCCGTCGAGGGGTACCAGCACCCTCGTGATCCGGGGCGCGATCCGGCCGACGGGCGGGACGACGACGACCGGTTTCGTCGCCGAGGCCAGGACGGCGAGGGCCGTGGAGCCGAGCGCCTGCGGGCTCGTCGGTCTCGAGCGCGCGCCGATGACCACCGCCACCGTGTCCTCGTCGCAGCCGGCCTCCGCGAGGCGCTCCACGACCGGGCCGGTGACGACGCGCAGGGGGACGCCGACCGCCGCCGCCGCCTCGTGCGGCGGCGGCTCGCTGTCGGCGGCGACGTAGATGCCCTCGACCCGCGCCCCGAGGACCCGGGCGAGCGCGCGCGCCGTTACCAGGACCGGGTTGCCGGCGAGGCTGTTGTCGACGGCGGCGACGACCCTTTTCGGCGCATCGGCGCTACTCATACCGCAGCGCCTCGGCGGGGTAGACCCTCGACGCGCGGACCGCAGGGCCGAGCGTCGCGAGCAGCGCGGCGGCATACACCGCGCCGAAGATGATCGCCAGATTCACCCAGGGCACGATGACCGCGAGGTCGTTCCAGCTCGACTGGCTCCCGACGTCGTCGATGACGTTGACCGCGACGATCAGCGCGAGCAACGTCCCGACGACGATCGCCGTCAAGGCGATGAACGACGACTCGATGAGAAAGCTGACCTGGATCATCCGCCGCCGGAATCCCAGCGCCCGGAGGATCCCGATCTGCTGCCGCCGCTCGACAACCGCCCGCGCGCTGATCACGCCGAGCGCGGCGATGCCGACGATCAGGCCTAGGCCCATGAAGCCTTGGATCAGCCGGTTGAAGGTCCACTGGACCGCGATCGAGTCCTCGAGCAACTCTTCCAGCGCGTCGGCCTCGAGCCCGTTCGCGACGAATGCCGACTCCAGCTCAGGCGCAACCTCTCGCGGGTCAGCACCCTCGGCGAGCGCGTAGTAGTAGGCGGTCGGCTGCACCCGGTCGCCGTAGGCGCCGGCCAGCGTCTGCTGCGAGGTTGAGATCCCTTGCATCGCGAACGGCGCCGTCTCCGCGAGGATCCCGATCACCGTGAGCTGGAGCTTCTTGCCCGTCTGGGGGTCGCGCGTCGCGAGCGTGAGCGGGTCGAAGACGCCGTCCTCGAGGACGAACCCCTGGAGCTTGAAGTCCGGCAGGACTGCGCCTGCGCTCCAGTCGTCGCGCCTGGGAGCGACGATTGCGTCGACCACGGCGAGACCAGGCTTGTCGGCCAGGGCGCGCCAGATCTCGTCGGCGCTCTCGTAGCCGCGGGCCATCGCCGAGAAGCCGTACGTCGTCGAGCGCAGGAATGGCTCGTCGAGACCGCGCAGGCCGTAATCGGCGAAGCCGTCGTCGTACCCGATCTGCCTCGCCTCGGCCGCGAGGAACGACTGCTCCGAGACGACCGTGAATTGGGCGGGGTCGAGGCCCGGGGCGCGGCGAATCGCGCCCTCCATCCCAACGACCGGGTTCGTGGGCGCCGCCTGGGCGCGGACGTCGAACCCTCCGCCGAACTGCTCCGGGTTGTTCATCGCGTGGACGAACGAGCCCGAGATCACGGCGCCCACCACCATCGTGAACACGACGAGGGTGAACATCGCCAGCGTGACCCCGGTCCGGAAGCGGTTCCTGAGCGGATAGGCGATCGCCATCCTCAGGACCGGCGTGAGGGCGCGGATCCGTCCGACGGTCGCGGTCAGCCCGCCGAGCAGAAGGTCGGCGTTGAACATCAGCGTCCAGGCCGAGCCGAGCACGACGAAGATCCCGCCCATGATCCAGACGCCGAAGCCCCATGTCAGCTCCTTGCCCGCGAGGGTCTCGACCGTCGAGAACGGCAGGAGCCACTGGACGACGAGCAGGAGCCCGGCGGCCGTGAAGACGATCCGCTCGGAGAGCCCGGCGGCCCGTGCCAGCGGCACGCATCCGACCACGACGAGCGAGACGCCGAGCATGAAGGACGCGGCGTCGGCCGACGAGAGGCCGGCGAGCGTGACGAGGATTCCGGCCAGGACCGCCAGCGTCCCGGGGATCCACCGCAGCTTCCGCGAGCGCCGCGCGACCGGCTCGGGCGTGTTCCGGATCGCCGCGACGATGTTCAGGCGGCTGACCCTCACCGCGGACAGCGTGACGATCACGAACGTGAGCAGCACGCCGACGCCGAAGCCGACGACCAGGCTCTCCGGCTGGACATCATGCCTGATCTCCACGCCGGTGAAGTCGAGCGCCGACGCCAGGATGAAGACCATGCCGAATGCGACGGCGACGCCGAGAACCACGCCCACCACGGCGGCGAAGAGGTCGTAGACGAGCCCCTCGAACAGGTAGAGCTGTACCAGGTGGCCGCGCCTCGTGCCGACGGCGCGGGCGATACCGAGCTCGCCCCGCCGCTCGGCGGCGAGCATCACGAAGATCAGGAAGATCAGCAAGCCGCCCGCGAAGATCGAGAAGCTGCCGAAGGTCGTGAAGATCGACATGAAAGCGTTGCCTTCCGCGTCGGCGGCTTCGAGCGCGTCGCGCTTGATCGGATCGACCTCGAGCCCGCGAGGCGTCACGACGGGATTCACGATCGCCGTGACCTCGTCGGTCAGCTCGGCGCCGGCGAGCTCATCGCCCCGGTTCGAGATCAGCACGTGCTTGATCTCTCCGACCCGGCCGAGAAGCCGCTGTGCCGCGTCGAGCGGCAGGAGCAGGGCGGCGCCGTCGGTGCCCGCGCCTTCGTAGTCGACGATCTCACGGACCCTGACGGGCAGCCCGTCGCCTTCGGCGTACAGCCGGAGCTCGTGGCCAGGCTCAGCCTGGAGCTCCTCGGCCGCGTCGGCGTTCAGGAAGACTTCACCGCGGCGCAGGTCGTTGAGGTACTGCGGCTCTCCGTCGGAGTGCCGCCGGATCTCGCCGAAAGCGCCGAGGTGCGCCTGGCTGCTTGCGAAGAGCGTCACCCGTGGCTCGCTCTGCCGGGTCGAAACGCTCTGGACGGCGAGCGGCTCCACGATCGCGGGGGCGACGCCGTCGATGAGATCCTCGTGGCCGAGCAGCAGCTCGTACTCGATCTCGGGGAAGACCTCCTCCGAGAAGTACTCGATGCCGGTTGTCCCGCCGACCTCGACCTCGGTGTCGACCTCAGCGCCGCGCACGGACACGAGCTCGTCGGTCTGGCCCAGTGACGTGATCGCGGCCGTCCGGATCGTGTGGCTCATCGTGTCGCCCGTGACGAGCGCGGACGCGATGATCGTCGTCCCGAGCATGAGCCCGAGGACGATCAGCGCCGTGCGTGCGCGCCGGCGGGTGACGTTCCGGATGCCGAGCTTGAAGAAGATTCGGTTGCGCACCGCCAGGGCGCCGACAAGGCTCACGACCAGCGCGAGCGCGATGACGATGGCCACGGCGAGCGATTCCATCGGGATGCCGAAGAGCTCGTCCACCGTCTACCTCGCTTCCGTCTCGACCCGCGTCGGTGCGCCGGCCTGGAGGTAGTCGTCGGACACGACCTGGCCGTCGACCATGCGGACGAGACGGTCGGCGCTCGCGCCGACGTTCGGGTCGTGGGTGACGATCAGGAAGGTCAGCCCGCGCTCCCGGTTGAGATGGCGCATGAGCTGAATGATCTCGGCTGCGTTCTCGCTGTCGAGGTCGCCGGTGGGCTCGTCGGCCCACACGATCGCGGGGTCGTTCACCAGCGAGCGCGCGATCGTGGTCCGCTGCCGCTCGCCGCCGGACAGCTCGTCCGGCACGTGGCCGGCGCGGGCTCGGAGCCCGACGAGCTCGAGCGCGTCGAGCGCCATCTCGCGCGCCCGCTTCGCCGGAACGCGCGAGACGAGGAGCGGCAGCTCCACGTTCTCCACGGCGGTCAGCACCGGCATCAGGTTGTAGAACTGGAAGACGAAGCCCATGTGGGCCGCGCGATAGTCGGTGCGCTCCCGGTCGGACATCCCGGCGAGCGAGATGCCCTCGATCAGGACGTCTCCTCCGTCGATCGAGTCCAGGCCGGACATGCAGTTGAGCAGCGTGGTCTTGCCGCAGCCGGAGGGCCCCATGATCGAGACCATCTCCCCGCGGTTGATGGCGAGGTCGACGCCCTTCAGCGCGTTCACCTTGACCGCGCCGGTGTCGTAGGTCTTGACGAGGGCCTTCGCCTCGACGATCGGCCCGTTCATCAGAAGCTCCCTTCTCTTTTCCACCCACACTGACCCGGGCAGAAGCCGGCGCCATCAGCGGGTCCGCGGTTTCGCGCTACGGAGAAACCCCGATTCCCGGCGGCCAGTCCGGGCGGCGTTAGCCCAACGCGTTGTCGAGCGTCATCATCAGCGCGAAGCCGACGAGGAGCGCCCCCGAGGCGAGGCGGTCGTGGCCCCGCAGGTGGCTCTCCGGCACGAGCTCGTCGACGACCACGTAGAGCATCGCGCCGGCGGCGAACCCGAGGCCGAGAGGTAGGAGC
Source organism: uncultured Actinomycetes bacterium (assembly GCA_963802375.1). Classification (GTDB taxonomy): domain Bacteria; phylum Actinomycetota; class Thermoleophilia; order Gaiellales; family Gaiellaceae; genus JACDAN01. The sequence goes on from CAWDIJ010000010.1 coordinate 922,990, forward strand.
GAGTCCGCGAACTCGAACGCGGCGAACGCGATCAGCGCGGCGGGCGGCTCGACGATCCCGGTGGCCGCCGCCAGCCCGGCGGCCAGGTAGCGGTTGTCGCGCACGAGCGGCGCGCCGGCCGCGAATCCCTCCGGGATGTTCTGGATTCCGATCGCGAGCGCGATCGGCACGCCGAGGTCGGAACCGCCGGCGGCGAAGGCGACGCCGACAGCAAGCCCCTCCGGAACGTTGTGGATCGTCAGCGCCGAGAGCAAGAGCCCGGCCTGCCGGCGGCGCGGGTCGAGGGTGTGCCCCGGCTCCGCGAAGCGGGCGTGCACGTGGGGCACGAGCCGGTCGAGCGCGAAGAGCACGGCGCACCCTGCCGAAAAACCGACGACGACCTCCGTCACCGTCCCAAGGTCGAGCGCCGGAACGAGCAGGCTGAACGCTGTAGCGGCGAGCATGATCCCGGCGGTGAAGCCGAGGAGCCCGTCGAGCAGGCGCTCGGACGGATCCCGAACCGCGAGGAGGCCGAGCCCGCCGATCCCCGTTGCGAGCCCCGCGGCGAGGATCCAAGCGAAGGTCTCGGCATCCACGAGGGCCGAAGCCTACGGCGGGTGTACGGGGTCTACCGGCCGGACGGCTTTCGAACGATCAGCACGGACGCTGCCGATCCATGGGCGACCCGCTCGGAGACCGACCCGAGCGCTTTGACACCGCTGAGCCCGCGGCTGCCGAGGACGACGAGATCGGCGTCGGCCGAGGCCGAGACCAGAGCATCGACCGGATAGTTGAAGACGGTTCGCACACGCCTTCCGAGACGCTGCTGGAGCTCGTACCGCTCGGCGCCCTCGTCGAGGTGCGCGAAGAGCGGATCGAGCCTTGCGCCGAAGCGAGCCGCAAGCGCCTCTGCGGTCTCGTAGGCCGCAAGCGACTCCGCGGAGCCGTCCACGCCCACGACGATTCGGCTCGGGAACTCGCCGCGCATGGCGCGGGCCACGAGGACCGAGCACGGTGCCTTGTGGATGAGCTCGGTCGCTGTCGAGCCGATGACGATCCCCAGTGCACGACCGGTCCCGTGCGATCCAACCGCGACCATCGTCGCCTCGTGGTCGTCAATCGCCTCGAGCAGTGCCGACCAGGGGCGACCTCGGTAGACCTCGGCGCTCGCCTTGGCGTCACCGATCGCCTCCTGCGCGGCGGCAAGCGAGCGCTCGGACGCTTCACGAAACGGAGCCTCGTCGAGAGCTGCCGGCACCGCCGGTGCCATGCCACCGACCAGTGCAGCCGACAACTCGTAGACCGTCACCAGGAAGACTGGCCCGTCCCCAACGATCGCCGCCTGCCGAGCGGCCTCCAAGGATTCAGGCGAACCGTCGATGCCGACGACCACTCGGCTCAGCGTCGAGGCCATCGGGCGAGCGGAATCGGATTCCAGCTGTGTCTTCATGTTTGGTGACCTCCTCTAGCTGCCTTCGGCGGATGTGCGGACAACGAGGACCGAGCTCCGAGAACGGTGCGCCACGCGCTCGCTGACGCTTCCGAGCGAGGCGAACCCGTGCAGGCCGCGACTCCCGACGACGAGCAGATCGGCCTCCTCCGCAAGATCGACCAGCGCCTCGACCGGCTTGCGCGGATCGAGAACGGAATCCGCCTCCAGCGAATCGAGCTGCTCGAGATCGATCTCCTTGCCGCCGGTGGCCGCGACGAGCACGAGCTCCGCCTCGAACCGCTCCGCGATCGACTTGGCCACTGCCGCAGCAGCCAGCGACTCGCGCGAGCCATCGACGCCCGCGATGATGCTTGCCGGGAAGGGGCCGTACGACGCGCGGCGTGCCAGCAAAACAGAGCAAGGGGCGTCGTGGAGCATCGCCGTGGAGACTCCGCCGAGGACGATGCCGGCCGCGCGGCTGTGTCCATGCGGGCCGACAGCGACCAGGGTGGCGTCGAAGCGCTCGATCGCGTCCAGCAGGGCACGGACGGGGTCGCCCGCCAGCAGGTGAGTGCTGTCGGGATGAACGACGTCGATCGCCGCGTGGAGCGCAGCGCGCGACGACTCGTCCAGCTCGCCGAGCAGGTGGCTCATGGCAAAGCCAGCGTGCACAGCGACGTTGACGTCGGCGACTGAGGCCACGCGGAGCAAGCCGTCCGCCGAGCGAAGCCTCGATGCCTGACGAGCCGCCTCGAGCGCTTCAGTCGACTCGTCGACACCGCAGATGATCCGGTCGAAAACGTCGACTGCGTTGTGGACCTGGACGACGGTCATCGGTGCTCAGTCCAGCGGGCGAAGAGCACGGTCATGACGAGCAGCGCGGTGAGAATCACTGTCGCGCCGAGGCCGGAGAGAAACCAGGTGATGCCGGGTGCGAAGTCGAGCATCTCGTACCTCCTTTTCGACCCCATGCTCGTGACGAAGGAAGGCGGCGGAATCCGGGACTGCGCGGAACCGCGCTGCGGGAAAGCCGCTACCAGGTCTTCGTTCTGGGCGTTGCCAGGCTGCGGCTGACCCGGGCGCGGGCATCCACCGCAACGCATCCGTTTGGCAATGCCATCACCGGATTCAGGTCGAGCTCGGCAACTTCGTGCAGATCGTCGCCGAGCCGTGAGAGGCGATGCAGCAGGTCCGTCAGGGCGTGAGCGTCGGCCGCGGGCTTGCCGCGGAAGCCCCGCACCAGCGTCCCGGTCTTTCCCTCGGTGACGAGCTCGTGGGCGTCGGCGTCTGTTAGCGGCGCGATACGGAACTCGGCCTGACCGATGAGCTCGGCGAAAACACCGCCTGGACCGAAGGCGACCAGAGGTCCGAAGACCGGATCCTGGACGATGCCGGCGAGGAGCTCGGCGCTCCCCTCGAGCATCGGCTGGACGATCACCGGAGCACCGATCCGAGCCGTTGCGTCGCGAACGTCTCCCTCGTCTGCCAGTCCGAGTGCGACGCCGCCGGTCTCGGTCTTGTGCGCTCCGGGCTCCGCGCTCTTGACGACGGCGGGAAACCCCAGCTCGGCCGCGGCGGCGGCCGCATCGTCCGGGGTGGCCGCGATCCGTTCGGGGACGACCGGGATCCCGTACGCCTCGAGGAGCTCCCGGACCTGCGTCGGAGTCAGCCAGACGTCGTCACCGGCTGCGAGCGCGGCAGTCACAAGTGCACGACCCCGGGCCGTGTCGACGCCGTCCAGGGCAGGGACCGACCCGGCCGGACGGCGGAGCCATTCGGCACGGGCGGCAGCGAGCCCCAGCGCACGCGCTGCCGATTCGGGATAGGCGAAGTTGGTCACGCCAGGCGTTGCCGGGACCTCGGCTGCGGCGATCAGCGATGCCAACACGGGCTTATCGGCTCCGCCGCCCACCACCCGCGCGACCGCGGTCGCCACCTCGTCGACGCCGGCCACGACCGGCGGAACGAACAAGACGATCGCAGCGTCGATGCCTGGGTCGGCCAGGACGATCGGTAGCGCGCGCTCGTAGACGTCGCCCGTGGCGGAGCCGAGCATGTCCACGGGGTTGGCGAGGCTCGCCTCCGCCGGAAGCGCGTCGCGTAGCGCGGACTCCGTCTTCGGTGTGAGCGCCGGCAGCTCGAGTCCTGCCGCTTCGCACGCGTCCGCGCAGAGGATGCCGAGGCCACCCGCGTTGGTGAGGACGGCCACTCTGTTGCCGGCGGGAAGCGGCTGGCCGGAGAACAGTGCGGCGGCGTCGATCAACTCCTCGAGCGTCCTGGCCCTGATGACGCCGGCTTGGTGGAAGAGCGCGTCCACGGCCGCCTCAGAGCCGGCGAGCGCAGCCGTGTGCGAGCTTGCGGCGCGCGCTCCCGTCGTGGTCGTTCCGCTCTTCATGGCCAGGATCGGCTTCTTGCGCGCAACCCGGCGCGCGATCCGGCCGAATCGCCGCGGGTTGCCGAACGATTCGAGGTAGAGGGCCACGAGGCCGGTCTCCGGATCGTCCTCCCAGTACTCGAGGAGGTCGTTCGAGGACACGTCGGCCTTGTTGCCGATCGACACGAACGCCGAGAGGCCGATCCCCCGTTGCTGAGCCTTCTCCAACAGCGCCAGCCCGAGTGCCCCGCTCTGGGAGGAGAACGCCACCGGCCCAGGTGGAAGCGCGCGGGGACCGAACGTCGCGTTCAGCTGCGGTGCGGACACCGCGATGCCGAGGCAGTTCGGCCCGATCAGCCGGCCACCGTGCGCCCGGACGAGCGCGAGGAGCTGGTCTTGACGCTCGCGCCCCTCCTCGCCGACCTCTGCGAATCCTGCCGAGATGACGCAGAGGGCTCTGGTCCCCCGTTGCAGCGCCGCCTCGACCCCGTCCAGCACGTGCCGGGCGGGCAGGCAGACGACGACCAGGTCCGGCGCCTCGGGGAGCTCCTCGACCGACCGGTAGCCGCGAACGCCGGCGACGGCGTCACCGGCGGGGTTCACCGGGTAGGCGACGCCTTCGAACTCCCCCGAGATGATGTTGCGGAAGAGCAGGCCGCCGATCGATTCCCGCCGCTTGGATGCACCGAGCACGGCGACGTTCGTGGGCGCGAAGAAGGGCCTGAGCGACGCGACGGCGGCGAGATGGTCGCGCTCGTCCACCCGCTCGAGGTAGGTCTCCGTGGGCTCGATCCGGAACTCGACCTCGACGGTCCCGCTCTCGAGCGTCCGCGTGCTCTCGAACCCCACAGCCTCGAAGACGCCGAGCATCGGGCTGTTCTCCGCGAGGACCTCTGCGACGAAGCGCTCGATGCCGACAGCTGCTGCGCGCTCGGCGAGCTGCTCGAGCAGTCGAGTGCCGATTCCGCGTCGCTGGTAGGCATCGGCCACCAGAAAGGCGACCTCGGCCGCCGCAGGATCGCGGAGCCGCACATAGCTCGCGAGCGCGATCACCCGCCCTTCCAGCTCCCCGATCAGATGCCCTCGTTCGTGCCAGTCGGGCTCGACGAACTGATCCAGGAGCCGCTCATCCACGGTCGGGAATCCGTGGAAGCGGTAGTAGAGGCTCTGCGTGGAGAGCCCACGCAGGAACTCGACGAGCGCCCCTACGTCCGCCGCCTGCGGCGCGCGCAGCCGAAGCGTCGTCCCGTCGCGGAGGATGACGTCGAGCGCCTCCGGAGAGACGCCCGACGACTTGGAGGAAGACGCCTCAGTGCGCCGCGGCAAGCGCCTTCTCGGCTTCGGGGAGATGCACCGAGTGGCCGCTGAGAACGACCTTGAGCGCGTTCGTGCTCGCGGCGTCCGCGAACGTGTCGTACGCCTCGGTCATCTCGTCCAGCTCGAAGCGGTGAGTCGCGAACACCGTCGGATCGAGCCTGCCGGCGGCGATCAGTTGCATGAGCTTCGGCGTAGTGAACGTGTCCACGAGCCCTGTCGTTATGGTGACATCCCGGATCCAGAGGCGCTCCAGATGGAGCGTCGCCGGATGTCCGTGGACGCCGACGTTCGCAACCCGGCCGCCCGGCCGGATCAGGTCCGCGCAGAGCTCGAACGTCTCGGGAATGCCGACCGCCTCGATCGCGACATCCGCGCCGAGCCCGCCGGTGAGCTCCATGACCGCAGCGACGGCGTCGACCTGCGCGTTGTTGATCGTCACGTCTGCGCCGAACTCATGCGCCTTCGCCAGGCGCGCATCGGCGATGTCGAGCACGACGATGCTGCCCGGTGTGAAGAGCTTGGCGGTCATGACCGCCGCGAGCCCGATCGGGCCCGCACCGACGATTGCGACGCTGTCCCCCGGCTCGACGCGCCCTCCGAGGACACCGACCTCGTACGACGTCGGGAGGATGTCCGCGAGGAAGATCACCTCGTCGTCCGTGAGTCCTTCCGGCACCTTGTGCACCGACGTGTCGGCGAACGGCACCCGCGCGTACTCGGCCTGAAGACCGTCGATCAGGTGGCCGAAGATCCAGCCGCCTCCACCGCTGCAGAGGCCATACCGCGCCTCCTTGCAGAAACGGCAGCGGCCGCACGAGGTGATGCATGAGACCAGAACGCGGTCGCCGGCTTCGAGCGTCGAGACCGCACCTCCCACCTCGACGACGGTCCCGACCGCCTCGTGACCCAGGATCCGGCCCGGCTCGACCTCGGGGACGTCGCCTTTGAGGATGTGCAGGTCGGTGCCGCAGATGGTCGACGTGTCGATCCGGACGAGTGCGTCCGTCGGCTCCAGGATCGTCGGATCGGGGACGGTCTCCCAGGCCCGCTGTCCGGGACCGTGGTAGACGAGCGCCTTCATGGCTCCTCCCTTCTCGCCCGCCTAGGCGAGGCCCGGCGGGTGAAACGTGCGGAGGGCGCGGCGGGGATCCTTCTGTTCGAGCCCGGTCCGGATGCCCTTCAGGAGCTCGACGAGGTCGGGATTGCTGCCGAAGTCCGCCCAAAGAGGTGTGACCACGCAGTGATCGTCGACCCAGAAGGGACACGTGCCGCCTGGACACGCCTTCCGGCGCCCATCCGCGAATTCCAGTAGACAGATGCTTTGTTCCATGGCCCTACGATCGCTTGGAGCTGTGGCGGCGCCATCCGCGTCGGCGCTGCTCGAACATGCGGCTTACTACGGAATGGAGGTCCAGTCGCCGTGGAGCCGCTCGAGCTCCACGTCGACCGGGAGCCCCGCGCGAACCGCGTCGGGAGGAGGCTCGGCGGAGAGCCCGACGTGCAGAGCGAGGAAGGGCGCCAGGTACCGGCCGACGATCTTGGCCGGCGGCCACCACAACGGCTCGCTGCTGACGTCCGACGAGGCGTCGAGCAGGCCCGCCGACAGGTAGCGGGGAAACAGGTCGGATCGGCCAGCGCCGGTCGAGCGCCCAGAAGTACGCGGTCAGGAGCGCGACGAGAGTCGCACCGGAGATCTGGTTCGCCGTGAGCTCGCCCACGCGGTCGGCGTACGCCGCCTCGCGAACGATCCCATTCGCGACCGCGAGGACGGAACCACCGAGCCAGGCGATCGTCCACCGGCGCCACACGCGGTCGCGCAGAAGCGGGCGCCGAACCGCCCGAGGGAGGGGAATCCGCTGCGTGCCGGAGGTCATCGGCTCGCAGGATCGCCGTGAATCGTCGGTCCGGAATCGGGGTTGAGCCGCGATCGAACGCGGGATACCCGCACACCATCCCGCCGTGCAACGACGACTCCGGCGCGCCAACCAGGCGCCCGCCCCCCGCTCGGAGGATGGATCGACTCCGCATCCAGCCCGGAACGCGCAATCAGCCACGAGGTCACCGAGTTCGAGTTCCACATCTCGCCGGCACCGAGCTCGTCCCGCCCCCACACGGGAGTCGGCACGAGCGGCATGAGATCGAGGAACCGCTGCGCGATCATCGGGTCGTCGGTGAGGCGCTGCGGGCTCGCGACGGCTTCCCCAACGTCAGGAATCGCGCCACCGCGCCAGCGCCGCAGCTCGTAGCGAAACAGGCGGAAGCGGCCGGCCAGACGAGTACCGACTGATCCGCAGGCGACAACGCCGCGACACGAGCCGTCGCCCCGCAGGACAGGCGCCGACTCGAGCACGAACTCTCCCCGCGGTACCACGACAATGAGCGCCGAGTGGTACAGGTCGAACGGCGATCGTCGGCCAAGCGACGCGGATACAGACTCGAAGATCTGTCCGTTGAGCCGAACCGAATGGCCGCCGGCTCCGAGCGGCAACCAGTACAGATCAACGCTCGCGTCGGGCACGCCGGGAGAGTGACGCGGCGTCCGTCGAGCCACATCCGGAAGAAACCGTCGTTGGCTGCGGCCAACTACGCCCACCGGTACGAGGGACAGACAGTCGACGTTGGCTCTTGCCGCTGAATCTCTTACTATCGCCCGGCGAGACGGGTTGGAGGCGTGATGGCGACTGGCGCGCGGCGTGAGTTCCTGATCTCGAAGGCCTGGATCCAGGCGGCCGTCCTGGTCGTGCTGGTGGGCTTCTTCGTCCTCGGCCTGCTCGCCTACCGCACCTACATGGAACAGCCGCCGGTGCCGGGGCGGGTCGTGGACGCGAACGGAGACGTCCTCTTCACCGGCGAGGACATCAGCCGCGGCCAGCAGGTGTTCCTGCACAACGGGCTGATGGAGTACGGGTCGGTCTTCGGGCACGGCGCCTATCTCGGCCCGGACTACACCGCCGACTACCTGCGCCGCTCGTCCGATCTCGTCCGGGCGTCGTTCGGCGGCGCCGACTCCGACCGGGCGGTGCAGCGGACGATCGAAGAGATGCGCGCGAACCGCTACGACGAGGGAGCGGACACGCTGACGTTCAGCGCCGCGCAGGCGGTCGCCTTCCGCCGGCTGGTCCGCCACTACAGCGACTTCTTCTCCGACCCGACGACCCGACACGGGCTGCGGCCGGAAGCGATCACCGACCGGACGGAGCTGCGACAGCTGACGGCGTTCTTCGCCTGGACGGCCTGGGCCGCAGCCGCGAACCGGCCCGGCCACGACTACTCGTACACGAACAACTGGCCGCCCGAGCCGCGGGTCGACAACAAGCCGACCGCGAACGTGATCGTCTGGAGCGTCCTCAGCCTGATCGCGCTGCTCGGCGGGATCGGGCTCCTGTTCGCGGCGTTCGGGCGCTGGGGACGCAATCTCGGCTGGCACGGGCGCGAGCAGGCGACGCTTTCGTTCCGCGCCCCCGGCGACGTCGCGCTGACGCCGGCGCAGCGCGCGACCGCGTGGTTCTTCTTCGTCATGGCCGCCCTGTTCCTGCTGCAGACCTTCTTCGGCGCCGCCTCGCAGCACTACCGCGCGGACATCGCGAGCTTCTTCGGCATCGACCTCGCGCAGGTGTTCCCGTACAACCTGATGCGTACCTGGCACGTGCAGCTGGCGATCTTCTGGGTGGCCACCTCATTCGTCGCCGCCGGGATCTTCCTCGCGCCGATGATCGCCCGGCGCGAGCCCCGCCACCAGGGCAAGCTCGCCTTCGCACTGCTCGGCGCGCTCGCGGTCGTCGTCTTCGGGACGCTGATCGGCTCTTTCCTCGGCGTCCACGGCGTGCTCGAGGACACGGCGTCGAACTGGTTCGGGCTGCAGGGCTTCGAGTACCTCGACCTCGCCCGGATCTGGCAGATCCTGCTCTCGATCGGCCTCGTCATCTGGGTCGTGATGCTCTGGCGCGTCCTGCGCCGGCGACTCGCGGGCGAGCACCCCGGCAACATGCCCTGGCTCTTCTTCCTCGCCGCCTGCGCGATCCCCGCGTTCTACGCGGTCGGGCTGATCGCACGCACGGGCGACAACTTCACGACCACCGAGTTCTGGCGCTTCTGGGTCGTCCACCTCTGGGTCGAGGACTTCCTGGAGCTGTTCACGACCGCGATGGTCGCGTACATGTTCGTCCTGCTCGGCGTCGTCCGCGAGAAGGTCGCGCTGACGGTCATCTTCCTCGACATCATCCTGTACTCGCTTGGCGGCGTGATCGGGACGATGCACCACCTCTACTTCTCGGGCGAGCCGGCCGAGCACATGGCCCTCGGCGCCTTCTTCTCGGCCGCCGAGGTGATCCCGCTCACCTTCCTGACCGTCGAGGCCTGGTCGTTCCTGCAGCTCGGCGCCCAGCAGCAGTCGCGCTCGCCGACGCCGTTCCCTCACCGCTGGGCGGTGATGTTCCTCGTCGCCGTCGGCTTCTGGAACTTCCTCGGCGCGGGCATCTTCGGCTTCCTGATCAACCTGCCGATCGTCTCCTACTACGAGATCGGCACCGCCCTGACGGCCAACCACGGGCACGCGGCGATGATGGGCGTCTACGGGATGCTCGCGCTCGGCCTGGCGCTGTTTTGCCTGCGCTACCTCATCCCGGCAGACAAGTGGCCCGAAAAATGGGCGCGGATCTCGTTCTGGGGCACCAATCTCGGCCTGGCCTGGATGTGCTTCGCGACGCTGCTGCCGCTCGGAATCCTGCAGCTCTACAAGTCGGTCGACGACGGCTACTGGGAGGCGCGCGAGCTCGAGTTCCTCACCAACGACACCAACACGCTGATCGAGTGGCTGCGACTGCCCGGCGACATCGTTTTCATCGGCGCCGGCGCGATCCCCGCCCTCTACATCGCCTACCTCGGCATCCGCCACACCGTCAAGCGCGTCACCCTCGACGAGCCCGGCGACGAGATCCTCTTCACCGAGCTGCACCAGCCCGCGGGCGACGAGGCGGGTGTCGACGAAGCGGCCGCGGCGAGGCTGACGTGAACCCGGAGGTCCTGCTCGCCGCCGGGTACGCAGGCTTCCTGGCGCTCGGCGCCTTCGCGCTCGAGTGGCTGTCGGCGCACACACACCGGCGGACGCTCCGCTACCGCACGGCCGGCTTCAGCTACGACGAGACGCACGACCACTGGCTCTGCCCCGAAGGCGAGCAGCTCTGGCCGCACGAGTACGACCGCGAGCGCCGTCTCGTCCGTTACCGCGCCCGCGCACACATCTGCAACGCCTGCCCGAGCAAGAGCCGCTGCACGGATTCCGACCGCGGGCGGGAGATCGTTCGACCGCTCGACCCCTGGCCGCACTCCGAGGCTGGTCGGTTCCATCGGGTGATCGCGCTGCTGATGGTCGCGCTCGCCGCACTCGTGCTCGTCGTCGAGTTGGCGCGGCACCACAGCCCAGCAGAGGCGGCGCTCCTCGTGGGCGCCCTCGTGCCGATCGTGCTCGCAGGCCGCTGGCTGCTGCGCGATCTCCGCGCCCACCCCGCAGGGTTTCCGGCGCCCACGGTCTCACAGGGACTTCGCCTGCGAGCCGACGGGCTGGATACTGACCCGCCTGCGACTTGATGCAGACCTGGCGCCGAGTGGAGTGGAGCCAGCCGGGCTCGAACCGGCGACCTTCGCGCTGCCAGCGCGACGCTCTCCCAACTGAGCTATGGCCCCGCGGGCCCGATTGTAGCTAGGAGAGTTCGGCGCAATAGCGGCTGTGTCGCCAGGCGCGCTATTCCGCCAAACCCTCCTAGGCGCTCGCGGCGTCGAACTCGACGGAAGGCATGTCACCCCACAGATCCTCGAGCCCGTAGTACCCGCGCGTCTCCGGCGTGAAGATGTGCAGGACGACGTCGAGGTAGTCCGCGACGATCCAGTTGCCGTCCCGCTCGCCCTCGACTGCCCGCGGCCGCGCACGCTCGTCGGCCTTCATCCGCTCGCGCACCTCGTCGTAGATCGCCTTCGTCTGGCGTGTGTTGCGTCCTGTGGCCAGGACGAAGAAGTCGGTGTACGCGGTGACGGGCCGCAGGTCGAGGATCATGACGTCCTCCGCCAGCTTCTCCTGTGCGAGAGCGGCGATGCGGCGTGCTTGTTCGAGCGAAGTCAGAGTCGGAATGCGTCCCTTCGGGTTCGCACACAGTTTAGCCGCGGCCCGAGGACGAGTCGCGGTAGAGGCCGAGGTGCTCGATCTCGCGCGCCACCTCGGGCGGGACGAGGTCTCCGATCGGCTCGCCGGCCGCGACGCGCGCTCTGATCTCGTTCGACGAGATCGGCCGCTGGTCGATCCGGAGCACCTCGACGTCCCCTTCCGGCGGCTCGAAGCCGGGCCGAGCGCCGACGGCGATCCGTGCCAGACGACGAACCGCCTCGGGCTCCTTCCAGCTCGCGAAGCTCTCCCACTCGTCGCCGCCGAGGACGAAGTACGGGCGGTCCAGGCCGGCGTCCCGCAGGAAGTCCACCGTGTAGGCGTGGTCGTCGAGGCGCACCTCGCCGTACCTTCCGAGCGCGAGCTCGGCCAGGCGGCGGCGGGTCTCTGCGTCCACGACGACGCCCTTGTGTCCCGGCCGGGCCGCCACGAGCACGAGCAGCTCGTCCGCGCCGAGCTGGTCCCGGGCCCCTTCGGCGAGCGCGACGTGGCCCAGGTGCGGAGGGTCGAACACGCCTCCGAGAATCGCGACGGTCACGAGAGGATCAGCGTCTCGCCGTCCACTTCGACCTCGGCGCCGGTCTTGGCACCGGCCGCGCGGAGGGCGGCCTCGAGCTCGTCCTGCCCGGGCGTCGCGCCCGCGACCTTGAACCCCCGGTCGGTGCGAAGGATCCGAAAGCCCCGGCCTGCCTCCGGACGTGGCCTGTACACGAGGAACTCGACCAGGCCGTCCTCGTCCTCGCTCGCCGGCTCGGGGGCCGGCGGGCACAGCTCGAAGAGCGCGTTCACGAGCTCGTCGATCCCGGCGCCGGTGATCGCGGAGGTGCGGATCACGCGCAGAACCCGTGGGTCGTAGGGCTCGAACGACACGTCTCCGGCGACGTCGACCTTGTTCAAGACGACGATCTGCGGCAACCGGTCGAGCCCGGCGCCGTAGGCGGCGAGCTCGTTGTCGATCAGCGCGAAGCGCGCGGCAGGATCCCCCTCGGCCGCGTCGATCACGTGGACGAGCAGGCGAGCCCGCTCGAGGTGCGCGAGGAACTCGTGGCCGAGCCCGACGCCCTCGCTCGCACCCTCGATCAGCCCGGGGACGTCGGCGACGGTCAGCTGGCGTCCGCCCGGCGAGTCGACGGTCCCGAGGACGGGAGCGAGCGTCGTGAAGGGATATTCGGCGACCTTCGGCTTGGCGTTCGAGATCCGGCGGAGCAGCGAGGACTTCCCGGCGTTCGGCAGGCCGACGAGGGCGGCATCGGCCATCAGCTTCAGTCGCAGGTCGAGCTCGAGCTCCTCGCCCGGCATCCCGACCTCGGCGAATCGAGGGGCGCGGCGCGTCGGGGTGGCGAACTTCCGGTTGCCCCGCCCGCCGGAGCCACCGCGCGCCGCGACAACGCGGGATCGCGCACCCGCGAGATCGGCGATCAGCTCGCCTTCCTCTGAGAACAGCTGCGTCCCCACCGGGACGCGAAGGACAACGTCTTCGCCGTCCGCGCCGTACTTGTTCGTGCCTCGTCCGGGCCCGCCCGCTCCGGCGCGGAAACGCCTTCGTCCCTTGAAGGAAGAGAGGTCACGCAGGTCGGGGTCGACCTCGATCACGATGTCTCCCCCGCGCCCGCCGTCCCCACCGTCGGGCCCGCCCTTCGGGACGTACTTCTCGCGGCGGAAGCTCAGGGCTCCGTGGCCTCCCCGGCCGGCCTGCATGCGGATCCTCGCCCGATCGTTGAACACGGACGCACGCTAGCGCCCGGCGGTACGCCGGTCTCGGCCTAGCTGGCTACGACTGCGGCTCGCCGGCGACGGCGACCGTCCGCCGCTCGCCGCTGCGCTTGAACTCGACGCGCCCGTCGCGGGTGGCGAAGATCGTGTCGTCACGCCCGAGCCCGACGCCGGCGCCAGGCCGGAAGCGCGTGCCGCGCTGGCGGACGAGGATCATCCCGGCCTTCACGTCCTGGCCGTCGAAGATCTTCACGCCGAGGCGCTTCGACTCGGAGTCGCGGCCGTTCCGTGAGGAGCCCAGTCCCTTCTTGTGTGCCATCAGGCGTCGTCCTTCGTCTTCGTTGCAGTGGTCGAGCGCGACTTGGAGGTCGACGACCCCGTGCTCTTCTTCGCGCCGATCGACTCGATCTGGATCTGGGTCAGGCTGCTGCGGAACCCCGTGTGGCGCCGGTAGCCGGTGCGGCGGCGGTACTTGCCGATCCGGATCTTGTCGCCCTTCACGTGGGCCAGCACCTTGGCGGTGACGGTCCCCTTCGGGGCCAGCTCGGCCTTGCCGTCGCCGCCCTCGAAGATCACCTCGGGCTGGAACGTCTTGTTCTCGTCCACCGCGAGGCGGTCCACGAGCAGCTTCTCGCCCTCGCGGACGACGTACTGCTTTCCACCCAGCTTGATGATTGCGTAGCCCATAACAAATGCCGGGCCTCGGCACCGTCTTGCGGTGCCGAGGAAGCGAACGTGCGGGCTATGCCCGTGCGTTTCGCCGTGCTTCCGCGGCAGCCGTCAGTCTACCAGCGGCTTTTCGGGCTCTTCAGTCGTTGCTCCTGCGGCATCCGCGCCGTTCGCCTTCGCGGCAGCGGGCTTCCGGCGACGGCGGCCGCCCCGGGACCCGCGGCGCGTCTTTTTCTTCGGCTTCGGAGCCTCGCCGTCCGTTGGCTCGGAGGTCGGCTCCGCCGCAGGCTCGGTGCCGTCGTCGCCGAGCGTCGGATCCGGGAGGTGGATCAGCACAGAGGCGTCCGGAGGCTGACCGTTGCCGGCGCCTTCCGCGGGTGCCGCCTCCGCCGCCCCATCGGCCGGCTTCTTCTTCCGGCGGCGGCCTCCGCGCGAACCGCGACGGGTGCGCTTCTTCGGCTTGGGCGCCTCCTCGGCTTCGCCCTCCTCGGCCGGCTCCGGCTCCTCGATCTCCGGCTCCTCGACTATCTCCGGCTCCTCCGCCACTGCCTCGACCTCGACGGCCTCGGCCTTCGGCTCCTCGGGCTTCGCGATCCTGCTCCGGCGCGCACGTGTCGGCTTCTCCGCCAGCGCCTCGGCCGTGATCGGAGGCTCGGCAGGCGCGGCGGCGTCGACGAGCTCGGCGTACGCCGTCCCGTCCAGGACCCGGGTGATCCGAACCTTCGCGCGCTTGCCCACGAGCTTCGCGCCGTCTGCGACGGCGATCTCGATGCCGTCGTGCTTCGCCACTCCGACAGTCGGGTCGTGGAGGCCGACCTCGACCGGCTTGACGCTGAGCTCCTGCGCCTCCTCGATCGGCGCCTCGGGCCGGAGCTTCGCCAGCGGGCCGCGCGCGACGACCTCATAGTGCTCGGGCGGCACACCCTCCTTCGGCTCGATGAAGAACCGGCGTCGGGTTCGCTCCTCGATCGCCCGGAGCCGGTCGGCGCCCGGCCCGATCAGCGCGGCCGCGACGTGCGGGTTCAGCTCGACGCGGAAAGCGGCACTGCGCGAAGTTGCCGCGAGCATCCGGAGCTTGCGCTCGGCCTCGACGGCGGCGGAGACCTCCGAGAAGACGATCCCGTCGCCTTCACAGGTCGGGCAGCGCTTGGCGAGGATCTCGCGCGGCCCGTGCGAGACGTTTTGGCGCGTCATCTCCACGAGGCCGAGCGGCGAGATCTCGACGACGTAGGTCTTCGTCCGGTCGCGCTCGAGCTCCGTCTTCAGCGCCTCCTCGACCGCGGCCCGGTTCTTCGGGTTCGCCATGTCGATGAAGTCGATGACGATGATCCCGCCGATGTCGCGGATCCGCAGCTGGCGGACGACCTCCTTGACCGCCTCGAGGTTGTTCTTCGTGATCGTGTCTTCGAGCCGGCCGGCCGACGACTTCGACCGCGAGCCGACGAACCGGCCCGTGTTGACGTCGATGACGGTGAACGCCTCCGCGTAGTCGAAGACGAGGTATCCGCCGGAGGGCAGGTCGACCCGGCGCGAGAGCGTCGATCGGATCTCCTCCTCGACGCCGAAGTCCTCGAAGAGCGCCGTCTTGCCGGTGTGCTTCCGAACCTTCTCCGCCATGTGCGGCGAGGTCTTCTTCAGGTAGCCGACGATGCGCTTGTAGGTCAGGTCGTGATCGACGACCGCCTGCTCGAAGTCGTTCGTGAACAGGTCGCGCACGACGCGCAGCGGCAGCTCGGCCTCCTGGTACACGAGAGCCGGCGTCTTCGCCTTGTCCGCGCGTCCCTGGATCTCCTTCCAGAGGCGCTGGAGGAAGTCGATGTCGCGCTCGATGTCCTCCGCCGAGGCGCCCTCGGCCGCGGTGCGGACGATCATGCTCCCCGTCTTCGGCGCAACGGTCTTCAGGATCTCCCGGAGCCGGTTCCGCTCGTCCTCCGGCAGTCGCCGGGAGACGCCGAAGCCCTCTCCGCTCGGGACGTAGACCACGAAGCGGCCCGGGAGCGAGATCTCGGTCGTCAGGCGGGCGCCCTTCGACTTCATCGGGTCCTTGACGGCCTGGACGAGAATCTCCTCGCCGCGGCTCAGCAGGTCCTGGATCTTGCGGCCGTGCCTTCGCCCCTCGAGCTCGGGCGTGACGATCTCGTCCACATAGAGGAAGCCGTTCTTCTCGAGGCCGATCTCGACGAATGCGGCCTCCATCCCTGGTAGGACGTTGTCGACGGTGCCCTTGTAGATGTTCCCCGCAATCGACCGGCTCTCGGGCCGCTCGAGGTAGACCTCGGCGACCTTGTCGTCCTCGAGGATCGCGACCCGCTGCTCGGCAACGTCGACGGAGATGACGAGGTCGCGCTTGGCGGGCGGCGGGAGCGCGCGAGGCGTCGCCGTGCGGCGGCGGGCCTGGCGTTGCCGGGGCTCGCGCGGCTTCCGCTCCGGCTTCGCCTTCGCCTCCGCCTGCTCGGGCGGCTTCTCGGCCTGCTCCTTGGCGGCCCGCTCGCTCGGCTTGCGGCGGTTGCGACCGCCTCGGCTGCCACGCCGCCGCCGGCGGGCCGCGGTGGAGGTTGTCGATGTGTCTGCGGCCGTCTCGGCGGCCGGCGCCTCTACGGCGCTAGGTGGGGGTGCTGCCTGCTCTTGGGCAGGCTTGGTCGTTCGCTCAGGCGGCTTGCGCCGAAACCATCGCAACAAGTGAAAGCTCCTTCGGTGATGTCGCGCGCACGAAGACCTGCTCCGGAGACCGGGCGCTCCGCGCGCTGCGAGATTGACATGAGACGCATATCTGGGAGCAAGGCTAGCAGCAGCTGTTTTTCAGGCCGTAAACGCTTCAGGCCGCTGCGGCAGGCCGCAGCTTCGTTCTTCTCGTCCGGATCGCGCGGAGCCGCTGAGTCAGCCGCGCCCAGGCCCACGGCTCCAGCTCGCTGTACCGAGCCGCGGTCTGCGCCCTCGTCGCTGCGAGGTACTCGAACCAGGCGTCCGCTTCCTCGATGAGCAGCAACTCGAACGCGTCCTTGTTGTTCATGGCGAGATCGTAGGACCCCCGCCGGACGGACTAGCGGCGGCGTAGAGCAATCGCTTGCAGCACCCCGACCGCCAGCAAATTCGTGACCATCGCGGAGCCGCCGACGCTGACGAACGGGAGCGGAATGCCGGTGATCGGCGCGATTCCGATCGTCATCCCGATGTTCACGAACGTCTGGAACAGGAGGCCGAAGACGATCGCCCCTGCAACCGTCGCCTCGAAGGCGTTTCGGGCAGTGGCGATCACGCGGATCCCGCGCCACATGAGGAGCAGATAGAGACAGAGGAGGATCGATGCGCCGACGAATCCGCGCTGCTCGGAGAGCGCAGCGAAGACGAAGTCCGTCTCGTGCTCGGGGAGATAGTCGAGCCGTGTCTGGGTCGCGCCCGTGACTCCGCGCCCGTCGAGCCCGCCCGAGCCGACCGCCGTGATCGACTGGTTGATGTTGTACGCAGCGCCCTGCGCGTTCTCCTTCGGATTCATGAACGCCGTCAATCGGGCGCGCTGGTACGGCTCGAGGATCTCGACCCCCATGGCGGGGCCGGCCCAGAGGACGAACGACGCGACGACGGCACCGACGGCCGCGACGACCGCCAGGTCGCGCCAGCGGGTTCCGGCGAAGAAGAGCGCCGCGAGGAGGATCGCGCCGTAGACGAGCGCCGTCCCGATGTCGGGCTGGAGGAAGACGAAGAGCGTCGGCACCGACGCAGCGCCGATTGCGATCAGCGTCGTCCGCGACTCGGTGACCCGCTTCCCCTGCTCGGCGAGCAGCGCCGCGAGGAACAGGGCGAGCAGCAGCTTTCCGAACTCTGACGGCTGAAACTGGAAGAACCCGAGGTCGATCCAGCGCGTCGAGCCGCGCACCTCCGTCCCGATGACCGTGACGACCAGCAGCATCCCGAGCAGCACGCCGTACAGGGCCTTGTAGGACCGTCGGTAGACGGACGGATCGATGAACAGCACGCCGAGGAGGCCGACGGCGCCCATCAGCGCGAAGATCGCCTGCCTGGTGATGTAGTAGTCGGGATCGCCGGCGATGTCCTGCCGCGTGATCCCGCCGATCGCCCAGAGGCCGAAGCCGACGAGCCCGCCGACGGCGGCGAGCATCACCCAGTCGAGCCGGCGCGCGTACGACACGGCGCGGGCGGTGTCGGCGCGCGGGTGGCGACCTGCGTGGGTGGGAGCAGAGGCTGCGTAGTCCGCCATCAGTCGGTCTCCACCCCGGTCTCGACAACGGGCGCCTCACGGCCGAAGTGCCGCTCGAAGATCTTCAGCGCCGCCGGAGCAGCGGCCGTGCTTCCGTGGCCGCCGTTCTCGATCACGACGCAGACGACGAGCTCGGCCGACTTGTCCGTCGGGCCGTAGCCGCACCACCAAGACTGATCCATCATCAGGGTGTCACGGCCGAACCGGACGGCCTTCTCGGCGGTTCCCGTCTTGCCCGCGATCGGGATGCCGAAGGCACCGAAGACGCCGACCGAGGTTCCGTACGACGCGTGCGTCGCGCGGAAGAGCCCGTCCTCGATCACGGTCAGTTCCGCGGGGTCGACGTTGACGTCCTTGGGCGCCGGCGAGAACACCGCCTTGACCGCGCCGGAGTTTCCGGGCTGCTCGACGCTGGAGACGACGTGCGGCGTGACGAGCTTGCCGCCGTTGGCAAGCAGCGCGTAGAAGCGCGCCATCTGGAGCGGCGTGACGAGCAAGTCCTTCTGTCCGATCGCGAGCTGCACGGAGTCGCCCGACTTCCAGAGCCGCTCGATCTCCCACGTCTTCGGGGCCGTCTTCCTTGTGTACGTCTTGCGGCGCCACTCGGGCGTGGGCAGCAGGCCGGTCGCTTCCCCGCCGACGTCGAGTCCTGTCGCCTTGCCGAAACCGAAGGCGGCCGCCCACTTCTGGAGCGGGCTGCCGTACTCCGGCGGGAGACCATAGAACTCGAGGCCGAGTTGGTAGAAGTAGGTGTCGCACGAGGCGGCGAGCGCCGTCGGCAGGTCCATCGCCTCGTTCGCGTAGGGGTTCCAGTTTCGGAACGTCGTCCCGTCGATCTCCATCCTGCCGGTGCAGGAGAGCGGCTCGTACGCGCCGACCAGTTGCTCGCGCATGGCGGCCAGGGCGGTGACCGGCTTGAAGGTCGAGCCGGGAGGATAGAGGCCGGACGTCGCGCGGTTCAGGCCCGGGTAGTTGGCCCGTTCCGCCGCCTTCGGATCGATCAGCGGCCGGAGGTCTCGCGGCTTCGGCTTGCCGACGTAGATCCGCGGGTCGAACGTAGGGTTCGTCGCCATCGCCCGGATCGCACCCGTGCGCGGGTCGATGGCGACGGCGGCTCCGGCGTTGGCGGCCCAGCTGTCGTTCTCGCGGGCAACCCGGATGCCGTACGCGAGCGCGTTCTCGGCGGCCCGCTGGAGCTTCGCGTCGAGCGTCGTGCGCACCGCGAGGCCCGGCTGCGGCTGCTCGCTGCGCAGCGGCTTCGAGCGGGGACGGCCGAGCGAGTCGACCCGCAGCTCCGCTAGGCCCGCGGTCCCGCGGAGGTAGCGGTCATATGTGAACTCGAGCCCGGCCTGGCCGACGGAGTCGCCGTGCCGGTACCCCCCGCCGTCAAGCTGCCTCTCCGTCACCTCGCCGACGTGGCCGAGCACCTGAGGCGCGAGCGCGCCGTACCGGTAGTCGCGGAGATGAACGTCGTTCAGCTCCAATCCTGGGAAGTCCCGCCGGTGCTCCTTGAGGTAGAAGATCTCCTCCTGCGAGAGGTCCTCCTTGAGCGTCACGGGCGTCAGCGGGTCGCCTCGATGCTCGCGCAGCCGCCCCTGGAGCTCGGGCACCGGCACCATCAGGATCGCCGAGAGCCGCTTGAGCATCCGCGCCCGGCCGCGGCGCGGCATGTACGCCGTCCAGACCTGCGCGGCGGTTCCGATCCGGTTCGAGACGAGCAGCCGGCCCTTGTAGTCGAGGATCGGCCCGCGCGCCGCGTGGATCCGGACCGTGCGGAGCTGGTTGTCCTGCGCGGCCGCCAGGTACTGGTCGCCCGAGAGAACCTGCAGCGCCCACAGCCGGAAGAAGAGGACTGCGAACGCGAAGAGGACGATCGCGCCGAGCACGCCGAGCCGGAGCGCCATCGCCGGCGTCATCCGGTACGGCTCCTCCACACGGGGATCGCGCGGCATGAAGCGCGTGCGTGCCGGGATGCGGGTGATGCGCGCCACTAGTGCGCCTCCAGGTGATGTTGCCGGGCTTCTGACGCGCGAAAAGCCCGCCAGGGTGCGGACGCAGGTCGCGTCCATATCGAGAGATATGGGCGCGAGCTGTGGCTACAGCCTGGCGGAGCTTTGCAGCCGCTCAGAAGACCGGAGGACATTGCCTGGTGGCGCACCTAGCTGAACTCGACGTCCTTGACCGGGAGGCGTGCGCCGGGCGGCGCGAAGAGGCGGCGCACCAGCGCGTAGACCGGGACGGTCAGCAGAAGGTTGAGGAGGATCTGAGCCGGCAGCGCGCGGAGCCCGGCCTGGACGGACACGGACTCGCCGAGCATCGCGTGAAGGCCGAGGGCGCCGAACGCGTAGAGAACCGTCACGACGGCGATCGAGACGAGCGGTGCGTGCGCGCGGTCCCGTCCGGTGGTCTCGCCGTAGCGGCCGATCCAGTAGCCGGCGAGGCAGAGCAGCAGCGAGCTCACCCCGAGCGTGTCCAGGTTCGCGGCGTCGAGGAGGAAGCCGGCGTAGAAGCCGGCGATGGCCCCGAAGATCGATCCGCGCAGGAGCGCGACCGCCGCGAGCGTGACGAGGACGAGGTCGGCCTTGCCGCCGCCCGGCGCGACCGAGGCGACGATCGTCGCTTGGACGACCACGGCGACGAAGAAGGCGATCGCCGTCTTGAAGACGTCCGCTGTCACGGCGTCTGCGTCCGCTTCTCCTTCGGAACCAGCACGACGAGGATGTCCAGCGACGAGAAGTCCACGAACGGGTCGACCTGGATCTGCTGGAAGTTCTCGATGTCGGTCTGGCTGACGTGCTTCACCGATCCGATCGGGATGCCCTGCGGGAAAAGCGACCCGAGCCGGCCGAAACGACGCCCGGCGGTCGAGATCGTGTCGCCGCGCTCGACGACCTTCTCCTTCGGCACTCGGTTGAGCTCGAACGGCCGGTCAGGCCCCTCGCCGATCTCGAGTACCCCCACCACGTCCGTCGCGACGTCGAGTGCCGTCACCGAGCTCGTGCTGTCGGTCAGGAGCGTGACCTCGGAGCTTCGAGGCGTCACCTTCGTCACCTGGCCCACGAGGTAGCCGTCGCTGGAGACGACCGGGTCGTCCTTGGTCACGCCGTCGCCGCGTCCCGCGGAGATCACCAGCGACTGCTCCCACTCGCCGGTCGCGTAGGAGGTCACGCTCGCGACGATCTGGTCGTACCCCCTGGGGAAGGCCGGGCCGCCGACGAAGCTGAGCGCCTTGCGGAACTCGACGTTCTCCTGCGCCGCCGACTGGTTCTGGATCGCCTGGAGCCGCAGCCGCTGGATGTCCTTGCGCAGCTTGTCGTTCTCGGAACGCGCGTGGACGAGCCCGGCCGTCCAGCCGTAGGCGTCCCGGAACGGACGCGCGACGCGCTCGGCGCCGACCTGAAACGGGTGGAGAACGCTCGCGACGGCGCCCTGGACGCTGTGCATCGGCCCGCTGTCCGCCTCGCGGAAGTAGAGGGTCAGCATGGCGATCGAGACAACGACGAGGACAGCGGCGACGAGCCGTCGGCGCAGCGCCCCTGCCGCTCGCGAGGAGGGATACGCCGGGGAGGCAGCCCGCTGAACCGTCGAGCCCAGTGCCGCCAGCCGCAGTGAGCGGTTACGTGGCACGAGGGATCAGTTTAGGAAACACGGAGGAAGACGCCATCGGAAGGAGAAGTTCGAGGGTTGCGTCAGCGCCGGTAGCCGTTGCGGCTCTTCGCGCTCTTGCTGGTCCGCTGCATGACCTCGATCAGCTCGAGGCTGCGGCCGGAGCCGACGGCGACGCAGGTTAGCGGCGACTCCGCAAGCTGCACGGGCATCTGGGTCTCGTGGCGGAGGCGCTCGTCGAGCCCGTTCAGCAGCGCTCCGCCGCCTGCGAGGACGATGCCGCGATCCATGATGTCGGCGGCCAGTTCGGGCGGTGTCTTGTCCAGCGTCGACTTGATCGCGTCGACGATCTGGTTGACCGTCTCGTCGAGCGCGTGCCGCACCTCGTCCGAGCTCATGATCACCGTCTTCGGGAGGCCGGTAAGCATGTCCCGGCCGCGAACCTCGGCCTGTACCTCCTCCCGCATGGGGTAGGCGGAGCCGATCTCGAGCTTGATCTCCTCCGCGGTCTGGTTGCCGATCAGCAGCTTGTACTCGCGCTTGGTGTGGTTGATGATCGCCTCGTCCATCTCGTCGCCGCCGACGCGGAGGCTCTGAGAGACGACGATCCCGCCGAGCGAGATGACGGCGACCTCGGTCGTCCCGCCGCCGACGTCCACGATCATGTTCCCGGTCGGCTCGGAAACGGGGAGTCCGGCGCCGATCGCAGCGGCCATTGGCTCCTCAATCAGGTGCGCCTCCCTCGCGCCGGCCGAGAGCGTCGCCTCCTCGACGGCGCGCTTCTCCACGCCGGTGACGCCCGACGGGACGCAGACGACGACGCGCGGATGCGCGAACCGGTGCTGGTGCACCTTCTGGATGAAGTGTCGGAGCATCTGTTCCGTGACGTCGAAGTCAGCGATCACGCCGTCCTTCAGCGGGCGGATCGCGGAGATCGTGCCGGGCGTGCGACCGAGCATCCGCTTGGCTTCGACGCCGACAGCGTGGACCTCGCCGGAGCGCTGGTCGATCGCGACGACCGACGGCTCGCTGAGCACGATGCCGCGCCCACGCACGTACACGAGCGTGTTCGCGGTGCCCAGGTCCACCGCCATGTCGCGGCCGCCGAAGCCGTTGAGGTACCCGAAGAGCCCCATCTCCCGAGCGCCGAGTCTAGCGATCCAATTGAGCTGCTCTCGAGGAAAGACCCTGCTACCCGGCCCAATCGGCCAGCGACCTTGTAGCCACGCCCTGGTGCCTGGCACCACGGCGTGTCCCAAAAGGCGCCCAAGAGCGAGTCAAGAGTGTGCCGGCGAGGAACCTCGAACGCTCGGCTCCGTATGGTCGAGCGGATGGGACGAGCTCCACGCCTCAACCTCTTCGACGGCCTCTACCACCTCACTGCGCGCGGTGTTCGGCGGATGGCGATCTACGAGGACGGAATCGACTATCGACGGTTTCAGGCCTTCTTGCGCCAGTTCTCCAGAGAGCTCGACTGGACCTGCCATGCCTTCTGCCTAATGCCCAACCACTACCACCTGCTCATCGAGACTCGGCTTCCGAACCTTTCGGCAGGAATGCAGCGCCTCAATTGGCGCTACGCCGTCCGCTTCAACTGGCGGCACGGCTACACGGGGCATCTCTTCGAGAGCCGGTTCCACTCCGAGCTGGTTGAAACCGAGGCCCACTTTCTTGAGACGGCGCGGTACATCGTCCTCAACCCGATCCGCGCAGGCCTGTGCGCTCAACCGGGCGATTGGCCCTTCAGCAGCTACCGACGCACTTGCGTCCCATCGGAAACGTTCGTCGAGAGCTCTCGACTCCAAGGTCAGTTCGGAAACGACCTCGCGACGGCCCGGTCGCGCTATGAGGCGTTCGTGGCTGATGGTGTCGATTCGGGCCGTGTCCTGGTGCCTGGCACCACGACACGGCCGAATCAGCCGAAGCCGTACGTCCCGGCGAAGCGTGTCGCCAGGAGACGGACGAGAAGCGCAGCGGGCAGCCCGACGACGTTCAGGTAATCGCCCTGGATCCGCTCGACGAGCGATCCGCCCAGGCCCTGGATCGCGTAGGCGCCGGCCCGCTCGCGCCACTCCTCCGCAGCGAGGTAGCGGGCGATGTCGCGGGCGGCGAGTGGGCGAAAGCTGACGCGAGTCGTCTCGCGGTGGAGCTCCTGCCAAGCCGGCGTCCGCAGGCAGAGGCCCGAGACGACCTCGTGCGTCTTGCCGGAGAGAGTCTCGAGCATCTGCTCGGCCTCACCGGCGTCCGCAGGCTTACCGAGCACCAGGCCGCCGCAGACGACCACCGTGTCGACCCCGAGGACCGGCCGATCGCCACCGTCCACCGAGGCCGCCTTGCCGGCCGCATGCTCGACCGGGTCATCGCCGACCTCCTCGTACTCCGGGACGACAATCTCGTGGGGAATCCAGAGCTGCGTCAGGATCGCCTGGCGCTGCGGGCTGCGGCTCGCCAGGATCAACGGCGGCGCGGGCGGGCCGCTCACCCGGCTTTACGGGCCTTCCAGATCGACTCGCACTTGCCGGTCACGTCGCCGAGGACGTTCAGCTCGGACTCGGGAATCTGCCAGACACCCCAGCGTGGCTCGCGCCGGTTGATGAACTCCCGGTGCCGATCCTGGTAGTCGTCGCTCTCGCGATCCCAGTAGGCCCGGTTACGAAGTGCCTGCTCAGACGGCTTTTCGGGCAACCCAGATCTCCTCGGCGGGCCAGCGGCGAGCCCAATCGGCCGGGACGAAGTCGTAGTACTCATGGTCGGTCACGGACGCCGGCGCGAGCCGCTCGTGGAGCGCCTCGACGACGAACCCCTTGTCGCGCAGGATGCGGATCATCTCGCCATGGCCGAGGTGATAGTTGACGCCCTCGTCCTCGCCCGGCCACTCGAACCGGCCCAGGTCCGACTGCGGCCGAAGGAGCCGCTCCTCCACCTTGCCCTCGTCGGGCGAGCACAGGATCGAAAGCGTCGAGTTGCAGAGGAACACGAGCCTCCCGCCCGGCCTGAGGAGCCGCGCGGCCTCGCCGATCCACAGATCGGGGTCGCACCAGATGGAGGCGCCGTACTCGGAGATTGCGAGGTCGAAGCTCTCGTCCGGGAGCGGAACGTCCTCCGCGCTTGCCTCGACCAGGGGGAAGTGCAGGTCGAACTCGTCCTGCATCCGCCGGGCGGTCTCGAGCTGCGCCGTCGTGACATCCACGCCCGTCACTCGGGCGCCTCGCCTGGCGAGCCAGGCGCCGAAGTAGGCGGTTCCGCACCCGAGCTCGACGACGTCCTTGCCGGCAACCTCGCCGAGGGCGCCGATCTCCGCCTCGGGGCCGGAGAACATCCCCCAGTCGATCTCCTCCCTCGCCCAGGATTCGCGGGCCTTCGCGTCGGTGTACTCCGCGTTGGCCTTGGTCCAGACCTCGCGGTTCCTCAGCGCATCGTCAGCGTGGCTCATCGGGGAACCACAGGCCGATCTCGCGCTCCGCCGACTCGGGCGAGTCGGAACCGTGGACGAGGTTGTCCGGCATCGAGAGCGAGAGGTCGCCGCGGATCGTTCCCGGCGCCGCGTCAGCGGGGTTGGTAGCGCCCATCGTCGTCCGGACCGTCGTGATCGCGCCCTCCCCTTCGAGGACGAGCGCCAGCGTCGGGGCCGAGGTGATGAAGTCGACGAGCTCGCCGAAGAAGGGCTTCTCCGTGTGCTCGGCGTAGTGCTCCTCGGCCAAGGAGCGGTCGACGGTGAGGAGGCGCGCGGCCTTGATCTCGAGGCCGCGACGCTCGAAGCGAGCGACGATCTCGCCGGTGAGTGCGCGCCGAACCGCGTCCGGCTTCACGAGCACGAGTGTTCGCTCCGCTGCCACGGAGCGGGAGACTAGCCGCTAGCCCCCCGGGCGCTCGCGTCGCGGCGCCGGCGGGAACTCGATCGTCGTCGGCGTCTCGACCGGCGTCTCGCAGTAAGGGCAGACCTGCCAGAGCGTCTCGAGCGGCGCCTTGCAGTTCACGCACGCCTGGCGCAACTTCGTGGTGCAGACCGGGCATACGAGATAGGACTCCTCGACGTGAGCCCGGCAGACGGGACAGTGGAGCTCGCGCCGCGCCACGCGCTCCTCCATCGCCTTGATCTCGAGCTCGCGCTCGCGGACGTCTTCGAGGTACTCGGGAGGGCGGAACAGCATGTAGATCAGGGCGCCGACGAAGGGTGGGACGAGTCCGAGAATCGTCGCCATCGCGACGAGCCAGGGATCCTCGATCCGGCGCCGCGCGTCCTTGAAGACCCAGTACGCGACGGCGAGCCAGAAGACGACGAGGAAGAAGATCCCGAGGTTGCGGGCGACGTCCCAAGCACCGGAGCCGAAGAAGTCCTGGAGCCTCCCGAAGAAGTCGTCCGAGTTGTCTTCGCTCACCTGCTCACCTCACAACAACAGCTGCCCGACGACGTAGCCGGCGGCGAACGCGAGCCCGACGATCGTCAGCAGGACTGCGGCTGCGACCGCGAACACGCTGAGCCGCTCACCGACCTTCGTCATCGTACGCCCTGATCCTCCGCTCCAGCCAGGTTCGCGAGCAAATACAAAGAACCGGTCACCACGATCAGTCCCGAGCTCGATTGTCTCGCATGCGCGAGGGCCTTCCGCGGATCGGGCTCGATCTCAACTTGCAGGAAGTGTGGCGCGGCTCGCTCGGCGAGCTCCTCCGCGGGCATCGCGCGGGGGTTGTCTGACCGTGTTGAGACGAGGCGGGGCGCCAGTGCCGCCAGGTCCTCGAGCATGGCATCCGCGTCCTTGTCGGCCAGGATCGACGCGACGATCACCTCGACGGGCTCGTCGATCCGCTCGCGGAGCCAGGTCGTGCCCGCCGGCGTGTGCGCACCATCCCAGAGCTCCCGACCTCGCCGCTCGAGCCGCCCTGCGAGCGCGACGTGCGGCTGTGCCTTGATCTCGTGACCGAGGAAGATCTCCGCCGCCTTTCGAGCGTCTCCCGTCACGATTTCGGCGCTCTTCGGTACTAGCTCGGCGTATTCGTTGTCCGGCACGACAACTACTCTGGCTGCATGCGCCACTGCAAGCTTCTCCTGCGCGATCTGCTGCGTCGTGTCGCCGAGCACGTCCGTGTGCTCGAGCGAGACGTTGGTCAGCAGCACGACCTCGGCGTCGACGACGTTCGTCGCGTCGAGCCGTCCGCCGAGACCCGCCTCGACGATCGCCACGTCGACCTCGCGCTGGGCGAACTCGAGGAGCGCCGCGGCGGTCAGCGCCTCGAACTGGGTCGCGTCCACGGCTTCCGCGTCGGGGCGGACCCGGGCAACTGCACGCTCGAAGTCTGCCTCCGTGCCGTCGACCCAGATCCGCTCGGCCCAGCCGCTGACGTGCGGCGACGTGTACGCGCCCGCTCGCCTCCCCTCCGCCTGCAAGAGAGCGGCAATCGTTCGCGTCGCGGTCGACTTGCCGTTCGTCCCGACAACATGAATCGCGGGATACCGGCACTCGGGATGGCCGAGACGGTCGAGAAGCTCCCGCATCCGGTCGAGCCCGAACTCCTCCGGCCAGGGGCTGAGCGACGCAACCCAGTCGGTCGCGGGGCCCCCGCTAGCCGCCGAGAGCTTCGAGCTCACGCCGGTACCGGGCCAGCTTCTCCCGCTCCGCGTCGACGACGTCGGCGGGCGCGCGTTCGACGAAGCGCTCGTTGCCGAGCATGCTCTCCGCACGCGCGATCTCCTCGCGGAGCCGTTCGACCTCGGCCGTGGCATCGCCGTCTCCTGCCACCACCTGGCGTCGCTCGACGGCTTCGAGGATCCGCTGCTCGTCGTCGCTGAGCGGTGGAAGGACGCCGCTGCGCCGGAAGACGACCGCGGCCTGCTGCAGGCGGTCGAGCGCCCCGGCGTCCTCGGAGAAGCGATCGTCGGCCTCCGGCCAAGGAGCCACGATCAGCCGCGTCGTTCGGCCTGGGAGCTGCGTCCAGATCTCCTCTGTCACGTGGGGCATCACGGGGTGGAGCAGCCGCAGCAATCGCTCCAGCGCCGCGAGGGCGGTCGCCTGCGCAGCCTGGTCGCGGTCGTAGAGCCTCGGCTTGACCGCCTCGGCGTACCAGTCGCAGAAGTCGTCGAAGGTCAGGCGGTAGAGCGCGTTCGCACCGGCGGCGAACTCGAACCTGCCCCAGTGCTCCTCGAGCACCGCACGGGCGGAGTCCAGCCGCGCGAGGATCCAGCGCTCCTCGAGATCGCGTGGCAGCGCCTCCGGCTCGATCCCCTCGGTGTTCGAGAGGATCAGGCGGGACACGTTCCAGAGCTTGTTCGCGAGCTTCCGCCCCTCCTCGATGAAGCCGATCGAGAAGCGGACGTCCTGGGTCGACGACATCTTCAGGAGCCCGTAGCGCGTCGCGTCCGCGCCCTGATCGGCGATCACCTGGTCGGGGTCCATCCCGGTGCCGAGGCTCTTCGACATGCGGCGCCCGTCGGGAGCAAGCACGAGCGAGTGGATGATCACGTCGGAGAACGGCATCTCCCCCATCAGCTCCTGCCCTGCCATCATCATGCGCGCGACCCAGAGGAAGATGATGTCTCGCGCCGTCGAGTTCACGTCGGTCGGGTAATAGCGCGAGAGCTCTGGCGTCTGCTCGGGCCAGCCCAGCGTCGCGAACGGCCAGAGCGCCGAGGAGAACCACGTGTCGAAGACGTCCTCGTCCTGCCGGAGTTCCTGCGAGCCGCACTCGCCACACGAAACCGGCTCCGACTCCGCGATCGTCGTGTGCCCGTCCGGGCAATACCACGCCGGGATCCGCTGACCCCACCAGAGTTGCCGCGAGACGTTCCAGGGCCGGATGTTCTCGAGCCAATCCAGCGCCACCCCGCCCTGGTTCGCCGGAGTGAATCGCACGCGGCCCTCGCGAATCGCTGCGATCGCCGGTGCCGCCAGGTCGCTCATCTCCACGTACCACTGCTCGGTGATCAGCGGCTCGATCCGATCCTTGGAGCGGTCGCAGTGTCCGACCGAGTGCCGGTAGGACTCGCGGCCCTCGAGCTGGTCGTGCTCGCGGAGCCAGTCGAGGATCCGCTCCTCAGCCTCCTTCTGCGTCAGACCGGCCAGGTCGCCGGCGTGGTCGTTCATGCGCCCGTCGAGACCGATGACGGTGATCTCCGGCAGCCCCTGGTCGCGGCCGATCTCGAAGTCGACCGGATCGTGTCCGGGCGTGATCTTGAGCGCACCGGTCCCAAATGCAGGATCCACACGGGAGTCGGCAACGATCGGCACTCGCCGCTCGACGTAGGGAACGACGACCTCCTTGCCGACGAGGTCCCGGTAGCGCTCGTCGTCCGGGTGCACCGCCACGCCGACGTCGCCGAGAATCGTCGGCGGTCGCACAGTCGCGATCGAGACCGAGCCCGATCCGTCTGCGAGCGGATAGCGCGCCGTCGTCAGCGTGTCGTCGATGTCGCGATGGACGACCTCGAGATCCGACACCGACGTCCTGCAGCCCGGGCACCAGTTCACGATCCGGTTGTCCCTGTAAACCCATCCGCGGTCGTTCAGGTGGACGAAGAAGCGCAGGACGGCGCGGATGTAGTCGTCGTCCATCGTGAAGCGCTCGCGCGAGTAGTCGAGGGACGCACCGAGCTTCCGAAGCTGGCCCATCACAATCCCGCCGTACTCCTCCAGCCAGCGCCAGGTGCGCTCGACGAACGCATCCCTACCGAGCTCGTACCTGTTCGTCCCCTCCGCCAGGAGCTGGCGCTCGATGACCGCGTGCACGGCGATCGAGGCGTGGTCGTAGCCCGGCTGCCAGAGCACGTTGAAGCCGCGCATGCGATGCCACCGGATGAGCACGTCCTGCGTCGACGCGTTCAGTGCATGCCCCATGTGCAGGTTCCCGGTCACGTTGGGGGGCGGCAGCGCGATCGAGAACGGCTCGCCCGGCGCCTCGGGATCGGCGCGATAGTGGCCCTCGGCTTCCCAGGTCTCCTGCCAGCGCTCTTCGACGCCCTTGGGGTTATAGAGAGAGTCCATCACTCGCTGACGCCGACCTTAAAGCGGCGTTGCAGGGATCGGATGTGGTCAGGCAGCGACTATGCGTCCAGTATACGGCGCGCCTTGGCTGCGGCAACGACGTTGCCCTTCTGCTCGTACAGCCGTGCCGCCCGCTCGACGAAGGATCTCGACTCGGAGTCAGGACCCGCGATCCGTAGCACCTCGGCCAGATCCATGAACGCGTCGGCACGCAGCACCGAGAAGTCCGTCTCGTCCGCGAGCGCCACCGCTTCTCTCGCCAACACCTCGGCCTGCTCCAGGTCGCCTTGTCTGGCCAGGAGCTTCGCGCGAACCGCCCGCCACTGCACACCCGCAGAACGATCGTCCGGCGCCGTCGAGCCTTCGCTCACTCGGCTGAGCTCGAGTGCGCGATCGTCGACGCCCTGGACGTAGAGCGCGTCGGCGAGCTTCGCTGCGAGATCGGGAAAGTTCTGCGTCTCGCCGATCTCCTCCAGGAGCCCGTAGCCCCACGCCAGCTCGCGCTCGGCGGCAACGGGGTCGCCGTCGAGCATCTCGATGATGCCGTAGGTCTCGGCAGCGGCGGCCGCGGTGACCCGAAGGCCGAGTTCCTGGACGAGCTCCTTGTGCGCGTCGACGAGCTCCCGGGCCTCGTCGAACCGACCGGCCATCGCCTTGAGGCCGGCAAGCGCGCGAAGCGCTGAAGCCCGGATCCGCTGTTGCTGCGCGGGGTCCGCCAGGATCTCCTCGCAGAGTCGAATCGCCTCCGGAACCGGCTTCGGACCGAAGAACGCTGCGCCGATCGACAGGTTGAGGCTCTGCGCCTCGGTGCGGGCATCGCCGGAGCGTCGGGCGTGCTCGAGCGCCCGCTCGAGCGCTTCGACCGTCGCCGATGCCTGACAGCGGAACCACGGTGCCCAGGCAAGAAGCTCCCATGCCTTCGCCAAGAGGCGATCGTCACCCGCCTGTTCGAAGGTCTCGATCAACGGCTCCGCCCGGCGAACGACCTCCTCCGTCACCTCGGGATCGGTCAGCAGTCTCAAACGAAGCCGAATGACCTCCGCGCGAGCCTCCAGCACGTCGTCTCCGCTCGCAGACGCACTCTGGATGACCTCTTCGAGGATCGCCTCCGCCCGCTCGAACTCGCCCGTCTCTCGAAGAGCTTCGCCGAGATCGGCAAGCAGCTCCACGCGGCCGGCCGCCCCCGGCTCGAGCAGGGTGGCCGCCCGTGACAGGAGCCCCACGGCGGCAGCAAGGTCGCCGCGCTCGTAGGCACGACGGCCGGCGCTGCCCAGCCGAGTCGCGGCACGTCTCGCGAGCGCGCGTCCTTCGGCATCGACCGGCCCCAACTCGGCGCGGTACGAGTGCGCCCGTTCGAGGTGGTAGCCGACGATCTCCTCTTCGCCCTCGTTCTGCTCGAACCAGTTCCCGAGACGCTCGTGGAGAACTGCCCGCTCGAGCTTGGGAAGGGCGTCGTACGCGACCTCCAGCAGCAGGAGATGGCGGAAGCGAAAGACCTCGTCTCGAACCGGCCGGATCAGCTCGCGCCGAACGAGGCCTTCCAAGGCATCGCTCAGCACACGCCCGTCACTAGGAGAGAGCTCGGCGAGCGCTGCGCGGCGGAACTCTCGACCTATCACCGAAGCCCGCAAGAGCAGCGATCGCTCGCCTGGATCCAGCCCCTCCAACCGCGCCGCGAGCAGCGCGCGGATGGTAGGCGGGATCGGCACGTCCCGTCCGCCGTCGGAACCCTGCTCGGTGACCATCGCGAGCATCTGCTCGATGAAGAGCGGGTTGCCCTCCGACGCTGCGGCGATCCGGGCCCGTGTGTCGTCGTTGAGCTCGATCTCGCCACGAAGCGCCTCGATCAGCTCGTCGCTCTCCTGCTTCGACAGCGGTTCCAGGACGATCGAGCTGACGTTCGCCCGGCCCCCTGCCAGCCGGGGGCGCGCCTCGATCAGCTCGGTTCGGGCCAGGCAGACGAGCAGAATCGGCGCATCGCCGGACCACTCGGCTACGTGCTCGACGAGGTCGAGAAGCGTCGGCTCGGCCCAGTGGGCATCCTCCAGGAGAACGATCAAGGGGCGACCCCCTCGCGCCCGCGCCTCGAAGAGCTTCCGCGCCGCCCAGAACGTCTCCTCGTTCGAGCTCGCCTGACCCGAGGGACCCACTGCGCCGAGAAGCCGTTCGACGATCGCATCGGCCTCAGGTTCGCCGGCCAGGAGCGCCGTCAGGTCGCCGACCTGCTCGAGGATCTCACGCAGCGGCCAGAATGTGATGCCTTCGCCGTACGAGGGACAGTGACCCTGAAGCAGCGTCGCTCCATCTCCGACCGAGAGGACGAGCTCGCGCGCCAGCCTGGACTTGCCGATGCCGGCGGGCCCAAGGACCGTGAAGAGCTGGACCGTCCGCTGTTGCCCGGCCCGATCGAAGGCCTGACCAAGCTGAGCGAGCTCGCCGACACGGCCGATGAGAGGCGTCTCGAGCCGGCGAACGTATCCCGGCGTCCCCGGCGCCAGCTCGAGCAGCCGCCAGGCGGACTCGCGGCCGGTCGCCTTCAGCGCACTCGGGTCGACACGCTCTGCCCGGACCGCATCGCGGACGAGCCGCTGCGTCTGCTCGTCGAGCAGGATCTCGCCCGGATCGGCGGCTTGCTGCAGACGGGCGGCGACGTTGACCGTGTCTCCCGCGATCAGCGTCTGCACCCTCGCGTCGCCGGCCACCACCTCCCCGGTGTTCACGCCAGAACGAAGCGAGACGGCGATGTGCCAGTCGCGCTCGAGCTCTGCGCCGAGCTCCTCGAGAGCGGTGCGAGCCTCGGACGCGGCACGGACGGCGCGTAGCGCATCGTCCTCGTGCACCGTCGGAACACCGAAGATTCCGATCACCCCGCCGGCGGGTGACGACTCGGTGCGGGCGCCGTGGCGCTCGAGCACGCCTGTCACGGTCTCGACCGCGCGCGACATGGGGCGGCGGAGCGCCTCAGGGTCATGAGGCCCGCCGAGACTGAGGACGTCCGCTGCGACCACGGAGACTGTCTTGCGCGTCTCCGGCGCTTGCGCCGAGTCGACGGGTCGTGGCGCCTCCGGCCTTCCGTCCCCGGAAAGCTCGAGCGCCGGATCCTGAACGAGCACGGCGCGCTCGAGCCGCTGCAGAGCCCGTCCGGGCTCGAGCCCGAGCTCTTCCACGAGGACCTCGCGCGTCTCGTGATACACCCGCAACGCCTCGGCCTGCCGTCCCGATCGATACAGCGCGACCATGAGCTGCGCTCGTAGACGCTCGCGGAGCGGATGCTGCGCGACGAGCGCCTCGAGCTCGGCGACGAGGTCGGCATGGCGTCCGAGCTGAAGCTCGGCCTCGATTCGATCCTCGGTGGCCGCCGACCGCAGCTCCTCGAGCCTTGCCGCCTCTGCTCGGGCAGAGGGGACGTCACCGCAATCGGCGAGCGCCGGGCCCCGCCACAACCCGAGTGCCTCGCGCAGCGCTTCCGCGGTCTTGGCGGGCTGACCTTCGGCGAGGTCGGCCCTCGCCTGCTCCACGATCCGCTCGAACCTGCCCGCATCCAGCTCGTCGGGCCTGAGGACGAGCAGATATCCGGGGCTTCGGGTGATGAGGAGCTCCGGGTCGATCAGCTTCCGCAGCTGGGAGACACTGTTCTGGATGATCTTCGCCGCCGTCGGCGGTGGATCTCGCTCCCAGAGCTCGTCGATCAGCCTGTCGCTGGAGACGATCTCGTTCGCGTGCAGAAGAAGAACCGCCAGCAGTTCACGCTGACGGACCCCGCGCAGTGACACTGTCCGATCGCCTGCACGGAGCTCGAGGGGGCCGAGAATCCGGTAGTCCATCTCGCTCCTTCGAGGGAAATTACCCAGGACTTACCGGCTGATGGGGGGCCGAGGCGACCATTGAGGCGTGACTGCCAAAGAGATTCAACACACCTCAGAGCTCCGGCCGGGCGACATCGAGGTCGCCCAGGCGCTCCACGCACTTCGCCACCTGGTCGGCGTCGTCGCTCTGGAGACGGGCCAGACGCCTCGATCGGTGCTCGACGACGAATTCACCAAGGCCCCCAGCGACGAGTTCTGGCGGGCCACCATGGGGGCGCCGTGACCGGGCAGGCTGAGCGGCGCGCCCCGACCACCACCGCCGCGCTGAACCGGCGCCTCTGGAGACTGGCGGGGCTGGGACTCCCGCCGACTCCGCTTGTCGCCGGCGCGAGCGTGAGCCCTGCAGGAGTGGCCGCAGCTCCTAACAGGGCTTTCCCCCGAGGTGGCGGCGGAGAGCGCCGCATGGCTCTCCGCCGCCCCTCTCCCCACTGACCGCCCCTCAGGCGGTCAGTTCCTGCGAATCCAGTAGCCGCCTCCCGGTCGCAGGTCGTCCTCGGACTTGCTCCCCCAGGCCACCGAGCCCCAGGCCACGGAGCCCCAGGCCACAGAGCCCCACGCCACCGATCCCCACGCGACGGACCCCCAAGCCACGCTCGACCAGGCCGCAGATCCCCAGGCGACCGAGCCCCAGGCGACACTCGCCCAAGCCGGGTCGGACTGCGCCACGGTCGTCCAGCCGGCTGAGTCGAAGACGGGCGTCGAGCCGCCGTTGGGATCGGGGATCAGGAAGTGCTGCAGAGCGAGATTCGGATTGGGCGGGTCGACCACTGCTGCGGCCGCGGCAGCATTCACGGCCCCGACGCCGGCGGAGCGCGGCCGGGCGCGGTCGAGCGGCTCGGCGGTAAGCATGAGCGCCCCCTTCACCTGATCCGGCGTCCACTCAGGGTGTGCCGCCAGGAGGTTGGCCGCGGTGCCGGCGACGACCGGCGCCGCCAGTGACGTCCCGGAGAGTTGGAGGTAGCCAGGCTCGACGATGCGCTCCGGCCGCTCGCGGGCGAGCTTGGTGTCCGGAGACACCGCCGCCGCGATGTACCGGCCGGGCGCACCGAGCTCCGGTTTGGCGAACCCGTCGCGCGTGTAACCCCACGCGGACCAGGGCGCTGTGACGTCGTCTCGCTGCGTGAACGACCCCCCGGTGTCGGTCGCGCCGACCGTGAGCACGAACGGGTCATTGCCGGGTGCGAACGGAACCGCGCTCTCCTCCCCGTCGACCGCGTAATTGCCGGCCGCCGCGACGACGACGATGCCGCTCAGCCAGAGCTTCTCGACCGCCCGGTTCAGCGGATCCGACGTCAGGCTGGCGACGGTCGTCCCGTGGAGGGAGAAGTTGGCGACGCGAATGTTCAGGCGCTCGCGGTGGCTGTAGATCCAGTCCGCGGCGGCGATCACGTCGCTGACGTGGGCGACTCCCGTGTCGTCGAGGACCTCGACCGCCACGAGGTTCGCGTCCGGCGCGGCGCCCGTGTAGCCCTCGGCTTCGCCGGCAGCCACGCTGGCCACGGCCGTCCCGTGGCCGTAGCCATCTCCCGGCTGGTTCCCCTCGCGGGTGCTCAGATTCACGTGGTGGATCACCCGTCCGCCGAAGTCCGCGCGGCCCGCGTCGATCCCCGAGTCGACAATCGCGATCGTGGGCGGCTCCAGGTTCTGTCCTTGCATGGTCGACAGGAGCGGGGCCACTCCCGAGGCATACGGCCAGTGCTGCTTGAACCGTGACAGCGGCTCGGGCATCGCCAGCACGTTCTCGGAGGGTTCGGACCGGGCGGTCAGCTCGCCGCCGAGGCCGCGGGCGGTGACCGACAATCGGACCGTCGCTCCGAGATCAGCCGCAGCCAGCGTGTAGCTGGTGTCCGTGGCGCCGGCGATGTCGACACAGCTCTCGCCCTCTGCATCGCAGCGCTGCCACTGGTGCGAGAACTCGAGTGGCTGCGTCCCCTCCCAGGTACCGTCGGCTGCGTTGAGCGTCTGACCCTCCTCGCCCGTTCCGAGGATCGACGGAGGCGAGGTCGCGGCCGGGGGTCTCGCCGTTGCGGGCGGCGTGAGCTCGGAAGCGGCCACGCTCGATTCCCCGTCGTCGGTGCCCGTCACGACGACGCGAAGGTTCAGGCCCAGGTCGTCGGCGGCGACACGATAGGTCGGCTCAGCGGCACCGGGGATCGCGACGCACGCGGCCGCGTGCCCTCGCACCTCACTTGGCGTGAGCGCGCGCCCAAAGAGCGCCGCCTGGTCGACCTCGCGGCCGATCGTCAGCTCGACTGACGAATCGGCAAGAGTGCCGGCCAGGGCCGCGGAGCCGATCTGGACGCCGTTTCGGTACAGCCGCATGACGGACCCGTCCCACGTCCCGGCGAGGTGCTCGCGTTCGCCGTTGACGGGCCCGATCGACGTTCGGACGTAGCTGTGCTGGTCGTTGCCGGCCGCCAGGGCGTAGTGCCCGTTCTCGTCCAGGTACAGCCGAACCCCGCTGACTGCGTCCCACGCCCCGCGAGTGGTGATGCCGTCACCGGGCGCAAACCAGCGCGAGATCAGCAGTCGATCGCTCTGAGGCTCGCCGACCTCCACCCAGCCCTCGAAGGTGAACGCCGACGAGAACGTGCCGGCCTCGGGACCGGAAGCCTCGACGTCTCCATCCAGCTCCGAAGCAGGCCAGTAGCCGGCCGGGGAGTCGGCCAGCACGGCCGCAGATCGGAGGTCACTGCCGCAACGCTGCCACTGAAAGGCGTAGCTGGGCGTGCCGGATCCGCTCCAGAGCCCAGGTGTCGCAGTGAGCCAAACGCCCGGCTCCGGGTCTCCGGCCACCATCGGCTCCTCGCTCGTCGCCTGACTCGGAGGCGGTGCGGGCGGTTCCGGGTCGTCCGTGGCGGTGACCGGAGAGTCGCGCGAGATCACGAGCGGCTCCGAGCCGTTCGCGAGCGCGACGATCTCGCTCCCAATCAGTGTCCCGGCAACGGCCGGCACGGTCAGGAAGCTGTGCAGATCAGCCTCGTCGTCCTCCACGACTCCTTGGATCTCTGCAGACACGCTGTCGCTGCCTGCAGCACCCTCGACGATGACCTTGAAGGCTGCATCCGGCTGCGCCTGGGCGGCATCCAGAAGACCCGGGGAGAGCGACGTCTGAGCCTCGGCATCGGCCCCCGCGTTCAGCGGCGCGCCGAGAGCGAACGCAAAGACGAGCACGAGCGCAGGGCACGTCCAGTTCCGGGCGGTGCGCGATGTGCGGGTGAACCGGGGCGACGGTGCTCGTTTCACGGGAGGAGGTCCCTTTGTATGGGGCCCGGAGGCGTGGTCCGCCGCCAAGTGGGGAAATCTCCCTGACCACGCGACCGGGCAGGCTGGCCTGCACGATCTCACGTAGGCCCGCCGAGCTCTACTAGCCGTTCGTCTAGGTTGGTGTAGCCGTCGGGCGGCGAAGAGGAGCGCCGACTAGGCCGACTCGGCCGCGCGCTCTTCTTCGTCCTCGAGCTCGGCACCGGCGCTCGTGACGAGCGTCGGCTTGAGGCCCTTCTCGATCGTCTCCTTCGTGATCACGCACTTGGAGACGTCCTTGCGCGATGGAAGCTCGAACATGACGTCGAGCAGCGCAGTCTCGATGATCGAGCGGAGGCCGCGGGCGCCGGTCTCGCGCTCGAGGGCGCGATCGGCGATCGACCACAGCGCGTCGTCCATGAAGACGAGCTCGATCGAGTCGTAGCCGAAGAACCGCTGGTACTGCCGGACGAGCGCGTTCTTCGGCTCGACGAGGATCTGCACGAGGTCCTCCCGCTGGAGCTGGTGCACCGCCGAGACGACCGGCAGGCGGCCGATGAACTCGGGGATCAGCCCGTAGGACAGGAGGTCCTCCGGCATGACGTCTCCGAGCAGCTCAGAGACTTCCGAGTCGTGCCGGGAGCGGATGTCGGCGCCGAACCCGACCGCGTTCTTGCCGATCCGGCGGCCGATGATCTTCTCCAGGCCGGCGAACGCGCCGCCGCAGATGAAGAGGATGTTCGTCGTGTCGATCGAGAGGAACTCCTGGTGCGGGTGCTTGCGCCCGCCCTGCGGCGGCACCGAGGCGACGGTCCCCTCGAGGATCTTCAGGAGCGCCTGCTGGACGCCCTCGCCCGACACGTCGCGCGTGATCGACGGGTTGTCCGCCTTCCGCGCGATCTTGTCGACCTCGTCGATGTAGATGATCCCGGTCTCGGCCTTCTTGATGTCGAAGTCCGCGGCCTGGATCAGCTTCAGGAGGATGTTCTCGACGTCCTCGCCGACGTAGCCGGCCTCGGTCAGCGCCGTGGCATCCGCGATCGCGAACGGGACGTTGAGGATCCTGGCGAGCGTCTGCGCCAGGAGCGTCTTCCCACAGCCCGTCGGCCCGAGGAGGAGGATGTTCGACTTCTGGAGCTCGACCTCGTTCTCCTCGGTGCCCATCTGGACGCGCTTGTAGTGGTTGTAGACGGCGACGGCGAGGGTGCGCTTCGCCTCCTCCTGCGACACGACGTAGTCGTTGAGGACGCTGTAGATGTCGGTCGGCCGCGGGAGGTTGTCCAGGTCGAGCGAGGAGGGAGTCGTGAGCTCCTCGTCGATGATCTCGTTGCAGAGATCGATGCACTCGTCGCAGATGTAGACGCCGGGACCGGCGATCAGCTTCTTGACCTGCCGCTGTGACTTCCCGCAGAAGCTGCAGAGAAGTTGCTCGTTGCCGTCGCTCGCCCTCGCCACCCTAGTTCTCCTTGTACTCGGAATTCATCGGGATAGCTAGGGCTTCGCCCCGTCGCGGCTCGTGATCACGGTGTCGATGATGCCGTAATCCTTGGCCTCCTGCGTCGACATGAAGTAGTCGCGATCGGTGTCGTGCGCGACCTTCTCGAGGTCCTGCCCCGTGTGCTCGGAGAGGATCTCCTCGAGCCGGCGCTTGAGGTTGAGCGTCTCGCGCGCGCGGATCTCGATGTCGGCCGCCTGGCCGCCGGGGCCGTGCGGGGTCCACACCTGGTGGATGAGGATCTTCGCGTTGGGCAACGCCATCCGCTTGCCCTTCGAGCCGCCGGCCAGGAGCAGTGCCCCCATGGACATCGCGATCCCGACGCAGATCGTCTGCACATCGGGCTTGATGAACTGCATCGTGTCGTAGACCGCGAGGCCCGAGTAGACGTCGCCGCCCGGCGAGTTGATGTACAGGGCGATGTCCTTGTCGGGATCCTCCGACTCCAGGTGCAGGAGCTGGGCGATGATCAGGTTCGCGATCTGGTCGTCGATTGGCGTTCCGAGGAAGACGATTCGCTCATTGAGCAGGCGCGAGTAGATGTCGAAGGCGCGCTCGCCGCGCGACGTCTGCTCGATCACCATGGGGACAAGCGGGCTCATGCAGGCTCCTTGCTACCGGGGGTCCACAACTTCGTACCGGTCTCGGGTTTTTCCTTCTCTGGGGTCCAAAGCTTGTCGCGGGCGTCCGCGAGCTCGACGGGGATGCGCTTGACCTCGGCGGCGATCCGGTCGAGCGCGTCGCGGAAGCGGAGGTCGGCGCGAAGGGCCTCGTACCGGCCGGCTTCGCGCACCTGGGCGATCAGCGCGTCGGCGTCCTCGCCGAGCTCCTCCGCCTGCTCGCGGATCAGGGTGTCGACGGCCTCGTCGGAGACTTCCAGGCCGAGCTTGTCCGCGGCCGCCTCGAGCACGATCTCGCGCTCGAGCGCCAGGCGTGCTTCGGCCTCGATGTCCGACTGGATCTGCTCCGGAGTCCGGCCGCTGAGCTGGACATACACCTCCGGGCTGATCCCGCGCCGCTCGAGTGAGCGGACGAGCGCGTTCCAGAGCTCGACCGCGCGGGTCTGGACGAGACCCGGGGCGACGTCGAGGTCGGTGGCGGCGACGAGCGCGTCGAGCGCCGCCGTCCGGAACTGGGCTTCGAGCTGCTCTTCGAGCTGGCCGCCGAGGCGCGTCTGGATCTCCTCCCGCAGCTCGGCGAGCGTCTCGAACTCACTGGCCGCCCGGGCGAGCTCGTCGTCCACGGGCGGGAGCACCTTCTCGTAGATCTCCTTCACGCTCGCGGTGATGTCCGCGTCCTGCCCGTCGGGAAGCCGGTAGGCGATCTGCTTCTCACCACCGGACTGCTGGCCGACGAGGCCCTCCTCGATCTCCGGGAGCAGGCGCTGCGACCCGAGCTCGACGACGTAGTCGCGCTGTGCCTCACCGTCGGCCGAGACGAGGTCCACGACCACCGTGTCGCCTTCGCGTGCGGGCCGGCCGTCGGCCGGCGCGAGGTCGGCGACCGTGGAGCGGAGCACCTCGAGCTCGGCGTCGATCAGCTCCTCGGGCACCTCTGGCTCGGGCGAGGCGACCTCGAGCGTCGACCAGTCTGGAACCTCGGGCTGGTCTTGCACGCCGACGGTCGCGGTGAACTGGAACGTGTCCTTCTCGGACGACGGCAGCTCGTAGTCGTACTCGGGCGCCGTCGCGGGCCGGACGGTGGTTCCGCGCAGCGCCGCCCGGAACCAGCCGCCGATATGGCTTTCGACCGCCTCGGCGTAGAGGCGATCCTTCCCGACCCGGGCAAGGAGCACGGGCATCGGCACCTTGCCCTTGCGGAAGCCGGGGATCTTCAGAGAGCCGGCGAGATCCGAGGCGGCGTGGTCGATTGCATGCTTGACGTCCCCGCTCGGAACGTCGACCGTCATCTTGACCTTGCTCTCGGGGAGCTCTTCGACCGTTGCCTTCACGAGGCGGCCATTGTGCCAGCCGCCCTCGGGGCTGGAGATCGAGCGCCCCAGCGGAGTCGTGTGCGGAGGGCTGTCGTGGAGCGCAGGCGGGTGTACCCGCCGGTGCCGGATCCGACACTTGAGTACCCGATGCGGGCGGGAGGACTCGAACCTCCAAGGACCGTGTGGCCCAACGGGACCTAAACCCGCCGCGTCTGCCAGTTCCGCCACGCCCGCGCGGCGGTTAGAGGATAGATCCGCCCGGGTAGGTTTGGCCCATGAGCGACCAAGCAGATCGTGAGCGCGAGAGCCGCGAGAGCCCGATCACAAAGTTCGAGGAGCAGCGCCTCGAAGACGAGGCCGAGCGCGAGCGCGTGGCCGGGCAGCTCGAGGACGAGCCCGACGAGAACGAGACCTAGCCGCGGCCGTTCCCGTGCCCGAGCGATATGGCCCCGGATGGACTCAGAGCAGCTGCAAAGCGGCACCCTTGCGGCCTCGGGGACAGCACCGGCGACAGCACCGACGGCACGCTTCAGCCCTGTGCCAGCAGCGCTAGATGGTCGATCCCGCGCGTCGCCGGAGGACGGCGTGTAGGCGTCGACGAGGAGCAGGCCGCGATGGCCTACGATCTCCGATCCTCTCGCCCGGCCCGCCGCGATGGAGCGGCCAACGCGGCGGCGAAGGGTCGTGCGGCGAAACAGCGGGACGCCTGCGGCCTCACGCGGTCTGTTGGAGCTTAGTAGCATCGCCGACGGCCTCTCTTATCCAGGGAAAGGAGAGCATCATGGCTACTGACTCAGCGGCGGGGAGCGTCGTTCTTGTCCACGGCGGGTTCGTGGACGGCTCCGGCTGGCAGGGCGTCTACGACCATCTGAAGAAGGACGGCTACGACGTTGCTGTCGTTCAGAATCCGACGGTCTCGCACGCCGACGACGTTGCCGTGACCAAGCGTGTGATCGACGCGCAGAGCGAACCGGTCATCCTCGTCGGGCACTCCTACGGCGGGGCGGTGATCACCGAGGCGGGAAACCATCCCAAGGTGGCGGCGCTCGTCTACATCGCGGGCTTCGTGCCGGACAAGGGGGAGTCCGTGAACACCCTCATCGGGGGCTTTCCGACCGATGGTCCGCAGCCGCCGATTCTGCCGCCCCAGGACGGGTTTCTGCTCCTCGACCGGGCCCAGTTTGCTCAGGCGTTCGCAGCGGACGTCGACGCCGAACTGGCCGAGTTCATGGCCGACTCGCAAGTCCCGTGGGGCCTTGAAGCAGCGGGCGGCACGATCAGCGAACCTGCGTGGCAGAGCAAGCCAAGCTGGTACCTCGTCACGACCGAAGACCGGATGATTCCGCCACCGGCCCAGCGCGAGATGTCAGCGCGGGCGGGCTCGACCGTTGTCGAGGTCGCAGGCAGTCATTCGATCTATGTGTCGAAGCCCGCCGCCGTGGCTGAACTCGTCGAAAAAGCCGCTTCCGAAGTGAGTGCGGCCCCGACAGCGTGAGGTAGCGCCTCAGCCATAACGGCGTCAAGCGGGAGTTCACCGCAGCGCCCAGCGCTCATCGTCGCACGCTGGGCCACACCGTCCAGCGAACCGTCTCAGCGCGGCCTTTGTCTAGCGGGTAGTTCGCGCAGAGCAGCCGCTACTCGCTTGTGCACGCGTGCGCTGTGCGTGACGCAAAAGACGTTGCCTTGGCGCACCTGGTCGTTGAACCGCTGGGGTCTTTGCGCCCCAGGCGTGGCCGCGACGGAACAGTAGACCGCGTTCTCCTCGCCCGCGAGACCGTCGCCGAGCAGACCATTCACTTGTCGCTGGCCATCCTCGCCGCAGA
Organism: uncultured Actinomycetes bacterium; assembly: GCA_963802375.1. Lineage (GTDB taxonomy): Bacteria > Actinomycetota > Thermoleophilia > Gaiellales > Gaiellaceae > JACDAN01. The sequence continues at coordinate 964,786 of CAWDIJ010000010.1, forward strand.
GATGACTGCCTGCCGCAGTGATTCCGTGTCTGCGCAGTGCTGCCACGACTTCGGCCGGAGTGTGTGGAGCAGTCTTGCCTCTGCACTCGTTCTCCTGGCTCGTCAGCGCTGGGACACCCGTTCCCTTCTCGTCCGTGCCGCCGCACCCCGTCACAACGAGCAGCACGAGCACAAGAGCGATCCGACCTTTCATCGCAGCGCCCAGCGCTCCGGGTGCCTGCGTTCGAGCCACCACGCCGACGCCCGCCAATCCGACGACGCCGCACGGAGGATCAGGACGAACCGCCCGAGCCTCGGAGAGGGCGTCCGTCGCCTGCGGCCCTGCCGCTGGGAGCGGGGCGTGACGCTCCGGAGAACCTGCGCTCGCTCTGCACGCGTTGCCATAGCGAGGGGCACGGACGCACGCGTCCGAGCGCACGCGTTTCCCCGAGGTAGCAGGGCTCTGGTGCCGCGTGATCGCGGGCCAGAAGCCGGTATGCATTGCTGGGTGGGGCACTAGGCGCGGGGCCGCTCGTCGACCCGGCGAATCCAGGCGGCGAGGTTCGGATGCTCGTCGCCAAGGGGCTGGAACTCACGAAGGATCAGGTGGAACTCCTCCGTGTCGCGCTCGTTGGAGAGGAGCGCGTACTTGAGGAACGGGAAGGCGGCGCAGTCGGCGGCCGAGAACTGGCCGAAGAGAAAGTCCCGTCCGGCGAGGAGATTCTCGAAGGTGTCGAGCGCAGCAGTCAGCTCACGGCCGAGCGCGGCGATGCGCTCTTGATCCGGTGCCTCTTTGGCCCGCTCGGCCTCGATCTCGTTCGGCGGGCGCTTCCAGACGCGGTTGAACCAGTCGAGGAAGATGTCCACCGCAGCGCGGCGTGACGGCTCACTCGGGAACAGCGGCGGGTCCGGCGTGCGAGCCTCGAGGTAGCGCAGGATCTCGGTCGAGTCGACGACGACATGCCCGTCCTCCATGAGCACCGGCACGAGGGACTGGCCGCTGACCCGCTCGACCTCGCTACGGTCCCTGGGATCGACTTCGATCCAATCGATGTCGAGACCCTTGTGTCCCGCGCCGAGGGCGACCCGTTCGACGTTCGTCGAGAATGGGATCCGGTAGACCTTCACAGCTAAACGCTGGTCATGATCGTTCGGTAGGACGGCGGCATCAGGAGCCCCCGGTGCGGACGTGGTGCGCCGCGCCCACGTCCGCACCGGCAGGTGGGCCGCCCGAGCGGCCTCACGGGATTCCCAATCGCCGTAAACGTCGATGCTCACTGGGACCCCGACCTCTGCCGGATGCTCGATAACGATAAGGACGTAGCCTCGCTCTCTACTCACGCGACCGCTCATCGTTTGGCTCCTCGGCCAGAGCGTAGATCGCCGTTCAGACCGGCGAACGGTTTGGGCTGGCATGGCTGCTCAAACGGCGTTGTTCAGCGAGCGGAACAGCTATGCGTCAGGTTGCCTCCGCTGGCGAGATTCGAGGACAGCACGGGGACGGCACGCGACCGCGTTTTCCGCCTCTCGCCAGGCCGAATCGTTCTCGAGCTTCGCTGGCGAGCGGAGGTCGAATGGCCCCGGATGGAGTCGAACCATCGCACGCAGATTCGAAGTCTGCCGCTCTATCCACTGAGCTACGGGGCCGGGTCCGGTCAGAGTAGCGCCCGGTGGACGTGGAATCGGCAGCCGGACGGTGGCGCGAGACGTGGCTCCGGGCGTGGCCGGCGAAGGACCTCGACGCGATCGCGGCGCTCTACGCGCCCGGGGCGCGCTTCCGGTCGATGCCCTTTCGTGACCTGCAGGAGCCACGTGCCTACGTCGAGTGGACGTTCGCCAAGCAGGACGAGGCCGAGGTCTGGTTCGGCGAGCCGATCGTCACCGGCGATCGCGCCACATGCGAGTACTGGGGCGTGGTCACCTATCAGGGTCGCGCGGAGACGATCGCCGGCGTGTCCGTGATCCGGTTCGGCGCAGACGGGCTCGTCATCGATCAACGGGACTACTGGAACGCGGAGGACGGGCGCCGCGAGCCGCCCGAGGGCTGGGGCTGCTAGACCTCGTCGGGCGGACGCTCGTACCGCTCGGCCGCCAGCAGGTTGTCGACGAGCACACGGGTCATCGCCTCGCGCGTTGCCTGCGTCGCGGTCCCGAGGTGCGGCGTCATGACGACGTTCTCCAGGCCGAAGAGCTCGCGCGGAACATCCGGCTCGTTGGCGAAGACGTCGAGCCCGGCTCGGAGTCGGCCGGCGACCAGCTCGGCGACGAGCGCGGCCTCTTCGACGACCTGGCCGCGGGAGGTGTTGACGATGCAGGCGCCGTCGCGCATCAGCGCCAGCCGGCGCCGATCGACGAAGCCGCGTGTCTCCTCAGTGAGCGGGACGTGGAGGGTGACGACGTCAACTTCGCCGAGCAGCTCGTCCAGTGGCCGGTACGCCGGGTCGTCGTCGGGCCTGCTGCGCGTGTAGAGCACTCGCATGTCGAACGCATGGGCCCGCTGCGCGACCGCGCTCCCGATCCGCCCGACACCGACGATCCCGAGCGTCGAGCCGCTCACCTCGTCGCCCTTCAGCGGCTCGTCGGCCCAGCCGCTCCCCCACCGGCCCGAGCGGACGACTCGGTCGCCGGCCGCGATCCGCCGTCGGACGGCCAGGATCAGCCCCATGGTCAGGTCGGCGGTCGCCGCGGCCGTGACTCCCGGCGTGTTGGTCACAACAACGCCTCGCTCGCGGCAAGCGTCCACGTCGACGAGGTCGTACCCGGCGCCGTAGTTCGCGACGAGCTTCAGGTTCGGGAACCGCTCGAGGACCTCTCGGTCGACGCGCTCGGCGACCACGGCAAGCGCCTCCACGTCGTCGCGGGGCTTTCCGAGATCGCCGTACTCGACGTCGGCGAGCTCGCCCCAAGCCGGGCCGGGGAAGCGGCGTGAGGCGAGGATCTTCAGCGTGAGAGGTGGCGGAGGGGACTCGAACCCCCGACCACCGGGACCACAACCCGGGGCTCTACCAACTGAGCTACCGCCACCGCGCTACGCCAAGGATAGCTGCGTCTCTTCGCCCCTCAGGCTCGCACCGGTGCCCGCGCGAACTCTTCGACCAGCGTCTTGCAGAAGGCGGGAAGATCGTCGGGACTTCGGCTGGAGATCAATCCGTCGTCGACGACGACCTCCCTGTCGACCCAGTTGCCGCCTGCGTTCTTGACGTCGGTCCGGATCGACGGGTACGAAGTCAGTGTCCGGTCGCGGACGACGTCGGCCTCGACGAGCGTCCACGGGCCGTGGCAGATCACGGCGACCGGCTTGCCCGACTCGATGAACGTCCTCGCGAAGCGCACGGCGTCCTCGTCGGCCCGAAGCGTGTCCGGGTTTCCGACCCCGCCGGGGAGCACCAGCCCGTCGTAGTCGTCCGCCGTCACATCACTCACGGCCCGGTCGACCTGGAAGGTGTCCGCCTTGTCGTAGTGGTCGAAGCCCTGGATCTCGCCCTCCTCGAGCGAGACGAGCTCCGGCGTGCCGCCCGCCTGCTCGACGGCCTTCCACGGTTCCGTCAGCTCCACCTGCTCGACCATGTCGGTCGCCAGAAACGCGATTCTCTTGCCGTTCAGCTCGGCCATGTCTCCTCCTCGGTTGGTTTCCCCCGAGGCCTACCCGGGAGGGCCCGGCGCTACGCTTTGCGGAACGGGCGCCCGTAGCTCAGTGGAAGAGCAGCGGACTTCTAATCCGCGGGTCGGAGGTTCGAATCCTCCCGGGCGCGTGCTCCTCCGCCAGCGGTGAGCGGCGAGACGCCAGAGCACCACGAAGTGGGCTGGCTACGTGTCGACGTCGGGATCGAGCTCGTCCGCTCGCTGGGCCCGCGCTTCGGCGGCTTCGCGCTCGCGGCGTGCGCGGTCGGCCTGCTCCTGCGCCTCCGCTTCCCGCTGCTGGGCTTGCTCCGCCTGCTCGTCCGCTCCGCGCCGAAGCTCGTGGGCTTCCTCGCGACGGTCCTCGAGCTTCCGCTCGCGGGCCCGGCGGCCGCCGAACAGCGCGACGGCGAGCACGACGATCACGGCGATCACGATCAACACGATGATCCAGGTATCCATGACACCCACCTTTCCCCCCTTGGCGAGAGGCAAACAGGGAGCTAGCTCCTCCGCATCGGCCTGGATCCATCGATGGCTCTCGACGAGCGATTCCGATTTAGACGGGCGCGGCCTCGCGCGAACCGCGTTCACGGCGGTGGCTAAGCCAGGCCAGGAGCAGCACCTGGATCGCCCCGGCGACAGGGATCGCCGCCAGCGCTCCGAGGATCCCGGCGATCTTGGCGCCGATCAGCACCGAGACGAGGATCGCGAGCGGCGAGAGCTGCACGGTCCTGCTGTAGACGAGCGGCTGGAGCAGATGGTTCTCGATCTGCTGGTAGACGATCATGAAGACCAGCACGATGATCCCCGCCGGCACCGACGTCAGGAACGCGACGGCGGTGAGGATGATCGCCGCCAGCGTGGCGCCGGCGAGCGGGATCAGGTCGAGGATCGCCACTAGCAGCCCGAGGGCGACCGCGTAGGGAACATCCAGGATCAGGAGCACGATCGTCGAGCTGACGCCGGCGATCACGCTGATCAGCAGGTTCCCCGTCACGTAGCCGCCGACCGTCCGGTAGATGTCGTTGCCGATGCCGCGCCACGTTTCCCGTGAGCGCTCCGGCAGCAGCGCGTAGAAGCGCTCCATCCACCTGGGGCCTTCCAGGAGCATGAAGAACGTCATGAACGCGATCGTGACTGCGGCGACGATGAACGTGATCACGCTCTGCGTGATCGCGAGCGCGGTGTCGGATAGGCCCAGCACGCCCGCGGCGCCGCCGCCTTGGACGGCGTCGCGCACACGCTGCTCGATCTCGTAGCGCTCGGCCAGCTCGCCGAGCGGGCCGCGTCCCTCCGACACGTCGCGCACGTAGTCCGGCAGCTCCTCGGCGAAGCCCGTCGCCTCGTCGACCAGGGTCGGGATGAAGAGCGAGCCGGCGGCGATGATCACGCCGAGCGCGAGCAGCGAGGTGATGGCGGTCGCGAGCCCACGGCGCAGACCCCGCCGCTCGAATGCCTCCACAGCCGGGTTCAGCGCCAGCGTCAGGAAGATCGCGACGATGACCCAGGTGAGCACCTGCCGCGAGATCCACGTGACGTAGAGCAGCAGGAGGAAGCCGAAGGTGATCCCGAGAACGGCGAGGATCGTCGTCGGTCGGAGGCGAATGATCCGCTCTTCGGCGGGCACGGCGCAAGGATCGCGTGACGGTCGGACGTTTCGGCCGGTCCCGGCGTGGTGAAATGCGCGGCATGAGCCTTCGCGGGACCCCGATCGAGCAGGAGGCCGAGCTCCCTGACGGCCGCGTGTTCCTGGTGCGGGTCGGCGTGCCGAACGATCCCTACATCGCGAGGCGCGAGCTCGACACGGTCGCGATCGAGCTCGTCGAGGACGGCCAAGTGGCCGCCTCCGTGAACACGGTGCTCGGCCCCAACCACGAGAGCGAGGCCCGCGCACTCGTCCGGCAGGTCGCGGACAGGCTCGCGTCGGGCGACCTGGAGCCCACGGCGGGGGCGCTCGAGCCTCTGGCGGACACAATCCTCCAATGAGGCAGGCGACCATCCACACGAGCAAGGGAGCGATCGAGCTCGAGCTGTACCCGAACGAGGCGCCGAAGACGGTCGAGAACTTCGTCAAGCTCGCCCGCGACGGCTTCTACGACGGAGTCATCTTCCACCGGGTGATCCCCGACTTCATGATCCAGGGCGGAGACCCCACCGGCACCGGGACGGGCGGCCCGGGGTACGAGTTCGAGGACGAGTTCAACGAGCACCGGGTCGTCCGGGGCGCGCTGGCGATGGCGAACGCCGGGCCGAACACGAACGGGAGCCAGTTCTTCATCGTCACCGCAGAGGCGACGCCGTGGCTGGACGGAAAGCACACCGTCTTCGGCCAGGTGACGTCGGGGATGGACGTGGTCGACCGGATCTGTGAGGCCGAGCGGGACGAGAACGACCGCCCGGCGAGCCCGGTCGCGATCGAGCGCGTCGAGCTGCCGGACAACTCCTAGCGACCTCGTAGAGCGGGCGGCGGGAATCGAACCCGCATAACTAGCTTGGAAGGCTAGGGCTCTACCATTGAGCTACGCCCGCGCCGGACTAGCGTAGCGCCCGATCTCCCGCCCCGACCCCTACTCCTGGACCGTCCACCCGGAGGCGACGCTCGGCGTCGCCGCGCTTGTGCTCGCCTACGTCCTGGCCACTCGGGGCGAGCGTGTCGAGCGGTGGCGCATCGTGTCCTTCGCGGCCGGGTGCCTGCTCCTGCTCGCCACCGCGGTCACCCCGCTCGAGGCGCTGAGCTACCACCTGCTCTCGATGCACCTGCTCCAGAACGTGATCCTCGCCGAGTGGGCGCCGGCGCTGCTCGTGCTGGGCATCCCGCCGTCCGTCGCGGAGCGGCTCGCCCGGATAGCCGCAGTCAGGCAGCTGACCCGTCCGCCGGTCGCACTTGGCCTCTGGCTCCTCGTCTACTTCGCCTGGCACCTGCCCCCCGCTTACGACACGGCCCTGGAGCACCCGGCAACCCTGCTGCACCTGGAGCACGCGATGTACCTCGCCGCCGGCGCGCTGCTCTGGTGGCCTGTCTTCCAGGACGCGCCCCACCGCCTCTCCAACGCGGGGAGAGCGCTCTACCTCTTCGTCGCGTTCATCCTTGCGAGCCCGATCGGGCTCCTGCTCGCGCTCGCGCCCGAGGCGGCCTACGACTACTACGTCGAGGGCGGCGGGCTCTGGGGGCTCGGCCCGCATTCCGACCAGCAGCTCGCCGGCGTCACGATGGCGGTCGAGCAGGCGATCGTCTTCTTCGCCGTCTTCGCGATCTTCTTCTTCCGGTTCCTCGCAGACGAGGAACGGGTGCAGTACACCGCCGGGCACAAATAGGCCGATCGGCCTATTGCATTCCACAGGTCGGGCTGCCAGGTTGTGTGTTAGCACCCATGCCGCAGCTTGCCCCTCCTCAGCAGGACCTCGTGCAGGAGACGCTTCTCGGAGAGGCGCTCGAGCACGGGCCGGTCGGAGCGATCGTCCTCGACGAAGAGGGCCGGTATCTCGCGGCGAACCGACGTGCCTGCAAGCTGTCGGGCTACGCGCGGGAGGAACTGCTGGAAGGCGGCGCGCCGGCGCTCGGATTCGAGTCCGAGGAGGTCGCGGCCAGGATGGAGCAGATCGTGGACGGCGAACTGGTCGGAGGCGTCGCGGAGATGAGGCGCAAAGACGGCACGCCGCTGACCTGCGAGTACCGCGTGGGCACGACCCGGAGCGGCGGGCTACCGTTCTTCGTCGTCGTCTTCTGGGAGCCGGGCGAGACCGAACGCTAGAGCTAGTCGGGACGGCCGGATTCGAACCGGCGGCCTCCCGCTCCCAAAGCGGGCGCGCTACCAGACTGCGCCACGTCCCGTGCGACCCAGTGTAGAGCCGCCACCCGGATAGGCTCGCGGCGTGACCCGCCGGCCGGCGCTTGGCTACGCGATGGTGCTCACGGCGGCCACGCTCTGGGCCCTGAACGGCGCCGTCTCGAAGGTCATCCTCCAGTCGGGCGGGGTCACCTCAGAGCGGTTGACGGAGGTGCGCGCGACCGGGGCGTTCCTGCTGCTCTTCGCCGTCCTGCTCGTCTGGCGGCGCTCGACCCTTCGCGTACGACTCGGCGAGTTGCCCTTCCTTGCGGTCTTCGGCGTCGCCGGACTCGCGTTCGTCGCCTGGTTCTACTTCGTCGCGATCGAGCGGCTGGAAATCGGCATCGCGCTGCTCATCCAGTACGTCGCGCCCGTCCTCGTCGCGCTCTACGCCCGGTACGTGCTGCACGAGCCGGTCCGGCGTCGGATCTGGGCGGCGCTGGCCCTCGCGATCGTCGGCCTTGCGCTGCTCCTCCAGCTCTGGCAGGGCCTCGAGCTGGACGGGATCGGCGTGCTGGCGTCCATCGGCGCGGCGATCACCTTCGCGCTCTACATCCTGATGGCCGATCGCGGCATCCGCCGTCGCACGTCGTCCTCGCTGCTCGCTTACGGCTTCCTCTTCGCGGCCCTCTTCTGGACTGTCGTGCAGCCGTGGACGAGCTTCCCGTGGCATCTGCTGAACGACAGCGTCTCGCTCCTCGGGCGTCTCGAGTCGATCGAGCTGCCAGTCTGGCTGCTGATGGCGTGGATGATCGTGCTCGGGACGATCGTGCCGTTCGGGCTGCTGGTCGCGGCGCTCCGCCATGTGAGCCCGACTCGCGCAGGGATCCTGGCGATGTTCGAGCCGGTCGCGGGCACCGTGATCGCCTACGCGTGGCTGCGCGAGGAGCTCGACCCGATCCAGCTCGTCGGCGCCGCAATCGTGCTCTGCGGGATCGGACTGGCCCAAACGGCCCGCTAATTCTGCTGATAATTAGCGATATCTCCAAAACTGACAACAGATTTGCATTCGTGTGGCAGACTCATCCGCCGAGTGGTGAGGGGCCGCACACTTCTCGCTCTTGCCGTCGGTGGAATTGCGTTTCTGGCTTCGTCGCCGGGTGCGCAATCGTCAGGCCTGGTTGGCCGTGCGCAACTTTCGGGGCAGGAAGCGAGCCTCTTGAGCGCGATCAACCGGGCGCGCGCCCGGCACGGGGCGCCGCCGCTTCGAATCGGCCCGGCGCTCCAGCGCGCGGCCCGCTCGCACTCGAACACGATGCTGCGCACGGGCAACTTCGACCACGGGGACTGGTACAGCCGCCTCCGCCGGCACGGCGCCCGAGGGCGGACGCTCGGCGAGACGATTGCCTGGGGCGTCGGGAGTGAAGGAAGAGCCGCCGCGATCGTCCGCATGTGGCTCGCGAGCCCACCGCACCGGGCGACCCTGTTGCGCCGCGGCTTCCGCTATGTCGGAGTCGGCGTTGCCACGGGATCGTTCAGCGGCTTCGGCGGCGCCAGCGTCGCAACGGCCGATTTCGCCGGCCGGTAGGGCTACTCGACGAGCAGCGTCCGCAGCTCGGCGATCTTCTCGCGCCGGAGCTGGTCCCGTTCGCCACGCCGGACGCGATCGAGGAGCCGCTCGACTCCCGCGGCCAGCTCCACCGGGTTGAACGGCTTCGTGATGTAGTCGATGCCCCCGAGCTCGAGGCCCTTGGCGCGGTCGCGGAGCTCGGCGCGCGCAGTGAGGAAGATCAGCGGGATGTGGCTCGTGGCCTCGTCCTCCATCAGGCTCTCGGCCACCTGCCACCCGTCCATGCCGGGCATCATCACGTCGAGGAGGATCACGTCGGGCCGCTCCGCCCGCGCGGTCTCGACACCCGCGATGCCGTCGGCGGCCTCGAGCACCTCGATGTCCTCGGCCTCGAGGTTGACGCGGCAGAGCAGCCGAATCGGCGCCTCGTCGTCGACGACGAGAACCCGAGTCGGTGCTGCCCCGTCCATTCCCGGGTCTATACCCGTTCCTCCGTGACCTCAGACACGACCCCGGGCAGCTCGAGGACGAAGCAGCCGCCCACTCCGGTGTCCGAGTCGACCCAGACGCGGCCGCCCATCGCGCTCGCAAGCCCGCGCGCGATGAACAGCCCGAGCCCGGTGCCGCCGGTGGCCTGGCCCGTCGCCTCGGCGCGATAGAACTTCCTGAAGATCCGCTCCTGCTCACTCTGCGGGACGCCGGTGCCCTCGTCCACGACCCGCACCTGGACGGCGTCATGCGTCTTGCGGGCGGCGACAGTCACCGTCCCGCCGCTCGGGGAGAACTTGAGCGCGTTGTCGATCAGGTTGGTGAGGATCTGCCGCACTTTGTCGCGGTCGGCGGACGCGTCGAGCGGCTCCTCCGGCACCTCGACCACAAAGCGGCGGCCGTTCGCGAACTCGCGCTCCGCGTCCTCGACGACGTCCGAGACCACCTCCCGGAGATCGGTCGGCGCGAACTGCACCTGGAGGTCACCCGCTTCCAGCCGCGCAACACTCAGGAGCGCGTCGACGCTGCCCGTCAGGCGCTGCGCCTCCGACGCGATGTAGCTCAGGAACGTTCGACGCTCCTCGTCCCCGAAGGCGACGTCCTCGCGCAGGAGCGTCTCGGCGAAGCCGTAGATCGAGGTCAGCGGTGCCCGCAGCTCGTGCGAGACGGTGGAGACGAAACCCGACTTGAGCTGCTCGACGAGGCGGTCTGATGACACGTCCCTGAAGGCGTAGATGCGGCCGGAGACCGCCCCTGCGGGGTCGCGCATGACAGCCTCGCTGACGGAGAGCCAGACCTCCTCCTCTCCGCGGTGGATCTGGATCAGGCCCCGGCCTTCCGCCGAGGTCTCGTCGGCCTCCAGAGTCCGCTGGAGGACGTCGGCGGGCGTCCGGCCCATCGCCTCCGCCGCAGGAACATCGGTGATCTGCTCAGCGGCAGCGTTCCACAGCACGACGCGTCCTTCGCGGTCGACGGCGACGATCCCGTCGGCGACGTTGCCGAGAATCGCCATGCTGCGCTCGCGCTCGAGCACCACCCGCTGGTAGAGCTCGGCGTTCGACAGGACCGCGGACACGTTGCCGGCGAGCGCTGCGAGCGCCTCGACCTCCTCCTCACGCCATGAGCGCGCCTCCCGCGCGTAGACCGCGAGCACACCGTGGACGCTTCCCTCGGGGCCGAGAAGCGGCGCGCCGAGATACGCCGCGTAGCCGGCCTCCAAGAGGGCGTCCGAGCCGCTGACCAGCTCGTCGGCGCGCGCGTCGCCCGCGGCGACCGGGCCGCGCGACTGGACGACCTCGCCCGCGAGCTCGCCGACCGATGACACGCGGCTCCCGATCGCTGCGTCTGCCCCCTCGCCGTGTGCCGCGCTGACGACGAGCTCGTCGCCTTCGAGGACGCTCACAGCGGCGGCGTCGGCGCCGACGAGCCCCGGCGCCTGAGCCACGATCTCCTCGAGGATGGTTTCCGGGTCGAGCTCGCTCGCGAGCAGCGTCCCGGTGCGGGCGAGCTGCTGGGCGATGGCACGGTTCCGGCGCTCGGCTTCGAACAGCTCGGCCCGCTCGAGGGCACCACGGGCGGCGGACGCAAGGTGGTGCGCAAGCTCGATCTCGTCGTCGGAGAACGCCTGTTCCTCCGAGAAGAAGACGAGCCCGATGCCGGTCTGCTCGCGTCGCGGAGCCTCGACGGGGACCGCGACGAGCGATTTCGTGTCCTGGGATTCGGCAAGCGCCCGCCAGTCGAGCCCGAACCGGTCGTCGTCGCACAGCTCCGGCGAGGCGAGAACCCGCTTCCGCGCCGCCGCCTCCACGAGCGGCTCGGCCGCGAGGCCCTCGCGGAAGAACTCGGCAACTGCCGGCGGCAACTCGTGCGAGCCGGCGAGCCGGAGCCCGCCCTCGCCCGGCATCAGCACAGCCGCGAAGCTACCGCCGAGCGCCTCGTTCGCCGCCTGCGCGACCGCATCAAGTGTCTCGTCGAGCGAGAGCGGCTGGGCGAGCACCGAAGCGATCCGGAAGAAGCCGCGCTGGATCTGCACCTGGCGCGCGCTCTGCTCGATGCTGGCGACATTTCTCAGCGCGACCGACCCGAGGCTCGCGAACGCCTCCAGCACCTCCACGTCCTCGCGGCTGAACCTGCGCTCGGGGTCGGTCGTCCCCACGCCGATGACACCGCGAACCTCGCCCCACCACGTCATCGGGGCGACCATCGCGGCCGTGAAGCCCTCGTACGCGGGGTGCGGGGGCTCGACCGCGTCGTACTCCCCGGAGACCACTGCCTGGCGGCGGCGTATCGCCTCGCCGGCGAGCGCGCCCTCCGCGGGGAACTCGAACTCGACGAGGTCGGCCGGAAGGCCGTACACCGCAGCGCAGCTGAGGACGCCCTGCCGGGAGTCGAAGAGGTAGCAGTCGGCCGCGTCGGCCTCGAGCAGCTTGGCGACCTCGACGACGAGGCGCTGGAGCACCGTCTCGACCTGGAGCTCGCTCGTCATCACCTGGGCCGCCTGGACGAGCGCCGCCTGCCGGCCGAGCCGGAGCCGGTTCTCCTCGAGGAGCTCCGCCGTATGGAGCGCGAGGCCGACCTCGCGAGCGACGGCCTCCGCGAGCAGGATCTCGGACTGCGTCCACGCGGTCGGCTCGCTCCGGTGCAGGGCGAAGACGCCGCTCACCTTGTCGAAGACCTGGATCGGCGTCGCGAGAACCGCACGCGTTCCCAGCCGGAGCAGCGTTTCGACTCCGCCGAGAGCCGGATCCCGCAGCTCGGGCTCCTGCTCCACGTCGTCCACCGCAACCGTCCGCCGCTTTCGCATGGCGAGGTTGGACACGGCGAGCTTCGGCGCTGCGTCACCGATCGGCGGGGCGCTCGGACCGTCCCACTCGGCTCGGATCGGCGTCGGCGCGCCGGGCTCGCCGAGGCGGATGAAGCACCGGGCGACCTCGGTCGCCTTGCCGACTTCTTCGACGGCGACGCGCAGGACCGCTTCCACGTCGTGCTCCGAGCGGACGCGTCTGGCGATCTCGGCGACGAGTCGTTCGCGACCGAGCGCCTCCTCCAGCTGCGCGGCCGAACGCGTCCGCTCCAGCGCCAGCGCGGTCTCGCCGGCAAGCGCCTCGAGGCGGGCGATCTCCTGCGGAGGGAAGGTGCGGCGCTTGCTCGTGCTCGCAGCGACGAGAACGGCAAGCACGCGGGAGCCCGACACGATCGGCACGAACGCGGCGCTCTTCGCGCCCACGCGGTCGGCGATCCGGCGGTTGACCCGCGGAGAGGATTCGACGTCGAAGATCGTGAGCGGCGACGCCTCGAACACTGCGCTGGCGATCGCCGAAGGCTCGTGCTCGAGGTCGATCCGGACAGATCGCCACCAGCCGGCGTCCTCCCCGTCCACGCGGGCCACCAGCCCGGTCGCCTCCTTGCGGTCGTCGCTGATCTGCGCGATGGCGACGAACTCGACGTCGAGGAGCGCTACGACCTCGTCGAGGAGTGTTCTCGCGACGGACGGGGCGTCCTGGGCCCGCGCGAAGCCGGCCGAGAGTGACGGCCCCTGGTGCTCGGGCTTCGGCGCGGGCTCAGCCGGCGCGGAAGCGAGCTCCGGCTTGTCGCGTTGTCGGCCGCGCGTGACCCGCAGCAGCACCACGGCCGCGATGAGCAACCCACCCGCAAGGGCGAACATGAGATAGCCAACTGCCGCCACCGTCCCAGGAAGGATACGGAGCAGCGAAACGCAGGACGAGAAAACGAGGGAGGCCCACCACTCGGGGGGTCGGTGCGGCGGGCACTCCCTAGCGCTAACCGCGGATCGTGGCCAGGTACGCGCACCGCGGTTCGCGTCGCCCAGTGACGCCAAGCTACTCCCGCGACTCCTGAATTCCAATAGGCCGAACGGCCCATCTTTGAAAGCCAGAAACGGAGGCGGAGATACCATGGCCGGAATGGTGGAGCGAGTGCTGCTGGCCTCTCCGCGCGGCTACTGCGCGGGGGTCGAACGGGCGGTGGAGACCGTCGAGCGACTGCTCGACCTCCACGGGCCCCCGATCTACGTGCGCAAGCAGATCGTCCACAACATCCACGTCGTCCGGGAGTTGGAGGAGCGCGGCGCGATCTTCGTGGAGAGCGAGACGGAGGTGCCGCCGGGCGCGCGAATCGTGCTGTCGGCGCACGGGGTGGCGCCGACCGTCTACGCGAACGCCGCTGAGCTCGGGCTCAAGACGACCGACGCCACCTGCCCTCTCGTGACCAAGGTGCACGTCGAGGCCCGTCGCTATGCCGCCGAGGGCTACACGGTTGTCCTGATCGGGCACGCCGGCCACGAGGAGGTGGTCGGGACGATGGGCGAGGCGCCGGAAGCGACGGTGCTCGTGCAGTCCGTCGAGGAGGCCGAGGGGCTCGAGGTGCCCGACCCGGACCGCGTCGCGTACATCACGCAGACGACGCTGTCCGTGGACGAGACCGGCGAGATCATCGCGGCCATCCGGCGACGCTTCCCCAACGCGCGGGCGCCGAAGCGGGACGACATCTGCTACGCGACGTCGAACCGGCAATGGGCCGTGAAGGACCTGCTCGGAGAAGTCGACCTCCTGCTCGTGATCGGCTCGCGGAACTCGTCCAACTCGAACCGGCTCGTCGAGGTTGCCCGCGCCGGCGGCGTCGCGTCCCACCTGATCGACGACGAGACGGACATCGACGAGGGCTGGCTCGAGGGCGTCCGTGTCGTGGGGATCACGTCGGGGGCGTCAGCGCCGGAGAAGCTCGTCGAGCGAGTGTGCGACTGGTTCCGGGCTCGAGGCGTCGAGCGCATCGAGCCGTTCAAGTCCGTGCACGAGGACGTGGTGTTCCGCCTGCCGGTCGAGCTTCGCCGCGAGCTCGCGCTCGCGGACGCGCAGGGCTAGCCCACAAACCCGCGGTTTGTGTTGCATCAGAAGAACCGCCTGATCGGGCACAGCCCGACGACGAGATCCGTGAGGATGTCGGCGGCAAGCTCGCGTCGCTCCTTGCGCTCGAGCTCCAGCCTTCGGCGCTCGGACATCAGGTACCGCCGGACTCGCCAGTAGGTCGGTCTTCCCTCGCCGAGCCGCTGCTCGAGCGGGATCAGCCGGCGCAGAGCCTCGGCGTAGCCGACGTCGAAACGCGCCAGGCCGGACAGGGCGGCCTCGTACTCGGGGTGCATCGGCTGCCAGCGCGGCATGCATCGACGCTGCCGGAGAACGCCTCACGGGAACGAGGAGTGATGCAACACAAAGTGGAACTTCGTGCGACCGTGCGCGATCGAGGAATCAGGGCACGGCTTGCAGCGGTCCTTGCCCCTACGCTCTTGCGATCTGTGGGTCGTCGGAGCCGTCGTTCGCCTCGATCGAGACGGCGAGCACCTCGTCCTTGATCCACTCGGCGTGCTGCTCGAGCAGATCGGACTGATCGGCGGGAAGCGTGACTGAGATGCGGTCGGTGAGGTCGAGCCCGGCCTCCCTGCGCATGCCGTTCAGGCGGTGGATGAGGTCGAGGACGCGCGCCTCGAGCTCGAGCTCCGGGTCGAGACGCGTGTCGAGCGCGACGGTGACGCCGTCCTCCGACGCGACGGCCCAGCCCTCCTTGCCGCGCCGCTCGACGAGCACCTCGGCCGGCTCGAGCTCGCGGTCTCCCACCCGGAAGCGGCCGCCTTCGAGCTCCTCGAACTCGCCCGCGGAGAGGGCAGCGCGGACGGCTCCGAGCTCCTTGCCGAGCTTCGGCCCGAGTACCGGCAGGTTCGGCTTCAGGGCGAGCTCCTGCGCCTCCACCTCCCCTTGCTCGACCTCCTTGACGCGGAGCTCGTCACGGATCTCCTCCAGGTGGTCGCCGTTCAGGGTCGCGCCCTGGACGACGAGCCGGCGGAGCGGCTGGCGCAGCTTCAGCCCCGAGGCCGAGCGCGCTTGGTGCCCGAGCCCCACGACACGGCGCGCCTCGGCCACCTCGCGGAGCACCGATTCGTCGACCTCTCCCGCCTCCGGCCAGCCGGCGAGGAAGACCGATGCCGGCGCGCCCACGGCCGGCTCCGCGACGAGCACGCGCCAGAGCCGCTCGGCCAGAAACGGCATCACCGGGCCGATCACGCGGACCGCCTGCACGAGCGCCCACCAGAGCATCCCGAACGCGTCCAGGTCGTCGCCGTAGAAGCGCCGCCGCGATCGCCGGATGTACCAGTTCGAGAGGTCGTCCACGAACGACTCCCAGGCGCGGACGACTCCCGGCGTCCAGAACCGCTCGTACTCCGCAGTCACCTCCGCGACGAGCTGGTCGGTCCGGGCGACGAGCCAGCGGTCGAGCGGCCGGCCCGGCGCCGGCCGCCCGCCCCACTCCGGCCGGTATCCCTCGATGTTCGCGTACGTGACGAGGAACGAGACCGAGTTCCAGAAGGTGAGGAGCCGCCGCTTGACCTCGTTCGCCGGCCCGTATCCGAAGTTCACGTTCTGGCTCGGCACCTGCTCGGAGTAGATCCAGCGGATGATGTCAGCGCCCATACCGCCGATCGCCTCGTTCGTGTCGATCGCGTTACCCGTGGACTTGTGCATCTCCCTGCCGGTCTCGTCCCGGACGCGCTCGTAGGCCAGTACGCGCTCGTACGGCGAGCGGCCTTCCAGCGTCACCGACATGAACGACATCGAGTAGAACCACAGACGGATCTGCTCCCGGCTCTCGGACACCCAGTCGGCCGGGAACCACTGCTCCCAGTACGCGTGGTCCGGAAGGTCGGCACCGGTCAAACCTCGCGCCGCGCCGCTCGCGCTCCCCTCCGGCTTGCGATCCGGATTGCGCCAGCCCAGCGTCGAGTACGGGACGATGCCGGCGTCGAGCCAGGCATCGCCGACCTCCGCGATCCGCCGCACGTCTCCGCCACACGACTCGCAGCGCACGGTCACCTCGTCGATCCAGGGCCGGTGCAGCTCGCGGAGCTGGTCGAGGCCCCCGGTCGCCCGCTCCTCGAGCTCCTCGCGTGATCCGATCACGTTCAGCTGCCCGCAGTCACACGGATAGAAGGGCAGCGGCAAACCGAAGTAGCGCTTGCGCGAGATGTTCCAGTCGCCCATGTTCCGCAGCCAGTCGTCCATGCGCTTCGAGTAGAAGCTCGGCGTCCATTCGACGGTCGCGTTGGCGTCCATCAGCGGCTGCCGGATCTCGTCGGCCGAGATGAACCAGTCGTCGACGACGCGGAAGACGAGCGGCGTCTTGCAGCGCCAGCAGATCGGATATCGGTGGACGATCCTGCCGGACTCGACGAGCAAGCCGCGCTCGCGCAGCGACTCGATCACCGGCTCCTCGACCTCGTCGGTCGAGAGGCCCGCGAATGGTTCATAGCCGGCGACCAACCGCCCTTCCTCGTCGATCGGCGCGAGCACCGGCAGATCGTGAATTCGAGAGAGCTCGAAGTCCTCGGTTCCCGCGCCCGGCGCGATATGGACGATCCCCGTCCCCTCCACGAGCGAGACGTCCTCCCACGGAATCACGCGGTGCCGGACGCCCTGCTGCGCGGTGAGGTCGTCGAAGGGACCGTCGTACTCGAGCCCGACGAGCTCCTCGCCTTTGACCACGCGCTCGTACTCGCCCTCCTCCTTCAGCCTCCAACCCCCTTCGCGGAGGCCGTACTCGGCGTCGGGCTTCACGGCAGCTGCCACGTTCGCCGGCAGCGTCCACGGCGTCGTCGTCCAGACGATCAGCGCCTCGCCCTCACGCCCCTTCAGCGGAAAACGGACGTAGAGCGAGGGATGGTCGAGCTCGCGATAGTTCTCCTCGCCGGCCTGCTCGTGGTGGGAGAGCGACGTCCCGCACCGTGGACACCACTGCGTCGAGCGGTGTCCCTTGTAGAGCCAACCCCGCTCGTCGACGGCCTTCAGGAACCGCCAGATGTACTCGATGTTTGTGTCCGAGAACGTGTAATAGCTGTTCGGCCAGTCCATCCACATCCCGAGCCGCCGGGACTGGTCGGTGATCAGCGCGGCGAACTGCGCCACCCGCTCGATGCAGCGGTCCGCGAACTCGGCGAGGCCGTACCGCTCGATGTCCTTCTTCGAGTTCAGCCCGAGCGACCGTTCGACCTCGACCTCCACGTGGAGCCCCTGGCAGTCGAAGCCGTTCTGGTACCGCTGGTCGAAGCCGCGGAGCGCCTTGTACCGTTGGAAGACGTCCTTCAGCGTCCGGCCCCAGGCGTGGTGGACGCCCATCGGGTTGTTGGCGGTGATGGGGCCGTCGATGAAGCTCCACTTCTCGCGGCCGGCGTTCTGCTCGCGCAGCCGCTCGAAGATCCGCTCCTCGTCCCACCAGGCGAGAACCTCCTGCTCGAGTGCTGGGTGGTCGGGCTTGTCGGGAAGCGGTGAAAAGACGGTGTCCGCCATGCGTTCGATTTTACGGAGGCGCGGGAACACCCCAGCCGAGACGCTCGTTACCTTTCCCGAACTCACCTGCGAAAGGAAATCTCTCGATGTCAGACGCACAGGCCGTAACCGAGGAGACGTTCGACCAGGAAGTGCTCTCCTCCGACACCCCGGTCCTCGTGGACTTCTGGGCCGAGTGGTGCCAGCCGTGCCACATGGTCGCGCCCGTCCTCGACAAGATCGCCGAGGAGCGACAGGGCGAGCTCAAGCTCGTGAAGATCAACATCGACGAGCAGCCCGCGATCGCCCAGCGCTACGGGATCGCCTCCATCCCCACGATGGTCCTCTTCAAGAACGGTGAGCCCGCTGCCGCCGCTCTCGGCGCGCAGCCGAAGGGCGCCCTCGAGCGCCAGCTCGGTCTCGCCGAGAACGGCACCGGGTAGCCGGGTTTCTCCTGATCAATCCGCGCTCGGGGGACGGCTCCCCGAGCGCGGATGAGCTCGTCGCTGCCGCGGAAGCGCGCGGCGTCCGGACGCACGTCCTCGGCGAGGACGACGACGCCACCGAGCTCGCGCGCGAAGCCGACGCCGACACGCTCGGGATGGCCGGCGGCGACGGCTCGCTGGCCCAGGTCGCACAGGTCGCGATCGAGCGGGATCTTCCCTTCGTGTGCGTGCCGTTCGGGACCCGCAACCACTTTGCCCGGGACATCGGGCTCGATCGCGCGGACCCGATCGCGGCACTCGATGCCTTCGGAGGGCGGGAGCGGCGCATCGACGTGGGCCGGATCGGCGATGACGTCTTTCTCAACAACGTCAGCCTCGGGGCCTATGCGACGCTCGTCCACCGGCGCGAGCACCACCGGCGGCGCAGGAACGCGTTTGCGCGGCTACGCGCGCTGCTCCTGACCCTCACCAACCGCGAGCCCCTCGGCCTGACGATCGACGAAGAGCCGGTCGAGGCCAGCGTCGCGCTGGTCTCGAACAACGACTACAACCTCGAGCTGCTGTCGATCGGGGAGCGCGAGCGCGTCGACGAGGGGCGGCTGCACCTCTACCTCGCGGCCGGCTGGCGGTTCTCGGAGTGGGAGGAGCGCGAGGCCGAGTCGCTGACGATCGACGCGGCGAGACACCGGCTCGAGGCCGCGGTCGACGGCGAGCCCGCCGAGTTCCAGACGCCGCTCGAGTTCAGGATCGAGCCGCTGGCGCTACGCGTCCTGCTGCCGGCCGCGCCAGGCTGAGATCACGTCCGGGATGTGGGAGAACGCGACGTCGTCCCACGGGATGTCGTCCGGGTCGAAGAACGCGAACTCGAGGACGTCGTCGTCCGGGGTGGGGACGCCGTCCGCGATCCGCGCGCTCCAGTAGAGATTCAGTGTCGAGACCTCGCGCGACCCGACGCGGTACGAGTCCATGAAGATGCCGACGAACTCGGTGTCGCGGAGGCCGATCGACGCCTCCTCGAGCAGCTCCCGGCGCAGTGCATCGAGCGGATGCTCGCCCTCCTCGACAAAGCCGCCCGGCAGGTCGAGCTTGCCGGCGGACGGGTCCTGCGCGCGCCTCGCGAACATGACGCGACCCTCGTCGTCGATCACGAGCGCGGATGCGGTGGGCTTCGGGTTCGCGTAGTGGACGAAGCCGCACTCGGGGCACTCGACGCGGACCTGCTCGTGCCCGAGCGTCGCTGCGCAGACCGGACAGCGCCTCCAGGCGTCGAGCTCTCCCACGGATCGCAACAATAGGGCCGTGCACGAGGATCCAGAACCCACACCCGAAGAGCAGGAGCAGGTGCCCGAGCAGCTGCCGGAGTCCCAGGCGGCGGAGGGCGCCGGCCACGAGGACGACGATCTCCCCGACGACGACGGGGATTCGTGAGGCGGCCGCAGAGCGGCCTGTCCGCGCCAGCGGACCGGTGGAGGGGGTCTGGGGGAACCGGGCGGTTCCCCCAGCGGAGGCCGGCCTGAGTCCGCGCCACTCACCCGCCTCCGTGACCGAGCTGTCGCGGATCGGCCTCCTGGCGGAGCTTCCTGGCGAGCAGCTGACGCGGCTCGCCAAGCGCATGCGGCGCGAGGAGGTCGGCCCCGGGCAGCCGCTCCTCCGCGAGGGCGACGACGGCGACCGCTTCTACGTCGTCCTGAACGGGCTCCTCTCGGTGACCCAGGCCGAGCGTGGCCTGCGCCGGATCCTCAAGCCGGGCGACTACTTCGGGGAAGTCGCGCTGGCGATGGACCTCCCACGGACCGCCTCGGTCTCGCCGATGACGCTCTCCACGGTCGCAAGCTGTGACCGCGAGACGTTCGACGAGCTGATCCGGCCGCTGTTCGCGGAGTCCTAGGAGGGTTGGCGGAATGGCGGCTGTGCCGCTATTTCGCCAAACCTCCTTAGGTCGTTTTCACGCCGAGGGGCAGCGACCAGAGCTTCACCTTCGCCTGGCGTCCTCGCACCTCCATCTCGTCCACGAACACCAGGTCGTCCAGGTCCTGCTGGAGGAGTTGGACAGTCGTGTCGGAGATAAACACCGAGTGCGGCGTGCCCTTGGTCATGCCCTGGAGGCGCGCCGCCGTGTTGGTCGTGTCGCCCAGCGCCGTGTACTCCATCCGGTTCGCCGAGCCGACGTTCCCCGAGATGACGTCGCCGCTGTTCAGTCCGATCCCCATGTAGAAGCCGCTGGCGATCTCGCGCTCCTCGAGCCACTGGTTGAAGCTCGGCAGCCGCACCTCGAGCATCTCGCGGGCGGCCGCGATCGCACGGTCCGCGTGGTCGGCCTGCTCGATCGGAGCGCCGAAGACGGCCATGATCCCGTCCCCCTCATACGAGACGAGCGTCCCGGCGTGGGCGTGGATCGCCTTCGTCATCTCGTCGAGATAGTGGTTGACGATCTGCACGACCTCGGCGGCCGGCAGGGCCTCTGAGACCGACGTGAAACCGCGCAGGTCGGTGAACATCACCGTCGCCTCCATGTTCACGCCGCCCAGGCGGAGGTCGCCATCCGTTCGCTTCAGCACGTCGTCCACGACCGCGGCCGGCACGAAGCGGGCAAACACGTCGCGGACTCGCTCGCGCTCGAAGGCCGCCAGGAGGTAGTGGGCGCCGATGGAGCCCACTGACGACAGCACGAGCGCACCGAAGGGATAGACGAACGAGATCACGTAGCCGGCGTTGAAGCTCAGCTGCGTCGCAACGAGGAACGCCGCCGCGCCGGCGATGGCGAGGATCAGCGTTCCGCGCAGGGACAGCCTGATGCCGGTGAGTGCCGGAAGCAGCCCGAGAACGAGGATCAGCGTCACGTTCAGCCAGCCCGCCGACTTCTCCAGCGGCAGGCCGTCGAGGATCGTCGCCATCGCGTTTGCCTGGATCTCCGGCCCGGGCATCAGCTCGTCGCCGAAGGAGACCGGGTGGACGTCCTGCAGCGAGGGCGCCCACGGGCCGACGACGACGATCTTGCCCTTGAAGAGGTCTGGCTCGAACTGCCCACGGGACACGTTCGAGAAGGGCACCGACGGGATGGTCCCGACGGGGCCGTGGTAGTCGATGAGTTTCGTGTCGACGGAGAAGGGCTCGACCGGTGTTCCAGTGGCTCGTTCGGCCGCGACGACCGCGAAGCTCTTCAACTGGTCGAGCTCATATGGAACGCGCCGGATGATTCCGCCGGCGTCGTCGTCGAAGTTCCCGTTGCCGACGCTCGTTCGCGCGTACTCGATTCCTTCCGCCCCGCCGAGGAAGTTCGGCTCGCCGTTCTCCCCCACTTCCGTCGTTGCGAAGACGACGTTGCCGGCAGCTCGGGCGGCGTCCATGAACGTGCTGTCGTCGTCAGCCTGCGACGGCTCGCTGAACTGGATGTCGTACGCGATCACCTTGGCGCCGGCCGCCTTCAGCTGCCTGATCACCTCGGCGTGGACCGAGCGCGGGAACGGCCACTGGAGGTTGAGCTCGTCGAAGGTGACGTCGTCGATCTTCACGACGGCGAGGTCCTGCCGGGGCGACTGCTCGCCCCGGATCGAGAACCGCGCGTCGACCGTGTCCAGGTCGAGATCCTCGAAGACGTTGGTCCCGTAGGCGACCAGCCACAGGCCGGTCGCCCCGAGCCCGACGGCGAGAAAGAGCGCTACGCGAAGGCGCCTGCGACCTGAGGTCATCTGGACAACTCTGGCGGAGGGCCCGGCTGCGGTCTAGGGACTAGTCGCGGGGCAAGTTTGGAAATGCCCAGACCAGGAGGATGACGCTGATCGCGATCATGGCGAGGCCGAGGCCTAGGATCTCCATGCTCCGATATCGGTTCCCGACGCCGTTGCCTTGAGGCCGGCGTCCCTCGTTCGAGGGATGCCCGGCTTCCAGGGACGGCCGATCTGCCCCCGAAGGGGTCAGGACAGCTTTGCCGTCAACTGCCGCCAAGATCCCCGTCTACCGAGGCCAGTTCGGCCCTGAACAGGCCGAGCGCCTGCTCTGGCGTGCCGGCTTCGGGCCGCGCCGCGGCCAGGCCGAGGCGCTCGCCAAGAAGGGGTTGAACGAGGCCGTGCGGGCGCTGACCGCGCCGGGGCGCCAGCGCTTCCTCGGTCCCCGCCCCAGCGACGAGAAGGGCCGGCCGCTGGCACCGCGAGATGCCTGGGGCCACGACCATCTGTGGTGGCTCGACCGCATGGTGCGCGGCAACCGGCCGCTGATGGAGCGGATGACGCTCGTCTGGCACGACTGGTTCGCGACCTCGAACGAGGGCGTCGGCTCGCAGAACCTGATGCTCCGGCAGAACGCGCTCTTCCGACGCTACTGGCTCGGCTCTTTTCGACAACTCACGCTGGCGGTCACCCGGGATCCGGCGATGCTGCTCTGGCTCTCGGGGACCGACAACACGAAGTGGTCTCCGAACGAGAACTACGCCCGTGAGCTGATGGAGCTCTTCACGCTCGGCGCCGGGCGGGGCTACACCGAGCGGGATGTCCGCGAACAGGCGCGCGCGCTGACCGGGTTCCGGAACGACTGGCGCGAGGGGGTCGGCCCGACGCGCTTTCGCTTCGACCGGGAGCGGCACGACCTCGGCACGAAGCGCGTGTTCGGCCGGCGCGGCCGGTTCGACTGGCGCGACGCCGTCGAGCTCTGCGTCAAGCATCCGCGCCACCCCTCCTTCTTCGTCACGAAGCTCTGGGGCTACTTCATCCCGACGACCCCGCCTGCCGCGACTCGCCGCAGCCTCGAGCGGCTCTACGTACGAAGCGGGCACTCCGCCCGTCCGGTCGTCCGGGCGATCCTCAAGCACCCGCTGCTCTACGAGGGCCCGCGAATGGTGAAGCCGCCGGTCGTCTACACCGCCGGGCTCCTGCGCGCCTCCGGCCGCGCGATCGACACGGAGTCGTGGACATGGCTCTGCGCGAACGCCGGCCAGCAGCTCTTCTACCCGCCGAACGTCTCGGGCTGGAACGACGACCGCTGGCTCGACACCGCGACGTACCTGGCCCGTTGGGACATCGCCGGCCGGGTCACCCGAATGGCCCAGCTCGATCCAAACAAGGTGCAGGCGCCCTTCGACGCCGACAAGCTCCTCGACCGCGCGCTCGGCTTCTGGGGCGACCCGCCGCTCTCGTCGGGCACGCGCCGCGTCCTCCGCAGCTACACCCGGCGCGCGCTCGGGACCGCAAACCAGAATTGGAAGCGGCGCAGCTACCCGGCCCTCGTCGAGAACTCCCTCCGCCAGTTGATCGCCGTCTCCCCAGACCTGCAGACGTCATGAGCCGCTGCTGCAACGAGTTTTCGCGTTCGTCGCTCCTCCGCCGTGCGGTTGCAGAGGCGGGCTCCGGGCTGCCTGCGACCGAGCCGGGGATGCCGATGCCCGCAGGGACCGGCCTCGACCGCCGCGACTTCATGCTCCGATCGGCGGGCCTCGCGCTGGCCGTGTACGGCGCCGGTTCGTTCGCGCTGCCGGGCTTCGAGGACGGCATCCTCGAGGCGGCCGCCGCCGCGCCCGCGCAGCCCGTGCTTGTCAGCGTCTTCCTCGACGGCGGCGCAGACTCACTCTCGCTCCTTGCGCCCGTCGGCGATCCGGATTACCGCCGGCTCCGCCCGAAGCTGGCCCTGCCGGACTCTGCGCTCGTGTTCACTGAGGATCCCGCGCTGCGCTGGCATCCCGAGGCCGCGGCGCTCAGGACGCTCCATCTCGAGGGCAAGCTCACAGTCCTTCCGACCGTCGGGTACACGGACGCGGATCAGTCCCACTTCACCTCCCGCCACTACTGGGAGGTCGGCGCGACGAACCCGGGGCTCCGCACCGGCTGGATGGGGCGCTATCTCGACCGGGCCGGACGGGGGGACAATCCGCTGCAGGGTCTCAGCCTCGACGGCGAGCTCGCGCCGCCGCTCGCGACCCGCAAGGCCCCGGTTTCGGCGCTGCGGGGCGCAGACGGCTACCGGTTCTGGGCGCCCGGCGTCTGGGGCGAGGTCGAGCGGGAGATGCTCGAGACGCTCGGGGCGCTCGGCCGGGCGCGTGGGGCGCGGGACAAGGCCCTCGCCTCGGTCGCCGGCACCGCGACGCACGCGCAGCGACTCCGCCAGCAGCTCGCGCCGTTCAACGGCACCGGGATCACGAGCCCGGTCCCCTACCCGAAGCACCGCAGCAGCTTCCCGAGCCGGCTCGCCGGTCTGGCGGCGATGCTCGGCGCGGGCCTCCCGCTCCGCTGCGTCGCACTGCGCGCCTACGGGATGTACGACACGCACGACGACCAGGCGGAGCCGCTCGCGCAGGGCCTGAAGCTCACCGGTGAGAGCTTGTTCGCGTTCCAGCGCGACCTCGAGGCCCGCGGCCTCGCCGACCGCGTGGTCACGCTCGTGTGGTCGGAGTTCGGCCGGCGTGCCGAGGAGAACGGCTCGCGCGGCACGGATCACGGCGCCGCCGGCGTCGGGCTGCTGATGGGCACGCGCGTCCGCGGCCAGATGGTCGGAGAGCTCCCGCGGCTTCGCACCGCTCTCGACAGGGACGGGAACCTGAAGGCGTCGGTGGACTTCCGGAGCGTCTACAGCTCGCTGCTCGAGCAGTGGTTCGACTTCGACGCCGCCGGCGCGATCCCCAACGCCCGGGCCTACAAGCGGCTCCAGCTCGTCAAGTGAGGCGTCTAGCCCTTCTCGGCTTGACGATAGCGGCACTCGTCGCTGCCGCACACCCGGTGCTCGCCGCGCGCCCGCCCGCGCGCGTGCAGGTGACGGCGCTCGAGTTCGAGTACCGGCTGTCCCGGCTGACGGTCCGCCCGGGTCCGGCGCTGATCCAGCTCGTGAACTACGGCGAGGACGAGCACGATCTCTACGTGCACCGCATCGGCGGAACGAGGACCTTTCGCGTGAGAAGAATCCTCCCGGGCGAGCGGGCCACGTTGTCGATCCGCCTTCTGCCCGGTCGCTATCGCCTCTGGTGCGCCGTCAGCGACCACCGGTCGCGCGGCATGCGCGCCACGCTGCGGGTCAGGCGCTAGACCGGCCTAGTAACACAGTGTTACTAGGCCTCCGAGGCCGCCCGGGAAGGGGCTTCGAACGGTTAGTCGCACAGTGTTACTTGTCGTTTGAGGCGAGCTCGGAGATCACAGCGTCCGAGAGTCTGGGCCACGCTTCGAGCGCCCACCCGCCGAACTCGAGATCGGTCAGCGCCGCCAGCGCGAACTGCCGTTCCGGGTCGACCCACAGGAAGGTGCCGCTGCCGCCGAAGTGGCCGAACGTCCGCTCCGACGGCTGCGTGCCTGTCCAGTGGCCGGGCTTGCGGTCGCGGAGCTCGAACCCCAGCCCCCAGTCGTTCGGGTCGAAGCGCCCGATCCCGGGGATGACGCCGCCGAGGCCGGGGAACTGGACGGTGGTCGCCTCGTCCAGCGTCTCAGGCGCGACGAGCGTCGGGGCGAGTAGCTCCCGACCGAGCCGGAGGACGTCGTCCAGCGTCCCGTCAACGCCCGCCGCGGGCGAGCGCACGAGCGTGGCGGCCATCCCGAGCGGGTCGAAGACCGCCTGGCGGAGGTAGTCGGCGAAGGGCATCTCCGCACGGCCCTCGACGAAGCCGGCGAGCACCTCGAAGCCCGAGTTGGAATAGATCCGGCGCGTCCCGGGCTTCGCGATCGGCTCCGTTCCCTCGAACGGAAGCCCCGA
This sequence comes from uncultured Actinomycetes bacterium, assembly GCA_963802375.1. Taxonomy (GTDB): domain Bacteria; phylum Actinomycetota; class Thermoleophilia; order Gaiellales; family Gaiellaceae; genus JACDAN01. The sequence continues at coordinate 990,650 of CAWDIJ010000010.1, forward strand.
GGCGTGGGCGAGCAGATGGCGGACCGTCGAGCCGGGCGGCCCGGCGGCCTCGTCCAGATCGACGGTTCCTTCCTCGGCCGCAACCAGCACGGCCAGCGCGGTCGCCGGCTTCGTGACCGACGCCCAGCGGAAGCGCCGGCCGCCGTCGCCGTGCGTCGCGACCACCCGACTATCCGCGACCACTCCCACCGCAGCGTTCTCAGCAGGCCACTCGTCTACCTGACGCAGCACGTCCACGGCGGCGGATACTAGGCCCGTGCCGCACCGTCGCATCCCGGGCCACTCGCCCTACGAGTCGATCATGGGCTACTCGCGCGCGGTCGTCGCAGGCGACCACGTCTACGTCGCCGGTACGGCGCCCATCCCGGCAGACGGGAGTGACCCGCCGGAGGGCGGGTACGAACAGACCATGCTCTGCCTGGAGATCGTGAAGGGTGCGCTCGAGCGGGCCGGCTCCCGGATCGAGGACGTGGTCCGGACGTGCGTCTACCTGACGGACGCGTCGGCCTTCGACGAGATGGCGCGGGCGCACGGAGAGGTCTTCCGGGAGATCCGCCCCGTCAACACGACGGTCGTCATCGCCGGCCTCGTGGATCCGCGCTGGCTCCTCGAGCTGGACGTCGTCGCCGTCCTGTCAGACTGAGCCGCCATGAAGCAGGCCTGGCCCGCGTCGATCACAGGAGTCGAGGGTTTCGCGGCCGGCGGCAGCGTGCTCGACCACAAGTTCGGGCAGGGCCAGCCGTACACGCTCGGCGTCGAGGAGGAGTACATGCTGCTGGACGGCGAGAGCTTCGACCTCGTCCAGCGAATCGACACCGTCCTGGCTGCGTTCGTCGGCCACGAGGCCGAGGCGCGCATGAAGCCGGAGCTGATGCAGTCCACGCTCGAGGTCGCGACGCCCGTGTGCCGGACGGCAGGGGAGGCCGATCGCGAGCTCCGCCGCCTCCGCGCGGCCGTCAAGCAGATCGCGGGCGAGAACGGCCTGCGCATGGGCTCCGCCGGAACGCACCCGTTCAGCCTCTTCGAACGTCAGCGGATCACGGCGCGCGACCGGTACCGCGCGCTCGTCGACCAGATGCAGTACGTCGCCCGCCGCGAGCTGATCTTCGGCCTCCACGTCCATGTCGCGGTCGACGACCCCGACAAGGCGATCCACGTGGTCAACGGGCTGCTGGTCGAACTGCCGCTGCTGATGGCGCTCTCGGCGAGCTCGCCGTTCTGGCGCGGCGAGCCGACGGGGCTCGCCTCCACCCGCCAGCCGATCTTCGCCGCCTTCCCGCGCTCAGGCCCGCCGCCGCGGTTCCGCGACTACGAGGACTACGCGGAGGTGGTCGGACAGCTGGAGAAGACCGGGTGTATCGCCGACTACACGCACATCTGGTGGGACATCCGGCCCCACCCCCGGCTCGGCACCGTGGAGATCCGGATCTGCGACTGCGTCACCCGCGTCGAGGACGCCGTCGCCATCGCGGCGTTTTGCCAGGCGCTGGTGAAGTACTACTGCGAGCTCGCGGAGCAGGAAGGCGGTATCCCCGGCTACCACCGGATCCTGACGACGGAGAACAAGTGGCTCTCGGTGCGCTACGGGCTCGAGGCCCCGATCATGGACCTTCCAACCGGAGCCCGGAACCGCATCGCGATCGCCCAGCTCGTGCGGCGCCGCCTCGACGACATCGAGCCGCACGCGAAGGAGCTCGGCTCGGACGGCGAGCTGGAAGGGATCCGCGAGATCCTGCGCCGCGGCAACGGCTCGGATCGCCAGCTGCGCGTCTACAACGCGAACCGCGACATCGTCGAGGTCGTCCGTGAGATCGCGGACGCCACGGAGGACATCTAGGCCGCCCGACGCGATAACGGCATCGCCCGCTCGGCGTCGAAGCATCAGAGTAGAACCATGGCTCGGGACCCCTCGCCGTCCGAGGCACGTAGACCGGAGGATGGACCTCCGAGACGCCAGCGTTCGCACAAGGAGCGCGCCATGGCCGGGTTGCGAGCCGACGAGCGCGCCTGGATCGCGGGCGCCCAGGCGGGGTCGCTGCCCGACCTCGAGGCGCTGTTCCGTGAGCACTGGCCCCGCGCCTACCGCGCCGCGTACCTGGTCGTCCACGACGGCGCAGCGGCCGAGGACATCGCGCAGGAGGCGATGCTGTCCGCGATCCGAACGCTGGACCGATTCGACCGCCGCCGTCCGTTCGGGCCTTGGCTGCACCGGATCGTCGTCAACCGCTCGATCGACTGGGCGCGCGCTCGAACCCTTCGGGCCGAAGTCGGCGAGCCGCCGCTCGAGCTCGCTGGGTCCGACGGGATCGCCGAAGGGGCGCCCTACTCGCAGCGGCTGCTCGCGGCGCTGGGTGAGCTGTCGCCGGAGCACCGAGCGGTGATCGTCCTCCGGCACCTGCTGGAGTACACGCCGGGCGAGATCGCGCGGATGCTCGACCTTCCGCGCGGCACCGTGAACTCCCGGCTCCGCCGCGGGTTGGACGAGCTGGCCGACCGGCTCGAGGTCGACGAGGAGACGATGTGACCGAGCCGGAGCTTCGCCGCGCGCTGCTCGGCATCCAGCCACCGGACGAGCTCGGCGCCCAACGGCGGTCGTGGCAGCTGGCGCGTGCCGCGTTCGACGAGCGGGAGCCGACGCCGTGGGCGAGGCGGCACGCACGCCCGTTGCTCGCAGCTGCCGCCGCCATTGCGCTTGTGGCCGCAGTCCTCAGCCCGCCGGGCCGTGCGGTGATCTCGGACGTCCGCGGGGCAATCGGGACGGAGAAGAAGGTGACGAGCGTTCCTCAGACACGCCCGGCGCTCTTCTCCCTGCCGGCTGAAGGACGCGTGCTGGTCACGGCTCCGCGCGGGGTCTGGGTCGTCGAGGCCAACGGAGCCAAGCGACGGCTCGGCGACTACAACGAGGCGTCGTGGTCGCCGCGCGGGCAGGACGTAGTCACCACCTCCCGTAGCCAGCTCGCCGCCGTGCGACCGGCCGGCGTCGTTCGCTGGACCCTTGCCCGGCCTCGCGTCCACGACGCCCGGTGGTCGACGAGCGGGCTCCGGATCGCCTACCTCAGCGGAGCGAACCTCCGCGTCGTCGCAGGCGACAAGACGGGCGACCGGCGCCTCGACGGCGCCGCCGACGTGGCTCCCGCCTGGCGGCCCGGAGACCGGCACGTCCTGGCATACGTCGACCCCTCGAGGACCCTGAGAGTGCGGGAGACCGACACCGGGCGGACGCTCTGGAGCGCGAGGGTTCGCGCAACGCCGGCGCACCTCGAATGGTCCGCGGACGGGCAACGGCTGCTCACGGTTGTCCCGCTTTCTCCGAGCCGGTTCGCTCTCACCGTTTACGACGAGGCCGGCCGCCGCCTGCAGTCGCTCCCGCTTCCCGGTGTCTTCGCCGATGCGGCGTTCGCGCCGGACGACCACCGCATCGCGCTGGTCCGCAGAGAGCGGGTGGAGAACGGCGTGGCGAGCGAGCTCCTCGTCCTGGACGGGGACAGCATCCGCGCACAGACACCCGTCTTCAGCGGCCAAGGCCGGTTCGCCGACGTCGCGTGGTCACCGGGCGGCCGGTGGCTGCTCCTGGGTTGGCAGAGCGCCGACCAGTGGCTGTTCATCCGCTCGACGGCGGTCGAGAAGATCAAGGCGGTCTCGAGTCTCGCGCAGCAGTTCGATCCGGACGGGACCGGGCCGTTCCCTCGAATCGAAGGCTGGTGCTGCCCGGGTTAGGCTCCGGCCGTGCTCGCGACCGGCGACCGGATCCCCGACGTCGACGTGTGGCTCGCGCCCCGCGAAGGCGTCTCGCTCCACGATCTCGTCTCCGAGGGCTCGATCCTCGTCCTCTTCTATCTCTTCGACTGGTCGGGCACCTGAACGAACGAGATGGAGCTCCTGCGTGACAGGAGCATGGAGTTCGAGGATGCCGGCGTTCGGATCATGGCGGCCTCGCGCGACTCGGCGTGGTCACACGTCGCGTGGATGCAGGCGCTCGACCTGAACTTCCCGCTGCTCTCGGACTGGAACGGCGACGCGGTGCGCGGGTTCGGGATCGCGCGGGACTATCGGGGGATGCGCGACGTCGCGCAGCGGGCCGCGTTCCTGATCGATACCGACGGTACGGTCCGAGGCGCATGGGCCTACGAGGACGGCGACGTTCCGGACGTGGACGAGCTGCTCGCGGCCGCGCGGGCCTTGTCGGACTCGTCCTAGCCGTCTACCTCGCCGCCGGAGTCGTCTCGACCTGGCCGGCACTGCAGGACGCGAGGTCGGATTTCCTCGCGGAGGGGTTGGAGGGCCTGCCCGGCGCGGCAGCTCCCGGTGACCACCTTCAGACGGTGTGGCAGCTCTGGCTCCCGGGCCACCAGCTGGGTCGCGGAGCGGCGCCGTGGCTCGATCCCTACAGCTTCCAGCCCGAGGTGGAACCGCGGGCGAATTTCGCCGGCTGGCCGTTTGGCGTCGCGTTCGGGCCGCTGAAGGCCCTGTTCGGGACGGTCGTCGCCTGGAACGTCTTCGTACTACTTGGCTACATCGGAGCCGGGGGCCTGACGTTCCTCTGGCTCCGGTCGCTCGGGCTCGGTGTCGGCGCCTCGCTGGCCGGCGGGTTTGTGTTCGCGCTCGCGCCGTACCGGGCGGTGCAGGGCGGCGCCGGCCACCTGCTTGCGTGGGTCGGGATGCTGCTTCCGCTCTCGCTCTGGGCGTGGGAGCGCCGCCTGTACTGGCTGACCGCCGCAGCCCTGGCGTCGATACCGCTCTCCGGGCAGGTGCACCTGGCGCTCGGGGCGCTGCCGTTCGTCGTCGCGTACGCGCTGGTGCGGGGCGGCGACCGGCGCTGGGCCGGAGGCGCGTTGGCGGCCGGCGTCGCCGCCGGGATCCTCGTCTGGGCGGCTTCGATCCGCGGCTCCATCGGCTCGCGCTCGTTCGCCCAGGTGGAGCGCTACTCGGCTGACCTGGCGGACTTCATCTCACGAGATCCCCGCCACGGCCTCGAGCCGTTCGTCTTCATCGGCTGGCTCGTGCCGCTCCTGGCGCTCGTGGGGCTTGTGTTCCATGTAACGAGAACCACGGTTTTTCTCGCCTCCTCGGCCCTCATCGCCTCGCTCCTCGCGCTGGGAGCCAACCTTCCCGGATACCAGGCGGTGTGGGATGCCCTTCCCGGACTGGGCAGCACCCGCGTCCCCGGCAGATTGATGCCGATCGCCTGTCTTGCGATCGCCGGGCTCGCGGCGTTCGGGGTCAAGGAACTTGGTCGTCACATGGAACACAAGCTCGCGGGGGCTGCCGCTGGGGCCGTGGTCTTGGCGCTCGTCGCGGTCGACCTCCGCGCCGGCGTCACGGCCTACCGGCCTACCGCCGCAGACGAGGGAAATCGCGCGTATGCGGCCCTACGCCGTGAAGCGGGCGGGCGCCTGCTGGAGATGCCCGTCCACACGCCGGACCGCCAGGAAGCGAGCGTCTACCTCTACTACGCGATGCAGGCGCCCCGCGAACGGCCCGCCGGCTACTCGACCATCGCGCCGAAGGAGGCCGCCCGAGTCCTGCGCGAGCTCCAGCCGTGCGCGGACGCGCGCCATCTGGCGGAGCTGGGTGTCCGGTACCTCGCCGTCTACGGCCGTCCGAGGTGCGGCGTCGGCGGCCGGCTCCGCGCCCGCGACGGCCCGGTCGCGCTGTACGAGGCGTACATCCCCGTAGGCTTCTAGACGTGGAGCTCGAGAGCTACACGTTCGTGCTCTTGCGCCGTGGACCGCGCGCCGACGAGTTCGCCGAGCCGAGCTGGAAGACCTCCAGACGGGGCACCTCGCGTTTCTCGGACGCATGCACGACGAGGGTCACATGCTGCTGGCGGGGCCCTTCCGCGACCAGGAGGATGAGACGATGCGTGGCCTCTGCGTCTACCGGACGAGCATCGAGGAGACGAAGCGTCTGATCGCCGACGGCGACCCTTCGGTGCGCGTCGGCCGCATGTCCGTCGAGGTGATGACCTGGCTCACCCGGAAGGGTGCGCTCGGCTGACCGACGAGCGACTCGTCCGGGGTGAGGACGGCGTCACTCGCTGCTTCTGGGGCTCCTCGCCGCCCGAGTATCAGGCTTACCACGACGCGGAGTGGGGCTTTCCGGTCGACGACGACCGCCGTCTCTTCGAGAAGCTCGTCCTCGAGGGGTTCCAGTCCGGCCTGTCCTGGCTGACGATCCTGCGGAAGCGCGACAACTTCCGGCAGGCGTTCGCCGGGTTCGACTTCGAGCAGTCGCCCGGTTCGGCGACAAGGACGTGCAGCGGCTGCTCGGAGACGCAGGCATCGTCCGCCACCGCGGCAAGATCGAGGCGGCGATCAACAACGCCCAGCGCGCCGTCGAGCTCGTGGACGAGGAGGGCTCGCTCGCGGCCTACGTGTGGCGCTTCGAGCCCGATGACTCCAAGCCGGCCGAAGCGACTGACGTGGGACGTGCTCATGGAGATGGCGCAGACGCCGGAGTCGAAGGCGCTCGCGAAGGACCTGAAGAAACGAGGCTGGCGCTTCGTCGGGCCGACGACGGTCTATGCGTTCATGCAGGCGATGGGCCTCGTGAACGACCACCTGCACGGATGCGACGCGCGCGACGCGGCCGAGCTCGCCCGAGCCGAGTTCGACCGGCCCAGCCTCTAGTCCCTTCTCAAAGGCGTCCGCCGTCTCTATCGTCTGTGGATGACGTGGGGAGCGACCGGATTCTCGCTGCCGGCGCTCGAGCTCTTCCCTGACTCGGCCGCGAGAGACGACGGAGAGCTCTCGCTCGGTGGTGTCACGGCGTCGCGGCTCGCCGAGGAGTTCGGCACGCCACTCGTCGTCTACTGCGAGCAGACGCTCCTCGCGCACGCCGAGGCGTATCGCCGCTCTGCCCCTGACGCGCTCCTGCTCTACAGCGTCAAGGCGTTTCCAAGCGTGGCGATCCTCGAGCTCGTCGCCGGCGCGGGCTACGGCGCCGACGTCTCTACGGCCGGCGAGCTCGCGTTTGCGCTCCGCGCGGGCATCCCGGGAGATCGGATCGTGCTCCACGGGAACAACAAGAGCGACGAGGAGCTTGCCGCCGCTGCAGCGGCCGACGCCCGCTACGTCGTTCTCGACGCCCCAGACGAGGTTGAGCGGGCTGCCACGGCAGGAGTCGAACGAGTGCTGGTCCGCGTGACCCCCGGGATCGAGGCAGAGACGCATGCGGCGATCACGACCGGCCATCGCGGCTCGAAGTTCGGGCTGCCGCCCGAAGATGCTCTCGAGGCGATCGACGCGGCTCGCGGCACGGGCCTCGAGGTCGCCGGCCTGCACGTTCACATTGGCTCCCAGCTGCTCGAGACGGCAGCTGTACGGACGACCATCGCCTGGCTGGCGGCCTTCGCAACCGAGTGTCGGACGCGCCTCGGTTGGGTGCCAGGCACCATCGACCTCGGCGGCGGCCTCGGCGTCCAGCACGTCCTCAAGGAGGAGGCGCCCTCGATCGAGGCCTTCATGGGTGCGCTGATCGAACGAATCGCGGAGGAGTGGGAGCGGCACGAGCTTCCGAATGCCGACCTCGTGCTCGAGCCCGGGCGCTCGCTCGTCGGACGAGCGGGTGTGACGCTCTACAGAGTCGGCGTCGTCAAGCGCGCAAGCGAACGTGTCACATACGTTGCGATCGACGGAGGCATGTCGGACAACCCACGACCGCAGCTGTACGGCGCTTTGTACAGCGCGATCGTCGCCGATCGGATCAACGATCCGCCGACCGGCGTCTTCTCGGTCTGCGGCAAGCACTGCGAGTCCGGGGACGTCCTCATCGACGGAGTCCGGCTCGCGTCTCCGCGGCGCGGAGATGTCCTCGCAGTGCCCGCAACCGGTGCGTACACGCTTGCGATGTCTTCGAACTACAACGCGGTGCCGCGCCCGGCCGCCGTCCTCGTCTCCGAGGGTGAGGCGCGATTGATTCGCCGACGCGAGTCGATCGAGGACTTGCTCGGCCTAGAAGCTCAGTCGGTCGACAGCTCAGCTCTCACCGCCGGCGCCGTGACCGACGCGGCCGGCAAGTAGCGTCACTTCGAGCCCGCCGCCGGGCTAGCTCCGTCCGGCCAGAGAGGTACCGTCGTTTGTCGTGCTGCTCGCCTTGCTCGTCGTCTGGCTGCTGCTCGCCCTCGCGTTCGCGATTACCGCCTGGATCCTGCCCGGCATGGACATCTCAGGCGGATTTTGGTCCTACCTCTGGGTCTCGGCTCTCTTCGCCATCGTCAACGCGATCGCCGCGGCGGTGCTGCTGCGGTTTGCTCCAGCGGTGCGGTCGCCTCTGGTCCTAGGGCTACTCGCACTGTTCCTCAGTGCGCTCATGCTCGCCATCACCGACTCGATCTCGGACTCGCTCACGATCGACGACTTCTGGTGGACGACGGTATGGGCCGCGATCATCCTCGCGATCGTCACGGCCTTCATCGAGGCCCTCGTCTTCATGCTCTTGCTCCGTAGAGCCGAGCGGACGGCTTAGCGCACGAGGCTGCGCGGTCCGCCGCTGAAGCTTGGAGTACTTCTTCTACTGCCGCGATAAGCCGGGCAAAGTCGAACTGCGGACGCAGCTTCTCGAGGCCCATTGGTCCTTCATGGACGGCTACGCCGAGGGAATGATCGCCCGCGGCCCGACGCTTGCCGGCGACGGCGTCACGCCGACCGGGAGCCTGCACATCGTCGACCTGCCCGATGCGGAGGCGGCAAGGGTGTTCGCGTTCGAGGAGCCGAACTACAGGGCCGGGGTGTACGCCGAGGTGTTCGTGAGGCGCTGGCGGAACGCGCTCGGGCTGACCATGTGGCAGTTCGCGGGAGAGCCCGAGAGCGTGCGGTTTCTGGTCATTGCCCACGGAAAGCCGAACCAGGACGACGGTGGCTGGGACCTGGCCGCCCTCAGCGATCGCCTGATCGTGTGCGGACCGCTACTCGCCGAGGACGGCTCAACCTGGGTCGGCGACGCGCTCGCAGTCGAGTCCCCCTCCGTTGCTGCCGTCGAGGAATTCCTCGACCTCCCTGGGCGAGCACGGCTCTACGAGCACGTCGAGATCCACCGCTGGCAGTTCGGCGGGCGCGACTGAGACGAGCGACCGAATCAGATCCTCGCGTCGTGCTCGCAGCCCGAACCGGGCCCGACCGTCCGTCCGCCGACGACGCCGAAACCGGTGGCGCAGTACAGCTGATCACCGGGGAAGGCGACTGGATGGTTGTCGTAGGAAAACAGGTCGATGCCGACAAAGCACGCATTGGCGCCCGTGCAGGTGCGCTTCTCGGCGCCCACGGGGAGCATGGGCACGCTGACGCCGTCCCTGGTGAACTCCGTTGCAGTGACGTCGATCCGCTGTTTCGTCGTGTCGCAGCGGACGCCGACGAGCAGAGTCGCGAGCACGATGTAGTCGTCGATCGAGGGCTCGACGACGAAGGCGCAGTCGGCGGCCGAGTCGGGCGGAGGTAGCGGTGGCGGCGGTGGCTTCCTCTTCCCGGCGGCGATGCCGGGAACCGCCAGCGCAAGGGTCAGCGCGAACAGAACGGACAGGCGCAGGGCGCTCATTCGATTCCTCCCTCTCGAGTTCTCTCCGAGCGGCAGTACGCACCAAGTCGTCCGCCCGGTTCGCGGCGATAAGGAGGACTGATCGGTCCGGCCGATGGAGCAGCACGCACCCGGGCTCAAGTCGGCGAGACCCGCCTACCCGCCGGCGACCCACAGGTAGGGCGTCGTCGTCGAGACCTTGACGAGTCCCGCTCGTTCGAGGATCGGGCGCGATTCTTCGGTCGAGTCGCTGTGGATCAGCCTCTTGCCAAGCACAAGCGCTGATCGTGCACGGGCCGCCGTGAGCGCGCGGTAGATCCCGCGCCCACGCCATTCCGGTCGCGTGGCGCCGCCCCAAATCCCGGCGAACTCCGTGGCGGGCACCGGCTCCAGGCGGCCGGAGCTGACGATCTCTCCGTCGGCCTCTGCCACCCAGAGTTCCATCCCATCCCCGAACCCCAGTCTTCGGAGGAGCGCATCTGCCATCTCTTGGGCGAACCCGCCCCCGAAGACCTCTTCCTGCATCGCACTGAGCGCGCGGACATCCGGCTCGCTCGTGACCCGCCGGAGGTGGATCCCCTTCGGCAATGAAACGTCAACCGCCAGGACAGCGGCTTCGCCGATCATGATCGACTCCGGCTCCCCGGGCACGAACCCATTTCGCACGAGCGCGTCGTGAAGCGCCGGCGCGTGATCGTGCGCGCGCGTCTTCCACTCGACGCGGGTTATCCCAGGATCCTCACGGTAGTGCGCAAGAGCGCCCTCCACCCACCGGGCGATCACCGCGCCATCCGCGCCTCCGAGATCCCGGTAGGTGACGAAGCCCCGACCGCCCGCGAACGTCACGAGCCTCAGCGGGCCGAGGCGCGTCACGGCCACCGCACTCGGGGTTTCAGCGTCCGTACGAAGCTGCCGGTCGTACGCGTCGAGGTACTCCTGCACAGCTGCCATCAGCGGCCATTCTCCAGGCTCGTCTAGCTCGAGTGACCTTCCCGCACACCGGCACAAGCGAGCGTCACGCGGCTGGCAGCTGGCGGTCCCCGTGGAAGACCGCTTCGACGTTGTTCCCGTCCGGGTCAATGACGAACGCTGCGTAATACCCGGCGTGGTAATGCGGGCGAAGACCCGGCGCGCCGTTGTCGCGGCCGCCGGCTTCGACAGCGGCACGATGGAACCTGTCGACGGTGGCTCGGTCGGCTGCGGCGAACGCCACATGAACGGGAGCGGCCGGGGGTTTCCCTTCCCCGATCCAGAAATCTCCACCGCCCTCGATGGCGAACCCAGGCCCTGCGAGCTCTCCACTACCTTCACTCCGAACGACTCGAGGGCCCGCTCGTAGAAGGTGCGGCTGCGTCTCACGTCACGCACTCGCAGGGCCAAGTGGTCGATGAGGGGAAGCGTCACGGGCAGCCGACCCTACCGCTAGAGAACCGCGGATCGAGTCGGTGACTACAGAGTCGCGATTATCCCCGACTGCGCTAGGGTCGGGTGACTTTCCACTGCGACCGAGAGGAGTTCGGCATGGCGTCCATTTCGGAGCGGGAGAGCAGGGAGATCGAGGCGGCCAACGCCTCCGGCACCACTCCGGTCGTCTTCATCCACGGCCTCTGGCTGCTGCCGAGCAGCTGGGCCAACTGGGCGGACTTCTTCCAGCAGGCCGGTTACGCGCCGCTGACGCCGGACTGGCCAGACGATCCGGAAACAGTTGAAGAGGCGCGGGCGAACCCGGAGGTCCTCGCCAAGAAGACGCTGAAGCAGGTTGCCGACCACACGGCCGACGTGATCGGCAAGCTCGAGAAGAAGCCCGCCGTGATGGGGCACTCGACCGGCGGATTGTTCGCCCAGATGCTCGCCGGCCGTGGGCTTTCGGCAGCCACGGTTGCCATCGACCCGGGCGTGTTTCGCGGCGTCCTGCCGCTGCCCCTCTCCACGCTCAAGACGGCTGGACCTTTCCTGTTGAACCCCCGGTATCGAGGCCGCGCCATCACGCTCACCTTCGACCAGTTCAAATACGGCTGGGCGAACGCGCTCGATGAGGACGAGGCGAAGCGCCTTTACGACACCTACCACGTGGCCGGGTCGGGGATCGCCCTGGCCCAGATGGCCAATGCCAACCTCAACCCCCGGACCGAGTCGAAGGTCGACACGAAGAACCCCGATCGGGGCCCGCTGCTGATCCTCGACGGGGAGAAGGACCACACGGTTCCCTGGGCGATCGCCAACGCCGCCTACAAGCGGCAGAAGCGCAACCCGAGCGTCACCGAGATCAAGAAGATGCCCAACCGCGGCCACGCGCTGACCATCGACCACGGCTGGCAGGAGGTCGCGCAGACCGCGCTCGACTTCGTCAAGCGGTTCGTCCCGGCCAAGCCGAGCTAGCCGGCCTCGATCTGCCGCCGCGCGACCGAGCCCGCGGCGCTGAACTCGCCGGCGAGCTGGAGCGCTACGAGGACAGCTACCCGCTCTGCTACGTCCGCGGCCCAGAGGGAATCATCATCGAGCTAGCCGAGAAGATCGGCTAACCGTCGAGTCCGTCGCCGACTAGAACCAGCTCGAGTCGGCGACTACAGAGTTGCGATTACCCCGACTTCCGCTCGAGCTGTGCTAGGGGGTCAACAGCTTCCAGTGCCCCTCAGGGAGTCTCAGGTGTCGACCGTCCCGCAAGGCTCAGCTAGAGGCTTCATGCGAAAGTCGGTGCTGGCCGCCAGCTCTCAGTGACGAACCAGATCTGGGGCTCGCCCTGGACGCCTGCACGCTGCATGACGTTCCGTAGAGCGTCCGACGAGACGAAAGCTCTGGCCACCTCGGCGGTCTCGAAGTCGTGCCATACGGTGACGTCGTTCGGGTCGTCGACTAACTGAAACGCGGCGGCGCCCATGACACCCATCGCGCCGCGCTCCCCATAGAACTGGTCGTACACCTTCCTCCAAGTCTCGTAATCGGCGACGTTGAGGCGCACAAACAAGCGAACCATCACAGCCTCCCGTTCGGTTAGCAGCGAGCGTACGTCGAGTCGAACTTCACATTAGAGCGTGAACAGAAACCCTGCCATTCGGCGCCTTCGGCCGATCTTCTCGGCGACTACAGAGTTGCGTTTATCCCCGAAAGCCCCCTGGTTCTGCGGCAGGAACTCGGCTACGTCTCGGCTGTGTGGTCTTCTTTGGCGGCTTTCGCCTCTTTCTCGTCACGCCGTACCTGGACGTAGGCGAAGCCGAGTTGTCGAGCGAGTTCGACCAGGATGCCGATGCCGACCAAGATGTAGAAGACGGTGAAGATCTTGATCGGCGCGCCCGTGATCGTGAGCTCCGGGTCGGCGATGCTCGATGTCGTCAGCGTCGCGACGGCGAAGTAGAAGCCGTCCACGAGACTCCAGTCCTGGCTCGTGGTGTAGGTGATGGTGCCAACCGCGACGAGAAGGAGTCCTGCCCCGAGGATTGCGCAAAGCCTTCTTCGCGGACGGCGACCCTGAGCGCCTTGACGAACCTGTCGAACATGAGCAACGCAGCACACGGGCTGTTTCGGCCCAGCGACAGCCGCTCCTCCGCCGAGACTGCGGCCGCCGCCGGGCCCGGAGTTGAGCCAGCGGCTACAGAGTTGTGTTAATCCCCGACTGCGCTCCAGCGACCAGTAGCTCGCGCACGCTCAGGTTGCGGTCCTAGGGCGCTTCGTATTCCAGATCGTCAGGCTCGATTCGGCCGGACGGACTCTGCTGCGACCGATGAGCTCCGCGCCTCGGTGCAGTCATAACGAGAAAGACCACCACGAGAGAAAGGACGAGAATCGAGATGGGAAAGCTGATCGCGACAACGCAGGCCACCGTCGACGGCGTCATAGACCCGGTCGGCGAGTGGTACGCGGACGGAGACCACGCCGACTACTCGTTCGACCGTCAGGCGAGATCCAGCGGGCTCGTGCTGGGCCGCAAGACCTACGAAGGGCTGGCGGGATTTTGGCCGAGCCAGTCGGGCAAATGGGCGGACATGGTCAACCCGATGCCGAAGTACGTCGGGTCCAACACCCTGTCCGGCGATCTCGAGTGGAACGCGACCGTGCTCGAGGGGGACCTCGAGGACTCGATCCCGAAGCTGAAAGACGAGGTCGACGGTGACCTGTTCATGCACGGGAGCGGCGAGTTCGCGTACGCGCTCGCCGAGAAGGGCCTGATCGACGAGTACGAGGTTTACCTGAACCCGCTCGTCTGGGGCGAGGGAAACGTCCACGTGCTCGGCGACAGGGGAACCGTCCGGATGGAGCTCGACGACGTGAAGCGGTTCGACTCCGGAGTGGTCCTCCTCACCTACCTCCCGGCGTCTTGACCGCGGCTGGGGCCGCGAGGCGGCCCGCGAGGGCTACTGAGGTTCGATCGCCTCGAGCTTGAGGCGAAGTTCGTCGTTGTAGCTGTCACTACAGAGTTGCGTTTACCCCCGACTGCGCTCTAGAGCGACAGCACGCTCGCGCAGGCGAGGGTCCTTCACCCAACTACTGAGCACTGATAATCCCCGACTAGCTTCACGCGCTGATCGGAGCGAGGATCGCCGAGACGAACTCGAATGGAGCTACTACCCGCAGCGCAGCGCCCGCGAGCGCGACCTCAAACAGGAGGGAGCAATCTCATGAACGACCCCGACGCGAGCACCGCCGTCCCCACAATCTCTGCACACATCGTCGTCCGTGATGCTGCCCGAGCAGTAGGTTGGTACGCCGAGGTCTTTGGAGCACGCGAGGAGAACCGGCTCGCCGTCCCTGACGGGAGGCTCATGCAGGCAGCTCTCCGCTTCGGCGACTCGGCCGTGATGCTCGCCGACGAATTCCCCGAGATGGACGTCCTCTCGCCGCTCAGCATTGGCGGTACGGCGACCGTCCTCCACTTCGCCTGCAATGACGCGAACGCCGTCTGGCATCGGGCGCTGGCGGGCGGTGCGGAAGTCCGTCAACCCTTGCAGGAAGCGTTCTGGGGTGAGCTGTACGGGCAGATCATCGATCCGTTCGGCCACCGCTGGGGAATCGCGCAGTGGGTTCGCGAGGTGCCCCGCGAGGAGCTCGAACGCGCGGTGGCCGACGCCTTTGGCAGCTAAGCCGTGGCGCGAGCCCGGGTCTATGCCGCGACAACCCGCTGTATACCCGGGTTCACCTGGCTTGCCGTTACCTTCCGAGGCGGCGTACGAGAATGTAGGCGTGACGGACGTTGTCGAGCGTGCGTTTCGTCGCCACTACGGGATGGTCTACCGCTACGTCCGGAGACGTGCGCACAGCCACGAGCAGGCCGAGGATCTGACGCAGGAGGTCTTCGCGGCAGCGGCAGCGGCGCTCCCGTCCGAGAACGTAGGCCAGCCACCGGTGCTCGCGTGGTTGTACACGGTCGCGCAGCGGCGGTTCGCCGACGAGGCGCGCCGCACAGCCCATGGGCGGGCCGTGGCTCTCGCCCCCGAACCCACCGTCGACTACGCGCCACCGGTAGCGGGCGCGATCACCGCGGCCCTGCGTCGCCTGCAACCTGAACAGCAACGGGTGCTCGCGCTGAAGCTGCTGCGGGGCCTGAGGTTCGCGGAAGTGGCGACCGAACTCGGGATCACGCCGGCCGCAGCCAAGATGCGCTTCATGCGAGCGCTCAGCGCGCTTCGCGAGGAACTGCGGAAGGAAGGGGTAGAACCATGACCGTTCGCGACGTTGAGACACTCGAGCTCCTGCGTGATCAGCCGGAGTTGCTCGCGATCGCCGACGCCGTGGGTTCGACCCAACGGCGGCGAAAGCGTCTTCCCCGGCGCGTAGTGCTTGCGGCCGCTGCCGTGCTGGCTGCCGCAGTCGTCGCGCTTCTCGCGCCGTGGCAGAACGAAGACGGCCGCGGACTCGTACCCGAGCGGGCGCTGGCTGCGCTCCCCGCCCCGGCCCCGGTGATGCACGCGGTGCTGGAACAGCGACTGGGAACGCGCGTCAATCTGGAGACCGGGAGCCTCAGCCCCGTACTGGTGCGCTCCGAATCCTGGTACGACGAGGAACGTGCGCTGTTGCGCCTCCGCGGATACCGCGACGGGCGGCTGCTCGCCGATTCGACCTTCCGCGACGCAGGCGATTCCCTCGACGCCGCGATGGTCATGTTCTTCGCACAGGCCGCTGAGGTCATCCGCAAGGCGCTCGCTGATGGGCGTGCACGCGTCGTCGGTGAAGAGCGCATCCGCGGCCGTGACGTCTACCTGCTCGATGCCGAACCCGAGCCGGGCGGCTACCAAGGCCCCGTGCGCACCGCGATCGACAAGCACACGTACGAGCTAGTCCAGCTCCGCGCGGGCGAAAGCTTCGCGGGAAACCCCGAGTACGAGCTCAACGTTCTGACCTTTGATTACCTGCCTCGCCGCGCCGGCCTCTTCGGCCGCCCGCGGCCCGGCAGCTCGGAGGTGGGCTCCTTCAGCGCGATAACTCCGACCGATCTCGCCGCCGCACGGACGGCCCTTGGCGGCAAGGTAGCGCTGTGGGCGGGACCAGAACTCGACGGCAAGGCGATCGGAGCAGTTCAGTTGCTCGACGTGGAGGTCGACTCGGCGAACGGTCGCGGGGTTCGCGGGGAGGCGCTCGACCTCACCTATGGCGCGGGCAGCTTCGGACCTCGACGCCGCGACTCCGTAGTCCTCACGCAGATCCGTGCTGACGATCCCGCGCGAAGCTACATCGGGGAGGCGAGCACGACCCCGCGAGGATTCGCCGATCTGCGGTCGGGGATGACGGGCAGCGACCAAAAAAACATGTTCCGCAGCTGGACGGCATCGCTGAGGCACAACGGCTTCCTCGTCCAGATCCAAGGCGCCGACCGCGACCTGGTGCTGCGGGCCGCCAAGGCGCTACGGCCGATCCCGGCGGGCGCGCGTTAGCAGCGTGACTGGTCGACGCGCTCACACGGGGCAACGGGAGGAGCGCCGAGTACGCCGCGCCGATCGCGCCAAGAACGGCGCCGATTTGCCGATTCGGCCCGGATCGGGCGAGCGGGTCAGAGGCCCGAAAAACACCGCCCGAAGGTGTCAATAAGCCAGAGGTCGCCGTTCGGGGTCTTGACGACACACACTTGTGTGATTCCGTGAGCTTCATCCGCTTCGCCCGCCCGCTGCAGAAACTCGCCGGTCATATTCGCGACTGTCAATCGCCGGGCATTGCTGCACCAGTACCGTTGGCGCGGGGTAGCGAGCCTGCAACGCAGCACGGGCACCCCCGCGGCCTCGGCATCCTGGGCGGAGTCTTCCACGAAGGCTTCCGCGGCCTGGGCCACCTCGCGCAGCGTCGGAGCCGTCGACGGACCCGTCTTGCCGCCACGCTCGTCCGCAGCGAGCCACCACGCACCGATGGTGATTACGCCGATCGCCACGAGCACCGTCGCAACGAACATCACGGTACGCCCGCCCATCTACGTCGATCCCTGTTGGGGCCTCGGGTCTTGCTCACCGATACGAGCGTTGACCCCCAGGGCAAGGACCCTGGCTGCCTCCTCGACCGAGCAGCCGAACACCTCGGCAACCAAGCTGGCGGCCTTGCCGATCTGCGTGTCGGAGGGAGGCGCTACCACTTCCTCTTCACCCATACGCCATACCCGCCGCGAGCGTAGCGCTCGGCGACGCGCGCGGGGTGCTCATCTTCGCGCGTCGCTTTCGGCGAAGCGCTGAAGCGACATCCTCACATTCCTGGCCACGACCGCATGGTTGACACAGATCGGCTCGGCTACTGGGCCACGTCTACATGCCCATCGAGTGGTAGCCGCTGTCCACGTAGAGAGTCGTGGCCGTGACGTTGTCGGCCTCGTCGGATAGGAGGTAGGCGGCCGCGGCTCCGACGTCGTCGGAGTCGATCGGCCGGTGGAGCGGTGAACGCTCCTCGACGATCGACTCCATGGTCGGGAAGCCGGCAATCGAGCGGGCGGCGAGCGTCCGGACCGGCCCAGCCGAGATCGCGTTGACCCGGATGTTCTTCTGGCCGAGGTCCCAGGCGAGGTACTGGACGGACGAGTCCAGCGCGGACTTGGCGACACCCATCACGTTGTAGTGGGGGACGGCACGCAGGCCGCCCAGGTACGTCATCGTCAGGATCGAGCCGCCGCCGGCCGCCTCCATCAGCGGCTCAGCCGCCCGCGACAGAGCGACGAGCGAGTAGGCGCTGACGTCGAGCGCCATCCAGAACCGGTCTCGGGGCGTGTCCGTGAAGCGCCCTTCGAGATCCTCGGCGGCCGCGAAGGCGACGGAGTGCACCAGGATGTCGAGCGCACCGTCGAACGTCTCCCCCACCTCCCGCAGGACGCGGTCGACGTCCTCGTCCGAGCGGACGTCGCAGGAGGTGATCAACGGGCTCGAGACCGATTCCGCGAGCTCGCGGACGCTCTTCTCGATCCGCTCGCCCTGGTAGGTGAAGGCGAGCTGGGCGCCTTCCTCCGCGAGGCGCCGGCCGATCGCCCACGCGATCGAGCGCTTGTTCGCGACGCCGGTCACGAGCCCCCGCTTGCCCTCGAACCTCTCGGCCACAAGACGATCCTAAAGCTGTGGCTACCCTGTACGCCTTGCGCCGTCAGCTCGTGCTCATCGTTCCGATCGCGGCGCTTGCCCTCGCAGCATCGGCATCCGCCGCCCTCCGGCCCGTCGACCGCACCTTCGGCGACGTCACGGTGCCGCGGGTCACGAAGGGAACGCTCACGGTTCCGCGGGCGCAGCGCTCCGGCCAGGTCACGGTGATCGCGACGCTGAGGCTGCCGCCGCTCGCCGCCGCACGCGGGCCCGGGCTCTTCGCGACGCTTGGCCAGAGCAGGCTCGACACCGCGAGCGCCTCCTCTCGCGCGTATCTCGCACGAATCCACGCGGAGCAGGCCTCCGCCTCCCGAGCGATCCGCACAGCGATCCCCGGCGCGCAGCTCGGCTACCGGTTCCAGATGGTGCTCAACGGGATCACCGTGCACCTCCCTGTGCGCCGCCTCCCTCGGCTGCACGCACTCGGCTCGGTCGCCCGCGTCTATCCAAGCGTGCGGCACTACCTGAAGACGAACCGCAGCCCCGGCGTCATCGGCGCCACAGCCTTCACGGCCTCGAGCGGCGCGACGGGCGCCGGCGTGAAGGTCGCGGTCGTCGACGACGGGATCGACCAGACGAACCCCTCCTTCAGCGCGAGCGGGTTCGCGTACCCGGCGGGGTTCCCGAAGGGAAACCGCGCCTACACGACGCCGAAGGTGATCGTCGCGCGGAGCTTCATCCTCCGTGGGACGGGTGCGCGGAGCCAGTTGCCCGTCGATCCCCGAGCCTCCTTCCACGGGACGCACGTCGCAGGCATCGCCGCGGGTCGCGCCGGCACCGGCTCGCCCGGCGGGCGCGACCATCCGCCGACGACGGGGCTCAGCGGTGTGGCGCCGAACGCGTGGATCGGGAACTACCGCGTCTTCAACGTCCCGACCCCGGCTGGGCACATCTCGACGACGGGTCAGACCGTAGCGGCGTTCGAGCAGGCCGTCCGCGACGGGATGGACGTCATCAACTACTCGGGCGGCTCACCCGCCATCGATCCGCGCACGGACGCGATGATCGAGACGATCGCGAACGTGACCCGTGCCGGCGTGGTCGTCGTAGCTTCAGCCGGGAACGACCGTGACGACTTCGGCTTCGGCTCGACCGGCTCGCCGTCCACGGCGCCCGAGGCGATCGGCGTGGCGGCAACCTCCAACACGCACGTGTTCGCTCCTGCGCTTGCTGTCACCGTGCCGACCGCGCCGGCGTCGGTGCGGCGCATCCCGTTCAAGCCCGACGCGCTCGGAGCACCCTCGGAGTGGGGCCAGTCCGACCGCTCGCTCGTGGACGTCACCGCGATCACCGGGACGAACGGCCAGCCCGTTCCGACCCAGGTCTGTGGAATCGGGCGAGACCCGAACGCCGGCACGAACCCGCTTCCCCGCGGCTCGCTGGCAGGCTCCTTCGCGCTGATCACCCGCGGGCACTGCACGTTCCTGTCGAAGGCGGTCCGCGCTGCCCAGGCGGGCGCCGCCGGGCTCCTCGTCATCGACAACCGCTTCGGCGAGGCGAACCCGATCCCGCTGGTGCTGCCGGTCCGCTCCGGGATGATCTCGGACCTCGACGGTGCCGCGCTTCGCGCCTACCTCGCGACCCGCGGCGGCCGTGCGCCGATCCGGATCGGCCCGGGGGTGACCGAGATCGAGACGGGCCGCAGCGGCATGATCACGAGCTTCTCGGCGGGCGGCCCGAGCGCCTTCGGCCATCAGCTCAAGCCGGACGTCGCCGCGCCGGGCGGCGAGATCCTCTCCGCCACCCTTCGCCAGTACACCGGCGGCTCGCCGTTCGCGAACTTCGACGGGACGAGCATGTCGGCGCCGCATGTCACCGGCGCCGTCGCGCTCCTGACCCAGCGGCACCCGGACTGGTCGGTGCGCCAGATGAAGTCAGCGCTCATGTCCACCGCCGGCGCCGCGTGGGGAAACAGCGGGCGCACGCAGGAGGCGTCCGTGCTCCTCCAGGGTGCGGGCCTCGTGAACGTCGGAGCCGCCGACAGCCCGCTGATCTTCACCGAGCCGGGCTCGCTGTCCTTCGGCGACATGAACCTGCTCGCCGGCGTGACGTCGAAGCAGCTGCTCCTCTCAGTCAGGGACGCGGGCGGGGGTGCAGGAACGTGGACGATGCAGCTCCAGCCGCAGTCGGCAAGCGCGGGAGCGACGCTCGAGCTCCCGCCCACCGTGACCGTCGCGCCGGGCGGCTCAGTCGACGTCCAGATCACGGCTCGCGCCGACAGCGCCGCGCCGAAGGGCGACAACTACGGATTCGTCGTGCTCCGCCGAGGCGCGACCGTTCGCCGCGTCCCCTACGCGTTCTTCGTCACGCGGCCCGGCCTCCACTCGGTCACCGCCCGCCAGCTCCGCCGCGTCCAGGAGGGCAGCACGCGGACGGGTCAGTCCCTCGCGGACCTGTACCGCTTCCCGGCGGCGCCGTTCGGCCACTCGCCGGACTACGGCGTCGGCCCGGACATGCGCGAGGACGGCGGTGAGCGGCTGTACACGATCCGCGTGCGCAACCGGGTCGTGAACATCGGCGCCGCCGTGATCTCGTCGTCTGCGGGCGCCGCAATCGACCCCTTCTTCCTCGGCGCGAAGGACGAGAACGCCGTCCAGGGCTACGTCGGCACGCCGACGAACATCAACGGGTTGACCGTGGGCTACCGGCTTCCTATCGGAGCCGCGGGCGCCGTGTTCGCGCCGGCCGGGACGTACTACGTCTCCGTCGACTCGGGACGCGACGAGTTCACCGACGCGCGGCTCGCGGGCACCTACCGGCTCCGGTCGTGGGTGAACGATATGAACCCACCGCTCGTCCGGCTCCTGACGACGCGGGTCAGCGCGGGCCGGCCGACGATCGCGATCCAGACGCTCGACCGCGGTGCCGGCGTCGATCCGTTCTCGCTGGTCCTGAACTATGGACGCGTGCTCGTCGGCGCCGCGGCGTACGACCCGTTCTCCGGCATCGCGCTCTTCCCGCTCCCGGCCGAGGCGCCGCAGATTCGCGCCGGACGGCTTCGCGCGACGTTCCAGGCCGCGGACTACCAGGAGGCGAAGAACGCAGACGTGTTCGGGCGTGACCTGATGCCGAACACCCAGGTCCGCGAGACGCGTCTGCGCGTCGTATCGGGCCCGACGCTCACCTGGCTCACACCGCTGCCGAGGACCTGCGTCGGTCGGACCGTGCCGCTGCTCGTCGTCGCCGGCCCGGCCGGAACCGCGCGAACGGCGCGCTTCTTCGACGGCAAGCGGCAGATACGGGCGCTCCGGCGGAACACGGCCGGCCTCTACGGCACCAGCTGGCGGACCCGCGGTGCCAGGCGCGGGCTGCACACGCTCCGCGCGGTCGTGCAGATCGGCGGCAAGCGCGTCGAGGCGACGCGCGTCGTCCGCATTTGCCGGTAGCGGTCGTCACAGGCGGCAGCTCGGGAATCGGCGCCGCCGTCGCTCGACACCTCGCGGAGAAGGGCTGGCACTGCGTCCTCGTGGCCCGCAACGAGGAGCGGCTCGCGGCCGTCGCTGCCGAGATCGGCGGCGAGCACGAGGTCTGCGACGTTGGCGACCGAGAGGCCGTCGACCGTATGGCCACGGCGATCCGAGAGCGGCACCCGGCGATCAAGCTGCTCGTGAACAATGCGGGGATCTCGAGCCGGCGGAAAGGCTTCGTCGAGGCCGACCCTGAATGGATCGAGGAGGTCTTCCGGGTCAACCTGCTAGGGGCAGTCTGGTGCCTCCGGGCCTTTCTGCCGGCGCTGGAGGCAGACAAGCCCGCGCACGTCGTGAACATCGCGTCGGTCGCGGGGACAATCGCCACGCCGCCGGGGCTCTACTCGGCGACGAAGCACGCGCTGGTCGCGTTCTCGCGCTCGCTGGCCGCCTCGCCGCCGGCGGAGGGAATTCACGTCCACACGGTCAATCCCGGCTTCGTCGAGACACCGGGATTCCCGCAACGAGGCCGTCTGGGCAGCCGGCTCCTCGAGCGGGCGGTCGTGAGCCCGGAGTACGCGGCGCGACGGATCGTCGCGGCCGTCGAGCGCAACCGTCCCGAGATCTTCGTGCCCGGGTGGTACAGGGTTCCGGCCGTCGCCCAGGCGCTCGCGCCGGGTCTGGTGAGCCGCCTGCTGTCCCGCCGTCGGTAAGTTGCCGCCGTGACCGTCGAGTTCCTCTACTGGGAGGGTTGCCCGTCCTACGACGAGGCACGCGAGCTGCTCGAGAGGGTCCTGCGCGAGCGCGGCCTCGACGCCGAGGTGGAGATCCGACACATCGCGACCCGTGAGGAGGCGGCCGAGCTGCGCTTTCCGGGCTCGCCGACCATCCGGGTCGACGGTCGCGACGTCGATCCTGCGGGTGCGGCCGAGCCGCCCTCGCTTAGCTGCCGGATCTACAACCTGCCCGACGGCCGCGTCTCGCCGATCCCATCCCGCGAACAGCTCGAGGAGGCACTCGCATGAACCTGCCCCTTTCCAACGAGGCACCGCCGTTCGACCTACCCGGCGTCGACGGTCGCAACCATTCGCTGGACGAGTACGCCCACGCGCCGATCCTGGCCGTCGTCTGGTCGTGCAACCACTGCCCGTACGTGATCGCGTGGGAGGGCCGGATGAAGGCGCTCCAGGACGACTACGGCGACCGCGGCTTCCGACTGGTCGCCATCAACTCGAACGACGCGGAGAACTATCCGGCGGACTCGTTCGAGGCGATGCAGCGGCGGGCGCAGGAACAGGGGTTCAACTTCGACTACCTGTGGGACGAGGATCAGTCG
This sequence comes from uncultured Actinomycetes bacterium, assembly GCA_963802375.1. Lineage (GTDB taxonomy): Bacteria > Actinomycetota > Thermoleophilia > Gaiellales > Gaiellaceae > JACDAN01. The sequence goes on from CAWDIJ010000010.1 coordinate 1,013,437, forward strand.
ATCGCGCGGCAGTACGGCCCCGAGCGGACGCCCGAGGTCTTCCTCTTCGACCGCAACCGCCGCCTCGTCTACCACGGAGCGATCGACGACAGCCGCGAGGAGGACGGAGTCAGCGAGCGCTACGTGCGCGATGCCATCGAGGCGCTCCTCGCCGGCCAGGATCCGCCGGTCAGCGAGACCCCGCCGGTGGGCTGCTCGGTCAAGTGGAAGTAGGCGGGCCTCCGAGCCAGGTGGTCCGGAGGGTTTGGCGGAATATCGCTCGTCGCCAGGGTGCGATGCTCGTTCCCAGGCAAGGACGCAGGGAGCGTTCGTATCCTTGCGATACGGGCGCGACTGAGGACGCAGTCCTGGGGGCGAGCAGCGCGGCCTGGCGGCACAGCCGCTATTTCGCCGAACCCTCCTAATTCAGGCGCACCCGGCCTCCTCCCCACTGCGAGCGTAGCGGCGAGAGACGCGCACGTGGGAACGCCTTCGTGCCGGCTTCGTACCGGCGCGGCTAACCGCCGCGGCTGACGAGCTCGAGCGCCTCCTCGCGTGTCGTGATCGTCCCGGCGGCTCGCTCTTCCGCGATCCGCTCGAGCCACCGGCCGATCTCGGGGCCGGGTGGGAGCCCGAGCTCGTCGCCGCGGAGGAGCGGCTCTGCCGGATCGTTCTCGCGCGCCTCGGCGATCGCGCCGTCCAGCCCTGCATCGCCGCCGGCGAACCGTGCCGCCTCGTCCGCCCAGGGCTCCGTCGCGCGGCGAAAACGGTGGATCGCGCGCGGCGAGAGATCGGGCGGGAGCTCGGCGCGAAGCAGCTTGCCGGCGTAACGACGCAGCTCGTTCGACACGGGCAGCTGCCCGAGCCGGTCCCCGAAGACCGCGACGAGTCGCATGTCGGGCGTCGTGTCCCCGAGCGACCGCAGCCGATCGAGCGAGCCGCCGAGCGGGGCGAGCAACCCGAGTTCTTCGAGCCGCTCGAACCCGGCCGGGCCGAGCCGGACGAGCTCGGCGAGGATCCGCTCGCCCGCGGGCTTGGTGACGAGGCCCGCATTCGCGCGGACGAGCCGCTCCGTCTCGGCATCGAGCCGGAAGCCGAGTTCCTCCTCGAGGCGGACCGCGCGCAGCAGCCGAAGCGGGTCGTCCCGGAAGATCCCCGGCGCGACCGCGCGAAGCGTCTTGCGCTCGAGGTCGCCGCGGCCGCCGAACGGATCCAGCGGCTCGCCGCCCGCCAACGGTCGCGCGATCGCGTTGATCGTGAAGTCGCGTGTCGCAAGATCTTCGTGAATCCCGCCCGGGAGCGGCGTGAAGTCCACCGTGCGCTCGTCCGGCAACGCGACGCGCCAGGCGCCGTGGCGCTCCGAGAGCGGGAACGGTGCGCCCTCCGAGCGCCGCGCGTAGCGGCGGGCCGCCGCCTCCGGCTCGCGGCAGGAGACGTCGAGGTCGACGAGGGGCCGGCCGAGCAGCTCGTCTCGCACGGCGCCGCCGACGATCCACGCCTCCTCGCCCGCGAGGATCTCCTGGGCGGCCTCAAGCATCGATCGCCGTCCTCCGAGCGCGCCTCGGGCCCGACTCGATCCGCGAGACGATCTCGTAGTTGATCGTCTCTGCGACACGCGCGTGCTCCTCCGCGAGCACGCCGTCGCCGATCAGCGTCACCGGCGTGTTCGCCGGGACCGGCTCGTCGAGCCGGACGGCGATCGCGTCCATCGACACGGTTCCGACCACCGCGCAGCGCTTGCCCTCGACGACGACCTCCGTTCCGGTCATGTCTCGCCGGAACCCGTCCGCATAGCCGACCGGCACCACGCCGATCCAGGTGTCCCCTTCGGCGACGAACCGGCGGCCGTAGCCCGCGCTCTCCCCCGCCCGCAGCCGCCTGACCTGCGCGAGCCGGCTCTCCCAGCGGAGCACAGGCTCTAAGCCGTCGTCGGACGGCTCGCCGCCGAACGGCGAGAGCCCGTACAGCGCGATCCCGCACCGAGCGGCGTCGAACCGGGACTCGGGGATGCGCAGTGCCGCCGCGCTGTTCGCGGCGTGACGGATCAGGTGCGAGTGGTTCCTCGTCGCTTCCTCGAAGCGCGCGATCTGCTCCAGCGCGAATGCCGGATCCGTGTCAGCAGTCGCGAGGTGCGTCATCAGCCCGACGACGTCACCAGTCGGCTCCGGCAGCTCGGAGAAGCCCCACCGGCCCATCCCGGTGTCGAGCTTCAGATGGACCGGGACACCCTCCGGAACCGGCGCCTCCCAGACCGCGAGCTCGAGGTCGGCTTCCCTTGCGAGCGCGATCTCCCGCCCGGCGGAAGGGCCCATCACCAGGATCCGCTCGCTCGGGAACTCCGCTCTGAGCTCCAGCCCCTCGGCCACCGTTGCGACGCAGAGGCCTGTCGCTCCCTCGGCGAGCACCGCACCGGCGACGTCGACCGCCCCATGGCCGTACGCATCCGCCTTGACGACAGCCCACAGAGCCGAGCCGTCGAGGGCCTCGAGCAGCCTGCGGGCGTTCCGCCGCACGGCCCCCAGGTCGATCGTGATCTCCGACCTATGCATCCAGCACGCGTGGAAGGGCGTCGAGCAGGTCGCCGGCCATCAGCCCCGACCGACGCCCCGAAGCCGCGACCGCGTCCGTGTGCACGCGGACCGCAGCTGCCGCCGCGAGCCGCGGCTCCATTCCCTTCGCGAGGAATGCCGCCACGACACCGGTGAGCACATCGCCCGTACCTGCCGTTGCAAGCGACGCCGCGCCGCCCGCCACCAAAGGGCCTTCGCCCGGCGCGCCGACGAGGGTGCCCTCCCCTTTCAGGACAACCACGCAGCCAAAGCCGTCCACGGCGCGGCGCAGCGCCTCGAGCCGGTGCGCGTCGACCCAGGACGACTCCTCGCCGAGCAACCGGCCGAGCTCGCCGGAGTGCGGGGTGAGCACCGTCGGCGCCTCCCGTGCGAACGGCCTCAGCTCACGAAGCCCGTCGGCGTCGATCACCGCGGGCAAGTCAGTCTCGTTCAGCAGCTGGTGGACGAGGTCGTCCCGACCGGCCCCGAGCCCGGGGCCTATCGCCAGCGCACCTGCGCGCTCAGCTGCCTCCAGGGCCTCGTCGAGCGGCCGCTTGACGGCCTCTCGCAGGCGGGCCTCGATCACCGGCAGGGACTCCGCCGGCGCGGCAACCGCGACATAGCCGGCGTCGGCGCGAAACGCCGCCTCCGCGGTGAGGGTCACCGCCCCGGTCATTCCCGGCGACCCTCCGACCACGAGCACCGATCCCGCCGTGTACTTCGTATCTCCTGGCCGGCGGCGCGGGACCAGCCGCGAGATCTCCGGCAGCACGCGCGCGTGCTCCGTCGGTCGATGTTCGAGCCCGATGTCCGCGACGACGACCTCCCCGGCCCTGAACCTGCCCGGCGCGACCTCGTGACCCACCTTGCGCCCGTGGAAGGTCACGGTGACTGCCGCCTCGACGGCCTCTCCGGGCACCTCCCCGGTCGAGGCGTCCACTCCGGACGAGATGTCGACCGCCACGACAGGCCTCCCCGAACCGTTGATCGCCCGGATCTGCGCGGCGGCATCATCGCGCGGGGGCGGCCGGAAGCCGGTGCCGAACAGGGCATCGATCACAACATCGGCCTCACCGAGCGCGCGCTCCTCCCAGCCTGCCGCGCGGAGGAGCTCGGCCGCGATCCGTCCATCCCCGCCGTTCGCTCCACCGCCGCAGACGGCCGCGAACGACCGCTTGTCCGGAAATCGTCGCAGGACTTCATCGGCGACCGCCCCACCGGCTCGCCGCATCAACTCCTCGACGTCGTGCCCTTCCTCCGCCGCGCGCATCTCCTCGGCGGTGTAGAGCGGCTCAAGCACTTCGGTCGGTCACCACGCAGACCGCGCTCGCCAGCTCGCGCGAGTGTGACATCGAGAGGTCGATCGGGCCCGCCTCGACGCGTTCGGCCCACCGCTCGACCCGCCCGGAGAGCTTCACCGACGGCTTGGGACGACCGGCGATCTCGATGTCGCGCCATGCGAACAGCCGCGCGACCCCGACCCCGAGCGCCTTTCCGACCGCTTCCTTGCCGGCAAACCGGGCAGCGTAGTGCTGGGCTGGGTTCTTCCGCGCGTCGCAGTAGGCCTGCTCGGCCGCCGTGAAGCAGCGGTCGCGGAAGCCGCTGTACCGCTCCAGCGCCTCGCGGATCCGGCCGATCTCGATCATGTCGACGCCGACCCGCGTCACACGGTCTCCAGCCAGTCCGGGAAGTCGGCGATCGACGACAGGATCGCGTCGGGCCGCACGGATCCCCGCTCGACCGCGTCGGGCCGGAACTTGCCCGTTCGGACGAGCGCCGTCTTCAGACCATGCTTCTGCGCCCCGGCAACGTCGGCCTCGATGTCGTCGCCGACCATCCACGTCATCTCCGGGTCGGCGTCGAGGGCCTCCAGTGCCGCGGTGAAGTAGGGCGCGCTCGGCTTCCCGACCACGGTTGCCTCCACCTCCGCGGCGTACTCGAGGCCGGCGACGAAGCAGCCGGAGTCCAAGAGCGGCCCGCGGGAGGTCTGCCACCAGCGGTTCTTGTGCAGGCTGTAGAGCTCGGCACCCAGTTCGAGCTCGGCGAAGGCCCGCGCGAGGTTCATGTACGAGAAAACGCGGTTCGTCTCCTCGGTCTCGTCGGCCCCGCCCAGGAGCACCGCGTCGGCGTCCTCACCGACGAGCTTGACATCGCCGAGATCCTCGAGGACTGCGGGCATCGTCAGCGCGAGCACCCGCTTGCCCGCGAGCGCGCTGCCGGCGGCGGTCGCGGTGGTCTGGAGCTCGTCGTCTTCGAGCTCGAAGCCCATCGACCGCAGTGCATCGACGAGCGAGCGGCGCGACTGGGTGGTGCTGTTGGTGACGAACCGGAGGCGGTGCCCGTACTCGCGCAGCTGCCGGACGGCGCGTGTGGCGCCGCGGATCGGTTCGCCGGACACGTGAAGGACCCCGTCGATGTCCAGGAGAATGGCGGCCATGGACGGCGAGTCTATTCAGGTGACCAGGACGGTCGCGATCCCCGTGTCGGAGATCGATCTGCGCTTCTCGCGGTCGAGCGGGCCTGGCGGCCAACACGCGCAGAAGTCGGAAACGCGGGTCGAAGCGATCTTCGACGTCGAGGCCTCGTCGGGCCTCACGCCGGCGCAGAAGGCGCGCGTCGTCCGCAAGGCCGGCCCGGTGCTCCGGGCGATCGCGCAGGATGAGCGGAGCCAGCTCCGCAACCGCGAGTTGGCGATCGAGCGCGTGGTCGAATCCCTCCGTGACGCGCTCCGTGTCCCGCGCCGCCGCCGCCCGACGAAGCCGACCGCGGCGGCGCGGCAGCGGCGCCTCGAGCAGAAGCGCCGCCGCAGCGAGACGAAGCAACTACGCCGCCGGCCGGAGGACGCGTGAGTCGCTCGTTCGTCGTCACCGGTGGTGGCCGCGGGATCGGACGTGCCCTAGTGGAGCGGCTCCTCGACGCCGCCGACACGGTCGTCGCCCTCGAGCTGGATCGGGCCACCCTCGAATGGACCAAGGACCGGCCGGAGGTGCTGGCAATGGTCGGCGATGCGGGCGACGAGGCTGTCGCGGAACAGGCCGCGGATCTGGCGCAGTCTGCTGGCACGCTTTCCGGCTGGGTCAACAACGCGGCCGTCTTCCGAGACGCGTCGCTGGACTCGGCACCCACTCGCGAGATCCTCGACCTGATCGCGCTGAACTTCGATCCTGTGCTGGTGGGGTGTGCCACCGCAATCCGTCGCTTTCTCGACGCGGACGGCGGCGGGGCCATCGTCAACGTCTCGTCCCACCAGGCCCAGCGTCCGGTGCCCGGTTCGCTGCCGTACTCGACTGCCAAGGCAGCGGTCGAAGGGCTGACCCGCGCACTCGCCGTCGAGTACGGCCCTCGCGGGATCCGTGTCAACGCTGTCGCCCTGGGTTCGATCCGGACCGAGCGCTACGACGCATGGCTCGCCGAGCAGCGTGCATCGGACGCCGAACACATCGAGAGGCAGATGGCTCTGCTCCATCCTGTCGGCCGGGTTGGGTCACCCGAGGAAGCGGCGGCCGCGGTCGCGTACCTGCTCTCGGACGATGCGAGCTTCATCAACGGAGCCATCGTCCCCGTCGACGGCGGCCGCTCGGTGCTTGCCCGCGACCCCGAGGAGCCGCGCGCGTTCTCCTAAGCGCCTCCCTCGAAGGGTTATTCGACCGTGACGGTCTTGGCGAGGTTCCGCGGCTGGTCGACGTTCAGGCCGCGCAGTCGCGCGATTCGGTACGCGAGCAGCTGCAGGGGCACGACGGCGAGCACCGCCTGGAGGAAGGACGGCGTGCGCGGGACGTAGATGACGTCGTCCGCGTGATGCTGGATGTCCTCGTTTCCGTCCGTCGCGATCGCGATCACGTGCGCGCCGCGCGCTCGGGTCTCCTGGATGTTCGAGACGATCTTGTCGTAGACATGGGTCTTGGTCGCGACGACAACGACGGGCGTCCCCTCCTCGAGTAGCGCGATCGGGCCGTGCTTCATCTCGCCGGCGGAGTACCCCTCCGTCGGGATGTACGAGATCTCCTTCAGCTTCAGCGCGCCCTCGAGCGCGACGGGAAGCCCGATGTGGCGGCCGAGGTAGAGGAAGAAGTCCTGCCCGTAGAAGCGCTGGGCGATCTCCTCGATCGGGTGGTCGCCGTCGAGGAACCGGGCAACCTTCTTGGGGAGCGTGTAGACCTGGTCGACGATGTACGAGACCTCGCTTGGCGGCAGGGTCCCGCGCATCTCGGCAAGCTTCAGGCCGACGAGATACAGCAGCGAGACCTGAGCGGTGAACGTCTTCGACGCCGCGACGCCGACTTCGAGCCCGCAGCGCGTGTAGAGCGTCGAATCGACCTCGCGGGTGATGTGCGAGCCCATCATGTTCGTGATCGCGACGGTGTGGGCGCCCTTTTCCCGGGCCAGCCGCATCGCCCCGACGGTGTCGCGCGTCTCGCCCGACTGCGAGATCCCGATCGCCAGGGTGTTCTCGTCGATGACCGGGTTCCGGTAGATCCACTCGGAGGCTATGTCCGGCTCGACCGGGATCCGGGCCCACTCCTCGAGCACGTAACGCCCGACGACGCCCGCGTGGTACGCGGTGCCGCAGGCGAGGATGACGATGCGCCGGAGGTCGGCCAGCTGCTGCTCGTCCATGCCGAGGCCCTCGAGGACGAGCTTGCCGTGGCGGGTGCGGTCTCCGATCGTCTCGGCGATCGACTCGGGTTGCTCGTAGATCTCCTTGAGCATGAAGGTCTCGTAGCCGCCCTTCTCGGCGCTCTCGTCGTCCCAGTCGAGCTCGAGCGGCTCGTGGTCGACGGGCTGCCCGTCTGCGCGGACGAACTCGACGCTGTCGGGGGTGATCGAGACGATGTCCCCGTCGTCTGGGAAGACCACATTGCGGGTCTCGCCGAGGAACGCGGCGGCGTTGGAAGCGAGGAAGTTCTCCTGCTTCCCGAGGCCGACGACGAGCGGCGTCTGGCAGCGCGCACCGACGAGCAGGTTTGGGTGGTCGCGGTGGATCACGACGAACGTGAAGTGGCCCTCGAGCTCCTCGTAGGTCTTGACGACGGCGTCGGTGAGGTCGCCGTCGTAATGGCCCTCGATCAGGTGCGAAACCGTCTCGGCGTCAGTCTCCGAGCTAAAGGTGTGACCCTCCGCCTTGAGCCTCTGCTTCAGCTCGCGGTAGTTCTCCACGATCCCGTTGAGGACGATCGCGAGCTGCCCGTCCTCGCACGCCGTCAGCGGATGGGCATTGCCCTCGGTGACCGCGCCGTGCGTCGCCCAGCGCGTGTGTCCGAGCCCCGTCGTCGAGCCCGACCCGTTCGTCGAGGCCGCCTGCTTCAGGAACTGGAGGTTCCCGACGGCTCGGACGTACTCGAGGCCGTCCTGCTCGAGAAGCGCGATCCCCGCGGAGTCGTAGCCGCGGTACTCGAGACGCTCGAGGCCGTGGATGAGAAGCGGTTTCGCTGCTCTCGGCCCGACGTATCCGATGATGCCGCACACCCGGGACCTCCTCCGCTCGCTGGCCGCGTTCGCCCCCTCGAAAACGCACAAGAGCCCGGCTTACGAGCGACCCCTTCTGCGCGGTCGGTTAGCCGAGCTCTCGACGAACGAGAGCCGAAATCCTAGCACAGAGCGAGGCCGCTTCCTGCTCGTTTTCGGCCTCCGCGAGGATCCTGACCAACGGCTCGGTCCCCGATGGGCGAACCAGGACCCGGGCGCCGCCGTCGAGCTCGCGGTTGAGCGATTGCACCTCCGCAAGCAGCTCGTCGGGGAGCTCCCGAACCTGCACCGGGAGGTTCTCCTTGACCTGCGCGAACCGGGGCATCACGGCCGCCGCCTCGGCGAGGCTGCGGCCCTCGAGCGCCCGGCAGAGAAGGAGTGCGGCCGCGAGCCCGTCGCCGGTCACGTGGCCGTCGAGGCAGATGAGGTGGCCGGACTGCTCCCCGCCCAGGATGGCGTTCTCTCGCCGCAGCGCCTCGAGCACGTAGCGGTCGCCGACGTCCGTGGTCACGACACGAATCCCGTTGTCGGCCATCAGCCGGTGGAAGCCGAGGTTCGTCATCACTGTGACGACGACCGTGTCGACGTCGAGGTAGAGCGCAAGGATCGAAAGGATCTGGTCGCCGTCCACCACCTCGCCCGCGGCGTCCACGGCGAGCATGCGATCGCCGTCCCCGTCGAAGGCCACGCCGAGATCGGCGCCGCTCGAGACCACACGGCGCTGGAGCTCCCGAACGTCGGTCGCGCCGGAGCCGACGTTGATGTTGTTCCCGTCTGGCTTGTCCGCGAAGGCAGTCACCTCGGCCCCCAGGCGCACCAACGCGGCCGGCGCGATCCCGGAGTACGCGCCGTTCGCGCAGTCGACCACGATCTGGACGCCGTCGAGCGGCGAGCCGAACCGGTCGAGGACGTGCTCGACGTAGCTGTCGGCCGCCACGTCGACGCGGTCGATCGCTCCGCGCCGTGGGCCCGCCGATTCGTCCATCAGCGCCTCGATCTCCTCCTCGGCGGCGTCGGTCAGCTTCTGGCCCTCCCGGTCGAAGAACTTGATCCCGTTGTATTCCGGCGGGTTGTGGGACGCAGAGACGACCGTGCCGAGGTCGAGCGAGAGCAGCGCGACCGCCGGCGTCGGCAGCACGCCGCCGAGAACCGCGTTCCCGCCGACGGATGCGACGCCCTCGGCGAACGCTTCCTCGAGCATCGGCCCCGAGCCGCGCGTGTCGCGCCCGACGAAGACGCGGCCGCCTCCAGACCAGAGCGCGGCCGCGCGGCCGAGGCGCTCCACGAGCTCGGGCGTCATGGCCTCCCCGACGATCCCGCGGACTCCATCAGTGCCGAAATAGCGGCGCACCGCGCGGGTTCTAGCAGGGGTGACGCGCGCAGGGGTGAACGACCGGATGGGTCGTCCCTTGAGGACATCCTCCGCCGGCACGCCGCGGGCCGAGCATGCCGCAACCGCGTCGGTTCCCGGTGCTCAGGGAGGCAGATCGGCACACTCTCGGCGCGAAGTCCGTGGCCCTGCGGGCCACGCCCGAGGGACAGTCCCTCGCGTCAACCCGCGAGAGGAAGCGGCTTTGCCGGTTCCGGGACTGCGCTGGCCACGTACGGCCGAGAAAAGCGTGAGCTTCTCGGGGAGGAAGCGCGGAGCGCTTCCCGGCCTAGCGCTTCGAGAACTGCGGGGCCTTGCGGGCCTTGTGGAGCCCGGCCTTCTTGCGCTCGACGATGCGTGCGTCGCGCGTCAGGAAGCCCTCGCGCTTCAGCGCCACGCGCAGCTCGGGGTCGGCCTCGACGAGCGCACGGGCGAGCCCGTGGCGGATCGCCTCGGCCTGCCCGGTCGGGCCTCCGCCCTCGACGCGGACACGCAGGTCGTAGGTTCCCTCGGCGCCCGCGACCTTGAGCGGCGCCATCAGCGCCGTGCGGTGGGTGGCCCGCGGGAAGTACTCCTCGATCGTCCGGCCGTTGATCCAGGTTGTGCCGTCCCCCGGACGAAGGATCACGCGGGCGATCGACGTCTTCCGCTTGCCGGTTCCCCGGTACTGGGCCGGCGCGCTCACGCCTTCGCCTCCTCGGGCAGGGGCTTCGGATCCTGGGCTTCGTGCGGATGCTCGGGGCCGGCGTAGATCTTCAGCTTCGTCAGCTGGGCGCGGCTGAGGCGGTTCCGCGGGAGCATCCCCTTGACCGCCTTGCGCAGCACCTCGGTCGGCCGCCGGTCGAGCTGCTCGCGCAGCGTCCGCGTCCTCAGGCCGCCCGGATAGCCGGAGTGCCGGTGGTAGAGCTTCTCGTCGAGCTTCTTGCCGGTGACGGCGATCTTCTCGGCGTTCACGACGACGACGAAGTCACCGGTGTCCACGTGTGGCGTGTACTGGGCCTTGTTCTTGCCGCGGAGCGTGTCCGCGATGCGCGTGGCGAGACGCCCGAGGGTCTGACCCTCGGCGTCGACGACGTACCAGCGGCGATCGACCTCGCCCGGCTTTGCGTTCCACGTTTTGCCCATACGGAAAAGCGGCGGACACACGGCCCGCCGACGGGAGCATAGTAGCGGCCCGCCGGCAAAGCCGCCGGGCCTCTCTCCTTGGTCGGCGCCGCCGAGTCGGCGCCTTAGATCGCAGCAATCAGCGCTCTTCGCCGTCCTTGCGGCCACCGAGCCAGACCGCCACCGCGACCGCAACGATCAGCAGGCCAGCCGAGAGTTCCACGACCGCACCGGCGACACCGCCGTGGGCGACTAGCCCGACGAGAGCAGCCACAGTCCCGTGCATGTGTAGAGCACCATCAGCGCAAGCATCGCGTACTGCGTCCGAATCGCGGTGCTGGCGGACGAGAACAGCGCGATCGCCTTGTCATGGGCGAGCACCAGGCCGAGGACGTGGCCCACGACGAGGACGCCGACCTGGACGTACCAGACCGTGTTCGGCGAGAAGACGTTCTCCGCCGGCTGGAAGTCCGCGGTCCCGAACAGGTCCCAGCCCTTCCCGAACGGATCGGAGGCGAGAAAGATCGCGTCCTGACCGGCGTCCACGAGCAGCGTGAAGTAGTGGGCGACGGAGTAGGCGAGTGCGATCGGGATCAGGCTGCCGATGAAGGCGCCGGCGAGGTTCATGTCCGTGTGTCCGACCCGCTGCGCGACGTAGACGGCCAGCAGGTACATCAGCCCGATGGCGACCACGGAGGCCAGGAGCCCGAGGAAGTTGAACCCCAGCGAGACGAGGTCCGCCTTTGTCGGCGACTCGACGATGTACCGCACCTCGAGCTCATAGAGCTGGTCCTGCCACCACGTCGCACGACTCAGCCCGTCGAAGGCGACCGAGCCGAGCATCACGGAGACGAAGGCGACGGTCCCAGGCCGCCCGTCGCCCGCGGCCAGGCCGGAAAGCGGCGGGCGGACGAACGCCCGGCGCCGGCCGTCCTCTTCCCGGACGACGAACGCCGAGATGCGGGACAGCAGTCCGAAGTAGACGGCGAAGGCTTCGCCGTTCTCGAGCCAGGGGCGGCGTCCGTAGATCAACATTCCCGCCCACGTGATCCAGCTGTAGATGACGATCGCCAACGCGAGCGTCCGTGGCTCGGCCGACCGCGGCCAAGCCAGCTCGAGTGTCGCGAAGGCGAGGAACAACACGGCTGCGGTCCAGCGTCCAAGCCGCTCCGGATAGTGGGCGGCGGGCTCCCAGTCCCGGCCGAGCTTCGACCAGGCCCAGGCGACCGCGTCGGCAGCCGCGCTCCACGGGTTGAGCAGGCTCCAGACGTTGCCGAACAGCACTACGAGCGGGACGAGTCCGAGCCAAAACACGACCCAGATGAAGACCGGCGCGATGTTGTCGCCTGCATCCGGCCTCCCGACGAGCGCCGCGAGCCACACGACGACGAGGAGGCCGAACGCGATGCCGCCGAAGATGATGCGCCACCCACGCCAGAGGAGCAGCCGCTGCCAGCGCTCCGACAGCGGCCTCCCCGCCTCGTGACCGGTCAGGCGCGGCTCCTTCCAGAGCACGGCCAGGGCAACGAAGGAGAGGATCAGCGTCAGCGAGGCCGCGTAGTAGAACAGCCAGCGCGGGATCGGAAGGTCCTGGATCTCCCCGATGCCGTGCGCGAGCGGAAGGGCGACCGTCGTCACTGCGCCGTGATGCGGGCGATCTGGACGCCCCGGTCCTCGAGCTCGGCCTCGACGGTGCCAGGGCGGGTCGCCCGGAACGCGATCGTCGCCGGCATCCCCGGCCCGACGTCGCGCATCACGTCGTAGCCGTGGAGATGGACGTGGTCAGACACGTCCGAGGTAACGATGAGGATCACGCGCCGGCCGCGGGCGACCGTCACACGGCGCGGGCCGCCGACGGGGAGCCCACCCTCCACCCTGATGCGGACTCGCGCGGGCGGCGGGGGCCCGGGCGGAGGCGGCGGCGGCGCGGTCGTCGTGACCGTCGTGGTCGCCTGGGTGGTCGTCGGCGGCGGGGTCGCGACCGGCTCGTCCGTGTCGTCCGGGCGCAGCACGAGGTAGAGCCCCGCGGCCACCGCGATCGCGATCCCGATGATGAGAAATCGATTCATCGGCGGATGGATAGCAGGAGACCGGCCCGGAACTCAGCCGCACCTCCGTGGGACGGGTGGCGGACGTAGCGACCGCCGAGCACGGCGTGAGCCACACGGCCGACCGCGATCCCGGTCCGGCCGGCAAGCACTTCGTCGAGGAACGGCATGCCGCCCCGTACTTCGCCGCTCGTCGGCCGCCGGTTCGCGCGAACCGTCCCCGGATGGGTCGGCACGACGTTCCACAGGAGCACGTCGTCCGCGATCCCGAGCTCGGCAAGCGTTCGCTGGACGATGGTCGCCGTCGCCTCCGTCAGCCCCGTCCCGGTCAGCTGGCGCTCGGACGTGAACGGGATGCCGCTGACGCGCGCGCCGCGGTAGCCAGCGGCCTCGCCCACGAGCACGTGCCGAGCGTCACAACGCTGCTCCAGATACGCGCGGAGTCGGTCGCGGCACAGCTCCGAGCACGCGTACTGGTTGAAGGTCGCGCCGATGCGCGCTTCGGCGAGTCGCTCGACAAAGCCCTTCGGCACGGCTGGATTCTGCTCGTTCGGGAAAGATCCAGGCGTGCTCGAGGTCAGAACCCTGACCGACGGTGGTCAGAGCCCAACCGAGGTGGCGCAGCAGATCGCCGAGTTCATCGGTGGAGCCCGCGCCACGCTCGACTTCGCCCACTACGACTTCCACCTCGACGGGGACACGGCCGGAGTCGTCGGCGACGCGATCAAGGCTGCGGCGGCCCGAGGGGTCGCCGTGCGGTTCCTCTACAACCTCGACCACCGGAACCCGATCCCCGTGCCGCCGCCGCCCGAGCCCGACGGCCAGCTGATCGCGTCGCTCGAGGTCCCGGTCCGCGCGATCGCGGGCGTCCCCGACCTGATGCACCACAAGTACGTGATTCGCGACGGCGAGTCCGTCTGGACTGGCTCCACGAACTGGACCGAGGACTCGTGGTCGCGGCAGGAGAACGTGATCGTGATCGCGGAGTCGCGCGAGCTGGCGGCGCGGTTCACGGAGAACTTCGACGAGCTGTGGGACACCGGCGCAGTCGAGCGGAGCGGCTTCGTCGCGCCGAGCCCAGTGCCGGTCGGAATCAACCAGGTTCGCCCCTGGTTCACGCCGGGAAACGGCGAGAGCCTGTCACACCGGATCGGGAAGGCGATCGGGCGAGCTCGGCGACGCGTCCGCATTGCGTCACCCGTCATCACCGCGGCGCCTGTGCTCTCGACTCTGGCCGAGAAGATCTCTGAAGGGAAGCTGGACATCGCCGGCTGCGTCGACCAGCCCCAGGTTCAAGGCGTCATCTACCAGTGGCGTCAGAACGGCAACATCTCGTGGAAGCTGCCGCTCCTCGAGCGCGTCATGCAGGCGCCGTTCTCCGGGAAGCCCTCGACGCCGTGGGGCCCCGGCACACTCCACGACTTCATGCACGCGAAGGTCACGGTTGCGGACGACACCGTCTTCACGGGGAGCTTCAACCTGTCCCGGTCGGGCGAGCTCAACGCGGAGAACGTGCTCGAGGTCGTGGACCCCGAGCTGGCCGACCGGCTCGCCGGTTACATCGACGACGTTCGAGCCCGCTACCCCGCCTTCGCCGTCAACGAGCGGGTCAGCCCGAGCCCACCAGCGGTGCGCCCTTGACGTCGCTCTCTCCGGCCGGTCCCGCGCGAATCGTCTCGGCGATCCGTCGCTCGACGCGGCCGTAGGCAAACCGGTACCCGGGGCGCCACGTCAGCTGCTCCGCAGGAGGATCAGTGTCTCGGCGCGGATGAACGGTCGCAATGCGTGCAGGCCGCGCTCGATGATCCAGACACCCAGCGGCAAGAGCAGGAGGTACGTCGCCGGCCGTCCGGCGAGCGGATCAGTCCCACGTCTCCCATCTGACCACCTCTTCTCGCGGCTTCCGGCGCCGCGTGAAGACGCTCGCGCCGCTGCTCGGCTCGTCCGCGGCCTCGGCCGGATAGCCCATGGTCACGACCGCGACGAAGCGCACGTCGTCCGGCAGCGCCAGCGTCTCACGGAGGGCTGGCAGGTCGGTGACGCCGAAGATCGCGGTGTCGAGGCCCTCGTCGAGCGCCGCCAGCATCAGCGTCATGGCAGCGGCGCCGGCGTCGACGAACCAGTACGGCGCCGGCCAGTCGATCTCGCGGCCGCCGGTGATCCTCAGCTTGTCCTGCTGCCGGTACCGGTCGTGGTAGTCGTCCTCCCGCGTCAGGACGACCATGTGGACCGGCGCAGCGGCCTTCCAGCGCGGCCGGCCCTGGGCGGCGAGCTCGTCCTCCTTCGCGGCCGTCGCGATCCGCCTCCGGGTCTCGGGATCGGTGACGACCACGATCCGGAGCCCCTGCGAGAACCCGGCGCTCGGCGCCCAGACCACGGCGGCGTCCGCGATCCGCTCGAGCACTTCGTGCGGCACGGGCAGGTCGGCGTAGGTGCGGATGCTCCGCCGCCGGCTCAGGACGTCACGGAACTCCATGAAGCTGGGTCAGATCCCGATGAGGACAGCGCCGGGAGGCTCGGCCTCGAGCTTCCCCTGCTCGATCGACTTGGCGATCCGGTCCTCGATCCTGCCGAGGCCGATGCGGTGCGTCGTCCGCCAGGTGTGCGTCTCGGCCGGGGGCCCGTCGGTGTGCGCGCGGATGTTCGGCCGCGCGAAGCTGAGCCCGCGCTCGAGGAGCCAGATGACGAAGAGCGGGACGATCACGACCCAGGTGAACCAGCCGGCGCCGTCGAGCGAGATCAGCCGCACGATGAACACGAGCATGATCGCAGTGGCGATCAGGCTGGGCCAGAAGAACGGCTCCTTCCGCCGCTCCGCGAAGGACTTGCCCTCCGAGATGCGCTCCAGGCTCCAGGTCCTGCCGTCAGGCGAGCGAACGGTACGTGCCATGGGCGCCGATCATATTCTCAAGCGAGGGCGGCGACGAGCAGCACGAGCAGGACGATCGCGCCGAGTACGAGCAGGGCGAGCGTGATCGCGGCGCCGAAGAGGATGCGCCTCGCCTCGTGCGTCAGGCGCGCCGGAAGCGGGCGCGGATCGTCCGCGGTGAGGATGCGGAACGCGCGACGGACCACCCAGAAGCCGACGAGTCGATAGACCATCGCGTGTCTGCTCTTCCCGGGAGCAGGTGCTCGGAAAACGTCCCGAGCCGGCCCGGGACACGGCTCCTGGAACGTTCCGCTCGCCTCACGTTTCGGGGTCTGATCCCAATCGGAGTGCCGGGCGCGCGTCGGGCCTTGAGCGCTGTCAACAGCCGGCCGCTTCCGACGCGGCTGGTTGCGTCACTCCCACTCGATCGTGCTGGGCGGCTTCGACGAGATGTCGAGCGCCACGCGGTTCACGCCCGGGATCTCGTTGATGATGCGGCTCGACATCGTCTCGAGCAGGTCGTAGGGCAGCCGCGCCCAGTCGGCGGTCATGGCGTCCTCGGAGGTGACCGCGCGGATCACGATCGGGTAGGCGTACGTCCGCTCGTCTCCCTGCACGCCGACAGAGCGGATCGCCGGCAGGACGGCGAACGACTGCCAGAGGTCGCGATAGAGGCCGGCGCGCCGTACCTCCTCCTGGAGGATCGAGTCCGCCTCGCGCAGGATCTCGAGCCGCTCGCGCGTGACCTCGCCGATGATCCGGATCGCGAGGCCGGGGCCGGGAAACGGCTGGCGCCAGACCATCCGCTCCGGCAAACCGAGCTCCTCGCCGACGCGCCGCACCTCGTCCTTGAAGAGCAGACGCAGCGGCTCGACCAGGTCGAAATCCACGTCCTCCGGCAGCCCGCCGACGTTGTGGTGCGACTTGATCATCGCCGCCACGCCGTCCGTCCCCCCCGACTCGATCACGTCGGAGTAAAGCGTGCCCTGGACGAGGTAGCGGATCCGCCCGAGCCGCCTGGCCTCGTCCTCGAACACGCGGATGAACTCCTCCCCCACGCGCTTGCGTTTCTCCTCCGGGTCCTCGACGCCCTCGAGCCGGTCGAGGAACCGCTCCTCGGCGTCGACGTGCACGAGCGGGACGTTGAAGTGGCCCTGGAAGGTCTCGACGACCTGCGCCGCCTCGTCCTTCCGCAGCAGCCCATGGTCGACGAAGACGCAGGTGAGCTGGTCGCCGACCGCCTTGTGCACGAGCAGCGCCGCGACCGCGGAGTCGACGCCGCCGGAGAGCGCGCAGAGGACGCGCTCGGACCCGACCTGCGCGCGGATCCGCTCGACCTGCTCCTCGATCACGGCGGCAGCCGTCCAGGTCGGCGGAGCCTCCGCGACGCCGTAGAGGAAGTTCTTCAGCACCTCCTGGCCGTGCGCCGTGTGCACCACCTCCGGGTGGAACTGGACGCCGTAGAGCCCGCGATCGGGAGCCTCGAAGGCCGCGATCGGCGTGGAGGGCGACGACGCCGTCACCTCGGCGTCCTGGGGCGGCGCCGTGACGGAGTCGCGGTGGCTCATCCAGACGACCTGCTCCTCCGGTGTGTCCTCGAGAAGTGCGCCACCCGCCGCGCGCAGCTCGGCGCGGCCGAACTCGGAGCCACCGGTCCGCTCCACTCTGCCGCCGAGGTCGAGAGCCATCAGCTGCATGCCGTAACAGATGCCGAGCGTCGGGATCCCGAGCTCCCAGACCGCCGGATCGAGCTTCGGCGCCTCGTCGGCGTACACCGACGCCGGCCCACCGCTCAGGATCAGCGCGCGCGGGTTCCGCGCCCGGATCGCCTGCGCCGGCGTACGGTGCGACACCAGCTCCGAGTAGACGCGCGCCTCGCGCACGCGCCGCGCGATCAGCTGCGAGTACTGGCCGCCGAAGTCCACGACCAGGACTGGGCGGTCTTCGGGCGAGTCCTCCGGGCGCTCAAACGGGAGGACCTCCGCGCCCACCTAGCCCATCCCGATCTTCTGGCTCTGCTGGAGGCCCTTGCCCTCCGTCTTGATCGCGGGCGCCAGCATGATCTCGGCCTTCTGGAAGTCGTGGATCGACTCGTACCCGCACGTTGCCATCGCAGTTCGAAGCGCGCCCATCAGGTTCAGCGTCCCGTCGTTCTCGGTCGCCGGGCCGATCACGATCTCCTCGAGCGTCGCCGGCTGGTCGACCTGCACGCGGGCGCCGCGCGGAAGCGTCGGATGGAACGTCGCCATCCCCCAGTGGAACCCGCGGCCCGGCGCCTCCTTGGCCCGGGCGAGCGGCGAGCCGGCCATGACGGCGTCCGCGCCGCACGCGATCGCCTTCGCGATGTCGCCGCCCGTGCGCATGCCGCCGTCGGCGATCACGTTCACGTAGTCGCCCGTCTCGAGCAGGTGCTGGACGCGAGCAGCGCTGGCGTCGGAGATCGCCGTCGCCTGCGGGACGCCGACGCCGAGGACGCCGCGAGTCGTGCACGCCGCGCCCGGACCGACCCCGACGAGCACGGCTTCCGCACCCGTCCGCATGAGGTGGAGCGCCGTCTGGTACGAGGCGCAGCCGCCGACGATCACCGGGATCGGGATGTCCGCGATGAACTCCTTCAGGTTCAGCGCCGCGCCGTTCGACGACACGTGCTCGGCCGAGACGACGGTTCCCTGGATGACGAGGATGTCGAGCCCGGCTGCGAGCGCGATCTCGTAGTGGTCGCGCACCCGCTGCGGGGTCAGCGACCCGGCGGCGAGGACGCCTCTCGACTTGATCTCCTCGATGCGACGGGCGATCAGCCGGGGCTCGACCGGCTGTGCGTAGATCTTCTGCATCATCGCCGTCGCCTTCTCCTTCGGCGCCTTGGCGATCTTGGCGAGCTGGATGTCGGCGTCCTCGTAGCGGCTGAAGATCCCCTCGAGGTTGAGGACGCCGAGGCCCCCGAGTTGCCCGAGCTTGATTGCCGTCTCCGGCGAGACCACCCCGTCCATCGCCGAGCCGAGCAGCGGCAGCTCGAGCAGGTGCGGCCCGAGCTTCCAGCCGATGTCGACGTCCTGCGGATCGCGCGTCCGGCGGCTCGGCACGATCGCGATGTCGTCGAAGCCATAGGCCTGCCGCGCCTTTTTCCCTCTCCCGATCTCAATCTCCATGGTCCCCTCCTAGAAGCACTAAGGCCCAGGCTCCTCGCGGTTGGCCTGGGCCGGAAGACCTCGCTGTGTCAGTCCCTTGCAATCGAGAATCGATCGTAACAACGGCCCCTGACGGAGGCTGTCCCGCGTCACAGCTCGGACGGGACGGGCACGAGCTTCTCGATCTTCACGCCCTCGGCGAGCCGCGTGAGCTCGCGCGGCTCGAACCTCCCGGCGCCGACCTCCTGCACCGCTGCGGCCCCCGCTGCCACCGCGCGCTGGAGGGCCTGCTCGAGCGGGAGCTCGTCGAGCCGCGCGGCCATGTAGCCCGCGAGCAGCACGTCGCCCGATCCTGCCGGCGAGACCGTCGCGACCTCCGCCACCGCAGCGTAGAAGCGCTCGGCCTCCCGCTCCTCCCGGAGCAGGGCATAGCACCCCGAGGTGAGCGTGATCAGGACGTTCCTCGCGCCGAGGTCGGAGATGTGGTCGAGCGCCTGGATGAAGTCCTCCGGGTCGTGGAACTCCTGCCCGACGAGCCCCTCGGCCTCCCGCTCGTTCGGAGTGACGAGGAACGGCTCAGCCTCGGTGCCGAGGCGCAGCGGCTGGCCCTCGGCGTCGAGGACAGCCCGAATCCCCCGCCGCTCGAGCTCCCGGATCGCCTCCGCGTAGAAGCCATCCTCCACGCCGCGCGGCAGGGTGCCGGCAAACACGACCGCGTCGGCGCCGCGCGAGAGGTAGCGAAGCTTCTCCAGCAGCAGCTCGAGCTCCTCCGACGTCACGTGCGGGCCCCACTCGTTGATCTCCGTGTAGGTGCCGCCCGTCGGGTCGACGACGGCCGTCGAGGTCCGCGACTCGTCGCCGATCTTGACGAAGTCGTTGAGGATCCCCTCCCGCGTCAGCTCGCTCACGACGCGGGCGCCGGTCCGGCCGCCCGCCAGCCCGGTGGCCACGACCGGCACGTCCATTCGCTTCAGCGCTCGGGCGATGTTGACGCCCTTGCCGCCGGCCAGCGTCAGCCCGGCGCTCGCACGGTGCCGCTGGCCGGGCTGGAAGTTCGGCACCGTGAGCGTCCGGTCGAGCGCCGCGTTCATCGTCACCGTGATGATCAGGAGAACCAGCCTCCGATGTGGTCGATGGTGCGGTCCGCGTACCAGCCGGTGCGGTCGAGGAAGCCGGGGTCGTCCCGCGCCTCGGCGGCGACGAGCGGCGTGCGGCCGAGGAGGCGTTTGCGGTCGTAGACGCGCAGCTCGCCGACCACCTGTCCCTCCCTGACGGGAAGGTCGAGCCGGCTCGGCATGACCACGCGCTCGACGAGCGATCGACCGATCCGGACCGGTCTACGCATCGGTCTCGCGGCGACCACCGGAACCGGATCGAAGCCCCACTCGACGGGGATCCGGCCGTAGACGCGATCGGGGGAGGCAAGTGGAACGTACGCGTAGCGCGACATGCCCCAGGCGAGGAGCTCCTCGAGGTCGGCGTTCCGGACGCCCCTCGACGGGCTTCCGAGGATGGTCGCGTAGATCGTGACGTGGTTCCCGCGGGCGGCGGCGACCTGGTTCCACCCGGCGCCCGAGGTGTGCCCCGTCTTCACGCCGAAGGTGCCCGGGAACTCGCCGAGGAGGTCGTTCCAGGTGTGGAGCGTCCTGCCGCCGGAGATCGCCGCGGACTCCTGGCGCACCAGCTGACGGATTATCGGCTCGCGCATGGCGACCATCGCGAGCTTCGTGACGTCCCAGGCGCTCGAGTAGTGGCCCTGCGCGTCGAGCCCGTCCGGCCGGACGAAGCGCGAGTCCGGAAGGCCGATGCTGGCGGCCGTGTTGTTCATCAGCGTCGGGAACGACTCCCCGACCCGACCCTCGACGAACTCTCCCAGGGCAACGGCCGAGTCGTTCGCGCTCTGAATCAGCGCGGCCGCCATCAGCTCGCGGACGCGGATCCGCTCCCCGGCGCGCAGCCGGATCGTCGACCCGGTCACGCCGACGGCGTCGGGATCGACAGTCACCAGCTCGTTCGGCCTCGCGTGGGCGACGGTAAGCAAGGCAGTCATCAGCTTCGTGATGCTCGCGATCGGCAGCCGGTCGTGAGCCCGGCGGGCAAGCAGCACCTCGCCCGTCCGCGCCTCCTGCACGAGGTAGGCGCGAGCGTCGACCTCAGGAGTCGCCGCGGACGCGGCTGAGGTCGAACAGGCAAAGACAGCGACAAGGACCGCCAGTCGCTTCACGGGCCTCAGGTTAGTCGACGCGGATCGGCATGCCGACCGTGAGAGCCACAGGATCGACGGTTGGATTGAGCTCCATCAGGCGGTCCACCGTCGTGCCGAACTTCTCCGCGATCGAGGCGAGCGTGTCGCCGCTCCGGACCGAGTACATCGTCGCCCGGGCGGCCTTGGTGCGCGCTTTCTTCGGCGCCTGTTGGACGGTCGTGGCGGCCGGCCGCGGCGTGGCGGCTTCGCCGCCGTGAAGCGCCGGCCGAGCCAGCAGCACAACCGCGGTGACAACCGCCAGCGCCAGCGCCGGGAACCCGTACCGAACCATCCACCAGGGGATCCTCACCATCCGGCCGCCGCCCAGACCTCGCTCCGGAGGCGAGCCGCCTCGGCGGCCGCAGCCGACCGCCAGTCGTCCTCGCCGTCCCGGTACGCGTAGATGACCGAGCGCGCTGCTGCGACTAGCGCGCTGGCGGGTCCGCTCGTGAATGCTCTGGCCACGTCTCCGGGTTTCGCGCCCTGGGCGCCGAGACCTGGGAGGAGGAGCACGGACTGCGGCAGCAGCCGACGCGCCTCGGCGATCGCCCGCGGCTGCGTGGCGCCGATTACGGCCCCGACGCTCGACAGCCCGCGCTCGCCGACTGCGTCCGCGCCCCACTCCGCGACCAGCGAGGCCACGTGCTGCCAGAGCGGCCGGCCGTCGGAGAGGACGAGATCCTGAACCTCGCCGCCGCCGGCGTTCGAGGTCCGGACGACGCAGAAGACCCCGCGGCGGTGCCGCCGGCACGCCGCCAGGTAGGGCTCGACCGAGTCGCGGCCGAGGTACGGGTTCACAGTCAGCGCGTCCGCCACCGGCTCCGCGCCCTCCTCGCGCGGCTCGAGGTACGCCGCCGAGTAGGCGCGCGCGGTCGAGCCGATGTCCCCGCGCTTCCCGTCGGCGAGCACGACGAGCCCGGCCGTGCGCGCGTAGTCGCAGACCTCCTCGAAGGCGGCGAGCCCCGGCGCCCCGAGCGCCTCGAAGAACGCCAGTTGCGGCTTGACGCCGACGACGTAGGCCGCGACCGCATCGATGATCCCGCGGCAAAACCGCGCCGCTGCCTCGGCCGGAGGCTCCCCGCGCAGCTCGACCGGGAACAGCTCGGGCCGCGGATCGAGGCCGACCAGGACCTGCGACCGCTTGCGGTCGACGGCGTCGGCGATCCGGTCGCCGAACGTCATGCCGCGAACCAGCACGGTCTCAGACATCGCGATGAGCGTACTGCCGACCCCAGACGCGGAACGGGGGCCTTGCGACCCCCGTTCGAAGCTCGCCCTGGGGCGTTGTTACATCGAGCTCTTGACAGCGCTCTTCAGCTTGCTCCCCGCCGAGAACTTCGGCACCTTCGATGCAGGGATGTGCACGCGCTCGCTGGGGTTGCGGGGGTTCACGCCCTGACGGGCGGCGCGATTCTGCACTGAGAACTTGCCGAATCCGGTGAAGGCGACTTCCTCGCCGTTCCGGAGTGAATCGGTGATCGAGTCCAGGAACGCCTCGACGGCCTCACCGGCTTCGCGCTTGCCGATATTGGCTTTCTGCGCGACGCGATCCACGAATTCTGCCTTTGTCACGAAGATTCTCCTCCCTCGACGTCAGTGCTAGTGCCGTTAAGGACACTAACAGCGATCCTCTTTCCGCTCAACCATGCGGTTTGCGGGACTTTCTACGCCGGGAGCAGCTCTCCTGCCCGAAAAAGCGGCCTGAGGCGCACTCCGACGCGGGCCAGCTCGTCGGTTCCGCCCTCCTCCCGATCGACCACGCAGACCGCCGTCCCGCACTCGAGACCGGCCTCGCGAAGCGCCTGAATGGCCGCAACGGCGGCGCCTCCAGACGTCACGACGTCCTCGACGAGACAGACCCGCTCGCCCGTCTCGAAGGCGCCCTCGATGCGGTTGGAGGTGCCGTAGTCCTTTGCCTCCTTGCGGACGATCAGGAACGGGAGCCGGGAGGCCAGGGACGAGGCGGCGGCGAGGGCGACGGCGCCCAGCTCCGGGCCGGCGAGTCGCGCGGCCCGTGGTTCGTGCTCGCCGACGACCGACGCGAGACGGGAGGCGATGGCCTCGAGGAGGTCAGGCCGGGTCTCGAAGCGGTACTTGTCGAAGTAGTGGGTCGACCTGCGCCCCGACCGAAGGACGAAGTCGCCTTCGAGGAGCGCGTGCTCGCGAAGCGCCGACCGCAGCTCGTCGTCGGTCATGCGAGGAGGTCGAGCAGCTCGCGGGCGTCGTTCAGGAGGTCGTCAGCCTCGACGCCTCGCTCGAGCCTCAGCACGGAGGCGTCGTCGTAGTGCACGTCGACGTACTCCTCCGGGCGCATGGCACGCCGCCAGAGCAGGATCCCGACCAGGATCGCCAACGGGATCGTGACCCTATGAGGAAGCACTCG
This sequence comes from uncultured Actinomycetes bacterium, assembly GCA_963802375.1. Classification (GTDB taxonomy): domain Bacteria; phylum Actinomycetota; class Thermoleophilia; order Gaiellales; family Gaiellaceae; genus JACDAN01. The sequence goes on from CAWDIJ010000010.1 coordinate 1,036,577, forward strand.
CCTTCGCCTTCGTGCGACGCCGAATCTTGCCGAGGGTCGTGCGCAGGTCGTGGAGGACGAGGCCGGAGACCGGATCCCGGCCCGTGACAGCGACGATGGCGCCGGTCCCCTCGCGGAGGACGAAGACGCTGCCGTCCACAGTCACCGCCTCGAGCCGCGTCGGCGAGACGCCGGTGCGCAGGGCGGCGGCGTAGGCGAGCATCGCGGCCGCGATCTCGGCCGCCCGGGTGGCCTCCGAATCACCCACCGTCGCCGCGCGCGGCTTCCCGTCGGCGTCGAAGATCACGGCGGCGACAACGTCTTCCGAGACGTCGAGCAGCTCCGCCAACGCCTGTTCGCCGGTCACGCCGGGAACATACTGCGGCGATGCACGAGCCGCTCCAGAAGTTCTTCGCCGACCGAGGGCCTCACCTCGCGGCGATGATCGCGTACTTCGCGCTCCTCTCGCTCGTGCCGCTCGTCTTCCTCGCGCTGGCGCTCCTCGGGCTTTTCGGTCGAGCGGATGAGTCGACCTACCTGGTGCGCGAGCTGAACGCCGTTCTCCCGTCCGCCTCGATCGGGCAGATCGTCAGCGTCGTCAACGACATCCGCGACAACGCCGCCACGCTGGGGATCATCGGCGGCGTCTTCCTCCTGTGGACCTCGCTCTCGCTCTTCAGCGTGCTGGAGTCCGCGTTCAACATCGTCTATGGCCGACCGAACCGCTCCTTCCTCCACGGGAAGGGCGTCGCGATCGTGGTCATGCTCGGAACCCTTATCACGCTGTTCGCCGGGCTCGTGATCGGCACAGTCGGCTTCCGGCTCCTGGACGACGCGGCCCCCGGCTTCGTCGGCAACGAGTGGGTCGCGTACTTCCTCTCGCTGCTGATCTCCACCGGGGCCGTGTTCGTCTTCCTCGTCTCGACCTACTACCTCTTGACGAATGTCGAGCTGAGCGTCCGCGACGTCCTCCCCGGCGCGATCCTGTCAAGCATCCTGCTCCAGGTCAGCTTCCAGGCGCTGCCCCTGTACGTGACGCTCTCGCAGCGGGACGAGGTGCTGACGTTGCGCGCGCTCGGTGCGCCGGTGATCCTGCTGATCTGGCTCTACGTGATGGCGAACGCCATCGTCTTCGGCGCAGAGATCAACTGGTGGCGCTCGCAGCGGCGGCTCGCCGACGAGGACGCGGTCCCGGGGCTCGCCTGATGCTTGTGTTCCATGCCACGAGCGGTGCCCGGCCGCTCGAGTCGCTCGATTTCCTTGCAATCGATTGAGACGAGCAATCGTCACATGGATCACAAGCTATGGCAGGGCCCCGGCGAGTGCATGGGCGGCTCGCGCGCGATGGGAGCTGTGGGCTTTCCACTCGTCGCCGAGTTGCGCGACCGTTCGCTCCTCGCCCTCCGGGATGAAGACCGGGTCGAAGCCGAAGCCGCCGGCGCCGCTCGGCTCGTCGCCGATCCGACCCTCCAGGACACCGGTGCCGCGCAGCTCCTCGCCCTCAGGTGAGAGCGCCACCAGCTCGCAGACGTAGCGCGCGCGGCGTCCCTCGCCCTCCACGCCCTCGAGCTCTGACAGCACACGCTCGACGTGGAGCTCGCCGGCGAATCGCGCCGACCTGATCCCCGGCGCGCCGTCGAGGCCCGCGACCTCGAGGCCCGAGTCCTCGCCCAGCACCCAGCTCCCGGGTTCGCGCTGCCGGCCGAACAGCGCCTTCGCGCGGGCGTTCTCGTAATAGGTCTCGCCGGTCTCCGGTGGGTAGGCGTCCGCGTCGAGCGGCTCGATCTCCCAGCCGGGCAGCGCGCGGCGAAGCTCCCGGAGCTTGCCCGGGTTCGCGGACGCGAGGACTGCTTTCAGAGTTCCAGTTCCCAATGTGATGAGGCACAGGGCCTCATTGCGTTGGGACTCTCAAGGGTTCCAGCGGGCGCCGCGGACGGCTTCGGCCTGCGTGAGCGCGTCGATCAGCTGCGCGGCGGTCTTGCCGGAGCCGAGGCGAACGCGGACGTCGACCCGGCGGCGGTCGCCTTCCTCCTCGAACTCCAGCGAGCTGACGTCGGCGCCTGCCTGCTCGACCGCCTCGAGGACGGAGACGGCGCTCGTCCCGGCCGGAAGGTCGACCGCGAGCCGTCCCTCCTCTGGCCGCATCCGCGCCGAGAGTTTGAACGCGAGGAGCCGCAGCGGCCACAGGCTGACAAGCACGAGCGCGGTGGTCACCAGCGCCGCCCAGTAGTAGCCGACCCCTGAGGCCATGCCGATTGCGGCCACCACCCAGAGCGTCGCCGCCGTCGTCAGGCCCTTGACGGACAGGCCTTGCCGGATGATCGCGCCGGCGCCGAGGAAGCCAATCCCCGTCACGACCTGGGCCGCGATGCGCGTCGGGTCGAAGACGAGGCCTTCCTCGGTCGAGAAGCGCCAGTCCGTCCAGGCGTACGCGGACACCATCGTGAAGAGCGCGGCGCCGACGGAGACGAGCAGGTGTGTGCGGAGGCCGGCCTCGCGTTCCCGCAATTCGCGTTCCAGGCCGATCGCGCCGCCGAGCACCGCCGCCAGCACGATGCGGAGGATGACCTCGGCCCAGGAGAGGTCAGGCAAGCACCGCCTCCACGGCGCGCCGCTGAGCCTGGCCGATCTCCTCGATGCCCGCAGCCGCCAGGTCGAGGAGCTCGTCCAGCTGCCCGCGGCTGAACCGCTCCCCCTCGGCGGTCGCCTGCACCTCGATCAGCCGACCGTCGCCGCTCATCACCACGTTGAGGTCGACCTCGGCGCGCGAGTCCTCGGAGTAGTCGAGGTCGAGCAGAGGCTCACCGTCCACGATTCCGAGCGAGACGCCCGCCACGGAGTCCGTGAGGGCCTTCCCGAGGCCGAAGCGATCGAGTGCCCGGCGCGCGGCGACGTACGCGCCGGAGATCGCCGCGCAACGAGTCCCGCCATCCGCCTGGAGAACGTCACAGTCGATCCAGAGCGTCCGCTCGCCGAGCGCCTCCAGATCGGTGACGGCGCGGAGAGATCTTCCGATCAGGCGCTGGATCTCCACGGTGCGCCCCTTCTGGCGACCGGTGCTCGCCTCCCGCGCGGTCCGCTCGCCCGTGGACGCCGGCAGCAGGCCGTACTCCGCCGTCATCCAGCCCTTGCCCTTGCCCATCAGCCACCGCGGCACGCCCTCGGTGATCGACGCCGTGCAGAGGACGCGCGTCTTGCCTGCGGAGATCAGCGCCGACCCGGCCGGCTGCTCGAGGTAGTCGACCTCGATCTCCAGGGGCCGGAGCTCGTCGGCCCGCCGGCCGTCCCCTCTCATGTGGCGGCCGCCTCGAGCTCGGCGATCTCGACGCGGCGGACGCCGTCGAGTGGGAGCTGGAGGAAGCGCTGGCCGAGCGCCCGGAAGTCCTCGACGTCGCCCGTCGTCAGGAATCGGTAGCCGCCCTCGCGCCGCGAGTCGTTCTCGATCCCTTTTCGGCTGAGCGTCTCGGCTACCTCGCGCGCCGTCTCCTCCGCCGAGAAAACGAGCGTCACGTCCCGACCGAAGACGCGCTGGAAGATCGGCCGGATCAGCGGGTAGTGCGTGCAGCCGAGGATCACGGTGTCGACCTGCGCTTCCTTGAGCGGCTCGGCGTAGCGGCGGACAGAAGCCGTCGTCTCGGCCCCGAACGGGTCGGCGCCCTCGATCAGCGGCACGAGGTCGGGGCATGCAACGGGGAAAAATCGGGTCCCGGCGTCGAGTGTGTGGACGAGCTCCCCGTACCGACCGGCGGCGACGGTCGCCTCGGTCGCCATCAGCCCGATGCGCCGGTTCCGCGTCACCTGCACGGCCGCGTGCGCCTCCGGCGTGATCACGCCGACAACGGGGACGGAGATGCGCTCCTGGAGATCCGGCAGCGCCGCCGAGGTCGCCGAGTTGCAGGCGACGAGGATCAGCTTCACGCCCTGCGCCTCCAGGTAGCCGGCGATCTCGAGCGAGAAGCGGCGTACCTCGTCCAGCGGCCTCGGGCCGTAGGGCAGGCGCGCGCCGTCGCCGAGATAGACGAAGTCTTCGTGCGGCATGGTCACGAGGCATTCGTGCAGGACGGTGAGCCCGCCCATGCCCGAGTCGAAGACGCCGATCGGCCGCGAATTCATCAAGTGATTGTAAGAAGCGCCGAGTGTGATCTACCCTCTTTCGCCGTGGGTCGCCGAATTCTCCTGCTTGCTGCCGTGTTCTTCGGCCTCCAGGCGGGCGCGGCACACGCGTTCACGAAGACGGAGCACGCGCTCACGATGGGCGACGGGGTCACGCTGGCCGCGTCCCTCTACAGGCCGCCCGGCAGTCCGCCGGCGGGCGGCTGGCCCGCAGTCCTCGCGCTCCACGGCCTCGGCGGGAACCGGAGCTCGATGAACTCGATCGCGGAGGCGCACCTGGTCCCGAACGGCTACGTGGTCATGACCGTGGACGCGCGCGGGCACGGCGAGTCGGGCGGGGTGTCCTCGCTCGTCGGACCGCGCGAAATCGCCGACTACGCCGCCGCGCTCCAGTGGCTCCGCCTCCGCCCCGGGATCAGCGACTCGAGGGTCGGCGCGCTCGGCTTCTCGCTCGGCGGCGGCTCAGTGTGGAAGCTGCTGACCGCGCCGGGCACGAAGCTCGCCGCAGCGGTTCCCGTGATGACGTGGACGAGCCTGTACGACTCGCTGCTGCCGCAGGGCCTCGTCAAGTCCGGGCTCATCGCGTACTTCCACAACCTGCTCCCGCCCGAGCGGTGGGACCCGGCGGTCACGACGCTGAGGGACGACGCACTCCAGGGACGCAATGACGCCGCGATCCGCGCGTTCGCCGCGCAGCGCTCGGTCCGGGCCGACCTCGGCAGGATTCGGACGCCGGTCTTCATGCTCCAGGGCCGGCGCGACTACGCCTTCGACATGCAGGAGGCGCTGGCTGGGTTCGGAAGGCTCCGCGGCCCGAAGCGGATCTACCTCGGCGGCCTCGGCCATGCGCCGTCGGCGAACCCGCCCGCCGAGCAGCCCTACTACTTCGGACAGATCCGCATGTGGTTCGACCGGTTCCTGAAGGGCCAGCTGAACGGGATCGACACGCGGCCGCGCATCGAGCTCGCGCCCGATCCCTGGCGGGCGCGCACCTACCAGGCCGCGGCGCTGCCGGCCCGCAAGGTTCTCCGGCTGACGTTCCGCGGCCGCCGGACGATCGACGGGCTCGGCAAGGTCGTCCGGACCGTTGCGCCGACGCGGCGCCTCAACGAGACCTTCGGCCACGCGCTCGTCTCCGTGAAGGCATCGACGCCGACGGGCTGGTCGCACCTCGTCGCCGTGCTCTCGGCGATCACGCCGCGCGGCGAGGAGATCGTGGTCAGCCAGGGCGGTGTCACGACGACGACGCTTCGCTCGACGACCCGCACCCTGACCATCCGCCTGCTCAGCCAGGCGACGACGATTCCGCGCGGCTCGCGGTTCCGCCTGACGCTGGCCGGTGCCTCGACCGCGCAGAGTCCGAGCAACCTGCTCTACCTCACCGGCCCGGAGGGTGCCTCGCGGCTCTCGATCGGAGAGGCCAGGATCGTCCTGCCCGTCCTGCGCCGGCCGGTCTCGCGTTGAGGCCGGCGCTCATCGTCCTCGTTCTCGCGGCGCTCGTCGCCCTGCCGGGCGCCCACGCGGGCGCGTCAGCCGACCCGGGCGTGACCGGCAACTCGATTTTGCTCGGAGGGACGGTGCCGCTGACCGGTCCCGCTGCGGCGTTCGCCTCCGTCGCGCCCGGCGCCGACGCGTACTTCCGCTACGTCAACGACCGGGGAGGCGTCTTCGGGCGGAAGATCCGGTACAAGTACGTCGACGACGGCTTCGAGGTCGGCCGCACCGTCGACCAGACCCGCCGGCTCGTCCAGCAGGACCGCGTCTTCGCGATCTTCAACTCGATCGGCACCGAGCACGCGATCGCCGTCCGCCCGTACCTGAACCAGGTTCGTGTCCCGCACGTCTTCACCGGGACCGGGGCGAGCACCTTCCAGGCCGAGCGAGGGCGCTACCCCTGGTCGATGGGCTACCTCCCGAGCTTCGTCGGCGAAGGCGCGATCTACGGGCGCTACGTCGCGGCTTCGATGCCGCGGGCGCGAATCGCCGTGCTCTACGAGAACACCGACTACGGCCGCGACCTCACCAACGGGCTGCGGCGCGGGCTCGGCCGGCGCGCGGGCCGGATCGTCGCGGTCCGCAGCTACGAGATCACGGACGGAGACGTCAACTCGCAGATCTCCCAGCTGAAGCGCTCGGGCGCGAACACGTTCATGCTCTTCGCGACTCCGGGCTTCGCGATCCAGGCCTTCCTCTCGGCGCACCGGCAGGCGTGGAGGCCGCGTACCTTCGTCAGCTCGGTCTCGATCGAGCCGTCGATCATGAGCGTGATCCGGCTGAACACGAGCGCGCGGGCCACGGCCGGGACGATCAGCATGGGCTACCTGAAGGATCCGACCTCGCCCACCTGGAACCGAGACCCCGCAGTCCGCCTCTACCGCCAGATCATGCGCCGCTACCTCCCGGGCCGGAAGGCGAGTGACGTCTACCACTACTACGGGATGGCCGTGGCGCACTCGATGGTCCACGCGCTGCGCAAGTCCGGCCGGAACCTGAGCCGGGCCGCGCTGCAGCGGGCCGTCACGCACCTGAACCAGACGGACAACCCCTTCCTGCTCCCCGGTGTCGCTGTCCGAACCTCGCCCCGCAACTACTTTCCGATCGCCCGGGCGAAGCTCTTCCGGTACAGCGCCAAGGGCCAGTGGGTGCCCTTCGGGCGTCTCCTGGCGGCTCGTTGACCGCCCTGTGAGGATTGCCTGTCACCCGCCGGAAGAGAAATGCCGACAACTGATTGACGCAATTTCCGTCTCACCCCACTGAAAGGGGGTCTCTTGACCAAATCAATCCGCTTCGTCCTGCTTCTGTCCGCGTGCGCTCTTGCGCTCGCGTTCGGAGGCAATGCGCTCGCTGCGTACAACCCGTCGCTGCTCGTGGCCGGCACCAGCCACTCCACCGGGAGCGGTGGCCCCGTCGTCATCGGGGTCGGCCAGGATCAGAACGACGACGCCACGGGCGTCCTCAACCTCTATGCGCCGCGCGGCTACGGCGTCTCGCTCACGCAGGCGCCCGGCACGAGAATCGGCGACCTCGAGGGAATCGTCAAGGTCGGCGCGCTCGGCGGTGCCCGAGTTCCGATCACGGGAACCGTGACTGCACGCGATCCCGCGGCGTACGTGAACAACCCATGCTCGCCGGGCCTCCATCAGGCGGTCTGGACGATCGACACGTCGCTGGCGGGCACGGCTCTCGCGATCCCGATGTACGTGGATGCCGTCACGACCGGGGCTGAGGCCGCGTTCGCGTCCGCCCGCATCCGGGTCTGCCTCGCCTCGCCATATATCCCGCCGCCGCAAGGTGCAGCGTCGGGCGCCTCGCTGATCGTCGCGGCCTTTTCCGTCGCCGGCGTCTTCAGCAACCCGAACACGCGTGGGACCTATCCGTGGAACGCGCTGTTCATCCCGTACCAGCCGGGAACCGGGACGCTGAACCCCGCGAACGCCGCGCAGAGCACGTCGTACACGCGGCTGCCGGTGCAGCTGGCGATCACCGCGAAGAAGCTGAAGGCCAAGAAGGGGGCCAAGCGCAAGTTCGCCCGCGTCACCGCCTGCCTCAGTGAGGCCGGACAGCCGGTTCGCGGCGTCCGCGTGAATATCGTCGGCGGCAGGTCGGCCGGGAGCGGGACGCGTCTCGCGTTCGGCCGCACGAACTCCCGCGGCTGCGTGACCAGGACGATCCGCCTGCGCTGGCGCGTGTCCTACTTCCGCGCGTCGACGTTGGTGCCGGAACGTGACGTCACGAGCGCGCCGGGCTGTACGCCGGCGCTTTCGGCAGCACCCGGCACGCTCCCGCCCGCTCGCTGCACGTCGGCGACGCTGGCTCCGGCGCTGAACCTGTTCAGCCGGAACCGGGCGCGAGTCCGCCGCTAGAGAACGCACACCGAGAGGGCCCCCAACAGGGGCCCTCTCACTATCCTGAGCCTGTGGCCGAGCAGATCCGTGTCGGCACCTGCTCCTGGGCGGACGAGGCGCTCTCGAAGCACTTCTACCCGCCCGGGCTGAAGGCGGGCGAGCGGCTCGCCCACTACGCGCAGTTCTTCGACACCGTCGAGCTCGACTCGACCTACTACCGGCTTCCGGTCGAGTCGATGGCCGCCCGGTGGGCGGAGCAGACACCTGACGACTTCGTCATGCACGTGAAGGCTTTCGGCGTGATGACCCGCCACCCGGTCAAGAAGGAGCAGCTTCCCACAGACCTGCGCGATGCGGCACCCGTTGACGAAAAGGGCCGGATCGACCGCCCGCCGCGCGAGTTCCGGGCCGAGATCTTCAAGCGGTTCCGCGAGGCGCTCGAGCCGCTGCGCTCGTCCGGGAAGCTCGGCGGGACGCTGTTTCAGTTCCCGCCGTACGTGGTCTACAAGGACCTCTCGCTCGACTACCTCGCCTGGGCCGGAGAGCAGATGGGCGACGACGAGATGCTCGTCGAGTTCCGCCATGCGAGCTGGTACGAGGAAGACGTCCGCGAGGAGGTGCTTTCGTTCCTCGAGGAGCACGGGATGTCGCTCGTCGTCGTGGATGCGCCGAAGGTCGACGCGAAGAATGTCCCGCGAACACTGCTCGCCGTCCCAGGGCCGACGGCCTACGTCCGGTTCCACGGGCGCAACGCGAAGACCTGGAACACCCGCGGGAGGAGCGCGGCAGAGCGGTTCGACTACCTCTACACGGAGGACGAGCTGCGCGAGTGGGTGGAGCCGCTGCGCGAGCTCGCCGCGAAGGCCGAGAACGCCTACGCCTTCTTCAACAACAACAACCGCTCACCGGGCGACGGCGGCTACGGCGGCTACGTCGCCCAGGGCGCGGCCAACGCGCAGATGCTCAAGAAGCTGCTTGCAGAAACTCCCGCAGTAGCTCGTTGAAGCGGTTCCGGCGCTCGACGTTCGTGAAGTGCCCGGCGCCCTCGAGGACCTCGAGCCGTCCGTTCGGCACCGACTCGACGATCTCGCGCGCCTCGTCCGCGGGCAGGAAGGGATCCTCGCTGCCGACGACGACCCAGAACGGCCTCTCGTATTCGCGGGCGAAGTCTGTCGAGTCCCGTCGGTCGCGGAGCGCTTCGGTCGCGCGGACCAGCTCCTCCACCGTCCGCTCGGGCGGAGGCGGCGCGGGCGCACTCGGCGCCCAGGCCTCGATCCCCTGCTCGCGGAGAGTCTCGATCGCGGCGTTGCGAGCCGCCTTGCGATCGTCGTCGTCGGCGCCGACGCGAGCACCCGCGAGGAAGAGCCCGCGGGCCCGCTCGCCGGCGAGCCGCGCAAGCGCCAGAGCGACGTAGCCGCCCATCGACAGCCCCACCGCGGCGAAGTCGTCGTCGAACCCGTCCCAGATCTGCTCGGCCCAGCCGTCGATCGAGTTCCCCTCGAGCTCGTAGAGGTTGGGGGCCAGCACGTCGTGGCCCTCGAGTGCATCGCGCTGCGGCGCCCACATCTCGGGCCCGAGCGGAAAAGCGTGGAGCAGGACGACCTTCATTCGTGCCTGACGAGGACCACGCCCTCGAGCTCGCGCGCCGTCTCGAAGCCGTACTCGGCACCCTCGAGCCCCAGCGCGTCCGCAAGCTCAGAGAGCAGATCCTCTGCAGGCGGCAGGTCGACGGGCGAGTCGGCGGTCCGGGCAGACCTGCGAATCGACGCCGGGTCGGAGCCGGTGAGGCGCGCGATCACCGTCGGGTTGGCGCGCATGGCGATCGCGTCGCCCGGTGCCAGCGGGCCGCGGTACTCGGGCACGGACATGTACTCGTCCAGGAGCCGTCCGCGCTCGAAGGCGATGTAGTGAACGGCGAGCCCGTCTTCCACTCCGAGCGTGAAGGTCACGAACCCAACCGCGTTGGACAACTCCCGTCCGAGGCGCTCGAGCCGGCGGGGATCCCGGTCGGCGACTTCGTCGTAGACCGCCACCCAGCCGTTCCGCATCGGGGACACCGCCGTCACGGGTGAGCGAAACACGCGCGGGACGAGCCGCTCCACGAGCTGGACGACACCGTTCTGGTCGTCGGTCTGCAGGTGAACCGACCCGAAGGACGGCGCGAGCACCGTGGTCTCGTTCCGGGGCTGCGCCGCCGCGACGGCGTGGACGAGAGCGAGCGCAACGGACTCGCGCGGCTCGGTGAGCTCGAGCACGACTCCGCCGTCGGTCAACTGCGCCGTTCCGAGCACGGTGCCGCCATCCTCGGCGATGAAGACGTCGCCTTCGTGCTTGATGTTCATCCCGGGGTCCGGCTCGCGACGAGCAGGTAGTGCGCCGTCAGGTTCTGGAACGGCTCGAACCGCTCGCCGAGCTCTCGTGTCTCCTCGATCGTCAGCACGCGGCCGTCACCATAGAACGACGAGACCGCGTACCGCAGGGCGAGGTCGCCCGCGGGCCAGGCGCGAGGCCTCGCGAGGTGCCGTGCGAGGAACCAGTCCGCGGTCCACTCGCCGACACCTGGGAGCTGCATCAGCTTCGCCTTCACCTCGTGATCGGGAAGGGACGAGAGCGCATGCAGGTCGAGCTCCGTGCGCGCGAGCTCGAGGATGGCACGGGCCTTGCTGCGGGAAAACCCGAGGACGGTCAGGTCTTCGGGCGAGGAGTCCGCCACGACCTCGCGGGCCGGGAAGGCGTGCGCGTGCTCCGCCAGGTCTCCGAAGCGCTCGATGAAGCGGTTCTGGATCGCGCGGGCCGCTTTCAGCGAGATCTGCTGTGCCGTGATCGCCCCGACCAGCATCTCGAACGGATCGGGGGCGAGCGGAGGCCGGAAGCCGTGGAGCCGAGCCGCCTCGCGTGCGAGCACCAGATCCGCGGGCTGGAATCCGGCGAGGTCGAACTCAGCGCCGAGGAGCTTTAGGACGACCCGCGCGGCCTCGTCGTCGAGGGGCTCCACGTCGACGCCGCCGGGCGCCGCCTCGACCCGAACCTCCATGCCGCCAACGACCCGGTCGAGCCCTCCCTCGCGCCAGAGTGTGGCGAGATCCGGCGCGAACACCCGGAAGCGCTCGGTCGTGAGCTCGAAGTCGAACGGTTGGGGCACGGCCAGAAACGCCATGCCCCAACCGTACGTTTGGGGTTAACGTCTACGAGATGCTCGTCGAGCAGATCGCGCCGCACCTCTGGCACTGGACGGCACCGCACCCGGACTGGAAGCCGTCCAACCGCGGCAAGGACGGCCTTGGCTGGGATCAGACCGTGTCGTCGTACGCGCTCGTCGCCGACAACAGCTTCGTGCTGATCGATCCGCTGGTGCCAGAGGACGAGAGCGACGGCGCCGCCCTCTGGGACGCGCTCGACCGGGACGTCGGCGCCCACGGCCCGCCTGCGATCCTCATCTCCGTCCACCCATTTCACGTGAGGAGCGCCGCGGACATCGCCGCGCGCTACGACGGCAGCTCGATCTGGGCTCCCGCGGACGCACCCAAGGGCCACGCCGAAGACGCACGGACCTACGCCACCGGTGACGAACTGCCCTCCGGCATCCGCGTACTCGACGTCGGAATGCCCGGCGAGCGGGCGCTCTACCTCCCATCGCACAAGGCGGTGGTGTTCGGCGACGCCGTGCTGGACGGCGTCCGCCTCCTGCCCGAGAGCTGGCTCGAGAAGGGCGTGACTAGGCAGGACGTCGCGGACGCGCTTCGTCCGCTTCTGGACGAGGAGCTCGAGCTCATCCTCCTCACTCACGGCGGCCCGGTCGCCGACGAGCCGCGCAAGAAGCTCGAGAGCGCCCTAGAAATGTGAGGTCGCGCCGGCCGGGTCGGCGTCGTACGACGCCGGCACGCCGTCCTCCGTGTACCAGGAGTAGGCGTACTGCCCGTCGTCCAGGGCCTTCGCGAGCTTCGAGAGCTTCAGCGGATGGAACGTGTCGCACATGACGGCGAGCTCATGCGTCTCGGCCATCCCGATCGACTTCTCCGCCAACCCGGGATGCGGGCCGTGAGGGATCCCCGACGGGTGGAGCGTGACCGAGCCGATCTCGATCCCCTTCCGCGACGAGAAGCTCCCATCGACGTAATAGATCATCTCCTCGCTCTGGAGATTCGAGTGGTGGTACGGGATCGGGATCGCCATCGGATCGAAGTCCAGCTTCCGCGGACAGAACGAGCAGATGACGAAGTTCGGGCCCTGGAAGGTCTGGTGCGAGGGCGGCGGCATGTGGATCCGCCCGGTGATCGGCTCGAAGTCGTTGATGTTGAACGTCCACGGATAGAGGTAGCCGTCCCAGCCGACGACGTCGAACGGGTGGTAGTCGATCTCGTAGTCCTGATAGCCGTCCCGGACGCGGATCTTGAGCCGGAACTCGCCCCGCTCACGGAACGTCTGGAGCTCGGTCGGCGCGTGGATGTCCCGGTGGTAGAAGGGGGCGTGCTCCATCAGCTGCCCGTACTGGTTGCGGTACCGCTTCGGGATCTCGATGAGGCCCGGCGTTTCGAACAGGAGGTACCGCTGCGGCCCTGACGGCTCGAACTGGTACGTCGTCCCGCGCGGGATGACGACGTAGTCGCCCTCCTTGTACGGCAGGTCGCCGAAGGTCGTGTGCAGCGTTCCGGAGCCCTCGTGGACGAAGTAGACCTCGTCGCCCTCGCCGTTCCGGAAGAAGTAGTCCATCGACTCGGACGGCCGCACGAGCGAGATCTCCACGTCGTTGTTCCACATCAGGAGCTTGCGCCCGGAGACCTCGTCGCCCTCGGGCTCGATCCCGATCGTCTTGAAGTGCCGGTGCGCGTGGGCATCGGGCACCCACTCCTCGCGCTTGATCGGCTCGAAGTCGCCGAGCTCCTTGATGCGGCAGGGCGATGTGAGGTGGTAGAGGATCGACTCGTTCCCGGTGAACCCCTCGAGCCCCATGACCTCCTCGGTCAGGAGGCTTCCGTTGTCGCGGAACTGGATGTGGCGCTTGCGCGGGACGTCGCCGCGGACCTGGTAGGTGGGCATGGCGCGAAGGTTAGCGCGGTCGGTTCGTAGACTCGCCCGATGGCGCCGGCGCTGCTCGCGGAAGACCTCGCCAAGCGCTATGGCCGCGTCCAGGCGCTCGGAGGCGTCAGCCTCGAGGTCCAGCCCGGCGAGCTTGTCGGACTGCTCGGTCCGAACGGCGCCGGGAAGTCGACGCTCGTCAAGATCGCCTGCGGGCTCATCCGTCCTTCGGAGGGCCGCGCCGAGGTCTGCGGCGCGCCGGCGGGGTCGCACGGGGCCCGCGCCTCGCTCGGCTATCTGGCGGAGCTCTTCCGCTTCCCCGGCTGGTACTCGGCGGACGAGGTGCTCCGGCTGCACCAGCGGCTCGCCGGCTCCCCCGGCGGCGAGCAGGAGCGGTACCGGCTCCTCGAGCTCGTCGGCCTCGGGGATGCGCGCCGGGTCCGAGTGGACGCGATGTCGAAGGGCATGCAACAGCGGCTCGGGATCGCGCAGGCGCTCGTGGGCGAGCCACCGCTGCTTCTGCTGGACGAGCCGACGAGCGCGCTCGACCCTGCCGGCCGGAGAACGGTCCGGACGCTCCTGGAGGAGCTGCGCGCCCGCGGCATCGGCGTCCTCCTGAACTCGCACCTGCTGAGCGAGATCGAGCTCGTGTGCGACCGGGTCGTGATCCTCTCGCGCGGCCGCGTCGTGGCCGCCGGGTCGCCGGAGGAGCTCTCGCGGCCACGCGGCGTCGAGGTCGAGACCGGCGACGGCGTGCGGCTCTTCGCGCACGCGAGCCGTGAGGACGCTCCGCGCATCGTCGAGGAGCTCGTCCGCGAGGGCCGGCGGGTCTACGGCGTGCGGGTGCTGACGACGAGCCTCGAGGAGGAGTACCTCGAAGCGGTGGGCGGTGATACGGCATGAGGGCGGTCGCGATCATCGCCGTGTACGCGCTGCAGGAGGCGGTCCGCCGGCGGATCTTCCACGTCGTCCTGCTCCTGACCGCCGTCTATCTCGCCCTCTACTGGCTCGGCGCGGACACGGCGTTCGAGGAGGTCGCGGAGCTCGAGGGCGGCCTCCCCGTGGACGATCGCGAGCTCACGGGCGGGACGCTGTTCGGCCTCTCGATGTTCGGGACGCTCTTCCTCGGCGCGGTCCTCGCGGCATTCCTGACCCTAGGCGTGGTGCGCGGCGACGCCGAGCGGGGCCTCCTCCAGCCGCTCGTCGTGCGGCCCGTCGGCCGCAGCGCGCTCCTCGTCGGGCGTTTCCTCGGAGCGGCCGCGGTCTGTGTCCCGTACGTGCTCATCGTGTACTCCGCCTGCGCGCTGATCACGCGGTCGAGCGGCGACTGGTGGCCGGACGAGTTTCTCCGGCCGGGGCTCCAGCTCGCCGTCGGCGTGCTGGTGATCGCCGCGCTCGGGCTTCTCGGCTCGGTCTTTCTCACCGCGACCGCGAACGGAATCGCGATCTTCATGGTCTTCGGCGCCGGCCTCGTCGCAGGCCTGCTCGGCCAGATCGGAGAGGCGCTGAGCTCGGAGTCGCTCCAGAACGTCGCCGAGCGGACTTCGTGGGCGCTGCCCTTCGAGGCCCTCTACCAGGACGCCCTCTACCGCATCACCTCCGAGAGTCGCGGGCTCACGGGCCTCGCGATCCAGCTCGGCCCGTTCGGCGGCTCCGAGGCCGCCGGGCCGAACCTGCCGTTCTGGGTTTTCGCCTACCTGGCGGCCGCGCTCGCGGCAGCGATGGCCGCGTTTGCGCGGAAAGACCTCTAGGAGGGTTGGCGTGAAAGCGCTCCTTGCCTGGCGGCACAGCCGTTCTTGCGCCATACCCTCCTAACCGCGAATGCGGTTTCGCAGCACCCCGATCCCCTCCACCTCCAGCTCGACGACGTCGCCGGGCTGGAGCCACCGCTCGTCGCCGTGCTCCAGGATGCAGCCCGTGCCGACCGTCCCCGAGCCAAGGATGTCGCCGGGGTAGAGCTCTGTGTTCCTGGCCGCCTGCTCGACGATTCGATCCCACGGGTGGTAGAGGTCGGCGAGGTTTCCGCGTGAGCGCTCCTCGCCGTTGACGCGGGCGACCATCGCCGCCGACGAGCCGTCGAACTCGTCCGGCGTGACGACGACCGGGCCGAGGCTCGTCGCGAAGTCCTTGCCCTTCGCAGGCCCGAGCCCGACCTTCATCTCCTGCCGCTGGAGGTCGCGGGCGGACCAGTCGTTCATGATCGTGAAGCCGCCGACCTGCCCTTCCGCGCCGATCACAGCGGCGACCTCGAGCTCGTAATCGAGCTCGCTCGTGCCCTCGGGGTAGGGAATCTCGTCGTCCGGGCCGTGGATCACCGCCGGGTTGGAGAAGTAGAAGACGGGGATCCGGTACCACTCCTCCGGCACGTCGAGGCCGCGCTTCGCCCGCGCCGTCTTCACGTGCTGCTCGAACGCGTAGAAGTCGCGCACCGACGGCGGGTGGAGCACCGGGGGCCGGAGCTCGACCTCGGCGAGCGGGTACTCGGCGTGCTCGCGCGCCTGGCCGCCGCCCGTGAAGTAGGACTGGAGCGTCTGGGCCGCCAGCTGGATCACGCGGTCGCCCTCGATCCGCCCCGGCCACCCGCGCTGGAGGTGCGCCCCCTTCGGGCTGAACATGCAGAGCCTCAAGCGCGACTTCCCCAGGAGCCACGTCCCGTGCCAGGCACCGGACGTGGCCCGAGCGGCGATCGGAGCTTTCCCCAGTGGCCATGTCCGGTGCCAGGCACCGGACACGTCTGCGGAGGACAGGTCACGGCTCGGTGTGCACCACGACGTCGGCGACCTCGGGCAGCTCGGCGCGGATCCGCTCCTCGATCTCGCTTGCGCGCGTGTGGGCGTCGGCGAGCGAGCCGCCCTCGATCCGGACGGTCACGAAGAGCAACACGCCGTCCTGCGTTTCGATAAAGCGCACCTCCCGCGGCGGCTCCCCCGTCAGCTCGCGGACGATCCCGGCCACCGCGCGCTCGTCGGCTTCGGTCAGACGCTCTCCCGGCGCAGGCTCGCGGAGCGGCTCGAGGTGCGTCTGGACGGAGACGACGGCGGGAACCGCCTGCGCGATCGCCCGTTCCACCTGCGATGCGACCTCGTGCGCTTCGGAGAGCGGGAGCTCACCCGGCAGCTTGATGTGGAGCCCGACCTCCACGCCGCCGTTCACGGTCACGACCCGAAGGTTGTGCACCTCCCGAACCCTGGGGACACCGAGCGCCGCGGCCAGGACGCGCTCGCGCAACGCCTCTTCGGTCCGCGGCTCGACGTGGACGACGACGTCGCTCTCGGGCAGCGCGTCCTGCACCGCCCGCTCGACACGATCCGCGGCCGCATGTCCCTGGCCGACGGCCGCCCCGGGCGGAACGCCGATGACGACGTCCGCGAAGTGGCGGCCGGCCGAGCGGCGCAGCCGGAGCCGGCGCAGCTCGACGGGGGGATCGACACCCGCGATCGCCTTGCGCGCCGCCTGCTGCGCCTCGTCCGGCGTCGTGTCCATGAGCACATCGATGTTCGAGCGGATCAGCCGTGCCGCCGCAAGCAAGACGAGGACTGCGACGAAGAGGGCCGCGAGCGAGTCGGCGCGACCGTATCCGCCGGCGACGAAGGCGAGACCGATGAGCACCGCAACCGACCCGGCGAGGTCGCCCGCGAAGTGCAAGGCGTTCGCCTCGAGGGCGGCGCTCCCGTAGCGTCGAGAGGCTCGCCAGGAGACCAGCGTCCGGCCCGCGTCGACGGCGATGACGACCCCGATCACCAGGAACGTGTACCAGGCGGCGTCGACCTCTCGCTCGGCCGAACCCACCAGGTGCTCGATCGCCTTGTAGGAGATGAACAGGCTCGCGAGGACGAGGATCGTCGCCTCGGCGAGCGCGGCGAGATGCTCGGCCTTGCCGTGGCCGTACGGGTGGCCGGGATCGGCCGGGCGCCCAGCCACGCCGACGGCGAAGAACGTCAGGAGCGCCGCAACGAGATCCGTCCCGGAGTGGATCGCCTCCGACACGAGCCCGAGGCTGCCGCTCGCGAGCCCGGCGCCGAGCTTGAGCGCGATGAGAACGAGTGCAGCTCCGATCGAGACGAGTGCGGTCCGGCGCTGCGGCGTCATCGCAGGCTCCGAAGCGCAGACCGGGCGGCGTTGAGCCCGCACATGCCGTGGACACCTCCGCCCGGCGGCGTCGCCGAGGAGCAGATGTAGAGGCCGTCGACGGGTGTCGAGTACGGATTCAGACGCACGGCGGGCCGCGTGTAGAGCTGGCGGAGATCCTGGACGCCGCCGTTGATGTCGCCGCCGACGTAGTTCGGGTTGCGCGCCTCGACGTCGGCCGGGCCCATCACGTGGCGCGCGAGGATCCGATCGCGGAAGCCGGGCGCGAAGCGCTCGATCTGCGCCTCCATCCGCTCGGTCATGTCCATGGTCGACCCGTTCGGGACGTGGCAGTACGCCCAGAGCGTGTGCTTGCCGCTCGGCGCGCGGGTGTCGTCGAAGAGGCTCTGCTGGGCGACGATCATGTACGGCCGCTCCGCCGCCTCGCCGCGCCAGACGGCGTCCTCGGACTCCACGATGTCGGCCGCCGCCCCACCGATGTGCACGGTCCCGGCGCTCGAGCACTCCTGCGCCTTCCACGGCACCGGTCCATCGAGCGCCCAGTCGGCCTTGAACACGCCCGGTCCGTAGCGATAGCGGCGCAGGGCCCGCACGTAGCGGTCGGGTAGGTGGTGTCCTGCCACGTCGACGACCCCGCGCGGCGTCAAGTCGAGCAGAGTCGCCGCCGACCCGGGCAGCTCGTCCACCGAGGTCACAGGGCGACCGGTCTCGACCTCGCCGCCGAGCGACCGGAGATACGAGACGAGGGCGTCCGCGATCGCCTGCGAGCCGCCCCGGGACATCGGCCAGCCGAAGGCATGACCGAGCAGGCCGAGGACAAGCCCGAACGAGGCGGTCGCGCTCCGGGTCAAGGGCTGGATCGAATGCGCGGCGAGCCCTGCGAAGAGCGCCTTCGCTCGTTCGCCCTCGAACCGCCCCGCCAACCCGACCGCCGAGCGGAACGCCAGAAGCCCGAACCGGGCGGCGCCGAGCGGGCGGCGCGGAAGCGGCCGGGGGCCGAGCAAGAACGGGACGAGCCAGTCCTGGTCGCGGACGAGGGGCTCGAAGAGCTTCCGATACACCGTCCCGTCGGCGCAGAGCCCGGCCGCCGTCGCCTCCACGGACCGCTCCAGCATCACCGCGGTCCCGTCGTCCAGCGGGTGCGCCATCAGCGCGTCCGGATGGACGAGCTCCAGCCCGTGCTCGGCAAGCGGCAGCTCCGAGAAGAACGGCGACCCGGCGGCAAGTGGGTGGATCGCGGAGCAGACGTCGTGCACGAACCCGGGCCCCGTCAACTCTGCGGAGCGCGTTCCTCCGCCGACCGAGTCCGCCTGCTCGACGACGAGCACCGAGTGGCCGACACGTGCGAACGTGATCGCAGCTGCCAGGCCGTTCGGGCCGGACCCGACGACGACGGCGTCAGGCATCTTCGAGTGGCCAGATCACGACGTCCTGGCGCGCCGAGTAGTACAGCAGCGGATCCTCGCCGAGAAGCTCGATTCCGGACGCCGACATCGTGTTCTCCTCGATGTGGGCCTCGGCAGGCTGGAGCGGCCACGGCGCGTGGTGGATCTCGGCCCGCTTCAGCCGGCCGCCGTCCTCGGTGTAGAGGCAGTAGCGCTCGGTCAGGAAGTGCGCCAGCGAGCGCGCTCCAAGTAACAAGTTGTCACTTGCTGGGTCCGGCTCGAGCACGTCGCCGATCGCCCGGTAGCCGGTACGGAACGCGGCCGGCGCGCCGCGCGGATCCCGCCGGCGGCTCGCGTACTCCAGCCGCCCGTCGCGCCACTCGGCGCGCATTGCCGCGCGGAAGTACGGGAGCTTGTAGACACGGCGGGCCGCCTCGACCGCCAGCTCGCTGGAGGCGTCGAGGCTGAAGAACCAAATCCCTGGCTTGCCGCCGGCTGTGACGTACGTCCGCATGTTGACCTCGAGGAACGACGAGAGCAGCGGCAGCGGTGGCAGGCCTCGCGCCCTCAGCCCGGTGACCCGGAACGGCGTGATGCCGATCCACGCCTCGTCCTCGAAGAGATCCAGCTCGAGCCCGTCGGGAAGCTGCGACCGCAGCGCATTCGCCGGCGCCCGCCAGTGCGCGAAGAGCAGCTCCTCCCAGGTCTGCCCCATGACCCACGAGGTCTCGGGCAGAGGCCAGGGCCTGTGATTGGTCACCTGCAGCGAACCCGATTGCCGCGCCGGCGCCTGCACGGCGTCCAGGAGGCTCCAGGCTGGTGCGCCGCCCATCGTGCGTGGCAATCTACGGAACCGGACGATGCGTCAGACGCTACGGGGCATCACCTACCGGCTGTTCCAGCCGATCGACGGCGCGTCCGTCGCGGTGTTCCGGATGTTGTTCGGCTCGATCATGCTCTGGGAGGTCTGGCGCTACTTCTCGCACGGCTGGATCGAGCGCTACTTCGTCGAGCCGACCTTCCACTTCAAGTACGACGGCTTCGGATGGGTCGAGCCGTGGGGCGAGACCGGCATGCGGCTGCACTTCACCCTGCTCGGGATCCTGGCCGCGTGCATCGCGCTCGGGTTTTGCTACCGGATCGCCGCGCCGCTCTTCTTCGTCGCGTTCACGTACGTCTTCCTACTCGAGCAGGCGCGCTACCTGAACCACTTCTACTTGATCTCGCTCCTGGCCCTGCTGATGGCGGTCGTGCCGGCCCATCGCGTCTGGTCACTCGACCGGCTTCTCGTGGGACAGAAGTGGTCGAACACCGTCCCGACCTGGTCGCTGTGGGTGCTCCGGGCGCAGATCGGCGTCGTGTTCATCTTCGCCTCGGTCGCGAAGTGGAACGGCGACTGGCTTCGCGGTCAGCCGCTCTCGATGTGGATCGCGGAGCGAACGGACTTTCCGGTCGTCGGCCGGTTCTTCGACGAGCGCTGGGTGGGGGTGCTCATGAGCTACAGCGGCCTCTTCCTCGACCTCCTCGTCGTCCCGTTCCTGCTGATCCCCTTCACGAGGCCCTTCGCGTTCCTCGCCGCCTTCAGCTTCCACTTCATGAACTCCAAGCTGTTCACGATCGGGATCTTCCCGTGGCTCGCGCTCGGGACCGCGCTGCTCTTCTTCCCGCCGGACTGGCCGCGCCGCCTGATCACGCGCGTCCGCGAGCGGCGCTTCAGGATGCCTCGGCCGCCGCTGATCACGAAGGTCGGAGCTCCGCCGAGCGGCTGGCGGCTCGGGCGGGCACGGACGGCGCTCGTCAGCGTGCTCAGCATCTACCTCGCGCTCCAGCTCTTCATGCCGCTGCGCCACCTGATCTACCCGGGCAACGTCAGCTGGACGGAGGAGGGGCATCGCTTCGCGTGGCACATGAAGCTGCGGGACAAGGAGTCCGAGGCCCGTTTCTTCGCCAAGGATCCGGCGACGGGCGAGTCGGGCGAGGTCGACCCGTTCAACTACGTGACCGACTGGCAGTACGACGAGATGGCCGCGCGGCCGGACATGATCGTCCAGCTCGCCAAGCACATCGAGAACACGGCGCGGGAGGACTTCGGCCTGCCCGAGCTCGAGGTCACGGCGGAGGTGATGGCATCGCTGAACGGCCGCGAGCCGGCGCGCCTCATCGACCGACAGGTCGACCTGACCGAGGTCGAGCTGACGCCGTTCGACCACGCCGACTGGATCGAGCCGCTCGACGAGCCGCTGCCCTAGACAGGCGGGCTAAAGGTTGCCGCGGAGCGCCTGCTCGCGCTCGATCGACTCGAAGAGGGCCTTGAAGTTGCCCTCGCCGAAGGTGGTGGCGCCGTGGCGCTCGATCACCTCGAAGAACACCGTCGGACGGTCCTGGGCGGTCTTCGTGAAGATCTGGAGCAGGTAGCCGTCCTCGTCGCGGTCGGCGAGGATCCGGAGCCGCTTCAGGTCGTCATAGTCCTCGGAGATCTCCCCGACGCGGCCTTCGACCTCTTCGTAGTACGCCTCGGGCGTGTCGAGGAAGATCACGCCGCGCTCCTTCATCGTCTCGACGGTGCGGACGATGTCCTCGCTCTGCATCGCGATGTGCTGGACGCCTGGGCCGCCGTTGAACTCGAGGTACTCCTCGATCTGGCTCTTCCGCTTCCCCTCGGCAGGCTCGTTGATCGGGAACTTGATCTTCCCGCTCCCGTCCGACATCACCTTCGACATCAGCGCCGAGTACTCGGTCTGGATCTGGTCGTCGCCGAAGTGGACGATGTTCGTCATCCCGAAGACCCGCTCGTAGAACTCGACCCAGTGGTTCATCCGGCCGAGCTCGACGTTGCCGACGACATGGTCGAACGCGATCAGCCCGACGTCGCTCGAGGGTTGGCCGTTCTCAAGGGTGGAGCGGTAGCCCGGGAGGTACGGGCCCGCGTAGTCCTCGCGGTTCACGAACGTGTGGATGACCTCGCCGTAGGTGCCGATTGCGGACAGCTCGACGCGACCGAACTCGTCCTCGACCCAGCGCGGCTCCGAGATCCCGCGGGCGCCCCGCTGAATGGCCTGGCGGTACGCCTCGTCCGCGCTCGGAACCTGGAGCGCGATGACCTTGGCGCCGTCCCCGTGGCGGCAGGCGAACTCCGTCACCTCGTTCTGCCCGCGGAGGCCGCTCGTCAGCACGAAACGGATGTCGCCCTGCTCGAGCACGTACGACGCGCGGTCGCGGACGCCGGTCTCCGGTCCCGCGTACGCGGTGTGCGTGAACCCGAACGCCTGCTCGTAGAAGTACGCCGCCTGCTTGGCGTTGCCGACCCACAGCTCGACGTGGTCCCAGCCCTGCAGCGGCATGAAATCGGTCATATGTCGGATCTTAGTCCGAGTTCGCGCAAAGCCCAGGGGATCGCCACGCGTGCCTGCGCGAGCTGAAACGCTCGAACGCCGGGCGCCGTGGGCGGCGGCGGGAGCCCTGCGCGCGACGCGAAGAACCCGGCGAGCACGGCGGCCAGCTCACCCGCGCCGGGAAGGAGCTCCTGTGGCGGCGGCCCGCCCTCCAGATGGAGCGATGCAGCCCAGCCGGCGAGGTCGAGGTCGGGGTTTCCGAGCTGCACGAGGTTCCAGTCGACGAGAACCGCTCCGCGATCGGCGAGGCAGAGGTTGTCGCTGCGAACGTCCAGATGCAGAAGCGCATCTCCCTCGATCGGAGCACGCTCGGCGGCAGCCCG
This sequence comes from uncultured Actinomycetes bacterium, assembly GCA_963802375.1. GTDB lineage: Bacteria > Actinomycetota > Thermoleophilia > Gaiellales > Gaiellaceae > JACDAN01. The sequence goes on from CAWDIJ010000010.1 coordinate 1,058,719, forward strand.
GAGCGTCGGCAGACATTCATCGAGCCACTCAGCAGACCACGCGCCGAGCGAGAGGAACGGCGCCGGGTCCCGTTCGATCTCGGCCCAGCCGCGCACGACCTCCTCCCGGTCGTCCGTGATCGGCGGGACCCAAGGCGGAGCCGGCGTCGACCAGACAGCGCCGAGTGTCGCCCGAACTGCATCGATCGCGCCGCCGTCCCACGGAGGGGGCCAGCGCGCCGAGCTCAGGTCCTCGATCACGAGCAGGGGTGGATTACCGGCGTCGTAGCCCAGAAGCGTCGGCATGAACGAGCCCTGCACGGCCTCGTAGAAGCGGATCTCTTGGCGCAGGAACTCGCTCGTCACGTCCTCCGCCCCCGCCTTGACGAACGCCGTCGAGCCGTCGTCGAGCTCGGCAATCGCATGGAACGCCTGTGCGTATCCGCGTGTTTGGATCCGCCTCAGCGAGCGAACCGGGCGGCTGACGGCTGCGGCGACGCGCTCCTCGATCACGCCGACTCCAGCGCCGGTCGACGCCGGGCGAGGACGAGCGCGAGCCCGATCGTCACGCCGCCGGCGACCTGCAGCCACGTCAACTCCTCCGACAGCAGCACGACGGCGAAGAGCGCGGCGAGGAAGGGCTGGAGGTTCGTCACGAGCGTCGCGCGCGACGGGCCGACCCGCTCGATCGCCGTGAACCAGAGGAAGTTCGTGAGCACCAGCGGGCCGAGCACCGCGAAGACGAACCCGGCCCACACGAGCGGTTCGAGATCCCAGTCCTGGTCGAGCAGCTGCGGAATCCCGGTGATCACGAGCGGAACGGCGCCGAACGCGAGGGCGCCGGCGCTGATCCGCCACACCGAGTAGCGGCGGAGCAGCGGCACGATCGCGACGGAGTAGAAGCCCCAGGTCGCCGCGGCGAGGAAGGCGAGCAGGTTTCCGACCAGGTTCCCGGAGACGCCGCTGACAGACCCTGCGGCCACGAGCGCGACGCCGACGAACGAGATGGCGGCCGCAATCCAGAAGCGTCGGTGCAGCCGTTCCACGCCGAAGGCGTAGGCGACGATCGCGGTGACGATCGGCAGGCTCCCGAAGATCAGCGCGACCGTCGAGGCATTCGTGAGGTCGATCGCGTACATGAAGCCGATCGAGTTGAGATAGATCCCGACGAACGCCGCTCCGGCGAGAAACAGCGCATGGCGGCGCTGGAAGCGCAAGGAGCCCTCCCAGCGGTAGGTGATCCCCGAGACCACGAGGGCGGCTGCGCTGAAGCGGAGGGCGGAGTACGCAAGCGGCTGGAACCCATGCGTGACCGCATAGCGCGTGACCGTGAAGTTGAATGCCCAGATCGTGACGGTGGCGAGGAGCATCCCTTCGGCCGCGCTGATCCTCCGCACCGTCGCGACCCTACCGATGAGTTCCCGGGCTCCAACGGGTCAGTACGGAAAACGAACTAGGAGGAGGTAGAGCGATGGGAAGACTGATCGTCACAGAGTTCGTCTCGATGGACGGCGTCATGGAGGCGCCGGGCGGTGAGGAGGGCTACAAGCACACGGCATGGACGTTCGAGTTCCCGGACGAGGGCCAGTACGAGGTCAAGACGAAGGAGACGGACGAGGCCGAGGTGATGCTGCTCGGCCGCGTCACCTACGAGGGCTTCGCGACGGCGTGGCCCGAGCGTGAGGAGGCCGACGACGAGGCCACGGCCGCCTTCGCCAAGCGGTTCAACTCGATGCCGAAGTACGTGGTCTCCACGACCCTCGAGGAGGCGACTTGGCAGAACACGACGATCCTGCGGAGCATCGACGACGTTTCGCGCCTCAAGAACGAGATCGAGGGGGACATCCTGCTCCATGGGAGCAACACGCTGGTCCACGGCCTGCTCGCGCGAGATCTCGTCGACGTGCTGCGCCTGATGATCTTCCCGGTCATCCTCGGAATCGGGAAGCGCATCTTCCCGGACGACCTCGACGACAAGATCGTGTTCGACCTGACGGACCACCGGCAGTACGGCTCGATCGTCGTCCACGACTACACGCGCCAGGGGCGATAGGTCGCATCTCGTGCGCTCGCAGTGCGCTCGCCCTTAAGGTTGACCGGTGAGCGACGTCCAGGCAGTCGACGACGCGGATCCTCCCGCTCCGGTTTTTCTGGCGCTCGGCGCCTCGTACGCGCTCGCCGCGACGCTGTTGCTCATGGGGCTGCTGGGCTTCTTCATCTGGGATGCCCTCGACGACACGGTCGGCGTCGGGGCGACGATCCTCGGGATTCTCGTCCTTGCAGCGACATATCTGGCGTGGCGAGGAAGCCGTGCCGGACGCGCGTTGATCGGGTTGCTCGCCGCGATCGGCGCCGTTGCGGGTGTCGTCTACGTCTTCACCGGTCCCGCCTCGGCGATTATCGGCTCGCTGGTCGTGGCCGCGCTCGGCGCCGGCGTCGTGGCGTTGCTCTTCCTGCCCGAGGCCTCGAAGCGCTTCTACGCCGCCTGAGCGACGGTACGCTCCGGCTCAGTGGAGACCGAGCCGACCAGGGAGGACATCGACGCGCTCGTCGGGCCGGCGACGCCGCACTTCGCGTACCAGATCCGCGCGCGCGTACGTGAGCTGATCGAGGGCCTGCCCGAGGATCATCCGGTCCGCCAGTACGGCGAGGAGCAGATCGAGCTGCTCGACCGGCTCGGCTATGCCTCGTCAAAGGCGGAGGACGGGCCGCCCGAGCCGCGCACGCGCATCGGCTGGGAGCAGGTTCCGAGCTCGGCGCCCGCCGACAGCCCGCTTCCGCGGCAGGGATGACGCGGTTCGAGGGAGCCTCGGTGCTCGTCACCGGTGGTTCGCGGGGAATCGGGAAGGCGATCGCGCTTCGGTTTGCCGAGCTCGGCGCGGCGAAGGTCGCAATCGGCTACATGCGCAACGACACGGCCGCGGAGCAGACGGCCGACGACCTCCGCGGCCTCGACGCCGAGCCGCTGCTCATCCGCGGCAACATCACCTCCGAGCGTGTTCTGGCGGAGGTCGAGCGCCACGGGCCCTGGAACGTCGTGGTCCACAACGCGGCAACAGGGGTGATCCGGCCGGCGCTGGAGACCGAGGACAAGCATTGGGACTGGACGCTCGGCGCCAACGCGAGGGCGCTGCTCTCGCTGGCGCGTATCGCCGCGCCGACGATGCCGAAGGGCTCGTCGATCATCGGGATCTCCAGCCTCGGGTCGACGCGCGTGATGGAGAACTACGTGCTCGTCGGAACCTCGAAGGCGGCGCTCGAGTCGCTCGTCCGCTATCTCGCCGTGGAGCTGGCGCCTCGTGGGATCCGGGTCAACGCCGTGTCAGGCGGCGTCGTGGAGACCGGCGCGCTCGACCATTTCCCGAATCGGGAGGACATGATCCAGGCGGCCCAGAAGCGCACGCCGGCGGGCCGGATGGTCACGCCGGACGACATCGCCGGCGCCGTGGTGTTCCTGGCCTCACCTGAGGCCGACATGGTGCGCGGCCAGACGCTGATCGTCGACGGCGGCTTCTCGCTGCTCGCCTGACAGGTGCAGCCGTGTCCTTGGTGCCGACTCCGTAACTCTTGGGCCGGCGAGGGACAGTCCCTCGCCATCGAACCGCCAGAATCACCCTGATGCGGCTTGGCGTCAGCTTGCGCCAGAGCCGGCTAGCGGTCGTACCGGATCACGAGGCGCGCGATCTCGCCGTCACGCTCGGTCAGGAACATCCGCCCGGCAGGCACGTCGGGCTCCTTCGCCCAGGCGTAGTTGCCGTCGGCGTCGAGGAGGACGATCTCGTCGTCGGGCGGCTGGGTTGCGTAGGCATGTCCGATCGCGTCGCGTCCGTGGAAAGGCCCGACGGGGATGCCCTCAAAGGCGAGCTCGGCGTCCTCCGCGAAAGCGTCGACCATCGTCGAGAAGTCAGCCGTCCGCACCCCATGGTTGAACCGTTCGACGTGGCGCCGAAGCAGACTCACCGCTGGTCGCGCTCCGTTGGTGTCGGACCCCGAAGTGCGTCAAGGGACGAAGGTGCCGAGATCGTGACGTTTTCTCCCCAGGTGCGGCTTCGCTGACGCAGCCCGCGGCGAAACGGGCTTACGCGCGCACCCCGTAGATCGCCTCCACCTTCGACTGCAGGTACGCGAGGTAGGGCTCGACGTCGAGCGGGCCGCCCACGATCCGCTCCAGCATCTCGTCCGGCGTGAAGCGCCGGCCCCAGCGGTACATGTGCTCGCGGAGCCAGTCGCGGAGCGGGGCGAACTCGCCCGCCTCCATCTGCGAGTCGAGATCCGGCAGCTCCAAGCGCACCTTCTCCCAGATCTGCACGGAGGCGATCGTCCCGAGGAGATACGTCGGGAAGTAGCCGAACGAGCCGCCCGACCAGTGGACGTCCTGGAGGACGCCCCGCGCGTCGTCAGGCGGGTCGAGCCCGAGGTACTCCTGCATCTTCTCGTTCCAGACGCGCGGCAGGTCGCGCAGCTCCAACCGCCCGGCGATGATCTCCTGCTCGAGCTCGTACCGCAGGATGATGTGCATCCCGTACGTGATCTCGTCGGCCTCGACGCGGATGAACCCGGGCTCCACGCGATTGACATAGCGCCAGTACATCTCGTCCGTGACGCCGTTCAGCTGCTCCGGGAAGACCTCCTGGATCTTCGGGAAGAAGTAGCGCCAGAACGGGCGCGACCGGCAGACGAGGTTCTCCCAGAGCCGGCTCTGCGACTCGTGGAGCACCATCGAGTTCAGCTCGACGAGCGGCGTCCGCTCGAGCGCGCGGTCGATGCCGTTCTCGTAGATCCCGTGCCCGAACTCGTGCGCCGTGTGGAAGATCGACTCCGCGTCGGCCTCCGAGTAGCGCGTCGTCAGGCGGATGTCGTCGACCGAGATCGACGTCGCGAACGGATGGACGGTCGGGTCGAGCCGCCAGGACTCGGACGAGTACCCGAGAGCCTCGAGGATCTCCCGCCCGATCAGCTCCTGCTTCTCGACCGGGAAGTGGCCATGCGCAAAGCCCGAGTCGACGGGCTCGGCCGCCGCGACCTCGCGGATGAGCGGGATGACGACTTCCTTGATCCGCTCGAAGATCGCGGTGATCTCCTCGCTGCGGGCGCCCTCCTCATAGTCGTCGAGGAGGATGTCGTAGGCGGACTTGCCCGTGTCGTTGAAGCACTCGATGTAGCGGCGCTTCAGGGCAAGGTTCTTCTCGAGGTACGGCAGGAAGGCCTCGAAGTCCGAGTTGCGGCGGGCCTCGGCCCACGCCATGACGCCGAGCACCTCCGCCTTCGTGATCTCCGCCTGGAGCTCGGGCGGGACGCGCCGCGCCTTCTCGTAGTCGCGCCGGGTAACGCGGATCAGCGCCGCGTCGATCGACTCCGGGTCGAGAGCCGACTCGTGCTCCGCGAGCTCGCCGAGGAGCTTGCCGGTCTCGTCCGAGACGAACAGCTCGTGCGAGAACCGGTCGATCGTCGCGAGCTGGTCGGCGCGGGCATCGTTGCCGGCCGGGGGCATCATCGTCTGCTGGTCCCAGCCGAGGAGCGCACTCGCGCGATTGAGGTCGAGAATCGTCCCGACGCGCTCCCTGAGCTCGTTCAACGTGGCTTCGTGACTCACCGAGAGGTCAGCGCTCCTTCCGTGTAGACACCGGACGGGTTCCAGAGGAGGAACCCACCGGACTTCCAGCGCCGAGCGGCGCGAATCTGCTCCTGAACGTGTGTCAGCGTGGTCGTCCCGTTGAAGCTGAAGTCTTCCAGCCAGGGGACGAGCTGCGCCTTGCCGCGCCTCATCTGGCGGCGGAAGTCCCTCAGCGATCTGCCCACGGTCCGGCTGGGCATCGCAACCGGACTGTCGAGCCCGTACTCACCCGGACCGTAGTGGGAGGGATAGACCATCGGGTAGATCGCGTCGACGATCTTCGCGAGCCGGCGGGGCGACTGCCCGATGCCGAGATCCCGTGTCGCCGAGAGGCCGAAGACATCGACGGAGACACGGACGCCCATCGGCTTCAGACGCTTCGTCGCGTAGTGGACGAAGCGCGCGATGGTCACGCCCATGGCCTCGTTCCGCTTACCCGGGAAGACCGCGGCCTCGATGTTGCCGTCGCTCGGGAACCGGACGTAGTCGAACTGGATTTCGTCGAAGCCGGCCCTGGCGGCCGCTTGCGCGATCCGGAGGTTGTAGTCCCAGACCCGCTTGTCGTACGGGTTCGTCCAGCCGAGGCCCGCGTGGTTCTCCCAGACGCCGCCGCCGGGCGTGCGAATCGCGAGATCCGGCCTCGCCCTCGCGAGGATGGGATCCTCGAAACAGACGACGCGGCCGATCAGGAAGAGCCCTTCGGCATGCACCTGCTTGGCGGTCTTGACGGGGTCGTAGTAGCGCATCGCTGCGCCGACGCGCTTGCGAGCGGCGGAGCCAGCCGGTGGAACGCGACCTCGCCGTTCTCGTCCTTGACGTCGAGCTGGATCGTGTTGATCCCGGGGATCCGTGTGTACTCGGCAAGCTTGCCGTCGAGGGAGGCGAGCGCCATCGTCACGTGGACGCCGCGGATCTCCTTCGGCACGCGGCGGGCCGGTTCGCTTCGGCGCGGCGGCCTTCTTCTTGACCGCCACGGGCTTGGCGGCCTCAACGCCGTCCTGGCGGTCGGGCAGGGCGCCGGCGCCGACCGCAACTGCGGCGGCAGCAACCAGCAGGGCGATGCCGCCGACCGTCCGGCGGAGCCTTCGCCGTCGCCTCGACTGCGCTCGTCGCTGCCGAAAACGGTCATTCGGGTCGAGAAACGGCTCCACAGGACTCGCAACCGTACAACGCCTCGGGCGAAACGGAGGGATTACGTCAGCGCGCGGGCGGGTAGGGAGTCGCCATGGGCCTGGTCGTCAGCCTGATCCTGATTGCCGTCGGCGCGATCCTCATCTGGGGCGTCAACGCTGAAAGCACCGATTTCAACAAGGACGCCGTCGGCGTGATCCTGATGATCGTGGGCTTCGTCGCCTTCCTGCTCAGCCTGATGATGTGGCGCTCCTGGTGGGGCCCCGGGGCTTTCACCTCGCGCCGCACGTACGTCGACGACGGCCGCGCGGCTGCGCCCGCAGCCGACCCGTACGACACCCGCCGCCGCGTCGTGCACGAGGAAGAGGACGTCGCAGGCCCGCCGCCCGGCGCGCCGCCTCCTCCCTAGCCTCTCGGCGAACGGGCCTCTTAACGAACGAGCCGTCCGTTCGGCTTCACGACGAGCCAGAGGCCGCCGAACTCGTTCACGTTCTGGCACTTCACTTCCCGCGGCCCCTCGTGCGCGTAGTAGTAGAGCGGCCAGCCGTTGTACGTGACCTGGAGGCGGCCGTTCCGCCGGCGCACCGTGCCGATCAGCGACTGCTTGACTCCGCGCATCGCCTTGACCTTGCCCTTGGAGAAGTAGACCGGCCAGGCGGCGGCGCAGGAGCCGTAGCAGGTGCTCTTCCCGCCGCGCTTGTCGCGCGTGAAGCCGTAGAGCACGCGGTCCTTGGCGTCGAAGAGGATCGGGCCGTAGCGCGTGTTCCGCACCTTGAGCGCCAGCTTCAGCTCCATGTCGGTCCTCGCCGGGCCGGCACCGCCCGATGCCGGGATCGCGAGGGCGGCGGCGAGCAGCACGAGCAGCGTCTTCATCTCGATCCTCCTGAGCGCGTTGACGGCCACACCGTAGGCGGCGGCACCTTTCGAGATCCTTAAATCAGCGGCCGTTGCGGCTCGGAAGCAGGCGCCCGAGCGTGTCGGAGGCGATGTAGCCCGCGATCTTCGGGTTCTCCTGGAGGCGGCGGAGCGAGTACGCGTACCACTGCTCCCCGTACGGAACGTAGATCCGCAGACGGTGGCCTTGTGCGACGAGCTGCGTCCCTCGCTGGGGTCTGACCCCCAGCAGCATCTGGAACTCGTACTCGCCCGGCGAGCGCCCCGCCTGACGGACCAGCCGCTCTCCCTCCCTGATCAGCCACTCGTCGTGGGTGGCGATCCCGACGTAGGAGCCGCCCTCGAGCAGCGCTTCGAGCGCGTGCACGAAGTTCTCTCGCACCTCGTCGAAGCCCTGATACGCGATCTCTTCGGGCTCGACGTAAATCCCCTTGCAGAGACGGACGTTCGGTGTGAGGTCCGATAGCGCCTCGATGTCGGCGAGCGTCCGGCGGAGATACGCCTGGAGCACGATGCCGACGTTGTCGAGGCCCGCCTCGCGCAGCTCGCGGTAGAGGCGCAGCGTCTCGTCGGTGCAGCTCGAGTCCTCCATGTCGATCCGGACGAAGTTCGCGCGGTCGGCGGCCTGGCGAACGAGCCGCTCGAGGATCTCGCGACAGAGCCCGTGGTCGATCTTGAGTCCGAGGCCGGTCAGCTTCACGCTGACGTTCGAGTCGAGGCCCTGCTCGTCGATCGTGCGGAAGGCGTTCTCGTACTCGTAGCCGATGTGGCGCGCTTCCTCCCAGGTCGAGATTTCCTCGCCCAGGACGTCGATCGTCGCCATCTTCCCCTCGTCGTTCAGACGCTTGACGACGCGGCAGGCGTCCTCCACCCGCGTGCCGGCGATGTAGCGCTCCGAGATCTTTCGGACAATCGGCTTCGGAACTGCCGGCAGGGTGCGGACGATGGCGCGGTCGAGGATCGCCATGTGGCGCGAGAATTCTAGGAGAGGAGCGGCCTCGCGGCCCGTCGGAAGGCCCGGGCGCCCGTATCGGTGTCGGACCCCGCGACCTGTCAAGGGGAACCTGTGTCAAGAGTGCGCCAATTGCGCCTCCTGCGCGCGGTGCGTCGGTGGAGCCTGCCGTGCCCTAGCTCTCGCGCATGAACCCCTGGCGCGCGGCGCTCACGAGCGCCACCGCCTCGGGGAAGAGGACGCGCATGGCGTCGCGCAGCGCGATCGCCTGCTCGTCCGGGCCGCCCTCGCCGCGCAGCTGGCCGAGCGCGGCGGCGGTGAGCTGAACGGCCGTGTTGAGCGTCAGAGTCGCGAACTGCTCACGCTGCGCCTCCGCGACGGACTCCGCCTGCTTCTCGGCGAACTCGCGCAGGCCCCGCATCAGGTCCTCGGGGTCGCCGCCCATCGGGAAGCCGAAGCCACCTTCCATGGCCTTACCGTAGCGATTCCTTGTAGTTCGACTCGACGTCACTTGTGAACGACTGCACAGCGCCGGCCGAGGCCTTCATCGCCTCCGCGAAGGGCGACGACCCCGGCGAGCCGAGCGCGTCCTCCAGCCGCTTCGTGGCCACGCCCACCTCGTCGAGGTAGCTGGCGGTGGCCAGGCGAGGCGCGGCGCCCAGCGTCCGCTGGAGGTCGAGCACCGCCTCCTCGGCTTCCTCGATCCCCTCCGGGCTCTCGGTGAGGCGAAGAGCGACGAGTCGCGAGCGAAGCTCGTCCAGCTCACCTCCGCCGGCGCTCTCCTCGGCGAGCTCGGCGAGGGCGACGAGCGAGGCGGCCTCGCGGACCAGCTCGCGTTCCGTCACCGGCGCGCCCTTCTCGTCGAGCGCGAGCCATGACACGTCGTCACCCGAGCGGAACGCGCAGAGGTACACCCGGCCGCCCTGCGCCGGTTCGGCGGCAAGGACACCGGCGAGCTCCTCACCGTCGGAGGCGTGCTCGGCCGCAGCCGCCGCGATGCGGTTCAGATCCTCCGCGAGAGTCACGGGGGGAAAATAGACCTCCGTGAAGGAGCAGGCCCTCGACCTCTTCGCTCCGCTGGGGCCGACCTACGACCGGTACGCCAACCTCCTCTCCTTCGGACAGGATCCGCGCTGGCGCAGCTTCCTCGTCTCCCGACTGGACGTCGAGCCAGCCAACACCGTGCTGGATGTTGCGACCGGGACGGCGGCGGTGGCGATCGAGCTCGCCGGTCGCACCGGCTGCCGCGTCGTCGGGCTGGACCAGAGCGCCGAGATGCTCGCGGAGGGACGCAACCGCGTCGCGGAGGCCGGCCTGGGCGAGCGCATCGAGCTCGTGCAGGGCGAGGCCGAGCGGCTGCCGTTCGACGACGCCTCGTTCGACGGGCTTACGTTCACCTACCTGCTCCGCTACGTGAACGACCCGCTCGCGACGCTCCAGGAGCTCGCGCGGGTCGTCAGGACCGAAGGGACGATCGCGATGCTCGAGTTCGGCCTGCCGCGGGGGGCGGCGCGGCCGGCGTGGGAGCTGTGGGTGCGCTTCGGCTTGCCCGCCGCCGGGGCACTGATCTCGCCCGGCTGGCGCGAGGTCGGCTCCTTCCTCGGGCCGAGCATCCGCCGGTTCCACGCCGGCCACGATTTGCCGGCGCTCTGGCGCCAGGCCGGAATCGGCGGCGTCCAGTCGAAGCGGCTGAGCCTCGGCGGCGGCCTCGTGATGTGGGGCCAAAAGGAGTGAGCCGGCCGGCCTTCTACGCCCTCAGAACGGGAGGCTTCCGCGACTACGTCACGTTCCTCCACCTCCCGTACACCGCCTGGCACTTGAGCTACGTCGCAATCGGGGCGGCGCTCGCCCCGGAGCTCCAAAGCGACCGCCTGCTCATCGCGCTCGCCGCATTCGCCCTTGCCTTAGGGGTCGGCGCCCACGCACTCGACGAGCTCCAGGGCCGGCCGCTCGGGACCCAGATACCGGCGGCGGTGCTCTGGACGCTCGGTCTCGGTTCGATCGCCGGCGCCGTCGCCATCGGCATCGGCGCCGCCGTCGCCTGGACGCCCTGGCTGCTGCCGTTCGTCGCCGTTGGCGCGTTCCTCGTCTTTGCCTACAACCTCGAGCTCTTCGGCGGCCGCTTCCACACCGACCTGTGGTTCGCCCTCGCCTGGGGCGCCTTTCCACTGCTGACCGGCTACTTCGTCGTCGCCGAGAAGCTGACCGGGGCGGCGCTTTTGGCCGCTGTATTCGCCGTCGCGACGAGCCTGGCGCAACGCGCGCTCTCGACCCCGGTCCGCGCGGTGCGACGAGGGCGCAGCGACGAGCCGCCGAGCACGATCGTGGGACCGGAAAGGGCGCTGAGAGCGCTGAGTGTCGCGATGGTCGCCCTCGCTGCGGCGCTGCTCGCCCTACGATGGTGAGCCGATGGGCTTCCTTTCCAGCCGACGGAAACAGGCACAGCGGATCACGGACGTCGAGGCCGAGCTCGACCGCGCGCGAAACGAGCTGACGCGGGTCATCCGCGAGGAGACCGCCGCCAGCACCGCGGAGATCCAGCGCCTGCTCGCGCGTGAGCGCGCGGACTCGCTCTCCCGGCTGGAGGAGGAGGAGCGGAAGATCGCCGAGGAGCGGCGCCGCGACATCATCGAGCGCGAGCGAAGTGCCGGCTCCGAGCTGAGCATGAAGCTCGCGGAGGCGCAGAAGCGGATGGAGCAGCGTTACGCGAACTGGAGCGCAGACCTCGACCGGACGCACCAGGCGCTTGCCGCAGAACTGAAGAAGCTCGCCGAGCGCCAGAAGGTTCTCATCGGCCAGGCTGAGAGCAGGCTCCAGGATGACCGCGAGAAGATCGACGAGGCCGGACAGCTCCAGGTCAAGGCCGTCCAGACGCTCCGCGAGGAGCTGCAGCGCGCATCCGAGCTGGCCGCGCAGGAGCTCCGCGCCGAGCTGGACGTGCACGGCGCCGAGCGGCGGCGGGCGCTCGAGGAGATGAGCCAGCGCATGAAGACGCGCGAGCGGCAGCTCGCCGAGCGCGTCGAACGCGAGGAGGCCGACGTCGTCCGCCGCATCCAGGCCCGCTTCGTCGACATTGAGCGGCGGCAGGTGGAGGCACTGGAACGGACCACGAAACAAGCGGCGGGCCGCTTCGCCGAGGCCGCAGCGCTCCAGTTCGACTCGGCGGTGAAATCCGCGCGCGAGGACGCCGCCCGCCGCCTCGCGCGCGAGCTCGATCGCGCCGTGATGATGTTCGCGCGAGAGGCCGAAACCGTCCTGGCCGAGCGGCTCGCGCAGGTCGCGAACACCGGTACGCAGCGCGTCGAAAAGCGGCTGCTCCACGTCACCGCGGGCCTCGAGCGCCAGAGCGACGAGTTCATCGCCTCGCTCCAGCAGCGCCTGAGCCAGCTGGAGCTCGAGGTGCACGACCGCCTGCGGACGCTCGCGGCAGAAGCGGAGGCGGAGCGATCCGTCCTCGAGAACCGTCTGCAGGAGCTCTCTCGCCGGACCGAGACGAGCCAGCCGGTTCGCCGGTAGCTGGTTCGACAACCAACTTTGGTGGGAAGGGTTCGTCTACGAAAAGACGAATCAGAGCCGATCGAAGGCGTAGAGATGACCGAGATCGTCGAGTACAACCAGAGCGACCGGGATAAGGTCGCCAGCTGGCGTCTTCACCAGCTCATGGAGGCGGGCTATCCCGTCCACCTCGCAGAGCGCCTGGCGCAGAGCGATGCGGATCTCCACCGGGCCGTCGAGCTCCTTCGCCAGGGCTGCGACGCGACAGTCGCGGCCGAGATCCTGCTCTAAGCCTCTCTCCGGGCCGTGGCCGAATCGACGCCTGGCCCGGCTAAGCGCCTCCTGGCATCCTGGGCGCTGTGAGCAAGGTCGAGGCGGCCCAGTACGGCGACCGGAAGGTCTATTCGGTTTCGGCGTTCAACCGAGGCATCGCCGATTGGCTCTCGCGCCTTCCGACCGTGTGGGTCGAGGGAGAGGTGACCGAGCTGCGCCGGCAGGACCGCTGGGCCAGCGTCTTCTTCACCCTCAAGGATCCGGCCGACGGCTCCTGCCTTCGTGTCTCGATGCCGCGCAGCCAATTCGACGCCTTGCGGCTCGACCTCGTGGACGGAGAGCGCGTACACGCCTACGGGCGACCCGAGCTGTTCGAGGCGCGCGGCGACTTTCGTTTTCGCGCGCTGTCGATCGAGCGCTTTGGGCTCGGCGACCACTTGGCGGCGCTCGAGCGGCTGAAGCGGAAGCTGGCGGCGGAGGGTCTCTTCGAGCGGCGACGACCGCTGCCGCGCTTCCCGCGCCGGATCGGGCTGGTCACGGGGAACGACGCGGCCGCGAAGCGAGACGTCCTGACGGCGCTGACCACCCGCTTTCCGCCGGCGCGCGTCGTCGTGGCCGAGACGTACGTACAAGGCCCCCGCGCCGCGCCGGCGATCGTCGAGGCGATCGGAGAACTGTGCGAGATCGACGACCTGGACGTGATCGTCCTGGCGCGCGGCGGCGGGAGCTTCGAGGACCTGCTGCCGTTCAGTGACGAGCGTCTCGTGCGAGCGGTGGCCGGCTGCCGGGTGCCGATCGTCTCCGCCGTCGGCCACGAGCAGGACACACCCCTGACGGATCTCGCCGCCGACGTCCGGGCCTCGACTCCGAGCGTCGCCGCCCGGCTAGTGGTTCCCGACGCCGACGAGCTACGGGAGCGCCTGGAGCAGACGCGAGACCGGCTGCGCCGCGCGCCGCTGCTCACCGTCGAGCGGAAGCGAGCGCGGCTCGATGGGGCCTTCGGCCGGCTGCGCGCACTCTCCCCCAGCGCCACGCTCGAGCGCGGGTACGCAATCGTGCGACGCGAGGGACGCATCGTTCGCGGCTCGAGCGACGTCGACGTGGGCACGCGTGTCGACGTCGAGCTCGGCGAAGGCAGCTTCGGCGCGACCGTCGAGGACACGAAGTGACCTGGGGGCTCTGGTCGTCCGCTGGGGGTACGGGGCCGGAGGGAACAGTATGAGCAACACCGGCCCGGAGAGCCCCGTGCCGCCAGCGGGCGAAGGCGCCGGCGGAGGCGAGCCTCGCTCGCCGGGAGCCGGCGCCGGCCAGAGCCGCCAGGTGACCTGGGGGCTCTGGTCGTCCGCTGGGGGTACGGGGCCGGAGGGAACAGTATGAGCAATACGGGCCCGGAGAGCCCCATGCCGTCAGCGGGCGAAGGCGCCGGCGGAGGCGGGCCTCGCTCGCCGGGAGCCGGCGCCGGCCAGAGCCGCCAGGTGACCTTCGAGGAGGCGCAAAGGGAGCTCGAGCGGATCGTCCACCAGCTCGAGAGCGGCCAAGCCGACCTGGACGAGGCGATTACGCTCTGGGAGCGCGGGGAGGAGCTCTACCGCCTCTGTGCCGACAAGCTCGACTCGGCGCAGGGCAAAATCGAGGAGCTGGCGCGCCGGGTCGAGGCCGTGCGCCCGGCAGAACCTGCTTAGGCCCGCAGAACCTGCTTAGAATCCCGCGCGATGGCCGATCAGGAACTCAAAGAGCTCCTCAAGCAGGTCCCCCTCTTCTCCGACCTGGACAACCGGGAGATCGACCAGGTCGCGGAGTCGATGAAGCGCCGCAACTTCTCGGCCGGCCAGGAGATCGCCCGCGAGGGCGAGAGCGGCGTGGGCTTTTTCGTGATCGAGGACGGGAACGCCAAGGTGACCGTCCACGGCGACGAGCGCCGCCGGCTCGGCCCGGGGGACTACTTCGGCGAGATCGCGCTCATCGCCCAGAGCGCGCGGACGGCGACCGTCACGGCCGAAAGCGACCTGACCGCACATGGCATGACCTTCTGGGACTTCCGGCCGCTCGTCGAGGGCAACGCCTCGATCGCCTGGAAGCTCCTCCAGGCGTTCGCGAAGACGTACGGCCGGGACGAGCACCACTAGGCACCGCTAGCGAGGGTGCGGCCGAGCGCAACGAGATCCTCGCGCGCCCGCGCGGGATCGCCGCTGAGCTCGTAGGCCTCGACGCCCTCCGGCGCTTCGACGACCTGCCCGCCGAAGAGCACGCAGCGCACGCCGCGCTCCGCGGAAAGACGCGCGACCTCTCCCGGCGCCTTGCCGATCCAGCTCGTCGCGTCGACTGTTCCCTCGCCGGTCACGACGAGATCGGCGCCGCCGAGGTGGTCGCGGAACCCGATCAAGTCGAGGACGAGGCCGGCGCCCTCGACGAGCTCGGCGCCGAGGGCGGCAAGCGCTGCGCCGAGCCCGCCCGCGGCTCCGGCCCCGGGGAGCTCCCGAAATGGCGCCAGCGACCGCCGCTCCAGCAGCCGGCGCTCCAGCTCGATGGCTTGCTCCGGCGTCGCGCCCTTCTGAGCGGCAAAGACACGGGCAGCGTCGACGAGCGGCGAGCGCACGTCGCACGCGGCCCGCACAGGCACCCGGAAGCCGCCGAGCACCCCCATCAGCCCGGCGCCCCCGTCGACATTCGCAGTGCCGCCGAGGAAGACGACGATCTCTGCCGGATCGGCGTCCTCTACCTCGAGCAAGAGCTCACCCAGGCCACGGCTCGACGCACGCAGCGGGTCCCGCTCCTGTTCGGCGACGAGCCCTAGCCCGATCGCCTGGGCTGACTCGACGAGCGCCGTCCCGCCCTCGCCCAGCAGCCAGAGGGCGATGACCGGTCGCCCGTGGGGATCGGAGACTTCCGCCTCTCGCCACTCGCCGGCCACCGCTGTGGCCAGCACGTCGAGCGTCCCCTCCCCGCCGTCCGCAACAGGGAGCTCGACAGCGCCGCCGAGCCCTTCCGCCAGGGCGGCCGCCGCCTCCCGGGCGGAGAGGACACCTTTGAGGCTAGCCGGACATGCGAGCGCGTTCACGCGGCGCCGCAGGCCTGAGCTCCTCGACCACGGACTCCTCCGATTCCTCTTCCGGCATCCGCCGCAGGTTCTCGAGCGAGAGCCCCTCGCGCATGAGGAAGATCAGCCCAACGCCCACGCCGACGGACATCTCCAGCACCTGGAGGCCGAGCCCGAAAGCGAGCCCGGTCGAGTAGGCGACCCCGTACGAGACCAGGGGCAGGGCGACGACGGCCTGGAGGAGTCCGATGTTCCCCGGCCAGAGCGGGAAGATGGTCGCGACGTTCATGAGGAGCAGGACGACGGCTGCGGCCGAGATCGGTGCGTCGATGCCAAACGCGGCCATCATCGACCAGACGGCGAGCAGCTGAATCAGCCAGCCGGTCGTCTGCAGCACGGCAGCCACTGCCGCAGCCCTCGGCTTGCGCAGGACGTGAAGCCCGCGCTGGGCCATCGCCAGCAGCCGCCGGACCGCCAGCGCGCCCTCCGGGAGCGGGCGCAGCTCGCGACCCGCCACCAGGATCGCGACGAGGAAGAGCGCGATGCCGACGACGGCGACGAGCTCCAGGCTCGTTACCGCCCAATGCGGGATCCGCGTCGTGGCGAGCACGAAGGCGGTCAGGAGCAGAGCCGGAACCAGGTCGAACAGACGGTGCGCAAAGACGGTTCCCAGCAGCCGGCCGGTCGTCCCCTGACCCCGAGGCGTCCACCTGGCGAGGACGCCGACTCGGGCAAGCTCGCCGATCCGTCCCGGGAGCACCGCGTTTGCAAGCAGGCCGACCGCGAACGCCGAGAAGACGTTTGCGAACGGCGGCTGTTGCGAGCGAGGCATCGCCTGGCGGATCACGACGTTCCAGGAGACGGCGCGGACGAGCACCGACGCGAGGTTCAGGACGAGCGCAACGCCGACCCAGCGCCAGGAGACGGCCTCGAAGGCGTCGCCGACGAGACTCCAATCGGGGCCGCGCCACCACAGCAGCAGCCCGAGGGCGGCGATCCCCGGCAGGATGAGGGCCGCACGCGCGAAGTGACGCCGCGAGATCGTCATGCCGCGACCGGCACCTGTCCGAGCGCCTGCTCGTAGGCGCCGACGAGCCGCCTGGCGATCCCGTCCCAGGAATACCGCTCCTCCGCAAGGCGGCGGGCCGCAAGGCCGGCCTGGCAGCGCGCCTGCTCGTCGGCAAGCAGCCTCGTCATGGCTTCGGCCAGGACAGAAGGGTCGCCGGGTGGAACGCTGAGGCCGGCCTCGCTCGTCATGACTTCCCGGTATCCCTCGATGTCGGAGGCAACGACCGGGGTCGCACACGCGAAAGCGCGCGTCAGCACCATCCCGAAGCTCTCGCCGCCGAGCGAAGGCGCCGCCATCGCCTTGGCGCTGAGCAGCTCTTCCGTCAGCCGCTCCTGAGGCAGAAAACCGAGGATCTCGATGCCGTCGGACGGCGTGCGGAGCTTCGCCATCAGGAGCCTCACCGCGAGTGGGTCGGCGCCGATGACACGGAGCGTCGCGCCCGTCCGGCGGCGGATTTCCGGCCAGGCGCGAAGCAAGATCGAGAGCCCCTTGCGAGCTTCGTGGCGCCCGACGAAGAGGATCCGGTTCTCGCGGCCCGCAGGGTCGGCCTCGGGCGGGATCAGCACGCCGTTCGGGATCACCTCGTAGTCCGCTGGCGAGTAGCGGCTCGCCGAAGCCTTCGCCTGCTCGGAGACGGCGACACGCACGTCGATGCGGTCGAGCAGGAACCCCCAGACCGGCATCGACGCTCTCGCCCACACGAGGTCGCCCGACGCGTGGAAGGTCGCGACCACCGGGCACTTCGCCATCGCGAGCGAGGCGATGCAGAGGGTCGGCGTCAGCGGCTCGTGGAGGTGGAGCAGGTCGAACTGCTCCCGCTCGAGCGCCTGCTTGATCCGCCAGACAGAGCGCGGCCCGAGGATGATGTTCGGCAGCGACCCGTTGGCCGGCACGATCGCGGAGCGGCCGACGGGAATCACGTCGGGCGGCGGCGGCCCGTCACGTCCCTCGCGGGGGTGGAGCGCGCGCGTGAACTGGCCCGGCGGATCGTTGCCCATGATCGTCCGGGTCTCGATACCGAGTCTCCGGAGGGCCTCTGCCTGGAGCTCCGCGTGCTCGACGACGGCGCCCCAAAAGGACCAGGAGAAGGGGACGACGATCCCGACCTTCATCGCCGGGGACCCTACCCCGCTGACCCTACGTCGCTTGGCCCGCCTCGATGAACGCGTGGTAGCGGCGCTGCCAGTCGTCGGTGTCGCCGAACGCTGCTCTCAGCGGGCCGTGGTCGAGGGGGATCGCGGGGTCGGAGAGTCCGGCGATCGCGGCGGCGCTGCTCGAACCGTTCGATGACGAGCGCCAGCGGGTCGAGGAACCTCGTCCGGTCGCCGCGGCTCACGAACAGTCGCGCGTGTCGCTTCCGTGCGAGGCAAGGCCCACGGCTGAGGGCCCCTCAGCCCGCTCCCGTCTCCTAGACGCTCTGTGACAGAGCGGTCGAAACCCCCTCCGCAAATTATGTGAGCAACTCTAGGCGTTCCTCCAGCTCACGGACACGAGCCTGCGCCTTGGCCAGCTGTTCCTCGAGCCGTTTGCGCTTGGCGGCGTTCGGGTCCCGTTTGGGCTTCGGCGGCGGCTTGGGCTTGGGCGTCGGCTTCGCCGCCCGGCGGGACTTCGGACGGCTCCCGGCCGGAACGGCGGCCAGCAGCGGCCCGAACCCCGCCTGCTCCACGTCTTCGGCGAGCGTCCCGGCCGTCAGGGCCTTCGAGGCCTCCTTGTCGATCGACGCCGCCCGAAGAGTCTGCGCGACCCGGGTCACCGTTCCTGCAGCGGCGGCACCGCGCTCCTCGAGCGCGGCCCGCGCCTCCTCGGTCAGCTCCTCGACGAGCTGCCGGTGCGCCGCAGTCGCCTCGCGGAGCGCGCCTGGGTCCCGCCCGCTGACGACGCCGCGCTGCGCCTTTCGGAGCTCGTCGCCGGCCTTGACGAGCGCCTTCGCCTCCTGCGGGCGGCGGCGGACGGCCTGGTTCACCGCCCACGCGGAAACCGAGGGCTTCCGCAGCGACTTGACCTCGTCCGCCGCCTCCTTCTTCCCAGCCTTCCGGAGCTCCTTCGCGAGCTCGTCGCGCGCCTTCGTGAACTCCTCGATTGGGAGCCCGAAGAGGTCGGCTGCCCGTCTACTTGTCGGGATACGGATCCTCTGAGCTGTCTGCGCCCGAGACGGACTGCCACTCCTGGGGGCCGTCGCAGTTCGAGCACGGAGGGAGCGACTGGACGGACTGAACCTGGAGCTCGTAACCGCAGTTCGTGCAGCGGTAGGTGCCGGCCGAGACGTCGCTTCCGACGGGTACTGGATTAGCCATGGTTACCTCCTTCGAAGTTTCTCTCCCCGTTCCCTGCCTCCCCTCATCGAAACAGGCACGCGGCGCTAGGCTCGCGCGATGGCGACGACAAACGGCCTCGCGGAGCTCCACACCCACCTCGGAGGCTCGGTCGCGACCGAGATCATGTGGACGCTCGCGCACGAGCAGGGCATCGCGCTCCCGGTCAAGGACTACTGGGAGTTCGACGCGCTCGTCACGGTCTCGGATCCGCACGGCGTCACCGACCTGACGGCGCTCGACCAGATCTACAAGTGGACGGAGCTGATCCAGTCCAGCCCGCTCGCCGTCGAACGCTCGGTCCACGCGGCAATCGGGGGCGCGTACCGCTCGCAGGGAATCACGACGCTCGAGCTCCGTTTCAACCCGATGAAGCGCAACCGCGGCGGCGAGCGCGACCTCGACCACATCATCGTCGCGGCGATCCGCGGGCTCGACCGCGCGAGCCTGGAGTACTCCCAGGTGCGCGCCGGGTTGATCCTGATGATGGACCGGACGTTCACCGAGCGGCAGAACGCGATCATCGTCGAGAAGGCGATCCGCTACGCGCCGCGCGGGATCGTCGGGATCGACATCGCCGGCCCCCGCCCGGACGGCGCCGGCCCGTACCCGTATCGCGACCTGCTCCCGCTGATCGAGCAGGCGCGCGAGGCCGGCCTCGGCGTCACGATCCACGTCGGCGAGGAAGGCGGCGAGTTCGGGATCGCCGAGATCCGCGAGGTCGTCTCGACGCTCCGGCCCGACCGAATCGGTCACGGCATCCTCGCCGCGAAGGATCCGAAGCTGATGGACCAGATCCGCGAAGCCGGGATCGTCCTCGAGATCTGCCCCACGTCGAACCTGTTGACGAAGGCCCAGGAGAGCGAGGACGCCGTTCGCGACACCTTTCGCGCGTTCACGCAGCACGGAGTGCCGTTCACGATCGCGACCGACGGTCCGGAGATGATGCGGACACATCTCCGCGACGAGTTCGAGCTGCTGTTGAAGATCGGCGCGCTCGACGAAGACCGGCTCTCGGAGGCCAACCGCCGGGGACACGCTGCGACGTTCATCGCGGCCGCCTGAGAGCACCCCGCGCCGCTGGTAGTTTCAGCCGCCGTGAGGCCTCTGGAAGGCGTTTCCGTCGTGGACCTGAGCCTTTACCTGCCGGGGCCGTTCGCGAGCCGTGAGCTGCTCGAGCTGGGCGCGCGCGTCGTCCGGCTCTTGCCGCCGGCGGGAGATCCGATGGCCGACGTCGCCCCCGCCTGGCACGAGGCGCTGAACGCGGGCAAGGAAACGGTGCTCCTCGACCTGAAGGACGAGCCGGAGCGTGGACGCGCCGTCTGCGCCGAGGCTGACGTCGTGCTCGAGAGCTTCCGGCCGGGCGTCGTCGAGCGGCTCGGCGTCGGCCCCGGCGACCTCCCCGAGTCGGTCGTCTACTGCTCGTTCACCGGCTTCGGCAGCCAAGGCCGCCACGCTGACCGAGCCGGCCACGACCTCAACTACCAGGGCTGGGCCGGACTGCTGGCCGACACGGCCCCGGCGATCCCGCCGACCCAGATCGCCGACCTCGCCGCCGGCGCGCTCATGGGGGTCACGCGAATCCTCGCCGCCCTCCTGGAGCGGACACGGACGGGACGCGGAGCCCACCTCGTCGTGTCGCTGACGCACGGAGCGCACCGGCTCGTGTCCCATCGCCTCGGCGGGGACCCGGTACCGCGCATGCTCACCGGAGGCCTTGCCTGTTACGGGATGTACGCCACGGCCGACGGCCGGCACCTGACGGTCGGGGCGCTCGAGCGCCGCTTCTTCGCCCGCCTGTGCGAGCTGCTCGAGCTCAAGGAGCTGATCGACCGGCAGTTCGACCCGGACTCGCAGGAGGCGCTCAGAGGCGCGCTGGCCGAGCGCATCGGCCAGAAGCCGCTCGCGGACTGGCTCGAGTTGTTCGACGGCGAGGACGTCTCCGTCGGCCCGGTTGCGACGCTCGAGGAAGCCGCCCTAGAGCTCGCATGAAGACCCGGTGCGCCCTGCTCGTCCTGTCGCTCGGCGCCGTACTCGCCGCGGCTCTCACACTGACGCTCTCGAGCCCCGCTACCGTCCGGTCGCCCGCGCCGTGGGCGACGCTCGCCTTCTCGAAGTCGGAGATCGCCGGGGCCGGCGTCTACCTCGCTGGACGCGGTCGCGCCCGGCTCGTCGTGCCCGCCGCCTCCCATCCCGCGTGGTCGCCGGACGGCCGCCGGCTCGCGTATCTCGCCCCGGGGTCCGGGGGCGCAGCGGACGTCTTCGTCGCCGACGCCGACGGATCCAACCGCGGCCGCCTGACCGCAACGGCGGCCGACGAAGCCTCGCCGACCTGGGCTCCGGACGGACGGCGCCTCGCGATTGAGCGCGACAGCTCGATCGTGATCCTGCGCGCCGACGGCGTCCAGGGCCGGACACTGGCCCGCGGAGCCGAGCCGGCGTGGTCTCCGGGAGGACAGCGGATCGCGTTCTCGGCCGGCGGCGACCTCTTCGTCGTCCGCACACGAGGCGGACGTCCGCAGAGGATCACGAGCTCGCCCGCGTCCGAGACGAGCCCCGCGTGGGCACCCGACGGGCGGCGGATCGCCTACGTCACGGACGAGACGGGCGCCCCCGACATCCGCATTCTCGATCCCCGCAGCGGCGCAATCGTGCAGGTCACCGCGGACCTCTTCGTCGACTCCGCGCCGGCATTCTCGGCCAACGGCACGCGCGTGCTCTTCGTCAGCGACCGGACCGGCGCGGAGCAGATCGTCGGCGCCCCGGCCGCCGGCGGCGCTTCGGCGCTCGTCTCAGCGATCCAGCTGCCGGCACACCCGAGCGCGCGCCCGGTACAGCGCCCGCTCGAGCTCCTGCCCGACTTCGACCAGCAGCCGCCGAGGGATCTCGAGGTGCGCAGGACCGGCCGCCGCTTCCTGCTGTGGTTCACCTCGGCCGCGGACAACGTCGGCCTCGGCCCTTTCATCGTCAACGGCCGCAGGAGAGGCGCCGGCTCGATGCACGCGAGCCAGCGGGTGCGGCTCGGGAACGGATCGCTCCGGACATACCCGGAAGTCGGCGTGTGGCGCTACAACGCGTCCTCCGATCACTCGCACTGGCACCTGTTCGCGTTCCAGCGTTACGAGCTGCGGCGCGCAAACGGCTCCGTCGTCGTCCGGGACCGCAAGAGCGGCTTCTGCATCGGCGACCGCTACGGCGTCGCGCCCGGCCGGATCGCTGGCCGCAAGTCCCGGCCCGTGTTCCGAGGCTTCTGCAACCTCTACCAGCCGCGCGCCGGCGCGGTGGACGCCGGAACGTCCGTCGGTTTCTCCGACCGCTACCACTCGAGGCTCGACGGCCAGAACGTCGACCTGACGAACGTGCGTGCGGGGCGCTACGTCCTCGTGAACCGCGCCAACCCGAACATGGAGCTCCGGGAATCGCGGTACGAGAACAACGCGGCGTCGGTCGCGATCCAGGTCGCGTGGCCGAAAGGCCGCAGGAGCGCGCCCGCGGTCCGTGTGCTCTCGACCTGCCCCGACTCAGATCGCTGTTAGCCCGAGCGCGGCCGGCAGGGCGAAGAGGTCGGGGAGCCGGTCTTCGGCATCGGGAAAGGCGTCCTCCCGGTCGACCAGGAACGCCTGCATGCCGAGCCCACGGGCGCCCTCGAGGTCGTCCTCGGGGGAGTCGCCGACCATCGCTGCCCGCTCGGCAGGGACATCCAGCCGGTCGAGTACGGCCTGGAAGATCGTCGGGTGCGGCTTCACCTTGCCGTGCACGCGCGACGACAGCGCCGCGTCCACTTGGATGCTGTGGTGCGAGAGGAACTCGTCGACGTCACGGCCCGTGTTCGAGACGAGGCCGAGCTTCAGACCGTGCTCCCTCAGGTGGTCGAGAACAGGTAGCGCGTCGTCGAAGAGGTCGAAGTTGTGCGCGTGCTCCCAGGCCTTCGTCATCTCGACCGCAGCCTCGTAGGCGCGATCCGCGTTCCCGCCCATGCCGCGGATGATCCGTTCGGTGAACGCGACCCAGATCTCTTCGTCGTGGCGGAAGTCCGGGTGCTTGTGGAGCCCCTCTACGGCCTTCGCGCGCGCGTCCTTGTACAGGGACGGATCGAGCTCCAGCCCGAATCGCCGACCGAGCCGCTGGTATCCCTCCGGCCCGAGGTCCGGCCCAGGCTTGGCCAGGGTGAAGTCGAGGTCGAAGAGAACCGCCCGAATGTCCATGCCGCTACGGGACCGGAGTTGGCCAGCGGTAGGCATTTGCCTGCCGCGAGGCGAGCGACGGCAGCTTCGCCCGCACGTCCTCGAGGCGCCGGCGGTCGAGCTCGGCGGAGATGACCGTCTCCTCGTCTGGCGCCAGCGCGACCACGGTGCCCCACGGATCCGCGATCAGCGATCGTCCGTAGCTGAGGCGCCCGGGAAGCGTCTCGCCAATCTGTGCCGCAGCCGCGACGTAGTACTGGTTCTCGACAGCCCGGGCTCGGAGCAGGAGCTCCCAGTGATCCTTGCCCGTGTAGAGCGTGAAGTGGGCCGGAACAGTGACGAAATGAGCTCCCTGGAGCGCGAGGATCCGGTACAGCTCGGGAAAGCGGACGTCGTAACAGATGGTGAGACCCGTGGGCCAGCCCTCCACGTCCAGCACGACCGGTTCGTCACCCGGCTCTTCGGCGTCAGACTCGCGGTAGACGTGGCCGCCCACCTCGACGTCGAACATATGGATCTTGCGGTAGAGACCCGCAATCGACCCGTCCGACTCGAAGACGATGCTCGTGTTCGAGAGCTTCTCGCGGCCGTCGCGGCGCTCCGTGATCGAGCCGCCGACGAGCGTGATCCCGTGCGAGCTCGCCCAGCCGGCCATCGCCTGAACCGACTCGCCGTCCTCGAGCGTCTCGGCGGCGCCGTGGAGCACCTCGGGGTTGCCGATCGCGTTCCACTTCTCCGGGAGGACGACGACGTCGGCTCCTGTCGCCGCCGCGCGGGCGACGAGCTGCTCGGCCTTCTCGATGTTCGCCGCCTTGTCGTCCCGGCTCGTGAGCTGGACGCAGGCGACCCGAAGCGTGTCCGACATCCGGTGGCAGGATAGCCCGGCGTATGGAAGCAGCA
Source organism: uncultured Actinomycetes bacterium (assembly GCA_963802375.1). Classification (GTDB taxonomy): domain Bacteria; phylum Actinomycetota; class Thermoleophilia; order Gaiellales; family Gaiellaceae; genus JACDAN01. Next base: position 1,082,559 of record CAWDIJ010000010.1, read on the forward strand.
GCGGAAGCACCAAGGCTCTCGACGATCCTCTGGCTCGCTCCCCTGGCGTCGAGACGGGTGCCAACCACGGCGTGAGGACGCCCGAGGAGATCCTCCGCGACGCCAGGACCATCGCGCTGGTCGGCGCCTCGCCGAACCCGGCGAAGGCGAGCCACGGCGTCATGCGCTATCTGCTCGCCCAGGGCTACGACGTGATCCCGGTGCGCCCGCTCGACTGTGACGCCGTTCTCGGCATCCCGTGCGTGGCCACCCTGGGCGAGATCGACCGCCCGATCGACCTCGTCGACGTCTTCCGCCGCCCCGAGCACACGCCGGCGCACGCGCACGAGGCCGTCGACGCCGGTGCGAAGGCGCTCTGGCTCCAGCTCGGCATCCGGTCGGACGAGGCACGCCGGGTCGCCACGGAGGGCGGCCTCGACTACGTCGAAGATCTCTGCACCGCCGTCGTGCATCGCAATCTGGAGACATGAGGATCGCGTTCCCGATCGGTTCTGGAGCGCCCCTGGGGGTTCGCGGCCGGAGGGCACAGTGCTTCAGCACGGGCCCGGAGAGCTGCGGGCCGCCAGGGGTGCTAGGCGGCGGCGGAGCCGGGCTCTGCCCGGCGGGAGCCGCCGCCGCCCAGTACCGATCGGGGTGCCCAGATTTGAACTGGGGACCTCTCCGACCCGAACGGAGCGCGCTACCAGGCTGCGCCACACCCCGAGAGCGGACAGAGTAGCGACGATGGCTTCACGCGATGAGATCCTCGAGCACGCCGGCGAGCTGCTCGACCTCGACAACTTCAAGGACTACGGCCCCATGGGCCTCCAGGTGGTCGGAGCGGACGAGGTGTCGAAGATCGCGGCGTCAGTCTCGTCCTCCCTCGAAGCATTCAAGCGGACGAGGGAGATCGGAGCGCAGCTGCTCGTCGTCCACCACGGGCAGTACTGGGAGGACGAGCCGCGGATCGTCGACCTCGCAATGAAGCGGCGGCTTCAGGCGCTGTTCGAAGGCGACATCACGCTCGCCGCCTACCACCTCGCACTCGATGCGCACCCGGAGATCGGGAACAACATCATCGTCGCGCGCGGGCTTGGGATCCCCGAGCCCGAGCGCTTTCTCGAGTGGGGCTTCGGCGGCGCACTTCGAGAGCCCACGGGCATCGGCGGCCTGGCCGAACGACTCCAGACGATGACTGGCCGCGAGCCGCAGGTCTTCGAGGGCGGGCCGGAACGGATCGAACGCGTCGCGATCGTCACCGGCGGCGGCGCGAAGCTCGTCCGGGAAGCCGCCTCGGCAGGATTCGACGCGTACATCACCGGCGAGCCGGCGGAGCCGACGCTCCACCTCGCGCGTGAGCTCGGGATCCACTTCCTCGCCGGCGGCCACTACGCGACCGAGACGTTCGGGATCAAGGCCCTCGCCGAGAGCCTGGCCGGCGAGTTCTCCCTCGATTGGGGGTTCGTCGACGTCCCGGTCCCGGTGTAAGATTCCAGCGTGTCGACCAGGAGGTTGAGCGAGTGATGAGGCGCCCAGCCGACACGCGAGCTTTCGGGCCCGTTACGCCTTGCGGCGGCGGGCTTTTTTCGTGGTCCGTTTCAGACGAAAGGAAGGACTCCACATGCCGAACCACCTGACGCCCGAGGAACTGTCCAAGGAGATGGGGCTGGAGCGCGAGCAGGTCATCCGTCTCTGCGTGCAGGAGGGCGTCCCGATCTACCAGGGGAAAATCGACAAGACCTTGTTCGCCGCCCAGCTTCAGGCAGTCGGCTCACCGCCGACCGTCCAGCACCACTAACAGCCGAACAGCGCTACTTGCGGCTGCCGGCCGCTGCTTTCTTGCGCGAGCCTCCTGAGCTCTTCGCCTTCGACGCGGGCGCCTTCTTCTGCTTCTGCGCTTCGTCGACGCTCTGGCGCAGCGCCTCCATGAGGTCGATGACCGGCGTCTCCTCCTCGGCAGGCTCGGGCCGCTTGATCTCCTGCCCGTCGAGCTTCGCCTCCAGCATCTCGTGGAGGGTGCTCCGGTACTCGCTCTCTAGCCCCGTCGGATCGAAGTCCGCGGCGAGGCTGTCGATCACCTGGCGCGCCAGCTCGAGCTCCGGCTCCTTGACCTCGGTGTCGCCGACGGCCTCCTCGACCTCCGCCTGCGAGCGGACGTCCTCGGCCACGAACAGGGTCTCGAGTGCCAGTGCGTCCCCGCGTGGCCGGATCAGCGAGAAGTGCTCCTGTCCACGGAGGACGAAGCGGCCGACGGCCCCCATCCCGCTCTCCTGGAGCGCGCGCAGCAGGAGGACGTAGGGACGGCGCTGCGCGGGTGTCGACGACGGCGCGAGGTAGTAGGTCCGGTCGAAGTAAACGGGGTCGATCTGGTCGAGCTGCACGAAGCTCTGAATCTCGATCGCGCGGGAATCGTCGTACTGGGCGATCGCCTCGAGGTCGGCGTCCTCGACGATCACGAACTCGCCCTTGGAGACCTCCCAGCCCTTGACGAGCTCGTCGTTCGGCACCTCGCGGTCGTGCACTGGGCACCAGCGCTTCTGCTTGATCGGCGTCCCGCACTCGCGATGGAGCGTGCGGAAGCTGACGTCCGACTGCCGCGCCGCCGGCTTCGTCGCCAGGGCCAACCCGACCGGGATGTTGACCAGGCCGAAGTTGATCGAGCCGTTCCAGATCGTGCGCATAAGAGTCTCCGAAGTGTAGAGGGACCGGCGATTTTCTCTCCCTGCGCGCGTTCTCCTCCGCAGATTACGATCCCACCAATGGCGATCGTGGAGCAGGCGGCGGGGACGAAGACGATCGCGGAGCTGTGGCGCCGCGCAGCCTCCCGCGAGGGCACCGCGTACCTCGTCGAGGGTGACGACGGCTGGCGCGAGGTCAGCTGGGAAGAGGCGAGGCGCGCGGTCGACGAGATCGCGAACGGTCTGCTCTCCCTCGGCATCGGGAAGGGCGACGCGGCCGGCATCCTGGGCCGGACGAACCTCGAGTGGGTGCTCTTCGACTATGCGCTCGGATCGATCGGCGCGATCGGCGCCGGGATCTACCCGTCGCTCCCCCCGAAGGACGTCGCGTACATCCTCGACCACTCGGACGCGGTCGCCGTGCTCGTGGAGGACGACGAGCAGCGCGAGAAGATCGACTCACAGCGCGGGGACCTCCCGAAGCTGCGCCACGTCTTCTCGTTCGCCGACCTCGATGACCTCCGCGCGAAGGGTCGGGAGTTCGCGGCGGAGAACCCCGATGCGCTCGAACGGGCGCGCGGCGAGGTCGGCGAGGACGACCTCTTCACCTACATCTACACGTCGGGCACGACCGGGCCGCCCAAGGCCTGCATGATCTCCCACCGCAACTACTACTCGATGGTCGGCGCCGTGGACGACGTCCCGTCGTTCATCGGCACCGACGACCTGATCCTTCTGTACCTCCCGCTGGCCCACAACTTCGGGCGCTGCCTGCACCTGCTCGCGGGCTACGTGGGCTGCTCGATCGCCTTCTGCCCCGATCCCGTGCGGGTCGGTGAGGTTGCCGTGGAGGTCAAGCCGACCGTCCTCCCGAGCGTCCCACGCGTCTTCGAGAAGGTGCACACCGCAGTCCTCGCGAGCTTCGACGAGGCGACTGGCGTCAAGCGAAAGCTGATCGACTGGGCGCTGCGGGTCGGAGCGCGCGTGAGCGCGAAGGAACAGGCGGGCGAGTCGATTCCGGCCGGCCTCAGGCTGCAGCACCGGGTCGCAGACAAGCTCGTCTACTCGAAGGTCAAGGCGAAACTCGGCGGCCGGCTTCGGCTGCCGATCTCGGGCGGCGCCCCCCTCGCGAAGGAGATCGCCGAGTTCTTCCACACGATCGACATCACGATCTGCGAGGGCTACGGCCAGACCGAGTGCACGACGGCCTCGAACGTCAACATGCCGACGCGCTTCCGGTTCGGGACCGTCGGGCCGACCATCCCGGGGATCGAGGTCAAGACGGCCGAGGATGGAGAGGTGCTCATCCGGGGCCCCAACGTCTTCGGCGGCTACTACAAGGACGAGGCGGCTACGCGTGAGGTGCTAGACGCGGAGGGGTGGCTGCGCACCGGCGACGTCGGCTCGATCGAGGACGGTTTCCTGTCCATCACCGACCGCAAGAAGGACATCATCATCACCGCGGGCGGTAAGAACGTCTCGCCGCAGAACATCGAGAACGAGCTCAAGGCGTCCAAGTTCGTCTCACAGGCCCTCGTGATCGGCGACAGGCGTCCGTACCTCACAGCGTTGATCACGCTCGACGAGGCGGCGAAGGGCCTCAGCGACCCGCAGGGGCTGATCCAGGAGGTCGTGGACGAGCTCAACGACGGCAAGGCCTCGTTCGAGCAGGTGAAGCGATACGCGGTCCTGGATCGCGACTTCACGCCCGAGCACGACGAGGTCACACCGACGCTGAAGCTGAAGCGGAAGATCGTTGCAGAGCACTTCGCCTCGGAGATCGAGGCGCTCTACGCGCAGCCTCGTTAGTGGCCGTGGTACGCGTGCACGACCGCGTGGCCCTTGCCGCGCGCGATGAGGTACCGGTTGACCGGGTACGCACACAGCCCGGCGATCAGCAGCGCAAAGGCCAACGAGGCCCAGAAGAGGAATGAATCCAGGCCCGCCTCCATCGCGCCGGGGATGACGAGCAGGATCACGTTGTCGACCAACTCCATGACGGCGATCGAGAGCGTGTCGGATGCAAGGGCCAGTGGAACGGCGGCGGCGAGCGCGAGTCCTGCGCGCAGGAGCGGCAGCATCGTCAGCGAGTAGCCGAAGAGGAAGGCAAGCGCGATCGCCAGCACGATCGTCTCGAAGTTTCCCCAGCCGAGTGCGGTCCCGATGATCACGCCCAGGACCTCGCCGATGGCGCAGCCCGTCAGGCAGTGGGCGGTCGCCGAGAAGGCGACGCGGTTGAGCGAGCCGGCGTGGTCATGCGCGTGTTGATGGTGCGCATGGTCGTGGTGCGCATGGTCGTGCACGGAGGCGGAGGGTAGCGGCCGAGCCTAGAGTCGCCGGGCGCCGACGTAGGTCGACGAGTACCAGCCCGACATCGAGGAGATCTTCACCACGTCGCCTGTATGGGGGGAGTGGATGAACGATCCCCCGCCGACGTAGATGCCCGCATGCCCGAGCCCGTTGAAAAAGACGAGGTCGCCGGGCTGGAGCTGGCTGCGGTCGACAGGCGTCCCGTGGCCGTACTGCGCAGCGGCATTGTGGGGCAGCGAGACGCCGACCTGCGCGTAGACGTACATGATGAATCCCGAGCAGTCGAACCCCGAGGGGCTCGCGCCTCCGTACACGTAGGGCGTGCCGAGGTACTGCATCGCGACCCCGACGACGCCGCCGTACTTCGCGGCCGGAGCTGCCGGGAGCACCGAGGGCTCGGTCGGCTCGGACGGGGCAGACGTCGAGGGCTCCGCCGCCAGATCGGGGATCAGCGGCTGCGGAGCCGCGAGGCGGGCGCGAGCCTGGGCAGCAAGCTGTGCCTGGCGCCTCCGCTCGGCCGCCTGGATCGCGGCGATCTCGGACTTGATCGACGAGAGCATCTGCTGCCGCTCCGAAAGCTTGCTCTCGATCGACGCCTTGTGAGCGGCGCGTTCGGCGACGAGCTCGGCCTGGCGGTCACGTGCGTGGCGGAGCCGCGCGCGTGCCCGGCGCATGTCGGTGCGGAACCGCTTCACGTCCGAGAGGACGGCGGAATCCTGGTCCGAGACACGCGAGACCGTCTCGAGCCCGTCGAGCAGAGCCTCGAGGCTCTGCGATCCGACGAGCACGTCCAGTGTCGAATCGTTCTGATCGGTCGTGTAGATCGCGACCATGCGAGCGGCGAGGACCCTCTGCGCCGTGCGGTGGTTGTCGGCGGCGATGCGGAGGTTCACCCGATTCTCGTCGAGGTCGCCCCTGATCGCGTCCAGGCGCTCGTTCGCCAGGTTGTACGCGTCGACGGCGTGCTCGAGCGACCCGTCGAGAGCCTGGATCTGCGCCATCACCGACTGGGCCTGGGCGCGCTTGGACGAGACGGAGGCTGGCTCAGCGGTCGCGCCGCCGGCCACGGCAAGAGCGGCGAAAAACGAAACCGTTATGACTGCTAGCTGAGACCTACGCATCCATTTGGCCGCACCGAGAACCACATGCTCCGCCGCGAGAGCAGGGGACCGGGGCGGCACAAGCTCGGCACCCTAACAACGGTTCCGGATAGCTGCAACGGGGTAAAGACAGACCCGTGCTAGGGTCGCCGCTCGTGCGCGGGCCAGGGAGGGGGTTGCGAGCGCTTGGCGCCGCCGTGCTCTGCGGAGTTGCGGTCGGCGGAGCTCTCGTTGCCGGCGGCCACGCACAGACGCCTGACGATCTGGAAGCTCAGGCTGACGCTCTGCGCGCCCGAGACGACGCGCTCGCGGCGGGCTCGCAGTCGGCATTCGAGAGCCTGGCGACGATCGAGAGCCGACTCGCCCAGGCGCAGGCCGAGCTCGCGTCGTTCCGCGCGCGCTCCGCGGAGGTCCGGGCACAGAAGCGCGAGGTGGGCGAGCAACTGGCGATCACCCGCTCCGCCGTCCGCCGCACGAGAGTGGCGCTTGCACGCAGGCTCCAGAACCTGTACGAGGAGGGACACCCCGACGTCCTCGGAGTCCTCCTCGGCGCCGGCTCGCTCGACGAGGCGCTGAGCGCGGTCGAGACGCTCGACCTGGCCGCACAACAGGACAAGGAGCTCGTGCGCCACGCCCGCGGCGAGTCTGCGCGCCTCGAGCGCCTTGGCCGGTCCCTTGCGGCAAAGCAGCGCGAGCTCGACCAGCTCGCGGCGGCCAAGGCCGCCGCGGCGGCCTCGCTTTTCAGCGCTCGCGCCGACCGGTTGAGGACGATCGCCGCCCTTCGAGCCACGAGGTTTGCCAATCTCGGGAGGATCGCGCGACTCGGCGACAGGGCCCGCACGCTCGCCTCCGCGGCGCCGAGCACGCCGGTCGTCACTCCGGGGGCGCCGAGCCTCTCCGCCGGACCGGCGTCGGCTGGTGTTACCTCGCTGACCGTAGTGGCGACCGGCTACGTCCTCCCCGGAAAGACCGCGAGCGGCCGGACCGTCGGCTGGGGCACCGTTGCCGTCGATCCGTCCCTGATCCCGATGGGCTCACGGATCGCGATTCCCGGCTACGGGATGGGCGTCGCGGCCGACACCGGCGGCGCGATCGTCGGTGCCCGCATCGACCTCTGGTTCCCTTCAGTCGCCCAGGCGCGTGAGTGGGGAAGCCGCACGGTCACCGTGACCGTCTACCCGAGGTAGACAGATGGACACGCTGAGCGGAGAATACGACTCCGCGGTGGCCACCGACCCTGTCGCCCAGCCAGACGGCCTCGGCGCGGAGCTCCTCCGCGTCATGCTCGTCGACGACCACGACCTGTTCCGGACCGGCCTGCGGAACCTGCTGGAGGAGCAGGGCGTCCACATCGTCGCCGAGGCGCCCGACGGGAACATGGCGCTCCAGCTCGTCCGCGAACTGGCGCCCGACGTGGTCGTGATGGATTTGAACATGCCCGGGATGAACGGGATCGAGGCGACGCGGGAGATCACCAGGCTCGCGCCGCTGACCCGCGTGCTCGTCCTGACGATCTCGGACCAGGACAGTGACGTGATGGACGCGATCCTCGCAGGCGCCTGCGGCTACCTGATGAAGGACTCCTCCATCCAGGACCTGATGCAGGGGATCCGAGCCGCCGCAGTGGGCGAGTCGCTGATCTCGCCGCACATCGCGACCAAGGTGCTGCAGCGCATCCGCGCGACGAGCGTAGAGGCCGGCGGCGGCGGCGTCGCGCGGCCGGAGCTCTCCGATCGCGAGACCGAGGTTCTGCGGCTGATCGCGAACGGCAAGGACAACGCCGAGATCGCCGGGGACCTCCACATCAGCCCGAAGACGGTCAAGAACCACATCTCGAACATCCTCATGAAGCTCCAGATCGAGAACCGCATCCAGGCGGCCGTCTACGCCGTGCGAAGCGGCCTGGTCTAGCTGAGTCGCGAGACTGCCTAGGCGACCTTCGCTTCGGCCGCTTCGGACCGGAGCGAGGAAAGAAGGCTGCGGAGGCTGGCCAAATCGCGCTTCGCGCGGGCCAGACGGCGGGCGGTGCGGGAGAGCTCCTCCGTCTGCTGCTCACTGCTTCCATCGCCGAGCTCGGCGGCCAGCGAGCCGATCGAGCGCTCCAGTCGGGCGCACTCCGCGTCGAGCTCGAGCGCGAGCGCGTAGCCGTCGGTGAGGGTCTCCTCGACGCTGGCACGTCCCGGGTGACGACCCTTCTCGAGGGCGCGCAGCAAATCTTCCAGGCGGCCTCTGACGGTTGCGAGTTGATGCGGCATGGCGGCTCCTGAGTTCCTGGCTCGATTATCTGCCGCGTGCCGATTCTTGCCTATAGGCCGACCGGCCCATCTTTCGGCGCAGCAGGACCTACGCAGCGTTGGCTCCCGTACGCCCTCCTGGGAGGGCTCGGCGCGGCCCCTAGAATGAATCGGTGCCGCGCCGAGCCCTTGCCGCCCTCGCCGTGTGCCTGGCGGCGGCACTCGTCGCCGCGGCCGCACCTGCGAAATCGACGAAGCCGCCGCTCGCGACGCGGCTCGCCAAGGCGCTTTCCGTTCCGCACGTCAGGGCAAGTCAGTCGGGTGCGGTGGCCCTCGACCTCACCTCCGGACGAACGGTGTTCCTCCGTCACCCCACGCTCTCGCTGGTCCCGGCCTCGAACGCCAAGCTTGCGGTCGCGTACGCCTCGCTCGCAGTGCTCGGCCCCCACTTCCGGATCGACACGATGGTCTTCGGCGAGGGACACCTCGCCGGATCCACGTGGAACGGAGACCTGGTTCTCAAAGGGTTCGGCGACCCGACGCTCTCCCGCGGCGACCTCAGGTCCCTTGCCCGCCAGATCAGGGGGTACGGGATCCGGCAGGTGACGGGCGGGGTCGAGGCGGACGAGTCCTACTTCGACTCGCGCCGCGTCGGCCCGGCCTGGCGATCGCACTACTACTTCAACGAGTCGCCGCCGCTCTCCGCCCTGACAGTCGACCGAACCCGCTTTCGCGGCTCCATGACGCGAAGGCCGGCGATCGCCGCGGCGACGCAGTTCCGTCTTGCCCTTCGGGCCGCCGGCGTCGGTGTCCGCGGCCGTGTCGTGATGGGCGCCGCAGATCCCGTCGCGACGCAGCTCGCAGCCACGGCCTCCGCCCCGCTCGCCCGAATCGTCGCGTTCATGAACCGCGAGAGCGACAACTTCACCGCGGAGCTACTGCTGAAGCAGCTCGGCGCCGTGGAGGGAGGCGCCGGAAGCAGCGCGGCGGGCGCCGAGGCGGTCCGGCGGTCGCTCGCAGATGCCGCCGTCCCGCTTGCGGGCGTGCGGATCGTCGACGGTTCCGGGCTCTCTCCGAACAACCGGCTCACGGCGGCCGCGGTTATTGGGATCCTCGTCGACGCCTGGAACGATCCGGTGCTGCGGCAGCATTTCGTCCGCTCGCTGGCCGTCGCCGGTGTGAACGGCACGCTGGAGCACAGGATGGAGCGTCCGCCCGCCCGCGGCGCCGTGCTGGCGAAGACGGGGACGCTGCGCGAGTCCTCCGCCCTGTCGGGGTTCGTTCGCGGGCGGTGGGCCTTCGCATTGATCCAGAACGGTCGCCCCATGTCTCACTTCTGGGCTCGCAGGGCCCAGGACCGGTTCGCGTCGGTCCTAGCCGCTCAATAACTTCTCGAGTTCTTTCTCGTCGAGCAGCGGCACGCCCGAGCTCTGCGCCTTCGTCAGCTTGGACGCGCCGGGCTCCTCGCCGACGATGAGGCCGGTCGTCTTCTTCGAGACCGAGCCGGTCACCTTCGCGCCCCGCGCCTCGAGCTCCGCTTGAGCCTGCTCGCGCGACCGGTTCTCGAGCGTCCCGGTGATGACGAACGTCTGACCGGTGAGCGGGCCCTCCGGCGGGCGATCTTCCTCGCCCGCCTCGAAGCGGAGGCCGAGCTCGCGCAACTCCTCGACGAGCCGCCGGTTGTCTTCCTCCGAGAACCACTCGACGATCTTCTCCGCGCGCTCGGGGCCGAGACCCTCGACCTCGGTGATGTCCTCCTGCGCCGCGGCGGCGAGCCGGTCGACGGAACCGAAGTGGCGCGCGAGGCTCTGGGCGGTCACCCAGCCGACGTCGGGGATGTTCAGCCCATACAGCACTCGCCGGAACGGGATCTGCTTCGAAGCCTCGATGGAGGAGATCACGTTCGTGGCGCTCTTCTCCTGGAAGCCGTCCAGCTCGAGCAGCTGTTCCTTCGTGAGCCGGTAGAGGTCAGGGAGCGAGCGAAGCAGACCGAGGTCCCAGAGGCGGCGAACGAGCTGCTCGCCGACGCCCTCGATGTCCGCGGCGGACATGACCCAGTTGTTCAGCGTCTCGAGGCCCCTGGATGGACAGGCCCGGTTCGGACAGCGGTGCATTGCCTCGCCTTCGGGCCTGACGATCTCGGCGCCGCACAGTGGGCAGTTCGTCGGCATCTTGAACCGGCGCGTGCCCCTGCGGTGCGGTCCGGCAGGCCCGACGATCTGCGGGATCACGTCGCCGGCGCGCTGGACGATCACCTCGTCGCCCTCCCGGATGTCCTTCCGGTTGATGTCCTCCTCGTTGTGGAGCGTGGCGCGAGACACCGTGACGCCTCCAACCTCCACCGGCTCGAGCATCGCCCAGGGATTCAGTGCCCCGGTCCGCCCGACCCGGATCAAGATCTTGTTCAGGCGCGTCGTCGCGGTCATGGGCGCCCACTTGTAGGCGCGAGCCCAACGCGGCTTGGAGTGCAGGGCGCCGAGCTCCGCCTGCTGCTCGAGCGAATCGACCTTGATCACGATCCCGTCGATCTCGTAGTCGAGATCGATCCGAGCCGTCTCCCACTCGCTGCACCTGCGGGCGACCTCTTCGATCGTTTCGAGGCGCTCGGCGTGCGGGTTCGTCCGGAAGCCGCGCTCGCGCAGCCACCGAAGCGTCTCCGATTGCGTTCCGGCCTCCACCCCTTCGCGGACCCCAACGCCGTAGACCCAGAGCGAGAGCGGTCGCGAGGCCGTGATCGCCGAGTTCTTCTGCCGGAGCGAGCCGGCTGCCGCATTGCGCGGGTTGGGCGCCAGTTTCTGGTTCGTACCCGCGAGCTGCTCGTTCAGCTGCCGGAAGCCGGAGAGAGGAAGGTACACCTCTCCACGCACCTCGATCACCGGCGGCGGATCGTCGCCGAGCATGCGGAGCGGAATCGCCGGGATCGTGCGGAGGTTGACGGTCACGTCCTCACCCTGGACACCGTCCCCGCGTGTGGCGCCGCGCACGAGGACGCCGTTCTCGTAGGTCAGGTTGACGGCAAGCCCGTCGATCTTCGGCTCGATCAGCCAGGCGATGTCCTCGGGCTCCGCGTCGAGCCGCTTACAGACGTCCTGCGCCCACTTCTCGAGCCCCTCGTCGGTCGTCACTTTCTCGAGCGAGCCCATGGGTGAGAGGTGCTCGACCTTCTGGAACTTCGCGGAAGGCGGCGCACCGACCCGGTGCGTCGGGGAGCTCGGGTCGTCGAGCTCGGGATGCTCGGCCTCGAGCTCCTTGAGCTCGTCGTACAGCCGGTCGTACTCGGCGTCGGTGATCTCCGGGTCGTCGAGGACGTGGTAGCGGTAGAGGTGGTGCTCGAGCTGCTTGCGCAGCTCCTGGACGCGCTCGGCGGCGTCGGCGCGGGTGCGAGTCGCCATGGCGCCGATCGTATCGTCGGCGGGACTCGTGACAATCACGTTGAATGACGTCAAGCAGGCGGACTGCCTCTCCCCCCGCCTGCGGAGTCCCGGCGGTTGGCTGCAGACCGCTGGGACTCTTTTTCGCGCGCCGGGGCGCGAGGGACTGTCCCTCGGACCCGGCTCGCGGAGACACGGAGATCGTGACGAATGTGTGTCAGTACTGGACGTGCTCGAGGTACAACCCCCACGGGGGTGCTGTACTTCCGGCGTCTTCGCGGCCGTGGCCACCGGTCAGGAGCCGCTCGAGCTCCGCCGGCCGGAGCTCGATCATGGTCCCGACCAGCGTGCGAACCATGTGCCGGAGGAAGCTGTCGGCCTCGATCTCGAGCTCGAGCGCGTCGCCCCGCCTGTGCCAGGCCGCGTTCCTCACGACCCGGACGAAGACCTTGTGGTGTGTTTGGGCGGGGGTGAACGCCCGGAAGTCGTGCTCGCCGAGCAGCAAGTCGGCCGACTCGGCAAGCAACTCCTCGTCGAGGGGCCGCGGATACCACCAGCTCCGCCGCTCCTCGAACGGCGAGGGCTCACGCCGCCGGTAAACGCGGTAGCGGTAGGCACGCGAGAGGGCCGAGCGGCGGGCGTGGAAGTCGGGCGGCGCCTCCTCCGCCGACAGGACCGCGACATCGGACGGAAGCTCGGCATTCAGCGCCTCCACGAGGCGTTCGAGCGGCGGCCCACCGTCGACCTCCACTGAGGCAACGTTCCCGAGCGCATGCACGCCCGTATCGGTCCGCCCTGCGACCGCGAGCTCCGACCACTCCGGAAAGACCCGGCCGAGCGCCCAGCGAACCTCACGCTCGACGGTTCGGAGCGTCGGCTGGGCCGCCCACCCGCGGAAGCCGGTCCCGTCGTACTCGAGTGTGAGCTTGATCCGCGTCTTATGAGGGTTTGGCGGAATGTCGCTCGCAGCGCGGCCTGGCGGCACAGGCGGTATTTCGCCGAACCCTCCTAGGCCGTGGGAGCCACTGCCTGCTCCTCGGGCTCGCGCACCGGCCGTACGACCGGAGCCGGCGGCACGTAGTCCACGAACTCGAGATAGGCCATCTCGGCCGCGTCGCCCGCACGCGGGCCGATCTTGGTGATCCGCGTGTAGCCGCCCGGCCGGTCCGTGAACCGCGGCGCCACCTCGGCGAAGAGGATGTGCACGACGTCGTTCGAGCGGAGATACGCGAGCGCCTGACGCCGGGCGGCAAGATCGCCGCGCCGCCCGAGCGTGATCATCTTCTCGGCGATCGGCCTGACCGCCTTCGCCTTGGCGACGGTCGTCTTGATCCGTCCGTGCTCGATCAGCGAGCCGGTCAGGTTCGAGTACAGCGCCTTGCGGTGCGCCGAGTCGCGGCCGAGCTTCTTGCCTGAGCGATGGTGGCGCACCGCTAGATGGCTGCTGCCATGAGATCGTTGGCTCGGGGCGCGAGCTGGCCGTCTAGGTCGCGTCGGCAGCGCGGCGGCGATGCTGACAGCATCGGGGCCGGGCTGGCGACGCGAAGCGCACGCGCCGGAGTCGACCCGCGGAGCGGGTCGGGTCCGGTGCGGAAGCGGCCTAGGCGCGTCAGATCGCGCATCCGGGCCGGCGAGATCGTGGCAGCAGCCATCAACCCTAGAGGGACTCGTCGCCGCGGAGGTTGAGACCGTGCGTGGCGAGTGTCTCCTTGACCTCTTCGATGGACTTCTTCCCGAAGTTCGGGATCGCCGCGAGCTCGCCCTCGGACTTCGTGACGAGGTCGCCGATCGTCTCGATGCCGACCCGCTTCAGGCAGTTGTACGAACGGACGCCGAGCTCGAGCTCCTCGATCGGGAAGTTCTCCATCCCGTGCGCGAGCGGGGCCTCCGCCGCCGCGGCCTGCGTCGCAGCCGCCTCGCCGAAGCCTTCGATCTTCTCGATGTCCGTGAAGATCGCGAGCTGGCGAATGAGGATGTCGGCCGCCCCGCCGATCGCCTCGCGGGGATCGACCGAGCCGTCCGTGGTGACGTCCAGCGTCAGCTTGTCGTAGTCGGTGCGCTGACCGACACGCGCAGCCTCCACGTCGTACGAGACGCGCCGCACGGGTGAGAAGAGCGAGTCGATCGGGATGACGCCGATCGTGTGCTCGGGGCCGCGGTTGAGCTCGGCCGGGACGTAGCCACGGCCGCGGCCGATCGTCATCGTCATCTCGAGCCGGCCCTTGTCGGAAAGATTCGCGATCACGAGGTCCTCGTTGAGGACCTCGAGGTCGGCGGGCGCCTCGATGTCGCCTGCCGTGACCGCGCCGGAGCCGCGCTTGTTGAGGCGGACCTCGATCTCCGGCGACTCGCCGTGGAGCCGCGCAACGAGGTTCTTGAGCGCCGAGATGATGTCGACGACGTCCTCACGGACGCCTGGCAGCGTCGTGAACTCGTGCGCGACGCCCTCGATCTTCACCGACGTGACTGCGGCGCCCTCCAGCGACGAGAGCAGCACGCGGCGCAGCGAGTTACCGAACGTGTGACCGAAACCGCGGTCGAGCGGCTCGATCACGAAGACACCGCGGCGCTCGTCGACTTCCTCGTGGACGATCCGTGGGATCTGGAAATCCATCAGAGACGTTCTTGTTGCCATTTACAGCCTTTCTTTCGCGTGCGAAACGAACATGGGACGCCGTAGCGTTTCCCTCGTTACTTCGAATAGAGCTCGACGATGAGCTGTTCCTGGACGGGCGTGTCGATCTCGCTCCGCTCGGGCCACTTGAGCACCTTGCCGGTGAGGCTCTCGTGGTCGGCCTGGAGCCAGGGGGCGACGGAGGCCGTGAGGTCGGTCGCGTCCCGGATGACCTGCTCGGCCGAGCTGCCCGGCGCCATGGTGATGACGACGTCGGGCTTGACCTGGTAGCTCGGAATGTTCACGCGGCGGCCGTTCACGTGGAAGTGGCCGTGGCGGACGAGCTGGCGGGCCTGCGCGCGGGAAGCGGCGAAGCCGAGCCGGTAGATGACGTTGTCGAGTCGGGTCTCGAGCATGCGCAGCAGGGTCTCGCCGGTGATGCCCGAGCCCTTGGCGGCCTTCGTGTAGTAGTTGCGGAACTGCTTCTCGAGCAGGCCGTAGTACCGGCGCGCCTTCTGCTTCTCGCGCAGCTGGAGCAGGTACTCGGACTGCTTGATGCGGCCGCGGCCATGCTCGCCCGGCGGGTAGCTGCGGCGCTCGACGGAGCACTTCTCCGTCAGGCAGCGCTCCCCCTTGAGGAAGAGCTTCATGCCCTCCCGGCGGCAGGCGCGGCACTTGGGTCCGAGTGTGCGGGCCACTAGACCCGCCTCCGCTTCTTCGGCCGGACGCCGTTGTGCGCCTGGGGCGTCACATCCTTGACGCCGAGGATCTCGAGGCCGGCGGCCTGGAGCGACCGGATCGCCGTCTCGCGGCCCGAGCCTGGTCCCTTGACGAAGACCTCGACCTTCTGGAGGCCGTGCTCCATACCCTTGCGCGCGCAGGCGTCTGCCGTGACCTGCGCCGCGAACGGCGTCGACTTGCGGGAGCCCTTGAACCCGGCCGAGCCGGCCGACTCCCACACGATCACGTTTCCGTCCTTGTCCGTGAGGGTCACGATCGTGTTGTTGAACGACGTCTTGATGTGTGCCTGGCCGATGGCGATGTTCTTGCGAACACGGCGGCGCGTGCGACCCCTGGCCGCCTGTCTGCGCGGAGGAGCCATTAGCAGTCACCTCCGGTAGCCAGCGTGCACGATGCCCGTGAAATGCCCGCGTCGCAAGGACGCAGGGAGCGCTCGTAGCCGGAGGCTACGGGTGCGACTGAGGACGCGGCGAGGCGGCGCATTGCAGCGGCGCAGCGTGTGCGCTGGATGCCGGAGGGGGCTGCCATCTAGGTCTTGGTCGCTGCCTTCTTGCCGCGGCCGACGGTCTTCTTCGGCCCCTTGCGCGTGCGCGCGTTCGTCTTCGTGCGCTGCCCGTTCACCGGCAGGCTGCGCCGGTGGCGGAAGCCGCGGTAGGCGCCGATCTCCTGAAGCCGCTTGATCGCCTGCTGGCGCTCGCGCCGCAGGTCACCCTCGACCTGGAGATTGCCGTCGATGTACTCGCGCAGCTTCGTGATCTCGGGGTCTGTGAGGTCGCGAACCTTCTCGTCCGGCGAGAGGCCGGTCGCCGTGCAGATCTGGAGCGCCTTCGAGCGGCCGACCCCGAAGATGTAGGTCAGGCCGATCTCGAGTCGCTTCTCGCGCGGAAGGTTGACGCCTGCGATACGTGCCACTTAGCCCTGCCTTTGCTTGTGTCGCGGGTTGGTGCAGATGACCATGGTGCGACCGTGCCGCTTGATCACGCGGCACCGCTCACACATCGGCTTGACGGACGGGCGAACTTTCATCTCTGCTCCTACCTGTGCCTGAAGGTGATCCGGCCTCGGGAGAGGTCGTACGGGGAGAGCTCCACCTTCACGCGGTCTCCCGGAAGGATGCGGATGTAGTGCTTGCGCATCTTCCCGGAGATCTTCGCGAGCACCTGATGTCCCTCGTCGATCTGGACGCGGAACATGGTGCTCGGCAGGGCCTCCACGACCTCGCCTTCCACCTCGATCTTCTCTTCCTTCTGGGCCATACCTCCACACGGCGACCGCGCTCTGGGAGCGCGGTCTTGGACGAACAACGAACACGGCGAAACGCGGCTTCCGCCGAGCGGGAAATACTAGCAAAACACCTCTAGCTGACCCGAACCGGGGCCGCCGTGAGGATCCGCGGCTCCCCGTCGGTCACGGCGACCGTGTGCTCGAAGTGCGCAGCGAGCGATCCGTCGCGGGACGCGATCGTCCAGCGGTCGTCGAGCACGACCACCTCGGGGCCGCCCGCCGTGATCATCGGCTCGATCGCGAGCGTCATTCCCGGCGCCAGCACGGGCCCGTGGCCCGGCTCGCCGAAGTTCGGGATCTGAGGATCCTCGTGCATGTTGCGGCCGACGCCGTGGCCGACCAGCGACCGGACGACCGAGAAGCCGGCATCCTCCGTGACCGTCTGGATCGCGTGCGAGACGTCGGACAGGTGCGCACCCGAGCGCGCCTTCTCGATGCCGGCCCAGAGCGCCGCCTCGGAGACCTCGAGGAGCCGCTCGGCTTCGCCGTCCACCTCGCCCACCCTGTACGTGTAGGCCGAATCGCCGACGAAGCCCTCGTACGTGACTCCCACGTCCACGGAAAGCACGTCACCCTCCGACAGCGGCTCCTCGTTCGGGATGCCGTGGACGACGACCTCGTTCAGCGACGCGCAGATCGAAGCCGGGTAGGGGTAGGGGCCGGGGTAGCCGAGGAAGGTCGGGATGGCGTCGCGCGAACGGATGAACTCGTCCGCGAGCTGGTCGAGCTCGGCGGTCGTGACGCCCGGCCGGACGTGCTCGCCGACGAGCGCATGCGTGTCGGCCACGATCGCGCCTGCCCGCTGCATCACGTCGAGCTCAGTCTTCGACTTGCGGATGATCACGCCGACCTCGCCGCCGTCTGCTCGAGCGCTTCCTGCACTTCGGAGAAGACCTCGTCGACGCTGCGGTCAGCGTGGATTCCGACCAGGTTGCCCTGCACCCGGTAGTGGCCGATCAGCGGCTCGGTCTCGCGGTGGTAGAGCTCGAGCCGCTGGGCGATCGCCTCCGGGGTGTCGTCTTTCCGGTGCTCGATCTCGGCGCGCTTGAGCATCCTGTCGATGCCGATCTGATCGACGAGCTGGAAGCCGAAGACGATCGAGAGCTCGCGACCGATGTCGGCAAGCATCTCGTCGAGCGCCTCCGCCTGCGGAAGCGTGCGCGGGAAGCCGTCGAGGATGAAGCCGTCCTGCGCGTCGTCCTCGCCGAGGCGCTCGCGGATCAGGTCGATCATCAGGTCGTCGGGGACGAGCTTGCCGCTCTCCACGATCGGCTTGACGCGGCGGCCCAGCTCGGTCTCCGTGGCGATCGCATCGCGGAGGATCTCGCCCGTGGCGATGTGCGGGATCCCGTACTCGGCCTGGATCCGCTTCGCCTGGGTGCCCTTCCCCGACCCCTGAGGACCGAGGAGCAGCACATTCACCTCGCCTCCGAGGACACAGCTATTTCAGGAAGCCTTCGTAGGAGCGCATCATCATCTGCGACTCCATCTGGCGCATCGTGTCGAGCGCCACACCGACAGCGATGAGCACCGAGGTTCCACCGAGCGCGCCGGCCAGCGCCTGCGAGACGTCCGCGTACGCGATGAAGAGGCTCGGCAGCGTCGCGACCGCGGCGAGGTAGATGGCGCCTGGCAGCGTCAGCCGTGTGAGGACGCGGTCGAGGTACTGCGCCGTCGGCGGCCCCGGCCGGATGCCGGGGATGTAGCCGCCGTGCTTCCTGAGGTTGTCCGCCTGGTCGACCGGGTTGAACTGCACGGCGGTGTAGAAGAACGTGAAGATCACGATCATCGCCCCCTGCAGCAGCAGGTACGGCCAGTCGGTATACGAGAAGTACTTGTTGATGAAGCTCTGCGTCTGCGGGAAGTACTGCGCGATCGTCGGCGGGAAGGCCATGACCGCCGCGGCGAAGATGACGGGGATGACGCCGGCCATGTTCACGCGTAGCGGCATGTAGGTCGAGCCGCCCGTCGTCATCCGGCGCCCCACCATCCGCTTCGCGTACTGAATCGGAATGCGGCGCTGTCCCTCCTGGATGAAGACGACGGCCACGACGACGCCGACCGCCATGATCGGGAAGAACAGCCGCTCGAAGATGCCGCCCTCGACCCAGGCGTTGATGCCGAGCGGGAGCCCGGTGAGGATCGAGGCGAAGATCAGCAGCGAGATCCCGTTGCCGATCCCGCGCTTCGTGATCAGCTCGCCCATCCACATTAGGAGCGCACAGCCCGCGGTCAGTGTGAGGACGATGAGCGCGCCCCGGCCGAAGTTCGCGTCGAGCGCGCCCTGGCGCTGGAAAAGGAACGCGAAGCCCGCGGCCTGGGCGGCAGCGAGCATGATCGTCAGGTACCGCGTGTACTGGTTGATCTTGGCGTAGCCGGCCTCGCCCTCCTTCTGGAGCTGCTCGAGGCGCGGGATGACCACGGTCATCAGCTGCAGGATGATCGAGGCGGTGACGTACGGCATGATCCCGAGCGCGAAGATCGCGAACTGGGAGAGCGCGCCGCCGGAGAAGAG
Organism: uncultured Actinomycetes bacterium; assembly: GCA_963802375.1. GTDB lineage: Bacteria > Actinomycetota > Thermoleophilia > Gaiellales > Gaiellaceae > JACDAN01. The sequence goes on from CAWDIJ010000010.1 coordinate 1,101,385, forward strand.
GTTGAGCAGCGCCAGCACGGTTCCGCCGCCCGAAGCGTTGAAGTAGTTCTCGATCGCGTCCGCGTTCACGCCCGGCGCCGGGATCCAGGATCCCAGGCGATAGAAGGCAAGGATCACGGCCGTGAAGAGCACGCGCTTGCGCAGCTCGGGGACGCGCCAGGCATTGGTCAGCCAGGAGAACATCTAATTGTCGGTGGAAGCTTCTTCGTCCTGCTGTTCCGGCTCAGCCTGCTGCTCCGGCTCGGGCTGCTCCTCGGGCGCCTCGTCGGCGGCTTTGGCCGGCTCGGCCGGCGTCGCGGCCTTGCGGCGCCGCCGCTTCGGCTTGACCTCCTTGAGCGCGGTCACCGATCCACCGGCGCCCTCGATCTTCTCGCGAGCCGTCTCCGAGAAGTAGTGCGCGGTCACGGAGAGCTTCTTCTTGAGCTCGCCCTGGCCGAGGATCTTCACGTCGATCCGCGTGTTGCGGATGACGCCGGCCTCGGCGAGCGTCTCGGGCGTGACCTCGGCGCCCTCGTCGAACTGGTCGAGGTCCCGGATGTTCACCGGCACGGTCTGCGTTCGGTGCGGGCCCATCGGCATCGCGTCCTTCGAGTACGGGCCGCGCTGCTTGCCGAGGCGCATGTAGATCGGCATCTGGCCGCCCTCGAAGCCCGCGCGCATCTTGTGCGAGCCGGAGCGCGACTTCTGGCCCTTGATCCCGCGGCCGGAGTACCGGCCTTTGCCCGAGCCCATGCCGCGGCCGACGCGCTTGCGATCCTTGCGCGGAGCCGCGGGCTTCAGGTTGGAAAGGTTGAGCTCTTCGGGCATGTGCTTAATCGCCTTCGACCCGGACGAGGTGGCGAACCTTTCTCAGCATACCGGCGACCTCCGGGCTCTCCGGGCGCTCGACGGAGCGTCCGATCTTGCCGAGGCCGAGCGCGCGCAGCGTGCCGCGATGGCGCTCGCTCTGGCCGATCTGGCTGCGGACCTGGGTGATGCGGAGCGTCTTATTCGCCATCGGTCGGGGGCTCCTCCGCGGCGGCCACCGCGGCCACCGGCTCCTCGGCCGGCGTAGGCTCCTCGGCCGACGCAGCCTCCTCGGCCGGCGCCTCCTCGGGCTGCTGCTTCGGGATCGGAAGCACGTCCGAGATCGTCTTCCCGCGCGCCTTCGCGACCTCCTCGGGGCGCCGGAGGCTCTGGAGGCCCTGGACGGTCGCCTTCAACATGTTCACGGGATTCGTCGTGCCGAGGCTCTTCGCGAGAATGTCGCGGACGCCGCCGAGTTCGAGGACGGCGCGGACGCCGCCGCCGGCGATGACGCCGGTGCCCTCGCTCGCCGGGCGCAGAAGCACCCTCGCGGCGCCGAACCGGCCGAGGATCTCGTGGGTGATCGTCTGCCCGTGCTTCGGGACCGTGAAGAGGTTCTTCTTCGCGTCCTCGACCGCCTTCGAGATCGCCAGCGGGACCTCACGGGCCTTGCCGTAGCCGACGCCGACCCGGTCGACCTCGTCGCCGATCACGACGAGCGCGGTGAACGAAAAGCGCCGGCCGCCCTTGACGACCTTCGCGACGCGGTTGATCTCGACCACGCGCTCCTTGAGCTCGCGGGTTTCCTGGTAGTCGCTCAAAATTCGAGTCCTCCTTCGCGGGCTGCGTCGGCGAGCGCCTTCACGCGCCCGTGGTACAGGTAGCCGCCGCGGTCGAAGACTGCGCGCTCGATGCCCGCCTTCTTCGCGTTCGCGGCGAGCAGCTTGCCGACCTCGGCCGCCTGGTCGGTCTTCGCGCCCTTCGCGCCCTTCTTGTCGAGCCAGCTGGCGGCGGCGAGGGTCTTGCCCTCGGCGTCGTCGACGAGCTGGGCGGCGATGCCCCGGTTCGACCGGAACACCACGAGGCGCGGCCGGTCGGCCGTCCCGAGCACGTCCTTCCGCACCCGCTTGTGGCGGCGCTCTCGCCGTTGTCTCATCGTGAGCTGGCTCATCATCAAGCGCGCTTCCCGACCTTCCGGCGGACGTACTCGCCCTCGTAGCGGATGCCCTTGCCCTTGTAGGGCTCGGGCGGCCGGACCCGGCGCACCTCGGCTGCCGTCTGCCCGACCTGCTGCTTGTCGATGCCCTTGACGAAGATCTCGGTCGGCGTCGGGACCTCGAACGAGATCCCCTGGCGCGGCTCGATCACGACCGGGTGCGAGAACCCGACGCTCAGCTCGAGCGAGGTGCCGCGCAGCGCGGCGCGGTAGCCGACGCCCTGAAGCTCCAGCTTCCGCTCGAACCCCTTCGTGACGCCCTCGACCATGTTCGCGACGAGCGACCGGGTCAGCCCGTGCAGGGCGCGGTCGTCGCCGCGCTCGGTCGGGCGCGTGACGGTCAGCTCACCGTCGGCCTGCTCGATCTTCATCCGCTGCGGAACCTGCTGCGTGAGCTCGCCGAGCGGGCCGTTGACCATTACGCGGCCAGGGTCGATCGACACCGACACGCCGGCGGGCAACTCGATGGGTGTTTTTCCGATTCGGCTCATGATTCTGCGGTGCCAGACGTCAGTCTGGCTCCGCGTGCTTGTGACGCGTTACCACACAAAACAGATGACCTCGCCGCCGATGCCTTCGCGCTCGGCGGTCTTGCTCGTGACGAGACCCCTCGACGTCGACATGATCGCCGTCCCCATCCCTCCGAGGACACGCGGCAGCCGGTCCTTTCTAGCGTAGACGCGACGCCCCGGCTTGGAGACGCGTTTGAGGTCGGTGATGATCCGCTCCCGGCTCGGCCCGTACTTGAGCTGGATGACGAGCGTGCCGTACGAACGGTGCTTCTTCGCGTCGGGCTCCCGGCTGTTGTGATCTGCGGGGCTGACGACCTGGAAGCCGACGATGTAGCCCTCGTCCTGGAGCAGGCGCGCGATCTCCTCCTTCTGGCGCGAGGTCGGCATCTCCGCGGTCTCGTGCAGCGCCTTGTTGGCGTTGCGGATGCGCGTGAGCATGTCTGCGATCGGATCGGTCAGCATTGCCCCATCACCAGCTGGACTTGGTCATGCCGGGGATCTGGCCCTGGTGCGCGAGGTCGCGCAGGCAGATCCGGCAGAGGCCGAACTTCTTGTAGACCGAGCGCGGCCGGCCGCACCGGCGGCAGCGCGTGTACTGCCTGACCTTGAAGCGCTGCGGCTGCTGCGCCTTGTGGACCAGGGACTTCTTGGCCACTTAGGAATCCCTCCTGTCGTCTTCGATGGCGAACGGCATGCCCAGGGCCCTGAGGAGCGCGAGGCCGTGCTCGTCGTTCTCCGCCGTGGTCGTGATCGTCACGTCCAGACCCCGGACGGCGGCGATGTCGTCGTAGTTGATCTCCGGGAAGATGATCTGCTCGCGGATGCCGACCGAGAAGTTGCCTCTCCCGTCGAACGACCCCGGGTTGAGGCCGCGGAAGTCGCGGATCCGGGGCAGGGCGATCGACACGAGCCGGTCGAGGAACTCCCACATCCGGTCGCCGCGCAGCGTGACGCGCGCGCCGATGGGCATCCCGTCGCGGATCTTGAAGCCGGCGATCGACTTGCGCGCTCGGCGGACCTGCGCCCGCTGGCCGGCGATCGTCGTCAGCTCCTCGATCGCGCTGTCGAGCGCCTTGGCCTCGGTCTTGGCCTCACCGACGCCCATGTTCAGCGTGATCTTCGTGATCCGAGGGACCTGCATCACCGTGCTCAACTCGAGCTCGTCCTTGAGGCGCGGGCGAATCTCCTCGTTGTAGGCCTGCTTCATCCGCGGCACGGTGGTCTCTTTGGTTGCAGTAGCCATCATCGATCGATCTGTTGCCCGCAGTCCGCCCGCTTGCACACCCTGAGTCGCACGGTTCCCGTCTTTCCCTCTTGGACGATCGTTCCGACCCTCGTCGGGCGCTGGCAGGCGGGGCAGATCACCATGACGTTCGAGATCGGGATCGGGCCTGCCCTTTCGATCACGCCGCCAGGCTGGATCTGCGGTGCGCCCATCCGGCTCGGGTTGCTCATCGGGCGGGGACGCGTGTGCCGCTTGATCATGTTCAGGTTCTCGACGAGCACGCGGCCCTCCTTCGGGCGCGCCTCGAGGACGCGGCCCTGCTTGCCGCGGTCCTTGCCGCTCAGCACCTGGACGAGATCGCCCTTCTTGATCTTCATGGTTTGTGCCATCAGCGGTCACCTTTCGTGGGGCTCGTGCTCTCCAGCCGTGAAAAGCCGCTCTGGCAAGGACGCAGGGAGCGTTCGTAGCCGGAGGCTACGGGCGCGACTGAGGACGCGGCCAGAGCGCGCTTTGCAGCTCCCTGGAGAGTGCGAGACACGCGGAAGGGGGCCGCCATCAGAGAACCTCCGGTGCGAGCGAGACGATCTTCATGAAGTTCTTCTCGCGCAGCTCGCGGGCGACGGGCCCGAAGATGCGCGTGCCGCGCGGGTTGCTGGCCGCGTCGATGATCACGGCGGCGTTCTCGTCGAAGGCGATCGACGTCCCGTCGTCGCGGCCGTACGGCTTCTTCGTCCGCACCACAACGGCACGCACCACCTCGCCCTTGCGGACGGCGCCCTGCGGCGTGGCGGTCTTGACGGTCCCGACGATGACGTCGCCGACCCGCGCGTAGCGCCGGTGCGAGCCGCCGAGCACGCGGATGCAGAGGAGCTCGCGGGCGCCCGTGTTGTCGGCCACCTTCAAGCGGGACTCCTGCTGGATCACTGAGCCACCTCGACGACCTCGGCGAGCCGCCAGTTCTTCGTCTTCGAGAGCGGGCGCGTCTCGACGATACGGACGACGTCGCCGGCCTTCGCCTGGTTCTGCTCGTCGTGCACGTGGAAGCGCTGAGAGCGGCGGACGACCTTCTTGTACTTCGCGTGCGCTTTCACCACGTCCACCCGGACGACGATCGTCTTGTCCATCGCTGCGGAGACCACGACGCCGCGCCGCTCCTGGCGGCGGCCGCGCTCGTGCTCCGGCTTCTCCAGCCGCGTGATCGGCTTGCGCTCGGTCGCGCGCTCGCGCGTCTTCGGGCGCTTGCGACGGTCGCTTCGGGGGACGCGCTTGCGCTTCTTCTTCGTCGTCCCCGCCGATGGCGCAGTCTCTTCCCCGGCGCCCCCGGTCTCCTCCGGAGCCTCCTCGCCCTCGGCCGGTGCTTCGGCCTCGGCGACGGCGGCCTCGGGCTCGCCCTCGGCGGGAGCCTCGGGGGCCTCCGGCTCCTGCTCAGCCTCGGCGACAGCGGCTTCGGGCTCGCCTTCGGCGGGAGCCTCGGCGGCCTCCGCCTCCGGCTCGGCCTCTGCGATCGGCTCGGGAGCAGGCTCGGGCGTGGGCTCGGGAGCCGTGGGCTCGGGCACGGGCGGGCCGGGCTCCTCCGGCGGAGCCTCGGGATCGGGCTCTGGCGGCGTCTCGGACGCCTCGGCCTCGACCGGCGGCCCCTCCTCCGGCATCTGCTCTTCCTGCTCGGTCTTCTCCTCGTCCGCCACTAGCTCTCACCTCCCACCGAACTCGTCTCGCGCTCGACCCGAACGGTCAGGATGCGCGCGATCTCCCGCTTCGCCAGCTTCAGGCGCGCAGGGTTCTCGAGCGCTCCGGTCGCCGACTGGAAGCGCAGGTTGAAGAGCTCCTGCCGGCGCTCGCTGAGCACCCGTTCGAGCTCGTCGTCGGTCATGTCTCTCAACTGCTTAGCCCGCAAACAGATCAGCCTCTCTCTTCACGATCTTCGTCTTGACGGGGAGCTTGCTGCCGGCGAGGCGGAGCGCCTCCTTCGCGAGCGGCTCGGGCACGCCGGCGAGCTCGAACATCACGCGCCCGGGCTTCACGACGGCGACCCAGTGCTCGGGTGAGCCCTTGCCGGAGCCCATGCGGGTCTCGGCCGGCTTCTGCGTGACCGGCTTGTCCGGGAAGACGTTGATCCAGACCTTGCCGCCTCGCTTGATCTTCCTGGTCATCGCGATCCGGGCAGCCTCGATCTGGCGGTTGGTCACCCAGCCCGCCTCGAGCGCCTTGATCCCGTAGTCGCCGTACTGGACCTGGGTCTGGCCCTTGGCCTGACCCCGCCGGCGGCCGCGCTGGACCTTGCGGAACTTCGTCTTCTTCGGAAGGAGCATCTAGCGGTCACCTCCAGCGCAGATCGCGCTTCCCGGCCGTGAAAAGCGCGGCTCGGAAGGACGCAGGGAGCGCTCGTAGCCGGAGGCTACGGGTGCGACTGAGGACGCGGCGAGGCGCCGCTTTGCAGCGCGCCGGGGAGCCCGAGCTGTGATGGAGGGGGCCGCCATCAGTTGTTCGTCTTCTCCGCCGACGGGTCGCCGGACTGGTCGAGCTTGGTCGGGTCTTCCTGCTGGGTCTTGGGCGTGGTCGACTCGGGTGCCTCGGCGACTGCCTCGGGCGTCGTCGGCACCTCGGGCCGGATTTCCGGGAGCTCACGTCCCTCGGCGGTCGTCGCCTGCTCGTCGGTGCGCGGCTGTTCCACGTTGTCCTGGCGCGGGCCGCGACTCGGAGCGCCCGTGCCGCCGCGGCGTCCACGCCTGGGCTTGCGGTCCCGCACCGGGCCGAGGCCCTCGCGGTCGCCGCTGCCCCCTCGCCGCCCGCTCTCGCGGGAGGCCGACAGGCCCTCAGTCTTGCCGCCTCGGCGCCGGGCCGTGTCCTGCTCGCCCAGCCGGGCGTCGCGCCGGCCCTCGACCGACTCGAACCCCTCCGGCATGATCTCGCCCTTGTTGATCCAGACCTTGACGCCGATCCGTCCGGTCGTCGTCTTCGCCTCGGCTAAGCCGTAGTCGATGTCCGCGCGGATCGTGTGCAGCGGGACGCGTCCCTCCGAGTAGCTCTCGGACCGGCTCATCTCGCCGCCGCCGAGACGGCCGCCGCACTGAACCTTCACGCCTTGCGCGCCAGACCGGATCGCCGAGGCCAGCGAGCGCTTCATCGCGCGGCGGAAGCTCACGCGGTTCTCGAGCTGCTCGGCGATCGACTGGGCGACGAGCTTCGCGTCGAGCTCGGGCCGCTTGATCTCGTTGATGTTGATGTGGACGTTCTTCTGCGTCAGCGCGTGCAGGTCGCGGCGCAGCGCGTCCACCTCGGCACCGGACTTGCCGATCACGATGCCGGGGCGCGCCGTGTAGATGTCGACCGTGATCCGCTGCTTGTCCTTGCGGATCAGAATGTCCGACAGGCCGGCATGCGACAGCTTGCCGATGATGTGCTCGCGGATCTTGATGTCCTCCTGGAGCGCGTCCGCAAAGTCCTTGTCGTTCGTGTACCAGTTGGATTTCCAGTCGTGGATGACGCCGACGCGCATCCCGCCGGGATGGATCTTCTGTCCCACTAGCGGTCACCTCCGCGAGATTCGTGCCCGATGGGCGTTGAAAACCAAGCCAGGGAAGGACGCAGGAAGCGTTCGTAGCCGGAGGCTACGGGCGCGACTGAGGACGCCCCCTGGCGTCGCTTTGCAGGCGCCCAGCGGGTGCGAAGCTCGCGTGAGGGGGCCGTCATCAAGACTCCTCTTCCTCGGTCTTCTTCTTGCGCGGGGCGCGCTTGGGCTTGGGCTTTTCGGCCGCTGCCTCGGCTTTCGGGGCCGCGGGCTTCTTCGCGCGGCTGGCGCGCTTGGGCTTCGGCTTCTCCTCGGCCTTCGGCTTCTCGGTGGCCTCCGCCTCGGGCTCGACGGCCGTGTCCTGCGTGGTCCGCGGACGCCGACGGGCGGCCGCGTCCGCCTCGGCCGGCGCGAGCCGGATCGTGACGTGGCACGTCTTCTTCTGGATCCGGGCCACGCGGCCGCGCGCGCGGGCGCGCCAGCGCTTGATCACCGGGCCCTCGTCGACGTAGGCGGCCGACACGATGAGGTCGTCGCCGATGAGGCCGTGGTTCGCCTCAGCGTTGGCGACGGCCGACGCGAGGATCTTCTCGACCTCGCGGGCAGCCGCGCGCGGCGTGAAGGCGAGCACGGTCCGAGCCTCCGGGACGGGGCGTCCGCGGATGTGCTCCACGACGAGGCGCGCCTTGCGCGGCGCGACCCGCAGGTACTGCGCGGACGCGCGCACCTCCGGGCGGTCCTCGACTGTCGGCGTTCTCGTGCGGGCCATAACTAGCGTTTGACCTCCGTCTTCCTGTCGCCGGAGTGGCCGCGGAAGGTCCGCGTCGGCGCGAACTCACCCAGCTTGTGCCCGACCATCTGCTCCGAGATGAAGACCGGGACGTGCTTGCGGCCGTCGTGGACCGCGATCGTGTGCCCGACCATCTCGGGGAAGATCGTCGAGGCGCGCGACCAGGTCCGGATCATGTTCTTCGATCCGGAGTCGTTCATCTTCTCGATGCGGCTCATCAGCCGCTCCTCGACGTATGGGCCCTTGCGCGACGATCTCGACACTTAGCGCTTCTCCTTGCCTCTCCGGCGCTGCCGGATGATCAGTGCGTCCGATTCCTTGTGCTTCGAGCGGGTTCGCTTGCCGAGCGTCGGCACGCCCCAGGGAGTCACCGGGTGGCGTCCACCCTTCGACTTGCCCTCGCCGCCGCCGTGCGGATGGTCGACCGGGTTCATGGCCGAGCCGCGCACAGTCGGCCGCTTGCCACGCCACCGGCTGCGCCCTGCCTTGCCCTCGGTGATGTTCTCGTGGTCGACGTTGCCGACCTGTCCCACCGTCGCGCGGCAGGCAAGCAGCACTCGCCGAAGCTCCCCGGATGGTAGCCGCAGGATCCCGTGGCCTTCGTCCTTTCCGACGAGCTGGATCCCTGTCCCGGCGCCGCGCGCGATCTTGCCGCCCTGACCCGGCTTCAGCTCGACGTTGTGGACCAGCGTGCCCGTCGGGATGTTCGCGAGCGGCAGCGCGTTGCCCGGCTTGATGTCCGCGTCGGGGCCCGACTCGACGGTCGAGCCGACGCGCAGGCGGGCCGGAGCGAGGATGTAGGACTTGGCGCCGTCCGCATAGTGGAGCAGCGCGATGTTGGCCGACCGGTTCGGGTCGTACTCGATCGCAGCGACCTTCGCGGGCACGCCGTCCTTCGTCCGCTTGAAGTCGATCACGCGGTAGCGGCGCTTGTGCCCGCCGCCGCGGTGGCGCGTCGTGATGCGGCCCTTGTTGTTCCGGCCGCCGGTCTTCTTGACGGGCTCGACGAGACTCTTCTCCGGGCCTGCCTTCGTGACCTCCGCGAACTCGGAGACGGTCATGTGGCGGCGACCGGGGCTCGTGGGCTTGAACTTTCGTGCCATTAGTGGTCCTCCAGGTGACATTGCTGGATGCCTGGGTCGCTAGCACCAAGCCAGGCAAGGACGCAGGGAGCGTTCGGTAGTAGCCCGCGCTGAGGACGCCGCCTGGCGCAGCGTGATAGGGCCAGGCGCAGCAGTGTTCCTGGTGGGCCACTAAACTGAGCCCCCTCGAAGATCTCGATCGACTCGCCCTCGCGCAGCTGCACGATCGCCTTCTTCCAGCCGGGCTTGCGGCCGCGGACCATCCCGCGCCGCTTCGGCTTCGACCGAACCTGGATGACGTTGACGCTCTGCACCTTGACCTCGAAGAGCTCCTCGACTGCCTGCCGGATCTGCGTCTTGTGCGCGTCCGGGTGGACTCGGAAGGAGTACTTCCGATCCTCGATCAGGCTGTAGCTCTTCTCGGAGACGACCGGCGCGAGCAGGACTTCGTTCGGATGCAGGCTCACGCCGCACCCCTTCTCTCGAGCGCCTCGCGCGCGGCCTCGGTGACGAGCAGCGAACGCGCCCAGACGATCGCGGCGACCTCGATCTCCGCGGGGGTGATGACGAGCACCCGCTCGAGGTTCCGAAACGACTTGATCAGCGTCTCCTCCTCGTCGGTCACGACGACCAGGACGGGGGTCTGCTTGCCCCAGGCCTCGAGCAGGCCGACTGCCTGCTTCGTCGACGGCTCGTCGAACGCGGAGCCGTCCACGAAGGCGAGCGTGCCCTCCTTCGCGTGTGCGGAGAGCGCGGCGCGGAAGGCGGCCTTCCGGGTCTTCTTGTTGACCTTGACCTTGAAGTTCGTGCGCGGCTGGAAGGCGGCGCCGCCGCCCGTCCACTGGGGAGCCCGCGTCGTGCCGGCGCGGGCGCGGCCCGTGCCCTTCTGGCGCCACGGCTTCCCGCGGCCGCCGGCGACGAGCCCGCGGCTCTTAACGGCGCGCGTGCCTGCACGGTCGCCCGCGAGCTCGGCGCGAACCGTCTCGTGGACGAGGTGCGGCTTCACGTCGGCGCCGAAGACCCCGGCCTCGAGGGTCACGTCCTTCGACTTCTTGCCCGCCGAGTCGAGAAGGGGTGCCTTAGGAGCCGCCACCCCGCACCTCCTCGCGGATCTCGACGATGGAGTTCTTCGGGCCAGGGACGGCGCCCTTGACGAGGAGCAGGTTCTCCTCGGGATCGATCGCATGGACACGCAGTCCCACCTGCGTGACCCGCTTGGCGCCCATCCGGCCGGGCATCTTCTGGCCCCGGAAAACGCGGGAGGGCGTCGCCGACGCGCCGATCGAGCCCGGCGCGCGAACGTTGTGCGAGCCGTGCGAGACCGGGCCGCGGCTGAAGTTGTGCCGCTTGATCGTCCCGGCGAAGCCCTTGCCGATCGAGATCCCCGAGACCTTGATCTTGTCCCCCGGCTCGAACGTCTCGACCGTGACCGTCTCGCCCTCCGTGTAGACGTGCGGGCCGCGGATCTCGAGCAGCCGCCGGTGCGGCCCGACGCCGGCCTTCTTCAGGACGCCCAGCCGCGGCTTCGAGAGCCTCCGCTCAGGAACCTCGTCGAAGGCGAGCTGGACCGCGTCGTAGCCGTCCGCGTCGGCGGTCTTGATCGCGACGACGGGGCACGGCCCCGCCTGGATCACGGTCACGGGCGTGACGGCGCCGGTCTCCTCGTCGAAGACCTGCGTCATGCCCAGCTTTCTGCCGACGATTCCCTTCATGGCGTACGGCTCTTCCGGTGACATTGGTGGATGCCTGGGTCGCGAGCACCAAGCCAGAGGTCGCACTCCGACGAGCCAAGGCAAGATTGCCTTGGTGAGGAGGAGGGCGGGCTCTGGCGCCGCGTGATCGCGGGCCAGGCGCCGCCGAATGTTGCCGGGAGAGCCGTCATAGCTTGATCTCGATGTCGACCCCGGCCGGGAGGTCGAGCCGCATCAGCGAGTCGACCGTCTTCGGCGTGGGGCTGTGGATGTCGATCAGCCGCTTGTGCGTCCGGATCTCGAAGTGCTCCCGCGAGTCCTTGTCCTTGAACGGCGACCGGATCACGGTGTAGACGTTCTTCTCCGTCGGCAACGGAACGGGACCGGTGATTGTCGCGCCGGTGCGCGTCGCCGTCTCGACGATCGATGCCGCCGAGCGGTCGAGTGCCTGATGGTCGTAGCCCTTCAGGCGGATTCGGATCTTCGACTGCGGCACCGGCCTTCCTAAGTGACGATCTCGGTGACGACGCCCGCACCCACGGTGCGGCCGCCCTCACGGATTGCGAACCGGAGGCCCTGATCCATCGCGATCGGCTGGATCAGCTGGATCTCCATGTTCGTGTTGTCGCCCGGCATGACCATCTCCTGGCCCTCCGGGAGCGCGATCGAGCCGGTCACGTCCGTCGTCCGGAAGTAGAACTGGGGCCGGTAGCCGTTGAAGAACGGCGTGTGGCGCCCGCCCTCGTCCTTGGACAGGACGTAGACCTCGGCCTTGAAGTGCGTGTGCGGGGTGATCGACCCCGGCTTCGCGACGACCTGGCCGCGCTCGACATCCTCGCGCTTGGTTCCGCGCAGGAGCACGCCGGCGTTGTCGCCCGCCTGGGCGAAGTCGAGCGTCTTGTTGAACATCTCGAGCCCGGTGACGACCGTCTTCTGGGTCTGCTCCTGGATGCCGATGATCTCGACTTCCTCGCCGGAGTTGATCTGACCCTGCTCGATCCGGCCGGTGACGACCGTGCCGCGTCCCGTGATCGTGAAGACGTCCTCGATCGGCATCAGGAACGGCTTGTCGGTATCGCGGACCGGCTCCGGGATGTAGGAGTCGACCGCCTCCATCAGCTCGAGGATCTTCTTCGAGTGCTCCTCGTCGCCCTCGAGCGCCTTGAGCGCCGAGCCGGCGATGACGGGGATCTCGTCACCCGGGAACTCGTACGCGGAGAGCAGCTCGCGCACCTCCATCTCGACGAGCTCGAGCAGCTCCGGATCGTCGACCATGTCGGCCTTGTTCAGGAAGACCACGATCGACGGCACCTCGACCTGGCGGGCCAGGAGGATGTGCTCACGGGTCTGCGGCATGGGGCCGTCGGCGGCCGACACGACCAGGATCGCCCCGTCCATCTGGGCGGCGCCCGTGATCATGTTCTTGATGTAGTCCGCGTGGCCGGGGCAGTCGACGTGCGCGTAGTGGCGGTTCTCCGTCTCGTACTCGACGTGCGACGTGTTGATCGTGATGCCGCGCTGGCGCTCCTCGGGCGCGTTGTCGATCTCGTCGAAGCTCTTGACGGTTGTGGCACCGCCCGCCTCCGCGAGAACCTTCGTGATCGCAGCCGTCAGGGTCGTCTTGCCGTGGTCGATGTGACCGATCGTGCCGACGTTGACGTGCGGCTTGGTGCGCTCGAACTTCTGCTTGGCCATTCCTTCCTTTCCCTTCTGTTACGCGGTCTGCGAGTCGACGAGCTCGCTTGCGATCGACTGAGGGACTTCCTCGTATCGCTCGAACTGCATGGTGAACGTGGCCCGGCCCTGCGTCGTCGAGCGCAGGTCGGTCGCGTAGCCGAACATGGCGGCAAGCGGGACGCGGGCCTTGATGACCTGCGCGTTGCCCCTCGGCTCGAGATTTTCGATGCGGCCCCGGCGTGAGTTGAGATCGCCCATGACGTCGCCGAGGTACTCCTCGGGGGTGACGACCTCGACGGCCATCACCGGCTCGAGCAGCTTCGGCTTCGCGCGCTTCATCGCCTCCTTGAAGGCCATCGAGCCCGCGACCTTGAACGCCATCTCGCTCGAGTCGACGTCGTGGTACGACCCGTCGACGAGCTCGACGCGGATGTCCACGACCGGGTAGCCGGCCAGGATGCCGGACTCCATCGCCTCCTGGATCCCGAGATCGACCGCGGGGATGTACTCGCGCGGGATCTTGCCGCCGACGATCTTGTCGAGGAACTCGTAGCCCTCGCCGGGCTCGGAGGGCTCGAGATTGATGACCGCATGGCCGAACTGGCCGCGGCCGCCGGTCTGCCGGACGAACCTGCCCACGATCTTCTGGACGGGGTTCGAGACCGTCTCGCGGTAGGCGACCTGCGGACGGCCGACGTTCGCGTCGACGTTGAACTCGCGGGTGAGGCGGTCGACGATGATCTCGAGGTGCAGCTCGCCCATCCCCGAGATGAGCGTCTGCCCCGTCTCCTCGTCGCTCCGGACGCGGAAAGTCGGGTCCTCCTCGGCGAGCCGCTGCAGCGCGGTCGCGAGCTTGTCCTGGTCGCCCTTGGTCCTCGGCTCGACGGCGACGGCGATCACCGGGTCCGGGAAAGTCATGGACTCGAGCACGATCGGGGCCGTGTCGGTCGCGAGCGTCTCACCGGTCGTCGTCTGCTTGAGGCCGACGATCGCGGCGATCTCGCCGGCGGCGATCTCCTGGCGCTCCTCCCGGTGGTTCGCGTGCATCTGGAGGATGCGGCCGATCCGCTCGGTCTTGTTGTTCGTCGTGTTCACGACGCGGTCGCCGGAGTTGACCTGGCCGGAGTAGACCCGGATGTAGGTCAGCTTCCCGACGTAGGGGTCGGACATGACCTTGAACGCCAGCGCCGAGAACGGCTCGTCCGTCGCAGGGCGGCGCGAGAGCTCGTGCTCGGTGCGCGGGTCGACGCCGTGGACGGGCGGAACGTCGAGCGGGCTCGGGAGGAACTCGATGACGGCGTCGAGCAGCGGCTGCACGCCTTTGTTCTTGAAGGCGGAGCCCAGCAGCACCGGCGTGACCGTGATGTCGAGCGTCGCGGCGCGGAGCGCGCGGCGCAGCATCTCGGGCGTCACCCCCGACTCGTCCTCGAGGTAGGTCTCCATCAGCTGCTCGTCGTGGTCGGCGACCGAGTCGATCAGCTGGTGGTGGTACTCGTTCGCCTGTTCGAGAAGCTCGGCGGGGATCTCGCCGACGTCCATGTTCGTGCCGAGGTCGTCGCTGTAGGTGATCGCGCGCATCTCGACGAGGTCGACGACGCCGCGGAAGTGCTCCTCCTGGCCGATCGGGAGCTGCACCGGAACCGGGTGAGCGCCGAGCCGGTCGACCATCGACTGCACCGAGGCGAAGAAGTCGGCGCCGGTGCGGTCCATCTTGTTGATGAAGGCGATCCGCGGGACGTGGTACCGGTCGGCCTGCCGCCAGACCGTCTCGGACTGCGGCTCCACGCCGGCGACCCCGTCGAAGACGGCGATCGCGCCGTCGAGCACGCGCAGGCTGCGCTCCACCTCGACCGTAAAGTCCACGTGCCCGGGCGTATCGATGATGTTGATGCGGAAATCGCGCCAAAACGCCGTCGTGGCAGCCGACGTGATCGTGATGCCGCGCTCCTGCTCCTGCGCCATCCAGTCCATCGTCGCGGCGCCCTCGTGCACCTCGCCCGTCTTGTGGATGCGGCCGGTGTAGTAGAGGATCCGCTCGGTCGTCGTGGTCTTTCCCGCGTCGATGTGGGCCATGATCCCGATGTTCCGGACCTTCTCGAGCGTGGCGGGAGCCTTCGTTGCAGGGGTCGCCATCGCGCCTACCACCTGTAGTGGGCGAAGGCCTTGTTGGCCTGCGCCATCCGGTAGAGGTCGTCCTTGCGCTTGAAGGCGCCGCCCTGCTGCTCGGTCGCGTCCATGAGCTCGCCGGCGAGCTTCGCGGCCATGCCCTTCTCGCGCCGGTCGCGCGAGAACGTCACGAGCCAGCGGATCGCGAGCGTGCGGGCGCGCCGCGCCGGAACCTCGACGGGCACCTGGTAGTTGGCCCCGCCGACGCGGCGCGAGCGGGTCTCGAGCACAGGAGTCACGGACTTGACCGCGGCCTCGAGCACCTCGACCGGCGGCTTGCCGGACCGCTCGGCGGCGATCGCGAGTGCGTCGTAGACGATCTTCTCGGCGGTGCCCTTCTTGCCGTCGAGCATCACCTTGTTGATCAGCTGGCTGACGAGGCGCGAGCCGTGCACGGGGTCCGGCGAGAGCTCGCGGACCTGAATCTCGGCACGGCGCGGCACTAGAGGCCACCCTCCGCGCAGATCGTGTTCTCCGGCCGTGAAAAGCCCGCGTCGTAAGGACGCAGGGAGCGTTCGTAGCCGGAGGCTACGGGCGCGACTGAGGACGCGGCGAGGCGGCGCTTTGCAGCGCGCCGGAGGGCGCGAGGTGTGTGGAGGGGGGCCGTCATTCAGCTCCCCTTCTTGGCGCCGTACTTGGAGCGGCCCTGCTTGCGGTCGGAGACGCCGGCCGTGTCCAGCGCCGCGCGGATGACCTTGTACCGGATGCCCGGCAGGTCCTTGACGCGGCCGCCGCGGATCAGCACGACGGAGTGCTCCTGAAGATTGTGTCCCTCGCCCGGGATGTAGGTCGTGACCTCCATGCCGTTCGTCAGCCGGATGCGGGCGACCTTGCGCAGAGCCGAGTTCGGCTTCT
Source organism: uncultured Actinomycetes bacterium (assembly GCA_963802375.1). Taxonomy (GTDB): domain Bacteria; phylum Actinomycetota; class Thermoleophilia; order Gaiellales; family Gaiellaceae; genus JACDAN01. The sequence goes on from CAWDIJ010000010.1 coordinate 1,116,893, forward strand.
TGGGCGTAGTCGTGTACACGCGCGTGCACACACCCCGCTTCTGCGGGGCGCCACGGAGGGCAGGGGTCTTGGTCTTCGACTTGGGCTTGACCCGGCCCTTGCGCACAAGCTGATTGACGGTGGGCATTCGATCCCTTCGAGGACTTCCTGACAGGACAAAGGTTGGCCGGGCATGCCGCCCTACCAACCAAGCGGGGGCATGGTAGCGAAGGCGGGATAGGCCGTCAAACGCTTGAAATGGCGGAAAACACCCCGATCCGGACGGATCGTTTCCACGCTTGGACCCATGGCGTGATCGCGAAAACGAAACTACAGTGAGTCTGGGCCGGGACTCAGGCAAGCGGCGGCCTGAAAGAGGGATGAAAAGAGCGAAACGAACGAGATCGGGCGTGCTCCCGTGAGCGACGCCGTTGGCTGGGCCATCTTCGCCGGCGTACTGGTCGTGCTCGCGCTCGCCTTTCTCGCACTGCTGCGTGAGCGGCGAGCCGCGGGTCAGCGCTTCATGAAGGCGATGGAAGAGTTGTCGGGCCGGATGGACGGGGTGATGAAAGAGCTCCACTCGGCGGTCGACCGGGCGAGTGCCGACGAGCGCCGCGGCCGGATTCTGGGCGAGCTCGGTGGGACGATCGACCTCGACGAGGTGCTGACGCGGGTGCTCGAGGCGGCGGGCGCGATCCGCGGCGTCGACGCGACTCTCGTCCTGCTCCCAGGGCCCGGCGGCGAGAAGCCGATCGTGGCGGCTGAAGGGCTATCGGCCGAGGAAGCCGAGCTCCAAGCGGTTACGGGACTCCCGGACGGCCCTGAGTCGCGGTCGATGAGGATCTCCTCCGAGGATCCGGCCGGCGCCGAGATCGACGACGGCGGCCGGATCCGTCACGGGCTCGCGGTCCCAATCCCCGGCGAGACCGGGCCTATCGGGTTCATGTCTGTGTTCAGCCGCTCGGCGGCGCATGCGTTTGCCGACGGCGACCGCCAGTCGCTCGAGGAGCTGGCCGAGCGGGCCGGGCGTGCGATCGACAATGCGCGTCGCTTCCGCGAGGCGCGCCAGCTCGCCGACCTCGACGCACTGACCGGCCTGCACAACCGGCGCTTCTTCCACGAGACGCTTGGCCGGGAGGTCGCGCGGGCCCACCGGTACGGCCGGCGCCTCGCGCTCGTCCTCTTCGACCTCGACGGCTTCAAGGCAATCAACGACCGGATCGGCCACCTCGCCGGCGACGCGGTGCTGGCCGAGGTCGCGGAGCGCGTCCGGTCCGTCGTGCGCTCGGCGGACATCGCCTGCCGAGTCGGCGGCGACGAGTTCGGGATCATCCTCCCGGAGTCGACGCTCGGCGACGCGGAGCAGCTCTCGCGGCGGATGCAACAGGCAGTTGCCTCGCGCCCGATCGGCGACGTCGGCCGGCTGCGCCTCTCCGCAGGCGCCGCGGACCTCCGGCCGGAGGACGACGGCGAGACGCTCTTCAAGCGAGCCGACGATGCTCTGTATCAGGCGAAGGAGAACGGCAAGGAGGACGTGATGGCCGCCTCCACCCCGCCGGCCGACCCGAACGGCGGCAGCGCAGCCGGCGGAGGCCGAGCCGCCCGCTAGCTCCAAGCGGACGGGACATGTCCGCCGGACATGTCCTGTGAGCGAGATTCGCCCACAGCCGCTCCCACCGGAACGCGCCCCTCGAGCCGCGTGGACGCGGCCCTGCGGGCCGCGTCCTGGTGCCAGGCACCAAGGCGTGGCCCGAAACGACGACGGGCGCCTTGCGGGCGCCCGTCGTTCAGTTCAGCTCGGAAGCCGCTTACGCGGTCTCGTCGTCCAGCGGTGACTTGATCTCCGGGATCTCCGTCGCCTCGCCGGACTCGCGTGAGCCCGGATCGCCGTCCGGCTCGATCGCGCCGCCGAAGTCGAGACCGAGATCGGCGAGGCTTGCGCCGTCGCCCCCGTCGGCGCCGATCTCCTGCAGCGCAGCGAGCAGCTGCTCCTCGGACTCGGGCCGGCGGTAAGCCGACAGCGGAACCTTCTCGGACGGCTTGATCTCGACGGAGCGGTACTGCTTGAGGCCCGTCGCCGCCGGGATCAGCTTCCCGATGATCACGTTCTCCTTCAAGCCGAGCAGGTGGTCGACCTTGCCCTCGATCGCCGCGTCCGTGAGCACCTTCGTCGTCTCCTGGAACGAGGCGGCCGAGAGGAACGACTCGGTCGCGAGGGACGCCTTGGTGATCCCGAGGATCAGCGGCTCGAACGTCGCCTGCTCGCTCTTCGCCTTCTTGACGCGAGTGTTCTCCTTCTCGAGGACGACCTTGTCGACGAGCTGTCCCGGCAAGAGCTCGGTTTCACCCGGCGTGTCGATCTTCACCTTCTTGAGCATCTGCCGGACGATCAACTCGATGTGCTTGTCGTGGATCTCGACGCCCTGTGACTTGTAGACGCGCTGCACCTCGGCGACGAGATACAGCTCCGTCGCCGTCGAGCCCTTGAGCCGGAGGAGGTCGGCCGGTGTCCGCGAGCCCTCGTGGAGGGCGTCGCCCGGCTCGATCTCCTGCCCGTTCTCGACGAGCATCCGCGTCCGCCGCGGCAGCTGGTAGCTCGTCGGCTCCTCGCCGTCCGGCGTGTGGATCAGCACCTTCGGCCCACGCTCGGTCTGCTCGATCTCGACACGGCCGCCGACCTCGGCGAGCTTCGCCGCGCCTTTCGGACTCCGCGCCTCGAAGATCTCGACGACGCGCGGGAGACCGTGCGTGATGTCCGCGCCGGCCACACCGCCCGTGTGGAACGTCCGCATCGTCAGCTGCGTGCCGGGCTCGCCGATCGACTGCGCGGCGATGATGCCGACCGCGTCGCCGATCTCGGCCATGTCGCCCGTCGCCATGAAGATCCCGTAGCACCGGCGGCACACGCCGAACACGCTGCGGCACTTCAGCACCGAGCGGACTGGCAGCGTCCCTTCGCCGGCAGCCTCGCCCAGGTGCTCCGCGATGTCCTTCAGCAGCGGCATCGTCACGAGCGCGCCCTTCTCGGCGAGCACCGTCTTGCCGGGCTTGCCGCTGGCGAGCGGCTTGTGCGCTTCCTCGAGCACGATCCGCCCCAACAGGCCCTTGTTGAGCTGGCCCTCGCTGTACAGCGGGAGCTCGACGCCCTCCTTGGTCTTGCAGTCCTCCTCGCGGATGATCACGTCCTGCGCGACGTCGACAAGACGGCGCGTCAGGTACCCGGAGTCGGCCGTGCGGAGTGCGGTGTCGGCAAGACCCTTTCGCGCGCCGTGGGTCGAGATGAAGTACTCGAGCACCGACAGGCCCTCCATGAAGTTGGCCTGGATGGGGCGCTCGATGATCTCGCCCTTCGGATTCGCCATGAGGCCGCGCATCCCGGCGAGCTGGCGGATCTGCTTGAACGATCCGCGGGCTCCGGAGTTGGCCATCATGAAGATCGGATTCAGCTTGTGGAGGTTCGCCTCCATGGCGTCTGCAACTTTGTCCGTCGCCTCCGTCCAGATGTCGATGATCGACTCCTTGCGCTCCTCCTCGGTGATGAGGCCGCGCTCGTACTGCTGCTCGACCAGGCGGACCCGCTCCTCGTACGCCGCCAGGATCTCCTGCTTGTCCGGAGGGATCACGATGTCGTTCTTCGAGACGGTGACGCCGGCCTGCGTGGCGTGCTTGAAGCCGAGCGACTTGATCGTGTCGAGCACGCCCGCGATCAGGTGCGGGCCGTACCTCGCCGCGAGCTCGGAGATGAAGTCGTCCATCTCCTTCTTCGACAGGGTGCGGTTGACGAACGGGAAGTCGTCGAGCTCCATCTCGCCTTCCTCGAGCGCCTCCTCGAGGGCGCGCTTGACCTCGAGCGAGAAGATGACGCGGCCCGCGGTGGTCAGCAGGACCTCGTCGGAGCCCTCGGCCCGGTACTCGATCGGGTCCTGGAGCCCCATCGAGCCTGCCTCGAGCGAGTACTCCACTTCCTCCTCGGACCGGAAGCGCTTGATGCCCTTGAGCCCGAGCGTCTTGGCGAGCTTCTCCGACGTGGTGTCGAGGAAGGTCGTGCTCGGAGTACGTCAGGAAGTAGCCGCCCAGGACCATGTCCTGCGTCGGCGTCGCCAGCGGGCGTCCGCTCGCGGGCGAGAGGACGTTGTTCGACGAGAGCATGAGGATCCGCGCCTCGGCCTGCGCCTCCGCCGACAGCGGCAGGTGCACGGCCATCTGGTCGCCGTCGAAGTCCGCGTTGAACGCGTGACAGACGAGCGGGTGGACCTGGATCGCCTTGCCCTCGACGAGCACGGGCTCGAACGCCTGGATGCCCAGGCGGTGGAGCGTCGGCGCGCGGTTGAGCAGCACCGGGTGCTCGGCGATGACCTCCTCGAGGACGTCCCAGACCTCGGGCGTCATCGAGTCGACGTACTTCTTCGCCGCCTTGATGTTCTGTACGGCCTTCCGCTCGACGAGCCGGCTCATGATGAACGGCTTGAAGAGCTCGAGCGCCATCAGCTTCGGCAGGCCGCACTGGTGCAGCTTGAGGTACGGCCCGGCGACGATGACCGAGCGGCCGGAGTAGTCGACGCGCTTTCCGAGCAGGTTCTGCCGGAAGCGGCCCTGCTTGCCCTTGAGCATGTCGGAGAGCGACTTCAGCGGCCGGTTGCCCGGGCCGGTGACCGCCCGGCCGCGGCGCCCGTTGTCGAACAGGGCGTCGACGGCCTCCTGCAGCATCCGCTTCTCGTTGTTGACGATGATCTCGGGCGCTCCGAGGTCGAGCAGCCGCTTCAGCCGGTTGTTCCGGTTGATGACGCGGCGGTAGAGGTCGTTCAGGTCGCTCGTCGCGAAGCGGCCGCCGTCGAGCTGGACCATCGGGCGGAGCTCCGGCGGAATGACCGGGACTGCCTCGAGGATCATCCACTCGGGCCGGTTGTCGCTCTTGATGAACGCGTTGACGACCTTCAGGCGCTTGATCGCGCGCTGCTGCTTCTGACCCTTGGACGTCTTGATCGTCTCGCGGAGCGACGCGGCCTCCGCGTCGAGGTCGAGGTCCTTGAGCAGGTCGCGGATCGCCTCGGCGCCCATGCCGCCCGTGAAGTACTGGCCGAAGCCGTAGGGCGAGCCGAACCGGTCCTTGAGCTCGCGGAAGATCTGCTCGTCGTTGACGATCTGCTTCGGGGCGAGCTCCCGGAACGTGTCCCAGGTCTCGTTGAGCCTGGTCTTCGCGTCCTCGGCGGCGTCGCGGGCGTCGCCGCGCCGCGACTCGATGTCGAGGTACATCTCACGGACCTTCAGGGCCCACTGGACGAGCGCGTCGAGATCCTCCTTCTGGATCTTTCCGTCCGTCCGCAGGCAGAGGTCGTTCGCCTTCTCGCGAATCTCGTCGGGCGAGGAGAGCTCAGGCAGCGACTCGAGCAGCTCGCGGAGCAGCCCCTTGCCGAGGTCCCTCGCCTTCTCGAGGTTCTTCTGGTCGACGCCGGAGACGAGCTCCGCGTCGGCGCCCTCGAGCTCGCCGCCCGTGAGCAGCGCCTCCTCGATCCTCTTGACGTGCTTGGTGATCGCGCCCTTCTTGGAGCCGGTCGCCTTGCCGGCGTCCTTGAACAGCTTCCGGAGGGCCTCCTCGATCTGGATCGCGGCGGTCGCGACCTGCTCGAGCTCGCGGTTCGAGAGCCGGCGGTCGTCCCGGATCGCCGAGCTGCGAACGAGCTCGCGGATCTTCTTGGAGTCCTCGGTCGTGATCTGGTTGGCGACGTCGACGAACATGCCGCCGACCAGCTCGCGGGAGTCCTCGAGCGTCGGGATGCCCTGCTCCTCGGCCCAGTTGTTCAGGCCGCGGACCCAGAACTCGTCGTCCTCGTCGAAGTTGCGCTCCTTGCCCTTCGTGAAGTACTCGCGCCGGCGCTTGAGCCGGTCCTCGAGGGCGGCCAGCGCCTCCTCGCGGTCGACGTCGATCCGCTCGTACTCGGCGGTGACCTTGTCCTCCAGGTCGTTCAGGTCCTTCTCCCGCGCCTGGTTGTCCACCGTCGTGACGATGGAGGCGGCGAAGTACAGGACCTTCTCGAGCTCGCGCGGGGCGATGTCGAGCAGGTAGCCGATCCGGCTCGGCACACCCTTGAAGAACCAGATGTGCGAGACCGGCGCGGCCAGGTCGATGTGACCCATGCGCTCGCGACGAACCTTCTGCCGCGTGACCTCGACACCGCAGCGCTCGCAGATGATGCCCTTGTAGCGGACGCGCTTGTACTTGCCGCAGTAGCACTCCCAGTCCTTCGTCGGACCGAAGATGCGCTCGCAGAAGAGGCCGTCGCGCTCGGGCTTGAGCGTGCGGTAGTTGATCGTCTCGGGCTTGGTGACCTCGCCCGAGGACCAGTCACGGATCTGCTTGCTCGAGGCAAGCCCGATCCGGATGGCGTCGAATTCGTTGATGTCGATCAAGTGGCTCCTCTACTCCTCGTTATTCCTCTAGTTCAACTTCCTCCGCGAGTGGCCCGGCCTGGTCCTGCGCCTCCTCCGCGGCCTCCTCGTCCGGCGCCAGGTTCGGGTCGGCCACGTCGACCAGGGTCTCGTCGGCGGGCAGGCGCAGCTCGCCGTCCTGGTCGACGCGCTCCTGGCCTTCCTCGGACTCCTGGGCGCCCGGCTCGCGCGCGGCCGCGCGAAGCGATCCCGGGGAGAGGTCGATGCCCAGCTCCTCCGCGGCGCGGAGCAGCTCGTCCTCCTCCTCGCGAACCTCGACCTCGGCGCCCTCCTCCGAGAGCACGTCCACGTCGAGCGCGAGCGACTGCATCTCCTTCAGCAGCACCTTGAAGGACTCGGGGATCGAGGGCTCGGCGATGTTCTCGCCCTTGACGATCGCCTCGTAGGCCTTCACCCGTCCGACGGTGTCGTCGGACTTGATCGTGAGCATCTCCTGCAGCGTGTAGGCGGCGCCGTAGGCCTCGAGCGCCCAGACCTCCATCTCGCCGAAGCGCTGGCCGCCGAACTGCGCCTTGCCGCCCAGCGGCTGCTGGGTGACGAGGGAGTACGGGCCCGTGCTCCGGGCGTGGATCTTGTCGTCCACGAGGTGGAGCAGCTTCAGGATGTACATGTAGCCGACGGTGACCTTGCTGTCGTACGGCGCGCCGCTCTTGCCGTTGAACAGGCGCAGCTTCCCGGAGCACTTCCGGCCCTCGGGCCGCTTCTCGTCCACCACGAACTTGATCGGCGAGTCCGGGTTCTGCTTCGTCCACTCGACGAGTGCCTCGTCGACGTCCTCCGGCGTGGCGCCGTCGAACACTGCCGTGGCAACCGGCGTCGCAGCCCCGGCATCCGCCCCGGTTTCACCGTTCTCGCTGAACACGCCGTTGGCGGCGGCCCAGCCGAGGTGGGCCTCGAGGATCTGGCCGATGTTCATCCGGCTCGGGACGCCGAGCGGGTTCAGGACGACGTCGACGGGCGTGCCGTCCTCGAGGAACGGCATGTCCTCTTCGGCGACGATCTTCGCGATCACGCCCTTGTTCCCGTGGCGGCCGGCGAGCTTGTCGCCCTCGGCGATCTTGCGCTTCTTGGCGACGTAGACGCGGACGAGCTCGTTCACGCCCGGCGGCAGGTCGTCGCCGCCCTCGCGCGAGAACGTCTTCACGTCGATGACCTTGCCGCCTTCGCCGTGCGGGACCTTCAGCGAGGTGTCGCGGACCTCCCGCGCCTTCTCCTTGAAGATCGCGCGGATCAGCTTCTCCTCCGCGGTCAGCTCGGTCTCGCCCTTCGGCGTCACCTTGCCGACGAGCAGGTCGCCGGAGCCGACCTCGGCGCCGATGCGGACCACCCCGCGCTCGTCGAGGTCCTTGAGGGACTCCTCGGAGCGGTTGGGGATGTCGCGCGTGATCTCCTCGTCGCCCAGCTTCGTCGAGCGGGCGTCGATCTCGTACTCATGGATGTGGATGGACGACAACACGTCGTCCTTCACGAGCCGCTCGGAGATGACGATCGCGTCCTCGAAGTTGTAGCCCTCGAACGGCATGAACGCGACGAGCAGGTTCTTGCCCAACGCCAGCTCGCCAAGCGAAGTCGAGCTGCCGTCGGCGAGCACCTGGTCGCCCTTGACCCGCTCGCCCAGACCGACGATCGGCCGCTGGTGCATGAGCGTGCCCTGGTTCGACCGCATGAACTTCGTCATGTCGTAGGAGTCCTTGCCGTCCTTCGTCTCGACGACGATCTTCTCGGCGTCGACGTCGACGACGGTGCCGGCGTTCTCGGCGACGACCACGTCCCCCGTGTCGACGGCGGCGCGGTACTCGAGCCCGGTGCCGACGAGCGGCGGCTCGGTGATCATCAGCGGCACTGCCTGCCGCTGCATGTTCGCGCCCATCAGGGCGCGGTTCGCGTCGTTGTGCTCGAGGAACGGGATCAGCGCCGTCCCGACCGACACGATCTGCGCCGGCGCGACGTCCATGTACTCGATGTCCTTCGGCGCGGCCATGACGGCCTCGCCCTCCTTCGACCGGCAGAGCACCTGGTCGTGAAGGAACTTGCCCGTCTTCTCGTCGACCCGCTCCGAAGCCTGCGCGATCGTGTATTGCGCCTCCTCGGCCGCGTCCAGGTAGACGATGTCGTCCGTCACCTTGCCGTTCGTGACCTTGCGGTACGGCGTCTGGATGAAGCCGAACTCGGAGACGGTCGCGAAGGAGGCGAGCGAGCCGATCAGGCCGATGTTCGGGCCTTCCGGCGTCTCGATCGGGCACATGCGCCCGTAGTGGGTCGGGTGCACGTCGCGCACCTCGATCGGCGCGCGCTCGCGCGTGAGGCCGCCGGCGCCGAGCGCCGAGAGCCTACGGCGATGCGTCAGCGCCGCAAGCGAGTTGGTCTGGTCCAGGAACTGCGAGAGCTGTGAGGAGCCGAAGAACTCCTTCAGCGCCGCGACAACCGGCCGGATGTTGATGATCGTCTGCGGCGTGATCGTGTCGACGTCCTCCGTCGTCATCCGCTCACGGACGACGCGCTCCATCCGGTAGAGCCCGACGCGGAACGCCTCCTGGATCAGCTCACCGACCGTCCGGAGACGCCGGTTGCCGAAGTCCTCGTACTCGTCGAGCTCGCCGCGGAGCGGCTCACGCGACAGCGTGATCGCGTCGGCAGCGTAGTCCTTCGAGTCCTCGGGGACCCCGAGCATGGTCGGCAGCGCCACCAGCCTCCGGACCAGCGAGAGGATGTCCTGCGTCGTCAGAACGCGGGTTCCGTCCGGGACGTCGACCTCGAGCCGCTGGTTGAGCTTGTAGCGGCCGACCTTCGTCAGGTCGTAGCGCTTGGGATCGAAGAACAGCGAGTTGAGGAGGTTCCGGGCGTTCTCGACCGTCGGCGGCTCGCCCGGCCGCTGCTTCTTGAAGACCTCGACGAGGGCCTGCTCCTCGCTCTCCGTCGTGTCCTTGTCCAGCGTCTGCTGGATGTAGATCGAGTTGTCGAAGAGCTTCAGGATCGCCTCGTTCGTGCTCGTGTCGAGCTCGAAGCCCGTGGTCGGGTCCTGTGCCGGCAGCGCGCGCAGCAGCGTCGTGATCGGAAGCTTCCGCTTCCGGTCGATGCGCGCGTAGACGATCCCCTTCTTGTCGATCTCGAGCTCGAGCCAGGAGCCGCGCGACGGCATCAGGTTCGCCGTGAAGACCTGCTTCGTCGCATCCTTGGGCTCCATCAGGTAGGCGCCCGGGCTGCGGACGAGCTGCGTGACGATCACGCGCTCCGTGCCGTTGATGATGAACGTGCCGACCTCCGTCATCATCGGGAAGTCCCCCATGAAGACGGTCTGCTCGCGGATCTCGCCGGTCTCCTTGTTCACGAATCGGACCGTCATCGAGAGCGGGACCTGGTAGGTCAGGTCCTTCTCGCGACACTCCCGCTGCGAGAACGGCGGATCGCCGAACTTGTACTCGCCGAACTCCACCGCAAGCGTGCCGGTGTAGTCCTCGATGGGCGAGATGTCGTCGATTGTCTCCCGAAGACCTTCTTCCATGAACCACCGAAAGGAGGCCTTCTGGATGTCGATCAGGTTGGGGAGGTCGAGAACGTGCTTCAGGCGCGAAAAACTTTTGCGCGGGCGAGGCGCAACAACCCCTCTACTCAACTATGAAGCCTCCCTTGAAAACGGCTCGAGGTGATGGAAACAGCAGGCGGACGGTAGACGGCCGGAACCGGCCAGCATACCGAAACAGGACAAGCCTGCGCAAGGGCTCGGCAGCCCTTGGCACAGTGAGGGCAGTGTAGCAGCGAGCAGAAGGGTGGTGCAGGGCTCGTCTGCAGGGCATATTCCTCGCAAAACGCGACCATCTGCCCGCTTCCGGGGCCTCTTTTCGGCCGCCTTGCGGCCCAGTTGCGCAACGAGGCGCGCCGCCGTGGCGACGCGCCCCAAGCGCAATAGTTCGAGCTACTTGACCTCGACCTCGGCGCCGACCTCTTCGAGCTGCGCCTTGACCGTGTCGGCCTCCTCCTGAGGCACGCCCTCCTTGACCGGGTTCGGCGCACCGTCAACGAGGTCCTTGGCCTCCTTCAGGCCCAGACCCGTGAGGGCGCGGACGACCTTGATCACCTGGATCTTCTGGCCTCCGGCCTTCGAGAGGATGACGTCGAAGTCCGTCTTCTCCTCGGCCGCTGCGCCGTCGCCTCCGCCCGCAGCCGCGGGAGCGGCAACGGCCATCGGAGCCGCGGCGGTGACGCCCCACTCCTCCTCCAGCTTGTTCTTCAGCTCGACGAGCTCGAGGACGGTCATGCCGCCCAGCTGCTCGACGACCTTGTCGGTGTCGACCTTCGTTGCCATTACTCCTCCTGTGCTTCTTCGGTGGTTTCTGCGGTCTCTTCCGCGGGTGCGTCCTCGGGCGAAGCGGCCTCAGCCGCCGGCGCCTCCGGTGTCACTTCCTCGGCGGGAGTTTCGTCCGCCTCGGCTTCCGGTTCGGGCTGGGCTTCTGCTTCCGCCTCGGGCTGAGCTTCCGCCTCGGGCTGAGCTTCCGCCTGAGGCTCCGCCTCGGGCTCGGGCACTGTCTCGCCCTGCTCCTCGAGCTGCTTGATGCGCGCGTCGAGGACGTTCACCAGGTCGCGGAGCGGCGCGGTGAACAGTCCGACGACCGCGATGAGCGGGCCCGCCACGGCGCTGACGAGCTGCGCTTGCAGCACGTCGGCCGGCGGGAGCGTCGCGAGGCTCTTGACCTCGTCCTCTCCGATCGTCGACCCGTCGAGGATGCCCCCGCGGATCTGGAGGACCTTGGTGTCACGTGCCGCGTTGCTGAGCGCCTTGGCGACGGCGACGGGATCGCCGCCCGCCTCCAGGAACGCGATGGCCGTCGGTCCGTCCAACAGCTTGAGCAGCGCGTCCGCCCCGGCCTCCTCGGCCGCAAGGCGGGTGAGCGTGTTCTTGACGACCTGGAAGCGAGCGCCGTGCTGGAGCAGCTCGCCCCGCAGCTTGTCGATGTCCGTGACCGTCAGACCGCGGTAGTCGGCCACGATCAGGGTCTCGGTGTTCTTGAGCCGGTCGCTCAACTCGGCGACCAGGCGTTCCTTGTCGGCTTTCTGCATCGAATCACCTCCTCAACGAATCGGGCCCGCCGTGCAGGCGGGCCCGAGCAGAAGCAGGTGACTGCCACTCTCTCGGCCGCGCCTCGGCTGGACTTCTGCCGCCTGAAGGCGGCTGCCAACTGTCTCCGGCGACGGGCGGTTACGCGGTTACAGCCTCTGGCTGCTCCTCCTCCAACTCTTCGACGATTCCTCTCGTGCGGGCGGGGTCGACGTGGATCCCCGGGCCCATCGTGCTCGTCAGCGTGATCCGGTGGATGTACCGGCCCTTCGCGGCCGACGGCTTCGCGCGGTTGATCTCCTCGATCAGCGCGGCGTAGTTCTCGAGCAGCGTCTTCTCGTCCATGCTCCGCTTCCCGATCGCGACATGGACGTTGGCGCCGCGGTCGGTGCGGTACTCGAGCTTGCCGGCCTTGGACTCCGAGACGGCCTTCGCGATGTCGAACGTGACCGTGCCGGTCTTCGGGTTCGGCATCTTCCCGCGCGGGCCGAGGATGCGGCCGAGCTTGCCGACGTTCCCCATCTGGTCCGGCGTGGCGATCGCGACGTCGAAGTCGTCGAAGCCCTCCTCGATCTGCTTCGCGAGGTCGGCGCTGCCGACGACGTCGGCGCCGGCCTCCTGCGCCTCCTTCGCCTTGTCGCCCTCGGCGAAGACGGCGACGCGCGTGTCGCGGCCCGTTCCGTGCGGGAGCATCAGCGTTCCGCGGAGCTGCTGGTCGGCGTGGCGCACGTTGAGCCCGAGGTGGAAGTGCACCTCGACGGTCTCGTCGAACTTGCGCTCCGGCCAGGCCTTCAGCAGCCGGACGGCCTGCGCCGGGCTGTAGAGCTCCTCGCGGTCGATCTCCGCGCGGGCGTTGCGGTAGTTCTTCCCGTGCTGGGTCATGAGTATCGGCGCGACGTCCACGCCCATCGAGCGGGCTGTGCCGGCGATGATCTCCGACGCAGCGTCCAGGTCGCGCGCGTTCAGGTCGGGCATCTTCGTCTCGGCGATCTGGCGGACCTGGTCCCGGGTCAGCCGGCCGACCTTCTCCCGGTTCGGCTCACCGGAGCCCTTGTCGAGCCGCAGCGCCTCCTTGATCAAAACGGCGGCCGGCGGCGTCTTGGTGATGAAGTCGAACGAGCGGTCCTCGTAGACCGTGATCTCGACGGGGATGATCCGGCCGTTCTCCTGCTGCGTCTGGGCGTTGAACGCCTTGCAGAACTCCATGATGTTGACCCCGTGCTGACCGAGCGCAGGGCCGACCGGCGGCGCAGGGTTCGCCTGCCCGCCCGGGATCTGCAGCTTGATGAGTGTCAGAACCTTCTTGGCCATCTCTTCACCTGGTGGTACGGGTTCGCGGAGCCGGACTGAAGTCTGGCATCGCAGAAGTTTGAACTTGGTTTTTGCACTGGATGAGCATCAATCGATTTTCTTGACTTGGTCGAAACCAAGTTCGACCGGCACTTGGCGCTCGAAGATGTCCACGAGGACCTTGAGCTTCTGGGAGTCCGGCTGGACGTCGACGATCTCGCCGTCGAAGTCCGAGAGCGGGCCGGAGGTTACCTTCACCGACTCGCCGAGGGAGAACTCCACCTGGGCGCGCGGCCGCTCGCCGAGCGCAGCCCCGGTCCGGAGGATGCGGTCCACCTCGGGCTGGGAGAGCGGGATCGGCTTGCCGGCGGCGCCGACGAACCCCGTTACTCCGGGCGTGTTCTTGACGACGCCCCAGGCATCGTCGTCGAGGTCCATGTTCACGAGGACGTAGCCCGGGAGGACGCGCTTTTCGGCCTGCACCTTCTGGCCGTCCTTGGTCTCGATCACCTGCTCGGTCGGGACGACCACGCGGCGAAAGCGCGGACCTTGGTTCATCGAGACGATCCTGTGCTCCAGGTTCGTCTTCACCTTGTTCTCGTGACCCGAGTAGGTGTTGATCACGTACCAGCGAAACATCTGAGCCCCTAGCGGCCGAGCAGCAGTCTCTCGACGAGCGGCTCGATCACGAGGTCCGCAAGCCAGAGGTAGGTCCCCACGATCGCGCAGGCGATGATCACGACGACGGTCCCGGTCATCACCTGGCGCTGACCGGGCCAGTCGACCTTTTTCAGCTCGGCCCAGCACTCCGCGATGAAGCGGCGGCTTCCTCCGCCCCCACCGCGGCGGCCGGTCTGCGTCTTCGGCGGCTGCGCGGCCGGGCGCACCTGCGCCTGGCGGCTGCGCGCTCGCTGGGAGACGCTCGCCTGCTGCTGGCCGTCGGCCTGCTGAGGCTGCTGCTGCTTCTGCTGCCGGTTCCGGCGGCGCTGCTGGCGAGTGCTCCTGGCCAAGCCTTCCTACCTCGTCTCGCGGTGCGTGGTGTGACTGCCGCACCAGCGGCAGTACTTCTTCGCCTCGAAGCGGTCCGGGGTGTTCCGCTTCGACTTCTCGGTCTGATAGTTGCGACGCCTGCACTCGGTGCACGCGAGCGTGATTCCAACTCTGACGCCTGTTGCCATGTCCTCTTTTCCTCTACGCGGAAGGTAGCGGCGGGTGGATTCGAACCACCGACCTTCGGGTTATGAGTCCGACGCTCTAACCAACTGAGCTACGCCGCCGCGCGGGTGGATAGTAGCGGCTCGCGCGCCGCTCGGCTTCCCTCGAGGCGGGTCGACATCAGGGGTGAGAAGAGTAGCGTCGCAGCGGATGGATGCCGCCGCGGGGGTCAAGCTTCCCCGCGGGTTCGAGATCAAGTTCGGGCCCCAGCTGCGAGCAACGCAGCCGAAGCTGCCCGGCGGAAGGCCCGGCCCGGACTGGTTCCCGTTCTCGATCCGCCTCACGCGCTGCCGGACCGTCTGGGTCCTGGATCGCAGCGTCACCCCGCCCAAGTGGAAGCAGGAAACGTTCTGCTTCGGCTTCGAGATCATCCGGCACCCGGTGCCGGGCGGGCCGATCGGCTAGCTACGGCTGAGAGGTCGGGCGGCCCGCGAGACTCGCCTCGTACTCGCGGAGGTTGAGCGGGTTCGGCGTGATCCGTGGCCGAGTCGGAGGATCGCCGGCCACAGGCTGGTGGCCCGCGAAGGTGGACTCGAGCACGCCCTCGCCGCCGGTCAACGCCGGCAGCTGCCGCTGCAGGTCGTCCGCCCGCGTGGCGGGCAGGACTGCGGTGACCGTCGATGCGTCTCCCCGGGGCGACGGCGCCTCGAAGGCGGCGCCGAGCCGCACCAACGCGGGTATCAGCGCTCCGATTGCGGCGGTCGGGACCTCGAGCTCGACCCGGACGGTCGGCTCGCAGACCACGGTTCCTGCGGCAGCAAGCGCCTGCATGAGGACGATCGGCGTCAGCTTGCGGAAGTCGGCGGCGGTGCTCAGAGGTCCCCGCGTGGACTGCGGACCGTCGGGAGAGCTGTAGTTGCTCTCGGTCATCGTCACGACGCAGTCGCGGACCTGCCAGCCGTAGAGCCCCTCCTGCAGCGCCTCGCGGACGTACTCCCTCATGGCCTGCTCGAAGTTCTCGAGCCGCTTGTAGGTGTAGATCGGGACCCGGCGGTGGTCGACCTGCAGGCGGAACTCGAAGCCCGATCCGTGGGGCGACGGATCGACCCGCAAACCGATCGTTGCGCGGTACGGGTTCGGCTCGGCGTTGAGGATCTGGACCGCCTGCCCCGTTCGGAGCGGCCGTTCGACGTAGATCGGCGTCGTCTCGCGGAACTCGACGGCGATGCCGTAGTCGTCCGCGAGCGTCGCCTGGATGACCTCCTTCTGCACCTCGCCGTAGAGCGAGACGGAGATGTCGTGCCGAACGTCGTCCTGACGGACGTCGATCAGCGGGTCCTGCTCCGCGAGCTGCCCGAGCGCGACGCGGAGGCGGGCGCCGTCCTCCGGGTCGGTCGGGACGACGACCGATTCCAGCGTCGGCGGCGCGAACTCGCGATGCATCGTGCGAGCCGACCCATCGCCGATCGTGTCGCCGATCCGGATACCCGCGAGGCCCCAGAGCTTCGCGATCTGGCCCGCAGTGACCGAGGCAGCCTGTCTCGCGCCGCCGCGGTCGAAGACGTGGATCGCCGTCACCTTCTCGTCGTTCAGCCGCTCGCGCACGTGGACGGTCCCGGAGAACATGCGGAGGTACGCGATCCTCTCGCCGGACGGGCCTCGCTCGATCTTGAAGACGGTGCCTGCAGCGGGGCCATCGGCGACGCCGACGCCTGCGGGGAGCAGCTCGGCGATCCCGGCCATGAGCGGTTCGACGCCCTCACCGGTCCGCGCCGAGCCGGCGTAGACCGGATGTACCTGCACGTGCTCCATCTGCGACGCGAGCGCTTCCCGCAGCCGGCTGTACGGGACACCTTCGCCCTCGACGTACGCGGCCAGAAGCAGCTCGTCCCGCTCGGCGAGCACCTCGGTCAGCCTCGCCCGGAACGCGACATCGTCATCTCCCATCCGGATGACCGCCGGCGTCAGTCGATCTGAGATCTCCCTCAGCACACGATCGGGATCGGCCCCGGCGCGGTCGGTCTTGTTCACGAAGATCAGCGTCGGAACCTTCATCCGCTGCAGCGCACGCATCAGCAGGGGCGTCTGCGACTGCACCCCCTCCACGGCGGAGATCACGAGCACCACGCCGTCCAGGACGTCCAGCACGCGGTCGACCTCGGCGATGAAGTCAGGGTGGCCGGGCGTGTCGATCAGGTTGACCGTGACGTCGTCGATCGCGAACGACACGACGGCGGATCTGATCGTGATCCCGCGCTGCTGTTCCAGCGCGAGCGAATCGGTCTGCGTTGTCCCGTCATCGACGCTTCCGGGCTCGTCGATGACGCCGGCGGCGTAGAGCAGCCGCTCCGTGAGCGTTGTCTTACCGGCGTCTACATGCGCCAGGATTCCCAAGTTGAGCGTTCGTTCCAGCAAGCCTCATACCCTCCGAATAGGTCGAAAAGCCCTTCGCGATGGACATGAGTGCTGGACGCATGGCTGCTCCTTGGTCGGCGCCGGTGCTAGGAGTGAAGCATATGGAACTCGATGCCAGAACGATGGTCCTCGTCGAGGGAGTCAGCGACCGACACGCGGTCGAGGCGCTCGCCGAGCGGCATGGACGCGACCTCGAAGCAGAAGGAGTTGCCGTCGTGGCGATGGGAGGCGCCCAGGCGATCGGGCGCTTCCTCGAGCTGTACGGCCCCCGCGGCCAGGAACTCAAGCTGGCGGGCCTCTGCGACGTCCAGGAGGAAGACGAGTTCAGGCGCGGTCTCGAGCACGCGGGCCTGGGCTCGAACCTCACCCGCGGTGACATGGAGCAGCTGGGGTTCTTCGTCTGCGTCGTCGACCTCGAGGATGAGCTGATCCGCGCCCACGGGGCCGCGTCCGTCGAACGGATCGCCGAGGCGCACGGTGACCTGCAGGCCTTTCGCACGCTCCAGAGGCAACCGGCGTGGAACGGCCGGCCGGTCGAGGACCAGCTGCGCCGCTGGCTGGGGAGCGGCGGCCGCCGCAAGCTCCGCTATGCGGAGTACCTCGTCGACAGCTTGGCTCTCGAGGACATGCCCCGGCCGCTCACGGGTGTCCTGGATGCAGCTTTCGGCTAGGCCGAGACGATCATCACCGGCGTCCCGACGTTCACCTGGCTGAAGAGCGCCTCCGCCTCCGGGACGCGCATGCGGATGCAGCCGTGGGAGGCCGAGTAGCCGATCGACGCCGCATCCGGCGTCCCGTGGATGCCGACGAGCGGCGCCGTCAGACCCATCCAGCGGGTACCGAGCGGGTTTCCGGGCCCGGGCGGCACCGGCTTCTTCCCCTTCGCCCACTCCGAGTCGGGCGGCGGGATCCACCAGGGGTTCATCTGCTTGGTCGCGATCGAGTAGTTCCCGAGCGGCGTCGGGTACTCGGAGCTGCCGGTGGCGATCCCGAAGGTTCGAATCTTCGCCGGCCCTTCGAAGAGCGCGAGCTGCTTCGACTCGCGGAAGATGATCACGACCGGCCCGTAGTTCTCCGGGGTGACCTCCGGCTCGATGGTGCTGACGATCAGCTCGATCGGCCTGCGCCTATTCGTGGTGCGAAGGGCGCGCGTGATCGCCTTCGCCATCCCCTCCTTCTCGACGACGAGGCCCGCCTTCGCCTCCGTGAACACCGGGCGTCCCCCAGAGGCGCCGACGACCTGGGTATTCACGGCGTCGTACGAGAAGAGCCGGTCGAGGCGGTTGACGTAGCGGCGGATCCGCGGGGCCGCGGAGGACACCCGAACGCGGACGCGCGCGTTCGGCGGTGCGCCGAGCGCGCGGGAGACGGCGTTGTCGATGCCGGCGCTCGCGCCCAGGTAGCGAGGGCTGATCCGCCAGCGCTTGTCGCGGAACTGGAGGCTGAGCGGGCGGCCGAATGCGGCCTCGACGCGTGTCCTCGCCGCCTCGGACATCTTGCCGCCGACAGGCACACCGCCGATTGTCACGCCCGGGGCAATGACCACGGGCTTGCGCGCGGCGTCGGGCGCGGCGACTCCGAGGCTGACTGCTGCGACGAACATGACGGCGAGCAGGAGTTTCACGCCGTCAAACGATACGCCAGACGGCGGAGAAACGTTCCTATTTCGTCGCGATCCTTACGACTCCTTCACCCAATCGCGGGTCAGGTACAGCCAGAACGCGAGCCCGGCGTAGGGGCCGTAGCGCCGGAAACGACGCTCGATCGTCCGGTCGCTCACCTTCCGCCCGCCGTTGAGCCTGGCATAGGTCGGCCGAGTCCAGGAGTCGAGGATCAGGCGTGAGTGGCGGCCGATCAACATCATGATGTGGGCCGCGGCGTAGGGCCCAACCCCGGGCAGATCGAGCAGCTGCTTCGCGAGGTCGTCGTCCGGAAGCTCTGTCGGCGTGGTGGTCGCGAGCGCCTCCAGGTCGAGGGAGCCGTCGGCGACGGACTCCGCGAGGGCATGGAGGTACGCGCCGCGGTAGCCCGCCCGTGCGACGTCGCGGTAGAACGCGTCGGGTGCGGCGGCCATCGACACGGGCGTCGGGAAGGCGCGCCCGTGGCGGCCGGCCGACGGCTCGCCGAGGTTCTCCACCAGCCCGGTGACCATGCGAACGGTCGCCGACCACGTGGTGTTCGTCGTGCAGATCGTCTTCACGACGTCCTCGAAGACGGTGGCTCCGCGCGCCATCCGGCCCGCGCCGACCGCGATCCAGGCGAGCTCAGGGTCGGTCGTCGCGACCTCGTAGAGCGGTGAGAGGTCCTCGTCGAGGTTGAGGATGCGGCGGACCGACTGGCGGAGCCCCTCGCGCGTGCGTGCGCCGAGCGGCGGGCCGAAGACGTCGACCTTGGCCTTGCCCTGGCGGCCCCGGCGGATCCGGACCGTTCGCGGCTTCGCTCCGGCGACGGGGAGAGTGACGGTCATCACCTCGGCGTCCTCGTCCAGGTCTGCCGGCGGCAGCGACGCGACGCCGTGCGAGACGATCGTCCGCCACAGGTCGACCGGCTCGCCGGATGGGCCGCGCAGTGCGATCTCCATGGAGGTCGCCATGGCGCGAGACTAGATGCCGGGCGACGGATGGCAGTCCTGGGCGTGGATGTCGGCGGCACGTTCACCGACGCGGTGCTGATCGCGGACGGCGAGCTCCGGACCGCGAAGGTGCGGACCGCGGAACGGCAGGAGGAGTCGGTGCTCGCCGCTGCGGCGGCGGTCGGCGCCGGAGAGCCCGAGCGCTTCACGCACGGGACGACCGTTGCCACCAACGCACTGCTGGAGCGCAAGGGCGCGCGGACGGCGTTCGTGGCAACCGCCGGGTTCGAGCACCTCTTGCACCTGCGGCGGCAGGACCGAGCACACCTCTATCGCCTCTGCGAGGCGCATCCCGAGCCTCTCGTCCCCCTCGAACGCTGCCACGGCGTGCGCGAGCGGATCGGGCCGGACGGCGTCCTCGAGCCGCTCGACCTCGACTCGCTCGCCGAGCTGGACGCCGAGGCAGTGGCCGTCTGCCTGCTCTTCTCGTTCCGCGATCCGCGGCACGAGCGCGCCGTGGCCGCCGAGATCGCACGCCGGCTCCCGGCGGCTCACGTCGTCGCCTCCCACCAGGTCTCACCCGAGTTCCGCGAGTACGAGCGGGCGTCCACGACTGCTGCGGATGCGTACCTCGGCCCTCGGCTCGGGAGCTATCTGCGCGCTCTCGGCAACCGCTGCGGCGAGGCTGGTCTTCCGCAGCCGCTCGTGATGCGCTCGTCGGGCGGCGTCGCCTCGCTGGACGAGGCTGCTGCGCATGCTTCCTGGGCACTGCTGTCGGGGCCGGCGGGCGGCGTGGTGGGCGCGGCGCGGATCGCGGAGCTGGCCGGTTTCCCGGACGCGATCGCCTTCGACATGGGCGGCACCTCCACCGACGTCTGCCTGATCTCGGGCGGCCGGGCGGAAAGGTCGGCGGAGCGCACCGTCGCCGGCTTTCCGATTCGGCTCCCGAGCGTCGACGTCCACACGGTCGGTGCCGGCGGGGGGTCGATCGCTTGGGTGGACGCGGGCGGCGCGCTGCGGGTCGGGCCCGAGAGCGCGGGGGCCGTGCCCGGGCCCGCCTGCTACGGCTCGGGCGGGCTCCGGCCGACCGTCACCGATGCGAACCTGCTCCTCGGTCGGATCCCTCCGCGGCTGGCCGACGGCCTCGAGCCGGACCGTGCTGCGGCGGAGCGGGCATTCGAGGGCCTCGACCCTGCAGGCGTCGTGGAGGTCGTGAACGCCGAGATGCTGCGAGCTCTTCGGGTCGTCTCCGTCGAGCGAGGGCGAGATCCGCGCGGCCTGGCCCTCGTGGCGTTCGGCGGCGCGGGGCCGCTGCATGCGTGCGACCTCGCCGACGGTCTGGGGATCACCACGGTGCTCGTGCCCGAGGCGGCAGGGGTGCTCTCGGCGCTCGGGCTCGCCGTCGGCGACGAGCGGCGCGACCACGTTCGGAGCGAGGTTCGGCCGCTCGACGACGTGCGCGATCTCCCGGCGGAGGGAGAGGCTGACCTCCGCTACCGCGGCCAGTCCTTCGAGCTTGCCGTGCCGCTCGGCGCCGGCCTCGCGGACCGGTTCCACGCGCTGCACGAAGAGCGGTACGGCTACGCGGATCGCGAGAGACCGCTCGAATTGGTGGCCGTGCGCACCGCGGAGACCCGCCCCGGGCCACCACTCGTCCTCCCCGTCACCCCGCGCGAGACGGTCGCCGGGCCGGCGACCGTCGAGCTCGACGGCGCCACGTGCTGGGTTCCCCCCGGGTGGGTGGGGGCTAGGGATGGTGGCATCTGGAGGCTCGCGAAGGAGTGACGAAAGGGTGAACATTCAGCTCCAAGTTCTCGGACACGCGCTCCGGGGGATCGCCGAAGAGATGGGCGCGGCGCTGATCCGGTCGGCGTTCTCCGCAAACATCAAGGAACGGCGCGACTGCTCCACCGCCCTGTTCGACGAGCGGGGCCGCATGGTGGCGCAGGCGGAGCACATCCCGGTCCACCTCGGCGCGATGCCCGACGCGGTCGCGGCGGTCATGGGGCACGACCCGGCCCGGAGCGACGTGTTCATCCTCAACGACCCGTTCGCCGGCGGCACGCACCTGCCCGACATCACGCTCGTCTCGCGAACGGACGTCGGGTTCGCCGTCACGCGCGCGCACCACGCAGACGTCGGCGGAATCGAGCCCGGCAGCATGCCCGCCGCATCGCGGACGCTCGAGCAGGAAGGCGTCGTGATCCCGCCGACGCGGCTCGGCGCCGAGACGCTCGACGAGCTCACCACCCGGATGCGAAACCCGGAGGAGCGGAGGGGCGACTTCCGCGCCCAGCTCGCGGCTCATCGTCTGGCCGACGAACGGATTGCGGAGCTTTGCGCGCGGCGGGGCGCGGACGGCGTCCGCGCCGCGATGGACGAGCTCCTCGCCTACTCCGAGCGCATCGTCCGCGCGGGAATCGCTCGACTCCCAGACGGCCGCTACGAGGCGAGCGACGTGCTCGAGGCGCCCGAGGGAACGCTCACGATCCGCGCAGCGGTCACGGTTTCCGGCGACGAGCTCGAGGTCGACTTCGCCGGCACGGACCCACAGCACGACGGAAACCTCAACTGCCCGATCTCCGTCACGCGCTCGGCGGCGTACTTCGTCGTGCGCTGCCTGACTGGGCCGGACGTGCCCGCCTCGGCCGGTGCCTTCTCGCCCGTCCAGGTCGCGGCGCCGCCGGGGTCGCTCGTCAATGCCCAACCGGGAGCCGCGGTCGCGGGCGGCAACGTCGAGACCTCGTGCCGGATCGTCGACGTGCTCTTCGCCGCGCTGGGCCAGGCCGTTCCGGTACCGGCCCAGGGTCAAGGGACGATGAACAACCTCACGCTGGGAAACGACCGGTTCACGTACTACGAGACGATCGGCGGCGGCCAGGGGGCATGTCCGGACGGCGAAGGCCCGAGCGGCGTTCACGTGACGATGTCCAACACGCTGACGACGCCCACGGAGGCACTCGAGCTCGCGTACCCGCTGCGAGTCCGGCGGCACGAGCTCCGGCTCGGCTCGGGAGGCCGGGGACGGCACCACGGCGGCGACGGCGTCGTTCGCGAGCTGGAGGCACTCGAGTCCTGCCGCGCCTCGATCCTCTCCGAGCGGCGCGCGAACGCACCAGCCGGAGCCGAAGGCGGCGGCGCCGCGAAACCGGGCCGCAACCTCCTGAACGGCCAGGAGCTGCCGGCCAAGGCGACCGTCGAACTCGAGCCCGGAGACGTCCTCCGGATCGAGACGCCCGGCGGAGGCGGTTGGGGGCGCCCCGCCGAGTAGCCCGATCGGAAATCCTGGTGGAGCGGCGGCCACGCCTGTGACTAGTCTCAACGGCATGGCCGTCGTCGAGGCACTCGACCTCCACCGCACCTACCGCACGTCGACCGGGACCATCCGCCGCAAGTGGATGGACGTCGAGGCGGTCCGCGGCGTCAGCTTCGCGATCGAGAAGGGCGAGCTCTTCGGGCTGCTGGGACCGAACGGCGCCGGAAAGACGACGACGATCAAGATGCTGATCACGCTGCTGATCCCGACGTCGGGAACCGCGAGCGTGCTCGGCTACGACGTCGTCAAGGACGCGCGCGAGGTGCGCAAGCGCATCGGCTACGTCTTCGGCGGGGAGCGCGGCGTCTACGAGCGGCTCTCCGGCTACGACAACCTCCGCTACTTCGCCGAGCTCTACGGCGTGCCGCCGAAGGAGCAGAAGCAGCGGATCGAGAGCCTGCTCGAGCTCGTCGGCCTCACGGGCCGAGAGCAGGAGCGCACCGAGGGCTACTCGCGCGGGATGAAGCAGCGGCTGCACGTCGCCCGAGGGCTCCTCCACGATCCGCCGGTCGTCTTCCTGGACGAGCCGACGATCGGGCTCGATCCCGTCGGCGCGCGCGAGCTGCGCGCCACCATCGCCTCGCTCGTCGACGCCGGCAAGACCGTGCTGCTGACGACGCACTACATGTTCGAGGCAGACGCGCTCTGCGACCGGATCGCCGTCATCAACAAGGGCGAGATCGTCGCGCACGGGACGCCGGCGCAGCTGAAGCAGAACGTCGCCGAGGGAGCGGTCGTCGAGGTGGAGATCTTCGGGATCCCCGAGGGGACCGTCGACCGGGTCCGGGAGCTCCCCGGCGTAAGCGCGGTCTCGGTCGAGGAGCGTGAGCAGGCGCAGGTGTTGATCGTCCAGACGCCGGCCGACCTCGAGCTCACGCACGCGATCCTCGGACGGCTGAACGGCGCCAACGTCGGCCGGGTGTCCAGGCGCGAGCCGACACTCGAGGACGCGTACGTCGCGCTCGTCTCCTCGGACGAGTGAAAATTTTCAGGCTCCTCGCCTTCGGCTGGTTCTTCCAGTTCAAGGCGATCGCCCGCTCGCCCTTCGAGGGCCTCTTCCAGATCATCTGGCCGCTCTTCTTCGCGACGGTGGCGTTCCTCATGTTCCGCGCCGGTACTGACCCGAAGACGCTGCTGTACGCGTCCCTCGGCGCGGCGGTGATGGGCATGTGGTCGGCCACGAGCACGACGGCCGGCGGCGCGATGCAGCGGGAGCGCTGGCACGGGACGCTCGAGGCGCTCGTCGCCTCGCCGCCGCACTTTTCGCTCATCCTGCTCCCGATCACGCTCGCGATGAGCACGATCGGGATCTACTGCCTCGTGGCGACGCTCGCCTTCGGGCGCTTCGTCTTCGGCATCGACCTGACCGTCGAGCACTGGGTCGCGTTCGCGTTCTCGATCGTCGGAACCGTGCTCTCCTTCGGCGCGCTCGGCTTCCTGTTCGCGGTCTCGTTCGTCCGCTTCCGCGCCGCCTGGGCGCTGGGCAACCTCTTCGAGTACCCGGTCTGGCTGATCGGCGGCTTCCTCGTCCCGCTCGTGCTGCTGCCCGAGTGGGTGCGCCCGATCTCCTGGCTGCTCGCGCCGACCTGGGGGATGAACGCGATCCGCGAGTCGGCGCTCGGCGGCACTCCCTGGCCCGACCTCGCGCTCTGCCTCGCCCTCGGCGCGGTGTACCTCGCGGTAGGAATCCTGGCGCTGGAGCGCGTCCTCGGCGCGGCCCGCAAGCGCGCAACGCTCTCGCTGACATGACCGCGGTGCGGATCTTCGCGGTCGGCGGGCTGATGAGCTACCGCGCGCTCTTCTACTGGCTGACGCCGATGATCTACATCCCGAGCCTCGTCGTCGCGCCGATCTTCCAGATCCTGCTGATGGCCTACATGGGACGATCGGCAGGCCTCGCCTCGGACGAGTTCTTCCTCGTCGGCAACGCGATCCAGTACGCGGCGGTTCCGTGTCTGTTCGCGATGATGCAGCTCGTCGGCGGCGAGAAGTTCCAGAACACGCTCGGCGCGATCCTCGTCAGTCCCGCTCCGCGGCTGCCGCTCTTCTTCGGCCGCGCGGTGCCCGTGGTGCTGAACGGCGCGTTCGTCGCGGCGTTTTCGCTCCTGGTCGGATCGCTGCTCCTCGACGTCGAGATCCCCGCCTCCGCGATCCCGCCGCTCGCGCTTGTGATCCTCGTCGCCGCCTTCTCGTGCACCGGGCTCGGCATGATCAACGCTGCCCTCGCGCTCCGCATTCGCGAGTCGGCGGTGCTCTCGAACGTCCTCTTCGGCTTCCTGCTGATCTTCACCGGCGCGAACATCCCGCTCTCGGAGGTGCCGGACTGGATGGAGACGGTCTCGCAGTGGATCCCGTTCACGCACTCGATCCAGGCCGCGCGGGAGCTGGTGGACGGTGCCTCGGCGTCCTCGGTCCTCGACCTGGTCGGCGCGGAGCTGGCCATCGGTGCCGCATACCTCGTCGCCGGCTACCTGCTGCTCCGGTTCTTCGAGTACCAGGGCCGGCGCCACGCGACGCTGGAGCGCTCGTGAGAGCGCTCCGCCTGATCGGCATCGGCTGGCTGTACCAGTTCAAGCAGCTGCGGCGGTCCTCGTTCGACAGCTTCCTCGCCATCCTCTGGCCGCTCTTCTTCGCGACCGTCGCCTTCTTCATGTTCCGCCAGGGCGGCGATCCCGACTCGCTGATCTACGCCTCCCTCGGCGCGGCCGTGATGGGCATCTGGAGCGCGACCAGCCTCGCCGCAGGCACGGCCCTCCAGCGGGAGCGGTGGCTGGGGACGCTCGAGCTGCTCGTCGCCGCTCCCTCCCACTTCGCGCTCGTCATCCTCCCGGTCGGCCTCGCCACGTCCACGATCGGCGTCTACTGCATGGCGACGACCCTGCTCTGGGGCCGGGTCGTCTTCGGCATCAACCTCCCGCTCGAGCACCCGGTGCTGATGGGCTTCGCGATTCTCGCCGCGCTCCTGTCCATCGGCGCCCTCGGCTTCCTCATCGGGATCGCGTTCGCCCGCTACCGCTACGCGTGGGCGCTGGGATCGATGACCGAGTACCCGATGTGGCTGATCTGCGGGTTCCTCATCCCGCTGGCGCTGCTCCCCGCGTGGGTGCCGCCGATCTCCTACCTGCTCGCGCCGACCTGGGGGATGAACGCGATCCGCGAGTCCTCGACCGGCGGATCGCCGCTACCCGACATTGCGATGTGCGCGGTGCTCGGGCTTGCCTACATCGTGATCGGCGTCCTGCTCACCGACCGCGTCCTTCGCGCGGCACGCGAGAGGGCGAGCCTTTCGCTGACATGACCGTGTCGCTCAGGATCTTCTTCATCGGCGGCCTGACGGCATACCGCGGGCTGATCAACTGGCTCTCGCCCTGGATCTACGTGCCCACGATGATCGTCGCGCCGATCTTCCAGATCCTGCTCTTCGTCTACATCGGGCGGAGCGCGGGCGTGCAGTCGGACGAGTTCTTCGTGGTCGGGAACGCCGTCCAGTACGCCTCGATCCCTTGCCTGTTCGCGATGACCCACGCGATCGCGGGCGAGCGCTACCAGCAGACGCTGTCCTACATCCTCGTCAGCCCGGCCGGCCGGCTGCCGCTCTTCCTCGGGCGGGCGCTCCCGGTGATCTGCAATGCGATGCTCGTCGCCGGCTTCTCGCTCGTGGTGTCGGCGCTGCTCCTGGGCATCGACATCCCTGCGTCGGCCTGGGGACCGATCGCCCTCGTGATCTTCATCTCGGCCTTCTCGTGCACCGGGCTCGGGCTGATCTGCGCCGCTGCCGGCCTGCGTGTGCGCGAGACGGCGGTCCTGAACAACATCATCTTCGGACTGCTGCTGATCTTCACCGGAGCGAACGTCCCGATCGAGGAGCTGCCCGGCTGGATGCAGGCGATCTCGAACCGGATCCCGCTGACCCACGGGATCGAGGCGGCGCGGGATCTCGCGAACGGCGCGTCGCTCGGCGACGTCTCGGGCCTCCTGGCGACTGAATTCGGGATCGGCGTCGTTTACACGGTCGTGGGCTACGGGGCACTTCGTTACATGGAACACGAGAGCCGGAAGCGGGCCTCGATCCAGATCGCATGAGCACGCTCCGCCTGCTCTGGATCGGCTGGCGCTTCTACGTGAAGAACCTGACGCTGTCCGGCTTCTTCATCCTCACCTCGGTCCTGCAGCCGATCATCTTCGCGTCGGTCGCGTACTTCATGTTCGAGGCCGGCGCGAGGCAAGGGACGCTGCTCTACGTCGCGCTCGGCGCCGGGATGATGGGGATCTGGTCGTCGACGCTGTTCGGGTCCGGCGGCGCGATCCAGTGGCAGCGCTGGCAGGGGACCCTCGAGTACTCGATCGCAGTGCCGCCGCCGCTCCTGCTCGTGATCGTCCCGCTGACGATCGCGACCGCCACGATCGGGCTCTACTCGCTGACCGCGACCCTGTTCTGGGGCTGGCTGTTCTTCGACGTGCCGCTCGATGTCGCGGACCCGGTGGCGTTCCTGGTCGCGCTGCCGGCGGCGGTGCTCGGGCTCGGACTGCTCGGCCTCGTGCTGGCCTCGACCTTCGTGCTCTACCGGAACGCAAACGCGCTTTCGAACCTGCTCGAGTTCCCCGTCTGGCTCGTGACCGGCCTGCTCGTGTCGCTGTCGCTGCTGCCGGGGTGGGTGGGCCCGCTGTCCTGGGTGCTGGCGCCCACGTGGGGAATCAACGCCCTCCGGGACGCTGCGATCGCGGGCAATGCCTGGCCGGAGATCGGGATGTGCCTCCTCCTCAGCGCCGTCTACCTCGTGATCGGACACTTCGCGCTCCGGCACTTCGAGCGGCTCGCGCGCGAGCGGGCGACGCTGGCGATCGCATGAAGGACAACAACCTTCGTGTCTTCTTCGTCGGCGGCTACCTGTCGTACAGGGCGCTCTTCAACTGGATGCACCCGACGCACTACATCCCGACGATGCTCGGCGCCCCGGTCTTCCAGGTGCTCTTCTTCGCCTACGTCGGCCGCTTCGCGCAGCTGAAGGACGACACGTTCTTCGTCACGGGCAACGCGGTGCAGCTGACGGCGATGGCGGGCGTGTACGGCATGGCGATGACGATCGGCGGCGAGCGGTGGACGCAGACGCTGTCGCCGCTCATGGCGAGCCCGGCGAACCGTCTGCCGCTCTTCCTGGGCCGATCGCTGCCGCTGATCGTCAACGGGATCATCACGTCCGCGTTCGCGTTCTTCGTCAGCTGGCTCCTGCTCGACTTCGAGCTCACCCGCTCGCAGCTCCCGGCGCTGGCGGTGGTTGTCGCGGTGAGCGCATTCGCCTGCACCTCGCTCGGCCTGCTCGTCGGCGCGATCGGGCTGCGCGCGCGGGACGTCTTCTTCCTCGCAAACCTCGTCGTCTTCTCGCTCCTTCTCTTCTGCGGCGTGAACGTCCCGTTGGAGTCGCTGCCCGACTGGATGGAGACCGTCGGCCGGGCGCTGCCGCTGACCCACGGAATCGAAGCGGCCCGCGAGATCGCCGCCGGAGCCTCGCTCGGTGACGTCTCCAACCTTGTATGGACGGAGCTCGCGATCGGCGCGGCCTACGCCGCCGTCGCGTATGCGCTGTTCCGGTTCTTCGAGTTCGAGGGCCGCCGACGCGCGACGCTCGAAACGATCTAGCATCAAGGCCATGTGCAGAAACATTCAGACGCTCTTCAACTTCGAGCCGCCGGCGACCGAGGACGAGGTTCGCTCGGCGTCGCTGCAGTACGTGCGCAAGATCAGCGGGTTCACGAAGCCGTCGCAGGCCAACGAGCAGGCGTTCGAGCGGGCCGTCGACGAGGTGACCGAAGCCTCGATGAGGCTCCTGGGCGAGCTCGTGACGAACGCGGCGCCGAAGGACCGCGAGGTCGAGGCGGCGCGCCGCCGGGCTCGGGCCGAGAAGCGCTTCGCCGCTGCCTGAGCTCGACGGCAGCTTCGACGGCGAGATCGTCCGTCCCGGCGACCCGGGCTATGACTCCGCTCGGGTCGTCTGGAACGGGCTCGTCGACCGGCGCCCCGCGCTGATCGCCCGGCCGGCGCACGTCGACGACGTCCTCTCGGCCCTTCGGTACGCGCGCGAGGAGGATCTCCTCGTCGCCGTCCGGTGCGGCGGCCACAGCATCCCGGGTTTCTCGACCTGCGACGACGGCATCGTCATCGACCTGTCCCGGATGCGAGGCGTCCAGGTGGATCCCGAGCAGCGGACGGCGCGCGTCGGAGGCGGTGCGCTGCTCGCGGAGCTCGACGAGCAGGCGCAGTCCGCCGGGCTCGTCTGTCCCGTCGGCGTGGTCTCGCACACCGGCGTCGCCGGACTGACCCTCGGCGGTGGGATGGGCCGGCTCCAGCGAACGTACGGCCTCACGATCGACAACCTGCTCGAGGTCGAGCTCGTGACGGCGGACGGCCGCCGAGTCCGGGCGAGCGAGGACGAGAACCCCGAGCTCTTCTGGGGCCTGCGCGGCGCGGGTGCCAACTTCGGCATCGCGACCTCGTTCACCTTCCGCCTCCACCCGTTCGACGGCACGATCACGCACGGCACGGTCGTCCATCCGGTCGAGCACGCCCGGGGACTGGCCGCCGTCTATCGCGACACGCTCGCTGCTGGGCCCGACGAGCTCTGGATGAGCTTCGGCCTCGGCGCGGCAGACGATCGTCCGGTCGCGACGGTCACGGTTCACCACTGCGGGCCGGAGGAGCAGGCGGATCGGGATCTCGCGGAGCTCCGAGCCTTCGGCACTCCCCTCGACGACTCGATCGGGAGGACTCGGTACCTCACGGCTCAGCAGCTCGCCGACGAGGCGGAGGCGTGGGGGCAACGCTTCTACATGAAGAGCGCGTTTCTCCCCGCGCTGCCGGACGAGCTCGTCGACCTGGCCGTGGAGCAGGTTCCGCGGGTGCCGCCGGGCGCGGACGGCGGCTTCTCGACCTGGGCCTGCGGCGGTGCGATCGCGAGCGTGCCCGACGAAGCGACCGCATTCACGGGCCGAGACGCGAGCTTCTGGCTCGCGGCCGAGGTCCAGTGGGACGACCCGGCGCTGGACGACGCCTGCCGCGAGTGGTGCCGTGCGGCCATGTCTGGCATGGCGCCGTTCGAGTCGACCGGGCGCTACGTGAACGACGTCTCCGAGAGCGACGAGCGCCTGGCGTCGATCTACGGCGAAGTCAAGGCCGGGCGGCTGGTCGCGCTGAAGCGCGAGTGGGATCCGGACAACGTGTTCCGGCTCAACCAGAACATCCGGCCCTGAGGGCGGCTAGCGGATGCGGATGCGTGCGGACGCCAGTCGTCCGCGGTTCCCGGCTCGGTCTGTCGCGTAGACGCCGACTCGATGGGAGCCTCGTGCGACCCGGAAGGCTGCCGTCCAGGTGGTGAGCGGAATGTCGGAGCGGAACGTCCGCACCGCCCGGCCGTCGATGACCGCCGTGTAGCTGTCGATGCCGCTGCCGCGCTCGCGCGCAGCGTCCCACGACAGCCGGACGCGGCCCCGGGTCGTCCGCACGCGGAAGCGAGGGCGAGCCGGCGCGACACGGTCGAGCCACTCGAACCGGAGCGCCGCGCTCTGGAGCGCGTGCCGCTCGACGGTCACCCGGAAGATCCCGGGACGCACGAATGCCTCGCCAGACGCGTACGCGAAGCGCGCTCCGCCAGCCGGGTTGGGCAGGAGCAGGTTCTCGCGCGGATACTGCGAGAGCTCCCCGCCCGGTGCCGGCCCGCCGACCACGGCGACGCCCGCCGGTTGCACGGAGTCCCCGGTGAACGAGGTCGTCGCCAGCCCGCGAGACTCGAACCAGAACTCGCTCGCCGCCGTCCTGACGACCAGTGCCTGAGGCAGGATCGTCGGGGCCTCCACGGGCCCGAGCTCGTGCGTCGCGTTCCGCCGTGGGCGGACGATGCTTCCGAGCCACCCGAGCGCGGACTTCTCCCACGCGTTGAAGTCGCCGTCTCCGCTCCCCATGACGCTGAACGAGTTCCCGTACTCGTCGATCGAGCAGCGCGGATTGCACGTCCAACGGCTCGCATGCCCCAACGAGATCGTGTGGCCGAGCTCATGCGCCGCGAGCGCCCTGAACAGGTGGCCGTTCAGCAGGACCTCCGTCGGGTTCGCCTTACCGGTGAACGGACACCCCTCGACGATCGGGGTCACGAAGGCGATCCGCTCGTACGGCATGAACATGGACGCCGGCATCGCGACCCGAAGCGAGGTCGCGTCACAGTTCGCGAAGACCCCCCGCGGCAGCTGCACCGGACCGGCCACCGCGGGCGGCATGGAGAATCGCCCACCTGAAGAGGCGCGGAAAAAGGCGTCGGTCTCGGTGCCGACGCGCAGCAAGTCGTCATTGGAGAAGGGCACGGGGCCCCAGGTGGCGAGCACGTAGAGCGTGCGCATTTCGCCCGTCACCGCCCCCGCCGAGGGCGCCACGAGCCCTACGAGCAGCACCAAAACGGCGAGCGCCGATCGCAAGGTCACGAGGGTCAGCGTACGCCGCGACGTGTTGATCGTGGCTTAAGTCAGGCGAACGACGTGATCACGGTGCGGATGCCTTCCTGACGCTCCATCGCGTCGAAGGCCTCGTTGACCTCGTCCAGCGGGATCCGGTTCGTGACCAGCGCCTCGGCGTCGAACTCGCCCGCGAGCCAGCGATCGACGAGCTCAGGCACCTGTGAACGGCCCTTGACGCCTCCGAACGACGAGCCGGCGACGCGCCGCCCCGTGATCAGGAGCCTCGGGACGACGTCGAGCGTCTCCCCCTTGCCGGCGACACCGATCATCGTCGCCAGGCCCCAGGCCTCCCGCGCCGCCTCGACTGCCTGCTGCATCACCCGGACGTTCCCCGTCGCCTCGAAGGTGAAGTCGGCGCCGTAGCCACTCGTCTCGGCGCGGATCCAGTCCACCGTGTCGTCGCCCGCCAAGCGCGTGTCGGTGGCTCCGTGACGGCGCGCTTCCTCGAGCCGTCCCTCGGACAGGTCGACGGCGACGATCCGGTCTGCGCCCGCGAGCCGGCACCCGATCACGGCTCCGAGCCCGACGAGCCCGCAGCCGAAGACGACGCACGTCGAGCCGGGCGTCACGCGCGCCGTGTAGAGCGCGGCGCCGATTCCCGTCGAGAGCCCGCATGCGAACGGCGCGCAGGCGGCGAGCGGCGCCTCGGGATTCACCTTCGCGAGCGCGATCTCCGGGACGACCGTGTACTCGGCGAAGGTGGAGGTCCCCATGAAGTGCCGGATGTCCCCGCCGTTTCGCGAGAAGCGCGTCGTGCCGTCCGGCAGGAAGCCGACCCCCTGCTGGTCGCGGATCGCGATGCAGCGGTTCGTGCGCGGGTCGAGGCAGTGCAGGCACTCGCCGCACTCGGGCGCGAAGAGCGACACGACGTGGTCGCCCGGCGCGACGAGCCTCACGTCGGGCCCGACCTTCTCCACCACGCCGGCTCCCTCGTGGCCGAGCACGCACGCCGTGTATCCGGTCGGGTCGGCGCCCGAGGCGGAGTAGAGATCGGTATGGCAGACGCCGCAGGCCTCGAGCCGGACGAGCGCCTCGCCGGCCTTCGGCTCCGCGAGCTCGAGCTCCTGGACGACGAGCGGCTGCCCGAACTCCTCCAGCACGGCGGCTCTGACCTTCATCGCGGCGATCCTATTCGGCGCCCGCCGTCCCCATGACCGTTGACCGAGCTTCGGGAACGAGCCGCATTGGACGTGTTCGGGGGAAGCCGGCGTGACGTTCTTCGTCGCCGGCTGTCAGGGAGCCCCTACAGTCGCCTGACACCAGTCCTACGTCTCGGGAGGCGCCACATGAGCACACCGTCCAAACCGGACACGATCGTCCTGATCCACGGCTTCTGGGTTACTCCGCGCAGCTGGGAGGAGTGGATCGCGCACTACGAGCACGCCGGCTACAAGGTCATCGCACCTGCGTACCCCGGCTTCGAGGTCGAGGTCGAGGCGCTGAACGCGGATCCCTCGCCGATCGAGAACGTGACGGTCCCCGCAATCGTCGAGCACCTGTCAAAGGTGGTCGGCGAGCTCGAGTCACCTCCGATCCTGATCGGCCACTCGGCCGGTGGGACGTTCGTGCAGATCCTCCTCGACCGCGGCTACGGGGCGGCCGGGGTGGCGATGAATTCCGCCCCCACCGAGGGCGTGCGCACCGCGCCTCTGTCGCAGATCAAGTCACTGCTTCCGGTGTACAAGAACCCGGGCAACCGCAAGCGCGCCGTCGGCTTCACACACGAACAGTGGCACTACACCTTCACCAACACCTTTAGCGAGGAGGATTCGCAGGCGCTCTACAAGCGGTATGCGATCCCCGCCTCAGGATCGATCCTGTTCGGCATCGTCACTGCCAACTTCAAGCCGGGGCGCCAGGACGCGTGGGTCGACTACAAGAACGCGGAGCGGGCGCCGCTTCTCTTCATCTCGGGCAGCGAGGACCACCTCATGCCGCCGAGCGTGCAGCGCTCGAATGCGAAGCACTACAAGTCGAGCGCGGTCACCGAGATCAAGGAGTACGAGGGAAAGGCGCACCTCCTCCCCGCCCAGGACGGCTGGGAAGAGATCGCCGATTACGCCCTCGAGTGGGCCATGAGCCACGCCAAATAGCGACCACAGGCCGACCTCTCGGTTACGCCGCCGCCTTGTCGAGGAGCTGTAGGAGCTCGTGCGCTGCGAGCTCGATCTCCTTGTGCCGCCACTCGGCTGCGCGGTAGTGGCAGGCGATCAGGCCCGTGCGGTGCAGGCGCCGGAAGTCGCCGTAGACGAATGCGTAGCGCGCCTTCGTCTCGTCCGAAGCGCCTTCGGTGAGGCCGAGATGCCATTCGGCGTACTCGTCCCAGGGGTGTGAGGCGAGGAATGCGTTCTCGTCCTTGGCCTTGGGCTGGACGTCGCCCCAGTCGCTATCGAGGACGTACTGGCGGCCGCGGATGAGGCTCCGAGCTTTGGCCACTGCAGCCTCGTTCACGGTGTAGGAGGCCATCGAGGAATTCTGACCTAGACCGGACCGGTGTCGGACCCCGCGAGCTGTCAACGACGGCAATCTGTGCCAGAAGTGCGACACGGTCGTCCAGACCGGACCGGCGTCGGAGACGAGCCGCGCCTGATCGTGGCTCCGAAGGGCCGGCTGCGCCCCGAACCCCGCCGTTGGCGCGAGCAAGCGGCTCACCGTTTAGGCTGCGGCGCCCCCGGGCCCGCTCTGCGGCGCGCCTGGCTTGGCGGGAAGCGATCGTCACGACGACCGGGAGGTGCACTGATGAGAGGGAGAAGGTTTTGGGCGATCGGAGGCTTTGTCGCAGGCGCCGTGCTGATCCTGTTCGGCGCGGCCGCGCTCTATTTGGGCGCCACCTCGTACCAGCTCGTCCGACGACGAGCTCAGCCAGGAGAAGATCGTCGGCGGTGAGGACATGTCCCCGGAGGCGATCGCCGCCGGCGTCGAGGAAGCCGGGCTCGAGGACGTCGAACTCCCTGACTGCAACGTCGTCGACGAGGAGATCGACACAGGCGAGGAGGCGCGCTGCTTTTCGGAGTACATGCGCGTTCACGCGCTCGAGGCGACTGGTGGCCTGACCTACGCGGAGATGGGCCGCTTCCAGTCCGCCGCCGACCCCGGCGACGCGGCCGGTACGAATGACGAGGCCGCGGCTGCCAAGGACGAGGAGGGCAACCCGGTCTCGAACGGCCAGCGGAACATCTGGATCAACGAGACCGCGCTCGCGACCGCGCTCAACGTCTCGTATATGGCCGAGCAGCTCGCGCTGTTCGGGATCGTCGTCGGGATCGCGCTCCTCATTACGGGGATCGGGCTGATCGTGGTCGCCTACGCCGTGTTCGTACGCGGGGAAAAAGAGGTGCCGCAGGCGGCGTAGGGCCTGCTCACACGCTCGGCGGTCGAGCCGGGATTTCACGCACTCAGCGCCGTCCTAGGCATCGCGTGCCGCTAACCGAAACCCGCTCCGCTTGGCCTGGAACTCAGACCGGACGCTCTGCGCGGAGGTGTCACCAACACGCTGTTGCTGAGCTGGATGTGCTAGCGGTGCTTACTCGCAGCCGATTCCGTCGTGGTCGCCGTCGAGGCGGTGCGGGTCAGACCCGATCGACCGAACCGGGGCGATGCCCAGCGCGCGAATGTCGGCGCAATCGAGATCGGGGGGAGGCGGCGGGACGCAGCCGCCGGAGTAGTTCGGGTCGCACTTCCCGCTCGGAGCCGGCGTCCGCGTGGGCGGGCCGCTCCGGCCCGTCTCCACGGCGCGGAAAGGATCCAGCACCGTCGACGGGCAGGCCTTCCAGAGACCCCGCTTCGCGGCCTTCGCGCTCTGCGCTGCCCGCATGAGCGAGCCCGCGTAGCGGCCCCTGTCACCTCGGTAGAAGTACGGCGCCGCCGCACCTCGCCTGGCGAGCTCGAGGTTGACGTTCACGCCGCTCCGCTTCACGTATCTGAGCAGCCGGCCGTAGCGGTCGGTCCGGTCGAGCGCTGGATCGGTCTCGAGCACGACCCGGCTCCCGGGCGGCGCGAGACCGACCAGAGCACTCCGCGCTGCTCGCGAGTAGCACTCGCCCGAGCCGAGCTCCGGCGTGTCGATCTGAAGCAGCCGAACCCGTCGGCCGTCCCGAAGCGAAAGCGTGTCGCCGTCGTAGACCGAGGCCACGACCGCAACTTGCAGACTTCGTGCCTGTGTCGCCGAGCCGGTCGCAGCGCTTGCTGAGCTGACGGCGTACCCGGTGCCGCCCAGCGCAATGAACAGCGCGACGAGCGCCACCACCATTGCGGGCGAAGGAAGCCGCATGTTGCGTAGACCCCTCACATCGCCTATATCGGCTAGTACGACCGTCCCGCTTGAATCCCGGTTGGGCGGGGGTTGGGGCCGGGCGGCGATCCGAACGCCGCGGCGCTTGCCACGACCCCTCTCGAACCTACGTCAGGTCAGGCCGCCGGGCTAGTGGCCGCTCCGGGCAGGTCCTCCACGACCAGCGCCGGCGGCTGGTCGGCGTCGTCCTCGCGGACGCCCTGAGGTCGTACATCCGTCCTCCGTTCCCGGGACCGGACGGCTGGGACCGGGCGGCGAACCGAGCCTATCGCGTAGAGACATCTGCTCCATATGAGTCATAGATTCCCGGGGCCTGGCGCGCAATGCTCTCTCTGACGAGAAATGCGGTCGGGCTAGAGGCGATTGCCCGCGGAGGAAATCTCCGCACACATCCCTAACGACGGAGGATCAGCATGAACGGAAGACACAGGCGTGTGGTCGCTGCGCTGGTAGCGCTGGCCGCTGCCGGCGCGCTGGCGGTCGCGGCGCTCGCGGCGCCGCCCGGGCCACAGCAGCCGACAGAGGTACTGAAGTGGAACCAGATCGCGATGAGCACGCTGTTGGGGGCACCGATTGGAACGATGCCGGGACCAGCGGGCGGTGCGCCGCCTGCCGCCCAGCTCCACCTGGGAATGACACAAGGAGCCGTCTACGACGCGGTCAATGCGACGGAGCCCAAGCACTATCGGCCGTACCTGCTGAAGCGGCGCTTCTCGGCGAGGGCATCCAAGAACGCTGCGGTGGCGACCGCGGCCTACGAGGTCCTCTCGAGCATCGTGCGAGGCGTTCCGCAGTCGATCGCGTTCCCGAACCGTCAGGCCCTCCTGGACTCGCTGACGTCGGCGTACAACGACTCGCTGGACGACATCGACGACTCGCCGTTCAAGGCGCAGGGGATCGCCGCCGGCCACGCCGCGGCCGAGGCGATGATCGCCGCCCGGCAGGGAGACGGTCGCTACGGCCCGTCTCAGTGGCGAGGAGCTCCGAACGGAGATCTCAGCCAGATTCCGGTGGGGCACTGGAGCCCGCTGCTTCCCAACGGGACGATCGCACTCGATCCGACCGCGTGGGTAGGCGGCGTGAAGCCGTTCCTGATCGAGAGCTCGTCGCAGTTCCGCTCGGCCGGCCCACTGGCTCTCGGCAGCAGCGCCTACGCGACCGAGTTCAACGAGGTGAAAGAGCTCGGCGGCGACGGCGTGATCACGAGCACGTTCCGGACGCCGGCACAGACGCGCGTTGGCCTGTTCTGGACGGGGGCCGGCGGGCCCTTCTGGAGCATGACGGCGCGCGACCTGATCGAGGACCAGGGCGTCGACCTCGCCGACAGCGCCCGGCTGCTGGCAATGATGAACCTGGCCGGCGCGGACGCGGCCATCAACTGCTGGAACGACAAGTACCACTTCGACTTCTGGCGGCCGTGGAACGCGATTCCGCGGGCGGGAGACGACGGTAACCCGGCGACGGTCGCGCAGGCAGGTTGGACGCCGCTGCGAAGCGCACCGTACCCGGAGCATCCCTCGGGGCACATGTGCCTGGACGGCGCGCACATCGGCGCGCTGCAATCGTTCTTCGGCACCGACGAGATGGAGTTCGACGTGGCGAGCGTCGTCGTCCCCGGCGGAAGCCACTTCGCCCGGTTCTCGGAGCCGCTGGCGGAGATCGAAGACGCCCGGGTGTGGACGGGACTGCACTACCGCACCGCGCGACGAGCAAGGCCGGCAACTCGGCGAGAACGTCGCCGACTACATGGCGGACCACTACTTCCAGCCCGTCGGCCAACCTTAAGCACGAAGGAGGGGCCGCCGTTCGGCGGCCCCTCCTTGCCACTCATCTAGGCGTCGTCGCAGCTCTACTACTTGATCAGCTCAGCATCTTGAACATCGGGAGGTACATCGAGATCACGATGACTCCGACCATGGCGCCGACCCAGATCATCAGGATCGGCTCGATGATCGACGTGAGCGCCTGGATGGCGGCGTCGACCTCGTCCTCGTAGAAGTCCGCGATCTTGCCGAGCATCTTGTCGAGCTCGCCGGTCTCCTCGCCGATCCTGACCATGTGGCCGACCATCGGCGGGAACACGGAGTCCTCGGACAACGGCTGACTGATCGGCGCTCCCTCGTGAACGCGCGTCCGCACGTTCTCGAGTGACCGCTCGACAACCCAGTTCCCCGACGTCGCGCCGGTGATCTCCAGCGCCTTGATGATGTCGACGCCGGCTGCGATCAGCGTCGCCAGCGTCCGGGAGACGCGCGCGAGCGCGACCTTGTGGACGACGGCGCCGATCTTCATCGGGATCTTGAGCTTGAAGCGATCCCAGACCTTGCGACCCTGCTCGGTCTTCTTCCAGTGCCGGAACGCGAAGATCAGGCCGATGACGAGCGGGAAGATCACGAACCACCAGTCGCGGAGCCGCGTTCGACGCGCTCATCACGACCTGCGTCAGCTTCGGAAGCTCGCCGCCGAGATCGTCGAAGATCTCGGCGAAGACCGGGATGATGAACATGAGCATGAAGATGAGGACGAGCGTCGCGAACGCGATGACGACGCTCGGGTAGACCATCGCGCCCTTGACGCGACGCTTGAGCTTGTTCTCCTTCTCGATCTGCGTCGCGGCGCGGTCGAGCACCGCGTCGAGCGTTCCCGACGACTCGCCGGCCTCGATCATCGAGACGTAGAGGCGGTTGAAGACCTTCGGGTGCCGCGAGAACGCCTTGGACAGCACCATGCCGCCCTCGACGTCAGAGCGGATCTCGGCGATGACCTCGCGGAGGTACTTGTCCTCCGTCTGCTCCTCGAGCGTCACGAGCGCAGCGACGACGCTGACGCCCGCCTCGATCATCGTCGCGAGCTGGCGCGAGAAGACCTGAAGCGCCTTCGGCTTGACCTTCTTGAACGCCGTGCGCGCGCCGCCCTCGCCGCTGGCCGAGCGCTCGCTCAGCGACTGGGGCAGCAGCCCGCGGGCCTGAAGCTGCTCGCGCGCCGCCGTGAGGTCAGGGGCGTGGATCTCGCCGCTGAGCTCGATGCCCTGCGAATTGATTGCGTCATATGTGAATGCGGCCATGTCTCGTTCCTCTTTTCGGTCTCGGTCGTCGGCTAGCAGCCGGTCGACCGTGTCGGCTGTCGAGGAGTTGTGCAGCCGGTCGGGGGCGCGAATTCAGACGTCTCGCGCACGAGCGTCGTCGTGTTGGTCGTGTCCTTCGGGTCGCGGACGACGAGCGTCACCTTCTTGGCGAGCGTGCCGGCTGACTGCGGTCGACGCGACGATGTACGTGTCGACCCAGTAGGAGCGCCCGTCGGCGCCGGTGAGCGACTGGTGGGCGTTGTCAACGGTCGCCGGTGCGTACGCCATCGCGCACGCAGCCGACGGGTCGAGCAGTGACGCGTGGCGCCCGATGCGTTCTCGGGTCGCGCTGTAAGCGCAGCAGTCGCGGTGTAGGCGGACCCCGCAGATGCGAGTCGTCGGTCGTCGAGGTAGATCGCGCAGTTCGGGAGCGCCCGGTACGCCTCCATCTGCGTGTCGGCGAGCGCAGCGGCGGTGGACTCGTCCCCGGCGCGCTTGACGGCGACCATGCCCGAGCTCATCCCAGCGACGAGCGCCGTGATCCCGACGACCATCACGGTCATCGCGATCAACAGCTCGACGAGCCCGAACCCGGACTCCTCACGCACGCGAGTCGAGACGGTCACGGCCAGGCGCTCCTAGTACCGGACGAGCTGCCGGAGGTAGGCGGTCCGATAGCCGCGCGCGTGGACTTGCGCTGCGGCGCGCTGAGCGCCGGAGGCGTTGCGGTACATGCCGCTGTACACGACCCAGTAGCCGGCGCGCAGCCGGTTACGAGCAGACGACCTGAGGACGCCGACGCCGCTGACGCCGCGTGCTCGGGCCGTGCGGGCGAACCGCACCGCCTGAACGCGACTGTTGGACGTCGGGATCGAGGCGAGCACGACGGTGTAGCCGATCCTCGGCGCACGATTGCCCGGCGTGCCGACGACGATGCGTTGCGGGACGCGAACTGCCGGTGGCGCCGGGGTCGCCGGGGTCGCTGAGCGAAGCTGGAACGGATCGCGCAGCCCGGGCGGGGCGCCGACCGCACCGGGACGGGATTCCCCGGCGCCGGCCCTGCTCCCGGCGAATGGATCGTCGACCCTCGCGGTGCGCAGGAAGCGCGGCCTCGGCCGCTGCGCCTCAGCCGCGGGCTGCGGGGTCGGAGACGCCGTGACGACGACGGAAGAGCTCGTAGCGCTGGACCCGTCGGAGCTCATCATGTCGAGCGTCCTCGGCACCTGAATGAAGAGCACGAGGCCGAGCAGGCCGACGCCGCCGAACGCGAGGAGCTTCTTACGACGCTCCTTCGCGGCCGCTTCGCGCAAGCCGCGGCGCTGGGCGTAGCCGATCGTGCTCATCAGGGGGCCGTGGCAGGAGCTGCGGAGGTAGAGCCGCTCGTGGTCGCGGCGGTGCCGGCGGGCGTCGCGGCGGCTGCCGCCGCACCGCTGAACCGGTACGCATTGAGCGTCATCGTCGCCTGCAGCATCCGCTCCTCGGGGCTGCCGGCGAACTGAACCTGGTCGACGCTGTAGAGGCGTCCCTTGCCGCGCACCGTGTCGTCCGAGACACGGGTCTTCGTCCTGAGCGCGCCCAGGAAGTTCGCAATCCCGAAGTAGCGCCCCTCGACGACGACGGTCATCGGCAGGGCCTCGTAGCCGGAGAGCGGCGCGGCTGCCTGCGGCGTCACGCTGTTCACGCGAACGCGCGTCCTTTTCGCGGCCGAGGACAGCTGGCGGAGGATCTCGGACATCTGGGTCTCGGCCGGCATCGCTCTGACGAGCGCCCGCGCCTCGACCGAGCTCGCGCGGCGCGCGTCTGCCCGGTTGAGCGACTCGGCGAGCGCAAGCGCCGTCTGCGACTCGGTGATCTTCGCGTCGAGCTCCGAAGCCTTCGACCGCTGTGGCGAGACGACGGCGAACCAGCCGACGAGAACGACGGCGAGCAACCCGACCAGCCCCGATCGCCAGGGCGGTTCTGTTGGAGAGCCGATCGATCATCACTTACCTCCAGTGGAGCTGAGGTTCGCTCCGATCGTGAATTGCACCGTCAGGCCGCCCGTGCCCGTATCGGAGCGCGTGCTCTGCTGGAGCGAGACGTCCGAGAGCCAGGGCAGGACCGAGAGCCGGTCGATGACGCGCGCAACCGATCTCTGCGAGCTCGTGCGGCCGGTGACGACGAAGGCCGTCGGAGCCGAGCCGGTCGTGGGCATCGTGGTGGTCGCGGTGGCGGTGGTCGCGACCGTCGGAGTCGGCGACTGCGCCTGGAGATTCTCGAGCAAGACGTTCCTCGGCAGCACGCGCCCGAGGTCGCGGAGGACCTGCTCCCAGGTCACCCGCTGCGACGTGACGGTCGTCACCGCAACGCGGCGCGCCTGTGCGCTTGCGCGAGCCGCCTGAGCAGATGCTGCCGTCGCCTCGGCGGCGGCCACCTCTTGCGAGAGGCCGTCGAGCGTCGACTGCCTGTCCGAGACGACGCCGCTCGTGTGCACGAACGCTCCGGCGAGTGCGACGACGACGACGCCGGCCGCGGCGGCCGCGGTGATGACCACACGCTTCGGCGACTGGCCGTCGGCAACGGCGCCCCAGCGCCTGCTGCGGGTCGCGCCTGCGGGAAGAAGGTTGACAGCCTGCATCAGTCCTCCACCCCCAGTCCGATCGCAACGGCGAGCGAGGGCAGA
Organism: uncultured Actinomycetes bacterium; assembly: GCA_963802375.1. Classification (GTDB taxonomy): domain Bacteria; phylum Actinomycetota; class Thermoleophilia; order Gaiellales; family Gaiellaceae; genus JACDAN01. The sequence continues at coordinate 1,157,636 of CAWDIJ010000010.1, forward strand.
TCCTCACCGGGCTGGACGGAATCGGCGACCTTCGCCCGCGCGAGCGGGTCGGCCCGACGAACGCGGACGCGCGTCAGGCGCTCGAGCTCTTCGGGCAGGCCCGGCATCCGGCTCGTCCCGCCGGCGATCAAGACGTCGCCGATCGCGAGCGAGCCAGGCTGGCCCTGGTAGAACTGAAGCGAGGCGACGAGCTCGCGGGCAAGCGTCTGGAGCTCGCGCCGCACGGCCTCTCGGGCTCGTGCGTTGCGCTCCTCATCCCCGTTGAGCCGGGCGTCGGTCTCGAACGAGACGGCGAGCTTCAGCTCCGCCGCCTCCGAAGCAGACACGCTCAGCTCGCGCTCGATTGCGCGGTTGAGCCTGGATCCGCCCCACTCGAGAACGCGCGTGAAATCGCACACGACGCCGTCCGAGATGGCGAGCGTCGACCGGTCGTGGCCGATCGTGACGGCGACGACGGCGGCCTCCGCAGCATCAGAGTCTGCCGGAGCCGCCACGGCGCGCAGAAGCGCGAACGCCTCGAGGTCGATCCCGACCAGCTCGATGCCGGCCTCTTTGCAGGCGGCCGTATAGCGGTCGATCGACTCGCGGTACGCGGCGACGACGAGAATGCGGCGGTTGACCTTGCCGGCCTCGTCGACGGTCTCGCTCAAGACGTGATAGTCGAGAACCGCCTCGTCGAGGGGAATCGAAACGGCCTCGTGTGCCCGGAACCGAACCGCGTTCTCGAGCTGCCGGTCGTCCTCGACGCCGGCGATCTCGAAGGCGCGGACGCCGATGCGGTTCGTCGCGACGCCGAGGCGGACGCCGCGGCGCGGCAGGCCGTGCTTCGTGAAGAACTCGTTCAGCGCGTTCGCGAGCGCCGGAACGGACCGGACCTCGCCGGCCACGACGATGCCGGCCGGGAGATCCTCCCGCGCAAGCTGGAGAACGTGCGGCGAGCCGTTGTTGGCGACTCGTGACGCGGCGAGCTGTGTCGCGCCGATCTTGAGCCCGACGAGCTCGCTCTTCCTCTTGCGAGGCCGCGACTGCTTCGATCCGGATCCCGTGAAGCTGCGCGTGCCGGGCTTCTTCGCCCGCGCCGGCCTCCGTACGAGATCCGAGAGCTTGATTTCCTTCTTCAGATCCATGTTCACCTTTCGGCGGCCAAGCGAAGGCCGTCGGTCGGAAGGGCAGGGGCATGAAAGTCGACGAGGCCGCCGCTCTCGAGCAGGTGCTCGAGCTGCTCGGGCCGGGTTGAGCGTGAGTACGCAACGTCGGGCGTGATCACGCGTCGCAGCGCGAGATCGGCGAGCGACTGCTCCATCGTCAGCATTCCGCGCGAGGAGCTCGTCTGCATGACCGAGTAGACCTGCTCGATCTTCGCCTGCCGGATCAGGTTCCGGACGGCGTCGTCGGGCACCAGGATCTCGAGCGCAGCGGTCCGGCCGGCCCCGTCCGCGGTCGGGACGAGGTTCTGCGTCACGACGCCTTGCAGCGTCGCCGCGAGCTGGACACGCACCTGGCCCTGCTGCGCAGCCGGGAACGCGTCGATCACGCGGTCGATCGTCTGCGGCGCGCTCTGTGTGTGCAGCGTCGCGAAGACGAGGTGGCCGGTCTCGGCGGCCGTCAGCGCGGTGGCGATCGTCTCGAGGTCGCGCATCTCGCCGACGAGGATCACGTCCGGGTCCTGGCGGAGCGCAGCACGGAGGCCCTCGGAGAAGGACGTCGCGTCCTCGCCGATCTCGCGCTGGTTGACGATGCAGCTGCGGTGGTGGTGAAGGAACTCGATCGGGTCCTCGATCGTGAGGATGTGGTCGGAGCGCGTGCGTGTTGATCCGGTCGATCAGCGACGCGAGCGTCGTCGACTTACCCGAGCCGGTCGGGCCGGTCACGAGCACGAGCCCGCGCGGCTTGTCGGCCAGCTCGTAGAGGCGCTCGGGCATCCCGAGCTCCTCGAGCGACTTGATCCGCGCCGGGATCTGCCTGAAGGCCGCGCCGACGCTCGCCCGCTGGAAGTACGCGTTCACGCGGAAGCGCGCGAGGCCGGGAATCGAGTACGAGAAGTCGAACTGGCGCTTCGTCTCGAGCTGCTTCTGCTGCTCGGTGGAAAGGATTCGGTAGATCAGCGTGCGGATCTCGTCCGGCTCCATCGTCGGGGTATTCGGAAGGCGCTGGAGGTGGCCGTTCACGCGGATGACGGGCGGCGAGCCGGCGGAGATGTGAAGGTCGGACGCTTCGCGCTCGACCGTCTGGGTCAGCAGCTCGTCGACGGAATGGATGTGAGTCGTAGAAGTCACTGAGCCCTTCTTCGGCGTCAGGCGGCGTGGACTTGAGGGTGAGTTTCGTCAGTGCCGAGCGCGAAGCGCAGCGCGTCGACGCAGACCGGATCGAACTGCGTGCCCGCCATGCGCTCGAGCTCCGCGAGCGCCTCGTGCACGGGTCTCGCGCGGCGGTACGGGCGGTCGGCCGTCATCGCCTCGAAGGCGTCGGCGACGAAGATGATGCGGGACTCGGGCGGGATCTCCTCGCCGCGAAGGCCGTCGGGATAGCCGCTCCCGTCGAAGTGCTCGTGGTGATGGCGCACCCAACGTGCTTCCTCCTCGAGCTCGGCCGACGCCACGATCGCATGACCGATTCGCACGTGGCCGCTCATCTCAGCGACCTCGTCGGCGCTCAGCCGCCCGGGCTTCCGGAGGATCCCGTCGGAGACGCCGATCTTGCCGACGTCGTGCAGCAGGCCGGCAAGCCGGAGCCGCTCGATCCGGTCGGCGTCGAGCCCGAGCGACTGCCCGATCAGGACGCAGAGCTCGGAGACGGTCTCGCAGTGGTTGCGTGTTCCCACGTCCTTCGCGTCGACGGCCCGCGCGAGCGCCGTGGCGAGCAGCCTGTGCTCCCGGCGCGTCGCCCCTTCGTCGGGGCGCGATGTCCGGCTTCGGCGCCAGCCCGTCGGCGTAGAGGACGATCTGGCGGCCCGACCGCTTTGCGTCGTACAGCGCGAGGTCGGCGCGACGAAGCAGCGTGTCGGCAGTCTCGAATGCGACCGACTCGGCGATCCCGCAGGTGACGGCCGGCTCGGCGGGATGGCGCCGCGCTTCCTCCTGGAGGCGCCGCGCGAACTCCAGCGCGCCCCACGCCCGCTCGTTCGGAAGCAGGACGATGAACTCGTCGCCGCCGGTGCGGTAGGCGGCGTCGGTCGCGCGCATCGTCGCTCGGAGGCAGTCGGCGACGGCGCGGATCCGCTCGTCGCCGGCCTGGTGGCCGAGCGCTGTCGTTGAGCTGCTTGAGCCCGTTGAGGTCGAGCATGACGAGGCTGAAGCAGGAGCCGGAGCGTGTGCGGCGCGCGATCTCGCGCCGCAAATCTTCGTGAAAGGAGCGATGGTTCCCGAGGCCGGTGAGGCTGTCGGTGAGCGCCGCCTCCGCGAGCCGCGCGAGCTCGGCTTCACGTGCGCGCTCGACCCGTCGCCGGTAGCCGACGAGGCGGCCGAGGACGACGAGCGACGGTCAGGAGGCCCAGGCCGAGGAGGAACGAGAGCCCGACGAGCTGCGCGAGCTCGATGCCGTTGGCCGGCCAGTTGTCCGCGCTCCGCGCGAAGACTGTTTCCGCTCCCCAGGTGCCGAGCGCGACGACGAGGCCGACGAGCACCACGGCGAGCACGCGCGCAGCGCCGCGACTCTGGATCGGCGGTGTTGAGAGTGTGAGGGATCTTTGTCATCTCAGACGATGAGAGGGGCGCGGTTGCCCGCGCCCCTCTGTCGATGCGGTTAGTGAGCTCGAGCCGCTTACGCAGCAGGTCGGCCGCGGCAGACGACGCGTCGCCGCCGGGACCGTCGAACGTCGGAGACCGTGACGTCGCGATCCGCTGACCGGCTGCGCTGCGAGGCAGTAGGCTAGTGCCGGCGGCGCCGTCGACGTCGAGCCGTGACGCCGTGGTTGCCAGCCAGCGTGTCGAGTCTTGAGGCCGCTGTCGTACGATCGGCCTTCAGGGTCGGCGGCAGCGTCACGTGGCCATCGTCGGCGTACGTTGCCGTGGTCGGCGAAGTACGCCTCGGCCGACGGAACGGCGGCGCGGACGTTCGGCCTGCGCGGCCGAGTCTGTCGGCGCGATCCTTGAAGCCGAGGTACGACGGGACTGCAATCGCGAGCAGGATCCCGATGATGACGATGACGACGAGGAGCTCGATGAGAGTGAACCCCTCCTCGCGAGCAAGCCGCTCACGAATGCGTGTCATGTGGTTTCTCCTTGGTTGAATGGCAGACACCTGACAGGTATCGCTCGCGGCGCGGCCCCTCCTCACCCCCTTTTGGGGGTATTTCACGCGCCGTCGCAGGCCGATAGTCCGCGCATGGAACCCGCTCTCTCCTCTGCGCCGACCGGCGCTCCCGAGACGCACCACGTGCTGCGGGACGGAACCCTCGTCGCGGTTCTACGGATGCTTGCGAGCGACGGCACCTACACGGTCGTGGCAGAGCTGAGCGAAGAGCGCGGCGACAACGCCGTCCGCCTTCGGCAGTACACGTTCGCCCGCGTGGACGAGGCGAGCGCCTTTCTCGCCGAGGCCGCGAGCTCCTTCGCGTTCCTCGGCTGCGAGATCCAGCGCGCGTAGCCCGCACTGAGCTGCCGGCCTATCTCGTTTGCAGCGCCGGCAGGGTCTTCAGAGCAAGCTCCGCCGTCACGAGCGCGGCCTGAGCCGGTCGGAGTGCAACGCGTCGCACACCGCTTGTGCGCCTGCGTCGGCTGGATCGCATAGCCGCGCTCCTCGAGCCAGTCGCGGAGATGTCGACAACGGCGTCGTACTCGCTGATCGCCATCGCGGTCCTCTGGATCGTCCTCGACGGACTGCGCGTTCGCCTGCGACGAACGCCAGGCTCGAGCCAGTGAACGGCGACGGTGGCCGCTGGGCGCTGATCTACGTCCGCGTCCTCGACGAGTCAGGCCGATCCGGCAGAAGATGCGCTGCGAACAGCTACCGCTGCCTTCCCGACCGCCCGCTCTAGCGAGATCCGGCGCCAAGTAACACCATGTTACTAGTCACGGGGCTCCGCTAAGGATGCGGCCGCCGGGCCTTAGTAACAGACTGTCACTCACGCGCAGAGCGTCAGACGCAGACGCGGGCGAGCTCTTCGACCGACGTCAGGCCGGCCGCGACCTTCGCGACGCCGTCGTCCCAGAGCGAGCGCATCCCCTCGGCGTGTGCCGCGCGCTCGATCTCCTCGCGCGACGCACGCTCGGAGGCGAGGCTGCTCGAGGCGCTCGCTCATCTCCAGGAGCTGGAAGACGCCGATGCGGCCGCGGTAGCCGGTCTCGGAGCAGCGTGCGCATCCGCGTGGGCGGTAGAACACCCCGTGCTCCAGTCTGGCGGCGAAGTCGTCGTCCACACGCAAGCGGAGCAGCTCCTGCTGAGAGGGCGTGTACGGCTCCGCGCAGTGCGAGCAGAGCTTCCGGGCCAGCCGCTGCGCGAGCACGGCCGAAACCGCCGCGCCGGTGATGAAGGGCTCGACGCCCATCTCGTTGAGGCGGGTGATCGCGCCCGGCGCGTCGTTGGTGTGCAGCGTCGAGAGCACGAGGTGGCCTGTGAGCGCCGCCTCGATCGAGATCTTCGCGGTCTCGCCGTCGCGGATCTCGCCGACCATCACGACGTCGGGATCCGAGCGCAGGATCGAGCGCAGCGCCCTCGCGAACGTCAATCCCGCGCGAACGTTGATCTGGACCTGGTTGATGCCGGCGAGCCGGTACTCGACCGGGTCCTCGACCGTGATGATGTTGATCTCGGGCCGGCTGATCGCGGCGAGCGCCCCGTAGAGCGTCGTCGACTTCCCCGAGCCGGTCGGCCCGGTGACGAGCAGGGCCCCCGTAGGCCTGGAGACGATGCCCGCGAGCTGATCGCGCATCTCGTCGGAGAGCCCGAGCTCACTGAGGGTCGGCGCGCTACGCGACTTGTCGAGGAGGCGCATCGTCACTGACTCGCCTTCGACCGTCGGCAGCGTGGCGACGCGGATGTCGAGCATGCGGCCGGCGGCGGCGGCGTTGAGCGTGATGCGGCCGTCCTGAGGGTTCCGCCTCTCGGCGATGTCGAGCTTCGCGAGAACCTTGAGGCGGGTCGTGACGCCGGCGGTCAGGCGGATGGGGATCCGCTGCACGACGCGAAGGACGCCGTCGATGCGGAAGCGGACGACGAGCGCGTCCTCCTGAGGCTCGAAGTGGACGTCGCTGGCGCCCTCCTCGGCGGCCTGGAAGATGATCGAGTTGACGAGCCGGACGAGCGGGGCCTCGGAGATGCCGTCGTCGGCCTCGAGGTCGTCCCCCTCCCCCTCCTCGAAGGCGGCCTCGGCGACCGCGTCCTCGACGAGGGACGCGTTCAGCGCCTCGGAGGCGCGCGCCAGGCGCTTGACCTCGGTCAGGACGTCGGTGCTCGCGGCAACGAAGAACTCGACCGAGTGGCGCGTCGCGAGCCGGAGCTGGTCGAGGCCCTGCACGTTCTGCGGATCGGTGATCGCGACCTTCAGCGTGCCGTCCTCGAAGGCGAACGGGATCGCGCCGACGCGCTCCAGCACCGACAGCGCGATGAGCTTGCTGGCGTCCGCGTCGATGCCGGCCTCCGCGAGGTCGACCAGCGGCAGGTGGTACTGCTCGGCGAGCGTGCGCGCGACGCCTAGGGCGGTGGCGAGCCCCTCGTCGCGGAGCGCCTGGGAGAACGAGCCCCCGGCCGCCCGCGTTCGAACGTTCTCGAGCTGGTCCGGCTCCAGGAGGCCTGTCTCGCCGACGAGCTCGGCGATGAGCTCGCTCGCCTCACGGCTTTCCGGCTGAGCGGGCTCTTCCCGGGCCTCGCCTTCGACGAGGCGGAGCTCGGGGCTGTCGTTGTTCACCGTCGAAGCCTCCACGTCACAGCAAGCTCAGGTAGGCGTCGAGGATCCACTCGCCGGCGAAGAGCGTGACGACGCCGCCGAGGGCGAGGAAGGGACCGAACGGAATGCCCATCTTGCGGGCCGCGCTTCCGTGCCGGGCCAGCAGGACGATCGCAGGGACGAGCGCCGCGAGCATCGCGATCATCATCGCCACCGGCACGGTCCGTCCGAGCATGGCGCCGAGGAGCAGCGCAAGCTTGACGTCGCCCATGCCCATTCCGGCCGGGTAGGCGAGGGCCGCAATGAAGAGGAACAGCGATGCGCCGAGTGCGCCGAGCACCCACTCCGGGGACGGCTCGAGCGCCGTCTGGGCGAGCAGGACGATCGCGGCAGCCGGCAGCACGATCCGGTTCGGGATGATCCGGCGCTCGAGATCGGTCACGGAGACGGCGACCAGCGTGGCGCAGAAGAACGCGGCCACGGCTGCATACGCCGACAGCCCGAAGGCGAGCACGCAGGCGCCGACGAGGAGTGCGGTGCCGAGCTCGACGAGCGGGTACTTCCAGGGGATCGGCGCGCTGCAGCTGCGGCAGCGGCCGCGGAGGAGGAGGTACGAGAGAACCGGGAGGTTGTCGTACCACGCGAGCGGCGTGGCGCACGACATGCACGCCGATCCGGGGTGCACGACCGAGCGCCGCAGCGGCACGCGCGCGGCCACGACGTTGAGGAAGCTTCCGAGCGCGAGGCCGGGAACGAACGCGATCGCTGCGAGGGCGGCACTCATCGCTATCTCCTATCGGCGGTCAGCGCCGGCGGCTTGAGCGCCACCGGCCCGGGTTTACGGCGCGGTGTGTTCCGAAGCACGATGTCGTCCTTGAGGACGTACCGCTGCTTCGCGTCGCTCGGGTTCACGTCGACCGGGAGGTCGACGCTCAGCGTTCCGAGGCTGCCGCTTGCCGGCTGCCGGCGGCGAATAGGCGGTGAAGACCTTGTCGGTCGTCAGGTAGTCGGCCTCGCTTCGCGGCCCGTTCCCGCGCAGGTGCTGCCGCTGTAGCGCCAGAGCGAGTACGGCGGTCGCATCGCAGAGCGGTCGTGCCCACGGTGCTCGTCCTTCGTGCACCAGGTGACGTCGCGGCGACGCTGCCGGTCGTTCGTCGGGCAGTACGACCCGAGCGTGACCGATGCCGATCGAATAGGTCGGCGGAGCTGCCGTCGGAGCGTCACGTCGTTTGCGCAGTGAATCTCGCGCCGCAGCTTGTCGAGAGCGAGCCGCATCTCCTGCTGCGCCTCGAAGCGCCTCGTCATGTCCACCTGCGCGGTCGAGGCCGAGACGAAGAGCTGCGTCAGCGCGCCGACGACGATGCCGAGGATCGACGAGCACGACCATCATCTCGGTGAGCGAGTAGCCGCCGCTCGGCGGCGAGTCGACGGCCGGCCGCCGCGGCGTACCGGCGGAGGCGCATCACGCGCAGGCGCAGGGACGGCGGCGGTTCGGCGTAGACGGAGTCTTCCGTCTCGCCGGCTTCCTGCGCGGCCTGCTCCTTCAGGGCACGCTCGAGCGCGATCACGAAGTCGTGGTGGTTCGGCGCAGCAGCGGCTGCGACGTCGCGATCGACGGCGCCGGTGAGCACGAGCTCGATCAGCGCGGCCGTCAGGGTCTGCATGTGGAAGAACTCGCCCTCGGCGATCGCGTCGGTGATCAGATCGGCCTTGTCCTCGCGGATGAGGTCGGCGATACGCCTGTTCGCGACCATCACCTCGACTGCCGCCACGCGGCCGCCGTCGGTGCGAGGGACGAGACGCTGGCTGATCACGCCGCGCAGCACGCCGGCGAGGATCGACCGAACCTGCGCCTGCTTCGCCGCCGGGAAGAACTCGACCATGCGCGCGACCGTCTCGGCCGCGTCGAGCGTGTGCATCGTCGACAGCACGAGATGGCCGGACTCGGACGCCTGAAGCGCCGTCTCCGCCGTCTCGGCGTCGCGGAGCTCGCCGATCAGGATGATGTCGGGGTCCTGCCGCAGCACGCGTCGCAGCGCCTGGTTGAACGAGTCGGTGTCGAGCCCGACCTCGCGCTGGTTGACGATGCAGCTCTCGTCGGAGTGGAGGATCTCGATCGGATCCTCGATCGTGACGATGTGCTGCCGCCGGGTCCGGTTGATGTGGCCGAGCATCGAGGCGAGCGTCGTCGTCTTGCCGACGCCGGTGGCGCCGGTGACGAGGATCAGGCCGCGGTGCTCCTCGGCGAGGTTCCGCACGCCTTGCGGAAGGCGAAGCTGGTCGAAGGTCGGAACCTCGGTCGGGATCGCGCGAAACGCGAAGGAGATGTCACCGCGCTGGCGGAAAGCGTTGACGCGGAAGCGCGGCAGGCCGGGCTGCTGGTAGGCGGTGTCGAGCTCGCCGGTCTCGTGGAACGCCGCGAGTCGCGCCGGAGCCGCAGCGCCGACCTCGTTGAGCACGAGCTCGAGCTGCGCGGCGTCGAGCGGCGCCCAGCCGTCGAGCGGCGTCAGCGATCCGTCGTGGCGGATCACCGGCGGCTGCCCGACCTTCAGGTGGACGTCGCTCGCGCCCCTTTCGACTCCGGTCCGGAGCAGAGTGTTCAAGTCCATGCCGGTCACATCGGCAGGACGCGCCGTCGAGGTTTAGGGGCAGTTCGTGCATCGTCAGCCGCCCGCGAATCTCGCTGCGGCTCGACAGGAGCTGCGCCGGCGGCAGAGGTTGCCGTGATGCCGCCGCCGCCCGACGGCGCGAAGTGGACTGCCGGGAAGGTAGGGTCGCCGGGTCTGGCCGCTGTCGACCCAGTCGTAGACGCTGATCATCGGGCCCTGCACGTCGAGGTCGTCTCGACCTCGATGTTCTTGTTCGCGATCAGCGCGCCCTGGAAGCTCGGCGCCCTTGAGCTGGATGCTGCGTTGCCGGATCGCGTTGCCCTGCGACTGACCGGCCGTCTCCGCCGTCACCGTCGGCGACGACGATGAGCGCTGCGTTGTTCGGGTCCCAGCGCGTCGCGGTCGCAGTGTTGCAGTCGTTGCCCGTGCACGACGGCGCAGAGCTTCGCGTTCTTGACTGCGAACGTGCCAGACATGAAGAGCGTGCCCTGGCCGTCGTACTCGAACACGGGGTTCCCGGTCGCCGACGCTGTCGACCGTCGCGCTGCCGTCGATGAAGATCGTGCCCTTGACCGTCAGCTTCTTCGTCGGCGCGTTCCACGAGAGCTCGCCAGGTCTGCCGCCGACGACGTTCTTGCACGTGTAGCCCGTCGACGGCGTCAGGTTGAAGGCGTGTCGGGCGTCGCGCTGTTGTTGATCGGGTTGTCGCCGGTGTCGAACGATCGGCTGGCGCGCGTGCCGCCGTCGCAGCGGGATGTAGGGGCCGAGCTGCGCGATCTGGTACCAGAAGCCCATCTGGCTGGTCATCCGGCGGGCTGGTGCACGGCGGTCCGGCGCGCAGCACGTCAGCTCGGCTTGATGATGCAGGTGGCGAACGACGTTGTCGTGGACGGTCGCCCAGACTGGTCGTGCGGCGTCGCCTGTCGCCCCAGTGCACGCGTGAAACGTCGCGCGACCGTCTTCGACGTCGCACTGGCCGTTGATGTGCACGGCCGCCAGCGGCGCGTCGCTCGCCGACGGTGTCGGCGTTCTGCTCCATCGTCAGGTTGCCGCCGCTGCGACGGCTCGACCGGCGTCCGACCGACGACGCTGCTCTCGAGGGCAGACGCCGTCGACGTGGACGCGCGGCGATGTCAGCGTGGAGCGCCGTGATCGACGTCGTTCCCGATCAAGGTCCCGCGCGTGTAGACGGCGACCGATCTCGACGTGAACCGTCGCGCTGTCGCCGAGTAGATCCAGTTCAGCGCCCGTGCTCCGCCGGCTGCCGGACGGCATCACGACCGGGACCTTGGCCTTGATCGTGCGCGTGACGGGCCGGCGCCGGGCCCGGTGGGGTTCGCACGCTCGCCGATCGAGCGTGATCGCCCACTCCCAGGTCCAGCCGGAGCGTCCCACGACACTCGCGGCGTCCCCGACCAGGTGGCGCGTGCCGCTCGTCGTAGCGTCGTCGACCCGCGTGGGCAGGAAGGTCTGCCCGGCGGCGTGTCGCCCGGGTACGACCGTGGTGGACGGATAGTTGCGTGTTGAGGACCGCGAGCGCGTTGTTGACGCCCGCCTCCGCCAGCGCGTACGCCTTCTGCCCGGCGTTGCTGTGCTCTGCGTGGCGCGCGCTCGCGCTGGTGATGTAGATCACGCGTGCCGAGTGAGATCGGTGAGCACGAAGAGGATTCCGATCGCCATGATGAGCGCGATTCCGCGCTCGTCTTGCAGGCGCGCGAGAACTCGCGAGCCGCGCACGGATCTGGTCCAGAGGGGCATCGACTCAAACCGTCGGCGGCGATCGGGCGTCTCGCGACCCCCAAACGGGGGGTTACGCCGCGAACGCCTTGCCGGGATCGCCCGCGAGTCGGGCGAGGAGCTCGGCGGCGCGGAGCGCCGCGCCGCCCGGCCCGCCGACGTCCGCCGGCTCTTCCGCGTCGGCCCGGAGCAGGGACTCGATCCCCCGCCAGGCGAGTGGCGCCCGTAGGAGCGTGAACGTCGTCCTCGGGAAGCGGTCGAGTGCCGTCTTCGCCCGCCAGGAGGCAGCGGACTGCACTGCGAGCCGGCGGCGCAATTCCACTGCATATGGCGTGAAATCGGCTTTGCGGCCGGCCAGGATGTCGAGCGCGTTCGCCGCCGCCAGCCGCGCGCTCAGCACCGCCTCGTAGATCCCGTCGCCCGAGACCGGGTCGACGAGGCCTGCGGCGTCGCCGACGAGCGCGAGGCGTCCACGGGCGGCCGTCGAGCCCGGACGCCGGAGCGGAAGCCGGTGCCCGCGGACGTCGGTGAGCTGCCCGTTCGGGGATCCCGTGCTCGCGGCACAGCCGGGCGAGGTGGGCTCGAAGCTGCGGTCCCTCCGAGTGCCACCCTCCCACGCCGACGTTGACGTGGTCGGCCTTGGGGAAGACCCAGCCGTAGCCGCCCGGAACCACGCCGAACTCGATCCACGCCCGGCCGGCGAACCGTTCGAGGTCGACTGCAGCGTTGCCCTCGAGCGCGACGGTGCGAAGGTGGTCGTCGAGGCCTGCCTTGCGTCCCGTCGTCCCGTTCGCGCCGTCGGCGCCGATCACGACCTCGGCGTCGATCGTGTCGTCCGGCCTGAAGCCGTCGCGGAACTCCGCCCCCGCCTCGCGGGCCTGCTCGACCAGGAACGCGTCGAGCCGCCGCCGCTGCGTCATCCGGATCAGCGGCTCGCGTGTCTTGCGCCGGAAGTGCCGCCGGTAGCCGAGACGCAGCTCGAAGACGTCGACGTCGTCCTCGACGACGGGGTCGATCGAGAACGGGAGCTGGCGCTCCGCCCGGACGGTGATCCCGCCGCCGCATGGCTTGTCACGCGGGAAGCGGGCCTTGTCCGTCAGAAGCACGCGAGCGCCACCCCGTGCGAGGTGGAACGCGGCCAACGAGCCGGCCGGCCCGGCTCCGACGACGAGGGCGTCCACGTGTTCCGTCGCTACTATCTCCGTTCGCCTGGGGGTGTTCCCGAGTGGCCAAAGGGGACGGGCTGTAAACCCGTTGGCTCAGCCTTCGGAGGTTCGAATCCTCCCGCCCCCACTCGAGAGTCGTTTCAAGCTCGTGCAGGAAGTGGAAAGCCTGCTGCTCGGACGATCAGCCTCTGAGCCTGCCTTCGCTCTCGTCGACCAGGACGATCCCGTAGAGCACGTGATCCCCGGCCAGGGCTAACCGCTCCGAGATAGCCCGATCCTTCGTGCCGAACCCGAGCCAGGGGGCCACAACGACCTCGAAGACGCCCAGGATCGCGAGGCCGTAAGCCGCGCCCACCCAGCGTCTTCGGCGAACTCCAGCCGGAAGGATGCCGAACCCCACCCCGCCAATTGCGCCGACCCCCCAGTGAAGGAGCTCGGTAGCGGTTTCGCGGTGCTCGGGTGCGACTTGCGCTAGGAGAGCCGGGACGCCCTCGGTGGCGATCTGCTCTGGCGGAGGCTTCTGAACTAGCCCGAGATCGACGGTGATCCGGCGGACGCCCGTCATGGCCATGGCGCCGAGAACTCCTCGGGCGGCCGTCCGCAACAGGTCCTTCATGCAGCCAACCCTATGCCGCCAGAGGGTGTCCGAGGTCGTTGCGCGTGAAATGGCGACGAGACGCTGTACGGGTTCGATGTAGTAGGCATTGGGGAACGCCAGTACCCCACGACGTGCCATGAGCAATGAGCTTCCTGACGCCGATCCTGGCCACGCCTCTCCGGCGGCCTCGAGATGAACCGACCGCGGGTTCTGGCGCTCGTGCTCGCGGGCGGCGAGGGCAGTCGCCTTGGCCCCCTGACGGACGAACGCGCGAAGCCGGCCCTCCCCTTTGCCGGCGTTTACCGGCTGATCGACTTCCCCCTGTCGAATTGCCTCCACAGTGGCATCGGCGACGTCTGGGTGATCCAGCAGTACGAGCCGCATGAACTGACGAAGCAGCTCGCCAACGGCCGGCCCTGGGATCTCGACCGCACACGCGGCGGGCTGCGGATCCTGCATCCCTACCTCGGTGACTCGGAGAGCGGCTGGTACGAGGGGAATGCGGACGCGATCTACAGCAACCGCCAGGTGATTGCCGACCACGATCCGGACGTGCTGCTCGTGCTCTCCGCCGACCATGTCTACAAGCTCGACTACTCGGACGTGGTCGCCCACCACCTCGATTCCGGCGCCTCTGTGACCATGGTCACCACCAGCGTCGCGAAAGAGGAGGCGTCGCGGTACGGCGTCGTTCGCGTCGACGGAGATGGACGGGTCAGTGAATTTGAGTACAAGCCCGATGCTCCAGAAAGCGACGTGATCACGACGGAGGTCTTCGCATACGAGACGCGCAGTCTGCTGCGAACTCTCGACGAGCTCGCCGAGGAGGGAGACGGCTCCAGCATCCGCGACTTCGGGCATGAGCTCCTCCCTCGACTGGTCGACGAGGGCGCGGCGCGGGCGTTCGAGCTCGACGGATACTGGCGCGACGTCGGGACGATCGACAGCTACTGGGAGGCGCACATGGAGCTGCTCGCCGCCGAGCCGCCGCTGACGCTCGACGATCCCGCATGGCCAATCCTGACCATGGGCCTGCAGCGGCCGCCCGCGCGGATCGAAGGGTCGGCGACTATCGACGGCTGCCTCGTCGCTGGGGGGTCGAACGTCCGCGGAACCGTCGCGCGCTCGGTAATCGGCCCCGGCGTCGTCGTCGAGGAAGGGGCCGAGGTTCGAGACGCCGTCCTCCTCCATGACAGCCATGTCGGCGCTCGCGCGCGTGTGACACGCGCGATCGTGGACGAGCAGGCCGACGTCAGCGAGGACACGGTCGTTGGCGGCAGCGACGAAATCACGGTGGTAGCAGCGCGGCTGGATCAGTGACCCTCGGCCGAGCCGAAACGTCGAGTCCCAACGCGAATCCGCACTTCAGTCCCAGCTAGCTCCGCGAGTCGACCACGTTGGGCTGTGTTCAGCGCTCCTCCTTAGCATCCTTTCCGCCGACCAGGCCCTCGATCGCTTCGCCCACCTTCGAAGGCTTCGGGACGAAATCGCCGATGGTTTCCCGAGCGTCCGCGGACAGGCCAAGCTCAATGCGCATGAGTGCCGTGTTCGCCACCCTCTCGATCATGGCGCGCGTCTCGGCGCCAAGCTCGAACTCGACCGTGAAAAGTGCCACGCCTCCTCCTTCGCCTCGGTGATCTAGCCGCTTCTTGAACCGATGCTAGACCGCTGCCGGTCGAGTCACTCCCCGGCTCTGCTCGTGACCGGCAACGGCGGCACCTCGGGGGCGCCCGGACCCGCCTCCCTCAGCCGGTAGATCCAGAAGACCGGCAGCAGCACGATCGCCGCGGCGCCGAACGCGAGCGCGGTGACGCCGAGGAAGTCGAGCGCGAAGCCGCCGAGCAGCGCGAGGCCGGCGCCGAGGAGAGCGGCGACGAGGTCGTTCGCACCGAGGAGCTTGCCGCGCTCGGCCGGTGCCGTGCTGTCGGCGAGCTGGGCGGTCGCCGCGACGAACGAGACGTTCCAGCCGAGACCGAGGCCGAAGAGCAGGACGCCCGTCATCCAGACACCCTCGAACACCTGGATCCCCGCGCACGAGGCGGACATGACGATCAGGCCCGTCGCCAGCGCCCGGGTGCGGCCGACACGGTCGATCACCGGGCCGATCACCAGCACGAGCGCGTACATCCCGAGCACGTGCGCCCCGATGATCGGGAAGATCAGGTGCTGCGCGTGCTCGCGGTGGTCGACGACGACGTACCCGGTCAGGTTCATGACGGAGACCATCACCGCCATCGAGGCGAACCCTGCGAGGAGCGCCGGGATCACGCCCGGCCTGCGGACGATCTCGGCCAGCGGCGCCGCCGGTTGCGGCGGCCCGTCCTCGGCCGGCGAGATCAGCTCGGCGATGCGCTTCGGGTCGGGCCGCACGTTCAGGGCGAGCACCAGGGCGACGAGGGACAGGACGCCCGCGCCGAGCCACGGGATCGTCAGGACGCTCGCCTCGAGCTCGTCCTTCCCGGAGAAGATCGGGCTGAAGACGGCGGGCCCGAGGATCGCTCCGACGACGGCTCCGCTGAGCACGTAGGCGATGCCGCGCGCGCGGCGCTCGGGCGGGTACATGTCGCCGGCCGCGGTGCGGGTGAGCAGCGAGACGCCGCCCGAGGATCCGATCAGGGCGAAGCCGACGATCACCGGCACGGCCTGCTCGGTCGCAGTCCCGAGTGCGGTCAGCGCGCAGCCGGTGGCGCCGCCGAGGAACCCGACGGCGATGATCGGCACCCGGCCGAATCGGTCCATCGCCCATCCGGCCGGGAGGGCGGTCAGGGCGGAGGCGGTCAGGAAGATCGCCGGCCCGAGCCCGAGCAGCGCCTCGAAGCCGGTGACGAGCACGAAGGTCAGGGAGGAGACGGCGGCGACGAGCTGCAGCACCGCCGAGTTCACCGCCATCGTCGCCGCGAGCAGGATCGTGTTGCGGCGGATCGGGAGGTCGGCGGGCACCGCGCTCACCGGGAGATGATCGCAGCCGGGCCGAGGCCGGCCGCGGGCCCAATCGCCAATGCGTCCGACGGCAATCGGACGCAAGGAGACCGCGGAGGGACGCGGCTACAATCGATCCTCGCGCCCTCTTAGCTCAGTTGGTAGAGCACCTCCATGGTAAGGAGGGGGTCTCCGGTTCGAGTCCGGAAGAGGGCTTGGCTCAACCAGGCGGAATCCGGGCCTGTGGACAGTCACTCGGAGGGCCGCGTGATCAGCCTGGTGATCAGTAGAGGCCGGGGGCGGGGGTCGAACCCGCGACTTCTCGACCACGGATCATGAGAGAGGCGTCCTCGGCCTTCTCCCCCATGAGCCGACCCACCTGCGCAACGGCCTGACCGCTCATCGGGCCGGTAGCGCGACTCTCCTTGATCCAGCCCGGCGACGTGCTAGCTAGCTCTTCCCAACGCGAACGTCGCTCGGCGTCAGAACATCGACACAGGTACCGAGCACCGTGACCGGAGCGTCAGACCTGTGAACCACCCGTCGCCGGTTCAGCACCGGCACCTTCCGAGCGACGAAGCCGCTCGTACACCTTCCGGACGTAGAAGTCAGCGAGCAGATCTCGGATGGCGCAGGCGGGAGGTGCCTCGTGAGCGACGAGCAGGACTACCCCTACTTCACCGGCATGCCGGAGGATGTCAGCTACCGGCTGAGGAGCGAAGGACTGATCGAGGCAGCCGAGTACGCCCTGCCGAAGCTGCGTAACTGGTTGCGCCGCCCCGAGCACCGGGGCTTCCGGCTGGCGAGCTTCGAGCTGGTCGAGGGCCAGGTCATGCAGGCGCTGGTGCAGGACGGCTGGAGGGACGTGATGCTCGTCTGGACGCCCAGCGGCTGGGAGCGGATGTGATGAGCGGCTGGACGCGGCGTGAGCAGCAAGCTCGATCCACTGGGCCTGCGGGTTGTACCCCCGGGGGGCGTTTCCCGGAGTCCCAGCAGCAGCTGGCAGGTCAGGCGACAGCACGCTCGCCCATGCGAATGTTCGTGTTGCGCACCATTTCCGACAGCTGGATCAAATCGACTGGGGAGGCTGCTGTGACTTATCAAGTGGCGAGTGTCGACGAGTTGCAGGACATCGACTACCGGCAGGACACGCATCTGCGTCCGGTGCGTCACCACTTCGGGATCACCGCTTTCGGGACGAACGCTTGGACAGCTGCAAACGTGGGTGATCGGCTGATGCCCGAACACGAGGAGGACGAGGGCAGTGAAGAGCTCTACAGCGTGCTTCGCGGCCACGCTCGATTCGAGATCGACGGAAACACCGTTGACGCACCGCAGGGAACGCTGGTGTTCGTCCCGCCGTTGGTGAACCGCACCGCCTACGCGGAGGAGCCGCAAACAGTCGTGCTCGCGGTCGGCAGCACCGTCGGGAAGCCGTATGAGGCCGGTGGCTGGGAGGTCTGGGCCGAGTTCGAGACAGCCTACGAAGCCGGCGACTACGTCGGCGTGGTTGAACGGGGGCGGAGCACCCTCGAAGCGAGCGGCTACGCGACACCGTTTTACAATCTTGCTTGTTGCGAGGCATTCACTGGTCAGACCAAGGAGGCGATCGAACACCTACGCGTTGCGTTCGAGCGGCGGCCCAGCCTTCGCAAGATCGCTATGGAAGACAGTGATCTCGATCCCCTCCGGAACGAGCGCGCGTTCATCCAACTCTTCGGCTAACGAGCGCGGCTGATGGAAGTCTCTTAGACCGCACGCGGCTGACGACGTATAACCAGTCGGCTCGCGCTGGGGTGACATTCCCGAACA
Source organism: uncultured Actinomycetes bacterium (assembly GCA_963802375.1). Taxonomy (GTDB): domain Bacteria; phylum Actinomycetota; class Thermoleophilia; order Gaiellales; family Gaiellaceae; genus JACDAN01. The sequence goes on from CAWDIJ010000010.1 coordinate 1,175,300, forward strand.
CTGGCCGACGCAGGTGGTGCGGCTAGATTCGTCACGCTGACTGCCGTACTTCTAAGTCTTCGGCCGTCGAGTCGGTAGCGCGCGGCACTGTGCCGACAACGGCTGGGTGCTGCGAAACAGCTACCGCAAGCTCGCGTTCGTACCGACCAGGGCCGCGTGCTGACGTAGACCCCTCACCGGCACGAGCGCGACTGGAGCGGCCCCTGACGGGGCCGTTTCTCTGTGCCCGGCGTGATCAGCCGGTGATCAGTACCACCCGGCCACAACGGGCGTAGTCGGCTCTCAGGGGAGGTCAGATTCCGTGGAACGAAGCCGGCTGGGGCCGGTAGCGGCTGTCTCTCACCTCCATGGTAAGGAGGGGGTCGGCGGTTCGAGTCCGCCAGAGGGCTTGCATAAAAGTGCCTGCAAATCGGCGCTTTAGTGTTGTCTGTTCGCTGAACACGCGGACACATTCCGGACACATCTGCGGTACGCGCGACGCACTGCGACGCCTCACGACGTCTGTCGACAAGGCATTGATACCCAGTCGATGCGTCGAGCTAGGAAACTCCCTGCTAATGACCAGCTTCAGTTGTCCGCGCAGGCGAGGGCGGCAGACGCCAACCACCTCGTGGCCGCGATCCAGTAAGTGCTTGACCATGTACTGCCCCAGCTTCCCGGAGGCTCCAACGATGCACACCTTCATCGGCAACTCCTCTCGACCGGCTGTGCCTACCCCACCTGTGGGGCGGGTCGGGTAGGTGTCTCGGGCTCGAGAGGCGATGGCTCGACGCGGAGGATGCGCGCGGCCCAGTCGGGGAGCCACCAGTTCCAGCGGCCGAAGAGGGCGACGGCTGCGGGAGCGAGGATGCCGCGGATGATCGTGGCGTCGATCAGGATGCCGAGGCCGAGCGCGGTGGCGAAGAGCTTCGCCTCCGTGCCCGGCTGGAGCGCGAACGCGACGAACGCGAGGAAGAGGATCAGCGCCGCGCTCGTGACGAGCCGGCCGGTTCGGCCGATCCCCTCGACGATGGCGGTCTCGGTCGAGCCGGTGCGGTCGTATGCCTCCCGCATCCGGCTGATGATGAAGACCTGGTAGTCCATCGAGATGCCGAAGAGGAAGGCGAAGATGACGACCGGCAACTCGACGTTGATCGCCTGCGTCGCCTCGATTCCCCAGATCGCCTCGGAGCCGAAGCCCTTTTGGTAGATGAGCACGATCAGTCCCCAGGCTGCCGCGACGGAGAGCAGGTTCAGGAGGACGGCCTTGAGCGGCAGGATCAGCGAGCGGAACGCGCGCGCGAGCAGGATGAAGGTGAGGATCGAGATCAGCGCGACCATCAGCGGGAAATTGCCGTAGACGGCCTCGAGGAAGTCGGCACCCTGCGCCGCCTCACCACCGATCGTCACCTCTGCCGGCAGCGCCTCCGCGTCGGCGCGCAGGCGATCGAGCGTCTCACGGCCCGCCGGCGAGTTCCCATCCGCAGTCGGGAAGACAACGACGATCGCCGTCCCGTCTCGCCGCCACTCGGCCGGTGCTGCGGCGCTGCGCACACCATCGACCTGCGCGAGCGCCTGCGCGACATCACCGGGGTCACCCGAGCGAACGAGCGCGTCGAAGGGCGAGAGCGGCCCGGTGCCGATGCCGGAGCCCTCCAGGCTCTCGAGGCCTGAGCGAGCAGGCCCCTCCTTCGAAAGCGAGGAAGCGAGGGGGTTCCCGAGCTGGATGTTCGCGGCCGCGAACACCAGCGCCACCAGCACTGCGGTCGAAGCGACGGCTGCGGGCCAGCGGTAGCGCACGATCAGACGCGCCCAGCCCGACCAGCCACGACTCGCCTGCGCGTCGCGTCGGTTCCGAGGCCAGTCGAATCGTGGCCCGATGGTCGCCAGCAGGACCGGCAGCAACGTGACCGCCACAACGACGCTGACCAGCGCGATCATCAGCCCGGCGATGCCGATGCTGCGCATGAACGGCACCGGCAGAACGAGCAGCGCGAGCAACGAGATCGCCACGGTGGTGCCGCTGAAGACGACGGCGGTACCGGCGTGCTGCATCGCGTTCCGCACCGCCAGCTCGTTCGGTGACGCCCGGCCGCTGCCGTTCCTCCCGCCAGCGGACGACGACAAGGAGCGCGTAGTCGATCGCGATCCCCAGCCCGATCAAGGCCACCAGGAACTGGACGATCACCGAGACGTCGGTCACGCTCGCGAGCGGCCAGACCAGAAGGAACGTCGTCGGGATCGCGACCAGCGCCATCAAGAGCGGCACAAAAGCCATGAACGAGCGGAAGACAAAGGCGAGGACGAGCAGCGCGCCCAGCGCGGCCAATAGCGTTCCCAGTACGACGCCGGCGCCGTCGCCCTCGTTGTCCCCGGCGGAGGCGCGGAGCGCGTCGAGCCCCGTCACCTCGACCGCCGATCCGCCAACCGTGACGCCCGCCAGCGCGGCTTGCGCCTCGCGGGCCTCCTCCTGCCCGGGGTCGACACCGCCCTTGGCCGGGATGTAGACGAGCGCGAAGGTGGTGCGGCCGTCGTCGGAGACGAACGCCCGGTCGCCGGTCGAGGCAAAGGAGGCACTGATCGATTCCGGCAGCGCCGCCTCCACCTTCGCCAGCGCCGCATCAAGCTCCGCGCGGACGCCGGGCGAATCAACTGTCGTCCCCTGCGGGAGCGTCACCACGGGCACGATCGGCGCGACGTCGCCGCCGGCGCCGTAGATCTCGGCGAGCTCCTTGTTCGTCTCGAAGCCCTCACGCCCGGGAACGTTGAACTGCTGCGACAAGGAACTGCCCGCCGGCCCAACCGCGGCGACGGCAGCGACCCAGATCACCAACCAGAGACCGAGGACGAGTCGCTTGTGGCTCAGAACCCAGTCGGTCAGCGCGGCCATCGAGCCGCTCCCTGAGTCCTGAGAATCCGACGGCAACAGCCCCTCGGTGCGAGTGTTCCGACCCTTCATGGTGACCCCCTCCTAATCGCGCCCACGCGGAATGTGCTCCTCAACGTCGAGGGGCGGCGCAGGCCAGCGAGTTCAGCAGCCTAGCGCTTGTCTCAAAGGGAGGCGCTCCGGTGCAGGTCGCTACTGCGTTCAACAGTTGCTGTCATTCCTGCCGGACTCTTCTCCCCGGCAGGACGCTGCCTCTACGCGGTTGCGCGTTTCCCCTGGTCCCTCCCCCAAACGCCGTTGTCTGTGTGAACAACATGCTGCGGACACAAAACGGACACATCAGAAACGACACGCGCGACGTCGTCCGTCAAAGGGCTTGAAGTACCTGCAAATCGCCACCTTGTGTTGCCTGGTCAGGCGCTGTCCCCGAAGATGAGTATGGAGGGGGTCATGACTCGCCCGATTGCAGGGGCTTTTCAGTCAGAGCGGATGTCGCGGGCCGGGGTGAGGGGGCACTCTGAGGGAACACCGGAGTGCACAACCTCCTCTTCGGTGCGGGCGGAAGTCGCGGTCGCGTCAGCTGTCGAGGCCGCGACAGCTTGAACAAGCCGTGTGGGCGTCAGCGCACGTCGACGTAGGAGACCTCGATTGCGTTGTTTCCGTAGCCGAGCCGGTTCCAGGGCGGGACGTCGGGTTGCACGTTGCCGGCAGCGTCGGTTGCTCGCGCGCGAAGGGAGTGTCGGCCGATGCCGGACGCCTCCCACTCGAGCGACCAGTCTTGCCATTGGTACGGACCCTTCGGGGCCTCGAGCTTCGCCGGGTGCCAGGCTCCCTCGCCGGTGAAGCTGACGTGGACGTCGGTTACCGGCCCGCTGCCTGACCAGGCCTTTCCGCGCACGGTGTACTGGCCGCTGGCGATCGTCGCGCCGGGGGCGGGGTCGGTGATGCGGGCGCGGACACGCATGAGCGTGACGAGTTCGTGGTCTCGATCCGGCCACTCGTAGATGTAGTGCCCGGTCTGGAACTCGCCCACGTACGGTTCGGTCAGGACCTCGATCCGCTGAAGCCATTTCACGGAGGCGACGGCGTACCAGTGAGGAACGATCAGCCGGAAGGGGGCGCCGTGGTCGGGGAGCAGCGGCTGTCCGTTCATCTCGTAGGCGATCAGGATCTCTGCCGCGGGATCGGTCGCGTGGGTGAGCGTGAGGGAGCGCACGAAGCGCAGGTCAGATTGGTCGGTCTCTGCAAGCACCGGCTTCAGGTGATACGGACCGTGGTCGGCGCCGTCGAAGCGGACCTCGACCCCGTCGGCCGTCGGTCGCGCGTGCTCGAGCACCTCGTGCAGGAGGGCGCCCTTCCAACGGGCTGTAGAGACGGCGTAGTCGCCCCATGGCTCGCCGATCGGCAGCGGCCGCTGCTCGAGCCGTCCGTTCCCGGCGCATTCGAGCGTCACGGCGCGTTCGACCGCCGGCATGGCGCGCAGGTCGTCGAGTGTCAGCTTGGTCGGGTTGTCGACCGCACCGCCGATCTCGAGCGTGCCGTCGTGGGTGGTCGGAACTGCGAAGTTGCTGCGGACGTAGTGGAGCTCGACCGGGGTGATCTCGTCGGCGAGTGCTTCGGGCGGCGCCTCTGCGTTGTAGGGCGCGGGGTTGATCATCCGAAGCGCGGCGCGCGATCGTTCGAGCTCGTCTGCGACTGCCATGTTCAAGTCACCTCGCGTCAGTAGTCGGGGTCCTGGAAGGTCGGGTCGCGGTCGTCGTTGAAGGCGCCGATGCCCTCGATGCGGTCGGGGTGCACGGCGGAGCGCCAGTGCGCCTCCATCATGATCGCGATCGCCTGCTCGAGCGGTTGCCCCTCGCCCATCCGCACGGCCCGCTTCACCGCCTGGACTGCTGTCGGCGAGTTGCTCGCGATCTTCGCTGCAATCCGGTGCGCGGCGTCCATCAGCTCGGCCTGCGGGTATAGCTCGTTGACCATCCCCAGGCGGTAGGCCTCTTCGGCGGTTATCGGGTCGCCGGTCATCAGCATCTGCAGCGCTTTCCCCGGCGGCAGAACACGTGGGAGGAAGACGGGTGAGCCGCCGCCGGCGGCGAGGCCGATCATCGCTTCGGGCTGGCCGAAGGTGGCGTTATCGGAGGCGATGATGAAGTCCGTGCTCTGCGCGATCTCGGAGCCGCCGCCGTAGGCGATCCCGTTCACGGCGGCGAAGATCGGCTTTCGCAGCTGCCGCAGGGTGTAGAGCGTGCGGTCGAAGTCCTGGCGCTGGCGCAGCCAGTCCTCTTTGCTCATGTTCTTGCGTTGACGGAGATCACTGCCGACCGAGAACGCGCGCGTACCGGAGCCCGTGATGATCGCGACGCGAACGGAGGGACGGACTGCGATCGTCTCGAGGATCTCGGTCAGCCGCGCGCCCATCTCGGTAGTGATCGCGTTGTCAGGCGGCCGGTTCAGGGTGATCAGAGCGACCTGCCCGTCGGCGACGTAGTCGGCGAGCACGGACTCGTCGGGCTCGGCCTCGCCGGATTGCGGCGGGCCGAAGTCGAGCGCCTTCCAGCGGTCTGTCCGGGTGGTTGCCACGTCTTCTCCTTCCGTCACGTCGTGAGCTCCCCCAACCAGCGCAGCGCCCGCAGGCCCGGCGCGAAGCAGTACTCGCCGCCGCGGGTGACGACGAACGGCGGCAGTTCCTGCAGGCGGCGGCGGATCGGCCTCTGCGGAATGGTGAAGCTGCTCGATCCTTCCTTCGCTCCGACGAGCGGGTCCTTCTCGGCGGGGGAGCCGATGAAGATGCCGTCGTTCAGCCACTGCGTCTTGACGAACTCGAACTGGCGCTTCAGGTGTGCGCCCGCGAACACGAAGATGATCCCGCGGTCTTCGCCGTCGTCCTCGAGCACGCCTTCGGGGAGCATCGGCCCGTAGCTCGTGCCGCGTCGGATCATGCGGTGGAGGCGGACGTTGACGCTTCCTTCCTGGTCGAGCGCGTCCCGCGGGTTGGCGCGGCGTGCGTGCGAGCCGGCCGGGCACTTGAACCCGCGCAGGTCGTCGCCGTAGAGGAAATCGTTGTTCCGCTCACGGTCGTTGCCGAGCTCGGGATCGTCGCGCTCCGGAGAGAGCGCGAGTGGCGCCC